>JALHQH010000049.1 GCA_022842065.1 Caldilineaceae bacterium
GCCGCCATTCAAGCCTGTCTCGACCAGTCCCAGACGACTTACAAACAACCCTTACAAACCTTATTCGCTCTCAACTTTCAGACCTTCAAAAATGTTACTTAATTACGCTCGCCAGTATACGATCTTTGTAAAAGGGCTTACACGGCGCTGCCGTGTAAGCCCTTTTAATCATAAAACGAACCAAAATCGCGAAACTGCGCTCAACAGCCTGGCGTCATGCGGTATAGACCACCACTCCCCGTCCCAATCCAGAGGGCGCCATCGGGGGCCGTCGCCGTTGCCAGTAACGGCCAGACCAACATCACCCGCTCAGCAATCATTTCACCGCTGGCGCTACGCCCCAGTCGATAGAGCCCAGGATTGCGCCCATACTGACCAAAGAAGATCGTCCCATAAGCCCAGGTGAGGCTGGTCGGCGCTGAGGTGTTGAAGAGATCAACCACTGGCCCTGTATACCAACTTTGCGGGCTGGTCAGCGCCAAGGGAAAACCGTAATAGGGGGTGGCATCTTCTGGCGTACCGGGCGGTGTGGCCCCTGGATCAAAGGCGTTGACCTCATCGCCGGCGCTAACATTTTCCGGCACATTGGTCGCGCCATTATCCGTAAACCAGATGCGCCCACTCGGATCAACCGCAACGCCGTAGGGATTACGCAACCCACGTGCGGCCGTTTCAAAAACGTTGATCGAAAACTCATTGATCAGCCGATCCAAGGGGGCGCGCAACAGACGGGCCGCAAAACGGTTGCCACCGGAGACGACATCTTGTGCGCCGGCTTCACCAATGCCTTCGATGGGGCCGTCGGAATAACCATCGCGCACCCCACCGGCGGAGACATAGACATACCCACCAGAGATGACAATCCCATTGTTGGCGTGGAAAAGTTGACTGTTGACGGCAAAACCGCCGGCCAGTGGGCGATAGCTACCGCCATCCGGCAACCAGCCCACTTCCCCGGCACGGCTGACAAAGATGGCGCCATTGGCATAGGCCAAGCCGGTGATCCGCGTTGACTCGACGAGAATCTCTTGGGGCGTATAACGCGAATTGGGGTCATAGATCGCAATCGAGCGGCTGGGGTGAAAGGCATCATAAAGGATGTTGGTGTCAGGCTGCCCATCAATGCGTGTGTCAAGCGCCATAAAGAGCCGTCCGTCCGGCGCAAAGGCCAGGGCGGTAATGCCCCGCTCATTCTGCGCCAAATGTTGATCGACACAAAAACCGCCGCGCGCGGTCAGCCAGCCATCACCGTCGGTGGGCGCGGCTAAACCGAGGGCCGCAGCTTGTAAACCAATCGGGGAGGCGGCGGTGCGTGGGGCGGCCGCCACAACCGGGGCCACCACTTCGATATCAGGCGCAACCGCAAGCGGTTCGGACACAGAGGCCACGGCGGCAGCATCAGGCGCATTTGCCGGCACAGCCGCTGCGGTGTCGGTCGCGGGCAAGATTGCTAAGGCCCGCAGCAGGGTTTGCAACTGGGCCGCACGCGGTTCGACCCCACAGCTAATGGGCAGGATCAGGTCCGCGCTGACAACCTGTTGTGGGTTGGCCGGCGGGGCAGCACAACTATCAGGGACGGGATCGATACTCTCTTCGGCAACCGTCAACCAGACGGGGGCGCTCGCTTCCACCGGCTCCGCATCGGGACGATCAACACGATTTGGGGCACCGGGAGCCGTGGTGCGATCAGACGCAGCACCGGCAAGATTGGTGGCAGACGGGCGCTGGGGCAATGCACCAGCATCAATCCAACGGCGCACCGCCGCTTTTTCCGAAAGGGTCAGTTGGCCAATCAAGGGCATCTGGCCACTGCTGATCATCTGCCAGAGCACCGAGTTCTCCGCATCACCCGGCACTACGACCGGGCCGCGCAGGCTACCGCGTAACAAGCCTTCATACGAGGTCACCTGCAGGTTGAGTTGTTGCACAACCCCACTGTGACAGGCAATACAAGTCCGGACAAAGAGCGGCTGGATATCTTCTGCATAGCCAGGGGCATCAGCCGGCAGTGACGTGCTGTCCGCAACCGGCACAGGGCTTGTCGTCGGAAACGTGATCGGCAAGGTGGCCGCAGCAGTTACCGTGTCGCTGGCACGGGTCGTCGTGCTGACATTGGTGGCGGCCGCACTGCTTATAATCGCGTTACTCGCGCTGCTTGTCACCCCCAGCGTTGAGGTGAGCACAGCCAGCGTTCCGGTCAAGGTGGTGGTCAGCTTAGCCGTGGCAGCGGGAGTTTGGATTGTCGCCAGCGTTGCTGTAAGCGGCTGGACAGCAACTTGTAGATCGCTAGTGGTTGTCACAATCCCGGTTACCTGCACTAGCGTACCACGGGGAATCCGACCAGCACGGCAGGCATTTAAGGCCGGTGCCATCCGCACATTGGTATTCTGCAAGGTAACGGCATAGACCGTTTGTCCCAGGGCCAGACATTGTTGTAGTTGCGCCAGATCGGTAAAGGGCTCGATCGTCAGTTGCACATCACCACGTAGATTTGGATCGCGGAAGGGAATCGCAGGGCCAGCCGTTGCCAGCGGTTGGGGCAAGGTCAAGGCTGGCGGCAAAGCGGGCGGGGGCGGCGGCGGTGGGGTGACAGTACAGGAGAGCAAAAGCAATACGACAAGCGCTAAATAGGAGCGCTTCCAGGATAGACAAACCATTATTTCACCACGAATCACATTCACATGAGCATGATCACACGTTGTGTCGGCTATGCTTTGCCGAGCAGGCAAACGTGTGATCACGCCCCACCAGATTAAACGGCGGGGGAAAGGGCAAACAAATCGCGCGCTTGGGCAATATCCGCGTGGATTTGTGCCACCAGGGCATCAAGGCCACTAAAGCGCTGCTCCGGGCGCAGATGCGCAACAAAAGCAAGCTGGAACGGTTGCCCATAGAGATCGCCACTATGCCCAACCGGCGGGAAATCGAGCAGATGGGTTTCAAGTCGCCGGTGCACGCCATCAACCGTTGGCCGCACCCCAAGATTGGTAACGCTGGGAAAACTTTGTGCCACCCCATCGATCAGCACTGTACTACGTGTTGCATAGACCCCATTGGCCGGCAGTAACTTGTTCACTGGGACCTGTACATTGGCCGTCGGAATTCCGATCTGTCGGCCACGCTGATCACCAGTGACCACTTCACCATCCGCGGTGTACGCGCGGCCCAATAGATTCGCGGCCAATGCCACGTTACCTTCCTGCAAGGCCAGCCGAATCTCACTACTGCGCACGCTGAGACCCTGCCAGTCAATCGGCTCAATCACATGCAGCGTATAATCTAACTCAGCCCCCAATGTGCGTAACAGCGCTAGATTGCCCTCACGACCACGCCCTAACGCAAAATCAGGCCCCACGACCAGACCAGCCAGGTTGAGATGCGTCTTGAGCAACTGCAGAAATGCGCGTGCATCCAATGCGGCCAGCGCATGGGAAAAGGGCTGAATTACGCCGAAGTCAAGCCCTTCAGTGGCGGCCAGGGCAAGCCGCTCCGCCGGGGTGGTCAATAAGAAATGGGGCACTTGGGGGCGGAGAACGGCAAGCGGATGGGGATCGAAGGTGACGATCCCCGTTTGCGGGCGCTCGCCCAGGCGACCATTCGTGACGGCGGCATCAGCCAATGTTTGGAGTTGGTGCAACAAGGCCCGATGACCACGATGGAGGCCATCAAAATTGCCAATCGTAATATAGGATGGTCCAGCCAGCTTTACCGCCGCCAGATTGGCAAACGTCACCATAAAGTCTTCAGCCATATTTCCTTATTCGCCGGAGGCAAACCATTTTTCAGCTTTCCAGAGCGCATCCCCTTGAGGCTGATCGTTGTACGGTGCATCAAGGGCGCGCAAAATCCCTAAACAGTGGCCGTCACCATCGCGGGCGGTAACGAGCGATTGCTCACCCACCGCCGGCAACCACACCTTCTGCCCCTGGCCTAAGCGTAGGGCTGCGGCCGGATCTAAGACGAGGTCGGGCAAGGTAAGACCATAACCCACCGGCAACAGATAGTCGGTTATGGTTCCGGCTTGTGCTGCCGCCTCAAGGGCGCTCAGTTCATGCGCGACTGCCAATGTAAAGGTCCCAGCCACTTCACGCCGAAGCAGCGATAGATGGCCATAGGTACCAAGGGCCTGCCCCAAGTCGTGGGCAAGACTGCGAATATAGGTGCCGGCAGAACAATGTACCCGCAAAATAATGCGATCCGGCTCCCTAAAATCGACCAGATCTAGCGCGTAGATGGTCACCGGTCGTGCCGTTACTTCTACCACTTCGCCGCGCCGCGCTTTATAATGTAGACTTTCCCCATCCTGCTTGAGCGCGGAATAGATCGGCGGCTGTTGCATGATCGCCCCACGGAAACCCGCTAAGCTTTCTTCGATTGCCGCCACGGTTAGCAACGGGACCGTAGCTTCGGCCACAACCTCACCCATCTTATCATAAGTCGCCGTAGCGCGCCCAAGTGTCACCTCGGCATAATACACTTTATCGTGACCCTGATAATATTCGACCAGACGCGTCGCCTGGCCCAAACAGAGGACAAGCAGCCCACTGGCCATAGGATCGAGGGTACCGGTATGACCAATCCGCCGTTGACCACTCCAGCGGCGCACAATTTGGACAATATCGTGGCTGGTATAAAGACGGGGTGGGGACGCCAGGATTGGGGCGACTTGGCTGTCAACAGCGGCCATCGGAGCAGCAAGGGTAGCGGTGACCTGGGGTAGCCCCGGTTTGTCGACAATCAACAGGCCATGTAGATGACTTTCACGACGAGGCACGCGGTGTTGGTACTCCTGGTTAATAATTAAGGGAGAACAATTAACTGATAATGATTAATACAGCGGACTAGCCGACAGCTTTCGCAGCCAACTGGGTGCGATGGGCGTCCTTTAACGCACCAACCACCTGCTTGGTGACCTCGGCCAACTTACCGGGCAGGGTGCAACCGCTGGCTGGCGGGTGACCACCGCCCCCTAGCTGAAAGGCCAGCGAACCAACATCAAAGCCCGGCTTGGCGCGGAAGCTACATTCTACCGCTGTCTGACCCTTTTCGTCCACTTTTTCAGTAAAGGTTGCACTAATATCGGCCTCAACGGCAGTGATCAACATGCTACTCAGCTGGCCATCATCTTTGTTGATCCCCGCTTGCTGCATCTGCTCACGCGTAATCGCCGTCCAAATGATCCCTTCATCCAGTTGCACTGTCGAGAGCACCAGCCCCCACAGGCGAAAGATACTGAAATCGCGCCGGTTTAATGTATGGGCAACAATTTGGGGTAGATTGGCCCCGCCCTGCATCAGGCGCATGGCCGCTTCCATGACCAGCGGGGTTGTGTTGCTGGTGCGAAAACAGAGTGTATCGGTCACCAGGCCAGTCAGCAGACATTCAGCCAGCGCGCCTTCTAGCCCTAATCCCAGCGCATCAGCCAGGTAGACGAGCATCTGGCAGGTGGCGGCACAGGAGGGATCGACCCAGTTAATCTGCCCAAAATTGGTGTTGGTAATGTGATGGTCGATGACCAGCAATGGGATCTGGCTATGATTAGCTTCGCGATAGATATCACCAAGCCGATCGATACTGGAGGCATCCAATGAGATGATCAGGTCATAGTCATTGCGTACCGCGCCAACATAGGTAATCTCTTCGATCCCAGGCAGATAGCGAAACATAGCCGGGGTCCGATCATGCATGGCCAACTGGGGAGTTTTGCCCAGTCCCTTCAAGATCCAGCCCATCCCAAGCAGGCTCCCATAGGCATCACCATCAGGATTGACATGGCTGACACAGAGGATACGCTGGTGTTGGCGCAGGGCTTGAAGGAGCGCCAGATCAATTGCCATAGTGGTAAATTTCCTAACCTAAGGGTATAGACAACAAACAAACCAGTCGTCTACTTTGATCGAGCAGACGACTGGTTCAGGTGGAGTTGCTCAGTCAGAGGATGAAGCTGTTTGTTGAGCAGCAATTTCAGCCGGCGTTTGCTCACGCTCATGTGCAATCTGCCGGAGCAATTCGTCAACACGCGCCGCTTTTTCCGGGGTGTCATCGTAGTAGAAGTTCAGCTCGGGCACCATCCGTAGACCACAACGCACAGCCAATTGGCCGCGCAAGTAGGGCGTCGCCCGGGCTAACCCTTTGAGCACCTCTCGCCGCGTCGTCTCTTCATCTTGATGGTTGACAAAGACTTTAGCGTTGCGCAGGTCACGGCTAACTTGCACACTGATCACCGAAACCAGACTCAATTTGGGATCATCAAGCTCATTGGCGACCATAATGCTGAGTTCTTCAAAGAGCAACTCAGTCACACGTTCTTGGCGAATTGTAGACATAAGATTTACTCCTGTTCTGCCTAGTCAGCCATGCCATTGATACAACGACGCATCAACAGTTGAACAGAATTTGATGAGGAAGTGATAGTTAGTTGGTTGTCGGCGAACAAACAAACTAACTAACCACCCTACAAAAACTATCGCACTCGCTGCTTCTCGTAGATCTCGATGATGTCCCCTTCTTGGAGTTCCTCATCGTGAGCGGATAGTTTAATCCCACATTCAAAGCCAGTGCGCACTTCGCTGACATCTTCCGTAAAGCGACGCAGGGTATCCATGCGCATGCCTTCAAAGAGCATTTGGCCATTGCGCAGCACACGGGTCAGCGCATTACGTTTGACAATGCCATCGGTTACAGTACAGCCGGCAATCATGCCACGGCGCAACTTAAAGAGTTGCAACACTTGGACGTGGCCAATGGTCTTGTCTTCATAGACGGGATCCAACATGCCCTTGAGCGCATCGCTCACATCTTCAATCATCTTGTAGATGATATCATAGTGGCGAATCTCAATGCCCGACTGTTCAGCCCGTGATTGAGCGGCGCGATCGACATTCACACTAAAACCGACGATGATCGCGTCGCTGGCTTCTGCCAACATCACATCAGATTCTGAAATGTCACCGATGGTGGCTTGCAAAATCTTGATGTTGACTTCCTCATCACCCAACTCGTTCAAACTGTTGAGTACTGGTTCCAATGTCCCCTGCATATCCGCACGGACGATCAGATTGAGGACCTTGGTCTCTTTGCCTTCTAAGCGGGCAAAGAGATCTTCCAATGACATCTGCGGGCGCACAGGCGACCGGGAAGCGGCAACCGCAACCGCGGCCCGCTCCTCAGCAATGCGCCGGGCTTCGCGCTCATTCTTCATCACTTCAAAATGTACACCGGCACCGGGCACTTCTTGGATGCCGAGGACAACGACTGGGGTGCTGGGACCGGCCTGTTTGAGCGCCTTGCCATCTGAATCAAACATTGCTTTGATCCGGCCCCAGGTGTTGCCGACAATGATCGTATCGCCATGGTTCAGCGTACCATTCTGGACCAGCAAGGTTGCCGTGACACCGCGGAATTTATCCAACTCGGATTCGACCACGGTACCGACACAGCGCCCCTTGGTATTCGCCCGATATTCTTCCACCTCGGCGACGACCAGGATGTTATCCAAGAGCGCATCAATGCCCTGCCCATTGAGTGCGCTCAGCGGCACGATAATGGTTTCGCCACCCCACTCTTCCGGCTGCAACCCTTGCTGAGAGAGCTCTTCCATCACCCGCTGCGGGTTGGCATTGGCCTTGTCGATCTTGTTCATCGCCACAATGATGTTGACGCCAGCCGCCTGCGCATGACTGATCGCTTCCTTCGTTTGCGGCATCACCCCATCATCAGCCGCAACGACGAGCACCACAATATCAGTTACCTGCGCGCCACGAGCACGCATAGAGGTAAAAGCTTCGTGGCCTGGGGTATCCAGGAAGGTGATCTTACGATCGCCCACTGTTACCTGGTAAGCACCGGTGTGTTGCGTAATGCCACCGGCCTCGCCACTGGCGACATCGGTATGCCGAATGCGATCAAGCAGCGTTGTTTTGCCATGATCGACGTGACCAAGCACAGCCACCACTGGTGGGCGAATGGTCAGATCTTCGTCTTTGCTCTCTTGCACTACACGCTGGATATGTGAACGTTTGCTGCGCGCCAATGGTTCTGGTTCGACAACAGGCACTTCTTCTTCGGCCGGCTTTTCCTGCTCCGACCAGGTCACGCGCACACTCAGCTCTTCGCCCAGAATGACCGCCGTATCGTGATCAAGATTATGGGTGATGGGGGCCATAATGCCATATTGCATCAAGACCTTGATCAGGTCAATTGGGCTACGTTCCATCAAATGGGCGAGATCACGCACCGTAATAAATTCACCCACCTCAATCGATGTGGGCAATTCTTTTTTTACTAGTTGTGCACTCTTGGGTGCATTCTGTGGCCGGTTACCTTGTTGCTGGCCACCGCCACCACCGGAGCGACCACCGCCACCACCACCGCCTGGTCGGCCACCGCCGCCACCACCACCGGGGCGGCCACCGCCACCGCCACCACCACCGGGGCGACCACCGCCGCCACCACCCGGCTTCCCATTATTCCGGCCATTGGTCGGGCCATTTTGCGGACGCGATTGGTTATTGTTGCGTTGTTCGGGCCTACCACCACCACCACCCTGTTTTGGGGCACCTTGTTTTGGTCTGGACTGCTGGTTACTGGCTGGCGATTTACTTTGTGTTGCCATATTTGCCGATCCCCCTATTTTCTACAATTGCTCATCAGCCGTAAATAAAGAGCCCGATGACAAATGTAATGCACAGCACGATTCACAAAGGCGCAAATCAACAGCTATCTGCACTTTGTACAGATGGAATTTGCGCTTATACACTGGAATGCGTACAGACAAATCGAGCAGATCGCGCACAAAGGCGCAGATCAGCAACGACTCGTCAATTAGGGCGTAGGTAAGCCAAGAGAAGGTTGCGCCAGCAGTTGAGGAAAACGAGGATAAGTGACGAAGCAGGAACAGGAGAAGAAAAACTCGAAATGGGAATTGCTACCTCAATCGAGCATCATTCGTCACCGTTCATGGTGGCCTCCATGCCCTGCCTTCGCACTATCACTCGGCCTTTCCAACAACTGTGTAAGCCAACCTTGCCTCTGTTGGCGCAGCGATTATGCGTCGCCATGACCGTATTCTACTGCCAGTGTTTGCCGAATCATGTGCATCATCCAATTGTTATTCGATCTATTCGTTGCTCTATTCATACTTAGCGCGCTTAAACTTTAGTTCAATACGCATTTTAGAGCAAGCGCTGTTTAGCTACTTTTACTGACAAACAAACGCTACTACTATAAGCTGTATAATTTAAAAACGTAAGATCTGATCGGAATTACTTAAATCTTAGGCATTAAATGACCACAGTTTTTTATTACTAATATAGTTATACTACTTATCTTTTCAGATATCAACATTTAAAACTTACATTTCACCATTTATCGTTGGCAGTCCGGGTGATACCGACGGGTAGTGCCAACGTAGCACTTATACTTGACGCTGCGATCATGTCATATTTTTGCTTGTTACCTGATAGCAACCACTCGTATCATTACAGCCGCAGCTGATACGAATCCCCAGCTAAACCACTGCCACGGTCTCAGCTTCGACTTTGTTATTAACCGAGTCGTCAACTGGGTCATCAGCCGGCAGCGTTGCGACAAAAGCAACAAGAGCGGCCCGATTTGCAGCGTTGAGCCCCATACGCAGCGCCTGACCAATCCGGTTGCCTTGCAAAACGACTTCCCAACAGGCACGGCTAGCATGGATATAAGCACCACGCCCGGCCCGCTTACCAGTGGGATCCACTTCAATCCCCTGCGCAGTACGCACCAGCCGAATTAAGCCACGTTTACCTGCTACTTGACGACAACCGATACAGGTGCGTTGCGGCACATGTTTTTTACGGGCAGCTTGTTGTTTTTGCATAACAACACCACACCTACTTAATCATTAACACTTACAGAGTGCCACCCAGCAGGCACTCTGTAAATTCTATCACTCGTTAAAAGTAACCGCCAAAATCATCTTCATCACCAGGATTGGGACGGCGCTTCTTTTTCTTGGCACGTTTTTCAGGCAGCTTAGCGGGTACACTCTTTTTCGTTTTGGTCTTCTTGACCGCCGCACCTTCGCTGTCCCAGTCTTCGTCTTCCTCATCAATGCCAACTAAGAGTTCAGCAGGCACCTCAAAGTCTTCATCCACGAAGCTCTCTTTTTTGCGCTGCGCCATGCGCGCTCGCAACATGTCAGCGGTAATCACCTGCGGCAATTCGTCTGGGCGAGTCACTTCGTCACTCAGGGCAGGCGGTCCAGCCTCAGTCGGCAATTCGACTGGGGGCGCAACCGGCGCGGCCACTTCAATCGGCGCAGCTTCTTCTTCCTCCTCCTCGGCGGTAAATGTTTCTACCTCGGGGACTTGGCGGAGCTGTTCACCAGCGGCGGCTAGCGCAGCAGACCAGGCATCTTCTAGCGTTCGGCCACCAGTCGCTTCGCTGGGTAAGTTGCCAACATCCGGCAATTCACTGGGCAATTCGGTTGATGAGGGGCTTGGTTGGCTGAATCGGCTCAAGGCATCTTCCAGCGTTTGACCAAGCGGCGCTTCGGGTGCGACCAGCCCTTCATTATTCATTGACTGCGCCACTTCCCACAGCCGGTCATGGGCCGTCGTCGGTTTCGGATCATTGCGCAAAATCCGTTCGGCCATGGTGAGGATATCATCGGATTTGCCCATGACTTCCTGTTTGGCCCGCTCAAAGACCAACTGATCAATACCTTCAGCTTTGGCTTCGGTCTCACTCTTAATATCAATCCGCCAGCCAGTGAGTTTGGCCGCCAAGCGCGCATTCTGGCCTTCTTTGCCAATCGCCAGACTTAACTGGCGATCAGGGACCACGACAATGGCCGTCTTGATCGAACTCTTCTCGTCCAGAATAACATTATTGACTTTCGCAGGACTGAGTGAGTTTGAAATATAGGTGGCCGGATCAGCATTCCATTCGACCACATCGATCTTTTCACCGGCCAGTTCATTCACAATATTTTGAATGCGCAACCCACGCATGCCCACACAACTGCCGACGGGATCAACACCGGGCACTGTTGCCACAACGGCCGATTTGCTGCGGGCACCGGGTTCACGGGCAATCGCTTTGATCTCGACAATGCCATCGCGCACTTCGGGAATTTCCTGTTCCATCAGCCGGCGCAAAAGATTACGATGGGTACGGCTCAACTTAATCACCGGGCCACGATTGCTCTTGTGTACGTCGACTACATAGACCTTGACAAAGTCGCCACGCCGTAATCGTTCACTGGCAATCTGCTCTTCACGCATCATTAGCACTTCGTGTTTTTCATCAAGCAAAACACTCGCCGCGCCCGACTGGGCGTCAATGCTGCGGACCTGGGCACGCACAATTTCACCCACCTGGTGCGAGAAATTCTCGTAAACATTATCGCGCTCCGCCTCACGAATGCGCTGTAAGATTACTTGCTTGGCCGTTTGGGCCGCAATGCGCCCAAAATCATCGGGGCTGGTCTCCACCCGGATCACATCCCCTAGTTTGGCGGTCGGCTGCACTTTGCGCGCGTCTTTTTCCGTAATCTCAGTGCGCGCATTGAACACATCTTCCACAACTTCGCGCTCAGCAAAGATACGCATATCCCCCGTTACGCGATCGACCTCGGAAGAGACATTGGCCACCGAACCGTAGTTGCGTTTATAGGCGGAAACCAATGCCGCCTCAATAGCCGAAAAGATCACCTCACGGTCGAGACCTTTATCGGTAGCAACTTGGTTGATGCCGGCGATCAAAGCTTTTGACATAACTTCCTTTGCACTCCTCTTGATACTTTGTTCTGGCATAGATGTGGCTGTGCCCGATCCATGCTCAACCGCAGTATACCACTTACTGTTGCGCTATTTTAAGCTTGATCCCTGCGGCCACGGAGACGCTAATGCGGGGATCAATTCCCCATACAACAAGAAAAGTGGGGAAACCCCACTTTGCCCGGTCATGCTAGCAAGTTCTACGTTCCTTGCGAATCAGCCTGAAGCGCATCCCAATCAAACTGCAAGTAAAAACTTTTTGCATTGATAGGTCAAGCACTGCCAACCAACACCGTCAGAAATCGTGCAACCATGATAATATCACAAAGTGAACAATTCTGCAAGTTACAGAAAGTCTTCAGTTATTCGAAATTGGGTAGCACGGATTACGTGCCGTGGGCACAAAAGAGGTTGACAGCGTCGCCGTCGACTGCGGTGACGACGACGCTGTCGATGAGGGGAGCTTGGCGTACGCACAAGCCGCGAACAGCAACTAGCAGCTAAGCAGCAAGAGACATAATCTCGAACGCAGGCGCACACCTATCCAAGCAATGACCACCCTATGCATCCCTCCTCCGCAGTACTGTTTGCATAGGGTGATCATCTTTATGCGAGTAGATCAGTAAATCGGTAGATTAGTAAATCAGTAGATTAGTAGCCCGGTTCGCATTTCTTGACCGATTTACCCTTCTACTGATTTACCACGCCTAATACTTGCAATCCACCTGACGACGATTCGTGGCTGATTCGACAATGGCATCGCAGACGACGGCACAGCGGTAGCCATCTTCAAAGTCAGCACCGATAGGGGCAACTGGCTTGTCGTTAACAATGCAGTCAAGCAGATGGGTGATCTCGTGGACAAAGGTGTGTTCCCAGCCGATCATGTGCCCCTGTGGCCACCAATTTTCCCACCAGGGATGGAACGGCTCGGAGACCAGCACATTCTTGAAGCCTTGGGTCTCCTTGGGCTCTTCGCCCACCCAATAGACTTCCAACTCATTCATGCGCTCCAGGTTGAAGGAGATCGAGCCTTTTTCAGCGTTGATCTCAAGGCGGTTGCCATTCTTGCGGCCACCAGCAAAGCGCGTTGCTTCGAGTGTGCCAATCGCACCATTTTGGAATTCAACCGCGGCGACAAAGGCATCATCGACATCGACGGTGCCCATGGTGCCATCACCCCACGGCCGTTCCTTGATAAAGGTCTTGGTCAGTGCGCTGACACTGCTGATCTCACCGACCAGATAGCGACCCAGGTCGATAATGTGTGCGCCGAGATCACCCAATGCGCCGCTGCCAGCCTGGCTCTTCTGCAAGCGCCAGATCATCGGCAGGTTGTAATGGGGCATGATCCACTCTTGCAGATATTGGGCGCGAAAGTGATAGATCTGCCCCAGCGCGCCACTATCCACCAGTTTGCGGATCTGGCGGATCGCCGGCACAAAACGGTAGTTAAAGGCGACCATGTGTTTGACGCCCGTCTTGGCCACCGCATCCCACATTTCCTTGGATTCTTCAGCGGTACGCCCCAGTGGCTTTTCGCAAAGGACATGTTTGCCCGCCTGCGCCGCCACGATCGACGGTTCGGCATGGGCATCGTTGGGACCGCCGTTATCGAAAAGCTGGATCGCATCATTCTCTAGCATCTTGCGCCAGTCGGTGTAATAATTGGCATAACCAAAGCGCTTGGCCGCTTCCTTCACCGCCGCCTCATTGCGCCCAGCAATACCCACCAGTTTCGGGATGGCAGGGGGCGGATACATCATATGGGGAATTTTGAGCATGGCGTTACTGTGCGCCTTGCCCATAAAGGCATAACCCAACATGCCGACGCCTACCTCAGGCGCATCGCCCTCAGTCGCCGCGGCGGCCATGGAAGTGAAACCGGAACCTTCAGCCATTATCTGTTTCTCCTCTGGTTAGTGATGCGTGAAACGTAAAACGTAAATATTTGAAACGTAAAAAATTTGTCGATGACGCTGCCGTTCTTACGTTTTCACGTTTTACGTTTTCACGTTTTACGTCTTATTCTGCAAACGCGGCGTCAAAGGCCACATTCGATGGGTTGAAATCATTCTTGCGGACGACGGCCAGCGCTTCTTGGGCACCAAATTCGCGATCCATGCCGCTGTCTTCCCACTCAATCGAGAGCGGGCCTTGGTAACCGACACTGTTGAGGGCGCGGATGATTGGGTCCCACTTCACATCGCCGTGGCCAGGGGAGACAAAGTCCCACCCGCGGCGGTAGTCGCCAAAGTCAAGGTGCGAGGAAAGGATGCTGTTGCGGCCGGTCAGTTGGATGCGTGAATCCTTGATGTGGGCGTGGAAGATGCGGTCGCCAAATTCGCGGATGAACATGGCCGGGTCAACAAATTGGTGGATCAGGTGGCTGGGGTCAAAGTTGGCACCAAAGGCCGGGTGACCGTTGACCGCATCAATCGCGCGTTGGAAGGTGATAATGTCGTAGGCGATCTCGGTTGGGTGTACTTCCAGACCAAACTTGATGCCGTCGGCTTGGTAGGAATCGAGGATCGGCGTCCAGCGTTGGGCGAAATCTGCATAGCCCTTGTCAATATCGGCCTGGTTGGTCGGCGGGAAGAAGTAGAGCTTAGCCCACACGCTGCTGCCGGTGAAGCCGTTAACGACATTGACGCCAAAGAGCTTGGCTGCCTTACCGGTGTCGATCATCTCCTGGGCGCAGCGTTGACGTACCCCTTCCGGGTCGCCGTCACCATAGAGGCGGGGCGAGAGAATGCGGCTGTGGCGCTCGTCAATCGGGTCACAGACACACTGGCCGACGAGGTGATTGCTGATCGCCCAGCAGCCGAGGCCATGCGCTTCCAGCAGATCGCGCTTGGCGCGCACATAGCCATCGTCGGAGAGCGCCTGCGCCACATCAAAGTGGTCGCCCCAACAGGCGAGTTCGAGGCCGTCAAAGCCCCAGGCGCTGACTTTTTCGGCGAGGGTAGTCAGGGGCAGGTCGGCCCACTGGCCGGTAAAGAGGGTTACGGGTCTTGGCATTATGGTGACTCCTTTTTGCATTATTTTTTATGAGGGGGAGTAAGTATGCTACTCTTTGTTGCCGAGATAGGTTATTGTATGGATTGAAGGGAATAAATGCCAATAATAGATTGTGACCGGTGCGCCAAATTGGTGCAGTTTCTCTAGATCGTGCCAATCGAACTGAATTTCGCCTGTGTCAAATGCGTGGGCAATCCAAAGCGGATCATACACAGACCGATCGCTAGCAAAATGGACGTATCCCCTCCGGTCAAAATACTGATAGCTGTACACAAAGGCGGTATCGTTTCCATCTCCTTCTGTAACAGAAGCGACAATTTCGCCTACAGTTTTGATACCGTATCTAGTAAGCAAGTATGTTATACATGCCATTCAAGATATCCTCACCACATGTTCGCGCAACCAATCCAACCATGTATACTCCGCCGCAGCACATAGTAACATTTTTACTCGTGTATAAAATGTTACTTTATGGCGCAGCTCAGTATAGCTCGTTCAATTGCACCAGCAGCTAATTGTAAGATGATTCGCTCTTGTTCATCAATATCAGCAATAATTTTGTAACCGTAATATCAACCTTATTCTTACCCATAATTCTAGACCATGGCCAACGCAGGTGTTTCGCTTGCCTTGCGCGAAAGCAACCAACGCTGCAATGATCGTTCACTTTCAATACTTTTGCCACCCTGAAACAACCGACGCAACTCAATATCCTCATCCAGTGCCGGCCAGTGAATCACATCATGATTCCCAGACAATTCGTAGGTATTACGTTCTACCGCCGTGCCATGCATCAAACGCGGAAACCAGACCAACGGGCAGGCCAGTAAGCGACCATCAGTCAGGTAGACGTTAAGCACGCTGTCGGTGACATGAAGGTGATCAATTTGTGGCGGCTTCCGTAGAATAAGGATTTCGGCATCTTCGGGTAATGAAGTTTGGGCGGCAAGCTGGCCAACCAGGTGCAGCGGGAGTTCAATCTGATTGCCATCGGCCAGTATTACAACAAGCTGTTCATCTCGAACAGTAACCTTTATTGGTTCATTCCCTAGGTATAATTTAGCTAAAGTACTCATTCCACTCATCTAAAAACACCTGCTTATCTTCTTCAACTAAACGCGCAATTGCGGTCAACTCATGCGGACGAAAGCGACCAGCAGATGCTAAACGCACAACAGGATCAAGCCAAAACTTTGCTTCTAGACGACCCCGTTTTACATGAATATGCGGCGGTTCTTGCGCTTCGCCACGACTGTAAAACCGAAATTCATAGGGGCCGATCCGCTTAATTAGTGGCATATCTGGTGATAGCGAGGTAGTGACAATCTTTTAATCAAGATCAACTTTCCTCAGGCTCAATCCCCAATGCCCGCAACTGTGCAGCAAGTCGATCCGCCCGTTGGCGCTCCCGCAGGGCTACTTCCTGGCCCGTCAAGAGCAAATTCCTGCTTTGATCACACCAGCGCAACCAAGTAGCCGACCAATCTTCGAAAGGCCCTTTCCAAAGCATTAAACCAAGTTCAACACCGGGTAGCCAGAAGCGATCTGCTCCTTGTTTTGCCATCTCGTGATAGGTTGTATGGCGCAATTCATAAACGCGCAACGTTTTCTCACCCAGGTGCTGTTCTGGATCAAGAATCACATAGTAGGCAACCCCAATTTGGGCATAACGTTGCAACTTTGTGACATCTTCACCACCGATTTTATTCGAAACGATCTCGATGACGACTTCGGGCGGCTTGGCATATTCCCAGATCATATAGGTGCGATGACGCTTTTCCCAGATATCATCGGGTAACGTTACATCCAGGCTCAGCATCACATCAGGCACGAGTGGTTGGCTATGGACCGAGCTATAGAGGCCGACATTCGCAAATGCCACAAATGGTCGCCCTTCGCCTGGTCCTTGCCATGAGGTGTAAAGGGCTTCGGTTAACAGACGTTGCTGCTTTTCGGAGTAAATATTATCCACGGGGGTATCATCTTCCGTGACAAGGTGATGAATGGGTGGGAGATCAGCCGGCGATATGGCGAGATTGAGCAAATTGCCGGCAAGATCACGATTGGCTGCGAGTACCCCTAGCATTGATTCTACCTCCGCTGGGGTAAACCCATTAACCACCGGTGTTTCAAAAGCCATCAGCATACCTCTGTTCATATCCTAGGCCATGACCAAGTATCCATTACCCAGCGATAGCCAACACTTGTGCCATTTTTGCTTGCACCGATTCGAGCACCATATCACGCAAGAAAGAGCTGGCATTCAGAATTTCGACACCAATTAACTCATTTTGCTCATTCAATTCAGCCGTTATATTTGGCGCAAGCTCTAGACTGTTGCTTTCGTCTTCATCGGTAATGACCAAATGTAAAATATCTTCTTTTTCAAAATAAACAATGCGTGGTTTATTCCCCATCAATTTACCCCGCCCGCACAACCTGCCCCGTTTCAAACGATTGTACCACATCAAAGACGATTCCCAATGACCTGATATTGTCCTGGCAGGTGGTTACTGCCTGCTGGCCCTGCATGACCGCCGCGTAAAATTCGTGGAGCAGATAGGCCTGATCAGTCCGTTCCATCGCCACAGTTTCCACCAGCACAGCCTCTGCGCCGGTCAACTGGGTGTAGACCTGGCTGTTGACCATTGCCACGACGCCTTTGCTACACTCGAAGCGCCAGTTGGCATTCCAGTCGGTCTCGCGGCCCTGCGAACACCATGAGCCATCATAGGAAACCGTGACGCCATTGGCAAAATCGAGGGTGACGGAGGCGGAAGCATCGCCCTTAAACCAGCTCCAACTGGGGTTCCAACTGCGGCCAAAAAGGGCGATCGGGTCGCTGCCCAGCAGGAAACGCATGAGGTCAAAGTGGTGGATGCTCATGTCGATGATCAGCGGGTAGGCCATCTCTTCACGGAAGCCGCCAAAATGGGGGCCTTTGAAGAACTCCACATGGGCCGCGCCGATTTCGCCGGCCACCCCAGAATCAAGCGCCTGCTTCAGCGTTTGCAACGGTGGTTTGTAACGGTAGTTCTGCGTCACCATGTGCAGGACACCGGTGCGGTTGGCCGCGTCAACAATTTCCTGCGCGCTCTGCCGTGTATCGGCCAGCGGCTTTTCGGAGAGAACAGGCACCCCCCGTTCCAAGGCTTCAATCGAGATCATCTTGTGAAATTGCGGCGGCGTCACGTTGATAATCCCATCAGCTTGGACGGCGTCAAGGGCCGCCCCCAGCGACTTGTAAATGCGGCTGCCATCCAGCCCATATTGGGCCACTTGTTCCGCGGCGACTTTGTCGCTCACTTCCACAAAACCGGCATATTCTACTTCGGGCGAAGCCTGCACGGCGCGCAACCAGGCATTGCCCATGCCACCGATCCCGACTTGAATAACTTTCATCATCTATTTTCCTCTGTGTCGGCAGGTAGTTGTGGATCAACACCGAGCGCCCGCAATTGGGCAACCAGGAGTGCAACTTGCTGTTGCGCTTGCCGGCTACTCTGTTCAGCCGCTTGCGCACGTTGGCGTTCTACTTCAGCCTGTTGCTGCGCTTGTTCAGCCTGTTGCTGCGCCTGTTCAGCGCGTTCATCACCGGTGGACAAGATCGTGCCGGCTTCGTCACACCAACGGAGCCAGGTATCTTCGGCATCCTCAAACTTTCCCTGCCAAAAAGTTAACCCCAAACCAATATCAGCCATCCACTGACCGGCCATCAACACGTAACCGTTGGTGCGCCATTCATAGATGCGTAGCTGTTGTTGACTCAAGCGCTGCGCCGGATCATAGATGACATAATACTTAATGCCAATCCGCGCATATTTCTCTTTTTTGAGATCGTCTTCTTTCCCAATTTTGTTAGAAACGATCTCAATCACCAGATCAGGCGGTTTGCCATACTCCCACATCAGATAGGTGCGGTTGGCCTTTTTCTGCCAGATATCTTTTGGCAGCTTGACATCCAGACTGACCATCACATCCGGCACGAGCGGCTGTTCGTAGACGGAATAGTAAAGACCGACATTGGCAAAAACGGCAAAGGGACGCCCTGCACCAGGGCCGGACCAGCCGAAGAGAATATGCGCCAGTAACCGCTGTTGTTTTTCCGAGCCGATGCTATCCACGGGTTCGTCATCCTCGATGATCAGATGGTCAATATTGGGCCAGAGTTCGGGCGGTAACGGGCCAAACTCTTCACCCGGTTGATGAGACGCCAAGCCATTCAGTGGCACCGGGGTCGTCGCTATATCCTGCGTTTCTGTCATCATGGCCGTTTGTGCTACACTCATATCGTCTCCTTCCACAGTTCAAACCAGATCGGACCGTCCACAAGCTGACCAACCGATCCACCACGGCGTTCAACCAGTATACCATAAAACCATCGCGAATACGGCTGATACTGTTGAATGTAAGGCACAAAATTGGTTAGCAACATACGGGTCCTGTACACCGGCAATGACCATCCCCTGCCCAAAATTACATTGTGCCGAGAAGCAGAAAATGAAAAAGATATGTAAAGTACAGTTGAGATAGTTGCTGAGGCCCATTTAGTCTATCCCATGATTTTCCCTCTGTCAAACAATGCAATATCATACAGGCTATGCAGCGACCGACGACTGAGCAGCCCAATCTAACGAGCGCCATGACGACGCCCTTTGACCGCTTTGCCCGCTTTTATGATGGCGATTACCGTCACTATGACGACGATCTAGCCGCGCTTCTCGATCTAGCCGCCGAGTGTGGCGATCCGATCCTCGAACTGGGTTGTGGCACCGGGCGCGCTTTGCTGCCTTTGGTCAAGGCTGGACACACAGTCACCGGCGTGGATATTAGCCCCGCCCTGCTTGATCTTGCCCGCCAGAAATCACGCATCACGCATCACGCATCACGCATCACCCTCGTTGAAGCTGACCTGCGCACCTTTGACCTGCCGCAAAAAGCGTTTGCCTTTGCCTTCTGTACCAGCAACACGTTGATGCACCTGACCACACAGGCCGATCAACTGGCCGTCTTGCGCAACGCGTATCGCCATTTGGCGCCCCATGGCTTACTTTTCATCGACCTATTTAACCCTGATCTGCCCCGTTTACTTGCCGTCAACGGGCTGCAAGAGTTGGCCGATCAGTGGGAAGATGAGACAACCGGCGCGCAACTCATCAAGTGGAGTGTGCGCACCGTCAACTGGGCTGACCAGATCCAGGAGACACTCTTTATTTATGAAGAAATCTTCCCCGATGGCAGGGTTCACCGCACCCCCTGCCCCTTTACCTTGCGTTTTCTCTGGCGCAGCGAAGCCGAATTATTGTTGGAAAAAGCCGGTTTTAGGGTGGCGGAAATCTGGGGCGACTTTGATGGCAATCCGTATGACATGTACAGTGAGCATCTCATTTTACTTGCGCGCAAATATACTGGACATGATTTCGTTGAACGCTAGATTTTTACAGAAATGGAGAACACACAATGATAAGTACGACACCTGCCTATATTTCCACGGTTAGAGATGATCATACAATTACTTTACCTACCGATGTACCAATTGGGACAAGAGTAGCAATCATCATTATGGGGCCAGATGAAATAAAGATTACCGAAAAAGCCCGTCATGCGCGTTTTCAAAAAGTACTAGATGCGATTAAGGCAGCAGTGGATAGCGGTTTTACCTCGCCCACAATCAGTGACGAAGAAATTGATGCGCGCATTGAGCGTGCCCGCCACGCCTATCAATCATAGCCGATGAGAATTGTCGTCGATACTAATCAACTAGTCCGTGCCCTAATGCGTCCGCCGGAATTAGGAACCTTTATGATGGCGTGGCAAGCGCGACGCTTTATTGTTGTCTGTTCAGCTCAATTATTTGATGAATATGAACGGGTCTTGGCTTATCCGGAAGTTGCTGAACTTGTCTATCCAGAGTTGCGCCGCATTTTCTTTTCGCAGCTTGTAGAAGAGTTGGAACTGGTGGAGTTAAACGATATTCCCAACATTTGTCGTGATCCAGAAGATGATAAGGTAATTGCGACTGCTGTCATTGGCATGGTTGACTATCTGGTAACTGATGACGACGATATTCGGACAAAGATCATTACATCTATGCTATTGGATGAGGGCATTATATTAACAACCATCGATGAGTTACTCATCTTACTCGGATAGAAAGCAACCATGAATCACCAAACCATCGCCGTCCTGGATTACGGCAGCCAATACGCCCAACTGATCTGTCGCCGTGTGCGCGAAACGCAAGTCTATGCCGAACTGATTCCCTGGGATCGGGCAGACGAGTTGCTGCCTAAATTGCAACCGGCGGGGATTATCCTTTCCGGCGGTCCAAACAGTGTCTATGAGCAGGGCGCACCGACTTTGCCGGCAAGTGTGCTGGCGAGTGGCGTGCCGGTGCTCGGCATCTGTTATGGCTTACAGTTGCTGGCGTATACACTCCAGGGCGTTGTCTCGCTTGCCCGTGAACGCGAATATGGCCCAGCCCAAGTGCAGGTCACGGCGAGCAATGACAACGACCACGGTTCACTCTTTGCCGGCATGTCGACCACGCTCCAGGTCTGGATGAGCCACGGTGACCGCGTGGAGCAAATCCCCGCCGGCTTTACCCCGATTGCCACCAGTGACAATTCGCCTTACGCCGCGATTGTGAACCAGGCCAAACAGATCTATGCAATCCAGTTCCACCCAGAAGTGGTCCACACGCCACAGGGGATTGTGCTGCTGGAAAACTTTGCCAAACGCATCTGCGGCTGTCGCGGCGACTGGACAGCCGGCAACTTTATCGACGAAATGGTCGAGCGCATCCGCACGCAAGTTGGACCGGATGGCCATGTGATCTGCGGACTGAGCGGCGGCGTAGACAGTGCCGTCGCGGCGACGCTGGTCCACAAGGCGATTGGCGACCGGCTCGCCTGTGTCTTTGTCGATCACGGCCTGTTGCGCAAAGGCGAAGCAGTACAGGTGGTCGAGACCTTTGACAAACACCAGGGTATGCATCTCGTCGCCGTCGATGCCAAAGAAGAATTCTTGAGTGACCTCGCCGGCATCACCGACCCCGAGCAAAAACGCAAGCTGATCGGCACCCGGTTTGTGCGCACCTTTGAGGCGGAAGCGGCGCGATTGGCGGCGGCATGGGGCGTTGATTCACCCGCCTTCCTCGCCCAAGGCACCCTCTACCCCGATGTGATCGAGTCCGCCGGCAGCGATGAAACGCGCCATGCGCGCACGATCAAGACCCATCACAATGTTGGCGGCCTGCCCAAAGATATGACCTTTCGGCTGATCGAGCCACTGCGCATGCTCTTTAAAGACGAAGTGCGCCGTGTGGGTGAGGCGTTGGGGTTGCCTGAAGAGATCGTCTGGCGCCATCCTTTCCCCGGCCCTGGCCTCGCCATCCGTATTATTGGGGATATCACTTGGGAACGGCTGGAAATTTTGCGGGCGGCCGATGCGATCTTCCTCGACGAGTTGCGCAAGGCTAATCTCTATCGCGCCACCAGCCAGGTCTTTGCCGTGCTACTCCCTGTGCGCAGCGTCGGCGTCATGGGTGACGGGCGTACCTATGGCAACGCGCTTGCCCTGCGTGCCGTCACCACCGACGATTTTATGACCGCCGACTGGGCGCGGCTGCCCTATGAATTGCTGGCGCGCGTCAGCAATCGCATCGTCAACGAGGTAGACGGCATCAACCGCGTAGTGTATGATATTAGCAGCAAACCGCCGGCCACGATTGAGTGGGAGTAGGGCGAGTGGGAGTAGGATTTCAGATCAATAACGAGGTGTGACGATGGCTGTTACTTTAGAAAAAGAAAAAGTAATCTCGCAAATCTGGCAACTAGTTCAGGAATTAACGCCTTCAGAAAAGCTGTCGATATCAGAAAAGTTAACCGCGGATGTACGCAAACAACTGCTAGCGACTGAGCAAGGCTTTGCCCACTTTGTCACCTATGGCGAAACGCCCTCACAACAGGTCGATGAATCTGATGAATGGAGCGAACAAGATTTAGCCGAACTACGCGAGGCAAGTAGCCGTTACATGGTTACGAGCCAAGTAGCAGGAGAAGAGGTAGATCGTGATTGAGCCAGGGAAGATAGTTTTAGCCGATTTTGCAGGAGCAACCGGTGTAAAAAGACGGCCAGCTTTGGTTGTTTCTACCACACGCTATCACCAAACACGGCCAGATGTAATCATTGGTGTGTTAACCACCCAAATTGCATCTGCCAAAGCGCCCAGCGACTATATCTTACAAGAGTGGTCACAAGCAGGTCTCCATAAACCGACTGCTTTTCGCACATTTTTGAATACAGCTCCCATCACAGCAGTTGCGGAAATCGGACACGTAACCGAACTAGACTGGGGCGGAATTCAGGCTTGTCTGCGGTTGGCAATCGCTATTTCTTAAAATAAATTATGCGGCGCTTCACCACCTACGTCATTCTCTTCCTCGCCATCTTAGCCCTTTTCCCGCTCTATTCGCGCTTTAAAGTGATGGCCGCGCCGATTCCGCCGGGGGTCTATTTGGGCGGACTGGAATTGAGCGCGCTCAAAGATGGGGCAGAGGTGCGCAAACATCTGGAGCCGATCTACCACGAGCCGATTGGCGTCTACTTTGGCGCAAAGCGACTCGCTTTACCACCGGCAGAAGTTGATTTTTACGTCGATGCCGAACAGATGGTACGCGAGGCCACCCAATATTTAGAAGGCACCACCTTCCTCGATATCGCCGTGCGCGAGGCATTAGGCTTTCAACAGCAGCGCCGCGACATCCCCGTGCGCTTCACCTTGAATGCGGACAAAGTCCGCGCCTGGCTGGAAGCTGTCGCCGCTGAACAGAACACCCCCCCCTCTGCCCCACGCGGCGTCGCCCCGCGGCCAGTCTGGAGCGACGGTATGGCCACCGCCGTGGGGGCACCGGCCGATTATGTGGGCAGCTATGAGCAGGATTGGCAATGGCAACCGGGCCAACCGGGCTATACGCTGGATGTTGACGCCAGTATCACAAAGGTGATCGCCGCGCTCACCAGCTACCAAGAGCGCGCTGCCCAGTTGGTGCTGGTAGAACAAGCCGCCATTCCCCCCAACCAGGCTGATCTGGCCGCGGTCCTCAATGACTATACCGCCGATTTCCCCGGCTTTGCCGCCATCTACTTGCATGACCTGACCACTGATGAAGAGGCGATGGTTGACGCCGATGTCGCCTTTTCGGGGATGTCCACCATGAAACTCGTGATTGCCGCCGCGGTGATGGAGAAGCTCGACGGCGGGGTCAAAGCCGATGATGAGACGAGTGGCACGGTGGGCTTATGGCTCGACTATGCGCTGGGCGAAAGCAATAACCATGCCGCCAATCAACTGCTGGCCTGGCTGGGTGACGGTGATTCGGGTGCCGGCGCGCGCCGGCTCACCGACTTTGCGCGTCGCTTGGGGCTGGAGAGCACCTATATGCAGTCGGCCTATGATGTACAGGTATCGCTCCCCGAGATCCCCACACCGGGCAACCAGCGCGAGGATTGGGATACCAACCCAGACAGCAACCTACAATCCACCCCACGCGAGATGGGGCAGATCCTCTCAGCGATCTATCAATGTACCCAGGGCGAAGGGCTGCTCATCGAGCACTACGCGGCGACCATTACCCCCGACGAATGTGAGACGATCCTCTTTTACATGACCCACGATGAATTTCAGGAATTGATCTGGGGCGGACTACCCAGCAAAAACGAGCGCTGGATTGTTCACAAACATGGCTTTGCCTTCGAGTCGCACAGCGATGTGGCGTTGATCTGGGGACCAACCGGCCCCTATGTGTTAAGCATCTTCTTTTATCGTTCTGGCTGGATGGATTGGGCAACGAGCAACAGCACCATGCAAGGGATCAGCCGTGGCGTCTGGCGCTTCTATGAATTTCAGCAGACATTGGCAAAGGAAGAGCCGCCCCCCATGCCCCTGCTCAAGCCGCCGCCGGGCTATCGAAAGATCAAAGAGTATATACCGGTGGTGAGTTCGGGGGGTGCGTAGATCCCAGCAGGTGGTTGAAACACACCTGCTGTTAGGCGAAACCGCGCCCAATGGGCTCCCGAAACGGGTTAGGTGGTAATGTGTTAACCGTATAAATCCGCCTAACCATCGCTGTAATTCTTGACAAAGAGCAGCAAGTGGGTTATAGTTTCCCATCTGTAATTCATGGGCGAATAGTTCAGTTGGTTAGAATGCCTCGTTTACACCGAGGAGGTCGGGGGTTCGAGTCCCTCTTCGCCCACTCCAAGCTCGGCAAGCATTATAATGTATGCCTGGATAATTTTTACCGTAACGTGAAAGGCTGGCCATTGGTCAGCCTTTTCTATTGTTAGGACCTTTTCACCTATGACCTTTCCTGTTCACCCCAAACGGTTTACGACGCGACCGACACGCCTCTTACTCTGTCTCTTTGGCCTCTTGCTTTGCTGTGCTACCGGTTGCCAAACTGAGATGAATCAACTAATTGAGCGTGTCCCCATTACCCCACCACCATTGCCAACCCGTTTGCCGCAAAGTAAAGCACCGGTTGCCCAAGAGACCCCGATCCCGGCCACAGCCTTGCAGGGTCTTTCGACCCTTGAACAGTTGCAACTGGTGGTCGTGCCGACACGCGACCTACGCGATCTAACCTTACGTTTTAACCCCGATATTAATGAGATCCCGCTGGTTGTCAACACGAATACCCCCGACTACCAGGTAGGCGAGCTGCTCGATTTTTGGGTACACAACCTGGACAGCAACAGCAACAGCCAGATCCAAGCCGAATTGGTTTACAAGACCGATGTTGTTTATGTCTGGGTGGAAGCAGGCGAGGCGCATGATCTGGCGGCAATTCGTGATTCCATCGACCATTTCAGCGCGGTGAGTTATCCGGCAGAGGTTGATTTCTTCGGCAGTGAGTGGTTCCCTGGGGTAGACAACGACCCACGCATCCACATTTTACACGCCACCACCGTGGGCACGGGCGTGGCTGGCTACTACAGCAGTGCAGACCAGTACAGCCGGCTGGCCAATCCCTACTCCAACGAAAAAGAGATGTTCTACGTCAACTTGCGCTGGCTTAACAGTTCGAGTGATTATGGCTATTACGAAACGGTCTTGGCCCACGAATTCCAACATATGATCCACTGGGCAAATGACCGCAACGAAGAGACTTGGGTCAACGAAGGGCTGAGCGAATATGCCCAAGAGGTGGCTGGCTATGGCACCGACACGGTCTTCGCCAACGCCTTTGCCCGCCAGCCGGATACCCAACTCAACACGTGGCGTGTTGACACGGGTAGTAATGCCGAACATTATGGCAGTGCCTATCTTTTTATCAACTATCTCAGCCAACGTTTTGGCCAGGCAACCACCCGTGCACTGGTCGCAGAACAAGCAAATGGCATCCAGGGCATCACCAATGCGTTACAAGCCAGCGGCCACAGTGAAGAGTTCGCAACCGTCTTTGCCGACTGGACAATTGCCAACTATGTGGATGATCCAACCGCCTTGGAGATGACGGGGGTCTACGGCTATTCAGATCTCGATCTGCCCACGCCGCCGGTGGAAGAGGGACTCCTGACCTTCGCCCCCGATCGCGCCGCCAACAATTATGCGGCGACGGTCTACAATTACGCCACGGACTACATCGCCTTGCCCAGCACAACAGCGCTGAGATTGACTTTCCAAGGCCAAGCAACAACGCGGCTCGCCGCCACAACGCCCAACAGTGGCACCCACGCTTGGTGGAGCAATCGTGGCGATGATTCGAATAGTCGGCTCACACGCCAGTTCGATCTCAGTCCCGTCGCCGCCGGTACCCTCATCTCTATGACTGTGGCGATGTGGTGGGAGATTGAGCCAGACTATGATTACGGCTATGTGCTCGCCAGCCGCGATGGCCAAAATTGGCAGATGCTAACGGGCAAACGAATGACCGCTGAAAATCCCAGTGGCAATAATTTGGGGATCGGCTATAGTGGCAACAGCACAAACGCCGCTGGCGAGTCGGCTTGGGTAGTCGAAGCATTTGATCTTTCCCCCTATGCCGGCGAAACGATCTGGCTGCGTTTTGAATATGTCACCGACGATGCCGCCAATGGCAGCGGCTGGTTAGTTGATGATCTACAGATTGAGGCCATTGGCTACACGACCGATTTTGAAAGCGATCTAGCCGGGTGGGAGAGCGAAGGCTGGCTGCTCACCGATAATCTGCTCACCCAGCGCTGGCTGTTACAGCGTATGGTGTTAGATGATGAGCAGTTGGTCAGTGTCGAACCGCTTCCGGTTGATGAGCAGGGCATGGCAACCTTTACCACGACTGCCCTGGCTGCGAATGAGAAAGCGATTCTAGTCGTCAGTGCCCTGGCCCCGGTCACCACCGAAGCAGCGAATTATGAGATTGCAGTTACACCTTAAATAAAACCCAGAAAGTCTTTGGAAATCGTTACCGCTCTGAGGGGATTGCCAAATCCCCTAATTATTTTCCAAAAACTTTGTAGGTTTTACTTAACACGTGAGCTATCAATAGGATAAGCTAATCATCATCGGTCGTCCCTTAGCGGTCGCCCAGTGTCGTTGTCGAAAGAGCAGCCAATGAACAACTTGAGCCCGAATCTGGTCCGTGAGAGTGCCCGCACCTTTACCCGCCTACGCCCCTGGCTGGAACATGAATTTGCCGCGCATTTGGCCACTGCCCCCTGGCAGCAATTCATGCAGCGGCTGGAAACGCACTTCCCGACCCTTTTTGCCAAGCTCTTGAGCCTCTATGGCAATCGCTATGATTTCTTCTATCATCTGACCCAAATCGTCGCCCTTGCTGCCCGCAGTTGGCTCGAACGACCAGCGGATCTCCAGACACTTGATGTCCAACGCGAAGCCAACCCCACCTGGTATCAGTCGCAGCAGATGTTGGGCGGGATCTGTTATGTGGATCTCTTTTCCGGTGATCTGCAAGGCCTGCGCACCAAGATTCCCTATTTTCAAGAGTTGGGGCTCACCTATCTACACCTGATGCCGCTTTTCCAGGCCCCAGAAGGCAACAGTGACGGCGGTTACGCAGTCAGTGATTACCGCCAAGTCAACCCGACCCTAGGGCAAATGGCCGATCTGCGAGAACTGGCCACCGAGCTACGCCATGCGGGGATCAGCCTGGTCCTCGACTTTGTCTTCAACCACACCTCAGACGAACATCGCTGGGCGAAAGCCGCATTGGCCGGTGATCCCGACTATGCTGACTATTACTTCCTCTTCCCCGACCGCACCCTGCCCGACGCCTACGACCGCACCCTGCGCGAGATCTTTCCCGACCAACACCCCGGCAGCTTCACCTATCGCCCCGAGGTAGACAAATGGGTCTGGACCACCTTTAATGCCTTTCAGTGGGATCTCAATTACGCCAATCCGGTCGTCTTCTATGAGATGGCCGGCGAGATGCTCTTCCTTGCTAACCTGGGCTGTGAAGTCTTACGCCTGGATGCGCTCGCCTTTATCTGGAAGCAGATGGGCACCACCTGCGAAAGTCTGCCGGAGGCACACGAATTAGTCCAAGCCTTCAATGCCCTCTTGCGCATTGCTGCGCCGACCCTGCTCTTTAAGTCCGAAGCAATTGTCCACCCCGATGAGGTCGCCCGCTATATCAGCCCCGCCGAGTGTCAACTTTCCTATAACCCCCTGCTGATGGCGCTGCTCTGGAATTCGCTGGCAACGCGCGAGGTGCGCTTGTTGCGCCACGCAATCAGCTACCGCTTCCCAATTACGGAGGGCTGTGCGTGGGTCAACTACATCCGCTGCCACGATGACATCGGCTGGACCTTTGATGATGCGGATGCCGCGGCTTTGGGCATCAACGGCTATGACCATCGTCGCTTCCTCAATGCCTTTTACACGGGGCGCTTTGCGGGCAGTTTTGCGCGTGGCCTGCCCTTTCAGGAAAACCCGAAAACCGGTGATGCCCGTATCTCCGGTTCGCTCGCCTCGTTGGCCGGTTTGGAACAGGCCCTTCAACTCGACGACCAAGCCGAGATCGAGTTGGCAATCCGCCGCATTCTCCTGCTTCACGCTGTGATCCTCAGCATTGGCGGTGTTCCGCTCATTTACTTGGGGGATGAAGTCGGCTGGCTCAATGATTACAGCTATCGCACCGAGCCGCAGAAACTCGATGACAGCCGCTGGGTCCACCGCCCACTGATCGACTGGACAAAAGTTGCGCAGCGCACCGACGGTGATACAGTCGAAGGGGAGATCTATGGACGTTTGCAACATCTGATCCGCCAGCGCAAAAGCTGTGCAGCCTTCGCCGGCAACCGCATGGAAGTGATCAACGTTGGGTCCGACCAGGTCTTTGGTTATGTGCGGATGCAGGGGGAGACGCGTGTAGTCGTGCTAATCAACTTCACCGAGCGTGCTCAACCCATCCCGGCCAACGAAGTGCGGCTTTACGGATTGGGTTATCAATTTACGGAGCTGATCAGCGGTCAACGGCTCACGCTCGGCACGGAAGCGATTCAGTTGGAACCCTATCAGGTGCTATGGCTACAACAGTAACTTGCGCCTTGAGCAGAGGCAAACCTTGTACAGCGTAGAGCATCTGTCAAAGCTTTATCAGGGAACCTGGACAAAAGTTTATTTTTTTACAGAGAATGGGCGAAGTTGCGATAAAGCTGTAGCGAAGCCGGCACAAACATTCTTGATGGTTGTTTAGGTAGGCAAGTTTGTGTGACATATGTTGATCAACAAAACTTGCATCTTGACAAGGTTACAATTCTCCGCTATACTGTAAGCAGTACAAGATGTTGTAGTTCTGAACAAGTTGCCAGGGAGCGTTGTCCAGATTTACAGTTTGGGCGGCGCTTTTTTGTGTTTATTGTTGGAAATTGCGACGTTTTGTCATACCACTTGCGGTAGTAAAAGCCATAAATGCACGTTATCGATAAAAGTAGCCGACTGTGTGATGTTTTGAAAACAGTAATAGGCAGTTCTCTGTCGCAGAGAGCAACCACTGTTTTCAGACCAAGCACATTTTTTGGCGTGAGAATTGATTACTCATTCGTGGATTTTGCCGAGCCAAAGGGTATAAGTTTGATCAGTAGTAGGTGAAACAAAAGGAGTTTCCAACAATGAGTGAGCAACGTGTAGTCGGAACCGTCAAATGGTTCAATGATCAAAAAGGCTTTGGCTTCCTTGCACAAGAAGGTGGCAAAGATGTCTTCGTCCATCATTCCGCAATTGTCGCTGAAGGCTATCGTAGCCTGGCCGAAGGGGAACGCGTCGAGTTCTCCATTCAGCAGGGACCAAAGGGTCCAGCCGCTGCGAACGTCCGCAAGATCTAATTCCCAGATCGCTAACAAAAAGGGACTGGCTTATGCCGGTCCCTTTTTTTATTGGGGTTTATCATCTATTTATGCAATAGTTGCTCGTAGCGGCACGATATATCGTGCCGCTACGAGCAGCTATTGCATAAATCCTGATAGCGCTTTGTCAAGGGGCTGTAGAAGCTCTGTCAGTCAGGCTGGACAAATCCTTGCGTTTTTCAGCATACGTTGGCAAAGGTGATTTATTCCTCAAGCAAACCTTCTTCAAAGCGTGCTAAATAGAGAAAAACTAAAAAAGGGTGAACAAAAAGCGGGTTGACTTGTATGTCAACCCGCTTTTTGTTCACCCTTTTTTTTGGGAGACGTGTACTGCGCATCCTCAGATGCGCAGTACACGTCTCCCGATGGATAGTTAAAGAGCTAACACTCGCTATAGCCACAAACATGACATTTGCGGCAACCCTCAACGTTAAGGAAACTCGCCTCGCCACAGTCGGGGCAGATATCGCCAATCGGGCGTTGGGCAATCGGCAGGGCCAACTGTTCGGCATGGAGTTCTTCGCGGCTGGGCGGCAACTCGCTCAGATGCTCGGCCAAGACCTGGGCCACGCCATCCGGCAGGCTGCGGACGCGATTGGCCCCAAAGCCCAATGGGCGGCCACCACCAATGCCCGCCATCTCATCCATCACCCAGCGCAGGCGCTCAGAGGGCGGCAAACTGGCCGGCATCCGTAGCACCAGGCTAATCAACCGCCCCATCGCTTCGCTGACGGCAGAGACTTCACTGCCGGCCTTACCCACATTGAGAAAGACCTCGAAGGGTTCGCTGCGCTCGTCACTGTTGACGGTAATATAGGCAGAGCCAAGCGGTGTCTCTTTGCGATAAGTGCTGCCCATGAGCCGCTTGGGCCGCGGGCGTTTGGTCACCACCGGTTTGACATCATCGACGACAATTTGGCCATTCACCGGTGCGGTATGACCATTCACATGGCCATTGGTATGGCCATTTTGATAGCCATTACTGCCATTGAGCAGACCCTCACTCTGGGCCGCGGGCGCTTCGCCTTCGCTCTTTTTATCTTTTGTGGCCTTCGTCTCCAATACCACTTGCTGCCGGCTGCCAGTGACATAGACGGTCAACCCCTTGCACCCCAGCTCCCACGCCAGGCGGTAGGCCTTGGCGACCTCTTCTTCCGTGGCCCCTTCCGGAAAATTACAGGTCTTCGAAATGCTGTTATCAACGAAAGCCTGAATCGCCGCTTGCATGCGCACATGCTCTTCCGCCGTAATATCATTGCTCACGACAAAGGTATTACGCAAGTGCGCCGGGGCATCGGCAAAATCTTGAATTGAGCCATAAGCGGCGGCATGTTGCTTGAGCGCAGCCTTGGCCCCGCTACTCAGGTCCAGGCGATCGAGCACGGCATCAAAGAGCGGGCTGGTATAGTTCAACTCGACATCTTTGTCGCCATCCTTGAAATGGCGCACATAGCCCAAGGCAAAGACCGGTTCACAGCCATAACCTTCACAACCACAGACAGTGGCGATGGTGCCAGTCGGCGCAACGGTCGTCTGGGCCGCGTTGCGAATACCGTGGCGACGGATGCCCTCTACAATCGCGTCCCAATCCAGCTTGGGGCGGGCCCAATCTTGGATAAAGGGGACGACGGAATGGGGCGGCAGCCACTTCATGCCCCCCGGCTGCTGATCATCATAGATACTGCCGGCAAAGGCCAGGAACGGGGCGCGTTCCTCGGCCAGTTCAATGCTCTTGGCCATGCAGTGATAGCGCACAAACTCCATAATCTGCCCGGCAAACTCCTGGCCTTCCAGGCTGCCATAACGAATGCCCAGCTTGTACATCATGTCACCCAACCCCATGATGCCCAGGCCAATGCGGCGGGCACGATGGGCGGCTGCGGCCACGGCCGGCACCACCGGCACATAGGCATTGGCCGAGACCACATTATCCAGGAAGTGGGTGCTCTCATAGACCGAGCGCCGCAGCAATTCCCAGTCCACGACCGCATCGCCTTCTTCATCAATCGTGACATGCTCATTCAAGTTGATCGAACCAAGACAACAATTTTCGTACGGGCCAAGCCACTGTTCCCCACCCTTATGTTCACTTCGATGAAGTAATACCACCAAAGCTACAACTCAGCTCACGCCGAGGTTCGGACTATCGCACCACCCCATTATGTTTAGATTGGGGTGTCCTTTCACTTAGTCTCTCACGCTACCCAGTGTCATTAACGATGCTCAGTTTATGTACACCTGCTTGCGCCCTGTTGCCCTGCCGCGGTGGCTAGAATCGCGATGAGGGTTCCAAGTCAATCAGAAAGGATTTTCCATTCGGGATTTCGCCCGATGGCCGCATGGACTTTACGGATTGGTGGCCTCTAGATCATAGAGGTGTGGTACCGGATTGCTGCGGTTCGCAGCATCAATAAAGAGTGCCCCCGGCTCGCCGTTGTGATGGGCATACTTGACGATCCGCGCAAAGAGGTCGCGGGCCCGCAGCGTCTTCCAGATCGTGTTGTCGCGCGGGTTGCGCAGATGGAAGTCGGTATCATCTCTAACCGCTTGCATAAACTCGTCGGTGATCGCGACCGAGATGTTGAAGTTGGCGATCTTGCCTTCTTCGGCTTTGCAGCCGATGAACTCTTCAATATCGGGATGATCGACGCGCAGCACGCCCATGTTGGCCCCGCGGCGGCTTCCACCTTGCGCAATCTCGCCAAAGGCCTGATCGTAAACACGCAAAAAGCCAATTGGACCCGTGGCACGACCAGACGAGGTGTGTACCACATCGTTCTTCGGGCGCAGCCGGCTAAAGGAGAAGCCATTGCCGCCACCGGTCTGTTGGATCAATGCGGCTACGCGCAGGGTGCTGAAGATGCCGTCATCACTCTTGCCCATATCATCTTCGATCGGTAACACGAAACACGCGGCAAGCTGCCCCAGCGGTGTACCAGCCCCGGTAAAGGTGGGGCTGTTGGGAAAAAAGCGGCGCTCCGTGAGCAGATCATAGAAGGTCTTGGTTGTGGCTTCGACCTCCCCATCGTGCTCCTGCTCGACCTGCGCGACATGGTAGGCGACGCGGTAGAACATGCCGGCCGGCGTTTCGAGCAGCGTGCCGTCCAGATCACGGCGCAGATAACGCTTCTCCAGCACTTTCACACTATTTTCACTCAGGTTGATAATGTCGTCGCTGACATAGGTGGGCAGATCCAGATGGACCCGTTGCCCTTTGATATTTTCAATAACGGTACGAGCTTTTGAATGTGCATTTATAGCGGTAGTACCAGTCTTGGCCACTACTTTCTCTTGTATTGTCACGGTGTCCTCTCCTTTAGCGCTGTCACCAAAGCTGTTTTCGGGCTTTTATCATAAGTTGACAAACCCCAAAAACCCAGGTAATATTACTTACAGCCTACTGCTAAAGGAAAGTACACCTTTAGTAATAAAGAAATGCAGGGCTAGATGGACCAGATCTAGCCCTGCAACACTGCATGTGGCATTAAGTTTAGTTTCGACGCTTAAGTCTTAATGCCTCGGGCGAATAGGTTCATGAGCATGCTCATGAACCTATTTTTTATGCTTCGTTGGATCAACGAGCACATATCCCTGTCCTGGTTTTGACGTAGGTGGTAGCGGTTTACCCTGCACAGATGTCACTTCTGCACCAAGCATTCCACCACGTGGTCCTACCACAGCATATTGTCCTGATGTTGGTGTTGTCACACCAGGCTTCAAAACTACCTTCAGCTTTGACATGTTTTTTACCTCCTTTCTACAAATTAGATGGCACCATCGCCACCCATTATTGCCTACAATTAAAGAAAGCTTTATTTCCGCTTGAATTGTAGGCAATAATCGACTGCGATGGAAGCATAGCGCCTTCACCTACTGAATAAATTTCAATTAAAGACTGTGCCAATAACGTAGACGGGTGTGTCTGAAAAAAGACGCGCTGGGTAGGGATCGGAGAGGTTTTTGGTTAACTTCGCCCCATCAGTCGATCAATCTCAATCTGCAACTCATTCAAATCGTTCATATCCAAATAAACGCTGGCAAAACGGATATAAGCGACCTGGTCAAGGGGGGCCAGATGATCCAATACCATGTTGCCGATCACACTGCTGTGTACTTCGTTTTTGCCGATGGTATGGAGCGATTCGACAATCTGATCAACAATGTGCTCCAAGGTGTCGCTACTAATGGGCCGCTTGGTCGCAGCCGTCTGAATGCCCGAAAGCAATTTCTGCCGATCAAAGGGCTCGCGCCGATTATCACTTTTGATCACCAGCAGATTCGCGGCAACATGTTCATAGGTCGTAAAGCGTTGACCACATTCTTCGCACTGTCGCCGCCGCCGGATTGCATCGCCGGTATCACGCGTGTCAACGACCTTGTGTTGATCATGGTTACAATGTGGACATCGCATGGCAGCCTGCTTGCAACTCGATGATGATTAGTTCAAATAATGTTATCTGGTTAGAGGTTGGCCATCGCACTCGTTACGGTCTGCCCAACGCCTAGTAGCGATTGTAGTAGTTATTTACTATACAACGGACTACATAATTTACTGTACATCCAATTACAACTGCCCGTAGCATTTACAATTTACGGCTACGCTGCGGCCACCGTATGGCACTATATGTTGTATAAAATAACCAGAAGCATACTACATATTGATTCTTGTCTGAAGTATAGCATACTTCAAGCAGGGCTGCAAGTACGAAACGTGTGTTCTACCACTCTAAATATTCTAACAAAGTTAGCAATTACCAGAAAGCGTAAAATTTTAAGTTAATTTATCTGTAAGCAAGTGTAGCTGATCGAATATTGACAGTAACCGCACGCGCTGCCACAAAAAAGCTCCTAGAATCGCTAGTGATTCTAGGAGCTTTTTTGTTATACTCAGTAAACCGCAACGTGTAGTTCGCATCCCCTGCTGCAAACGGGTGTCTGCATCAGGGGATGCAGACTACACTGCGGTCTACTGATACTGCACTTCTCATGTAGTGCAAAGGCTAGAGCACAGATCTAGCGGCCATTATTACGTGCGCGGCGGAGGAAGGCAGGGATATCCAAATCATCACGGTCGAAGGTACGCACATTGTAATCACTATTGGCGCGTGGGGTTTCCGGGCGGGTGGGTTGCCGCTCACGATCATACCCACGGCTATCGCCATTGCGCTGGGTAAATTGCTGCACTTCGCTTGGGCTGGGTTTGTCAAAGCCGGTGGCAATGACGGTCAGTTGCAGTTCATCCTTCATCTCGGGATCAATCACTGCGCCAAAGATAATGTTGGCTTCGGGGTGAGCGTTGGCGCGCACAATCTCGGCCGCTTCGTTGACTTCAAAGAGGCTCAACTCTTCGCCACCGCGGATGTTGAAGAGGATCGAACGGGCACCGTCAATCGAGACATCGAGCAACGCGCTGTGGATCGCGCTGTTGGCGGCATCCTTGGCGCGATTCTCACCCGCGCCGCGGCCCACTGACATCAACGCGGCGCCACCGTCCAGCATCACCGAACGCACATCGGCAAAGTCAAGATTGACCAGGCCAGGGATCGTAATCAATTCGCTGATCCCCTGAATGCCCTGGCGTAGCACATCATCGGCCGCGCGGAAAGCCTGGTTAATCCCCAACTTCTTGTCGACTACTTGGAGCAAGCGGTCATTTGGGATCACAATTAGCGTATCCACCTTCTCGGTCAGTTCCTTGATCGAGCCTTCGGCGGTACGGCGGCGGTGGCTGCCTTCAAAGCTAAATGGCCGGGTGATCACACCAATCGTCAACGCGCCCTGTTCGCGGGCGATACCTGCAATCACCGGGGCTGCGCCCGAGCCGGTGCCACCCCCCATGCCGGCGGTCACAAAGACCATGTCGGCCCCCTTGACCATCTCGGCGATCTCTTCGCGGCTCTCTTCCGCGGCGCGTTGCCCAATTTCGGGGTTACCGCCGGAGCCAAGCCCCTTGGTCAGCTTATCGCCAATGCGCAGCCGCACCGGTGCGCCAGAGAGCATCAGCGCTTGTGAATCGGTGTTGACGGCGATAAATTCGACGCCCTGAATGCCTTCGTCGATCATGCGATTAACTGCATTCTGGCCACCGCCACCGACACCGATCACCTTAATTGAGGCGAAATTGTCCACGAACTGGGGGTTGCTTTTTTGTGACATGTGTGATCTCCTCTGACTAAATTAGAACTTTCTGCGTACTGCAAGATCTCTGTTACTTGGGTTGGGGTTGGGTGATATTACAAATTACGACAATGTTGTCTGCGAATAATGATAGCAAGCATTTGGGCTACTCGTTTTACCAACCGTGGTGATGCTCACCGTGGGCAAAACGAGTAGCCTGAACAGATCCGAATGCGCTAGGCAGTAGCGTGAAGGCAGTGAGCATAGGGTTATTTGCTCGTGCGCTATCCCGACTGCTTGATTCCTGAGTATTAGTATTGATTCCGATTTAGCTTTGTAACTTGACCGGATGACCATACGTTTATTCATCTTGTCATCTTGTCATCCGGTCACCTTTGAGAAAGTTAAATCGGAATAATGTCTATTAATCCGGCAATAAATTTTTCAGCCAGCGTACAGTTGTATCGAGCCATTCGCGCTGCCCGCTGGTTTCTAGATCATAGCGGCGTCGCCACAGCCGTTCTTCGCCTTGCAACCCCCACAGCAAGAGGCCGATGCTAGTGGCATAGCTGGGTGATAACATTTTGCGGCTGAGACCAGTAATGGGCAGATGGGCGGCGGGCGCACCAATGCGCACAGGCATCTGGAAGATCTCGCGGCCCAGGTCAGCCAGCCCTGGGAGTTGGCTGGCCCCCCCGGTAAGAACAATCCCGGCCGGCAATTTGCTATAATAGCCGCTGCTTTCCAACTTGCTTTGAATGATTTCAAACATTTCAATGGCGCGCGATTCGAGCACTTCGCAAATAAAGCGGCGACTGAAGCTGCGTTCGGCTTTCTCACCGAAGACGGTTGCCCAAACATTTTCGTCGTCGGCCACCCGTTCGGGCAGGACATTGCCATAACGGATCTTTAGTTCCTCGGCGGTTTCATAGGGGGTATGCAGCCCCACGGCAATATCATTGGTAAGATGGTTGCCCCCTAAGTCTAGAATCTGCGTATGGCAGAGCCCATCTTCAATAAAGATCGCCACATCGGTGGTGCCGCCACCAATGTCGATGACAGCAACGCCCATTTGGCGCTCCTCGGCCCGCAGCACGGCACGGTCACTGGCCAGCGGTTCGAGCACCAATTCATCGACATCGATCCCATGCGCCATCACACATTGCACCAGGTTGTTCACTGCCGTGCTGCTACCAGTCACAATATGGGCGTCAACTTCCAGGCGATAGGCATTCATCCCTAATGGCTGCTGCACGTTGTTTTGGCCGTCAACCGTCCAGTGGCGCGCAATCGCGTGAATCACCTCTTGATTCTGGGGCAAGGCCACGGCCCGCGCCCCTTCCAGTGCGCGCTGCATATCACCATTGGTTACCCCACTGCGACGGTCAATGGGCGAGACGCCTTTGCTGTTCATGGTGTTGATATGGCTGCCGGCAATGCCCACATAGGCGCTGATCACCTGCTGGCCCATCTCGCGCTCACACTTTTCAATGGCTTCGGCGATGGAGGCCGCCGCTTCATGAACGTTGACTACCACGCCACGGCGAATCCCCCGGCTGGGCGTTTGGCCTTCGCCAACCACGCGCAGGGCCAGGTTGCCCAGGCTGTCGTGGGTGACCTCGGCGGTCAATGCGCAGATTTTGGTGGTGCCGATATCAATGGCAGAGATAACTTCTTGCACGGATGGCCTCTTACTGATTCCGAATCATTAATGACGAATCATCAATTATTAATTGCTGCTTGTTTTCCATTAATGATGGAGACGTTTATACCCTAGTAATAGCAACGGTAATGTTGACATTTATTTATTTGACGAGCGTCTTCTCAAAGCGTATATCAATAATACTTGCGGCACGTTCTTCCGCACGCAGCAGTTGTTGGATGGCTAGTAAATTGTTGTACTTCGTTTGCATGCGCTGGCCGTCTCCCCAGTAGACCCAGGTGCTGCTCCCCGGCAGATGAAAATTTAGCCCATACCCCTGGTTATAGGTAAGGTTCCCAATATCAGGCAGCAGTTGCAGCAGCGCTTGGGCACTATGCAACACTTCATGATTCATCTGTAAGGCGGCCGTTGCCGCAAAGCTGCGCGCATCACGCTGGGGGTCGATAATCCGCGGAAGTGCCGCATGACGCTCATCAATGGCCGGCAAGGCGGTGCCATCAGCCAGCAACCAGAAGTTACCCTGTTGGGTAATCCACTGCGCCACCGGCACTTCTTCGGTGACGGTAATCCGCAGCTGATTGGGCAGCCGAACCTGCACCTGCGCATCGGCCACTGTGGGCAAAGCAACCAGTTGCGCCCGAATGGCTGAAGGCGAAAGCCAGAAGGTATTCCAACCCTCGACTTCGATCTCGGCATACAATTGATCAGCGTCCAGATAAGTCAGGTTTTGAAAGGTCACCATTTCCCGATAGACAAACCAACGGGCATCGGTATGGACCCAGCTAATAAACGCCACAGCCAGCGTCAGCAAGAGCAGGCTGATGACTTTGCTGGCATGCCACTTACGCAACCCGACCGGTATGCGCCAGGTAACCCCCTGCAGCTTGGGCAAATGCACATTCGCCAGCAGCGACTCGAAACGGCGCATCTGTTTGGCCGTTTGCCGGCGACGCCGGGCCTGTTGGTGTGCCCGCCGCTGTGTCGTCACCACCGACGGTGCCGTCGGTAACACGTAGGAAGTTGACGGGGTCCGCGGTTTAGATGCACGCGCCTTAGTCGCTTGGGCTTTGGTTGTTGGTTTTCTCGTCATTGCTCTTACTGGCGAGGCAGCCACATGCGCCATGCCAACTCCTTGAATATCGTAAAATGAGTTAGTACGACAACGTTAAATTGGCCGTTGTTCCGCTCTGTGCCTAGCTGGTCCGTGACCAGCGGTATTGACCACAGCCGCTGGTCACGGACCAGCTAGGCACATAATTTAACGTTGTCGTATTAGTTAGTTAGTTGGTTTGTCAGATGCTCACAAACCAACCAACTAACCAACTAACCAACCAACTAATCAACCACCCGCGTCGTACAATTCTCTTGCTGTTCGGCATACCGTTCTAGGGCCAGCGTCAAGAGACGGTCGACTAGTTCGGGATAAGGAATGCCACTGGCTTCCCACAGTTTGGGATACATGCTACTACGGGTAAAACCAGGCATTGTATTGATCTCATTCAGATAGAGCGTCTTGGTCACATTGTCGAGCAAAAAGTCGACGCGGGCTAGACCAGAACAGTCTGTCACCCGAAAGGCCGCTAAAGCCATCGCTTGCACTTGGGCCAACAACGCATCATCAATGGCAGCAGGAATCAACAACTGACTGCTATCATCGAGATACTTTGCTTCATAGTCATAAAACTCATGACCAGGAATGACCTCGCCGGCAATGCTGGCCAACGGTTCATCATTGCCCAGTACACTCACTTCAATTTCGCGCGCATTGGGGACAGCAGCTTCAATCACCACCTTGCGATCATAGCGACAAGCAATTTCGATGGCATCACTCAGTTCGGCGCGGTTGCGTGCTTTGCTCACCCCTACGCTGCTGCCCAGATTGGCCGGCTTGACAAAGAGGGGGTAGGCGAGATCCGCCTCCACCGCGGTGATGATTGCCGCGTGCTTTGTCCGCCACGCTTTGCGGGCCACCACCTGGTATTGCACCTGGTGCAGGCCCGCTTGGGCGAAAAGTTGCTTGGCGACGGCCTTATCCATCGCCACAGCACTGGCTAAAACGCCACAGCCCACATACGGTAGATTCGCCATCTCCAGCATACCCTGGATCGTGCCATCTTCCCCATAAGTGCCATGTAACACCGGGAAGATAACCTCGATCTGGGGCAGCGGGGCATCGGCGTGGGCCTGTGGCAACAGCGACCAGGAGTTATACGCGCTTGCAGCATCCTGCTCGATCGCCTGAAGTTCAGGCTGTTCAAGCAGGGCTGCGTACGCCCCGTTGCGCTGTTGCCGGTCGGCCACCGTGGGAGTGTGGTCAGGTAATTGGATTGGTAAAGGGGCTTCGCCACGTAACTGGCCCAGTGGATTCCCCGTGGTCAGCCAACGTCCTTGCGGCGTAATCCCCAGCGGGACGACCGTGTGGCCCGCTTTTTCTAGAGCATCCATGACATTGCGCGCACTGGCCAGCGACACTTCATGCTCACCACTACGCCCGCCAAAGACTACCCCGACCCGCAAAGAACGTCGCCCCATTTCAAAACTCCCTCAGTCCTCAAATTCCATTAACTATTGTCAATTGATGATTGTCAATTAATAATGGTTAATGATTCATACCCATTCCCCCACCAGTTGCACCTCTTGCTCCAGCATAATGCCAAAGCGGGCGGCAACTGTGGTCTGAATTTCGGCAATTAAACCCATCACATCAGCAGCGGTCGCGTGACCGACCCCGCCCTGGTTGACGATGAAGTTAGCATGCAGCTCACTTACCGTCGCCCCACCGACTTGGCGACCTTTTAGGCCGGCAGCTTCGATCAGCCGGCCGGCATGATTACCAGGCGGGTTGACGAAAGTGCTACCCAGGCTTGGCTCGACTGGTTGCGTCCGCCGCCGATGTTGTAAAAATTGCTCGGCGCGGGCACGCACGGTAGCGGCATCGGCAGGTGTCAGCCGGAAATCGGCATTGAGAACCACCGGCTTGAAGTCGGCCACCAATGGCAGTAACCGCTTCAGTGCACTATCACGATAAGCATAGGCAAAGTCAGCAACCTGATACTCCTGTACATCGCCATTGCCATCGATCAATAACACAGAATCAAGGTTATCCTTCACCTCGCCGCCATGGGCGCCAGCATTACCAACCACGGCACCACCAACGGTGCCGGGCACACTCACCGCCCATTCCAGCCCCGTCAACCCAGCCCGCACACTGGTGCGGGCGGCCCCGGCCATGGCGGCCCCGCTCTCCGCCATCAAGTAGGGACGGTCATCGCGGGGCACCTGGCAACAGGGAGCAGCGTCGATCCGGACCTGGCGACACCGATTCTCAATGACCAACCCCCGAATGCCACGGTCGCTGATCAAAATGTTGCTGCCCCCCCCCAATAGAAAGTAGGGCAGAGAGAGCGCACGGGCCCAACGCACCAACTTGAGCAACTGGTCGGTGGTAGTGACCGTGGCAAAATAATCCGCCGTGCCCCCGACCTTCATCGTGGTCAACGGGGCCAACAGCACATCACGCCGGATCTGTATCCCCAGGTTGGTTGGTGTCGTCGTATCGAGTGCGGCAGACGACAGCAGTTGGTCATGCGTGCGCGATGGGCTTGTCATGGGCTATGCGCCCCGCAACTGTTGCAATAGTTCACGCCCGACGCGATTACTATCACCAGCGCCCATGGTCACCACCAGATCACCAGGTGCCACTTGGGTAGCCAAATAGTCAATCACCGCATCCAGGGTCCCAATATGCTGGATCTGTTGGTGTGGACTGGCAGCCACCACGTGGCCGGCATTGATCGAACCATCATCAGCTTCGCGAGCCGCATAAATATCAGTGATAATCACCTGATCGGCGTCGCCAAAACTGTCGGCCAGCCCTTGCAGCAGGCTACGCGTCCGGCTATAAGTATGCGGTTGGACGACAGCCCAGATCCGGTGGCCGGGATAGCGGCTACGCGCCGCCGCTAAGGTGGCACGCACCTTGGTCGGGTTATGAGCGTAATCATCAATGACAAGCACGCCTTGCGCTTCGCCCAGGATTTCAAAACGACGTTGCGCCCCGGTAAAGCTGCCCAAACTGGCGACGGCACCGTCCAAGGGGGCGTCACACCAGCAGGCAATGGCCAACGCCGCCAGAGCATTACGCAAGTTATGTAGCCCCGGCACCTGTAAACAGAGTTGCCCTTTGGGGGCAACCCACCAATGCAGGTCGGCACAGAGTCCCCCGGCGGCAGTCACCGCGGGATTGAGCGCCGTAATATCAGCCGCTGGGGTCAGGCCATAGGTGATCCAGCGCCGATCCGCCAGGGGGCGCTCCAGCCGCAATTGCTCGGCCCCCGCATCATCCGCACACGAAACAATGAGACCGGTGGCGTCAACCTTTTCGACAAAGTCGGCAAAGGCTTGTTGAAAACTCGCTGGCGTCGGGTAACAATCGGGATGGTCCCACTCGACATTGGTAATGATCGCGGCCGTGGGGTTCAGCCCCAGGAACATGTGATCATATTCATCGGCTTCCAACACAAAATAGGGCGAACTACCCGCCGCCGCATTACCATAACCGGATAATTCTGCACCGATAATATAGCCGGTGTCAATCCCAGCATCCTTTAATACCCGAACAACCATCGACGTGGTCGTGCTCTTGCCATGGGAGCCGGCGACGGCAATCAATTTACGGTTGGCCAACAGGGCGGGCAGAAAGTCGCCCCGTTTCACAATGGGAATGCCGGCGGCTTGATAGGCCTGCAACTCAGGGTTGCCCTCGTTCACAGCGCTGCTGATCAAAACAAGATCAGGCCGGGTCGCGGCGAGCAGCGTCAGATTTTCACTATCTTGCTGCCCTAGTATCGTGGCCCCGCGCTCGGCTAAACGATTTGTCTGGGCATTTAGTTGGCGATCGCTGCCACTCACGCGGAAGCCCATCTCCAGCAACACATTGGCAATGGCACTTAGGCCGGCACCACCAATCCCCATCAAGTGCAGACATAAGGTGGGATCTTTGGCTGCCAGGCGGCTTTGCCAACTTGGCAGCGCTTGCGATGTACTCAGTTCTGCATTTGCCATAACACGTTTATCCACACCTTTTTATCGACACCTTATATATATAGGGGAATAGAATGATTCAGGTGCGTCGCACTGTCCAGCGAAAACTGGATCGTACGCTTGTCGTTTGGACAGTGCGACGCACCTGAGCACACTATCCCTGAAGCGTTACGGGGCATTTTGTTTAGCCACGCACACGCAGGATTAGCAAAACCGCAACCGGAATCATCCAATAGACCGGCGATTCAAACAGATTCTGGGGCAGAAATTGTACAAGTGCCTGCCCCCGCGCCGTCAACGGCAACTGAATCAAGCCCAGCGCTTGCACTGGGTAGAGAAAACGATCCTGATAATACCAGAGCGTGCCAGCCACCAGATAGCCGTTGAGCAAACCCACCGCCACCGTCAACAAGGGGCCTTGGGGGGGCGGTGCCGGTCGCCCAGGAAATTCCAGCGTGATCCCCGCATAACCGGCAAAGACAGCGCTGATAAAGAGCACTTGAAAGAGCAGACTCAGCGCCAGATTGGTCGCCTGCACATCGCCGCCAAACAAATTGGCACCGACCCCATTAAAAAGGCTAATGACACGCCCTTCTAGAAAACTCAAAACAAAGATAGTTGCCAGGATAATCATCGTGCTGCCCAGCTCTTTCGAGTAGCCGCGGGCAAAGGCGATGATGGCAATAAAGACGGCAACAATCCCATAGATGACTTCAACCGGTCCCATATGTGTACGCCCACAAGTGTATGTCTATGTCGTCCGCTTGGGTTTGCTGCTGCGCAACGAAAGGGCAGCCAGTAATAAAAAGAGTGTCAACAGAATCAACAGGACAAACGAGCGTTGCGACGGGTCGATCAAATTCCACAGGCCAGTAAAACTATCACCCAGCAGGTTAAAGCCGCCACCCAAAACGCTAAAGAGATCAGTGACATTGGCTGGTTCCACGGCCCCGGTCACTTCATTGACGGTTGGCCGAATCAAGCCAACCAGCCGGGGCAACAGCACGGCGGCAAAGAGCAGGCCATTCAGCAACCCAAAGAGCAAGGCCCAGCCATCGGCTTTACTCTTTTTGCCCAAGGCCTTTGGGCTGCTAATCACATAGGCTAGAAAGAGCAAGGCCGCCCAGACCAGGAAGAGAAAGGTTTGGCGATTGGCCGCCGTCACCCACGGCGGGGCGTCCCCCAAGGCCCCAAAGGCGGCATCTGGATTAGCCCCCAGCCCGCCCGCCTGTACAAAGGCGAGAAACTTGCTGCCTAGGTTGACAATACGCACCAGAATATCGCCCGCTTCTTGCAGCAAAAACCAGCTACCCAACGCAATGGCAAAGACAATCCCTTCACTCTGACTACCCCGGCGGTAGCCGATCCAAGCAAAGAAGGCGAGATATAAAATAAAGGCAATAAGTACTTCAAGCTGACCGGTCATAGGCCCTGTCCGGCTACCTTACACACTTGCGCGGCTGAGTTCATATAGGGTGGTGGCAATTTGGGCCGCAGCCTCGGGTTGGGCCAATTGCGCAAGGCGTGCTTCCATCTGTTGCCGCTGCGCCCCATCCTGTAACAGTTCGAGTAAAAGACTTTTCAACTCCTGGCGCAACAGTTGATCCATCACCAACAGGGCACCACCATGCGCCACCAGATATTCGGCATTTTGCAGTTGATTGACCCCTGGATGGGGGACCAGTAACGCCGGCAGCCGGGCAACGGGAAATTCCCCAAGTGTGCTGGCCCCCGCCCGAGCAAGTGTGACATCCGCAGCGGCCAACGCCAGGGCCATCTCTTCATGCAAATAGGCGACGGGGTGATAGCGTTGCCATAAGTCTTGGTCGATCGCGGCGTCCTGCAACTGCGCGGCCACCTGGGCTTGCCACATCGGCCAATCGCGGTTGCCGACCACATGTAAAATGTGCGCATGTGGCAACAGATCCGCCAGGATCGCCCACAATGCTTCGTTAATATTACGTGACCCCTGACTGCCCCCCCAGACCAATAACAAGGGCAGTTGCGCCGGCACCCCCAGCGGCAAGTGTAAGGCCTGCGCCAGCCGGCAGCGATTGGCGGCCCGATGGGCAGCATGATCCGCAGCAGCTAACCGGCCACCACCGACCGCAGCGACCAACTCAGCACGGACGGGGTAGCCGGTCACCACCCCTTTGCCCGCCGGATAAGTGCCGCCAAAATAGGCTGTTACCTCAGGGTAGCTCACCGCCACCCGTTGGGCTAACCGACTGAGCAGACGAATCGCCCAGCCAGGTACCATATCGGGCAAGTAGATCAACACCGGCACCCCACGCAGGCGACAGGCGGCAACAACGGGGGCACAGACATAACCACCAGTCGCCAAACAAACATCAGGCTGAAAGTCACGCACGACCGCCAGGCTTTCTCGAAAACCGCTGAGCATTTTGCCGGCATTGCGCAGCAGCGTCAAAGGATCTTTACCCCGCAATTGGCCGGTCGGAATCCCCTGGTAGGCAATCCCGGCCCGTTCGACCAGCCCTTGTTCCATGCCGTTAATGGCACCTACCCAGAGCAAGCTAGTTGCGGATGCGCCGCCGGGTTGTGCGCTGGTTGCTGCTTGCGCTGCTACTCGCGGCACTGCTACTGCGGTTGGCCCGTTGACCGCTGCTGGTTCGGGCACTGCTACCGGCTGCGGTACTGCGGTTGTTTCGGTCGGCAACTGGTCGAGCACGGCGAGTGCCGGGTAGACGTGCCCCCCGGTCCCGCCACCCGAGATCAAGACGCGCATAGGCTCCACTTCCCACTGCCGCCGGGGCGCTCGCGCTCCCGGCATAGCGGCTGATATTGAGTAAGATGCCGGTGGCAGCCAGCGCGGTTACCAGCGAACTGCCACCATAACTGATAAAAGGCAGGGTCACCCCGGTTGGGGGTGCCGCAGCGACAATGACGGCCATATTGAGCAAGGCCTGGAGGGTCAGCGACGCCGTAATGCCGGTGGCGAGTAACATGCCAAAGGTATCCGGCGCCCGCAGCGCAGTTCGCAGCCCATAATAGGCCAACAGGGCAAAGAGCAAAACCACCACCAGGGCTCCCAGAATCCCTAACTCTTCGCCAATCACAGCAAAGATATTATCACTCCAACTGAGCGGCAAGTAACCAGGTAACTTGGATTGACCATTGCCCAGCCCTTTGCCGAGAATGCCCCCATCGACCAGCGCTGTAATCGCCCGTTGCACCTGATATTCATTGCTCTGCATAGGATCCCAGAGTGACGCCAGGTAATTTTCGACCCGGTTATGGGCATAAGAGCTGTAGCGGATCACTAACCAAAAGGTGGCCGCAGCGCCGGCAGCCACCACCAGCAACTGTTTCATTTCTGCCCCGGCAATAAAGAACATGATCGAAGCCGTCGCCACAATCAAAATCGCCGTACTGATATTCGGTTGTGCCACAATCAAAACCGCAATCGCGCCCATCAGCACACTAAAAGGCAGCAGCCCCACGCGTACGTCACGGATACGCTCGCCTTTACTAGCCAGCCAGGCACTTACATACATCACAATCACAATCTTAGCCGGCTCGCTGGGCTGCACACTGCCGCCAAAAAAGGTACGCATGGCCCCCCAGTTTTCACTACCCAAAACGACCACCAACATCAGGGCGAAGAGGGCCAGCGCCATCAACACAATGCTCCAACGTTCCCAGGTCTTATAGGGAATACGCGCGGCGGTCACCATCACCACCAGGCCCAGCACCCCCCAGACCACCTGGCGCAAGATAAAGTAGAAGGGGTCGGCATAGCCGTCAAGCCCTTGTGGGTAGCTAGCACTAAAGATCATCACCATGCCAAAACCAAAGAGCACCATGATGACCGAGAGTAGTCCCCAATCATACGATCTTGCTGTGGTGGATGGTTCGCTTGAGATCACACTCATAAGGCTCTGATTAGCGTCCTAAATTTCACAAATTTCGCATTGATTGCCGCTGGATTTAGCCTACCACGAGCAGCAAGATAAACTGTAAGATTGCAGGTATCTCTAGTGAATCAGCAAATAACAAGCTAGAGACCAAGCCGGTTACAGCGGTAATTTAGCCAAATAAATGACCTGATTCCACGCCAATTTAGCGACCAGGCAGCGCCGCATGAGCTGGTGTGGTCCAACGGGCCACCAATGTACGGAAATGTTCACCGCGAGCCTCGAAGTCCCGATAGGCATCGTAGCTCGTGCCGCCGGGCGAGAGTAACACCACGCCGGGCAAGGCGGTCGGTTGGCCAGCAGTGTCTGAAACCCGTGCTGCCAGGGCGACCGCTTCATCCAGCCGTTGCACCACGGCACAATTGGGTGCTTTACTCTTATTATAATGGGCGCGTTCCTGAACCTTCTCCACAATCATGGCGCCGGCATGACCAAAACCAATCAGATAGTTAACTCTGGCGATTACTTCATCGGCAAAGTGTTCCCAGGGCAGATTTTTGTCCTTGCCACCGGCCACCAGAATGAGCGTCTGTTGCTCTGGCGCAAAACAGCGCAGGGCCGCCACAGCCCGCTCGGGTGAGGTCGCAATGCTATCATTAATCCAGGTGACACCGCCCTGGACCAGCACCGTCTCCAAACGGTGTGGCACGCCTTGAAAGCGCCGCGCCACCTCGCCCATCCCCGCAATGGTCGCCCCAACCGCGCCACTGATGGCGGCGGCCGCCAGCAAGTTGCTGACATTGTGCTCGCCACGCAGTTGTAACTCTGCACGGCGGCAGATCGGTTGGCCCGCATAAATTAACAGATCTTCGGCCACCCAAGCACCACTGCCCAACAGTTGCTGCCGACTAAATGGGACAAGTTGCACGCCCTTGGCGGTCAGCGCGGTCTTAACATTGGCCAGTAATGGCTCTAGCCGCCAGTCGCTTGGCAAAGGGATTGAGTGTGGTTGCCCTTCATCACTGGCCAGCCGTTGCGTGACACTATCATCAAGGCTCAGCACCACCTGCCCAGGCATCGCCCGCGTGCCAGTGCCTACCGACTGCAACAGATTAAACTTCGCCGCCGCGTAGGCCGCCATATGGGGATGGCGGTCCAGATGGTTAGGCGTCACATTCAGAATGGCCGCCACATCCGGCCCAATCCCTTCCAGGGTGCCGCTGGTGAGCAACGGATCAAAGAGCTCTAACTGAAAGCTACTGAGCTCTAACACAATCACATCGCCGGGGACAATTTGATCAAGGCGGTCAATCAAAGGGGTACCGATGTTGCCACCAACATGCACCGTTTTACCACTGGCCGCCAACATTTGTCCCACCAAGGTGGTGGTCGTGGTTTTGCCACTGCTCCCGGTAATGGCAACCACCGGCCCCAAACCGCACGCCGCGGCCAGTTGCATCGTCAACAGACTATCGTTGCTCAGCCCAATCCCACGCGCAATTGCCGCCTGCACAATTTCCAGTTGCGGCGGAACACCACCACTCAGACAGAGCAGATCACAGCCGTCTAACAGGGTGAGTGGATGGCCCCCCAGCACCAATTCAACGGGCAGATCACCCAATTGGGCCAACTCGGTGGCCAACTTTTCGGCATCGGCGGCGTCGCTGATGACCGTTTGCGCACCGGCACGGGCAAAAAAACGGGCAAGCGCCAACCCCTGGCGTGCTAGCCCTAAAATCACGATGCGCTTGTCGGCAAAACGCTGCCGAGCAATGGTTTCTGCTGTGACGTCAACTGTGCTCGTCGCCATGGGGCGCCGTCTCATTTCTGTCTTATCGATGGATCCTCACCGTATGCTGCCCGTATGACGGGCAGCATACGGTGAGGGTAAGTTTCTAGATCAAGGCCAAGGCTACACCCAACATCCCGCTGAGAACGCTAATCAGCCAGAAGCGTTCCTTTACTTGCATTTCACTCCACCCCAGCAATTCAAAGTGATAATGGAGCGGTGCCATCTTAAAGACCCGCTTACCTTCACCAGTGCGAATCCGCGTCCATTTGAAATAGTAGCGTTGGATGATGACACTGCCGGCTTCGGCCACAAAGATCGACCCAATCACCGGCAGCAACAACCACTGCCCGGTCATAATTCCCACCAGGCCGAGCGTAGCGCCTAGCGCCAGGCTACCCGTGTCGCCCATAAACATCTGCGCTGGGTGGGCGTTATACCAGAGAAAGGCCATTAACGCACCAACCATGGTAAAACAAAAGGCCATGAGATAGGTCTGATTTTGCAGATAGGCGATCACCCCATAGCTGGCAAAAGCGATGCTGCTAATGCTGCCGGCCAAGCTATCCAACCCGTCAGTAAAATTTACTGCATTGCTGGCACCCACAATAATAAAGATGACAATCGGAATCATCACCGGGCCAATTCGATAGAAACCATTGTCTGGTCCCTGCAAACCAGGAATGCCGATATAATCCCAATGGGGCGGGCCGTAATAGAGGACCAGGGCAATAATGGTAGCGAACGCCACCTGAAAGGTACTCTTCATGCGCTCGCTCATGCCTTCCCCGCGGCCACGCATGCCCTTAATCCCCTGCCAATCATCAATCCCGCCTAGTAGGGCATGGGAGGCAACACAGAAGAAGAGAATTAAGGTGCTCTGCCCAATCGCATTAAGACCAACCAGATTGGCGATATTGAGCACCCCGGTGATCAAGAGCACCGGCACGACAATTAAGATCCCCCCCATTGTGGGGGTCCCTGTTTTCACCTGGCGGCTGCCTGGCTCCTCGACCCGGATCTGCTTGCCAATGCCCCAACGTTTGAGTAATGCAATCAAAGGCTTCCCCCAAAAGACGGCGATAAAGAAGCTGACTGTGCCCAAAGTTAGCGCATACGCCATGGATGACCCCATAAAATCTTCAAGCAGCTTGGATGAAACGAGACAAACGATCAACAAGGCGAGCAGACGAATGGCATGGGGTAGAAAACGCTGGGGGGCATTTTGCCCATCGGTGGCATTCCGGCTGCGCCGGGCGGCCAGTGTCAGTAGGGGAAGTCTCATGGTCTATGGCCTTTCTCTAGAAGTGCGAAGCTGGTATTGGGTAGACAAGTAAATCAGTAAATCGGTAAAGATGGGTAGTGGCCGGCATTACCGGCGTTAGGGCTTACGACGTTTGGATAATTTCAGCGACGATCGTATCCATGCCAACCGCGCGGCTGCCTTTGACCAGGACGAGATCATCCTGCCGCACATGCGTTTTGATGAGGGCAATGGCCGCTTCGTGATCAGGCAACAAATGGGCCTGCGCGGTGGGCAGCCCTACGCTGACCGCCTCTTCACCAATCTCACGGCCAAGTTCGCCGACAGTAATCAACAGATCGACAACATCAGCCGCGCGACGGCCAACCAGTTTGTGCCCTTCATCAGTATATTGTCCCAATTCCAACATATCACCCAGGACAGCCACTCGGCGGCCCTGCCGCTGTGGCTCTAGATCCGCCAACAGATTAAGCGCTGCAATGGTACTAGCGGGGCTGGCATTATAGGTGTCATCGACAACGGTGCAGCCATTGATCCCAGGGACCACCACCAACCGCACCTGGCCCGGCATACTCTGCATACCCCGGACGATCTCTTCCCAACTTAGCCCTTCGACCAATCCCAGCGCCGCTGCACGCAGGGCCGTATGGACGCTATGACGCCCCAACAAAGGCACCCGCATGTGGAGCGACTCCACCTTGCCGCTCTCTGGTTGGCGGTAGTGGAAGCGGAAGCGAATCCCTTCCAGCCCGGCGCTGGTGATCTCATCTGCCCACAGATCGGCTTCCGGGGTCAGCCCATAACGAAAGATCCGAGCCTTGGTGAGGTCTGCCATGGCGCGCACCCGTTCATCATCCCAGTTGAGAATGGCAACACCGCCGTCCGCAGCGCTAGGCAGGGCTTCGACCAATTCGGCCTTGGCCTGAGCAATCCGTTCCAATGTGCCCAGCCGCTCGAGATGACTTGGCCCAACGTTAGTAATAATTCCGACATGGGGTCGCGCCAGAGTACAGAGGGTGCGAATCTCACCAAGATCGTACATCCCCATTTCCAGCACGGCCCGTTCATGTTGCCAACCAAGGCCGAGCAAAGTGAAGGGTAACCCTTGTTCGCTGTTGAGGCTGCCGCGGTTATGTAATGTGTTGTAATGCTGTTGCAACACGACGGCGACCAGCTCTTTGGTGCTGGTTTTGCCCACGCTGCCCGTAATGGCGACCACCCGCAAATCGGGGCGGCAACAATGTAAGCGCTGAAAGGCACCAATTTTTTGTAGCGCCGTGGTCGAACTATCGACGATGTAGGCCAACGCCGTTTGGGGTTGATAGCGATCCGAAAGTTTGGCGGTTGTCTCCCAGCGCCCGGTGGTACAGTCAATTACTTCCGCACCGTGGGCCTGCGCTTGGGCGCGCCCCTGTTCTTCACAGATAATTGCCTGTGCACCCCGTTGTAAAGCGTCGCCAATAAAAAAGTGGCCGTCGGTATGGCGGCCGGCAAAGGCGACAAAGAGATCACCCGCCGATGTATCGCGATTGTCGAGCAAAGCATGGCGAATTGGCGTCGCCGGCAAGACCAGCGGTGGAATCTGCCCAGTCAATGCCTGCCAGAGTGTATGTTGGGTAATCTGTGTTGCGATAACAGGACGCATGGTACTCCAAAGGATCGGACAGTAGTAGAACAGTAAATCGGTAAATCGGTAAATCGGTAAATCGGTAGAATGTTACTGATTTACCGATTTACCGATTTACCGGACAACAGCCACCTGATCGCGAATCTCATCCGGTGGGATGTTCAGATGTTCAAAGAGCCGCCGTGAAACCTGGGCAAAGACAGGGGCGGCGGTATAGGCGGCCCATTGGCTGATGGCAAAATCTGGCTCATCAAGCTTGACCAGCACCACAAATTTGGGATCATTTGCCGGGGCAAAGCCAACAAAGCTCACAATTGTGGCATCTTCCCGGTAACCTTCTGGACTAGGAATCTGGGCCGTACCACTTTTGCCGGCCACGGTCCAACCAGGGACAAGCGCAGCCTTGTTGCCAGTGTTTACGGTGTAGATCATCATTTCGGTCAAGTCGGCGGCGGATTGTGGGCTCATCACCGTGCGCACCACGGTCGGCTTGGTATAGAGCACGTTACCATCCTCGATACGCGCCTGCACCAGGTAAGGCCGCATGAGCGTCCCCCCATTGGCAATGGCACAGACCGCATTCGCCATCTGTAAGGGTGTGACAGCCAAGCCTTGGCCAAAACTATTCGTGCCCAGATCCGATTGACTCCACAACTCATTGCCCGGTGTCTTCAGTAGACCGGCCACCTCATCGGCGAGATCGACTTCGGTGCGGGTACCAAAGCCAAAGCGACGCACATACCGATAGAAGTCATCACTGCCCATGCGATCGGCCACCTGCGCGGTGACGACGTTGAGAGACTTGGCCAGGGCATCTTCCACCGTAACTTGACCATTGGCCGTGCGACTGCTGTTATAGATAGTGCGCTGACCGACAACAATATAACCGTCGTCGGTGAAGACCGTGGTCGGCGTGATGACGCCCGTGTCAAGGCCACCGGCCATGGTAATCAGCTTAAACACAGAGCCTGGCTCAAAGAGCGCGCTCACCGAGGGATTGGGATAACGCGCAACATCAACATTGCCACTCTGGCGCTGGTTTGGATCATAGTCAGGCCAATTCGCCAGCCCGAGAATGGCACCGGTCTGCGGCTCCATTACAATGATCGAACCGGTTTTAGCGCGATATTTGGCAATCGCCTCGCGCAATTCTTCCTCAATAATCCATTGAATCGACCGATCGAAGGTCAGCACCAGATCGCGGCCCGCAACCGAAGGCAGATAGCGACGGGTCTTGGTGGGTAGTGATTCGAAGGGTTTGATATCCCGTTCTAAGAGCCCAACACTGCTATTTAGAAAATTGTCATAATACTCTTCGACCCCATAGACGCCATAGGAGTCGGCGTGTGTAAAGCCCACCAAGTGGCTGGCCAGTGAATTTTGGGGATAGAAACGATCAGGCACCGGTCGCACATTCAGATAGCGCAAAGGGGTGGCCGGATTCGCGGCTGTTTCTTGGGCGAGAAAGTCGAGCAACTGGTTACCCAAGGCTAGGTCCAGCCGTTTCACCAATTCAATATAGGCAAAACTTTTGTATTCAACGAGCATGGTCTGGCTTTCCGCCACTGGCAGGCCAATGACCCGCGCCAGCGTCTGCGCCACCGACAGCCGCTCCGCATCAGTTTTGAGATCTTTGGGCGAGGCCACCACCTGATAGAAGAAACGATCAGCGGCTAAGAGTTCACCATCGCGATCCACAATCGTGCCGCGCGCCGGCTGTAGCAGTTGTGCGCTAGCGGTCAGTGGACTTTCGGCCTGTTGCACCACCTGATAAATAACCAGGCGGAGCAACACGACGGCCATCAACACGATCAAACCAAGGGCCAGCAAGCCAAACCGCCAGACACGCCGCGCCTGCTGTTCCACCCCTGGCGCAGCCGTTGCCGGCTCCCCCATTGGCGGCAAGGTCGAAGGACGCGGCATCACCAACGTAGAGTTTGGTGTCGCATTTTGCGGCATGGTGGGTAATCGTTGCTCTGTCATTCTCATTAATCACGATCAGGGTTGACGGCAGTTTGGGCATCAAGGTTAGGTGATGCAGCCGATAGCGCATTGGCAGACAGGTCGGCAGCTAATGGGATAGCCATGAGCGGTTGAATTACATAGCGCCGCTCAAAAACCGGTTCATAGCCGGCGGCGAGTGCCCGCTCCTGCATGCGGGATAGGGTGGTTTCCTGGCTAATCGCCCAGATTAAGGTTGTCGATTCACGGCGAATGGTCCGGTACTCGACATCCAACTGTTGCAGTTCAATCCGGCTTTCCAAGATGTTGATGGCCAGCAAAAGATGAAGGACCAGACCACCACAGATGACTGTTATCGCCAGCAAAAAGAGTACAAAAGCACGTGCGGTATCCGGCAGGCGCAAGGTGCGGGCAAGCAGTTGCCAGCTGCCATAGTTCGACGGTTCCACGGCGGCAAGTGTGCCAGTGGCCCGTTGCCCTGCTGGGCCACGCAGCGAGCGGGCGAGGCCTGCAGGTACAGCGCTCGAAATGGAAGTCGAAAGAGAGGAAGAGATCGTCTGATTGCGTAACATAGATTGAGTCATCCACTTGGGTAATTGATCCGACTGTATTGGCGCAACGTCATAGTAACCGTGGGGGATGGGCTGCGACGAAATCAGTAAAAAGGGCATACAAATTGCAATTGTATTCAAAACGCCGAGCGAGTTAGCGTTTTCAAAGCAACCGCACTTTAGCGTTTTTGTGCAATGCGTAATTTGGCCGAGCGACTACGGGGGTTGGTGGCGCTTTCCGTTTCTGACGCAACAATTGGTTTGCGCGTGATCAGCTCCAATTGAGCCGTACGTTCATAGCCCCCTTGGGGCAACAACTTATTGGGCACAAAAGTACGTGCCTCTTGCTGCATCCACTGTTTGACAATACGATCTTCCAAACTATGGAAGCTAATCACCGCTAATCGTCCACCAGGTTTAAGCAATTGCAATGCTTGTGGCAACACCCGCTCTAATTGCGTCAGCTCCTCATTCACAGCAATCCGCAGCGCTTGAAAGGTGCGGGTGGCCGGGTGAATACGGCTGCCCTTACGACCGCCTACGGCTTGTTCAATCGCCGCCGCCAGCGCGCCGGTGGTGACAAACGGTCGGCGTTGGACCAAGTATCGCGCAATTTTTCGACTTAACCGTTCTTCCCCGTAGCGATAAATCAAGTCGGCCACTTCCTGTTCTGGCCACTGATTGACGATATCAGCGGCACTCAAGCCTTGCGTTGGGTCAAAACGCATATCCAGGGGACCATCTTGCCCAAAAGAAAAACCGCGTTCGGGTGTTTCCAGTTGAAAGCTGCTTAAACCAAGGTCAAGTAAAATCGCATCAACAGCCGCAAAGCCATGTTGTGTGGCAAGAGTCGCCAGGTTACCAAAATTGCCTTGGACCAGGCTCAATCGTGCGGTTGCAATGGCCGCTGCTAATGTAAGCGTTACACGCCGAATTGCCGCCGGGTCGGCATCAAGCCCTAACACTCGACCAGTGGGGGCGGTATGGGCAAGCAATGCGGCTGTATGGCCGCCCCCGCCCAATGTCCCATCGATCACCAGTAGCCCTGGGCTAAGCGCCAATCCGGCGAGCACTTCGTCGAGCAACACAGGGATATGGCCAGCCTGTTCTGGATCGGCGGCGATGTTGTCAAAATGATCCATGGTTTTAGCTGCCAGATCTCAAATAAACAGACGCTTTTTTCGTACTTTTTGCCTAAGAATTAAGAGCTTTTTTATAACATTGTCTTTTATTTTCAAATCAAGTACAAGAAAGTTTATGTAGCTTTTTGGAAGCTATTTAAATGCTTTCTATAAGCTCAATAATAACTTAAATAATTGTAAATACAAATAAAAAAGACGCTATTGAAACAGATTAAACTTGCTTTTTCTTACATTTTTTACTGCTAATTACTCGAGTAAACATCTATTTTCACAATGGTTTTAGACGCTATAACGAGCGGTTTTGAGCGAAAAATATAAGCAATATTGCTTATATTTTCACGCTTTTGCGTTACTAAATCTATGCTTTTAAGTCAAAATTAAAGCAACTTTCTAAATAGAAAGAGTAACTATCTATAGCTTTTTACAGCGCTATCTAGAAGATACTAAGCAGTAAACTAACTGCTGAATTAACGAATTAATATAGATTTTTTCTGACTTAGAAACAACTAATAATTGCCTATCTACCGACTTAGATATTGAGCGCAGCAAAGAAATCTTGGTCAAACTCACCGCTATCTAATGGCTGTAAAACCTTTTCGTCCCAAAGGGTTGGACGCCACAATTCGACAAAGGTATTAACACCGGCGACGATGATGTCGGCTTCGATCTGGGCAAACTCCCGTAGCCGTTGACTCAACAAGATCCGACCTTGTCGATCAGGGGTGAGATCCTCAGCCGCGCTAAAGAAGGCACGGCGCAACTGCGCAGAACGGGGGTCCGCCAAGGGTAGGGCGCTAACCTTGGCGGCAATCTTTTCCCATTCGGGCATGGGAAAGACCAACAAACAGCGATCCATCGGGCTGCGCGTCACAACCAGGCCGCCATCCAACTGCTCCCGAAACTTAGCCGGGATCGTCAGGCGTCCTTTACTATCTAGTGTGTGCGCAAATTCGCCTAAAAACATGGCTACTGTTGACTCAGTGTTGCGGTTGATTACTTGCACATGAACACAAGCAATTGTTTAAACTTTTGTTGCAATTTACTACTTTAGCCGCTAGTTAGTCGTTAGCGACTGAGCAAGGCATCGAGTGACAGCTAAAGAACAAGCGCATTTATATTCGCTTGCCCTTTCGCGCAATAACTATCAGTTGGGTGCGATGATTAGCTGGAATGGGTAGCGCAAGAAGCGATCATGCCGTCAATAGATGCTCGTGATTGAGTGCTGATGATGGCAAAGCTAACTATCCCAAACGAACAATTTCAAACGCTGCCCCTGTAGAGTACGCAGCTTTTTACCTTTTTGTTCCACTTTGCCCCACTCTACACCACTTCGCGCCACATTATAACGAAATTTCCTTCCAATGTCTAGTCCCAACTTGTAAATGTTTGGGATATTTGGGATACGACATTACAATTTTGCTTACAAAAATCTTTTATACTGAGCAAAGAGGCGCAGCCTAAGCCTTACGACTGCGGACAATCTTGTTGTTTTCATGATTTACTATTTGACAAACTAAGCTTTATGTAGTATTCTTTTCAAGTTCAGCTATTTGGCTTTCTCTGTTGCGATTAATGTAGGGTTAATGCTCATTTAATGCACCCCCATTAGTATTATGGTAGTTCTGTTAATAATATTAATGTTTCGCTTGCGCATTCATTCATTGACACAGCGATGCTAGACCTAGAGTGACGATAAGCCAAGGTATTAGGGCAGTCATTGGCAGCAGTATTAATTGGTACATTGTGACAAAAATTGGGATAAGGGGTAAATCAGGTTGCGTACGGGACGGGGTTGGAAAACAGCGAGTCCGGAACGCCGGCCTGATTTTTTTTAAGGCAACAATTCAAACAAATCTTACTATTTAGAGAAAAACTTTCAATTGACCGGCTGCCATCGTGCGATAGCCAATTGATGCATTTCAGGAAGACACCAAATGGTGGGGGGCGAAAAGAGCAAGGTAGCTCTGGCAAAGCTCGCCATATGGGTGTCTTGTTGTCGTTTTTTCGGTGGTTATACTCGCAGTTGTCATCAACTAATTCTCTGTGTACAGCACCACGGCTGATTGATGACAGCGCCAAGTATATGATGAGGAGTGAATGCTAGATGATTTCAACCACGAATAGTGCAATGAGTACAAAGCGAGGCACTCGAACTACGCGTAAATCCTATGCGCGTACGCCCACCATCCTTGAACTGCCGCGCCTCACCGAGGTGCAATTACGCAGTTTTGACTGGTTTAAGGAGGAAGGGCTGCGCGAACTGTTCGATGAAATCTCACCAATTGTGAGCTTCAACAAAAATTTGGAGTTGCATTTTGGCGACTTCTATTTTGGGGAGCCCAAATACCCAGAGGATGAATGCCGCGAACGCGACATCACATTTTCTGCTCCCCTTTGGGTGAAGATCAAGCTGGTCAATCGCGATACCGGCGAAATTAGTGAGCAGGAAGTCTTTATGGGTGACTTCCCGCTCATGACCGAGTCTGCTACCTTTGTGATCAATGGCAGTGAACGTGTGGTTGTGAGCCAGTTGATTCGTTCGCCAGGCGTCTATTTTACGGTTGAGGAAGATCGCAGCACCGGTCGTGAGTTGGCTGGTGGTAAATTGATCCCCAGCCGCGGGGCTTGGTTGGAATTTGAAACCAGCCGTCGCGATGTCGTCAGTGTCAAGGTCGACCGCAAACGCAAGTTGCCAGTCACCATTCTATTACGCGCCATCGGCTATGGCACAGATGAATCGATCCGCGCCCTGTTTGCTGATGTGGATACCGATGTGGATCACCCGTACATCGAGGCAACGCTAGAGCGTGATACGACGAGCAACCCGACCGACCATAACGAGAAGGGAGTCGATGATGCACTCCTTGAGTTTTACAAGAAGTTGCGCCCAGGTGATCCGCCGACCTTGGACAATGCCAAGAGCTTTGTCCAGAATCTCTTTTTCGTCTCACGCCGCTACGACATGGGACGCGTGGGGCGCTACAAAGTCAATCGGCGGCTAAGTATTACCACGCCGATTGAAAATCGTGTCCTCACGAATGAGGATCTGGTCGCCGTCATTCGCCGCATCATCCAGATCAACAATGGCGAAGGGCGCCCCGATGATATCGATCATCTGGGCAACCGCCGCATCAAAACCGTCGGCGAGTTGATTCAAAACCAGCTGCGTATTGGGCTGTTACGCATGGAACGGGTTGTGCGCGAGCGGATGTCGATCCGCGACCCCGACCAGATCACGCCGTTGAGTCTGATTAACATTCGACCCGTTGTTGCCGCCACCCGTGAGTTTTTTGGTGGCAGCCAGCTCAGCCAGTTCATGGACCAAACCAATCCGCTGGCCGAGCTGACCCACAAGCGCCGTTTAAGTGCATTGGGGCCTGGTGGTCTCCGCCGTGAACGTGCCGGCTTTGATGTTCGTGATGTTCACTTTAGTCACTATGGACGCATTTGCCCGATTGAAACCCCCGAAGGGCCGAACATCGGCTTGATCGGGTCCATGGCGAGCTTTGCCCGCGTCAATGAATTTGGCTTTATTGAGACGCCCTATCGCCGGGTCTATAGCGAAATGGATCCCAGAGTTGAGGGATTGGTCGGCCACATGCTCAATGCTGATGTGGTTGATCCAAAGAGCGAAGAAGTCATCGCAACGCGCAATACGGTCGTTGACCAAGCCCTGGCAGACCAGATTAGCAAGTTGGGGCTAAAGACCGTCCGTGTCAAAGCGTTCGCTGGGCGTGATGTGATCTACCTGACCGCCGATGAGGACGAAGCAGCCTCCATTGCCCAGGCATCATCACAGCTGAATGTGATTGGTGAATTCCAGAATCCACGCCCATCAGCGCGGCATGCCGAAGAATTTCTCTTTGAGCAAGCCGACCGCATTCGTTATATGGATGTGTCACCCAAGCAGATCGTCGGGGTCTCGGCGGCCTTGATTCCTTTCTTGGAACATGATGATGCCAACCGCGCGCTCATGGGCTCCAACATGCAACGCCAGGCCGTCCCGCTGGTCAAGCCGGATGCTCCTGTTGTCGGCACTGGCATGGAATACCAGGCTGCGATCGATTCGGGCCAGGTGGTGGTGGCAAAAAATGCCGGCGAAGTAGTCAGCGTCACCAGCAATGAAGTGATCGTCCAGGAAGCGGATGGTTCACGGCGGGTCTACCACTTGCGCAAATATAATCGCAGCAATCAGAGCACCTGTATTGACCAGCGCCCCAGTGTCTTCAAGGGCGATTATGTCGAAAAGGGTGGTGTATTAGGTGATAGTTCCAGCACCCAGGGTGGTGAATTAGCCCTGGGACAGAATGTCACCGTTGCCTATATGAGCTGGGAAGGTGGCAACTTTGAAGATGCCATTCTGGTCAGCGAACGGCTGGTCCAAGACGATAAATATACGTCGATCCATATTGAGAAGTATGAGACGGATGCCCGCGAGACAAAACTAGGGCCAGAAGAGATCACACGCGATATTCCCAACGTCGGTGAAGATGCGCTGAAGGATTTGGACGAAGATGGCATTATCCGCATTGGTGCCGAAGTGGTGCCTGGGGATATCCTGGTTGGCAAGATTACCCCCAAGGGTGAGACCGAACTGACACCCGAAGAGAAGCTATTGCGTGCCATCTTTGGCGAGAAGGCGCGCGAGGTCAAAGATAGCTCACTGCGCCTACCCCATGGCGAACGTGGTAAAGTGGTCGATGTCAAGGTCTTTGACCGTGACGAACACCGCGACATGGCGGCCGGGGTCGAAAAAATTGTCACCGTCAGCATTGCCCAGCGCCGCCGGCTGACCGAAGGCGACAAAATGGCCGGTCGCCACGGCAATAAGGGTGTTATTTCCAAAGTCGTGCCGGTGGAAGATATGCCCTTCATGGAAGATGGCACGCCGGTTGACATTATCTTGAACCCCCTCGGTGTGCCAGGGCGTATGAACATCGGCCAGATTTTAGAAGCACACTTGGGTTGGGCCGCGATTCAGTTAGGTTTTATGGCCGAAACGCCCGTCTTTGACGGAGCCAAAGAACACGAAATTGAAGCTGAGTTGGCGCGAGCCTGGTTGATCGACCGGGCCTGGATTGAGGCCACCCGCAAAGCGTGGGAGATGATGAATTCGGCCGGTGTTGATGCACAGGAACTAGTCGATGACGATGATGCCCGGCGCGTCTATCTGCTGGAATGGTTAGAGCCGGCGGGCTTTGATCCAGAGAAAATTTATGAAGATGAGACCTACGCCCGCCACTCTTGCCTGCAACAGTGGCTACGCGAAAGAGGCTACAATCCGGTCGAGATGATGCCGGCGAACTACGCCACGCACCGGGCAACCAGCGAAGCCAATACAATGGTCCGTGAAGTTGCGCTGCGCGAATGGTTGCGCTATCACGGCAACGAGAACACCAGCCAGTTAACCGGTGACGCATTGGACGAAGCCGCGCAGGCCTTTAGCGATGAGAGCGGCTGGCCAACACCCACCACGGGGAAACAACGACTTTACGACGGCAAAACTGGCGAAGCCTATGACTCAGCCGTCACGATCGGGGTCGTGCAAATGCTCAAGTTGCATCACCTGGTCGAAGACAAGGTCCATGCCCGGAGCACTGGTCCCTACAGCTTGGTTACGCAGCAACCGTTGGGTGGTAAGGCGCAGTTCGGTGGGCAACGCTTTGGGGAAATGGAAGTGTGGGCGTTGGAAGCTTATGGCGCCGCCCACATCCTGCAAGAAATGCTCACGGTCAAATCCGACGATGTCAGTGGCCGTGTCAAAACCTATGAGGCGATTGTCAAGGGTGAGGAGATCCAGAGCCCTGGTGTGCCGGAAAGCTTCCGCGTGTTGGTCAAAGAGCTACAGAGCTTGGCCCTGGCGGTTGAAGTAATCAACGAGAAGAACGAAGTGATCCAGTTTGGCAAAGACGACACTGAAGATCGTCTACCCAAGCTTGGTTTCAGCCTAAACATTCCTAGCCCAATGGGTCGCAGTTCAGAATAGGAATCTGGCCTGAAGCAGTAACGCATCAGCACTGAATTCGGCGGAGAGTTTGCAGCCGATTGCGGTCTGAGCTTACTGCTTCATCCGACTTCCTTTTCAGGTAGACGAGGAGACATACGATACATGGAAGTTAAGAACTTTGATGCAATTCGCATTTCATTGGCTTCTCCAGAGCAGATCCGCGAGTGGAGCTATGGCGAAGTCACCAAGCCGGAAACGATTAACTATCGCACGCTGCGCCCGGAGCGCGATGGTCTTTTCTGCGAGCGCATCTTTGGCCCAATGAAGGACTGGGAATGTGCCTGTGGCAAGTATAAGCGCGTGCGCTATAAGGGCATTGTTTGTGACAAATGTGGGGTCGAAGTCGCCCCCAGCCGCGTGCGTCGTGAACGCATGGGGCATATTGAATTGGCCTCGCCGGTCAGCCATATCTGGTATGTCAAGGGGGTGCCCAGCCGTTTGGGTCTGCTGCTCAACATCAGCCCACGCCACCTGGAGCGCGTCCTTTATTTTGCCCAGTATATTGTCACCAACGTCAACGAGGATGCGCGCAGCCGTGCCATCCAGCGCCACGAGCGCGAGTTGATGATGCGTTTGAATCGCGCCGAAGGGGACAATCAGGAGAAGATTACTTCCCTGGAAACCCAGCTCGATTCACGCCTAAGTGAGCTGGATCAGGAAGAAGAGCAGGAATTACAACGGCTGGATGAGCGCATTAACGAGCAAACATCCCAGACCATTGCCGAGGCCCAGTCCCTACAGACTTGGATCAAGATGCGGGTGGGGCAGAAGGCCAGCGAACCCAAGCAGCTCTCCTGGTCAAGTCAGCCGATCATTCAGCAGGGTGAAGCCATTTCGAATGAACATGACATGTTCATCAACGATCTGGTGCAGGAAAAACTCAACTCTTTGCAGGGTGAGTCGGACGAGGAAAAGCAATATATTCGTGACAAGATTGCGGCCTTCCGCGATCATGCCCGCAGTGAATTGGGTACCCAGATCGATCAGCTACGCGGGGAAGTTGACCGCCGCCACGAACAGATCCAGGCGCAGATGGATCGCGACCTGGAAGATCTGAAATCGCTGGAAGAGAAGCAGCTTTTAACCGAGAATCGCTATCGCGAGTTGGCCGACCGCTGGGGCAATGTCTTTACTGCCGCAATGGGGGCGGAAGCGGTGCGCGATATCGTTGCCAAGATTGACTTGGACAAGATGGCCAAGGAATTGCGCAAAGAAATTCGCACCACGCGCAGCAAGCAGCGGCGCAAAAAGGCGGCCAAGCGCTTGCGGGTCGTCGAAAATTTCCGCAAGAGCGGCAACCGTCCTGAGTGGATGGTGCTGACTTCGCTGCCAGTGATCCCACCCGATCTGCGCCCGATGGTGCAGCTTGATGGTGGTCGTTTTGCCACCAGCGATCTGAATGATCTCTATCGCCGTGTGATCAACCGCAATAACCGCCTCCACCGTCTGATGGAGTTGGGTGCGCCGGATGTAATCGTCCGTAATGAAAAGCGTATGTTGCAAGAAGCGGTCGATAGCTTGATCGACAACGGCCGCCGTGGCCGTGCCGTCAGCCGCAGCGGCAAGCGCAAGCTGAAGAGCTTGAGCGATATGCTCAAGGGCAAGCAGGGTCGTTTCCGCCGCAACCTGTTGGGCAAGCGCGTTGACTACTCTGGCCGTTCGGTCATCGTAATTGGGCCAACCCTGAAGCTGCACCAGTGTGGTCTGCCCAAGAAGATGGCGTTGGAGCTCTTTAAGCCCTTTGTCATGCGCCGTCTGGTCGAGTTTAACTACGCCCACAACATCAAGAGCGCCAAGCGCATGGTTGATCGCCAGAGCGCCGAGGTGTGGGATGTGTTGGAAGATATCTGTAAAGAGCGCCCCGTGTTGCTCAACCGTGCGCCAACGCTGCATCGGTTGGGGATTCAGGCCTTTGAAGTGCTGCTGGTCGAAGGAAGCGCCATCAACCTGCACCCACTGACCTGTGCCGCCTTTAACGCTGACTTCGACGGCGACCAGATGGCTGTCCATGTGCCGCTAAGTGCACCGGCCGTCCAGGAAGCGCGCGATCTCATGTTGGCGACCCAGAATCTGCTCAGACCGAGCAGTGGCGATCCCATCGTGGGGCCGGCCAAGGATATGATTATGGGGGTCTATTACTTGACGGTGGAAGAACCCGTCAAGGAAGGTTATCGCCCACCGCTCTTTGGCAGCATGCAAGAGGCGGAATATGCCTATGACATGAAGGCGATCAAGCTGCGTCAGCCAATTCTAACCTACTTTTCCAGTCCATTTGACACGCAGCCGGTGGCAGAATTACAACTGAGTGAGCGTGTGATTAATGCCCTGCACAGCCACAAGGTGCAGACCGTTGGGCAGTTGATGGATCTCTATGCACATGGCGAGAGCCACATGATCCAGCAACTTCCAGCCTTTGGCCAGGCCGCCATGGACGAAGTGACGGAAGAGTTGCGACGCCTTGGTTTGCTGGGTGCGCAATGGCCCAAGGAACGCGTCATGCGGACCACCGTCGGCCGCATTATCTTTAACCAGGCGCTACCACCGGAGATCTGGTTCATCAACGAATTGCTCGACCGTAAAGCCGTTGATCAGGTCGTTGCCCGCTGCTACAAGCACTTGGGCCGCCAGAAGACAGCTGATACCGTTGATAATATCAAGGATATGGGCTTCCGTTACGCCACCCGCTCTGGGATTACGATTGCCGTCTCCGACATCCGTGTGCCGGTTGAGAAGGCCGCCATCATGGAACGGACGACGAATGAAGAAGAACGGGCAGAACAGCAATATCGCCGTGGTCTGATTACCTCTGAAGAGCTCTATAACAAGCGCGTTGAGCTGTGGACCCGGGCCACGGAAGAGGTCACAAAGGCGGTAACTGAGCTGCTGAGTCCCATTGAAGGGTTGGGCGCCATGGCGCGCTCCGGTGCAACCAAAGGTGGCATCAACCCGATCCGCCAGTTAGCCGGCATGCGCGGTCTGATGGCCGATCCAAATGGGCGGATTATTCCGCTCCCGATTCGCTCCAATTTCCGTGAGGGGCTTACCTCCATGGAATATTTCTTGAGTACACATGGCGCACGCAAGGGTCTAGCGGACACGGCGTTGCGGACTGCCGATGCCGGCTATCTGACGCGGCGTCTGGTCGATGTGGCGCAGGATGTCATTATCACAATGGATGACTGTGGCACAACCACAGGCATTTGGGTCAATACACCTGAGTCTGAGGCAATGGGCGAAAGTTTCTCCGAGCGAATTGTTGGGCGCTATTTGGCGGCCCCACTGAGCGATCCGGAGACCGGCGATCTGGTATTGGAGCGCGGCGCGTTGCTCAATGAATCGGCATTGGCCATGATTCAACGCCACAAGATCAAACGGGCCTTTGTGCGTAGCGCCCTCACCTGCGAAGCACGCTTTGGGCTGTGTGAACAATGTTACGGGGAAGATCTGGCCCGTGGTGGCTTTGTCAAGTTGGGTGAAGCAGTCGGCATTATCGCGGCGCAGTCGATCGGTGAGCCAGGGACGCAGCTGACGCTGCGCACCTTCCATACCGGTGGTGTGGCCGGTGCCGATGACATTACACAGGGTCTACCTCGCGTCGAAGAACTTTTCGAAGCGCGTAACCCCAAAGGTGAAGCGGTTATCAGCGAAATCGACGGTATGGTTGACATCATCTGGGAAGGCGAAGTGCGCATTCTCAAGGTCAGCCGCACTGACTTGCGCCGCAGCGTAGTTCAGATTCCAGCCGGCTACGAAATCCTCGTTGCAGACGGGGATCGCGTCCAAGACGACACCGTCGTCGCCCGCCTGGATGGTCTACGCGAAGAAGAGATGCGCGAAGTCATTGCCAACATGGATGGCGAGATCTTTGTGGAAAAGAATGCGGATGGCAGCGCAACCGCTACGATCCGCCGCGAAGATAGCGAAATTTGGGAAGTCGAGATTCCAGCCAATGCCCGCCTCCGTGTGGACAAGGGTGACATGGTCCACGCCGGCCATCAGCTGACCGAAGGTGCAAAGAATCCGAAAGATATTCTGCGCATTCAGGGCCGGGAAGCTTGCCAGCTTTATCTGTTGGCCGAAGTACAGCGGGTCTATCGTAGCCAAGGTGTGAGCATTCACGACAAACACATCGAAATTGTGTTGCGGCAGTTGCTGCGTCGCGTTATGATTCGCGCTACCGGTGACAGCGATCTGCTGCCAGGTGAACTGATCGATCGCTTCCGCCTTGATGATATCAACAATGTAATCATCAGCAAGGGCGGTAAGCCGGCCCGAGCCGAGCCGGTTGTCCTTGGGTTGACCAAGGCCGCGCTCAACACCGAAAGTTTCTTGGCGGCCGCTAGCTTCCAGGAAACAACGCGTGTGCTCACCGAAGCTGCGATTCGCGGCCAACGCGATGAGTTGCGTGGTCTGAAGGAGAATGTCATTATCGGTAAACTCATCCCTGTGGGCACCGGCTTCCACACGCGGCGCCAAGTGGTGGAGGAGCCCGATGAGATCCTGCTCGAATCGGAAGAGCTCGAGATGGAGGCGGATGAGGACGAGTTGGAAATGGGCGATCTGGACTTCTCGGATCTCGATTCCAATGACCTGCTTGCCGGTGTGGCAGAGCTAGGCATGGAGCCACTCGGCCTGAACGTCAATAATGGCGAAGAAGAAGATGAAGATTTCGACTTTGATCTCGAGTCGCTGGACGAAGATGAGAGTGAAGAGTTGGATGTTGAGCTTGACTAGTAGTGTTCCCGATGTTCCTCGTGCATGGCCAGGGATAAGCTGCCCCTAGACGAGGAAACGCGGTAAAACCATGAAGCAAAAGAGCGGGCGTGTCGGTGAACTGACACGCCCGCTCTTTTGCTTCAACGAAGGGCTTTCTTGAGCTGGTCATAGGTGCGATAGGGCTCAAAGCCAAATTTGCCATAGAAGTCGAGCAGGGTCGTCCAGTCGATCACACAGCCATTAATGCCGTTGTTGTGCAGCCGGCGCAAACCGGCATCCAATAGGGCGGCCCCAAAGCCTTGGCCGCGCCGATTAGCGCTCACCCCAATCGGGCCGAGTTGTCCCCAAGGGCGAGGCAGATCATAGGGATAATACCGTTCGATTGGCCGGCGCGAATCCGCAAAGGTGAGTTGGCAAAAACCTTCAAGTCCCTGCGCAGTCCAAAGCACCATATAATCGCTGAGCCGATGGGCATCATCCTCCAAAAAGGTGGTATAGGCGAAATGCCAGCGCCCACTAAATTCGCGCTGGAGAAATTCGCCAAGCGCCACAGCGTCACCAGGTTGGGCCGGACGGACCGTGCCCTGAATTTCGCGTACCGACTCTGGTGATGCGTAGGTAGCCAGGTTTGCGGCCACATCCCAAACCTGTCGTTGAACCTGATAGCCGTGTTGCTGAAAAAATGGTAATGTGTTGAGGGTCGTTGGTAGCCCAGGCGCAAAGGGGCGGAGCGTGGCTCCAAGTTGCACAGTTGTACAACCCTGTTGCCGCAGCCAATCTTCGGCAACCGTCAACAGCTGAGCCCCCACCCCTTGACGCTGTACAGAGGGGGCCACCGCCAACAGGTCGATCCAACCCTGAGTGGCGGGCACAACATGGGGGTGATCCATCAACATACTCGCCACAATCACCCCGACCACCTCGTCATGATGCATGGTTAACCAGCCGGCGAGCCGGCCACCAGGCAACAACTGCAGATTAAAATCGAGGAGGCGACGCGAGATCTGCAAGGAGGCGGGTACGGTCGTATTCCACAGTGCAACGACAGCATCGCATTGGGTCGGGTCAGTTGGTAGCAGCGGCACAAGCCGAAAGGCAGCCGCATGAGTGAGATCAGTCATTTGCGATTTAGTTCACTTTCGAAATAACAACGGATACTTTCGGTAATGCCCAGGGCGACTGTTGCTGGCCGCTCGACCAGCAGTTGTTGGTCGCCACCAATAAAGCCGACTTCCAAAATCATGGCGGGTGTAGTCGGGTCGATCTTACGAAAAGCATGGTAATCGGTCATGGCATGGGTGATGGTATTGAGATGGGGGGTAAGCTGCGTTGTTTTGGCGTACCACTCATCAAAACAACGGCTCAACTGCATGGCCGCAGTGGCGACATGGGCATTGGTGGCATAGGCAGCTTTGTAACCGCTGGCCCCAATGCAGCTATCCGCATGGATACTGACCAAGAGATCGCTTTGTAGGCCAGCCAGGCGGTCGTCAAATTCATCCAAAATCGTCACCGTTGCCCCTGCGCGTGTTAATTGTTGGGCAACCAAGGCTGCAACGGCAGCATTGATCGCCTGTTCGGTGACGGTGGGGTTACCATCCGCATCAATACAGATCGCGCCAGAATCATTGCCGGCATGGCCGCTGACCAACGCAAGCTGGCGGCCCCAAAGTGGCCCCAACCAGCCTGTCGGCAACAGATCTGCCATCGTCGGCCATTGATAGCCTAAACGCTGCGCGACCATCAAACCAATTGTCAGCAAACAAATGAAACTAATGATTGCCAGAAAACGTTGAATTCTGTGGAGCAGTTGATGGCGCACGATATAATCAACCCGTTTCGACCCATTTGCGGCCTCTATTCTATACTACACGGTAGCACATAAAGTAACCTATTTACACCTAAAAAGTGTTACTTTATGGCACCGTTGCGTATATCACAAATAAAACAAATGTGAATGTGTTCGTTTAGAAAGATAAAATTGACAAAGCTGGCGGGGCAAGCTAGACTTTGTTACGTGAGGATTTTGTTTCTATTCCTCTGTAAATTGACCGATGTAAATTGACCGTCCTTGTTTTCGTCATTATATTCTAGACAACGTGCTAGATAGAATTTTGTCGGCCTTGCAACGCACGGAGCACGTTTGGATTAGCCATGAATCTTCGACCCATACAAAAACCTCCACGGCTAATCAACCCAAACGATCAGAAGCAGTCATCCTGGATGGCAATTGGTGCTTCGCCATGTCGAGCAGCCGTAGCGATAGTATATGTTTAATCTTACGAGCAGTACTCCTAAAACTTGGCAAACAGTATCACGTCAAGCTGATCGAGTGGCGGTCGAGCACACGGTTGCTAACGGCGCCCATCATGTACCAACGGTTCACGAACTTGGCGGCGTGCTGCGGGAAAGGCGTGAGGCAGTGGGTGCTTCCCTGGCCGAAGTCGAAGCCGCCACGCGTATTCGACAAAAATATCTTGCTGCGATGGAATCTGATGATTGGCACCTGTTACCGGGTGAAATTGTCGGCCGCGGTTTCTTGCGCAACTATGCTACCTACTTGGGGCTCGATCCTACCGAATTAGTAGAGCGGCGGCGTGCCGTCACTGATCCGACGATGGCCTCTACGCTCTCTGGCACGAGCGCCGGTTCACCGATGCCGCCGGAACGCACGGTTGACTATCGGCCCAAAGATGTGGCGCTCAAGGACGAACAAGAAGGAATCCAGCAGCGCGAGTTGCGGCTGGGCGCGCCTTTCCGTCGGCTCTTAGGGCTCTTTGGGGTGCTCTTTTTACTCTGGTTGGTCGTGAATACTTTTGGCGCGCAAATGACGACTGGATTAGCAAACGCAGTGGCTGGGGTACAGACTAGTGTCGCCAATGTGCAATCGACGCCGACGCTTTCCAGTACACTACCAGCCGTGGCAGTTAACCCGAACAGTACAACGCCAGAAAATGGCACGGCGAATAACAACAGTGCAACGACGGTAGCGACGCCGGCGGCCAGCAATAGTCCGGGCACCGAAAATCCTGACACAGAGAATCCCGTGGGCAGTAATGCAGGGAACAGTAGCATCAATGAGGCGGTTGTTACCGTCGCAGTGCCCACCCTCGCCCCCACCGCCCAAGTACGCAGACTTGTGCTCATCCCAACGAATACGCCCGCAGTCGCGGCTGCGCCACCAGTCGAGCCGACCCCAACGCCATTACCGCCACCAACGAATACGCCTGAACCAACCCCTACGCCAGTGCTACCGACTGACACCCCAGTGCCAGCGCCGACTGATATAGCGGTGCCACCGGCCGCCGCCGCCGCAGTCGTAGTGGCCCCGGCCTGTGGCGATGCGCGATCGGTGATCAATGCGCCTGGGGTTAATCAGGTCCTCAGTGGGCCAGTAGCAGTCACAGGGCGGGCAATGCACGAAGCCTTCCAATATTACAAGTTGGAATATGCGCCTGGGGCAAATGCTGGCGATGGCTACACTTATTTTGACGGCGCGAATAGTGGCGTTGATGGTGGCACATTGGGGATTCTAAATACAGGCTCGTTGCCAAACGGCGTCTACACCCTGCGGCTTACGGTGGTTGATCTAACGGCCAATTACCCCCCCCCCTGTCAGGTCACAATTACCATTCAAAATTAAACGTGCGCTAATAAAAAGCCCGCCTGTTGTGTTCAGGGGGGGGTTTTATTTGCGCACGTCGTCGGCTTTCTAACCACTAACAAACAGTAAAATTTGCTTAACCCAGCCGATCCCCGTACAATCGAAGCAGCCTCAAATAACTCGCGGTAACTGTTCAACCGGTGAGACAAAATTGCAACCAATCTAGTACCGAACGACCCTCAATCACAGAGCAAATATAAAGGAGAATGTAACGTAATGAACATGCGCAAATTGTTGCTCATTGCAACAGCCATCTTTGCCTTGATCTTAGCGGCCTGCGCGCCGGTCAGCGCGCCGGCTGGGGATGCTGGTGCAGGGGAAGCGGCAGCCAGCCAAGCATGTAGCGAGATCGAAGTGGCTGCGGCAGAAGGACTACCGGATCTACAAGGTTGTACACTGCGTATTGCCGTCGAAAACGCCTATCAGCCGTTCAACTTTATTGACACCACCACGGGCGAAGCGATCGGCTATGACTACGACATCTTTAACGAAATCTGCAGCCGCATCAATTGCACGCCAGAGTTTGTCGAGACAAGTTGGGATGCAATGGTGGCGGTGATGGGTGGCCAAGGCGAAGCAGGCACCTTTGATGTCGGTGCCGATGGCATCACCATTACGGCAGAACGTGCCCAGAATGTTGACTTCTCTATGCCCTACATTCAGTCGGCCCAAGTCCTGCTAACCCGCATTGACGAGGATCGTTTTGCCGACGCCGAAGAGTTTGCGGCAAACGAAGCGTTGCTGATCGGCACACAAATTGGCACCACCAACTATGACGCTTCGGTTGCGTTGGTGGGTGAGGATCGCATTACCGCCTTTGACCAGTTTGGCGCAGCTGTACAGGCCCTGATCAACGGCGATGTTGACGCCGTGATGATCGACAATGTGGCCGGCCAGGGCTATGTCGGGGTCAACAGCGACACCCTGAAGATCACCGGTGATGCCGTGCAAAGCGAAGAACTGGGCTTTATGTTCAGCAAAGGCAGTCCTCTGGTTGCACCAATCGACGCGGCCCTCCAGTCGATGATCGATGATGGCAAACTCGATGAACTCTTCACCAAGTGGTTTACCACCGAAGAGTAGCAGTGATTTACACTGGCGGCTGCCACAAATTAATGCTTTTTACACTGGGGAATGTGTTAATTTGTGGCAACGTCAAGGATAGTTGGAGAGAAATCAAGACCCTAAAGGTGCGCCTTTAGGGTCTTTTCTTACATAGCTCAGCGATGCAAGGGATAAAACACTAAGACTTTGCCAAAAGTGAAGAAGTGAGTGTTCAACTTTACGGCTGCTGAGCGTTCTTAGACAAGGAAGAGGCAGATGGCGGAAAAACCTACGATCGAGATCCGGAGTAGTGATCAGTCGCGCTTGCTAGGGGGCTTTGACAATTTGGCGAAATGGCCCTGGTGGTTAGTCTTAGCGATCTTGATTGCGCTCTACATTATCTTTTTGATCATTACCGATGAAGCGACCAGAAATACCTTCTGGTATATTTCTGGTCAAAAACCAGAAAATTTATTGCGCGGGCAGATTGTTTTCAAAGGGATTGCGGTGACATTGACGGTGGCCGTTACTGCCTATTTTTTTGCACTTCTTATTGGGCTGACCTTTGGCTTGATGCGCACTGCAAGCAACCCATTTCTTTATAACTTTGCCTCTTTTTATGTTGAAATTATGCGCGGGATTCCGATCCTGGTCTTGCTGCTCTATGTGGCCTTTGCTTTAACCAGCTTCATCGTCGCCGTCTTTAATAGTATTGGCATCCCCATCACCACGCGCAGTATTCCCTTGGAATTACGGGCGATTATTGCGCTTGCGCTTGGTTATGGGGCCTTTTCGGCAGAGATCTTTCGCGCCGGCATTCAGTCAATTGAACGTGGTCAACATGAAGCGGCCGAAGCCCTTGGTATGAGCTATTTTCAAAAGATGCGGCTGATTATCCTGCCGCAAGCGGTGCGGCGCATTCTCCCCGCCTTGGGCAATGACTTTATCGCAATGGTTAAAGATTCATCGCTGGTTGCCATCCTAGGCGTGCAAGATCTGACCCAACTTACGCGCCTTTATTACAGTGCCAACTTTCTCTACATGCAGTCGCTGACCATGCTTGCCTTTATCTACCTGCTGATGGTGGTGCTGTTGACACGGGGCGTGCGCTGGATGGAAGGGCGGTTGCAGCGGGCGTATGCGCGGTAGGGAGACAAGACACGAGACATGAGACACGCCACACGAGACACGCGACACGAGACACGCGATGGGGATTGACAGCGGCGGCTTTTCTGCTATGATAGGCGCATGATGAATTCACAGACGACGGTAGGTTTCGCCAACACGCAGATTTTTGCGCAAACGATGATGGGTATGACCATGCAGATGTGTGCTTACACGCCTGTTATGCCATGCTGTCTGCCGTCGGAAATGTGTGGGCGGTGCGCTTCCTAGCCGCCACGTAAACTAACACAAGACCGGTAAAAGGGCCGTCCACAGCGTGGGCGGCCCTTTTTTTGTTGCCTTTTGCCGGTGGTATTTTGAGTCACGAATGAGTTAAAAACAAAGGATTAGCCACAGGGAACACAGAGAAATACAGAGAACTCCGCTGTGATCTCTGTGGCTAATCAAATAGAGCAAATCGAGGAAAACAAGCGATCATGAACACAGCAGCGCATGAACCCAAAACTATCTATATCACCACCTCAATCCCCTATGTCAACGCGCAGCCACATATTGGCCATGCGCTGGAGATGGTACAAGCTGACACGCTGGCACGCTATTACCGTTTACAGGGGCACCAAGTGCGCCAACAAAGTGGTGCGGATGAGAACGCGCTGAAAAATGTGCAAGCAGCTGAGCGGGAAGGGGTTGAAACAGCGACCTTGGTGGCGCGCAACGCCGCCCACTTTGCCGGCTTGCAGACCAGTCTCAACCTGACGTGGGATGACTTTATCCGCACTAGTGCTGATGCTCATCATGGGGCCGGCGTCGAAAAGTTCTGGCGCGCCTGTGCTGCAGCTGGGGATATCTACAAACAAGCCTACCAAGGGCGTTACTGTGTCGGCTGTGAACGCTTCTATGAGGAAGCGGAGCTGGTTGAGGACAAGTGTCCGATCCACGAGACCAGCCCCGAGTGGATCGAAGAGGAGAACTACTTTTTTCGCCTCTCACGCTATGGCGAGCAGCTCTGCGCATTGATTGAAAGCGACGCGTTACGGATTGTGCCCGATAGTCGGCGTAACGAGGTGCTCAACTTTATTCGTGGCGGGCTGCGCGACTTTAGCATCTCGCGCAGTAGCGCACGTGCGCGGGGTTGGGGGATTGGGGTGCCGGATGATCCCGACCAAGTCGTCTATGTTTGGTTTGATGCCCTGATCAACTATATTACCGGGCCCGGTTATGCCCACGGTGCGGCAGCCTATCAACAGTTCTGGGTCAACAGTGATGAGCGGCTGCACCTGATCGGCAAGGATATCACCCGCTTTCACGCCGTCTACTGGCCGGCGATGTTGCTCTCGGCCGGTTTGCCCCTGCCTAGCACGATCCTGGTGCATGGCTTTATCACGATTGACGGCGGCAAGGTGAGCAAATCCAAGGGCAATGTGATCGATCCGGTGGCGTTGGTGGCACAGTATGGAACCGATGCTTTGCGCTATTACCTGCTGCGCAAGGTGCCAACCACGGGTGATAGTAATTTCACACTGGCGGAATTTGTCCAGACCTACAATGCCGACCTGGCTGACCAATTGGGCAATCTGTTGCAGCGGGTGGTGAAGATGGTGGAGAGATACAATGGCGGCAAGATTCCGCAGTTTGACACATTAACGCCGGTTGACCAAGCGCTGATTACCCTTGCAGCAGCCACACAGACAGAGATCAAGAACGCCGTTGTCGAGTTCGCCCTGCATAAAGCAGTGGAAGCGGTCCGCGTGCTGGTGGTAGCAGCGAATAAATATGTCGTCGATGTTGCGCCGTGGGCATTGGCAAAAGCGAGCGCGCAAGGTGACCTGGGGGCAAGTCAACGGCTCAACACAGTGCTTTATGTGTTGCTGGAAACCTTACGCTTACTCAGTCATTACTTGGCCCCATTTTTGCCCAGCACGGCGGCAGCGATTAGCACACAATTAGGCTTGACGGCAGGAACATGCGATGAAGGGTGGCAGATGGCTCTATCGTGGGGTCAACTGGCAGCAGGGCGAGCGTTGCCACCGGCGCAACCGCTCTTTCCCAAACAGATCTGATTTAGCTTACCGTTCAGCACGGCAAGCTAAGGGATTGCCCTGCGGACGTGGGATCGCCAGATCCCACGTCCGCAGATAGAAACGTAGCGCTTTTTTACGCCCTAATTCGGATCAAGGTCAATGCCCAATGCGCGCAATTTGGCAGCGTACGCTTCGGCGCGCTTACGTTCAGCAGCAGCCTGACGCTCGGCAGCAGCAGCCTGACGCTCGGCAGCAGCAGCCTGACGCTCGGCAGCAGCAGCCTGACGCTCGGCAGCAGCAGCACGTGCTTCGGCAGCTTGGTAGTGCAGCAGAACAAAACCCCGATAGACATCATCCAGGGCCAGCGTTTCGAGTGAGCGTTGACGCTTTAGATCGCTGTAGCGAAATTGAAAGCCCGGCAAGACCTTGGAGCGGATGACCCCTTCTTCATCAGGCTGCATTTCAACATAGCCACCAGTCGGCGCTTGCTCATAAAAATGCATATTCACGCCAGCCGGATCGAGAATATAATACTCCTGCACGCCGGCAAAGGCATACTCGCTCTTTTTAATCGTGGTATCACGCAGGATCTCGTCTTTGGAGGAATCCGAGATCGCCTCGATACAGAGGTCGCAGATGCCGTGGTAGGAGCGCTCGTCGGCACCCCAAGTCACCGGATTGGTGTGCAGGATGGCCGCCAGATCGGGCTTGCGGATCACCTCTTTCATGAGGTGCAGTTGATCAGGATCCGGCACGCGCATGGTAAAGCCGGTCTCCAGCCCCATCAGTTGGGCATTCTGGGCGACAGCAACATACTGACGCAGGAGTTCTAGGAACCAGTGAAAAAGTTGCAGTTGAATTGGGTTGGGCATCGGTTTGACCTCGAGGTAGCCGTTGTTCCATTCATAGCTTGGCTCTGCCTCGTACCAAACCGCCCAATACGCTTCTTTGGTCACATAGCGGCCATGGTCAGGGGCAACCAAGGCGGACAGCCCGTGGCCATTGGCATGACCATTCTGGTGTCCCGTTTGCTGGTTCATTGGCTTCTGGTTAGTTGGAGTTGGCGTTGATGTTGCAAATGCCATCTGACATTCCTCCATTTGGTATAGACTTGGCGCTGCCACAAATTAACACGTTCGCCAGTGTAAAAAGTGTTAATTTGTGACAACCACCGGTATAGAACAATCGATCCGTGCCCATCAGTATAGAGTTGCCCCGCCCCTTTGTCAATGCTGTTGCCACAAATAGATGATCAGGTCTTGTGGGAAAGTAGGCGCGCCCAGGTCGTGGAGCGTGCGCAGCAGTTGAGCACGGTGATCGGTGCCGTGGTTAGCAACATGTAAGAGCACTTGCCAGCGCGTCTGGGGGATGCCGGGCATCAGCTCTTCAAGGGCAGCTTCATCAAGACCGGCGACATAGGCCTTGGCGGTTGCGGTAGCCTGTTGGCAGAACGCGTGGACAGCCTCCTTGGTCGGGTAATCTGCCAGATCCACATCAAACCAGCGGGCATCTGGATCGCCCTGCAAGCCGCGCAGCCAGCGCGTATCGATCACGGCGACATGCATCAACTGGTTACGCAGCGAGCCGTGGGCGTAGGGCTCGTCCTGCGTAAATTGTTCATCAGTCAAGGTCATCACGCTCGCCCAGATCTGATCATAGAGCGCATAGTTGTAGTCAAACATGGTTTGAATTTGTTGTAGTGCTGACATTACTTGCTCCTTTATACTTGGCTCTGGCATAGATGATCAGCTTTTCCTCATGTAGATGAGTTAGTTTTATGATCATCTATGCCCAACCGCAGGCTAGTTCATGCTTTCAATTGGCGGCAAACTGGACTTCATCGGCTTGTTTTAACGTGGCAAACCAATTCCCCAAGACGCGGTTATGGTGATCGATAATCTGCGCGGCACTTAAACCCCCATCACCCCAGGTGCTATGGCTGTCGGCGACTAGTTCGACCGCATAGTTTTCACTAAACGCGCGCCGACAGGTGGTATCAACACAGTAATCGCTCTGAATGCCGGCGATGACCAACTTTTCAATGCTCAGGTCATCGAGTTCGGTGCGCAGCGTCGTCGCGTGGAAAGCGTCGGGCGTGCGCTTCTGGACAATGATTTCACCCGGCAGTGGCGCGATGGCTGGGTGGATTTCCCAGCCGGGCAGTCCTGGGGCATGGGGTGCGCCGTCTGGGCCACAATGTTGCACATAAATGACCGGGGTGGTACTGGCCCGCGCCCGGTCGATCAAGCTGTGCAAATTGGCGAGCAGTCCTTCATGGTTGTAGACCGGTGCAGCCGGGTCGAACATACAATTTTGGACATCGATAATCAGCAGGGCTTGTTTTGTCATTGGTTGGTTCCTTTGTCTTGCTTGGTTGCTGAAACAACATAATCCTGATATTATCACGCTATGCGGACAGGAACGATCCTATTTTTTCAGCAATAAGGAAGTTATGTACAATCCCACCACCCGACTGCTCACGATCCTGGAATTGCTGCAAGCCCACGGCGCGTTGAGCGGCGTGGACCTGGCGGCGCGGCTCGAAGTTGACGTGCGCACCATCCGCCGCTATATCACTATGCTCCAGGATATGGCGATTCCGATTGAAGCGGAGCGGGGGCGGCATGGCAACTACTATCTGCGCCCCGGCTATAAACTCCCACCCCTCATGTTTGGCGAAGATGAAGCGCTGGCGCTCACGCTAGGGTTATTAATGTCGCGGCGGCTGGGGTTGAGTGCCGATGCGGCAGCAGTGGAAGGGGCACTGGCCAAGGTCTTGCGCGTGCTGCCCACCACCATCAACGCCACGGCCCAAGCGCTCGCCGAGGTGCTGGTGATCGACCTGCCGCCGACAAAAAGTGTGCCCAATCGCGCGGCGCTGGTCGCGGCTAGTTTGGCTACCTACCGCGGCAAACAGATTAACCTTCACTACCAGGCCTTCAACGGTGAGGAAACTCGCCGGATGCTCGATCCCTACGGCATCGCCTACCGCGTCGGCTACTGGTACATTGTCGGCTACTGTCATCTGCGCCAGGATCTGCGCACTTTTCGCCTGGAACGGGTGCTAGCGGTTGAAGCCTCCGATCAACCGTTTGAACGGCCACAGGATTTCGATGTGCTGGCCTTTATCGAGCAATCGATTGCCAATACGCCAGGGATCTGGACGATTGATGTGCGGCTCGATACCACACTGGAAGATGCCCGGCAACTAATCCCACGCACCGTTGGCTTGCCCGAGCTGACTGCTGATGGCGTCATGCTACGCTGCCATGTCCAAGATCTGGATTGGTTCGCCTACTTTCTCGCCCGCCTTGATTGCCCCGTCCAAGTCATCGGTCCACCCGCGGCGCGTGAGGCCATGCGCCATCTCGCTACCCACATTGCCCAAATGGCGGGAGCAAACTAGAACGCGGATTGAGCGGATTAGGCGGATTTACGCTGTTCTGCCTGAGCGCGCAAGCGGAATGACAATGCACAAAATCCGCGTTCTATATTTGACAATCTTTTTCACCCATGCTAATCTAGCAGCTTCCGTCACGATTCGTTTTCCTCTTTTATCGTCTGCTCTGTTTGAAAATTGGCGCATGATTGTCTAGTAAAGCTAGCGAAGGTTTGATTTTCAAAACAATTGCAGCAACGAGCTGTCACAGGAGGTCAAAGCAATGGCAAAGTGTACTTTTCCACAACTGATCCGCACGTGCCGTTTGTGCCACGCTTCCTGGTCGATCGTTATCCACCATCATTGACCTTGGGCTAGACCACGGACGCGTGCACCACCGGGTTCGCGCCCGGCTTCGTCCCGGGATTCGCTACTGTGGTCATTTAGGGTCAACCATTTTTATCCACCAACTCGCATCACGATTATAGACTGCGTACTGCGTCTAGCGGCTGTGCCTTTGTCTGCGCCATGCGTGTGTGGATCCTGCGTGACAGTTCGATGTCACCCGTTCTTCATTATCCGTTGTGCAGGGCCTTATTTGCGCGCGCTTTGCCCAAACCCTGCACGCGACCCTGGCTTGTCTGGCGGAAGTAGACAAGTCATCTGTTCGGACCCAGGCGGCAAAGTTGCGGCCTACTTCCTGCCGAATCGCATCCATACTCAAATCAATCGTAGGCGTTACACAGCGTGCTTTGGCTTCGCGCCCAAAGGGCTCCTGCTCAGCCGCCGAGCGCTGCGTAACGCCTAAAGCAAACAGATGGAGAAGATGCACATGAGGCTCCCCCTCAATGAATATTATCAGTTATTGGAACGTTATCTGCGCCCCCAGGGGCGACGAGTAAGCATGTTGGCCCTGCTAATTTTTGGCGGCATTGGGCTGCAACTGCTCGCGCCGCTGATTGTGCGCGCCTTTATCGATATTGCCCAGCAAGGGGGTAACACCGCCGCGCTGTTGCGCAATGCCTCCTACTACATGGCGGTGACACTCGTGGCCCAAGCAATCCGCCTGGGCGCGGCCTATCTCACCGAGGATGTTAAGTGGCGGGCGACCAACTGGTTGCGCAATGATCTGGCCGACCACTGTATGGGGCTCGACATGAGCTTTCACAATGAACATACCCCCGGCTCGATGATCGAACGGATCGACGGCGATATCACGGAACTATCCAACTTCTTTTCACAATTTGTACTGCGGGTGATGGCCAATTTGCTGCTGTTGGTTGGTGTGTTGTTTATGCTCTACCGCGAGGAGTGGCGGATTGGCGCGGTCTTTACCCTCTTTTCCCTTGTGGTCTTCGTGCTGATGGCGCGGCTGGTCAGCTTTGGCACGCGCTTTTGGGCACAGGAACGCGAAGCCTCCTCGCAACTTTTCGGCGGATTGGAAGAATGGCTGGCTGGGACCGAAGATATCCGCGCCAATGGGGGCGTCGCCTATGTCATGGATCGGATGCAGCGCTTCACCTATCATCTCTACCGCGCCGGGCGGATGGCCTTTCTCGCCGGCAACCTGACCTGGGGCATCTCTAGCCTGATGTTTACGCTGAACCTTGTGCTGGCGCTTGGGCTAGGGGCTTACTTTCTGCAGAGCGGCGTGATTACCATCGGCACGGTCTACCTAATCATGAGCTACAGCAACACACTACAACGGCCCGTGATTCAACTGGCACGCCAGTTTCAGGATCTCCAGGCGGCGACCGCCAGCATTGGCCGGGTGCGTGAACTTTTCGCGATCCAGCCCAAGGTGCAATCGCCCCCCAATCCAGTGGCGATGGGGAGTGGTGCGCTCAGTGTTACCTTTGATCATGTCAACTTTGGCTACAATACCACCGACCTGATTCTGCGTGATGTGGACTTTCACCTGCCGGCGGGCAAAGTGTTGGGACTGTTGGGACGCACCGGCAGCGGCAAAACCACAATCACCCGGTTACTCTTTCGCCTTTATGACCCAACCGCTGGCGGGATCGCCCTGAGTGGCTGTGATCTGCGCACGGCCACCCTCGATGATGTGCGGCGCAGTGTCGGCATGGTGACGCAGGAAGTGCAGCTCTTCCAAGCCTCGGTACGCGACAATCTGACCTTCTTCGACCGCTCGATCGGGGATGCCGCCATTGAAGAAGCGCTAGAAGCGTTGGGGCTAAGTGCGTGGCGCGCCGGGTTACCCCAAGGACTCGACACCCGGCTCGAAGGGGGCGGACGCGGCCTGTCGGCGGGGGAAGCGCAGTTGCTCGCCTTCACCCGAGTCTTTCTCAAGAACCCAGGGCTGGTGATCATGGATGAAGCATCGTCACGCCTTGATCCGGTCACCGAAGGGCTGATCGAACGGGCGATTGACCGGCTGCTGCACAACCGCACCGCGATTATCGTCGCCCATCGTTTGGCAACCGTCCAACGGGCGGATCGGATTATGATCCTGAGTGATGGCGAAATTATCGAGCAGGGGGATCGCGTCGCGCTCGTAGCCCAACCTGATTCGCGTTTCTCGCAACTCTTACGCACAGGCATGGCGGAGGTGCTGGCATGAATTCCTGGCAAGCAGCTTTTCAATTGATTCGCAGCCAACGCAGGGATTATCTGCTCAACGTGCTGATTTGGAGCGTGTTGCAACTGACCCCACTGTTACCCGGCCTGATCACTCGTCAGATCTTTGACAAATTGTCGGGCGAAGCAACGGTGGGTTGGAGTATCGGCACACTCTTGGCGCTACTAGTCGGGATTGGGGTGGGGCGCTTTGGCAATATGTTGGTCGGCTTCTTTGCTTATGTCCGTTTCCGCCATCGCACCAGCGGCATTCTGCGGCTGAACATGTTAGGGGAGATTCTGCGTCATCCTGGCGCAGCGGCGCTGCCCAACTCGCCGGGGGAAGCGATCAGCCGCTTTAGTGGCGATGTCAACGAGATGCTCCGCTTTACGGTGGACCGCCTGGTTGACATCTGGGGGCTGGGGTTGATGCCAATCGTGGGGCTGATTATTCTCTACAATATTAATCGACCCATCACCCTGGCGATCATTATCCCCCTGGCCATTGTGATCGTGGTGGCGAACCAGATGCGCCGCCGGCTGGAACGGGCACGGGATGAGCGGCGTCGTTCGGCCAGCCGGGTGATTGGTTTTATTGCCGAGATGTTCGGCTCGGTGCAGGCGGTCAAGGTCGCCAATGCAGGGCGACAGATCAACGCCCGGCTGAGTGAACTCAACGAAGAGCGCCGCGAACGGGCGTTGCAGGATACACTCTACAGCGAGTTACTCGGCACCGCCTTCGCCAGCACGGTCGAGATCAGCACCGGCATCATCCTGATCATGGCCAGCCAGGCGATGAGCGCCGGCACCTTTACGCTGGGTGACTTTGCGCTCTTTGTCGCCTATCTCTGGGAAGTGACCGAAGGGTTGACCTTTATCGGCAACACGCTGGCGGTGCAGAAACAGACCGATGTCTCGGTCCACCGCATGGCGCGCCAGCTTGAGAATGTGCGCCACAAGGATGAATCGGACTTTGTCGGTAACACGCAAAAACATGGTGCCGCCCAAGTGGCCGGCGGTGAGGCCTATCGCAAGTTGACCGCGCCGGTTGCTGTCCACCTTGATGGCAACTTCCCGCCGATCCCCTATCAACCGAAACAGGCTGCCGACCATCTGCACGAGTTGACTGTGCGTGGTCTCACCTATCGCCACCCCAGTACGGGGCGCGGGGTCAGCCAGATTGATCTGACGTTGCAGCATGGCTCCTTCACGGTCGTCACCGGGCGGATTGGCGCGGGCAAGAGTACGCTGCTGCGGGTCCTGCTGGGGCTGCTGCCGATGGATGCAGGGGAAGTGCGCTGGAATGGGCAATTGATCGAGGAACGGGACAACTTCTTTGTCCCACCGCGTGCCGCCTACACCGGCCAGGTGCCGCGTCTCTTCAGTGACACGCTGCGCAACAATATCCTGCTGGGGATGCCGGAAAGCGAAGCTGATCTGGAAGGCGCACTCTACCAGGCCGTGATGGAAAAGGATTTGCAAAACCTGGAGACGGGGTTAGAGACGATGGTTGGCCCACGGGGGGTGCGCCTCTCCGGCGGGCAGATCCAGCGGTCGGCGGCGGCACGCATGTTGGTGCGCCGACCGGCACTCTATGTCTTTGACGATCTCTCCAGCGCGCTCGACGTGGAGACCGAAAAAACCCTCTGGAGTCGTCTTTTTGACGAGGGCAAGTTACAGAATGGTGACCGCCCCACCTGCCTGGTCGTTTCCCACCGCCGCACGGCTCTCAGACGGGCCGATCACATTATCGTGCTCAAAGATGGGCAGGTGGAGGACGAAGGTAGTCTGGACATCCTGTTGGAACGCTGTGGTGAGATGCAGCAGTTGTGGGAGGGGCGGGCGTAGGAGGGGTAGATCGGTAAATCGGTAGATCGGTAGGCAGAAGGAGCTTCAAGGGCTAACCTATCTACCGATTTACCGATTTACCGATTTACCGATTTACCGATTTACCGATCTACTTATCTACCGATTTACCTCTCCATCAATTCAACCGGCGCTCGCATAAGCCTGTTCAATCCAGCCAATCAGCTCCGCGTCCACCTGTGCGGGATCATCGACCCGGATCTTGTAATTGCACATGCCGCCAGCCGGGACAACGGTTAGGCGGGCAGCGGCAGGCAGTTCTTTGACATTGAGCCCCACTTCCACCTGACTTTTGGTGGCGGGTCCGATCATGGCAAACTGCTTCTTGCGGCGCAGACTGAGATACCCCTTCTTTGGCAGAATTTCAAAGTCGCCAAAGGCCATAATTGCCGCCATGAGTTTGTCGTGGATTGGGCGCAGCGCCGCTTTGGGACCGGCATAGATCTCAGCAATGACGTCGGTTGTGGTGGCACCTTTCGCTTCGGCAGCGCGCGTGCCATCCGACTGAAGGACGGCATGGGTCAAGGCATTGGCATCACCGTGGCCCAGGCTTAGCTCGCGCTTGAGCATGTCACGAATCTCGCCATGTTTGGTGAGGCCGCTACTCGACACCAGTTGTTGTAATTCGGCGAGGCCCTTGCCCGTCTTGGTTTGGATATTTTTGATTTGGGTTTCGGTTGCCTGTTGCAAAGTACTCATGTCATTCCCTTGGGAAATATAAGTAGGCTAGCATCGTGCGGACGTGGAAACGCAAAAGCGACCGGCACAAAAAGCATAGCAGATAATCATGAGGAGAACAAAGAAGAAGAGAAACTACTGTAACTTACTGCTTAGTTTTATTATAGCAAAGCTTTCTATACAAATCCATAGTAGAATTTTTTCAATTCTATTTCAATTTCTACTCCTTTTTCCCCTCTAAGTGGGGATTGCACTTTCGTGTTGTACTCTCTATAATGCCTTGACATGTGGCAAGGAGGGTGCGTAATCTGTTGCTTAAGGAGCTGACCTTTGACTCTGACGATTGATCAACGCCGGCGTTGTGCCCTGCTCGATGAGCAGGAAATTCAGTTGACCCCCCAAGAATATCGCGTCCTGCATTGCCTCGGTCAACAGACCGGTGAGGTGGTGGACAAAGCCGCGCTGCTCGCTGCCATGTGGGCAAATGGCGAAACCGTGCCTGAACCAGCCCCCGCCCACGCTAACCCGATGGCCGTCGATCTGGTGATCTTTCGGCTGCGTAAAAAGCTGGCCGACAATCCACACGCGCCGACCTATCTGGAGACCAGGCGCGGTTTTGGCTATGCCTTGCACAATACCCAACTGAGCTTTGCGCATCCTAATAAACACATTGCACCGGGGGTTGCGGCCGTACCGCCCGCCCTGGTCCAGCGGCCCATCAGTTCACCTTTTTCCGCTGCCCTGCTCGACCGGGTTGAAAATTGGTCACTGCTCACCCGCCGCGAATGGGACATTTTCATCTTGCTGGGCCAAGAGGACGCCGCGCAGTTGACCAATCAAGCCCTGGCCCACCGGCTGGTGATGACCGAAAACACTTTAAAGAAACATCTGCAAAATATTTACCGCAAGTTGCAGGTAAGCAACCGTGCCGCTGCGGCCATTCTGTCGGCGCGTGTGCAATATCAACTTTATACCGAGCAACGGCTCGTCCAGGAACAACATTTACCCAAAGGAGCGCTACCGATGAGTTCGACGCAGCAACAGTTGGCGAATGAAACCATTGTGCGCAAATACTACCAGACGCTCACGGCCCGTGATACAACGATCATCGCCCCCTATTTAGCCGATGATGTGGTGCGCATTGGCATCATCTTTCCCGACGAACCGCCCAAGATCACGCGTGGTAAGGAGCAATTGCTGGCACGCATCCAGCGCGTGATCGACGACAACGGGGAAACCGAAGTCAGTAATCTACAGGCGGCTGGGGATAAGGTCACCTGTTTTGTACGCATTGCGACGGATATGGGCCGGCGGGAGGGGATCGCGCCACTGGAAGAGGATGTCGAGTTTTTGCTGCAAGCGGGCAAGATTCTCTCCTTCAAAGTGGTGTCAACGCCGGCATCGGCGGCAAAGATCCGGGCTGTCGCGGTGTAAAACCGGGCCGTCTAGGTGACAGTCACGGTCCGCAAGGGGTTTCGTCAAGCCTGATCGTTGTGGACCGTGACTGTCACCTAACCTTGATCCTAAACAACCTATAGCTGAGGTAGACCCATGACACCATCTGAACAAACCGACTGGACAACCTATTACAACGCCAACAGTGGCCGTCCACCCCGGCCCCTGCTGGTCGATGCAATAGCATGGTTTGGTGCTAACACGCAAAACCGGCTCCGCCAGGCCATCGACCTGGGCTGTGGCGAAGGGACAGATACGCTAGCAATGCTCGACCAGGGCTGGCAAGTGCTGGCGATTGATCAACAGCCCCAAGCGATTGCCCGGATAGCAGCCAAAGTGCCCCTCGCACAACAAGCACAGTTGCAGACCGCCGTCGCCGCCTTTGCCGATCTAACACTGCCGAGCGCCGATCTGATCTATGCGGGCTATAGTTTACCCTTTTGCCAACCAGCCCATTTTCCAGCGCTCTGGCGACAGATCGAACAGGCGTTGCCGCCGGGGGGTCGGTTTGCCGGCCAACTCTTTGGCGAGCGGGATGAGTGGGCGGATGACACCGCAATGACCTTTTTCACCGCCACCCAGGCCCTGGCGCTCTTTACCGGTTTCGCATTAGAGCACTTTCGCGAAATTGAGGAAGATGGCCAAGCGGTCAGTGGACCAAAACATTGGCATCTCTTTGAAATCATCGCCCGCAAGGAGGAGACAGATGACACTCACCCCCCATTCCCCCGCATGGTATGATCGCCTGGCCACCATGCAGGCGGGCTACTGGTACCCCTGGCGATCCACCCTTGGCAAGTGGCATGGCGAAGATGAATATCTGACCCTTGTCGGCGAACATCTAGGGCCAGAAGTTGATCTCTTGGATGCCGGCTGCGGGCATGGCGAAGTTGCCCTGCGATTGGCCCCGCATTGTCGTTCGGTCTTGGCCTATGATCGGGTCGCGAGTTGGATCAGACGCGCCCAGGCCACGGCGCAAGCACAGGGGATCACCAACGTCACCTACGCTTGCTATGATTCTGGCAGCAATGCCAATGGCGGGCGCCCCAAGTTGCCCGCCGCCGACCAGAGCATGGATCTGCTGATTTCACGCCGTGGGCCTTTTCACTGGATCGAAGATGCCCGGCGCGTCGCCCGCATGGGGGCAACCTTGATTATGCTTGTGCCGGATGCGCGTCCCAAGCCGCTTTGGAATGACCTGTTGCCGGCCCCGTTCCGTTGGCAGCAGCTACCTGATGATCCCCTCTGGGCGCGCAAAGACATCGAAGCGCGCCTGGCGGTCGCCAATTTGCGTCTACACAGTTGGTGGAGTTTTGATGTGCCGGAATATTTTGCCACGCCTGAGGATTTTTATACACTGCTGGCATTTGGTTATGCGCCGGGTGAAGTGCCGACCTTTGCGGAAGTAGAACCGGCGCTGGCGGGGATTTTTACTGAATTTGCCGGCAACCAAGGGTTAGAGATGCGCCATGTGCGCCATTTGTGGAAAGCGATCGTTCCCTAAATATTAAAGTGCTCTTCGATTACGCTTGGTCGAAGTCGGGGCGCTCAATTTCCAATTTCAACGAAGCGATTAACGCGGACGCCACTTGCGGCGCTAAGGTTAAGACTTCTTCAACTGTATCACCCACGACCAGCAGATTAGGCAAATCAGGGCTGGAGGCTAGATATTGGTAGTCGCCACCATCCTGAAGTTCTTCAACAACAATTTGCAGATCATAAAGATTCATTGTATGCATTTCTTTCCAATCATTCACTGCTTTGATAGCTTGTCTAACAAAACTGTACCACAATTGTGCTAGGCTCGTCAATCAGATCAGGCATATTAAAGAGATTAGTACGCTTCTCGCTCGACGTATATATACTTAGCTCTGGCATAGATGATAAGCTTTTTCTCGTGTAGATGAATTCATTTTATTATCATCTATACTCAACCGCGCTATAGTGTGTTCGCGCAGCTTTAATGCAATTATGGTTATAGATGAGCACACAAATGGTTGCGACTGGTCGTAATCGACGGTATGATGAGGATAGTAGCAACAATCGCATTAGTGGAGCAACACTTTGAACAATTCGGCAAACCGTAAACCGATCCGCATCGGGATTGACTTTGGCACAACCAATACTTCCGCCGCCTATTACGATGGCGATCAGATCCAACCGATCGCGCTAGATGCGGCCAATGCCAACCCGAATTTACTACGGTCGATGATCTATGTCACCCGCACGCAGCAGACTTATCTGGGCTTAAAGGCGGTCGAGACCTTTTTGGCCCAAGATACAGGGCGCGCGGTGATTTATGAAGAGAAGGTGGTCGGCACCATCACCAACACCGTCGCCTCGCATGATGCCGACGAAAATATCACGATCATCTATGACACGATTATCGAAGATGATGTCGGGATCCGCGGCCGGCTGTTGCAGTCGATCAAGACCGGTCTGCGCGCGGACACCTACAAGGGAACGGCGATCTTTGGGCGCTTCTACCCGCTGCAGGAGCTGATTGCGCTGTTGTTGCGCCAAGTGCGGACACAGGCCAGTCAACAGTTGGGCGTTGAAGTCACCGCAGCTACGTTGGGCCGCCCGGTGCAATTTGTCGATGACCCACAGGCTGATCAATACGCTGAACAGCGACTACGCGAAGCCGCCGCCTTAGCTGGCTTTACCGATGTCAACTTTGTGCCCGAACCGGTGGCCGCAGCCTCCTTCTATCTGGCCCAAGCGCAGGGTGCGCAGACCGTGCTGGTCTTTGACTTTGGCGGTGGCACCCTTGACCTGACCGTGTTGCGCATCGATGATCAGGGTAACCACACCTTGCTGGCGACCCACGGTGTGCTGGTTGGCGGGGATGATCTGGATAGTGCGATCATGCGCCACGTCGTGGCCCCCCACTTTGGGGTAGGCACGGCCATCGACAACAACTTCGACGACCGCCCGCTGCCCTTCCCCGAGGATTTGGCCGACCATTTGTATCAGTGGCAGACGATCCCCAACCTCTCGCGCCCCAAGGCGTTGATCGTGATCAAGCGCGCAATTCAATACAGCCCAACGCCAGAGAAATTCGTTGCGTTGGAGACGCTCGTGACCCGGAACTATGGTTTTGCCCTTTTCGAGCAGATCGAAGCAGCCAAGCGCCGTCTCTCTGATCGTGAACAAACGACTGTGCAGTTAGCGGTGGAGGGCATTGATCTCAACCAAAATGTGACGCAGCGCGCCTTCAATCGTGCGGTCAACGATGAAGTTTCTTATGCGCGCGAAGGGGTACGCAGGGTATTGGTCAGCGCCGGCGTGGCGGCAACCGCGATTGATGCCGTGGTGACCACCGGCGGCTCATCCGTGATCCCGATCTTTCAAAAGATGTTGACCGATGAATTTCCCAGCGCCACACTCGTGCCGCTGGATACCTTTAGCGGCGTGACCAATGGGTTGGCGATTCGCGCGTATGAGGTACAAGCTTGAGCGTGGTCGGCAGATAAGTCTAATTCTATCAGTCAGGAGTGGCCGATGCTCGTTGAACTTGCGATGGGTGATGCCTATGGCGCGGGGTTTGAATATACGCCGGCGCGCTTTGTACAGGAGCACAATACGCTTGCTGGTTATATACAACATCCACGCCATGCCATCGCCCCTGGCGCTTATACCGACGACACCCAGATGACCATTGCAGTGGTCGAGGCAATGCTAAGCCCTGAACCCTGGACCCCGCAATTGCTGGCGCATCATTTTGTCGCGGCGTTCAAGCGTGACCCACGGGAAGGCTATGCCAGTAATTTCTACAGCTTTCTTCAGGAAATCAACGATGGCGAGGAGTTTCTGGCGCGCATCCGGCCGCACAGCGACAAAAGTGGTGCCGCCATGCGCGCCGGCCCACTTGGTCTCTATCCCACCGTCACCGAAGTGATCGAGCGCGCGACGCGCCAAGCAACCATCACCCATGACACCGCAGGCGGCAGACGCTCTGCCGTTGCCGCAGCACTGATGACCCACTATTTTGTTTACCAGCTTGGGCCAAAGGCTGAACTCGGCGCATTTTTGCAAAGCCATGTCCCCGGGCCATGGGCGCAAACGTGGCAGGGCAAGGTTGGGTCACCAGGGATGGAAAGTGTACATGCCGCAGTCACTTCTGTGATTGCCCATCATTCACTCAGTGCAATTTTGCGTGCCTGCATTGCGTTTACTGGAGATGTCGACACCGTGGCAACCGTAGCACTTTGTGCCGCGTCATGTAGCGCAGAAGTGGCGCAGGATCTGCCACCAGTGCTTTATGATAAGTTGGAGGATGGACGGTTTGGCCGGCAATATTTGGTAGACTTGGAGGCGCAGCTACGGCAGCAGTTTCATTGTTAAAACCCACTTTGCACATTGGACAAGATCGAGTAAAGTTAGGGGACCGATAATGGTAACGACGCGGTATTGCCGCCTTGAAATAAATTTCAGGCTAACAGCCCAAGTCGTCTTCAGACGACTACGCCATCAAACCAAGTCCACTGAAGTGGACTTTAGTTTTTAGCCTGAAATTTATTTCAAGGCTGAGCTCACCGCAGCCAGGGTTAGATGATGGGCATTTACTTGCGAAAGGATTGAAGTAATGACTAGCAACGGAATGGCGACACTGGTTGCCGAACCGACAACCCAACTACAAACCAATGGGCATCAGGCCAAAACGCGGACAGGGATTATCGATTGTGATGTCCATGTCTTCCCCAAAGATTTGGACGAGGTGCGGGCCTTCATGGCGATGCCCTTTAGCGAGCGGCTGAAGGGCGGCGGTCGCGGCTTTTTTGGCAACCCGGTGCATGGTAACCGCATGGATGCGAAACCCGCGTCTGGCCTGCCGACAGGGGCCGATCCCGACTTTCTGCGTGAGCAGTTAATTGATCAATACGGCATTGCCTATGCGATCCTCCTGCCGCGCGCCTTCTGCAATCTGCACCCCGACCCGGATCTGGGCACCGCCATTGCCGCCGGTTACAACGACTGGCTGGCCGACACCTGGCTCAGCAAGTATAACCACGACGGGGTCTTCAAAGGTTCGATCACCATTGCCCATCAAGACCCGCAGGCTGCGGCCAAGGAGATCGAGCGCTGGGCCGGTCATCCCCACTTTGTCCAGGTGATGACTGATTCGGGCGCACGCGCGCCCTTTGGCCAACGCCAATATTATCCGATCTATGAGATGTGTGACAAGTACAATCTGCCGTTGGCGATTCACCCTGGCACCGACGGGATGGGGATTAATGTGCAGCCGACGCCTGGCTATCCCACCCACTATATCGAGTGGCACACCTGTCTTTCGCTCGCCTTCCAAGCCCATCTGGTTAGCTTGTTGACCGAAGGGGTCTTTGAGCGTTTTCCCAATTTTAAGGTGGTGCTGGTCGAAGGTGGGGTCTCCTGGCTACCCGCGCTGATGTGGCGGCTCGATCAGGAGTGGAAAGCGTTGCGCTCGGAAGTGCCCTGGGTCCGCAAGTTGCCCAGCGAATACCTGCGCGACCATGTGCGCATCTCCAGCCAGCCGTTGGAACGGCCAGCCGATGACAAACATCTGCTCTCGATGCTCGAGATGATGGATGCCGAGCATCTGCTCATGTTCGCCAGCGATTATCCGCACTGGGATTTTGATTCACCCACCCATGCCTTCCCCAAGCTGCCGGCGAAATTACATGAGCGGATCTTTTATGAAAATGCCCGCGAGTTTTATGGGTTGAAATGATAGAGCGCGGATTTAGCGGATTGGGCGGATTTACACGGATTTATCCGCGATAATCCGCTAAATCCGCGTCCGATTAAAAATCCTACCCTTCCAGAATTTCAGCGAGCAGCGGCGGTTTGTGACCAAAACGTGTTTGATATTCCTGATAGGTGGGCAAGAGTCGTACCGCCACCTTGGTCTCGTGATGCAGGGCAATTGCGCTGAGTTTATGTTCCAAGTAAGGGTTGGCAAAACGCTCCAACACCTGTTCAGAAAATTCCATCGCCCCCTTGACTCGATCTTGCATCGTTGGCACAATCTCTTCAAAGAGCACACGGCGCAACCAGGGGCCAACCACCCGATCGTTAACCGCCTCCCGCACCGTCTCAATCCCTAGGGGCAATGCTTTGGCGACCAGCGCCGTGTGTGCGCCGTTGAGGATACGCACTTTGCGCAGGCTATAGGGCGCGACATCGTCAACCACTTGCATGGCCGGATGGGTGAAGAGATCACGTTCTTTGCCCTTGGCCGCAATCACCCAGAGCGCAAAAGGCTCAGCGACGGTTAAAAGTTCATCTTGCATCAGCAACGGGTGTTCGCTCGGGCGGCCGCTGACAATCCGGTCCACCAGCGTGTTGAGCCAATAAACTTCCTGCTGCAACCAGTCGATGAATGGTCCGGTTATGCCCCAGCGCGCAGCCTGTTCCAATACTAATGCCAACAGCCGATCCCCATTCTGTTCGAGCAGTTCACAGGGCAAGATCGTAACCGGGGGCTGGCCGGCCTCATAGCGGGCCTGTAGGAGCAAGAGCAATTTGGCGGGAAACGCATTGGGTACCCACCCGGCAGGCAGATCGTTGTCATCCAGTGCATAGCCCGCCTCGGTGACATTCGAGACGATCAGCCGCAAGTCGGGTGAACAGGCCACGGCTACGACCGCAGCCCACTCAGTTTGCGCCACCAGCCCACGTATCACACTGCTAATTTCCTGAACCCGATCCACCCTTTCACCGTCAACCAACCCACGGGTAACGACATGATAGCGTCCATGCTGTTCATTTAACTGCTGGGCGCGTTGGCCGGCGGTTGACTGTACCACCACCACCCCACCAACCGCTTGTCCGGCCCCATTTGCCTCGTGGACAAACACATCGACAAAGGCGCGTACAAAGTTGCCGCCACCAAATTGTAAAATCCGTTCGGGTAAAGCCATGAACCGAGAACTCCTGGATCTGTTTTGTAAAGCGTCGCGTGGTCGTATGGTAGCGTGGTGGCTCACTCTCGAGGTGATGACCTCGCGCCC
>JALHQH010000050.1 GCA_022842065.1 Caldilineaceae bacterium
CTGACCGACAGCAGTGGCCATGTGTGGGAAACGGTGGTGGATGCGGTCTCGGTGGGTTATGGCATTGATGACATCTACCAAAATGGCCTAAACTGGGAAAATGGCACTTCGCCGGCCGTGGATGTGGTGAGCACAGCATTGCCCTTTGCTGAGGCGCACACGTTCTTTGTGGGGCGCAGGTAGTGGTTGGTGTCAATCAAAAAAGGGATCGAGCCAACACGGCTCGATCCCTTTTGCATCCTTACACTTCATCAGTAGCAGGCTGTGGCGGCAGCGCGGCCACAAACTCATCCCACGTCGCGGCGTCGAGTGCCGGGTTGACGAGGGTGTTGAGTTGGGCGAAGGTGCACGCTGCCAGCCGTTTGTTTACCACTGGTGGTAGATTCCCTAAACGCCGCTGGAGGATCTGCTCGATGGTGCGACAAAGTGCTTCTTCCCGGCCTTCTTCCCGGCCGGCGCTCAGCAGGGTTTGTTTGTAAGCCGGGTCCAGATACGCATTCAATTGTTCGGGCGAGAGGTTGCGCAGGAAGATCTGCATCCATTCTTCCCCAATTGCCATCACCCGCTCCGGGGTTAAGATTTCTTGCATGGTGGCTCCTTCCGGTAACGACCACAGGGTCTGTAAGACCTCAAACATCAGCAACAACTCGGTTGAAAGTCGCCAGAACTGGCGCAACAGGGCGAAGGCTTTGGCCTTTTCCTGCTTGCGACTGGCAAAAGCTTTCACCAGCGCATTATGCGGCGCTGGGCTTAGCTCATTCAAGACCAGGAGGGCAATCTCCGCGGCGAGCACATTCTGACTCTGGTAGACGCCTGGCTGGGCCGTGCGGCTGAGTGATTCGCTATACTTGAACTCCAACTGCTAAGCATGCTTACATTATGGTATAATAATTATCTTTCCTTATATTTAATCCTTTTTTCCTTTGGTAACTTTTCTGGATTCTACCTGATGCGCTGCGACCACTGAAATCTCTCGAGCGTTTGGTAAGGAGCGTTTGTATGCCGAGTAGACAAAGTTTGCCCTCAACCTTGACAAAGGCCCGCCAGCAACTGCAAAAAGCGCAAAGCCGTGTCGCTGCATTAGAAGCGCAGTTAGTGGAAGGCACGCCCCCGCTTGTCGATCTGGCCGGCACTGCAGATCGTTACCACCGCACACTGGATACGATGTTGGAAGGCTGCCAGCTGATTGGCTTTGACTGGCGTTATCTCTATATCAACGATACCGCTGCGCACCATGGGCAGCGCACGAAGGATGAATTACTCGGTTATACCATGATAGAGCGGTATCCGGGTATCGAGCAAACCGCGCTGTTCGCTGTGCTGCAACGGTGTATGCAGGAACGCCAGATTGAGCGCATTGAGCATGAGTTTACCTATCCTGATGGTACTGCTGCTTGGTTTGAATTGAGTGTACAACCTGTTCCAGAAGGGATTTTTATTCTTTCGCTGGATATCACTGCGCGCAAACAAGCTGAAGAGAAGATTCACCAGCTGCATCGCACGCTCGGGGTGCTGAGCGATATTAACCAAGCAATTGTCCGCATCCGTCACCTGCCCTCACTCTTTGAAAAGGTTTGCGAAATTGCGGTCGAAAAGGGTGCTTTTCGCCTGGCCTGGATCGGGCTGTTCGATCCAAAAACCGGGCGGATCGATTCAGCCACGTCCGCTGGTATCGCGGCTAGCGATCTCGAGAAAATCATTAGTCTGCTGAGTACACCCCCCCTGCTCCCTGCGCTGCGGGCCGGCGAGCGCTTGCTCTGCAATGACCTTCAAACTGATGCCAAGTGGCTAGCATTGCGTGCGGAGGCTTTACGGCTTGGCTGTCGTGCTACCGTCGCCTTGCCCCTGCTTGTGGCGGGTGAAATACGCGGTATCTTTAACCTCTATGCTGGTGAAACCGCTTTCTTCGATGCGCAGGAAATGCGGCTCATGGATGAGATGGCCGGGGATATCTCCTTTGCCATTGAAGTTGCTGAACAGGAGGAACAGCGCCTGAACGCTGAATCCGCTCTCCGCCTTAGCGAGGAAAAATATCGCACTTTGATCGAAAGTTCTGAGTCCGTCATTGCCGTTTTTGATCGGGAAGGCACCTTTCTCTTTGCCAACCGCATTGCGGCCGCAGGGCTTGGTCTGACACCAGCAACCCTCATCGGCCGCAAGATGGCGCATCTGTTTCCTCCGCCAACTGTGCAGGATCAGCTTGCGCGGATCCGACAGGTGATCCAGACCGGGGAAGGCACAATTTACGAAGCGATCCGCGTTGTGTTGGGCGAAGCGCGCTGGTATCGAAGCAGCATTCAGCCGATTCGGGACGTGTCTGGTGAGATCACATCTGCCCTTGTCAATGCCATGGACATTACCCACCTCAAACGCGCAGAAGCTGACTTGCGAAACGAAAGAGATACCCTAGAACAGAAGGTTGCCGAACGCACCGCCGATTTGCAAGCCGCCTTAGGCCGCGTCGAAGCGATCTTGCACAACAGCCCGGACGCGATCCTGCTGGTCAATGCCGATCTGGCGATCCAGCAGACAAATCAGTCATTCAATACCCTGTTTGGTGCGACTTGGAATGAGGATCTTGGCCAATCGTTACGCACCTTGTTCCATCCCGACGATGTTCACACCATCAACAATCTCCCCACCATCGCCCCTGCGCAACAAAATGGCTATCAGCTAGAGGTGCGTGCCATCCGCAAGGATGGTACAACGTTCGACGCGGAGCTAAACATCGGGGTGATTAAAGACGATGGTCTGGTGTGTATTATCCGCGATATCACCGAACGCAAGGCGCAGGAGCGCCAACTGCGCTATCAGGCTGCACTGCAGGAAAATGTCAGCGACGCGGTGATTGTCACTGATATGCAGCTCCGCATCCAAAGTTGGAATCAGGCCGCCGTCCGCATGTATGGTTGGACGGCAGCCGAAGCTAGCGGTAAAGTCGCGCCAGATTTCCTGCAAATTCGGTTTTCCCCCGCGACGAATCTGGCGTCTGCAGGTAAGCAGTTCAACAAAGCAGGGTTTCTCCAGCAAGAAACAATCCAACGGCGCAAAGATGGCACTGATATCTTTATTCTCGGGGCAGCGACCCGGCTGGACGATGAAAAAGGCGTTCCCGTCGGTGTGATTGCCATCAATCATGACATTACTGAACTGCAGCAGGCACAGCGAGCCATTACTGAAAGCGAAGTTCGCTATCGCCTGCTGGCGGAAAATATCAGCGATGTCATTGCCAAAATGAATCCAGATGGCATCTGCACCTTTATCACACCATCCTGTTATGCGTTACTGGGTTACACGCCCGCCGAACTGATCGGTCAACCTAGTATTGACATCATTCACCCTGATGATCGTCCCAATGCACTGGCGGCTGTCATGCAAGCAGTTAGCGACAAGAAAACAAATTTCTCATTCATATCGCGCTATCGCCACAAAGCCGGACATGACCTCTGGGCTGAGGTCACGAACAACCTTATTTATGACGGCCCTACAGAAAAGCTTGTGGAAATCATTGGGGTCATTCGCGATATCAGTGCGCGCAAGCTGGCAGAAGTAGAAGTACGTGAAGCCGAGCATCGCTATCATGCGCTCTTTGAACAAGCGCACGATGCCGTTTTTTTGCTGGATATGCAAGGCAACCATATCGAGAGCAATCATCGTGCCGCTGACATGTTGGGTTACCGTATCGAAGAACTACAAACCTTGAGTTTTCGCGAGATCTCAGATGAGATACCTGAGAGTACAACGGTACTTGAGCGCCTACTGGCTGGTGAATCGGTGCCCATGTATGAACGCGTCATGCGCAAGCGGGATGGCAGCCGGATTGCAGTCGAAATTAATGTTGAGATCGTACGTGATTTGGCTGGACAGCCACGCCATATCCAGAGTGTGGTCCGGGACATTACGGCGCGCAAGCGGGTGGCGGAATCGTTGCGGGAGAGTGAAGAACGCTTCCGGTGCGCCATCATCGACGCCCCATTTCCGATTATGATTCATGCTGACAATGGCGAGGTGCTCCACATCAGCAACGCCTGGGCGGAAATCTCCGGTTACACCCATGCCGAGATCCCGACGATGGCCGCTTGGATTGCGAAAGCCTACCGGGAAAATAGCCAGATAGTCAGACCTTTGATTGAAAAAGTCTATACGCTGCGCAAGCCACGCCGTGGGGGTGAGTTTCAGATCTGGACGAAAGCCGGGGAAGAACGCATTTGGGATTTCATTTCTGCCCCCTTAGCGGCAATGCCAGATGGGCGACGGATGGTTTCCAGTATGGCAATGGACATCACGGACCGCAAGCATGCTGAAGAAGCGCTGCAAAACAAAATGGCAGAGGAACGCCAGTTTCAGCTCTATTTGAAGGCGTTACATGAAATCATTATCGAATTGACCGGGATTGACCAACTAGATATGTTTTACAAGCGTGCGGTCGAGCTTGGGCGTGAGCGTTTAGGCTTCGAGCGCCTTGCCATGTTCCTATACGATGAGCGGGACGACAGTGCGATCGGCACCTATGGCACCGATACGCAAGGTAAGCTGGTCGATGAACGAGGGGTGCGTTTTACGCCCGACCCGCATGGGGTTATGCAGCGTTCGTTTGAACAGGTTGAACGATTTTACGTCATGGAAGAAACAACCCTCTATAACGACGTCGCCCCTGTCGGGCATGGCTGGAACGCGGCGGCGGCCCTCTGGAATGGCCGCCGGAATCTGGGCTGGTTTGTTGCCGATAACCTTTTGCATCATGGGCCGGCCGCGAAACCACTGTTGGACACCCTCGGCCTTTATGCGCTCTCGGTCGGCACGCTGCTGGCCCAGAAGCAAACCCAACTTGCGCTCAAGGAAAGCGAGGCGCTTTATCGGCTGCTGGCCGAGAATATCAGCGATTTAATTATACGTTCAACCTTAACCAGTGAATGTCTCTATGTCTCGCCCTCGGTCCAGACTTTGCTCGGTTATACCCCTGCGGAACTCATTGGACAGCAGACTTTTAACCTTATTCATCCCGATGACCAGCCCATCCTCTGGGCAGCGTATGCGTCTGCCCTGGAACGCAAGGATCTCATCTTGCCGCACCAGTATCGGGCCAGGCACAAGGCAGGGCATTACATCTGGTTAGAAACGGTGGGGAAACCGCTCTTTCAGGATGGATCCGACGCGGTATTGGAGATCATTACTTCGTCGCGTGATATCAGTGCACGCAAACAAGCGGAAGCCGCGGTGCGGGAAAGCGAAGCTCGCTATCGTCTGCTCGCCGAAAACCTGGCCGATATCATTATGACCTTTTCCCTGGATCGGCAAATTACCTACATCAGTCCATCGTGCGAGAAACTCCTGGGCTATCTGCCCGCAGAAGTAGAGGGCAAAGCACAAAGTGAGTTCATTCCCCCCGAGGATTACGGGCGCGTAGTCGCTAGAACGCGCCAAGCGGTCGTCGCGAAAGAGGATTCATATACCAATGAGTTTCGTCTCCGCCACAAGGCGGGTCACTATATCTGGTATGAGGTTCGCACCAGGATCGTGCGGGAAAGCCAGACTGGCAATATCGTTCAATTTGTTTCGGTCTTACGCGATATTACCGAGCGCAAAGAAGGTGAAGATGCCCTGCGCGAAAGCGAGGAAAAATTCCGCTTGCTGCTGGATGCCGCGCCCGTCGCAACCATTATCAGCGATCCAGCTGGGCGGATTACGTTAGTCAATGGGCAGGCAGAAAGCCTCTTTGGTTATAGACGTAGTGAGTTGACGGGACAGCTGGTTGAAGTCCTTGTGCCAGATTATACCAGCGCTAGCCACCTCAACAACCGCATGACTTATCTTGCCACACCGCGTGTCCGCCCGATGGGGTTGGGGCTGGAACTGTATGCCAAATGCAAAGGCGGTCGCGAAGTACCGGTTGAAATCGAGTTGAGCTACATCAACACCCGGGATGGTACGATGGTGATGAGTTTCATCATGGATATCACCGAACGCAAACGCATTGCCGCCGAACTAGAGCAGCAGCGCTCTTTTCTACGGAATGTAATCGACGTTAGCCCTAGCATGATTTTTGTCAAGGATTATGATGGGCGTTTCGTGCTGGTCAATCCATCCGTCGCTGCGATTTACAACACCACCATTGATGCCCTCATCGGCAAAACGGATGCAGACTTTAATCCCATCCTAAAAGAAGTTGATGATTTTCTGGCCGCAGACCGGCTGGTGATTACTTCCGGCGAAATACGATTCATCGAAGAACCAATCACGAATTTTACCGGCAAAACGCACTGGTTACGAACCACGAAAGTCCCGATTGTCAGTGCTGATGGCAAATCCAAATATGTGCTTGGGGTATCAACTGACATTACGGAACGCAAAGAAGCAGAGGAAGCACTGCAAGCGAGTGAAGAAAAGTATCGATCCCTCGTTGAAACCATGCGCGGTGGCCTCGCCGTATTTGATCCTGAATTTCGTATGACTTTTGTGAATGACCGCTTCTGTGAACTAGTGGGCTATGCCAGAGCGGAAGTCATTGGGCAGCTGCCCTTGCATTTTGTCGATGCCGCCGATCTGCCGCTCGTGCACTCGCATCTCGAACGCCGGCAGCGTGCGGAGAGTACCACCTACGAGATTCCGATCCGCCATAAGGATGGGCATCAAATCTATCTGCTGATGTCCGGCTCACCGCTGCTCGATCAGCAGGGGAAATATAATGGTAGCATTGTGGTGGCAACTGACATCACCATTCAAAAGCAAGCCGAAGCGACGCTCCGCCAGGCCCTGGCCAAAGAAAAAGAGCTGGGAGAGCTCAAAACCCGGTTCGTCTCCATGGCTTCCCATGAATTCCGTACCCCGCTAGCAACCATTCTCGCTGTCGTCGAAACGTTGAGTATTTACCGCCACAAACTGTCCGCAGAGCAGATTGACAAGCGCTTTGATAAAATTAAGGATCAAGTCGGCCATCTCAAGGACATCATGGAGGATGTGCTAATGCTCGCGCGGATGCAGGCCCGTCACGTCGAGTTTAATCCTGTGCCGTTGGATTTGGCTGCCCTCCTGCGCAGTGTGCTTGACGAGTTTCAGAGCCAGGCCGAGAGCAAGCATCAGTTGGAATATATCGTTGATGAAGAGCTGCACGAGATCTTGCTCGACCGTAAACTGATGCGACAGCTGATCAGCAATCTGGTATCAAACGCCATCAAATATTCCCCGGCCGAAACGGTTGTCCGTATCCAACTGGCATATGGCGACGCCGAGGTAATCCTGACGGTAAGTGATCAAGGCATTGGGATTCCGGAAGCCGACCTCCCCCATCTGTTTGAGCCATTCCATCGCGCTGCCAACGTCGGCACCATTTCCGGCACCGGTCTTGGATTGGTTATCACCCGTGAAGCAGTTGAATTGCATGGTGGCACCATTACCGTGGAAAGTCAGCAAGGGGTTGGCACAACTTTCCACGTCCGTATTCCGATTTCTGCCGGCGACAACCCACTGTCCTTAGCGGAAGCCGCGCCGCCCGCCACCGCCGCTCCGTCGTGAACTGCTGCTACGGCCACTGCTCGCTGACCGGCTGCTGGACGAAGATCGGCTTGACGACCGGCTACTGCTTGATCCCCAACTGCTGCGGCTGGTGCCGGAACTGCGATACCCGCCACTCCCGCCCCCCGTCGCCGATTCGGAGAGGATCTTACCCAGCACTTCGAGGGTTGACTGGGGCTTGCCGCCAGTGACTGTGCTCTCGCCCTGGCCGTGCAGCCCCCATGGCGTATCGGGCGCAGTCGGTGCCGCCTGGCTCAGCAGATTACCCAAGTTGCTGCTGGCATTGCTCAGCGCACTGCCCATCTGGCGCGACATGCCGCGCAACGAAGGCGGCTCGCTGATCGTAGGTGCTGGGCCGGTAGGCAAGGGCTGGCTAGTGGTGGGTGCTGATTCGGTCGAACTGCTCCCCGCCGCCGGGTGTCGATCGACGCGCCGTGGCGCTTGCCAAGTGGGGGTGTAACTCCAGGGCGGTAGACGACCACCCATCGTCTCGGCCTGCTTCAAGACCACCGTTTCCACATCCAGGGCGACGGCATAGGCGAAGTAACGGTCGATGATGCGCTGCGCGTCTTCAACGCCGGTATATTTTTTCAGGTTGCGCAGATACGTATGAAAGGCGCGCCAGCGTTGCGCCTCTGCCACGCCGGCCTGGGTGCGGCGCGGCATCCACCGGCTGACAACGATTAGCCCGATTCCAATCATGAATAGGGCCAGCGCCGGCAGCACGGCCAACCAGCCAATCTCCCCCAAATACCAGATCGCCAGCAGCACTGTGCCCCCCAGGCTCAGCAGCACCGTCAATTGGCCCCAGCCCAGCCACCGCTGCCGGGCGACCGTGGGTAACTCATCGAAAAAATGGGTCGCCTCGGTGCCCATCTCGGCATAGACCTGGGGCAAGATCTGACGGAAACGCCCGTGCAGGCGGGGCAGCGTTACTTCTTCGCCCAGTGGCAGCGCCGGCTTGAGCGCATTGAAGAGGGTGACCAGATGGTCAGGAATCACAACCGGCATGCCGCCATCACTGCTGATCGCTGCCGCTTTTTGCAGATCGTCCGCATATAGCCGCTTGCAGGCCATCACGTTGTCAAAGCGCACAGCTAACAGCCCCAAGGTCGCCAGGTGAAAGAGCGAAGCCAGCGCGCCCTTGGTGCTGGGCGCTTCATCCAGTAGATAGGCGACAATGGCCGGTGGCAGGGCCGAAGGTGGTTCCGGCAGATAGTCGGCAAGGGCTGGAATGGGCAGATCACGGCCGCGGCTGTACCAGAGCAGATAGAGCGCCAGCAGCCCCAGCACGGCCACCAAGAGTCCCCCAACGCCAAAGCCCAGTTGCAGCCGCGCCCGGCGAGTGGCGGCGACCGCGGCCTCGGCCAGCACCGCTTCATACTCGTGCTGCCAACTGGGTACGGGCGCACTAAAGGCCGCGACGGGAAAGTCTAGATAGAGATTCCAACTTTGGCCGGCCGCCACAGCGCGCGGGGCGACGACCTGCACTGTGCCATCGGGCTGGCGCGTGACTGTTCCCCCTGTGATCTGGGCCGTCGCTGGGTCAACCGTGGCGGGCAAGTGGACCGTGACGGTGGCCTGCTCGACTGGCGCGGCCCGTTCCGGGAAAACCGCGGTCCAGTTGAGTTTTTGCCCATCGGCGAGCAGTTGTAGGGCACCCAGCACGCGGTAGCGCAACGTAATGGTGGTCGTCTCGCCGCGCACCAACGGCGGTAATTGCCAGGTAATCTTTACCTGCCCCGTACGCGTCGCGTCAACCACTGCTTCCTGCTGATTGCGATCATAGGTCACCCAATTGTCACGCCGGGCTTGCTGGCTGACTTGGTAGCAGTAGTCACAAGTCGTTGCGCGCTCACTGAAAAGCTGCTCCCCTTCCTGTACGCTGATCTGATCGATCTGGTCGATATAAGTCAGCGGGATCGTGCGTTCGCCCTGATCCAAGCTGCCGGCGGTGACGGCCAGTTGATGGTGCTCTGCCACCCAGAGCGTGCCGTCAGGGTCAAAGGTTAAATCAACCGCCAGCTTGGGAAATGTGTAAGCGAGGTTGGCCCGATCTTCGCGTTCTTGCCAGGGCTGGATGGTGGCGTTGACGGTGGCTGGTGGTAGCCCCACCTGCACGTGAAAGGCAATCCCTTCCGGCAACGCTTCACTAGCCTGGAAGATCACTTGGGTCGTCGGCCCTGTGGTCGCAACCTGGGCGGCATAGGCGGGGCCATCGGCGGTATATTGTAGCTGCTCTGCCGCAAGCAGACTGGGCAAGGTCACCGTAACGGTGCTCTGTTCCACCAGCACCTCACTGCGCTCCGCTGGGACCGCACGCCACTCGATCACCTGGGCATCGGGATAGACCCAAAGCCCGCCTTCCACTACATATTCGAGCACAAAGGTCCGCACATCGCCCGCGCGGGTGGGGGTAAAGCCCCATTCCACCACCTGTAGATCGCCCTCCTGGTAGCTCGTAAAATATCCCGGCTCTGTGCCTCCAGCCTGATAAGCTTCCTCCCCTTCATAGATTTGAATCGCGTTAATCGCCGTGGTAAAGGCCGTCGGGATTTCCGCAAACGCCTGCTGAAAGGTCTCCGCAAAGCGGATCTGCTGTCGCTCGCGCACCAACATCGTGCCATCAGCGCGCAGCGTAATCGCTACATCAAAGCGTCCATAGGTCAGCGGCACGGCTTGGGCCGCCACGGCCCCTGGCCCACTTACGGTGCCAGCAACTATCCCGGCCGCCAGCGTCAACAGCCCAATCAAACGCGCAACCCAGCGGTTCATATCAAGTCCCTTCAAAAATCAGCCTCTCGCGTCTGTGGCTACAGCGTTGCGCTGCCCACCCTAAACCGAACGCGCAATCAGCCATTGTGCCAGATAATAGGTGCTCAACACCAGCAGATCAGCAGACCAGAAGCGGCCCCGAAAACGGTTAAGTGCTAGCGCCGAATCTGAGATCACAAAGAGCAGCGCGCCGACCGCGGCAAACAGGGCCGGCGTTGTGCCTGTTTGGCGGAACATAACAATGCTCAGCCACGCCATAACCGTGATCGCGATTAAATAAATTAACACGGCCGGCCAGAGTTTACCCAACTTGGGCTGCAGCAAACGATAGATCAGCGCGGCGTAGAGCACAACCCCTATTCCCCACGGTGACCAAGCCGGCCAACGCACTTGGCTGCCAAAGGCAATGCTGTAGGTAATATGCGCCAGCAGAAAGGCCACCAGCCCCGCCACAAAACGATCCCTGGGCAACATCAGGAAAATGTCACCAGCCAGGGAAAAGAGCAACCCGATACCGATCGCCACCTGATATGCACCACTCACCTGCGGCGCGGCGCACAGGGCCAGGAACAAGATCAGCGTCGTCGTCGTCGGTTTAGCCAGATAGATCAGCAAGCGTGGCCCGCGATAAACCGCCCACAGATGGACCACTGCAGATGATAAGGCCGCGCCGGAAAGAAGGATGGTTAGCATCGGCTAATTTTACCACTAATGACAGCACTTTGAATACTCCCCAGCGCCAATTGATGGTATACTCAAACAATTTGTTGACGAAAGCCGTCTCACGTCTCACATTTTACGCATCACGTTTTACGTTTTACGTTTTACGTTTTACGTTTTACGTTTTACGTTTTACGTTTTACGCATCACGTCTTATACATCTAACCAGGTAGATCGACTTCATGTGGCAACGATTATTTCAGCGACTCCAGCCCCTCTTCTTGCTGTTAGCGCTGCTCTTTATTGGGTTTTTATTGCGCAGCCAGTGGCCCACCTTACAGGCCTATGAATGGCGGCTGCACGCCGGCTGGTTGACCCTGGCCATCGGCTTCACGCTGGTAAGCTGGGCGTTGGAAATCCAGGTCTGGCGGCTGTTGCTCAGTCTATTGGGGGGGGCGCTACCCTTTGGCCCCGCCGTGCGCATCTGGTTCTTTGCCGCTGTGGTGCGTTACATTCCCGGCAATGTCTGGCAACCACTCAGCATGACCCTTCAATGTCAGCAATGGGCAATTCGCCCGGAAGTGACGCTGGCTAGCATCGTCTTTTACCAGGCCCTGATCCTGTTGGGGGTAATGCCGGTAGCGGCTCTCTACTTTAGCTTCACGGGCAACTGGGGCTTGCTCACCACCTATTTACACGGGGCAGCCCCCTGGCTCGTTGGCTTGAGCATGCTCCCGGTGGTAATTTTTCTGGCCCGCCCCGGCTGGCTATTGGGCTTGATGAATTGGGCATTGCGCAAAGTGGGACGTACCCCCATTGACGCGCACCTGTCCAGCCTGCGCTTGCTCTGGCTGCTGGGGTTGGCGGTGGTGAATTGGTTGCTCTGGGGGGCTGCCTTTGCCGCCCTGACCTTCGGGTTGGGCCGTCCCGCCGACTTGACGCTCGCCCAAGCACTCTTTCACCTGGTGGCGGTCTTCCCCATTGCCTACATCATTGGCTTTCTCAGCTTGATTACCCCCAGTGGCATTGGCGTGCGCGAAGGGGCCTTCTACTTGATCCTGGTGCCGCTCTTTGATCCCGGATTGGTGACCGTTGCCGCCATCACCATGCGCCTCTGGAGTATGGTGGGCGAATTGATCATGGCCCTGGTGAGCAATCTGACTGTCCGCGCGCAAGGGCCGCTGGCGGTTGACTCAACCCCCGTCGAAGTGTCCAGCAACATCTCTGGGGAACCTGCGCTGTAGCCGGTGATGCCTATGTTGCTTTCTTCGCGCCGCTTGGTGGCCCTGGCCCTGATCCTCTCTCTCTGGTTGGCTTGGGGCCTCTATCTCTACCGTCTGGACGCGCAGAGCCTCTGGTATGATGAAGGGGTGACCGCAACCATCGCGCAGCGTCCGATCGGCGCGTTAACCCAGTGGACGGCGCGCGATATCCAGCCGCCGCTCTACTACTACGTGGTGGCTGGTTGGGGGCGCCTTGCCGGCTGGAGCGAGTGGAGTCTCCGCTTTGTCTCCGCCTGGTGGGGCTTGTTGACCGTGGGGCTAATGGCGGCCTTGACTGTGCGGCTGACCGGCCACCGTCTTGCCGGGCTGTTGGCCGCCCTGTTGACGGCGCTGCATCCACTGCTGCTCTACTACAGCCAAGAAGCCCGCATGTATACCATGTTGCTGGCCCTGGGCGTGCTGACCGGCTATCTGCTGCTGCGCACCCGCCACGCCAACCAGCCCCTGCTCTGGTTGGCCTATCTGCTCACTGCGGCTGCCGCGGTCTATACCCATTACTTCGCTTTTTTTCTGCTGTTGGCGCTAGGGGTTGCCTATCTGCTTGATCTCTATGCCTGCCGCGGGGCGCTCGCTGTGCAACCCACCGCCAGCCTGACGCTGCGGCGGACCTTGCTGCCCTTTCTGCTGGCCAGTGGGGGCGTGTTGCTGCTCTACGGCTCGTGGGTGGCGACCCTCTTCACCCAGTTGGGCAGTGACGCCAGCTATTGGCAAGGGCCGTTTAAGCTGTGGGATGCGCTGCGGACCTTGGCGATCACTTTTGTGGTTGGCGAAAGTGTGCTGGAGGCCGCGGGCGCGCCCTGGCTGGGAATAGGCCTGTTGGCCCTACTGGTGGCGTTGCTGGCGCTGACGCAGCAACGCCCGCTACTGCTCCTGCGCTATAGCCTGCCCTGGCTGCTGCTGCCAATCATGGGCGTATTGGCGCTGGCGGCTTTTGTGCCCAAGTTTAATGCCCGCTATGTGATGTTGGCTCTGCCTGCTTTGATTGTGCTGTGGAGCAGTGGTTTGGCTGCCCTCCTCCAAGGGCACCAATCGGCGCGCTTTGGTTCAACCTGGCGCTGGCTGCGCCGTGGCAGCGGCGCGCTCCTCCTGGCGGCCTTGCTCGTCACCTTTGGCCACGCCGACCGCAACTGGTTCACGGATCCGGCGTTTACCAAAGCCCAATGGCGTGAGTTGAGTGCTTACCTGCACCAGGCGCGCCAAGCTGATGAAGCGATCATCCTGGTCAGCGGCCATGCCTGGCCGATTTGGGATTATTATGCGCCCGACTTGCCCACCGTACGCTTGCCCGATTTGGAGATTCTCAATGTGGATGCTGTCCTCGATTATCGGGCCAGTGCCCTGGCGCTACAGCCGGCGCTCGCCGATCAGCGCGGCGCGTGGCTGGTCACCTGGCAGGCGGAGGTTGTCGATCCCACAGGGGTAACGGCGCTGCATCTGGGGTTGGCCGGCGAGGAGCAGGCGGTGGCAGCCCAGTTCTGGCAACTGGGCTTGCGCCATTTTGTTGATCTCGACGCCACAGCCATTCTCCCCACCGCGCCAGTGGATCAACCGCTGGCTGCCAACTTTGCCGATCAAGTGCGCTTGCACGGCTATGCCCAAACCGCTAACGATGATCTGTTGCTCTTTTGGCAACTCGCCGCAGAAAGCACTGGGGCATCTACTGGGCAAGGGGCCGCGTCTGCCCTGCCCGATTTGCAACTCAACCTGCGCACGACCACCGCTGACGGTCTACCCTATGCCGATCCACCAGATCGCCGCCCGGCTGATTATCACTACCCTGTCCCCCGCTGGCGACCGGGACAACTGGTGGTTGGCCGCATTGCGGCGTCGGCCTGGGCGGGTGCCGCGGCCCTGCCCGGTGCGTACCAACTACACCTTGGTCTCTACGATCCAAACGGCGATCCGGCGGGGTTAGATCAGTTGGATGTCAATGGTAACCCGCTGGGCAAAAGTGTGATCCTTGATCTACGTTTGACCCAGCCGACCGCGACGTCAGCGCTTACACTCCCAGGCGAACTCGTTGACGTCGCACCTGGTTTAGCCGCCGGCTTGGTGCCCAGCCAGGCACAGGGCGAGCCGGGCGAACCTTTGCTGCTGACCTTCTATTGGCAGGTTACCGACCCCTTGGCCACATTGCCGGCTTTAACCTTAGCCTGGCAACCAATGGCAAACACGACGCCTGTGACCAGCACCACTTTGGCCTTGCCTACAGCCCTCGCCCGCTATCCTGGGCAATGGGTGCGCCAGGTGGTGCGCCACCAACCGCCGTTGACGCTGGCCCCAGGCCCCTATCGCGTCACGGTGGGTGGCGTAGGGGCGGTGTCGCGTGATCTGGCCTTTGCCTACACGCTCTTGCCGAGCACCCGTGGTTTTGCGCTGCCCCCCCTCGCGTTGACCACCGCCATCGATCTCTTTGCCCCCGATCTGCCACAAGCGGTAGAGGTGCGTCTGGCGGGGGTGGTTAATGCTTTGCCCACCCAGTTGGCCCCGACAACCGGGTTGACCGTGACCCTGGCCTGGCAAACGCCTGCTGATGCACACCCGCCGCAGGCCGATTACCATGTTTCCCTCCAACTCCTGAGCGAAGCGGGGCTGCCGGTGGCACAGGTCGATCAGGCGCTGCCTTTGGGGTCATCCACCTGGCTACCCAACCAGGTGGTGACCCAAACGTTGACGCTGCCGGCATTCGCTGTCGGCACACAACGCAGCGGCCCCTACCGGCTGATCGTTGCCGTCTATGCCCCGAACTTATCCAATGGCCGGCTGCTGACTGCGACCGCAACTGATTATGTGGAACTTGCCGCGCAAATTGCTGGGCCATGAGGGCGTGCCATGGCCTCATAACCGCGCCTTCGGCTCCTGTCCTTTTGTATTTTTTACAGCCTTTGATAGACTAACGCTATGAACAGACAACAAACTACGATGCCTTTTGCTGCCCTTGCCCCTGTCCGCTTATCCGCGCTCTGCCTTGGTGCTTTACTGCTACTGGTGGGCTGTGGGCAACTAAATTTTGATTGGGGGCCACTCCTCTACGCGGTCACTGTCAGCCCAGAACAGATTACCCCCAATGCTGATGGTGACCAGGATGTAACACAGATTTCGTATAGCCTTCGTCGCGCCGCTGCGGTGAGTATCTATTTCACCAACGCGGCTGGCGAGCACTACTACTTCCGCCAGGATCGCCGGCGCGCCCCCGGTGACTATCGCGTGCAATGGGGGGGCACGGCTGACGAATCACGCCTGGTCGAAACGACCTATGGCACGCAGGAAATTCTCAGCCAGGTCGTGCCGGACGGCTCTTATCAGTGGACGATTGCGGCCACGGATGAAGTTGGTAACCAGGAAAGTATGACCGGCACCATCACCTTGCAAGCCGGTGACGCCACCGTGCCCGAGCTCTATAACTTTGCCGTCGTCCCGCAAGCCTTTCGGCCCAATCAAGATGGACTGCGTGATGATTGGGTGAGTATCAGCTTTTCGTTGACCAAAGATGTCGATTCATTGGTCGTCTATCTGATTGATCCGGCAGACCCCTCGCTGCGCTATTACATCACCCAGCAGCCTGGCCTGGCCGATCCGGAAGCCGCGGGCTACAAAGAGTATCGTTATGAAGGGGATGTGGATAAAAATGCCGTGCCGCCGCCCGATGGTCTCTATCAGGTGATCGCCGAAGCGCGTGATCGCGCCGGCAACGCGGTGCGCGTCACGCGTGAATTAACCATTACCGATGGCGGCAAGCCCTTTGCCGATATTGAGCGGGGTGATATCGACTGGTATGTGCTCGCCGGTGATGAGCGCCGCCAGGAATTTAACCGCACCTTGTCGCTCAACCTGGGCGACAAACTCTGTTTCGAGGCGGTCATCCACAATTATGGGGTGACCCCGATTCGCACCGCCGGACCGTGGCCCGGTCAGGAATATCGCTTTGCTGAAAATCGCAACACCGTGGCAGTGCGTCATGCCGAGGAAACTATGACGCCCGCACTGCCCAAGGGTGATCAATCGTGGCTGCGCCAAACGGGCGTCTGGCGCTTTGGGATCAATTTCGAGTCAACTGGTATTGACTTTCCTTACCGCTGGGCGATTGGCCGCCAAGCTGATTTGGAGCGGCGCGAGATCGAAGGTTATGGGGAACAGTGGTATCTGCTGCCGAATGAACGGGGTCAGGTGAGCGGCTGTATTGTGATCGACCAAGCGCCACTGCTCAACACCAACCTCTGGTGGGGCGGCTTGATCCATGAGGATGTGGCGACCGTTAACAATGATATTGACCGCATTACCGTCGTTGTGGAAGGGGGCGGGGCTGCTACCACGCTACCGAGTGTCACCCTCTCCGCCACAACTGCGCTTTCGGCAACCACCGCCCTTTCGCCGACGACTGTGCTTAGTGAAACGCAGGCTGCCCCATGAGACTGGCCGTCGTCGTACTAAGCTATAACACGCGCGATCTGTTGCGCCAGGCCGTGGAAAGTGTTTTGGCCTCTGCGGCTTGCACCGCGGATCGTTTGGCTGTCGATCTGCTTGTGGTGGACAACGCCAGCCCCGATGGCAGCGCAGACATGGTCGCGGCTGAATTTCCCCAGGTCTACCTGATCGCCTCGCCGGTGAACCTTGGCTATACCGGTGGGAATAACCTGGCCCTACAGCACCTTGGTTTTGCGATTGGGCGTGCCGACGAGGACGCCGCGCCCAGCGCCCGCGCCCCACTCCCTACGCCCGATTTTGTGCTGCTGCTCAATGCCGACGCCGCGGTGGTGGCTGATGCGCTTTGGCAAATGGTACAGGTATTGGCGGCTAACCCTCGGGTTGGCGCGTGTGGGGCGCACTTGCGTTATGGCGATGGCCACTTTCAACATGGGGCTTTTGCTTTTCCTGGCCTGGCGCAGATCGCGCTTGATCTTTTTCCCTTAACCGGCCTCCGCGGGGTGCAGCGGCTGTATAATAGTCGCTGGAATGGTCGTTATGCCCAGGCCTTATGGCAGGGACGCGCGCCCTTTCGGGTGGATTTTGTGCTGGGCGCGGCGCTCATGGTGCGCGGCGCGGTGATCAGGCAGATCGGCGGGCTGGATGATGGCTTCTTTCTCTATTGTGAGGAGATGGATTGGGCTATGCGCATGGGGCTAGCCGGTTGGCAGGTGCAAGCCGTGCCAACGGCTCAGGTGATCCATTATGAAGGGCAGAGCAGCAAGCAGGTGCGCTGGTCCGCCTTTGTGCGCCTGTGGCAGAGCCGGCTGCGCTTTTATGCTAAATATCGCACCCTGTACGGGCCAGGCTATGGGTGGCTCATTCGCGCTTTGATTGGGGTGGGGTTCTGGTGGCGTACGCAGCAGGCGAATCGCCGTTTTGCCCAGGGCACCCTGACGGGCAGCGAATGGCAAGCTGAACGTAACGCCTATGCGACCATCCGTCAACTGCTCACCTAATAGCGGAAACAAATCGAGCGGCAGAAACGTGTACTGCGCATCAGGGGATGCGCAGTACACGTTTCTGCCCCATTTATTTGGTTTCTCTATAAGCGCCAGCGAACGTGCGCCGTATGGTTACGGCTGATCCAGATCCGGCAAAATATCAACGCTGGCACCAGGGGCCGGCTGGTTATAGTCGCCTAGGCGGTTGGTTGGCGCGCCAGCCGTATCCTTGCTGTTTTGTGGGGGCGTGGTGCGCTGGGCGCTTGTGGGCTTAGGGCTGCTTTGTGTTGCGCGGCCACTGGGTGATACTGGCGTTTCTTTGCCGGCAACACGCCAGAGGATGCCAAGCCCGACCAAGATGATCAACAACGGCCACCAGCGCATCAACTGGGCATTGCCCTCACCCGCACTGATAAGGATAAAGAGCCCAAAGATCAGCAGCACGCTACCGGGAATCAGCGACCACCATTGGCGGGCTGCCCCGCTCAGGGCATAAAGGGCAAAAAAGACGCCGCCCATGCCCGCAAAGAGTAGCGCGCCCAGAATCGTGATGTTGATCGTAAAGGTGCTAAGCAGAATGACACTACCCAATACCAACATAAAGCCGCCGGGAATCAACGCCCACCAATGCTCACTGCGTTGCAGTAGGTAGATGTGCAGAAAGGCCGCGGCCAATCCCCAGAAAAGTAGGGCCGCGATCAGCTCAACCGGCGCCGGATCCAGTGTACTCAGTAGGACCATGATCGCCAACGCAACCATCGTCCACGCTGGAATAAAGCGCCACCACCCAGCACGTGCTTCTTTGATCCGCGCGGCAAAATACCCGCTAAAGAAACCAACACCCACAACCGCTAACAACAGAGCAACAATGATCTGTGCCCACGGCTCGTAGGCGGTGAGCAAGCCCAGGGTCCACACCAGCAGCAGGATCCCACTCCCGATCAAGCCCAATGCCCACAGCAGGGCACTATTAACGGTGCGGCTGCTGTGGACCCTGGGTTTGTGCTGCTGGTTATTTTGAAAACGGTTGAATAAGTTGGACACAAGCGCGCAGCCTTAAGGGACAACGACGGGCAGGGTGGCCAGATCAACGCTAAGGTTGATGCTGGAGACCAATACCCACCCTTGCAGATCAGCTTCCACGGCAATCTGCACCCATTCATTATCGGCGCTGCGAGCCAGGACCGGATAGACGCGATCAAAGGGCAACGTCGTCAACGCATCAGCGTCGCGGCTGGGGCCTTGGCGGACGCCAGTCCCCAAGATGCTGTTAACCGTTGCCGTGGCTCCGGCGGGGGCGCTGGTAGTTGCTGTACTCGGTGTCGTGGTTGTGACCACGGGTGTGGTGCTCAGCTCCGTCAAAGTACCAGTGGTCAGCAACGTCCCTGTGATGGGGGCCGTGCCGCCGGTGGTGGGCAGCGTATTGACATCCCCACCCACCGTAACGAACTCGGCAAAGACCCAAACGGGAACACTCTCGCTAACCGTTGTCCGCAACCAGCTGTTGTCACTGGTGCGACCCGTAAGGGTAAGCTCGGCATTGCCGGGCAGCAGTGTCACCAGCGCGGCACTCGCCTCCGGCGCACTGCGTGCATTGAGGCCGACCGTAATATTGACTGTGCCTGTAATCGTGGCCCCAGGCCCAGTGGCGAGGGTGGGCGCTGTTGGGGTTGTGGTAATGGGCGTGGTCACCACGGGCGCGGCGGTCGTGGTCAATGGTGTAGTCGCCGCGACGGGGGTGGCGATAGGTGTATCCCCCTCTGGGCTGGCAAGCAGGGGCAACCCTAGCGCACTGCGTTCGCTGTTCGCCTCTGCCAGGGGCTTCTGTTCGGTATATTGTTCAGCGAATTCGGCTGAGATCCAAGCTAACACGCCATTGCTAACCGCAATTTGCAGCCATTCAGCCTGGGTTTGTTCCAAAATGAAGGTCTCATCGACCTCCAATAGATCCACAATCTCGGCCGCAGTCGAAGGTTCACTGCGCGCATTAACTCCATATTGGTTAGAGATGCGGACATAGCGCTGATCAACCAAAACCGGGGCCAATGTGGGGGAGGTGGCGGGGGGTAACGTGGCCGTTGGCACCGGTGTTTCGGTCGTTACAATGGGCGCTGTCGCCACGACTGCAGTGGGCGCGTTGACGATGGGTTCTGTGACGCCCCCTACTTCTGTCGCTACCGGCGTGAAGGTCGCATTCGAAATCAGACTCCCAATACTGAAATTGCTCACATTGAATTGGGTCAGCCCAATCCAAGCCCCATAGGCAACGACGGCCACCAATGCCAGGCCGACCAGTGTTGGTAAAACCCAACCGCCCCCTTGTTGGCGTGGCTCGCGTTCATAGGCGACCGGTTGCCAGCCGACATCCTCATAGGATTCATCTTGTAATTGCCACTGGGCAATGCGATTTTGCTCCGTTTCTTGGAGCTTCCATTGTTTGCCCGTATTCCCTGTATCTTCCAGACGCCAGTTATCTGCTGTGTTCTGATCGCTCATTGTCGTCCCTTTCTTCAAGCGGCGTATCCCAGCCATTGCGCGTGCCGGCAACACCATAGGCGATGGTCTGCACGGCAAAGAGGAGCGCCAATATACTCCACGCGGCGGTCTCCCACCAAGGGGCAGGCTGTACAGCCAGGACACCATTAACCGCGATGCCGATGCAGAAAATTTCCATGCTGACACAGAGTGGAATCAATGCGCGCGGTAAACTAAAGACATGGCGCCACGATAAACTTTGTACACTTCGGTACCAGCTCATGTAGCTCAACGTAGCCAATACGCCGGCAATGCCTAGAATCCACAGTGCATCGATGAGTATCTCTTGCAGTGAAAACATTTGCTTCAAGTCCGCTAAAGTGCGCTCTGTTTGAAAACGATCGCTGTTTCACTGGAAGCGATACCCCAGCTGATCATTTTTAAGACAGTCGCAGTTTATGTGCTCGTTTCGTCCGCGCCGTCACTTGCCCCAGCTATGTATCACAGCCATTTGTCTCGATCATGATTCGCAATCGGTCACTGATCGCCGTAGGTAAGCGCCAAAACGAGTATATAGTCTGCCAGAGCAAAGTATAGTTGACGGCAGCCGTTCTGCTTGATAGTATACACGCATCATCAGAACATGAAAATATTGAGCTTCGGCTGCAACAATATATGGTAGACCGTGCGTCTTGGTTCTGTCAAAATAGACTGCCGTTCAGCTAAATATCTTTAATTTGGTTAGTTGCTTAGCTCACCGACAACCAACCAACAAACCAGCAAACTAATCCTGATTGCTTTGGACGAGGCGAACATATGACCAGCTATGATGTAATTGTGATTGGGGCCGGGGGCATGGGCAGCGCCGCGGCTTATCATCTGGCCAAGGATGGCCGGCGGGTACTCTTGTTAGAGCAATTTCAGCTCGGTCATACCCGTGGTAGCAGCCACGGTGGTAGCCGTATCACCCGCTACACCAATCCTGACGTGGATGATGCCCGGGTGATGCCTGCGACCTATGAACTTTGGCGTACCCTAGAGGCCGAGCGCGCCGCGACCTTGCTCAAGCTGACCGGTGGACTCTTCTTTGCACCGGCTGATGATCCCTTTATGATCGCATCGCAGCACGCACTCAATGCCTTCGCTTATCCGTATCGGCTGCTCTCGGCCGCAGAACAACGAGCCGAATTTCCCCAATTTCGGCCACCGGCCGATTGGGTTGCCCTCTATCAAGCCGATTCGGGGATTCTGGCCGCTTCGGCCTGTGTCGAAGCGCTAGCCAAAGGGGCCGTTGCCTATGGTGCCACCTTCCGTGAAGCGACCGCTGTGCGCGCAGTGACCCCGCAGGGGGCGGGCGTTGTGGTGACGACGGCCGCTGGCGAAACCTTCGCGGCACAACAGGCGGTGATCGCTGCCGGTCCGTGGGCCTCGACCTTTTTGCGCCCGTTGCTCGCCTGGCCGATTCCGCTGCAAGTGACCCACCAACAGGTTGCCTATTTCCAGGTTGATCAGCCGGCTGCTTATGCCGCTGATCGTTGCCCGCTCTATATCTTTGCGGCTGAACCGCACTGTTATGGCTTCCCCATTTGGGAAAAGCCCGGTCATATCAAGGTTGCCCTGGAACTGCACAACTCGACGACCGACCCTGATCAGCCCCGTCCCGCTGATACGGCGAATATCCAAGCGCTTTCGGCGATTATTGCTGAACATTTTCAGGGTGTTGATCCCACCCCGCGGCAAGTAGACACCTGTCTCTATACCGAAACGCCCAATCGCGACTTTATTGTTGACCGTCATCCTGACTACCCGCAGATCTTAATTGCGGCGGGGTTTAGTGGCCGCGGTTTCAAGTTTACCATTGGTATTGGGCGTCTGTTAGCCGACCTGGTGGCGACAGCACCTGGCTGCTACGCGAGCCATTTCTGGATGGAGCGCTATGCCATCAACCGTTTTGCGCCGCTTGCCGCCGCGTAGGGTTTGCCATGTTAATCGGCATTGATGCCTCGCGCGCCCTGCGCGCCCAGCGGACCGGGACCGAGCGCTACGCCCTGGAGATCATCCGGCACCTGTTGGCATTGCCGGCGGCGGCGGCTCATACGTGGCGTCTCTATGTCGATCGCCTACCACCGGCGGATCTCTTTGCTGGGCCGCACGCGCCTGGGCCGGTTGCACAGTTCGAAAGCTGTCTGTTGCCTACGCAGCGACTCTGGACGCACCGTGCTTTGGCCGCAGAAGTCTTGCAGCGGCTACCCGATCTGCTCTTTATCCCAGCCCATGTTTTGCCCTTGCGCCTGCCGGCACAGTTTCCGCCCAGCGTCGTCACGATTCACGATTTGGGCTACCACTACTTTCCCCATGCCCACACACGTTTTCAGCGCCTCTACTTGCCCCTGAGCACCCGCTGGAGTGCCTGGGCCGCGACGCAGTTGATTGCGGTGAGCGGAGCAACTGCACAAGATCTGCAACGGCTTTATCATGTGCGCTCGGATCGCATTGCGGTGATCCATGAGGCCTGGACTCCAGGAGCACAACCTGTGTCCACGCCACCGACTGTCCTGGCGCGGCTGCCCTCCCACTATGCGCTCTATGTCGGCTCCCTGCAGCCACGCAAGAATCTTGTGCGTGTTTTGCAGGCGTATGGTAAACTAGTAAGTCGTGTGGCTACGGTCCCTGCGTTGGTGATTGCTGGCGCTGCCGGCTGGGGTAGTGAAGATTTACATGCCTTGGCAATGCAACTGGGCCTTGCCAATCGGGTTCACCTATTAGGATACGTGGCGGAGGAACAGCTGCCTGCACTCTACCGTGGTGCCCACTTTTTTTGTTTTCCATCGCTGTTTGAAGGCTTTGGGCTGCCTGTGCTCGAAGCCCAATACTATGGAGTTCCGGTGATGACTGCCAATAACTCTTCTTTGCCGGAAGTCGCCGGTGAGGGTGCCCTGCTGGTTGATCCGACTGATGTTGATGCCATTGCCGATGCAATGCTGCGGCTGAGCCAGGATGAAGCCTTGCGCCAACGCTTGATTGCCGCCGGCCATGAAAATGTAAAACGCTTTTCGTGGACAAAAGCGGCCAGCGAAACGCTAGCTTTATTTGAGCGTGTGGCCCGACAGGGCAAAAGTAAACAGTGATTGGCCTACGCAGGTGTGATGGGGGACAAGTGGAGGAGAGGCGTAGGATCGAGATTCTGCAGGTCGCCGTCGATTGTGTTGACTTTGCCCAATTACTAGCCCAGATTGAACATTGGATCAACGTTGCACGCCAGCACCTTCCATCAACCACAGTTACCCAGGGCGTTTACACCGTTAACCCAGAGATTGTCATGGCGGCCCGCCGTGATCCGCACTTTGCTGCGGTATTGGCACGAGGGGCGCTCTGTGTGCCGGATGGCGTGGGGCTACTATGGGCCGCGCGGCGTCAAGGTGTGCGCTTGCCCGAACGGGTAACTGGCTCTGATGGAATTTATCACATCTGCGCGCAGGCGGCCCAGTCTGGTTGGCGGGTTTATCTGTTGGGGGCGGCACCTGGCGTGGCGGCTACCGCGGCCACACGTCTACAGGCGCGGTACCCCGGCTTGCAAGTGGTTGGCACTCATAGTGGCTCGCCGGACGCTGCTGACTGGCCGGTGATTGCGGCCCAACTCCAGGCTACCTGTCCCGATCTCCTTTTTGTGGCTTTTGGTCATCCCCGCCAGGAGGAATGGATCGATCAACATCGTCAGGCCTTGGGTGTCGCCGTGGCTGTCGGTGTCGGCGGGACCTTTGACTTTGTCGCCGGGGTCACCAGTCGAGCGCCCCAGTGGTTGCAACGCCTGGGACTAGAGTGGTTGCACCGCTTGATCATGCAGCCGTGGCGCTGGCGGCGGATGGTTGTCCTGCCCCACTTTGTCTGGCTCATCTTGATGCATTACGTTTTCCGTCGTAAATGATTGTCTCTGGCAGTAGCCGAAAGGAGTCCACCGTGGCCTTTATCCATGAACGGCGTGAGTTTGATAGTTGGGTGCAAGCGTTGCGTGACGGGCTGCTCACCCCTGAACAGCTTGCCGTTTTGCAGACAATGCTCAAGGATGGTGAGGCCAAAACCCTGGAGGGTGCGGCCCAATTGCTGGATTGGCAGGAGCATGTCATTGATGCCGATGAGCATATGTATGGCTTCTAAAGGCACCGCGCGTATGGTCACTGGCCACAAGGTGCTACCCTGGATCAAAGCGCTGTAGCCAGTAAAATTCATCTTGCTAGCCCTGGAAAAGCAAGCTGAAGGCAAGAAATGATGCGAAATGTGCGAAATACTACATTCAGGAGTTGACAGAAGTTCCTGGTGCTGCTATTCTTGCAATTAAGGGTACGAAATTATACATTTATAGGTTCGGTTTTTGTTGAAGCGGTCGCCTCACAACCCGGCGGTCGCTTTTTTTATCAACCAGAAGGACGCTCCATGAATAAGAAGCTTTATGTAGGGAACCTCAGCTATGCAACAAACGATGATGAATTGCATACGCACTTTTCGGCGATTGGCCCTGTTTCGTCCGCGACTGTGATCATGGATCGCAATACGGGTCGGTCAAAAGGATTCGGGTTTGTTGAGATGGAGACTGCCGAAGCTGCGCAGGAAGCCATCAACCGCCTGAATAACACTGAATTCAATCAACGGATGATCAGTGTTAGCGAAGCTCGCCCCCCACGCGAGCGCTCGTTTGATGGTGGTGGTGGTGGCGACCGCGGCGGTAGCCGTGGCGGCGGTGGTGGTGGCTACGGTGGCGGCGGCGGTGACCGCGGCGGTAGCCGTGGCGGCGGTGGTGGTGGCTACGGTGGCGGCGGCGGTGACCGCGGCGGTAGCCGTGGCGGCGGCGGTGGTGGCCGCGGCGGTGGTGGTGATCGTGACCGCGATCGCGAACGCCGTCGTTACTAAGGCACCACGTGAGACTGCCGTTGTTTGAAAACGCCTATATTGGTTTGTTCACCCACAAATTCAGTGGCGTTTTCAGACAGAGCAGCGTTTAGTTTTGACGGGTAGAAGCTGCATTTGCTGCCAAAAATGATTTTTTACCCGTCTTCCAGTATTGATTTAGCCTAGTTAGCTCGCTGAGCCATACCCTTGGCCGACCGTCACTTCTGGAATGATAACAAAACCTAACTTGTTGAAATAAGTGTTGTTAAAAAAAGGTGGACACCTATACAGGTGTCCACCTTTTTTATTAAAGTTTTGTCCTGCTCTGGCGTGTCGTTGCAGATTAGCCCTTTACCGCGCCGGCGGTCAATCCTTCGACCAGACGCTGTTGGAAGACTAAGACCAGAACCACCAGGGGAATGGTGACAACCACGGCGGCAGCCATAATATCACCCCAGGGAATTTCAAAGAGTTGATCCCCAGAAAACATGGCAATGGCTACCGGGACTGTGCGCGTGCGGTCGTCAATCGTAAAGGTCATGGCATAGAGAAACTCATTCCAGGCATTGATAAAGGCCAGCAACCCAGTGGTCACCAACCCAGGTGCCGTGAGCGGTAGCAGAATCATGTAGAAGGTCTGGAACGGCGTTGCACCATCGACATAGGCGGCTTGTTCCAACTCCAGGGGCAGGCTCTTAAAGAAATTGCTCAGCACCCAAACCGTAAAGGGCAAAGTAAAAGTCATGTAGGTGAGAATCAAGGCGTAGGGGGTGTTATAGATGCCCAACGCGCGCACCATGGTAAAGAGCGACCCTAAGATGGCAATCGCCGGAAACATGGTCATGGACAGAATCGTATACATAACAATCGTCTTGCCCCGAAAGTTGAGCCGACCAAGCGCATAGGCCCCAAAGGAGCCAACGCTTAACGAGAGTAAGACCGTTGTTAAGGCGACGACCGCCGAGTTCAAGAGCGCCTGCCGAAAGGATGGATCCCGAAAGATGCCGGCATAGGCATCAAATGTGGGATTGGTCGGGAAGTAACGGACCGGTGTGGCAAAAAGTGCACTGGCCGGCGTTAAGGAGGAAACAATCGCCCAGTAGAAGGGGAAAAGGGTGTAAATCACAATCAAAATGACGACAAGCCAGAAGAGTAGATCCTGACCCCAACCCCGTTGTTTGCTGCCAGCCATACTATGCCTCCTGATCGCGAAAGATGGTAGTAATATAGAGCACCACAAAGAGTGCGATCACCACAAAGATTGCCACACTGATCGTCGAGCCATAGCCCAAACTTTGGAATTGAATCAGATTACGCTGATTGAAGGTCGCCATGGTCTCTGTATTAAAGGCCCCACTGGTCATGATCCAGACCAAATCGAAGACGCGCAGTGAATCCAAGGTGCGGAAGATCAGCGCAACCACAATGGCCGGGCGCAACATGGGCAGGGTGATCGTCACAAATTGGCGCCAACCGGTCGCCCCATCAACGGAGGCCGCTTCATAGATGTCGCCAGGAATCAGTTGTAGACCAGCGAGTAGGAGCAGCGCCATGAACGGGGTCGTTTTCCAAACATCGACCGCGACTAAAGCCCACAAGGCCGTCTGTGCATTGGCGACCCAGGCAATTTTGGCCGGCAAAATCGGGATTACGCGCGTAAAGAGGTCGTTGAGGACGCCAAAGACATCGTGATACATCCATTTCCACATCTGCGATGAGATGGCCGTCGGAATCGCCCACGGCACCAACATGGCTGTGCGCATCAGGCCGCGGCCAGGAAATTTGCTATTAACGACCAAGGCAATCCCCAAGCCAAGCAGTAGTTCAAAGGAGACCGATGCCACGGTGAACTTGACGGTAGCCCAAACTGCCTGCCACCACTGGGGACTACTTAACAACCGGGTGTAATTTTCGAGTCCTACATATTCCCAGGCACGTGAACTGCCCAAGCGGGCCTCAAAGAAGGTTGCATAAATCGTGTTGAACAATGGGTAGAATGCCACACCGACAACGATCAAGAGCGACGGAATGATAAATGTGTAGGCCAATCGCTCTTCGCGCAGCGCTTGTTCACTCTTTCCATGTTTTTTGGGGCGTCGGGTGGGGAGTGCTTGCGTAGCCAAGTGATTTTCTCCTTGATTAAACACCAGCCAGGTCTGGCCGACCTGACTGGTGCTGTTCAACTACTTGATCCACTCTGGTTGAAGCGTGGCTTTGCGCATCAGCTAGCACAATGCCACGCTAACACCGCAATTTAAGCGTTAATCTTTGCGTGGGTACTTTGTGAGAACCCAGCGTGGTAACGCTTACTGAAGGAGACCTTGCAACTGTGACTCGATTGACTCGACTGCTTGCTGGCCGGTCTGTTGGCCGGTCAACACTTTGTTGACTTCGGTGAAGTAGATGGTCGAGACCTGATTGTAATCTTCGCCGGTCACGGTGCTCGGGCGAGCAACCGCACCACCATTGAAGACATCAAAGAGTTGACCAAAGAAGGGGTTGGCGGCCAGGACATCTTCATCCGAATAGAGGTCACCAATCGTCGGCAGTGAACTGCCAAGCGTGGCACGGAACTTCTGGGCTTCGGCGCTGGTGATGCAGACCGCAACTTCGGCGGCGGCGTCAACATCATCGCTGTAGTTGCTGACGGCCATCTGCCAACCACCAAGGGTATCAGCATTCTGACCATCTTCGCCACCCTTGGGCAGCGGGACCACGGCGAACTGATCCTTGATCACACTGTCTTCGGCATTCCCCAAGGCAAAGGCGTAGGGCCAGTTGCGCATGAAGGCGGCATTCCCACCCTGCCAGACACCACGGGCATCTTCTTCCATGTAGCTTACGACCCCAGGAGGGCTGATGCGGTTGACCCAACTGGCTGCCATATCGAAGGCCGCCGCTGCATTCTCATTGTTGATGCTGATCGTGCCATCCGGCTCAACAATCGTGCCGCCATTCCAACTGAATTGCCATTCGAGCGCATCACAGGTCAGCCCTTCATAGGCGGCACCTTGCCAGACATACCCCCAGAAATCAGGGTTTTCGGCGCGTTCGCCTTCCTGAATCGCAGTGGCCATCTCATCTAACTCGGCCCAAGTGGCTGGCGGGCCGCTAAAGCCATATTTCTCCAGCAGGTCAGTGCGGTAGTAGAGCAAGCCGGCGTCGGTAAACCACGGCAGGCCAACCAATGCACCATCGACCGTGTTGTTCAGGGCAATGCGCTCGAAGTAAGAAGCATATTGCTCATCGCTCAGGTAGGGGCGCAGATCGACCAGATGCTCCGCCAAAATGCCTGGCCAGATCACGTCGATTTGCATCAGGTCGATGTCACCGGAACCGGCTCCAAAGAATTGGAGGTACAGGGCCAGGCGATCGGTGGCGCTTTCTGGGCCACTCTGGACATCGATCGTAACCCCAGTTTGCTCTTCACAATAGGCAATAGCTTCTTCATCACCGGGGCGCGGTGTGTCCCACAGCATGGCGGTCACGGTCTGCCCGCCGGCAGCGGCTTCTTCCCCGGCGGCTTCTTCGCCGGCGGCGGCTTCGTCACCACCCGCCGGTGCTGGGGTCGAGCTGGGGCACGCTGTCAGCGTCAGCGCAATGACCACCAACAGGCCCAATAACATGATCATACGTCGATTCATACAATATTCTCCTTTAGTTTCAGAGATAGATGCTCTGGTTAGCATGCGCTAACCAAAAGGGAGATTAAAAAGCCCGTACAGTTGATAGATAGATTGTACAAGCTTTGTAAAACACTAAAATTATAGTTGTGATCTTTGTCAGGCGTCAAATTGCGTCATTTTTGTAATGCAGATGAGCATTTATTCAGGCTGTACCGCGCGTAATTACCTGTAAAGGAAAACGCACATGCTGAATTGTTCGTGTGCTATCTGCCATGCGCCCGAGCAGCAGCTCAACGGCCACGCGTCCAGATTCGTCTAACGATTGGCTGATGGTTGTCAACCCCACATAATCGGCAATATCAAGATCATCAAACCCCATGACGGCGATATCTTCGGGCACGCGCAAACCCAGATCTCGGACTGCTTTGAGCACCCCAATCGCCAGTAGATCGCTCGTGGCAAAGATCGCGGTTGGCCGTTCGGCCAGGCCTAATAGCGCTTTGGCTTGCGCGTAGGCTGCATCCATATCATTTTCTGCATTCCGGATGTAAACATCGCGGAGTGGTAATGCCAAGTCCGCCATCGTGTTACGAAAGCCCTCTAAACGGATGGCACTGGTTGGGAGTGTGCAGCCGGCAATCTCACTGTCAATGCCAATAAAGCCTATGTTGCGATGCCCAAGCGTGGTAAGGTAGTGGGCTGCCAGGCGACCACCTTCCACATTATCGATCTCGACTCCACTAAAAGCTGTATGATGGGATTCAATTAAGACGGTATGCAAATGATGTTGCTGTAAACGTGCTGCGGTCACATCATCGACCAGCAGTGACATAATAATCAACCCATCAATCCGGCGCACAATCGGCAGACTTTCCAATTGGCTATAGTAATGGGCTGCTGAATCGACGCTGTAAACCACTAGTTCGTATTCAGAACCATTGAGTACATTGGCGATGCCCCGTAGCCGCTGGACAAAGGATGGATAGGTGAAAAACGGTGCTAATACACCCACGCGGTAACTGTTACGTCGAGCGCGTGCACTCGCTTCCGCTTTTGGGATAAAGGCCAGTTCGTCGATGGCAGCAAGCACCCGGCGGCGCGTTTCGTCGTTGACACGGTGCGGTGTATTCAATACACGCGAGACCGTCGCGATGCTGACCCCGGCGCGCTCTGCCACATCGTAGATCGTGGGATTTGCCATTGCACATAGATTAAAGTTGCGAAATATGATCAGATTTAAAGTGTAGCGTGTAGAGCCTGGGGGATATAAGCGAATCCGCGTGAAAAATTAGGATTGCAATTTTGCACGCGTTGCATACAGATTTTTTAGCCAGTTTTCTGTATGATTTAGGGAGATTCGCTTACATGAAAGCTCTTACATGACAAAGAATAACATAGCTGTTGGCGCTTGTCAAGCCAAAAATTGAAAAATTGAAAATTTTAATGTTGGGCCTGGCACTGCTTTAATCAGCCAACTGTGCTGCCAGATCGTGCGTTAACAGCCGTACCGTAATGCTCGCGCCGTTCAAGGCGCGTATGAATTCGGTCAGCTCCAGTGAGTGTTCTTCACCGGCAATGATGATCACCTCGGCGGCTTCAAACGCGGCCCAGCGGTCGCGCCCGATCTGGGGATGGGCGCGATCCACAAAACGCAAGAGGGCCATGAGATCATCCACTTTGGTGGGTGGTGTATAGATAAAGAGGTATTGGGCCGACTGTACCGGCGGCTGTGATGTCTCGGCGGGGGGGGCGGTGGTAGCAGCTACGGCTGGCGCGCTGATTGTGGGCTTAGGGGCCACTTCACTGGCCGTTTCAACGGTTCGTACCTGCTGCTGTGGTGTGGTTGTAGCTATGGTGGTCAGCGGTGTTGGCGTAAAAGCTGCGCTTGCTTCTCCGCGCACATGATCCGGCTCTGGCGTCGTGCTTGCATCTGGCGGCGCTGCGATGAGCGCAGTTGGCATTATTTTGTCGTTGAGCGCCTGTACCACATTGGGTCCCAGAGGTAGCGTACGCCTGCGAAAATGAATCCAGACCGACTCTAACCCGGTTAACTCAACCTCTGCCCACAGCCCCAGCCCTTCTGGCTCGACCATATAACGTCCGCTGCTCAGGGGGCTAAATTCCAAAATGTAGGGGCCATATTCCGGCTTACTGCCGGTGCGGCGCATCATGCCTTCCCAATCTTCCTTCCAAATGTGTACGGGCAATTCGGCCTGCCCTTCGACTTCGACCCGGACCACGCTGTAGCCTGGCATGGGGCCGGCATGGCTGACTTCGGCTTCCCAACTGGGGGAAAGCTCACTAAAAAATATTTCTAACCCATTGGTGCCATCAAGCGTCAAATTAGATTGGCGGTAGCCACCCTGCACCGTCAAGGTATAGATCCCAACCGGCAAATCAGTAAAATGAACATGACCATCGCCATCTACATATTGTTGATGGGCATTGCCTACCGTATCGACTAATTGGGCTAGGCGGCCATTCCCCTCAGGTACACTGGCCGCAATCATACTATTACGCAAGGTGCCTTTGGGGACCTCGGCGCGCATAACTGCCGCACTCAATTCAATGCGGACCTCGTTCGAGCCGTCGAGCGCAATATCATTGCGATTGACCGTGCTCTCCTGGCCGACCAAGGCGACGGTATAGCGGCCGGCGGCTAGTCGATCAAACGCAAAAGCCCCATTGTGATCAACGAGCTGTTCTTGGCGTTGACCCATGTTATCGATCAGGCAGACGCGCCGTCCGCGTTCAGTATTGCCGCCGAGCACGCGTCCAACAATGCTGGCCTGTTGCGCCTGGGGTTCCACCGCTAAATCCGTGTAGATAAACTCGACCAGGGGCGTTCGTTTGCGGTCGACCTGGACGCGCGCCTCCAATTGGGTGGGGTGCCCCTGTTCATCCAGCGCGCCTTCGACCGTGATGATGTAGTGGCCAGGCTCTACCCCCGTAAATTCGCAGGCATAGGTGCCTGCTTCCGGCGCACTGCCTGTGTAAAGCGCTTCGCTGCTCCAACTGCCGGCATGGAGCCGGACTGGTAGCCGCCGGTGGCCCTCAACTGCGCAAAAAACAGAATTAAGTTTGGCATTGGGTGGGGCATTCAGGATGGTGTAGCCCCAACCGGCTACGGCCAACTCAGCCTGGCGCTGATTAATGCCGTCGAGCACAATGCGATCGATGCGACTCCCCTGCGGATTAACGCGCAGACTATATTCGCCTGCTGGTAGATCGACAAAGCGAAAGCTGCCATCATCATGGGCCATGGTAACCCACTCTTCGCCGTCGCTGCTGCGCACTAACAACAGAACCGCCCCCGCGCCCCCGCGCACCGTCCCTTCGACGCGACTCTTGCTCACCGGTGTAGTGGTTGGGGTCAGGTCAAAGTTGACCAGCAACGCCTGCTGCCCGGCAACCAGTTCAACCTCCTGTTGTACATTGGTCCCAGCAATGGAAAGCCGATAGGCGCCGGGGGCCAATTCCGCAAAGGTATAGCTGCTGTTGTCATCTAATAGGGTGCGTGCGACTTCTTCTCCATGTTTTTCTAACACGACCGTCCGCAAGTTACCGGCATGGGCGACGGCCCCATACAGGGTAACCAATTCCTGGGCAATCACCGCCTGCCAGTGGCGCGCAACTTTTGGCTCGGCTTTGAGCGCGAGGGTGGTCGGCAGTGCGCCACCCGGCCAACGTTCGCTGTACCAGGCGTGGTTTTCCCACCAACTGCTGGTACTGCCCAATTGTGCATTGGCGAGCAGCCAGAATGCCGTGCAAAAGTAGTAATCGGGGGCGGGGGCAAAGCGCTGGCTGGTGCCCATCATCACCCGACAGGCTTCTAATGTCTGCGCCATATGCAGATCCGGTGTGGTGGCCGGATAGCGGGGGTCGAGATCTTCACCGATCAAATAGCCGCATTCGGTCGAGAGAATGGGGATGCTATACCCCAAATGTTTGCGGTTGAGCGTATCAAAATATTCATAGGCGAGCCAGCAGGCCGCATCATCCATGATCGTGGCCCCGGGATTGCTGCGGTCGTGGCGCAGGCGGTTGATCTCATCCAGGGCGCGCCCACGCCAGGCATTTTCGTTCCACGTTTCTTCATTGAGTGCTTGATAGAAGCGATAGGTGTAGGCCGCCCCTTCTTGGTTGCCGATATCGTAGGGATAATCAAGCGGACGATTGCGGGGATAATTATGAATTGCTTGCCAGACGGGACCAGCGAAGAGATCCTTACGGCCAAAGGCAATAATTTTACCGACCAGATCCCAGCGGCTCCCATTGGCAACCGCTGGAATCGCCGGCATGCCACCGCGTTCCAAAATAATTTCTAAATTGGCAATGGTATTCTCAACCACCAAATTGATGCCATTGGCCGGCATGCGGCCGCCCTTCCACTCGGCGTCGCGATCGGGCTCACTATTGAACTCAAAATAGCGCACACCCACGCGCAAAAAGGCGTCGATCTGGACAACATCTTTCACATCCAGCCGGCTGGGGTTGGGCGCAGGGCGATAGATGCGGATGATTGGCATAAAGCCTTCGGCGAGCAGCAACTCGGCAAAACTAAGCGCCCCGTCGTGATTATAGATCTTGATCCATTTCACGCCGAGGGCCTGCAATTCGGGAATCCAGAAATCGCGGATCTGGCGCATGCCAATGGCGGTTGCGTAGCCGGTTGTCCAGTGGATGCCAATGCCGGTATCATTTGCCGGTCGGGGATATTCGTGTAGTTCCATGCCAACTTCCATCTTTTTATACACAGGTAGACTAAAGTTTGCTATTATACCAAATTTTGATGCAGAATGACGATTTGTGGAGAGCTTGCGTCAGTTTTGCTCTCTCTTTCTAAATGCTGTATCTTTATTCCCATTGCCGAACGAACGTGGGTGCTAAAGCAAAAAAAGGCGTTTTGCTCCTGGGATTTGCCCCTGGCATTTGTCTCTAGGATTTGCCCCTGGCATTTGCTCCTGGCATTTGTACGAGCGCGTACACCTTTTTGCTGTAAAATCGCCTATGGTGTAACAGTTGTGCCTTTAGTATATCAACAGTGATCGCTTTTCATTTTAATTTGATCCTGGTACCAATTTGAATGGTGCCATTGTATCACTTTGCGCTAGATATAATGATGTTAGATTAATAATTTGGGGGCGTGCATGCAAATCGTCCAATCGGTTGCGAACCGTGTGGTCAATAATGTTCAAACCGTTATTATTGGCAAACAAAATGAAGTCCGTTTTACCTTGCTGGCCTTGCTCTGTGAAGGGCATCTATTAATTGAAGATGTGCCGGGGGTGGGCAAGACAATGCTGGCTCGGGCGATTGCGCGCAGCGTTGGTTGCACCTTTCGGCGTATTCAATTTACGCCGGATATGTTGCCCAGTGATGTGACCGGCGTGAGCATTTACAATCAGAAAACCCAGGAGTTCGAATTCCGCTCCGGCCCGATTATGGCGCAGATTGTCTTAACCGACGAGATCAATCGGGCCACGCCCAAGACCCAATCGGCCTTGCTCGAGGCGATGGAGGAACGCCAAATTACGGTCGATGGGGTGACCTATGCCATTCCCCGTCCCTTTCTGGTGTTGGCCACGCAAAATCCGATTGAATACGAAGGGACTTTCCCTTTGCCCGAAGCGCAGGTTGATCGCTTTATGATGCGGATTAACCTGGGCTACCCGCTCAAAAATCACGAAGTGGATATGTTGACGCGCCAAACCGACCATCACCCGATCCAAGATGTGGATCAGGTAGTGACGGTTGAAGAGCTGGTCGAGGCGCAGCGCATGGCCCGCACGGTTTATGTGGATAATTTGGTCAAAGAGTATATCGTTGATCTGGTTAATTCCACGCGCGATCATCCGGATATTTACTTGGGGGCAAGCCCGCGCGGCAGTCTAGCGCTCTTTAATACTTCGCGCGCGTGGGCGGCTATGGAAGGGCGCGACTTTGTCGTGCCGGATGATATTAAATTGCTGGCCGAGTCCACGCTTGCTCATCGCTTGATCGTGAGTCCCTCCGCACGCATCAAGAATGTGAGTGCCCGTCAGATCATTGAAGATGCGGTACGTCATACCCCTGTGCCAGGTGCGCGTGCACGTAGCCGTTGATTCTTAGCCTGTTGCGATTGCCCAAAAAACTACATGTCTTCACGACTTCTTTTCTTGCTCGTTGCATTGGTTACCACTTGGATCCTGGCCTTTAATAGTGGGCGCGATCTGGCCTTTAATATTGCCTACCTAATTACAACTTTGCTGGTAGTAAGTTATGCCTATAAGCTCAACAGTATCCGTGGGCTAAGCGTGCGGCGCTTTACACGCACGCGCCGCAGCCAAGTGGGGCAATATGCGGAAGAGCAATTCGAGATTACCAATCGCGATTTCTGGCCAAAACTGTGGATCGAGGTGGAGGATCATTCAACGTTGCCGTGGCATCCAGCCAGTCGCGTCCTGAGCAGTTTAGGGCGCAATAGCACACAACGTTGGCAGGTGCGCACTCCTTGCACCCAACGGGGGCGCTTTCGGCTTGGCCCCATGACGTTACACAGTGGTGATCCACTCGGCATTTTTGCGCCCAAACAAGAGCTGACCGACACCAGCCAACTCATTGTCTACCCCCTGGTGGTTGAACTGACCTCCTTTGAACCCTCGGTCTCTGAGCTATCCGGGGGGGAGGCGCGCCATCGGCGGACCTATCAAATTACCAGTAGCGTAGCCGGTGTGCGCGAATATGTCTATGGCGACAGTCTGAATCGGATTCACTGGCCGACCACTGCACGCGCCCGGCGCTTCATGGTGAAAGAATTCGAGCTTGATCCGACGGCTGATGTTTGGCTCTTTCTTGATCTTTTTGAGGATGTGGAAGGGGCGCTGCCCTGGTCACCCCTGGCCCCAGAGCCGGGGTTGTTTGCGTTGCGGGGGCGGGGCAAACAAGAGCGCACATTTGAGTTGCCACCGATTACCACGGAGTATGCTGTTACCGTCACCGCCAGCCTGGCCCGTTATTTTTTGCTGCGTAATCGCGCCGTTGGGCTTAGCGCATGGGGTCACAGTCGTGACTATATCCAGGCTGATCGCGGTGAGCGTCAACTCAACAAAATGCTTGAATCGTTGGCCGTGGTAGAGGCGGACGGTGCCATTCCCTTTGCGCATCTCATTACGACCGACGGGATTCGGCTTAATCGCAATGATACCGTGGTTGCGATCAGTGCTGATCCTTCACGTGACTGGGCGGTAGCGCTGCAACAAATTCAGCGGCGTGGGGTAAATAGTGTGGCGATTGTCGTTGACGGTGGCACCTTTGGGCGCACCTTCAACTACGATGCACTGCTGATTGAGTTGGAAGCGGCCGGTATCTCTACCTACCGCGTCCGCCGTAATGACCCGATTGACAAGGCGCTGGCCCAACCCACACGCGCCGCGGCCTGGGGCCGCCACAACGGCCATTAGGCGATTTGGGGTTAGCCCATTGCCGCGGCTAATACCGCGCTTTGTTGCATAGCGAGCTGTTTGATCCCATCTTCGGCCAGTTGCAGAAGCGTGTTGAGGGCGTCGCGACTAAAAGGTTTGCCTTCGGCTGTCCCCTGCACTTCAACAAAATTGCCGTCGCCAGTCATCACTACATTCATATCCACTTCTGCAGCCAAATCCATCTCATAATCTAGGTCGAGCATCGCCTTGCCGTTGACAATTCCCACACTCACGGCAGCAACCGACTGAATTAATGCGCCGGGACGCAGGATCTCTTTTTGCTCCAGCCGCTTGATGGCCAGTGCTAGCGCTACATAACCGCCCGTAATTGCTGCCGTCCGTGTGCCACCATCTGCCTGCAAGACATCGCAATCGACAATAATCTGCCGTTCGCCCAATTTTTTTAGATCCACAGCGGCGCGCAGGCTGCGCCCGATCAGCCGTTGGATCTCTTGTGTCCGCCCACGCGGGGCGACGGTTTCGCGACTATTACGGACGCCCGTGCTGCGCGGTAACATGGCATATTCGGCTGTCACCCAACCGTGGCGTTTGTTTGAATATTTTAGCCAGGTCGGTAACTTTTCCTCTACGGTTGCATTGCAGAGGACACGCGTATTTCCGGCGCAGACAAGCACTGATCCTTCGGGGTGCATGACATAATTGAGCTCAAACTGTAGGGGGCGCAGTTCATTGGGGGCACGAGTAGGTGATGACACAGGCACAGCCTTTCTAATTTAGACCAGTGGTTGTCATCATTTCGCATTTTCTACACGAGTAAAAATGTTAAATGATGACAGCGCCAAGGATAGACGGGGCAATCGACGAGGGCAAGGATGTCAGTCAATGATATCGGTCGCTGACGCAACGGTGCAATCACAAATAAAAAACCCTTCCAACTGGAAGGGTTTTTGCAACATGTTTGCCTGAGGTGGAGCTAAAGGGACTTGAACCCTTGACCTCTACAATGCCATTGTAGCGCTCTCCCAACTGAGCTATAGCCCCAAGAACTTAACGATTTACTTGTCTACTTTTCGTTTTGCGGTACAACCGCTGGCATTCGTTTATTGTACCGTTTTTCTGGCTGGCAGTCAAATTTTTGGAGCAGTAAATGCTGCTGCCTACGCTTTTGTCTGCCGATTCTGCTATCTGCACGTTTTTGTTTATAGCGACGTTAGATCCCGTGGCGCTATAAACAAAAACATGATTGAGTGGAGCTGTGGGGATTTGAACCCCAGACCTCTACAGTGCGATTGTAGCGCTCTCCCAACTGAGCTACAGCCCCGCGAACGTTCCTAAGTATACTTGAGTTCGGGCAACTCGTCAAATTCAGCGCAGCAGGGGTGTGTTTCAATTGTGCTAATCCACCATCATGAACCGTTAACCGCAAATCGGCCTGTTGACGCCTGCCTGCTAGAGTTTACTGAAAACTGACGACATTGACTGCTTCCGTTAGGTTTTGGTCTGACTTAGATGTCAAAAGGGTCAAGCACGATCAATCAACGTTAGATAAACTGTCGTATGAGAGCATATAACAAAAGGAACGATGGTTCGGTCAGTGATTTTCAAATAAGCTGGAACATATCAACTACGACATCAGTCTTACTAGTGCGAATTGCACCAAATGGTTTACAACCGTAAGTTCGCAAGTGAGACAAACTACAGCGCAATAACTCATTGACCGATTGACTCACCCGAGTTACGTCTCAAGATGAGCAGAAGGAGAGAGCACCATGAAAAACCGCAAAGGGAAAATTGTTATCGTCATGTTACTGGTCGTCATGATCAGTGCACTCTATACCGGTGCTGTGAATGCCATTAGCGAAGGGGCCGTGATTGTTCGTAAGGGCACCCTGGATAATGTGCGCGACTACGCTGCTGCCTTTGCTGCCGACGAACTTAATTACGCCGTCGATGGTGGTGTGCTCTATGCCGGCAACCCTAATGGCTGGCGCACGGTACCTACCCCTACGGATGTGATTGTCGGGGCCGTCGCGATTGACCCAGCCTATCCTTCGACTATTTATATTGGGGCCGCGAATGACCTAGCCCTCTACCGTTCAATTAATGGTGGCCGTAATTGGCTTTACATCCCTTTGACGAATGAGCATATCGGTGGCGTCACTGATATTGCGATCAACAATGCCCAGCGCACCCTCTATGTGGGTACCGATACCGCCGGCATCTTCCGCTTGCGTGATGTTGGTTCCAGTGTGATCCTGAGTGGTCATACCTTACTCGACGAGCCGGTGATGGAAGTGGTCGCTGACCAACTAGGCCAAGGCTTGGCCTATGCCCGCACCCTTTGGCATGTTTACCAGGGCGTGAACAATGGGCAAAGCTGGCTCGCGCTTGATACCTTAACCACGGCACCGACAGCACTGGCCATTGCCAATGGCACGACCGCAACTGTCTATATCGGTACCGTGGATCGTGGCTTGCTTAAGAGTGAGGATGGCTTTACCTGGACCGTCGCCAACGCTGGTTTGGGCGTTGAACCCGGCAATCGCCTCCAAGTTGATGCCCTGGCCGTTGACCCAGCGCAACCCAACGTGCTTTATGTAGCGACCAGTTTTCTCTTTGGTCACAGCGAAGTTCACCAGAGCCCGGTTGGCGTGGCAATGAGCACGGATAGTGGCGCAGAGTGGAGCCAACTGGCCGCCAAGCCTGATGCCGTCATTGCCCGCCTGTTGCCGGTGAGCGGTCAGGCTGGTGCGGTCTATGCCTTAACCACACAAAGCCGCACCCCGTTGGCCTTGGGCACTGCGCCAATGATTACCAATCCTGGTGCGCAAAGCATTGCGCTAGCCGCCCCCAGCAGTTTGACTGCCTGGAGTGTGACCCTGATTTCCTGGTTGGTGGCGGCGGCCGCAGCGGCGACCTTGGCTTGGTTGATCCTACGTGAACTATATGGCGACCCCCGCCAACTGTTGCGTGCCTTTAATGTGCCTTCGCTATTGCGGTAATCCTTGCCCTTGACAATGAACTGACCACTGGCAACGCTGCCGGTGGTGGTGAGGACCAAATCCGCTTTGTCATTTTTCCCTATCCATGTCCCTAGATGAGAAGAGCCCACCTCTGCAGAGGCGGGCTCTTCTCATTTTTAGCAGATGTACGTCAGCGAATCACCGGCTGTTTAGGTAAGCCGTAAAAGTGCCAGCCCAATCGCCGCCCCCCAAGCCAATACTTGAAACTCACCCGCCGCCAGCGCCTCTCTCACTGCTGCCTGGTTTAGCTGTAAAAGTTCTTGCTCCTCCAGATCATCGGCATCAATTGGCTGGCTCCAGGCTGCATCGGTTGCCAGAAAAAGATGGGCCGTGCCACAACCCCGATTGCCATCGACTACAAAATGCCCAAGTGATTGCCACGTGGCAGCTTGGTAGCCTGTTTCCTCCCGCAGCTCGCGTTGGGCCGCGTCCAGCGGCTCCTCCCCCGGTTCCAGATAACCGCCAACAATGGCCAGTGTCTCACCGCTAACGGCATATTTGGTTTGCCGAAAGCAGAGAAACTCACCCGCTGTGGTCACCGCCACCACGTTTACATAGTCAGGCGTCACCACCCAGCCCCAGTCATCAATCGTCTGACCGCTGGGAAAGCGTACCGTGTGGGCTTCCACCCGTAAAAAGCGGCCATCGCCAACGCGTAGCACTTCACGGCGCGCTAAGGTTTCAATAGTTTGCATGTGGGCTAGTCTCCACTATCTTCGTTGATGGCAGCTTGTCTGAATTTGGCCATGGGATTGGTCCTTTTGCAATTAGCCTTTGATTATGCCGGTGGTTGTCATAAATTAACACTTTTTACACTGGTGGAAGTGTTAATTTATGACAGAGGCAAGTATAGAAAGGGTAGAATGTACGATTGACAGTAATTTTACCATGAGATAAATACAAACAGGACCAACCGATGAATGTGTGATAAAATACCCAACACAACTTCGTCCTCTTTTTCAAGGAAGGCCACTATGAGCACCGAACTGCGCTGGCCCCAAATGCCGGAACGTATCAAATCATCGGTGAATTAGCGTTCGCCCCTGATCCCGCTGAAACACCTGAGTTTATCAGTGAAGTGCTCGGCATACGCATTACCTTGGGCGAAGCGAATCAGCTTGAACTTTATGAGGTCACTACTGGCAAACGTCTCCTTTCTGATGCGGAAGCCCGCCAGGTAGCAGAGGAATTAGCCCAAAGCGCTACCCAGCGGGCTGAGCAAGAAGCACAGCGGGCTGAGCAAGAAGCACAGCGGGCTGAGCAAGCCGAAGCCGAGAACGCAAGTTTGCGCGCTGAGCTTGTCAAGTTGCGGGGTCAACGGTAGGCCACTACGCCCGTCGGTGTGCCTGCAAATTGCCCACTGAATCGGTACACCGCGCCGGCCCAATTTAGATTTCTTGCCTATTTGACAACGACCGCTGATGCTGGTATAGTTGCCCCTACAATCTAATAGTATAACTCTTATCCAGAGAGGTGGAGGGACCGGCCCTACGAAACCTCGGCAACCCGGCCGCGTTTGTATGAGCAATGAGGCTCATCAGCGTACCAGGGTGCCAAATCCGGCAGACAAGTTCTGGAAGATGAGAGCAGGCTTCGGTCCCCATTTGATCGGGGATTTTTTGTCAGCAACGATAGGGTAGCCCTCTACGCAACTGGCAACGACAACGGCCACTGCTGCAAACGTCACGCTGTCGTCGATCATGCTGCTAACCCTCTCATCAACCAGACGAGAGGGTTTTTTGCGTTATTCTGTCATTTTGCAAGCATCGCAAGGAGGAGAGTATCCCCATGAGTGAAACCCGACAATTTGGCTTTGCCACCCGCCAGTTGCATGCTGGCCAGCAGGCGGATCCAACCACCGGTAGTCGTGCCGTGCCCATCTATCAGACGACGAGTTATCAGTTCCGTGATACGGAACATGCCGCCAATCTTTTTGCCCTCAGAGAGTTGGGCAACATCTACACCCGCATTATGAATCCGACCACTGATGTGTTGGAACAGCGCGTAGCCAGCCTGGAAGGTGGTGTGGCGGCCCTGGCTGCCAGCAGCGGTCACGCGGCGCAGACAATGGCGATCCTCACGCTATGTGAAGCCGGCGATCACATTATCAGCAGCAGCCGACTCTATGGCGGTACCTACAATCAGTTCCATTACACCTTCCCGCGCATTGGCATCGACGTGACCTTTGTCGATCCGGGCGATCCCGACGCCTTTGCCGCCGCCATCCGCCCCAACACCAAGATCATCTACGGCGAAACGCTGGGCAACCCGGATATTTTTGTTTTCCCCTTTGCCGAGGTGGCAGCGATCAGCCAGGCACACAATATCCCGGTCATGATCGATAATACCTTTGCTACGCCCTATCTCTGTCGGCCCTTTGAATGGGGCGCGCAGATTATCACCCACAGCACCACCAAGTTTATGGGCGGCCACGGTACGACGATCGGCGGCATGATTGTCGACGGTGGGACCTTTGACTGGACCAGTGGGCGCTTTGCCAACTTCACCACCCCCGATCCCAGCTATCACGGTCTGGTCTATGCCGATCTGGTGGGGATGGGCTTACCGCCCTTTGCGATTAAGGCGCGCGTCCAAGTCTTGCGCGATATCGGCGCGTGCCAGGCCCCTTTTAACAGTTGGGCGACCATCCAAGGGATCGAGACCCTCAGCCTGCGCATGGATCGCCATGTCGCCAATGCGCAGCAGGTGGCTGAATTCCTCAAAGATCACCCCAAGGTGACGTGGGTCAGTTACCCTGGTTTGCCCGACCACCCGCACTACGAGCGCGCCAAAATCTATCTGCCCAAGGGTGCCGGGGCGATTCTCGGCTTTGGCATTCAAGGCGGACGTGAAACTGGCCAAGCCTTTATCAACAACCTGCAACTCTTCAGCCACCTGGCCAATGTGGGCGATGCCAAGAGTCTGGCGATTCACCCGGCCAGCACCACCCACAGCCAACTCAACGAAGAAGAGATGGCGACCGCCGGCGTCAGCGCCGACTTCGTGCGCCTCAGCGTCGGCCTGGAAGAGATCGATGACATCCTCTGGGACCTCGATCAAGCATTGACGGCCGCGACGAAGTAACGTGACCGGATGACAAGATGACAAGATGACCCCGTTGTCACCTTGTCATCCGGTCATCTTGTCATCTTGTCATCTTCTGTTCAACAGAGAGTGCTATGACTACTACGCAAATTGTAATTGAGCAGGACTCGGTTGGTGTGATCGAGCCCCAATATTTCACCTTTGCCGAAGATGAGCCCTTCTGTCTAGAGAGCGGGGCGACGTTGGGACCAGTGACGGTTGCCTATGAGACCTATGGCCGCTTAAACGCCGACCGCTCGAATGCCATTTTGATCTGCCACGCCCTCAGTGGTAGTGCCCATGCTGCGGGCTATCACAGTCTGGAAGATCGCAAACCTGGCTGGTGGGATGAGTGCATCGGTCGGGGTAAAGCCTTTGATACCGACCGTTTTTTTGTGATCTGTAGTAATGTCATCGGGAGCTGTTATGGCTCCACTGGCCCGGCCAGTATCAACCCGATCACGGGCCAAGCCTATGGCCTTAGCTTTCCCGTCGTCACTGTAAGTGATATGGTGCGCGCCCAGGCCAAGCTGATCGACCATCTGGGAATTGTCCAGTTACTCTGTGTGGCGGGCGGTTCGATGGGGGGGATGCAGGTCTTGGAGTGGGCGGCAAATCATCCCACACGGGTGAAATCGGCAATTCCGCTGGCCACTACGGCCCATCACAGCCCCATGCTCATCGCCTTCAGCGAAGTGGGGCGCCAGGCGATCTACGCCGACCCGGCATGGAACAACGGCAACTACTATGAAAATGGCAAACGTCCCGATGCCGGTCTGGCCGTGGCGCGGATGGTTGGCCATATTACCTATCTGAGTGAAGCCTCCATGCACCAGAAGTTTGGCCGCCGTCTGCAACAACTGGAAAAATATGGCTACGAGTTCGACACCGAGTTCGAGATCGAAAGCTATCTCAAATATAACGGCAATAACTTTACCCGCCGCTTTGATGCTAACAGCTATCTCTACGTGACCAAAGCCATGGACTATTTTGACCTGGCCAAGGCTACCGGTTCCCTGGCCGCCGCCTTTGCGGTTGCCGAAGCGGTAAAATTCCTGATTGTCAGCTTTACCAGCGACTGGCTCTACCCCAGCTACCACAGCAAAGAGACGGTTTCTGCCCTCACTGCGGTCGGGGCGGATGTCACTTATCTGGACATTCAGAGCAATTGGGGCCATGATGCTTTCCTGCTTGAAGTGGAGACGATGACCCGTCTGCTGGGCAGCTTTTTGGACCGCCTGGTGCGTGAAGAGGGGGTCGCGTTGCCCGCCGCGGAGACCACGCCACCAAACGACCAAACGACCAAACGACCAGATAACAGTCAAGTTGATCCGGCGTTGGCCGCTCGCCTGCGCAGTGCCGCCGAGGTGATGGCATGAGTCAGCTCTCCAGCGTAGATCAAACAAAAGCTACCCGCCGCCCGGCTGAGACCCCGTTGGCCATCGCGCTGCGCCCTGATCTGGCGGCGATTGCCGATCTGATTCCCGTCCAGTCCAAGGTGCTCGACCTCGGTTGTGGCAACGGCGAATTGCTGGAGTATCTGATCAAGGCACGCGGGGTAAAGGGGCGTGGCATCGAACTGAGTGAGCAAGGGGTGCTCGCCTGTGTCCGTCGTGGCCTGAGCGTGCGCCAGGGCAATCTTAACGAAGGGCTGGCTGACTACCCGGATCAGAGTTTTGACTATGTCGTGCTGAGCCAGACCTTACCCTTCTTGAGTGATGCCAACCGCATTGTGCAGGAGATGTTACGGGTGGGGCGTTATGGGGTGGTCAGCTTTCCCAACTGGGGTTATTGGCGCTGCCGGCTCCAGTTGCTGTTGCGCGGTCGGATGCCCGAAGCACCCGGTCTGCCCCAGCCCTGGTACGAGGCCCCGCGTTGGCAAGCCTTTACGATCACCGACTTCGCCCGTTTCTGCAACATCGCCAACGTCCACATCTGCCAGGAACTCTATCTGGCCCATGGCCGGCGGATCGAAGTGCGTAAGGCGAAAAATTGGCTAGCGACGACCGCGGTCTTTGCGCTGGAAGTGAGCGAAGGCCAAAAATCGTAGGTCAGCGCCTCCGGCGTGACACCTACGATTTTTGGCCTTCTTTGCGAAAGGAATTAACCTACCTGATGAAAAAAATTCAGACCCAAGGCGTCCACCATCTCACTTTTGTGGGCGCTGACCGCCAGACTTCGATCGATTTCTGGGAAGGGGTGTTGGGCATGCCCTTTATTTTTGAGCAGCCTAACCTTGATGTGCCCGAAGAGAGCCATCTCTACTTTGATCCGGGTGATGGGCGGCTGATCACGGTCTTTACTAATGAACGCCGTCAGCCCGACCCTACCCCCAACCCCGAAGGGATTGGCAATCTTCACCATATTGCTTTTATTGTCTCGCTGGCGACCTACAAACAGGTTACCACCCGTTTGGATGAACGGGGGATCCACCACAGCGGCGAAGTTGACCGCGGCTTTATGTGGTCGATCTACTTCCGCGACCCCCTGGGCCAGCTCTACGAACTCGCCTGCTACAAATTTGTTCCCCCGCCCGGCGTTAGCGAATCAACAGTGCTGTTGGAAGCACACAAGATCCGCGTTGCCCGCGGTGCCTACAACATCGCCGACGAACATCTCGCCGACGCCCTGGAACTGCTGACCCAACGCACGATGCAGACCCTCTCCACCGACCGCAGTCCAAAAGATCCGTATGCGTGAAACGTGCTGCGTGATTCGTAAACCTAGCCGTGCGCCAAATGAGCACGAATCACGTTTCACGAATCACGTTTCACGAATCACTTAATCACTTATTATTCCCTTGCAATCCCATGTCTATGACCATCGATCACGATAACCTTTCTGAATATACCAACCCTCACCTGTATGACGCTGAGAATCGCTGGGGGCCAGATGATGACTTTTACTTGGCGTTGGCCAAACGGGTAGGGGGGCCGGTGCTTGATCTGGCTTGCGGCACTGGGCGTTTGACTCGTGCCCTGGCCCAAGCCGGCCTGACCGTCACCGGGGTTGACCTGAGCGCGCCCATGTTGGCTCGCGCTCGTGAACTGGCGGGTGAATTGCCGATCACCTGGGTGGCGGGCGACTGTCGTACCCTGCAACTGGGACAGCGCTTTCGCCTAGTATTGATGACCAGCCACGCCTTCCAACATATGCTCACCAGCGCGGATCAGGATCGGCTGCTGGCCACGGTCTATGCCCACCTCGAAGTGGGTGGTATCTTTGCCTTTGAGACGCGCCACCCCAATAGCGCAGAGTGGGAAGACAGTGATTGGGTACGTTGGCGCGCCTATCCACTCCCCACTGCACCTGCTCCCTCTGAAACTGCCACTGGCACGATTGGTGGGCAGCAGGTGGAAGTCTGGATGGCCGCCATCTATGATCAGCCCAACGCGCTTGAACATTGGCATTTTCGCCGTATTGTCAAAACCGGCGAACAGGCCGCCGAACCACTTCACTCTCAAATCACCCTACGGTATACCGATGTCGAGCCGCTCAACCAGCGGCTGGTTGCGCACGGTTTTACTGTGCTAGAACAGTACGGTAACTGGATGCGCCATTTAGTTGATGGTGATAGCCCGGAGATTATTACGGTTTGTCAACGCAAAGTATAGCCGCCGTCATCATTACCAAAAACGAAGCGACTCACATCACCGACTGTATTGCCGCCCTGCAACCTTGGGTTGATCAAGTGGTAGTCTGGGATTCGTATAGTGATGATGACACGGTTGCGCTGGCGCAGGCCGCCGGTGCAACCGTCCACCAACGCGCCTTTGACAACTTTGCCGCACAGCGGCAAGCGGCGCTGGATGGCGTCGCCGCTGAATGGATTCTCTTTGTCGATGCAGATGAGCGGGTAACGCCGGCGTTGGGGCAAGAAGTCCGGCGGGTGATCGCGCAAGGGGAGGGGAACGGTTATTGGATTCCCCGGCGCAATTTTATTGTGGGTGATGAAATCCGCCACGGTGGTTACTCCCCGGATTATCAACTACGGCTGCTGCGGCGGTCAGTAGCGCACTACGATCTCACACGGGCAGTGCATGAAACGGTCGATGTGGGTGGGGCAGAAGGGTGGCTGCAAGCCCCCTTTATTCACTACAATTATGCTGATTGGGGGCAATTTCACCGCAAGCAGCGCGTCTATGCTAGTTACGAAGCGCAAATCCTGGCCGGGCGGGGGATTCGCCCCCGGCCCCACAATTTCATCCTTCAACCGTTGCGCGAGGGGTGGCGACGTTTTGTGACCTTACAGGGGTGGCGCGATGGCTGGCCAGGGTTGCGGCTGGCGCTGTTGCTCGCCTGGTATTATGGGTTTGTGCCCTATTGGTGCTTGTGGCGGGCGGGGCGTTGAATGAAGGAAGTTAAAAAATAATTAAGCGTAGGCTGAGCTTGTCGAAGCCGGAGCGGCTTCGACAAGCTCAGCCTACGCTCAATGACCAAATTAATCGCTTATTTCTATCCACCCACGCTATTACGCCCCTGGCGGTGCCAACGGCAATGTAAAGTAGAAGCGACTACCTTCACCCAATTGGCTCTCGACGCCAACCTTGCCGCCCAAGCGCTCGACGATCCGCCGTACGATGGACAAGCCCAAGCCGTGGCCGGTCTGATAATCGCCCGCCGTCAGACGTGAGAGGGGGGCAAAGAGCTTTTCTGGTTTGTCAGTGCTAAAACCAGCCCCATTGTCTTTAACCCAGAAGCGGGCCATGTGATTATCCAGCAAATCATAGCCCAATTCGAGCACGGGTGGGCGACCACCATACTTTAACCCATTGGTTAAGTAGTTATACCAGACCTCTTCCAACCACGGTCCATAGCCATACGCGGTGGGCCAACTCTCAGGCAAGCGCAACTCGCCTTCGTATTCCTTCAACATGTATTCGATCCGCTTAAGATTTTCGCCGACAATAAAGCCCATGTCAATTTCGTCGACTTCGATCTCCTTAGTACCGCGCACCACGGCCAACAAGAGCAACGCTTCGATGATACTACCCATCTTTTTGCCGTGCTCAATGATAATGTTGAGATATTGCTGCACTTCATCCGGGGGGAGGATTTGGTAGGTGTCGCGCAACATATCGGCAAAACCGACGACCAGAGTCAGTGGATTTTTCAGATCGTGGGCAACGGTATGGGCGTAGGCATCCAACTCTTCGTTGCGCGCTTGTAACTCATCGCGCTTCTGTTGTAGATCTTCGAGTAGGCGGGCATTCTCAATCGCGATCGCGGCTGAGGCGGCCAAGGTCTCGGCCAATACGGTGTCGCTTTCGGAAAAGTCGCCATTGCGTTTATTAACCAGCTCTAATACGCCGATCACCTGGCTGCCTGCTTGTAAGGGCACCGCCAGCAACGATTGGGTGTCATAACCGGTGCTCTCGTCAACTTCGGCGGTAAAGCGTTCATCGGTTTTGACATTACCGGCCTGGACGCTTTTGCCATTTTGCGCGACCCAGCCGGCGATCCCTTTGCCTGCCTTCAGCCGCATAATGGTGCCGGGTGTAATATTCTGCCCATGTGAGTGAATACCGACACAAACCAATGATTCGTGGGCTGCATCATCCCAAAGCCAGACTGAACTGCCTTCTGTATTGACCAATTCGCTAATGGTGCGCACTAACTGGTCGATCACCTCGCGGAAATTGAGGGTGGAGCTGAGTAACTGGGCCACTTTGTTCAGCAGTAATAATTTGCGATTGGTCTCGCGCAATTCCTCCAGCGATTGATCGCGTTCGCGTTCCAGCCGCCTTTTTTCCAGCGTTTGGCGTACCACCGCCGGGAGCAGATTGATGTATTCGTTGTGCAGCCCTTTGACCACATAATCGTTGGCCCCTAGCTTCATCGCTTCGACCGCGGTTTTTGTGTCATTCTGGGCCGTGATCATAATAATCGGCGGCGACGAGCGACGGTGGGCCAGCGATTGCAAGATGTCGAGACCACTGCGATCTGGCACATTCTGATCAAGGGCGACCAGATCATAGCTGTTGCGTTCCAACATTGCCATGCCTTCCGCCCCACTCTTGGCCAGATCGACAATATAGCCTTCTTGTTGCAGCTTGATTTGAAAAAGGCGCGCGGCCGTATGGTTATCTTCTACGTAGAGAATCCGCTGCGTCTCGTGCATGGCGGTCTCAACACTTTTGACTGCCGATTCAATTGGCTCGCCGCTGGTTTCGGTAAAGCGCGGCGCGGCCGACACTGTCGCTAAACTATCCCAATTACTTTCTGTCATGGTTGCAGAACCACACTCGCCCCATTAACTCGCGCAATGCGAATGATATTTTGCGTTGCCTGCTCAAAGGTATCATCATGGCTAATCACAAAGAGCTGGCGGAAGCCTTTGACATCCAAAATTTGGCGGGCCAGGGCATCGCGGCGCGTCTCATCCAGGTTTGTCGTCGGCTCATCGAAGAATGCTACATCAATATTACTCATTTCGCGCAATAGTGCCAAACGAACAGCTAACGCTGCGCTCATTTGTTCCCCACCCGAAAGCTGGGCAAATTGGCGCTCGCGCCCATCGACCTCCAAGGTAACCCCATAATCTTCCCCCCAGCGCAGATGGCGGGTGAAATCCTGCATCAGGTCGCTAAAGATCTGGGCTGCACCATCGCTGATCTGTTTGATCAGCGCTTTGGTAATATAAGGGCCAGCTTGGCGTAAGAGATTGCGCAACGCTTCCAAGACAGCAGCCTGCTTAACCAGCGTCTCGCGCTGCGTCTGTAAGGCGACCAGCTGTTGTTGTTGCTGCCGCAGTTGGGCCAGCTCCTGCTCTTCGCGCGTCTGCTCTTGTTGGAGGAGGGCAAGTTGGGTTTGTAAGCTGCCCAAGCGGCTGCGCAACGTCTGTTCCTCGGCCAACAACTGTTGGTGACGGACGTTGTCAAATTGCGCTTCGGCGGCAGCCAGCGCGGCTTGGGCTGTGGTGACGGCTGTCGTCGCGGCGATCAGTGTCGCCTGGGTGTGGCTAACCTCAAGCTGGCGCTCGGGCAGCCGCTCGGCCAGTTGTTGATGGCGCAGGACCAGTTGATAGGCTGCTGCCGTTTGGGCCAGCACTGTCGCCACCTGTTCGCGCGCGCCATCCAAGCTGCTAAACTGCGCCAATGCACTTTGGAGCGTCGTCAACTCGCTTTCGCTCTGTTGCAAGGCGGTCAATTGTTGTTGCTGTTGTGCCTCCAGCGTGGCGCGGCGACCAGCCGTCGCGGCGGCAACCGCGCGCTGCTGCCGTGGATCACCAAGTGCTTGCAGTTGGGTGCGCAAGGTGGTAACCGTAGCTGGCGCATTCGTTAGCGTCACTACCTCTTGCTGGGCAGCCGCCAAGGCCGCGCTGGTAGCGGTTAACTCACTTTCCAACTGGTGCGCTTCTTCGGCGCGGGGCATGGCCCGTAGGCGCTGCTCAAGCCCCTTCAGTTGCTCCTGTTGCTGTTGGAGCAATGCTTCTTGGCTTTTGATCGTCTGCTGCTGATTGCGATAATCATTGCGCAAGGTCGCCAGGCGCTCGTCATTGCGGCGCTGGAGCGCCTCCCGTTCCTGCGGCGAGAGCGGCTGTTCGCAGACCGGGCACAGGGCAGTGGCCACATTTGCCAACGCCGTACTCTGCTCTTTGCGCGCATCGGCCTCGGCTTTGTAGCGAGCTAAGGTCTCTTTACACTCATCAATCTGGCCGCGTTGGGTCTCTACCTGCGCTTCCGCCTGGGCGCGCTCGGCGTCGAGGGTCAGTGCCTGGGCCAGTTGGGCAGTAAGCGTCTGGAGCCGGGCCTGTAACCGGGATTGGGCCGTTTCCTGCTTTTTGACTTCTTTCTGGCTCTCTTCTAAGCGGAGACTCTGCTGCTCGGCGCTGCGCAGGGCCGTTTCCAAACCTTCCTGCGCGGTGACCTGTGGGGTCAGCGCGGCCACTTGCGCCGTCGCTGTTGCCACCTCTGCCAAGTCGCGGGCCAAGCCATCCAACTGCGCCTGGGCAACGCTGCGTTCCTTGTCTAGGGTTGCGCGCCGCCGTTCCAGTTTTTGGCGTTCGGCAGCCTGTGCCTCTAACTGTTGTTGCTCGCTTTGGGCCTGGAGATAAGCTGTATAACCCGCTTGTTGTTGGGCAACCAATTCTGCGGCCGCGGCCGCTTCTTGCTCTGCCTTGCTGGCATTTTCTGCGGCCACGATCGCGCGTTCACGTTGTTGGATCGCCTGCTGTTCGTGGGTACGGCATTCGACGACCACAGCTTGGTGCGCATCAAGGGTACTGCGCTCGGCGAGCACCTGGGTTAGATTCTGTTGGACGGTGCGCTGCTCGCTGTCGACGCGCTGCAAGGTCTCGGCGCGCACAGTGAGTGAGCCTTCTAGGATTGGTAAGCGTTCGAGCCGTCCCACAAAACCGGCCATCTCGACATCAAGTGCCTGTTGCTGTTGTTGCAGGGTGCGCAGTGGTTCTAGCAATTTGTCAAAGGCTTGTTTATATTCTTCGACCTGTAACAGTGGATCAAAAATGCCCTTGCGTTGGGCCGGGGTGTTAAGGAAGGCGGCGGTAAAGGTGCCCTGCGGCACGCCGACGGCATCGGTAAAGAGCCGGGCCAGATCGGCGTTTGGCTCGACCCCCATGTGTTGGCGCAGAAAGTGGTGGACATCGTTCTTGCCATCACAAACGCGTACCTGTAATTCTGGATCAAAGATGTAATATTGGTTGCTGGCACCACAACGGCGGATGATCTGATAGCTGCGTTCGTCTAGACCACTGACCATGGTGACGGTAATCGTTGCCGTCTTCGCCCCTTCGCGCACAAAATCGCTCTGTTTATAGCCATTGGTCAAAAAATCAAAGAGGGTGAAACCAATCGCCTCTAGAATTGTGCTTTTGCCTGCCCCATTATGGCCAACAATGGCATTGACCCCATCGGTGAATTCAACCCGCCCCTGCTGATAGCTCTTGGTATTTTCCAGATCTAAGGCAACAATTCGCATAAATTTACGCCGCCACCTGACTTAAGTGGGCATCGATCTCAGCCAGGATCGCAGCACTATTGGCTCCGGTCAGTGCCAGTTCTTTAATTGTAACCGCTACTGTTGCCCATTCGTCACTGTGTGTACGAAAGCGGCTATCTTTTTCGAGCAATTCGGTCAGCACATGGCGTTCCAACTCGGTGCGATTGAGATTTTCGGCCCCGTCGAGGGCTATATCGCCACTGCGGGTAAAGTTTTTGACGAGCGCAACCAGTGGCTCAAAGCTGGCATGGACGAGCTTTTCCAGCCGTTCCAGATCCAAGGCACTGCGCTCAAAGGGCAGGACACCGGTCAACTGTAACTCGACTACCGGCCGTTGCCCTGCGGCTAGCCGACTGACGCCCAGATCGCTGGCTTTGCGGCGTAACAACTCTTCACAGTGATCACAGAGCGCCGTCGGCGAGGTGAGCAAGTCGGTCTTAATCGTTAACCGGTGAAAGGCGCGCCGGGGGTTGGCATGGAGAATGGCGGTATGTTTTAGGGCTGGGCCATCGTTGCTGGCATCTGCTCCGCCCGTCAAGGGGGCTGCCGTATCGACTTGGACGAGATAGTAACCGCGTTCTTGCCACTCTGCTTCCATGACCGAGCAAGTCTCTGGACTGCCAGGATTGTAGATCCAGTTATCAAAGCTAAAGGGTTTATGCACATGGCCCAGCGCCAGATAATCGACATGCGGTTGTAACACTGCCCATTGGCGATGACTCAGGCCACCACTCTGACCGGCGATGACGCCTTCGACCCCGGCATGGGCCATAAAGATCGTGTAGTCAATATTTTCTGGGGGCAGTTGGGCTAATGCCGTGGCATAGGCTTCCACGGCCGTTGCCGTGCCGGCCCCAAAGTAGCGTAGCCCATGTACCCGCACCCCAGGCACCGGATCGAGATAGGCCCCCCGCCGATTTTTATAGGGGGCCACTTGCGCTGCCCCTTCGGCAAAGGTGGGGCTGAGCAGGATCAGCAGATCGCGTACGGCGAGGAACTCCATCCACCCCACCTGTTCACTAAAGTAGGGGCGCTCGTGGTTGCCTTCGATGGCCAGGCAGGGAATGCCTTTATTGTGTAACTTGTCGAGCGCCCGCATGGCCTGGTTGAGGGTGAGCGCGTCGATGGCACGTTTCTCAAAGAGATCGCCGGCCAGCACCACAAAGGCCACTTGGGCCTCAATCGCGGCGTCGATAATATGGTGAAACGCGCGCCCAAAGTCATTGAAGCGCTCGCGCTGGTTATATTGCCATTTCCCAAGATGGCAATCGGCAACATGGAGAAAACTAGTTTTGGTCATGAATCAATTCCGGCCCAACCCGGTCAGCAGTTGGGCACTTTATCTCAAGCCGCTTCCAATGAAGCGCTATTTATCGCTGCTGAGGAAGATGCTGAGGAGCATACTGACGATGCTAATCACAATGCCACCGAGAAACGCAGCCCAAAAGCTCTCTACCTCTAAACGCCCACCGCTGAGTTGGCCGGTTAACATGAGGAGCAAGGCGTTGACAATGAAGGTGAAGAGGCCCAGCGTGATGACATAGAAAGGGCAGGTAAAAAAATCGATAACCGGCTTGATCAGCGCGTTGATCAGACCAAAAATTAGGGCCACAAACAGTAGGCCGACCACATCATTGGTTAAGTGAATGCCATCGACAAACGATGCTGCGACCCATAAGCCGATTGCATTGATCACCAAACGGATGATTAAGTTTGACATAGATCCTCAATATAAACTAAATCCGGTGGCGCATGGTCAACAGGGTCTGCTGCTCTGCAAAGCCATAGACTTTGGCGGCGGCAATCGCTGCTGCATGTTGCGCGTTTAGGTTGAGTATCACGGGCCAACGTGGGTAATCCTGTAACATTGCCAGCGCCCAATGGACGAGGGATTCTTCATGTTGTCCGTATTGATCGGGTTGTACCCAGAATTGCAGTTGATGAACCCCCTGCCAGCGCATGGCCGTGAGCACAAGCGCGGCATCAAAGCGTCGCGTCTGCTGGATACAACGCCGGTAGATGTGGCTGCGTCCAATGAAACGCCAGAAGCCCTCGGCCAGCAATTGCTCAAAGGTAATCTGAAAATCAATCCGCCGTGGGGCACGCCACCATTGCATCTGGCCACTCTGCTGATTATTGACTAGCTCATAGAGCGACTGCCACTGGTCGGCCGAAAATGAGTAAAAGTTAGCTGGATTCCTCAGCTCGTCCAGCTTGGGGATGCGCTCCAGCCGCAGATCAACACTGCCGCCGACTTCTTCAAAGCCCAGCCGCAGGTAGAGATTGTGAGCGATCTGATTTTGGGCATAGACTTGCAAAACTGCCCACTCACCCCCATTTTCGGCAATGTAATCAAGTGAGCGCAACATTAACTCGCGCGAGATGCCGCGCCCGCGGTAGGAAGGGGCTACGGCCACATTGGCGATCTGCCAGCGTGTGCCGCTGGCATCGGCGCGCTGCACGGTGACATTGCCAATCACCTTACCTTCTTCGACCCAGACAAAGCCACCAAAGATATCATCAAATTCACCGGTGCTACGGTTCAGCAGCTTGAGAAAAGCACCAGCGTGACTCATAATGCGCATTTCGCGCAATGCTGCACTGCCGCGCGGATCAAGTTCGTGGGCAAACGCGTCCGCAATCAATTCAGCAACCGGGCGCAAGTCGCGACCAATGTCAAAGGGACGAATCCCCGTGACAGCACTCTTGCTAAATCTCCTCGTAACGGCGTGGTAAGCGGTCATGCGCATCTCAATTATGCTCTGCTTTGTTTGAAAACCGCCACACTTGCTGCCGGTTGGCCGATGCACGATGCGGCTCTCAAAGCAATCGCCCTGTTCTACTCTTACTCACATTTTACATCGCTACCCTAACCAATGCTGGACGCAGGACACGGCCTTTATATTCATAGCCGGCCCGTAGGGTTTGGATAATGTGGCCACTTTCGACCGCTTCGCTTGGCTCGCTGGAGATTGCTTCGTGACGAACGGGATCAAAGGGCCCTTCTTTGGCAATCACAGCGACGCCGCGCTCATCGAGCAAGGTGTCAAGCTTCTTGCGGATCTGGCGGAAGCCTTCCAGCCAGGCATTGCTGCTTTCGGCAATGTCAGCCGGCACATTGGCAAAGGCCAATTCCAAATCGTCGATCACCGGCAACAACTGTTGCACGATATGACTGCCGGCACGTTCGATTTCGTCGGCCAACTGCTTTTCTTGGCGCCGTCGGCTGTTCTGAAATTCGGCCGCGGTCCGCTGCAATTTATCGATCAAGTCTGCGCTTTTGGCCTCAGCCGCCGCTAATTCGGCCTGTAACGCAGCGATCGTCGCTTTATCTTGCGCTGCGGGGTCAACTTCAGCTTCAACTTCAATTTCGCCTTCAATGGCGACTGACGCCGCTTTGGTTGTTGTATTGCCATTTTGGTGACTCTCGCTGGGGGGCGGGGCAACCGCGTCGATCACGATTGCGTCCTGCTCTTGGCCTGATTGCACAGCTTCTTCCATTTGGTTGTTAATTGTCTTTTCTTCCATCATTGCTACTTAATCCTACATCTAAAATATCTTTAGCGATTAATGGTTACCAACTTAGGTGGGGGTGTTGCAGCCTTTAAGTATTACACAGGTGCAACGCGCTTGCCGTTAGTCTGCATACATGTCTTCGACCATTTCACTCATCAACCCAGAGACAAAACGAACGGCGCTAATGGTGCGGCTGTAAGGCATCCGCAGCGGCCCCACCACCCCAATCACCCCGGTCGCGCGGTCTGTGATCCCATAGCGCCCGATGACCAGGCTGATATCCTGTAGATCGGCATAGCGCCCTTCGCCGGCAATAAAGACCTGGATGTTGTTCGGATCCGTATTATCGTTGTGATAGTCGCCCAGGATCTGCTCCAGTAACGAGCGTTGTTCAAAGACGCGCACAATTTTGCGCACATCTTCGCCGCCGGCAAATTCGGGTGCTTCCAATACCTGGGCCAAGCCATCGCGATAGATCTGCCCGCTAAGTTGGTTGTCGATCCGCTCCATAATCTCGCTGATCAAGATCGCGACCTGGTGGGCAAAGGGAGTTAAACGCCCATAGATCGCGGTGATCGCACTGACATCCGCGCGTGCAAAGAGATCATTCAGCTCATTACTGACCAGGCTCAACTCACGTTGTTCCATGGGCTCATCCAGATCAAGCAACTGTTGTTTTACGGTGCCATCTTGCAATACCAGCACCAACAGCACTTTTGTATCATGGATGCCAACCAATTCAAGATGTTTGTAGCGACTGCGCGCGCCACGTGGGGCTGTCGCCAACGCGGCACTCTGCGAGGTGCGCGCCAACACGGCGGTGCTCACCCGCAGCCATTGATCTAGTTCCTGGCGGGCTTGCTGAAATTGTACCCGAATCGCTTTGCGCTCTTCGGCGGGCAGCTCGGAATCGGTCAGTAAAAACTGGACGAAGAAGCGGTACCCCGTATCGGTCGGCACTCGCCCGGCGCTCGTGTGCGGGTGCATCAGTAGCCCCTGTTGCTCCAGGTAGGCGAGATCGTTACGCACCGTCGCCGCACTAACCCCCAGATCATAATTCTGGATAATGGTATTGCTGCCCACCGGCTGTGCATTTTGCACATACTCTTGGATCACAATATTTAAAACGCGGCGGCGGCGTTCGGTCAATTCGTCAATAGATTGCATGGTTAGCTGATCGGTTTAATATCACCACAAGTTGCGCTTCAGGCGCGCCATTTTATACTTGGCTTTATCATCATTTAGCATTTTTACTCGTGTAGAAAATGCTAAATGATGACAACTACTAGTATAGCTACGCCATTGGGCCAAAACGTAACCACAAGACTTACAAATGCATGAATTCTATGATCATAACAGCAACTAGCAACTGTGTCAATGATCCATCTGATCAGGGGAGCATCTCACTTTGGGGGCAAGATTTTCGCGCTCGTGGTGGCACGCAGCGGGTTCCCGCAAATCCACCACTGAATCGCCGGATTTGGCGGGTGCCCACTGGGCGCGGCTAGAGCAGTAGTTGTCCCCAAAGTGAGATACACCTTCTGATCAGAGTCTAATATGAATTGCGATTCGTGCCTAGGAGCCATTGCACAAAGGTGCGTAAAATAATCTTAAAATCGAGCGCCAGTGACCAATGTTCGATGTACCAGAGATCATATTTCGTCCGCTCGGCAATCGAGGTGTCACCGCGCAAACCATTGACCTGGGCCCAGCCGGTCAGCCCTGCTTTTTCGCGATGACGATCCATGTAGCGTGGGATGCTTTGGCGAAATTGTTCCACATAGACCGGGCGCTCCGGCCGCGGGCCGACCAGGCTCATGTCCCCCAACAGCACGTTGACCAACTGAGGCAGCTCATCAATACTGAACTGGCGGAGCAGGGTGCCCAGTTTAGTACGGCGGGGGTCATCTTCAATCGTCCACCCTGGACCTTGTGCTTCTGCATCCTGCCGCATGGAGCGGAATTTGAGGATCTTGAAGGGCCGCGCGTCAAGTCCCATCCGTTCCTGGGTAAAGAAGACGGGGCCAGAGCTGTCGAGCTTGATCAGAATGGCTGTAATCAACATGAGCGGACTCAACAAGATTAGGCCGATGGTGCTAAAGATCACATCCATGCCCCGTTTTAAGGTCAGCTTCCACCCTTGTAAGGCGACATCGCGAATGGTGAGCAGGGGCAACCCGCCCAGGTCCCCAATGCCGACCTCACTGGCCATGATCTGGAAAACATCGGGGAAGACGCGGACGCCAACCTTCTCGCGCTCACAGAGGCTGATGATGTTGACCAACTCCTGGTGGCTGCTTTCGGGCAGACCGATGATGACTTCATCAATCACATACTTGTCAATAATCCGTGGGATATCGAACATGGTGCCCAACACGGGCGCTTCGGCCACCGTCGTGCGGACATTCTTTTCATGGTCAATAAAGCCCACGACCTGGTAGCCCAGTTTGGGGCTTTGCAGCACTTTACGATAGATCATCTGGCCGATCTCACCGGCCCCAATGATCAGCACGCGATCATCGCCGATGCCACGCGCTTGCGCCTGCCACTGGATCTGCGCGTGCAGTGTCCGCTGTACCATCAGCAGCACAATCATAAAAACCGTTGCATAGAGTAACAACCAGCGGTGATAATCGGGGCGGAGGCTTAGCTCTAAGACCGCTACCGCCAATAGGGTGGTGAAGCTGGTAAAACTAATGATTTTGAAAAATTCATCAAAGTGGCTAATCGGCCGCCGCCGCTGGTACATGCGTTGGGTAAAAAAGCTGGTGATCAGAATCACCGTTGAGATGGCGGGCAACAGCCAGATATCCACCCAGAACGGTCCAATCGTGACCTCTGGATCGCGCTGCATCAGAAAGTAGGCCAGATAGTAGCCGGCCCATACACTGCCGATGTCCAGCAAGATGAGGGCTATGACAAATAGCAGTTGTGGACGTTTCATCAGTGTCGGCCGTTTGGCCCGACTGCTGCTGTACTCCTGATATAGGGTTGCTTCTGTTAAGCTCTGTTGCATGGGTATGTCAACATTAGTTTCTGAACGGTTGTGGATTGTCGTCAAGCCGACGGTACGGGCATAAGGCAACGGCTGCATCTGGCGCGATCTGCTGTTCAGGCACCACCAGGTTGCATCACGCCATGTTAGCGCATGTCGTATCACATTATCCTGGTTGCAAAGACAATCAACACAAAGTTAATGTCGAATTCTAGCACAGGCGTGCGCGGCTGGTCAAAGTGATGGGCTATAACATCTGCTTCTGGGTTGCCTGGGCAAGTTGCATGGCCCTTTCAATGGTTGCTTCGGCGCGCAAATCGGGCAGCTTTAAGTAATGTGCGGCGGCCTGTAAAAGTGCCTCCTGCGGAATGAGGCCGATTAGCTCGCTGCGCGCCACCGCCACACCCTGTTGCGCGGCCAGCCGACTGACCGCGTCAAAGACCACATGTGGTGGTGTGCGCTGATAGTCGACCAGATTGATGCTGACCTGGGCTTGCCCATCAACCAAGAGGCCTAATGCTTTGACGGCAGGCAAACCGCCATCCCGTTCGCGAATCGCGCGGGCGATGGCTTTGGCAATGCCCACCTCTGCGCTCTCTAAAAAGATGTTATACGCGATCAGGAACGAGCGCGCCCCTACGATGACGGCACCGGCGGACCCGACTTGGCTAGGCCCATAGTCTGGTTGGCGCGTGGGTTGGCCTATCGTCGCAACCAATCCTTCAAATTCACCGCGCCGCACATCCGCCAGGTTGCGGTGCTCGGGGCGCGTGGCGGCGGCTTCGTAGAGATAGACCGGTAGCCCTAATTCGCTACCAATGCGTGCGCCCAAGCTGTGCGCTAGTTGAACACATTCTGCAAGCGTAATGTTTTGCAGCGGGATCAACGGGATCACATCAGTTGCCCCTAAACGCGGATGGACACCGCGCTGGGTGAAAAGGTCAATCGTCTGGGCCGCCACGGCCGTGGCGCGCAACAATCCCTCCACCACCGTCGTCGGCGGACCGGCAACGCTGATCACCGTGCGATTGTGATCGTAATCACTGCTGCAGTTCAGGAGCATCACCCCTGGTGCTTGGATCGCCTCTACCAGTGCCCTGATCACCGCTGGCCGTCGTCCTTCGGAAAAATTTGGCACCGATTCTATGATAATAGCCGATTCTGGTGTAAGATGCATGACGCTTACCTGCCGATTAAAGATGATTGCGCTACATAAGTGTGAATTAGGCGCATTCATTATTTATTGCTGACGCGATCAGCGCTATCATACGCTGATTAACCCGTTGACCAAAACTTTGACATCGACAACTATGCAAAAGAGCTTTGCCATCTACCCAACTTCCTCCCCTGTGCAATCGCCTGCTGTGCAATCGCCCGCTGTGCTCCCTGCTGCCGAATGGGATGCCTTTGTGCGGGCACACGCCCAAGGCCACCTATTACAAACGAGTGCCTGGGGCACCTTGAAGTGCCGCTTCGGTTGGCGCGATGGGGGTGTTGCCATTTTAGATGAAGCGGGCCAACCACGTGCCGGCGCACTCTTACTTTATCGCCGGGCGGCCGGTTTGACCCTGGCCTATGCCCCCAAAGGGCCGCTGACCGATTGGCATGATCATACGCTGACGGCGGCGCTCCTGTTACAAATGGTCGAAAGCAGCCGCTGGGAAGGGGCCGCCGTCCTCAAGATCGAGCCTGATCTGCCCGATACGGCCGCTTACCGTGCCCTGTTGCGTAGCTATGGCCTGCGCCCCAGCCGACAGACCGTGCAGCCGCGCAGCACCGTTCTGCTGGAGATTGCCGGCAACGAGGAGCAGATCCTTAGCCAAATGAAGAGCAAGTGGCGTTACAATATTCGTCTGGCTCAGCGCAAAGAAGTGACTGTACGCGCCGCTACCCCTGCAGATCTGCCCCAGTTCAACGCCTTAATGCAGACGACCGGTACGCGCGATGGCTTTGCCGTGCATAGCTCGGATTATTATGCCACGGCCTATGATCTCTTTGTGCCTGACGATGGCGTCTATCTGCTGGCGGAGTATGCGGGTGAAGCGCTGGCAGCCATTGTGGTCTGTATGGTTGGGCGCACCGCCTACTACCTGTGGGGGGCCAGCAGTGATCGCGAGCGCAATCGCATGCCCAACCACGCCCTGCAATGGGCTGGGATCCAGTGGGCCAAAGCGCGGGGCGCCACCTGCTATGATTTCTGGGGCATTCCCGATGAACTTGGCCAACTTGCGCAAGGGCTGCGTAACGGTGATGGCAGTGGCACCCCCAGCGACGATCTGCCTCTTGATCTTGAGCAGTTACCCCACGGTGAACTGTGGGGCGTTTATCGTTTTAAACAGGGCTTTGGCGGCAATGTCGTCCGTTCGGTCGGGGCCTGGGATCTGGCCGTCGATCCCGTCGGCTATCGACTCTACGCGTTTGGACTAGGTGCTCGCGCTAAATGGCAACAATACAACCGCGCCCGCCATCAACCACCCACCAACCACTCACCAACCAACCAACTAACCAACCCCCCACCCAACCAACCCCCAATCACCCTCCACCCCATCACCACCCAACTTGCGTGGCAACAGACCTTAGCCACCCTGCCGCAGCCCCATGTGCTCCAAAGCTGGGAATGGGGCGCGATCAAGGGGCAGACCGAGTGGCACGCGGAACGGTATCTTGTCCAGCGCGCGGCTAAACCCATCGCTGCCTTCCAATTTCTCTGGCGGCAGCCGTTGCCGTATCTGCCCCTGCGGATCGGCTATGTGACAAAAGGCCCTGTGGTAGATTGGCAAGATCTGGATGCGGTCGATGCAACGTTGGCGCAAATTGAAGCAGTTGCGAGAAAACATAAGTGCATTCTGGTTAAAATTGATCCTGATGTGCGCGAGGATCTGACGGTGGGTCGCCTTGCCCTGCATGCCCTGGAACGGCGTGGCTGGCGTTACAGCGCCGAGCAGATTCAATTCAAAAATACCGGCTTTTCCGATTTGACCGGCGGCGAAGAGACGCTGTTGGCCGAAATGAAGAGCAAGTGGCGTTACAACATTCGCCTGGCAGAAAAGCGTGGGATTCAAATTCGCCAGGGCACGGCCGCCGATCTCCCTGCCTTTTACGCGCTCTATGCCGAGACCGGTCAACGTGATGGTTTTCTGATCCGTCCCTACAGCTACTATCAGGCCACCTGGGCAACGTTTTTACAGGCGCAGGCAGTTGATGACAATCCGGCCGGTGGCACCCTGCTGCTGGCCGAACATGCCGAGGAAAATACCCCCCTCGCCGGACTTTTTCTCTTTCGGTATGGCGACCGCACCTGGTATTTTTATGGGGCCAGCAGCGAGCGCCGGCGCCGCGATATGCCTAACTATCTGCTCCAATGGGCCGCACTGCGGTGGGCACAGGGGCAAGGTTGTCAGGTCTACGACTGGTGGGGCGCGCCGACACAGATTGCGGATGAAGCGGATGGCTTGCAAGGGGTCTGGCAATTTAAGCAGGGCTTTGGGGCTGCCTTTCAGCCCCACATAGGGGCCTGGGATTTCCCCGTTTCCCCGCTGCGCTATCGGCTTTTTCAAGAAGCGCTACCGCGCGTTCGCCAGTGGCTGCGTCGATTGCGCTGAGCGGTGATGGCATTTATTCTGCGTCAACCACGGCATAGGCGCGCACCGGGAAGGTGCCAAAATCCCTCACCTTTACAGGCGCGGCATGAAAGCGGAACCCCTGGTGTGGTAACTGTGCCAGATTGGTCATATGTTCCACGATGGGGATGTTTGCCCCTAACAAGGTGGTATGCACCGGGCGACGACCATCGGTGATATCATCAATATTGTACGAGTCGATCCCCACTAGCCGCACCCCTTGATCGCGCAGATAAGACGCCGCGGCCTCAGTCAGAAAAGGATGGCCCTCAAAGTATTGATCGGTGCGCCAGTGGCGGGCCCAGTCGGTGTGGATCAGCACAGCTTTACCGCGCAGATCATGACCGGTAAAGGCGGCGACATCCAGTGCTGTGCCCAGGTCGGTCGCTTGAATCGCCACCCCCGGCAGATTGACTAACGAGGTCAAGGGCAAGGCGGCCAGATCGATGCCATCGGCAAAACGATGAAAAGGCGAGTCAAGATAGGTGCCGGTGTTGGCGACCAACTCGATTTTGCCAATGTGAAATTCCGTGCCCTCCGCATAGATCGCGCGTGAGGCTTCCCGGCTGAGAAAATCACAAATAATCGGTGCCGGCAGCCCCTTATAGGTAATCATCCCTGCCTCTACCGTGTGGCTTAGATCGATCAATGTTGCATTATCCATCAGTTTCTTCCTTCTTCTAGGTGAATTGTTACCGCATCGCCGGCTGCTTGGTCGCCAATCGTGACCGGCAGCCGGGCACCCGTCGCGGGTAGATAGAGACCAACGCGCAACATGGCCGGCGCAGGCCATGCGGTGGCAGTGAGTTCGTGCGTCGTGACCAGATATTCCCCCGGTAGCCAACTGCCGGTTGGTGCCGGCTCCTCTTCACCCTGGGGTACGCCATCGGCCTGGGTCAGTGTCTCGCCTTGGGGCGTATCCAGGTGTACAAAAATATGATGCGGCGGCCAGAGCGTTTGTAAGAGCTGCCAGTAGAGTTGTAACTGGATCTGCTCGCCCTCAACCATGATCTGATAGCCCTGTAAGCGGGCATGCGTGCCAAATTGCGCCGGTTGGGGCAACTTTTGGGGGGGTGTTTGCGGCGTGAAGGTCGCCTGCCGTTGGCGGATCTGCTGTGGTGCGAGCAGGACGATGGGACTCTTTGTGCCACTGTCCGCATCAATCAGCCCCGCGCCCAGTTGATAGCTGCCACTGGCCAGTGTCGCGGGTAAGACCACCGTTACGGGCGTCTGCACCAGCGCACCATTCGCCCACTGCGCAGTTGGGTAGTCGGGGAGGGGCCAGCCTTCCCAGCCGGCGACTCCTGCCCCCGCGTCATCGAGCAAACTAATATAAAGCTGATGCTCCTGCGCGCCTGTGCCTAGTTTTTGCCAAAAGAGGCGCAGATCCAGTGCTGTCCCTGCCAGCGCGACCTCGGCCGCACCGCTGGAGCCAAGCAGGGCCAACTCATCAATGCGCGCCGGTGTCGGAAGGGGCTGTTGGATCGGTAGCCGCGCTGGTGATAGGTTCGTGGGCGGCACGGTAACCTGGATGGTGGTCAGCTCAACCAATGGCCGGTTGTCATCACGCCTGGGCAATAGGGTTGGTGACCCTCCCGTCTCGGCAGTGGTGACCCCGATGAGCAGTTGGTAACTGCCTGGTGGCAAGCCAGCGCCAACGATAAAGCCTAGGGATGGTGCCAGGGTGGCGAGATCGCGTCCGCCCCACAGTTGGTCGCCGCGCTGGAGGCGCAGCGACAGGCCATAGTCCGCCGGTTGTGTACCCTGCCAGTCCAGATCGACCCGGATGGCACCATTGGCGGCGGCCACGGTGGTCGAGGTCACACCCGCACGCCGTAATTGGACCGCGCCCCAATCGGCTGCTACCGCCGTGGCCGGTGGCTGGGCGAGGACGCGCCACGCAGTCAACGTCGTATCGCCATACCAGCCATTGACCAAATTGGTCGCCCGTTGGTCAAGGTAGCCCTCAAATTCGGCCGGCAAGGTGCTGCCAATCGAACGCAGGAGTGGCAGCCAGAGGGTGCCCTGCGCCAGCGCTTGATCAACGGCCTGTTGCACGGTGGCATCCCAGGCCACGGCCCCATCACTCAGCAACTGCAATTTCGGCCCTGCCGTCGATAGTAAGCCATTTTGCGCGGCATAGGCGCGCCAGAGTCCGACCTGCCAGGGAAAGGTGGCCAGAACCGTATCGGCATCATTCCCTTGTTGTACAATTTGGCGCAATAATGGGCGATAGTCAGCCGCCTGCTGGCGTGGCTGGGTATAGAAGCTGCCAATGCCGGCGCTGGCCGCGACCAGCAGCGCAACCAATGCGATCTGCCCAATGCGCCACCTTTGCCAGCTCTGATCAATGGCCGCCGCGACCAACAGCAGAAAGTAGGGCAGGACAAAGAGTAAGAGCCGTTCGCCCCCTTCGGGAAAGAAAGGAAAGCGCAGGTTGATGAGAAAAGCAATCAGGGTCGGAATGGCCACCCAATAGGTTAACGCCTGGTGGGCCGCCTGCAGATCAGTTGCCGGCGCGAATGCTCCTGTTGTTGCGTGTCGTGCTCGGCGCGACCACTGTTGCCAGACGGTGACCCCGCCCAGTAACAGCAAGGCCCCTAGCCCCAACCAGCGCAGCCCTGCTAGCGGTTCGGGTATCGTAAGATGGCCAGCGACAAAAGCCAGCAGATGCCGGCCTACATAGGCGAGTGGTGATAGCGCCACATCCTGATCAGCCTGTACTTTGTTGTCCACATAGGTGATTAGCGTGGTGGCGGTATAGAGCAACCAGGGCAAAAAGAGCAACCCTACGCCGACTTGCGTTACGAGTAATGGTCGCCAACTGCGTGTCGTGCGTGGTAACGCGAAAATTGCCCACAGCAGCTGTGCAATAAGCAGAAACGCGGTGTAATAAAGGGTATAGAGTGAAGCAGCTGCGCTCAATAAGTAACCCAGCCACCAGCCGCGTCGGTGCTGCGGTTGCCCCATGAGTGCTTGCCAGCAACAGAGCGTGCTCGCCAGCGTGAGGGTCAACGCCAGGCCATACATACGTACTTCCTGGCTATAGAAGAGCAGCAGCGGGTTGAGGCCAAAGAGCAGCAGTGCGATCAAGCGGCGGCGCGGCTGGTGGGGGAAAAGGCTGTGGCTCAGGTACATAAAGAGCAGCAATGCCGGCAGCACCGTCAGGATCGAAAAGGTGCGCAGAACGAGCGGTGTGGTGCTCTGTAGGAGTTGTAGCCAACCGTGCAGCAGCGCATAGTAGAGCGGGGGATGGATATCGTGGGCAGTCAGTTGGAGCATCCGCCCCAGTGGTTCGCTGGCAAAGTAGGCGCTATAGCCCTCATCCGCCCAAAGTGGCTGCCAGCGTAACCGCCACAGCCGCAAACCGATCCCCAACAGGAGCAGCAGGAGTGGGCCACTAACCGCGCGGCTAGTGGTCCATTGAAACAGGTAACGCAGCGGACTGTGCTGTCGTAAAGGGCCCATCGTAGCCACCCATCGCAACAACAAGGCTAGTTCTTTTTATAGCGGACGTAGAGTTCCTGGTCAGGCTCATTCCCTTCCAGGGCAAAGGTTGCCGCCGGACCGACCGCATTGCCACCGCTGTCAATCAGCTGCACTTCCCAGGTGCCCGCGGGTTGGATGCCAGGAAATTCGACTTTCATATTCTGGAACCGCTGGCGTGCATCAGCAATTGGCCAAGAAAGGCTCTGTCCGGGCGCCGAAGTGCCACTGACCGGCAATTCAGCCCCATCCTTGCGGACCCGTAGACTGTAGCCATCCAGGGCACGGTCATTCTCATAGACATAGAGAAAAATGCGCACCAATTTGGGTTCCGGGAATTGCTCCTGGCCAACCAACTCGAAGCTGAAACTGGGGGCCGCCGGCGGTGGTGTCGCGGTTGGTTCGGCGGGGGGGGCCGTTGCGGCGGGGGCTGCCGGCGGTGGGGCGGCCACGGCCGGCGCGCTGGTCGCGGTGGCTGGCACCTCGGCGATGGCATCGCTGACCGGCACCGTGTCCACCGCCCCAGTGGTCTCAACTAATTCATCGATTACCCAACCGGGTTGTTCATCAATACAACAAAAGCGCCACCAATCACCGGCGGCATTTTTGCCGACAATATCGAATTCTTCGCCCCGTTCGACTGTGCCTAACAACGCATAATTAACCCCAGGGCCAGCGCGAACATTGACGAGGGGTGAATTGATCACCACGCTAGGGGGCGCTAATGTTGGCGCTACCGTCGGCGTCAACGTCGCGGTGGCCACCGCCGGGGTATCCGCCGGGGTAGCCGTCGGGGCAGCCGCCACGGGGGCTGGTGCGGCGGCCTCGGCATTCGGTTGCGCTAATACTGCCACCGGTGTTATTTCCGTCGCGCCAGCCACCACGGCGGTGGGCGTAAAGGTTGGATAGGGCGAACGGATCGGGACATATTGTTCGGCCGCGGGTGCCTCTTCCGGGCCAAAACTACAGGCGGCGAGCAACAGGAGGAGCGCGCCTGTGCTAACCCAACGCTGGATTCTGGGTTGGGTAATTTTAACTGTAAAGGCAGATAGATTTAGGATTTGTTTCATATTGCTAACGTACTCGTACCCATGCGATGTATACTTCCCGGTTTAAGTTACCCGGATCAGTGATGAATTCAACGGCATCTGATAGCTGGTTGCCGGCACCATCAACGACATAAACGCGCCAGGCGCCGGTGCCGATTAGCTGTTCCGGGGTCTCGGTGCTAGGGGGATCAAGCGATTTGGGATCAGGGGGTCTGTACTCATATTTCAGGTTAAAGGTCAGGTTGCCGTAACCGGTGCCCAAGGGGCCAACTCGAAAAAATTCTTCCCCACTCGGCATGGTGCCATTAGTTGACTGCCGCTCGACATCCTTAAAAAAGACCTTCAAATAATACCCGCCCGCGGGCTCTTCCGTTGGTGGCGTGCCCACAAAAAGTTTAACCCAGATCGTCAAGAATTTGTTATTGGTCGGGAAGAATTGTGGCCCGACTGCCCGATCAAATGGGAAGAGCGTCGCCGTTGGCGTTGGTGTAACCGTTGGCGTTTCGGTAAAAGTCGGTGTCGGTGTCGGCGGTGGCGGTGGCCCTGGTTCGATCAAAACCGCCAGACTTGGATCATTATTGACCTGCGCATGGTTACTGGCAACCCAAACTTGTGAACCATTCACACAACAGAGTTGATACCAGGAGCCTTCCGGATTCTGCCCCACAATCGCAATCGGAATCCGTGGCCCCAACTGAGCGACTAATGGATATTCAACGCCAGGCCCTGTCCGCAGGCTAACGAGACCGCTTTCCACAATAATAAAAGGGGTAGCCGTCGGAATGGGCGTTGCGGTCGGTAGCGGTAGCGGTGTCTCTGTCACGGTGGGGGGCGCTGTTTCACCAGGTGCCAGCGTCGGTGTTTCGCCACCAGGGACTGGCTGTGTTGTTGGTGGGATGGGCGTTGGTAGGATGGTCAAAATGATATCGGCAGGATTCATCCCTTCTGGAATTGTAATCACACCTGGGGTACTCCCCTGAGGTGGTGTGACCACGATGCGCGGTAAAATCGTCTCCGCTGTAGGGGTAAAGGTGGGTGCCAACGCACGCGTCGGTGCGGGCGTGGCTACCGTACGTTGCACCAATCCTGCGGCTGAGCAGGAGAGACTCAAGCCAACTAAGAGCATAAAGCCGAGCCAATGTTTGCGGCTAGTAAACGGGAAACGATACAGATTATGCATAAACGCCTGCTACGCCAGCACTTCCTCAATTCTGGTCGAAAGCATGTCAAGTGTAAATGGCTTCTCTAAATACGACAAATATTTTTTGTTGTTAAATTGCGCCATCGTGACATGTTCTGGGCGCCCAGACATTAAGACAATCTGCACTGTGGGGTTGAGTTGACGCAAGCGTTCGAATGTTTCTTGCCCACTCATCAGCGGCATCTGCACATCGAGCAACACCGCATGAATTAACTCCTGGTTTGCGGTAAAGATCTCCACCCCTTCCTGCCCGCTCGCGGCACAGATACAAGGCACGTTGGACATCTCTAACACTTCTTGAATTACTTCGCGCAGCGCTTCTTCATCATCAATGACGAGAACCATAGCACATCCTTTGCAATCGACCATTTTCTACTGGCTGCCGCACGCCAATTGTTAAAGAAAACGGACTTTTTTGTCGCGTTCGCTACGGCGTAACAGGCCGCAGCAAACGCCGCAGCGAGTAACACAGCGAACGGTATAGACCAGATTGATTCTCAAACAGCCGCCCTTTAGGAAGAGAGCAGATCATCGATTGCTTCACCACGACTTGTCCGCGCGCGCAGGTTGCTGAGCGCGTCGGTCGTGATTTGATAGATCGGCTCCAATTCGGCGACACACTTAGTAATCGCCTGCAAGGTTTCTGTGTGCTGGCTTTCCTGAAGTGTGCTAATTTTTTCTGTCTTACCGGCCTCCAACGTGCGTTCCGCCAACAATGAACGCGTTAGCGTTTCGATCTGATCGCAGACAGTAAAAAGCCCTAATACACCAATATTTAGACTGGCACCCTTTAAGGAATGGGCGTGTGCTGCCAATTTGTGATAGTCTGGCAACTGTGCGCTGGCACGAATCGCTGCCATTACCCCCACTGCGTGCGCTAAAAAATCATCGATCAACTCCAACAGTAGATCATCTTCTGTTATGGCATCCATCTCGCGTAGCATATCAATCGTTTCGCGGTCAATGATGGGCGCGTGCTCCATGCGAACTCCTGTTATCTAGTGGGCAAGCGGGGCAGGTTAGTTATGATCACAGTTCGATCACAACAACTGCTTAATTATTAACGCATCTTCGACGAATTACCAAATGCAAGAATTGGAAAAACTCTACAATCTCCACTATAATGCAACTTCTACTACGTTTCGGCTTGCAGCCAATGGTTTTTAGCTGCTTTTGCACAGCAATGTTTCCGCAATAAAGCTGCAAGCGCGAAGCAAACCACGTGTCATGATCGTTGATCAGTTGATACGCTTGAATGGGAAGGAATTGATTGTATGGCTCGCATGAAAGTATTACTCCTCCAAGATGTGCCGGAGTTGGGTAACGCTGGGAACATTTTCAGTGTTGCCGGCGGTTACGCCCGCAACTATCTGATGCCGCGCAAACTCGCTGTGATTGCCAGTAAGGGTGCGCTCAAACAGGCAGATGAGATCAAAGAGGCTGCGCTCCGCCGCCGTGCCCGCGAACGTGCCAATGCAGAGGCACAGGCGCAATTAATTAAAGGGCAACGGCTGCTCTTTGCCGCCAATGCCGGTGAAAATGAGCGGCTTTATGGCTCAGTTACCAGTGCTGATGTGGCCGAACGGCTCAGCGCAGCAGTTGGCTTCGAGGTCGATCGCCGCAAACTCCAGCTCGAACACGCGCTGCGCGATTTGGGGATCTACGATCTGACAGTACGCCTCATGCCCGAAGTGGCTGCTACCTTCAAGGTCGCCGTTGTCCGTGAGGGCGAGAATTGGGCTGCCGCCGAAGCACGCATTGCTGCCAAGCAGGCTGCTGCCGAAGCCGCCGCTGCCAGCACGGAAGAAAGCCCCGCCGCCTAACCAGAGCGGGTGGTTGGTCGTCGTCAAATTTATACTGTAAAATTTACAAACAACAAAAGCTGCGCTTTAGTAACTAGCGCAGCTTTTGTTATTGGCGCACCAGCATTAGTACGGCTAAATTTTCAAATCCTGTTGCCGTCTGCCGGTATAAAATTACCTGTGCACCATCGATTGGTGCTGCCGTTTCTGTGCTAGTCACAAATTGATAAGGATCAACGAGCTGTGTTGTCCCCGCCGTGGCCAGCCCGGTTGCGGGCTGCGCGCGATCTTGTTGCAGATCATGTCCATTGCTGCCCTTAATCATTGCGCCTACTCTGGTGGGCCGTACACTGATCGCCACGTCGGGTGGCCACCCCGCAAGATCCACTTGCCAAAAAAGTGTGAGCGCAACGCCTGTGCTGGCGGCGGTGATCGGCGGCCGGTACTTTGCCAGCGGTGAGGGGGGCGCGGCGCTAAAGGTGTAGCCGGTGAGGGTGATCGCGGCGGTGGCTGGTTGATCAACCTGTGTGTGTGGCACCATCGGTTGACTCTCTCCCGGTTGGCCAAAGCGCACCCAATGCGGATCGATGACGGCTGTGGTGGCGGCAATCGTGGTCGGTAATTCAGCGCGCAGGGTCGGGGTGGCTTGCCAACTGCTATAGACTGCTGTGCCTTGCGCCAGCAAAAGGGCGGCAGCCTGGCTGCTGACCATTTGCAGATCGGGCCTGACCCCCCAGATCTGTGTCAAATACTGGATGGCCAAGGCCTCCTCCACGGCGGCGAAAAGCGCTGCGTTGGGTGGTAAGGGTTGTGCTAAGAGCACTGCTGCCCGGTCGAGCGCACTGTCACTGGGGCGGTTACGGCTGTCGGCAGCCGTCCAGTTGCGGGCCAGGTTCCACCCCACAAGGGCACTTAACAAAACTAAACTTAGCCACGTGACAATGGCGGCGCGACCTGCCTGCCCGGCACGCGAGGTTAGCCACTGCCACAGCTCGTGTAAGCCTGCGGCAACACCCAACATGAGCAGCGCATAGGCCGGCAGAATCACCTGAAACCAGTTGCCACAGCGATAGGCCCACGAAAAACCGAGATAGATCAGCAGCGTGCTATAGAACAAAGTGGCCAGCCGCCGGTCGAGGCGGGCAATCCCGACGACGCCTAGCCCTACGATGAGCCACGATAGCTCGCGTCCCATCAACAGGGGAAAGCCGTTGGCAAAGAAGGGACAGCCCGCGGCAAAGCCCCAACCTAGCTCTTCGCGGCCTTGCGCGGTGCTGACAAAGGCCCAAAACCAAGCCTGCCCATTGGCCCACTCACCCGCGCCCCACCACTCAGGGTGAGTAATCCCGCGCCAGTAGACATACAGATAGGCCCCTAATGGCAGAAAGGCAGCGATCAGTGCGCCTACTACCACGCGCCACTGGCGTAACAAGTATGGGGCTGCCCAGAGGATGACAACCACGACACCTGGCACGATAAAGGCGACGGTGAGCATATGAGCCAGGGATAACCCACACAAAAAAGCCAACCAGAGTAGGCGCCGGTTGGCTGTTGTCACCCCCTGCTTGGCCTGCTCACGCCAGCCCAGATAACCATAGACAATCGCCAGCGTTTGGGCAATAGCGCTGCTATATTGTTCCGTGGTGGTAGCGTAGTACCAGAAAAAATAGGTGGTGGCGTAAAAGAGCGAAAGGAGCCCGGCCAGTAACCAGTTGCCGGCTGGGGTACGGGCCGACCGCGTGAGCCGGCAGAGCAGTTGATAGAGTAGCCAAAGAGCGAGGATCGCCCAAACGGTACTGTAACTGCTGAGCAGGAACAGCGGATTGGGCAGCGCAACGCCAACTGTTTGTAAGAGCAGCCGCCCACCGTGAAACCACAGCCAGCCGCCCATTGTGTAGAGCGGATAACCCGGCGCATTGCTTGGGCGTGCTTGCACTTGGGCGTATTGATGGGTAATCAGATCGCCGCCGACTAATTCCTCTGGCTGTAAGCCATTGTCAAGGGTCAGTCCATAGAGCACCAATGCGGCCAGCAATAACAGCCAGCCGGCCAGCCGTTGCCTCCAGGCATGATGCGCAGGTACTTGGGCCGGTGCTTGTGCTGGTAAGTGGTGTGATGGCGGTGCGGTCGTTGCTGTAATCATGAGGCGATGCTATCACGGCGGCGCAGGGCTGTCAAAGCGTTGGCGCACGCAGAAACTTTAGACTGGGAACGCAATCGGTGGCTGAGTTGGTTTGGCCGCGTGCGCAGCACTGCATATAATGGATCGAATTACCTGTTGTAGGAAGGCATTGAGCAGTGGTTGGTCCGCCTTGACCACGCTGGTTATTTGCTGGTTATTCGTGAGGAGTATTTGCATGAATCGAGATCGACGCAATGCAGCCCATTTGTGGGATGAAGCAGCCGGCGTGGCGCACAAACGCCCGCTCATCGGTGTGCCGACTGGGCGCGAAAAATCGCAGCGCTTTTATGGTCTACCGCTCTACATCATGAACCAGACCTATATCCGCGTATTGGAAACGTTGGGCGCACTTCCAGTGATGATTCCCTTGCAGATGAGTGAGTCAACGCTGCGCGGCACCTTTGAGCGACTGGATGGTCTCTTTCTGCCGGGGGGGGAAGATGTGGATCCACAACATTATGGGGCCGAGCGCCATCCACAACTGGGGGCGACTGACAAAGAACGTGATCGCACCGAGCTACTCTTGACCCGTTGGGCGTTGGAAGCCGGTATGCCTTTCCTGGGTGTCTGCCGTGGGGTGCAAGTGCTTAATGTGGTCTGTGGTGGCACGCTCTACCAGGATCTGCACAGCGAATGCCCGGATCTTGCCAAACATGATTATACCCCCCCCACCTTCGAGCGCTTCCGCATTAGCCATGAGGTCTCAATTGAGGCTGACAGTCGCCTGGCGCACGCCTTGGGCACGCGCCACGGGGTCAACTCGATGCACCATCAAGGCATCGACCAACTGGGCGCGGCGCTCCGGGTTGTTGCCCATGCGGAGGATGGCCTGCCGGAAGCGTTGGAAGTGCCGGTGCTGCCTTACGTAGTCGGCGTGCAATGGCACCCGGAAGAGCTCTCAACGACTGATCTGCACAGCCAAGGGATCTTCTACGACTTTATCTGTGCGGCGGCGGCTGAGTGGCGGACAAAGGTACCTGCTGGCTGGCATGCGCAATTTGCCCAACTTTGTCGGGCGCAGCGGCCAGGGGACAGACGGGAAGCCGCAACCGACGGTATCAGTGTCGTTGCGGGGTAGTTAAGACAAAGAAGGGAAAGACGAAGAAGGTAAGGTTCATTGCGTCATCTGGCCCGCACTTGCGCTGCTCAATTTGTGCCAACTAACACATCTGTTCCGATCAATCCAATAAGTTGGGAAAAGTTGCCAAATAAGGTATAATTATCCTATTGGAATTTGTGTATTTTTAATCTTTGCGGAAGGGCAACGTAAAGCATAAAACGTAATGCGGAAAAGATAACAGCGCCCCTTGGCATAAGCGCCGGGCGCGACTTTTACGCAGTACGTTTCACGCCTCACGTTTCACCTCTCCCAGAGCAGGGTTCAGGAGCAGTTGCATGGCGGAACGTCCCGAAGAGTTTAATGACGATGGGCAAGGAGATCAGACTCCTGAAGAGTTGACCCCAACGGAGGACGTACACCTCAATGGGGCCAGTGCGCCCAGCACAGCAACCAATGGGGTAATTGTTAATAGCGCAGAGGGCCAGAATATTGGCCTGGTGCGCGCCCAGCCGATCGTGGACGAGATGCGAGCCAGCTATCTCGATTATGCGATGAGTGTGATCGTCGCGCGCGCCTTGCCCGATGCGCGCGATGGGTTGAAACCGGTGCATCGGCGCATTCTCTATGCCATGCATGATATGGGGCTAGCACCTAGCAGCCCTTACAAAAAGAGCGCACGTATCGTCGGTGAAGTGCTGGGTAAATATCACCCCCATGGTGACACCGCGGTTTACGATGCCATGGCCCGCATGGCGCAAAATTTCAGCCTGCGCTATCCCCTGGTTGATGGGCAAGGTAACTTTGGTTCGGTCGATGGCGATAGTCCGGCGGCCATGCGTTATACCGAAGCCCGTCTGGCGCGCATTGCCGACCCCATGCTCCAAGACATCGAGATGGATACGGTGGATTGGAAGAACAACTTCGACGATAGCTTGGAAGAGCCGGTCGTGTTGCCGGCCATGTTACCCAATCTGCTGGTCAATGGCACTAGTGGGATCGCCGTCGGCATGGCGACCAACATCCCCCCGCACAATCTCACTGAAATCGCCAATGCCATCGTTTTTATCATCGATGATTGGGAACGGCGGGAAGAGATTGGCCTGGAAGAGTTGATGACCTTTGTCAAAGGCCCAGACTTCCCTACCGGTGGCATTATCCTGGGGACAGAGGGGATTAAACAGGCCCTTGCCACTGGGCGAGGTAAGATTCTGGTGCGCGCCAAAACCGAGATTGAGGAGATGCGCAACGAGCGCTTCCGCATTCTGGTCACCGAAATTCCCTATCAGGTCAATAAATCCATGTTGATTGAACGCATGGCCGAGTTGGTGCGCGAAGGCAAACTTGACCAGATCAGCGATCTGCGCGATGAAAGTGATCGCACGGGGATGCGCATCGTGATCGAGTTGAAGCGCGGGGCGGCCCCCAAGAAGGTGCGCAATCAGCTTTTTAAGCATACCGTCTTACAGACTTCGTTTGGCGTCAATACGCTGGCGTTGGTCAATGGTGAGCCGGCAACCCTCGGTTTACGCCGGGCGCTGATTATCTATGTTGATCACCGCTTCGAAGTGCTGACGCGGCGCACGCAGTATCAGTTAGCCAAGGCTCGCGAACGTGCTCACATCCTGGAAGGGCTGCGGATTGCGCTGGAATTCCTGGATGAAGTGATTCGCCTGATCCGTGCCAGCGACAGTGCCGAAGCGGCACGTACCGGGTTGATGGAGCGTTTTGGTCTGAGCCAGGTGCAGGCGCAGGCGATTCTTGATATGCAACTGCGGCGGTTGGCCGCCCTCGAACGGCAGAAGATCGAGGATGAATATCAGGAGATTATGTCGCGCATCAACTATTACCTGGATCTGCTGGCCAACCCCCATAAGCTCCGGGCGTTAATCCGTGACGATATTCTGATGTTGAAGGAGAAGTTTGGCGACGAACGGCGCACCCAAATCGCCTATGATGCCAACGGCAGCCTCAACGAAGAAGACCTGATCGCCAACGATAATATGCTGATCAGCTACAGCGCTGGTGCTTATATCAAGCGCATGAAGGCCGAAGTCTTCCGGGCACAGGGCCGCGGTGGCCGTGGCATCAAGGGGATGGCAACGCGCGATGAGGACGAGGTGATCAACCTGATCTTCGCTCGCAATCTCGATACGATTCTCTTTTTCACCAACACCGGCCGCGTCTATGCCAGCCGGGTCTATGAATTGCCCGAAGGCAGCCGCATCTCGCGCGGGGCGCATTCGGCCAATGTGCTCAACTTGCAGCCTACCGAGAGTGTTGCCACCATGCTCATTGTGCCCGACTTTGAGCAGGCTGAGTATGTTACGCTGATTACGCGTCAGGGCCGCATCAAGCGCATGGAACTGAGTTCCTTTAGCAACATCCGCTCGACTGGCCTGATTGCCATGAATCTTGATCCTGACGATTCGCTGGACTGGGCGCGGCTGACCAGTGGCAATGAAGAGTTTATCATCGTCACGCGCAACGGTAAGGCCTTGCGTTTCCATGAGAAAAATGTGCGGCCCATGGGGCGGACGGCGGCCGGGGTGATGGCCATGCGCTTGCTCGACAAAGATGAAATTGTGAGCATGGATGTGATCAAGCCCGGCCACGATCTGCTGGTTTTACACACCGGCGGTTGGGGCAAGCGGGTGCCATTGGAGGAATACAATGCCAAGGGCCGTTATACGCAGGGCATGTGGACCACTGATCATCGGCGCCTGGCCGAGGTTGGCCAAATTGTGGCGGCCCGCGTGGTTGAACCACGTGACCAGATTACGATTATCACCAGCAGTGGTATTATCTTACGCACACCGGTCAATGGCATCAGCCGCATGGGCCGTGCGACGCGTGGTGTGCGCATCGTTAACCTTCAGGCCAATGATTCGGTGGCGGCGCTGGCGATTATTACCTACGAAGATCTGATTCGCGGCGTTGATGGCGGCACGCAGGATGAAGTGCTGGCTTCGATTGCTGCAACTAGTGATAGTAGCGGCGGTTCATCGCTCGCCATTGACGGCCAAGCCGTGAGTGATGAAGTGGTGCGTGATGAAGAGGCTCCCGAAGAAGAGCTGATTGATGAAAACGACGATTTGGGTGAGGAAGCGGCTGAAACCGAAGTGGCGTAAGTTGCGTACAGTACCAGAGCAGTCATCATCTGTGACGATTCCAGCGCAACCCAGTCAGGTGCTCAAAAAACTGACTGGGTTGCCCTAAAAGTAGTTTACATGATCAGGTTCCGAATTTTGTCCCAGCGGGACAGCTGACCTTAGACGATTGCGCCTGGCGAGGACGAAGCGATGGCAGGATCACAGACAATTGTAAAGCAGCCTGCAGGACCGAAGTGGGCTTATCTAGCTGATGGCAATCCCGAAAAGCTGGCGGAGACCCTGGTCGCTTTTGCCAACGGTGATGGCGGCACACTGGTGTTAGGGATGAATGAACAAGGCCGCCTGGGCAGTTTATTAGCTGGTGAAGAAGCGGAGGAGACCCTACGGGCCGCCTTGCGCCTTTGTCGCCCCCCTGTCCATACTGACTGGCAGCAAGAGCAGATGCCGGATGGCATGGTGGTGCTTTTGCGCGTTAATCGCAGTGGCACGGTGCATAGTTTGTGGGACGGGCGGATCCTGGTTCGCAAGGGTGCCGACAATCAACCAATCGAAGGCGAAGAGTTTCATCAACTCGTTACGAACCGGCCCAGCGGTGATTTTGAGACCGATATAGTCCCCGGCGCGACGCGCGAGGATCTCGACGAAGATGTGATTGCGGACTATATTGAGCGGCGCCAACGGCGTACCCCGCGTTCGGATGTGCTGCCCAAAGATCGCCTCCTCCAACAGATCGGTGCAATCAACGCCGACAAGCTGCCGACCGTCAGCGGGTTGCTGCTCTTTGGCAAAGAACCGCAGTTCTTTCTACCGCATAGCCGGGCGATCTTTGTAAAATTTGCTGATACACAACCGCGTGGGCCAGGCGGCACCTTTGGTTATGGCCGACGTGAAGAGCTGATTGGGCCGTTGCCCAAGATTATCGACCGGGCCTGGCGTGTCCTCTGGGAAGAGATGGACAAACAAGCGGTCGTTAAGGGCTTACAACGCCATGAACAATTAGAATACCCCGAATCCTCGGTGCGTGAAGCGCTGGTCAATGCGGTGGCGCACCGTGATTATCGGCTGACGGGTCGCAGTATTGAAATCCGCATGTATACCGACCGCTTGGAGATTACCAGCCCTGGCGGGTTGCCGGCCCATATTACGCTGGACAACATTATCGAGGAACATTACAGCCGTAACCCGCGTTTAGTCAATGGCCTCTACCAGTGGGGCTATATCGAAGAGTTGGGGCTAGGGATTGACCGGATGATCGAAGATATGGTTAACGCCGGCCATCCACCGCCTACTTTCGAAGCCAAAGGCCATCGTTTTTCGGTGGTGCTCTATAACAACAAAGATGCCAAGCGGGTTGTGCCCGAGTGGGAACAGAATATGAACGAGCGCCAGATCAAGGCGGTCGAGTTCCTGCAGCGCCATGGCAGTATTACCAACCGCGATTACCGGGAGCTTTGTCCTCATGTGGGTGCCGAAACCTTGCGCCTTGATCTGTCGGATCTGGTCAACAAAGGCATCCTGCTTAAGATCGGTGATAAACGTGGTACGCGCTATATTTTGAAGTAGCTTACCCGATATCCCCAGTAACCCAATTGGGATATTTGGGATAAATTTGGGAAATCAAATGATTAGCTGAAGGCGGCCGCTTGTACAATAGAGACCGGACGCCTTTTTTGATCAACCTTTGCTTATCCTTTGCAGCCTAAGCGCCCTCTGCTTTTCTGGTTTGTTATCCTACGTATTATTTGGGATATTTGGGATATATTTGGGATATCAAGGGTTAATTGGGAAAATGCTTGGGATAGTTGGGATATAATTGGGATAAAGGCTGTCTGTTATGGCCCGCTGCTTCTTGTGTCTTCGGATAGGCGGTGCTATACTGGCCTATTGTTAAGGATTATCTACTTGACATGAATTTGAATTGCCGTTGTTGTGAAAATGAATGATCAACTTTGTCGCTTCGTGGCCACGTGGATCATTTTCAAGCAGTGTGCATATTAAGTTAGAGACAAGGTCTTGTTATGTCTGATACTCGCAATGCGAACGATCCCTTTGCCTTACAGCCTGACTATTCACAGTCGATGACTGATTTATTAACGCCGACCGAAGAGAGTGCCCCGGTCGCGCCGAAGCAACCCGCGGCCATCTGGGTCCTGTTGCGGGAACTGATTGAGACAATCGTGCTTTCGCTGATTATTTTTCTGTTGATCCGCCAGGTCATTCAGAACTATCGGATCGAAAGCCACTCAATGCAACCCAACTTCTATGAAGGGCAATTTATTTTGGTCAATAAGCTTGCCTTCAAGCTTGGCGAGCCGGAGCGGGGTGAGGTGATTGTTTTTCACAATCCCAACAACGTCGAAGAAGATTATATTAAACGGGTGATTGGTTTGCCCGGTGACACTGTTGAGATTCGTGACCAAACCGTTTATATCAATGGCGAAGTTTTGGCGGAACCCTATCAGATTAACGCGTTTCGCCCCGACGAATATTTTCCGCCCACGGTGATCGCCCCTGAGACCCTCTTTGTGATGGGCGATAACCGCAACAACTCTAGCGATAGCCGGCGGATCGGTGCCATCCCTGAAGAGTTGATTGTGGGGCAGGCCTGGCTGCGGGTGTGGCCAATGGATCAGTGGGGGATGATTCAACACTATCAATTGGAACCAGGCGTTCCGGCGGTTGCCCCCTGACCTTATTATCACACTGACGTGGGGTATGGTGCTGGCTGCTTACTTTCTTGCACCCTCGTGCGGTGACTTGCTGTGCATAAATGATCGGGAAATGACCGTGACAACCTCTTCGCAAGCTGCCTTGGCAGCCTTAATTGATGAGCGCATCAAAATTGTCCATGAGACACTGGCTGCTGTTGCCGATCCGACGCAACCAACCTTGTCTGCGGCGCTGCTCGCTACCTATATTGATCACACCTTGCTCAAGCCTGATGCACAGGCCGAACAGATTCGCCGCCTTTGCGAGGAGGCGCGTACCTATGATTTTGCCAGTGTTTGTATCAATCCAACCTGGGTGGCACGCTGTGCTGAGTTGTTGGCCGGTAGCCACAGCAAGGTTTGTACGGTGGTAGGTTTCCCCTTGGGGGCAACGCTAAGCGCGGTCAAAGCCAGTGAAACGACGGCTGTGATCGAGCTCGGCGCGCAAGAAGTTGATATGGTGCTCAATGTGGGCCGCCTCAAAAGTGGCGATCTCACGGCCGTTTATACGGATATTGCCGGTGTAGTCGAAGCGGCGCATCGACACAATGTGCTTGTAAAAGTCATCATCGAAACCTTTTTGCTCAGCGAAGAGGAGAAGATAGCCGCCGCGACCCTAACGCAAGCGGCTGGTGCCGACTTTGTTAAGACCTCTACCGGTTTTAATGGTGGCGGTGCCACCCCCGCCGATGTGCGGCTATTACGTCTGACCGTGGGACCAACGATGGGTGTAAAAGCTGCCGGCGGTGTGCGTAATGCTGCTGATGCAGCGGCAATGATTGCCGCTGGTGCCACGCGATTGGGCGCAAGCGCTGGGGTACAGATCATGCAGAGTTTGCAAGCTGGTGCGTCGCCAACCGCAGTCACCAAAGAGGGTTACTGAGAACGAATCCAAAAATGTGCGCTGCTTCCCAATCACACATTTTTGGATCGAGCTAGCGAATAATTAATCGAAACTCATTGGCCATGAACCGCTGCTGTTTTTTGATTAATTATTGAAATGAGAGATTGATGTCAACACGCGTTCGTGATTTTGCACTGTTAGTGGGCCACACCTGGCGCTGTTCTAGCTGTCGTGAAGCATTGCTTGAACAACCCCAAAGCGCAGTGGTCGGCTTTAAGCTGGATGAACAACAGCGTGAGCAGATCCTAAGTTTAACCGACGATTCCTTCCAGACGATCATGCGCCTGGCCGAAGCAACCGGCTTGACGGTCCGTGAACTGGAAGAAGCGATTGACCATCCCCGCGCCCGCTTGCGCCATTTGGGCAGCGTGCGCAATCACTCCTATGTAGCAGGCAATTGGTAGGCTATGCGTGAAATTGTTCCTGGTCTGTGGCTGATTGATGAGATCGGCGAAACTGTCCACTGTTATCTCTGGCAATGGCAAGAGGGGATTACCCTGATTGATGCCGGCCATCCCAAGGATGCGGCGTTAATTCTTGCCACCTTGCGCAAACATGGTTATGCCGACCATACGCTGCGGCGCATTATTGTTACCCATGTCGATCTTGATCATACCGGTGGGGTTGCGGCTATTAAACGAGCCACGGGGGCCAAGGTTGCCTGCCACGCGGTGGAAAAAGCTGCGCTCGAGCAACCTTGGCGGCGGCAGGCCAAATTTCTGCTCTTACGGCCGCTGATTTGGATTGCCACCCGTTTTCCCGACTACCGCTATACTTCTGTCACAGCTGACGAATTGCTGGTGGATGGCCAACAACTGCCAGAAGGTTTTACCGTTGTGCATACCCCCGGCCATTCACCCGGCCATATCTCCTTGTTGCATAAGGAACGCCGTTTGTTGATCTGTGGTGATGCCTTGGTCAATACGCGTGGGAAATTGCGGCCCAATACCAGCTTATTTACGACTGACAAAGACAATGCCTTGCGCAGCATTTGGAAGCTGGCCAAGAAACATGGCGATGACTTTGAGACCATGGTCTTTGGCCACGGCCCCCCCATTTTGCAAAATGGGGGCAAGCGCGTCAAGGCTCTGGTCAGCCAGCTCTTTTCGACCGATGTCTGAGTTTGCTTGTGCCACGGGTTGGCAGGCGGCTTAATTCGTAATGGCTCGGCGGCGACGTTGTTTGCCGACCAACGCATGGTGGCAATTGTCCAGGATCATGGTCGGGAGGACAACCAAGGGTTGGCTTGTTTGATCTTCTGCTTGTGTTGCCAGTAGCGAAACTGGCATAATCCCGATATCGACCCCCGCTTCGCGGTAAGCTGCGTAGATCAGTTGGCTGCAATAAAAAGCTTCGTTGGTCACCAAGTTGAGAAAATTGGGATTATACGGCTTGCCGATGTGATCAGTGCAATAAGTCGCAACCGCCGTGCGAATCCGCTCCTCCTCGCTGGGGGAGAGGGCTAAATTTTGGAGCGGGTAGGCCACCCCGATTAGCCGATCGGCCAGCAAGCGCTTTTCTAGGACATAGGTCGCATCCCATTTTTGTCCAGGCATGACAAAGTCGATCACACCCCGCCCGCCTGCCTCCACACAGCGCCCCTCTGGTCCAATATACATACTCACATGATCGATCTGCCCTGGGACCAGATAGCCAACTAACTGCCAGAACCGCCCAAACCAACCATCATCAGTGCCGTTGCTTGTACAGAAAATATCACCTGTTTTAACGGGTAAACCATTTATGGTCTGTGTATAAATCATCGGTTACTTCATTCATTGCCTTTTGCATTTTGTTGTGATCTCAATCCCTGATGAGCGTATACAATTTTACCGTTAGACGCCGTAATACTGCATACGCTGGGGCAGAATTTCAACTTGGGCAGGCCGATGAACCAAAGCATTGTTTGTCCAGCCGTTAGCGGGGATGTGTAGCCAGAAGGCGCGAGGGGCGGGGAACCTTTATTTTTGTTGTAGTCCAGCCACCCCCGTCAAGGTTGCGCCGTCGAATTGTGTATCAACCAAGGTCGCCCCGGTTAGATCGGCCCCGGTCAGATCGGCGTTGCGGAAGTCGGCCCAAGTGAGGTTGGCGTTACGAAAGCTGGCACCCTGTAAAGCCGCCCCGCTGAAATTGGCCTCTTCGAGCAGGGCATAGTCAAAATTACTCTCCTGCAATTGACTCTCGGCAAAGTTGAGGCGGCGCAGATTGGTCCAACTCAAGTCGCTGCTGGCAAGCGTCTGTCCGGCTGTCCCGTTGTTGACCACTCCCAGCACCCGCCGCCAGCGATCTGAAAGCACAGTGTGCTCATCAATGCGCATGCCAACCAGGTTGGCCAGGCTTAGATCGGCATTGGTGAGATTGGCTCCTGTAAAATCGGTGTCTTGCAGATCGGCGCCGCGCAACGTGGTATCGGTTAGGTTGCTGGCGTGGAGATTTGCGCCCACCAACGTCGCATCGCGCAGATCGCCATCAACCAATGTAACACCTTCCAGCGTGGCGTTGCGCAAGTTGGCACCGCGTAGAAAGGTCTGATCCAGATTGGCTTCACGTAGATCGACCCCCGCTAATTGCTGACCAAGACGTGTTTCATTCACCACTTGCCATACTGTGCGCCACTTGGCTGCGATCTGCGTTTCTGCATCCAGTTTAGTTTGCTGCAATCGTGCGCCGGCCAACTCGGCATCGGTTAGATTCGCACCTGCTAGATTCGCCAAACTTAAATCTGCATTGCGCAGATCCGCCCCTTGTAGTTGCGCGTCGTGTAAATTAGCCCCAATCAGGTCCACATCAACAAGCGCTCGCCCAACGGTTGGCACATTGCTGATTTCCCAAACCAGCTGCCATTTCGCATTGAGTACCGTGGTTTCGTCAATCTCAACGGCGAATAGATCGGCATCGCGCAGATCCGCCCCGGCGAGATCGGCCCCCTGTAATTGTGCCCCTGTTAATGTCGTCCCGTTAAGCCGCGCGCCGTGCAAGGCCGCGCCGCGTAAGTTGGCATTGGTCAAGTCCGCCCCTTCTAAATAAGCGGCACGTAAATTGGCTCCCTGCAACTTCGCCCCTTGCAGATTGGCGTGCTGCAGGTTGGCAAAGTAAAGATTTGCCCCCTGTAGATCGACGCCGCGCAGATCGACCTCGCTCAGATTCGCCTCGCCTAAATCAGCATTTGTCCAAAGTTGGTCACCCATCTGTTGGCCACGCAGATCGACCCCACGGCAGGCCGGTGGACAAGGTGAGAAGTCGAGCAGGCCAAAGATCATGGCAAAGTAGCCGAGCAGCAAAAACAGCGGGATACCAATAATCAGCCCAAGCCAGAGACCACGCCGACGTTGTGCCTGTTGAATTTGTCTCCACCCCTGATCCTGCATCGTTTGCCTCAAAATGGTTGCTCACTAGATCAAGAAGATTAAAAACTGATCATACACTGATGCCAATATTTCATCAAACATGCGGCTTGCCCAGATCGCGCGGATTGATGAGGACACACCTGTTCGTTTAATCACCTTGCATCTGTGGCTAATCTCTGGCATGATAAGAGCGACAAATTCAGGAGGAAACCAATGCCAAATGTAAGGAAAACCGTTGCCATCCTCAGTCCAGGGGACATGGGCAACGCGGTTGGTAAAATGTTGATCGACCACGGCCTGCCTGTGATCGCGGCCCTAGCTGAACGCAGCATTCGCACCCAGCAGTTAGCCGCGCAAGCCGGCATTGAAGATGTCGGCACCGTCGATCAGCTTGTGCAAAAGGCGCAGATCATCTTGTCGATCCTGGTGCCCGCCCAAGCCGTTGCGGCGGCAGCGCAGGTGGCTGGTGCACTAGCGCAAAGTCCGCATGATCTGCTTTATGTCGATTGTAATGCGATTGCCCCCGCCACCGTCGCCGAGATTGAACGGCTGATTACCGCGGCTGGTGGGCGTTTCGCCGATGCGGGGATTATTGGGCCACCGCCGCGCAATTTTGAGGGCACACGCATCTATGCCTCCGGTCGCCATGCTGCCGAGTTGGTTGCGCTGCGCGATGATGGACTAAATATCATTGACTTAGGTGGTGATGTGGGGCGGGCCTCTGCCTTCAAAATGTGTTACGCCGCCCTGACCAAGGGCACCACTGCCTTGCAGACGCAACTGCTGACCGCGGCGGCGGCTTATGGCATCTCAACTGAATTGGCCGCAGAATTCACCAGCAGTCAGGCCCAAGCACTCATCCAAATGCAACGAGGGCTGCCCGGCATGGCAGCCAAAGCGCATCGTTGGGTCGGTGAAATGGAAGAGATCGCCAAAACTTTCGCCGCCATTGGGCTGACCCCGGATATCTTTACGGGAGCAGCGGATATCTATCGCTATGTGAGTAGCACGCCTTTGGGTGACTTGACGCCAGAAGATCCCAAGCCGGATTTTGACCAGATGGTGGCAACCCTGGCGGCGCATTTACCCGAACAACCGTAGTTGGCGGGGGGGTGGGGTATAGACGCGGATTTTGGGAACGCTGATTTAAAATCCGCGCCACCAAAATCCGCGTCTATACCCCGCCCTACCTATCGGTTTTAACGTTATTGTCCTAATTATCATCCATAACAGGAGCAACTCATGCCACGTTGGCGTGCCGGTAGTGTTAACACAAATGGCATCACCATGCATTATTATCGCACCGGCGGGGATAAACCGCCGTTGGTGCTTGCCCACGGTCTCACCGACAATGGCCTCTGCTGGAAACCCATTGTGACCCTGCTGGCCGAAAGCTATGATTGTATTATGCCCGATGCCCGCGGCCATGGCTTTTCCACGGCCCCTGACAGCGGGTATACGAATGCCGATCATGCGGCCGATTATGCCGGCCTGATCGAGGCGTTGGAACTGGATCAGCCGGCCATTCTCGGCCACTCGATGGGTGGTGGCACGGCGGCGCAGTTGGCCGCCAGCTATGGGCACTTGATCAGTGCCGCGTTGCTCGAAGATCCGCCGTGGCGGGCGCGTACCGTCGTGGTCAATGCCCCTGAAAGTGCCGCACGCGCTGATGCCTGGCGCGCCGAGGTTGCGGCGAATAATCAACTTACGGTCGTGGCATTGCTGGCCAACGGGCGGCATGAACGCCCCACTTGGCCTGATGCTGAGTTCGATGGTTGGGTGGTGGCGAAACAGCAGGTCTCGCCCAATGCCATCGACTATGCCCGCTATCCTTCGCTGCCCTGGTGGGAAGTTGTGCCGCAAATTGCGTGCCCCACCTTGTTGATCACGGCGGATGTTGCACAAGGTGCCATTGTTGACCAAGCCACGGCGGCGGCAATCGCGGCGCTGAACAGCAAGGTGCAAGTGGCACAGATCGCCGGCGCTGGTCACAGTATTCGGCGGGAGCAGGCTGTGGCTTATCTTGAAGTTGTCCAAAATTTTTTGGCGCAGCGATAAATTGATCCCCAAAAGTAAACTAAACGGAGAAACATTGTGAGCAAGTCATTAAAAGTAGGGGTGGTTGGTATCGGTGGCATTGCCCGCACGCACATGCCCGGTTGGGCTGCTTCGGAACATGCCGAGGTCATTGCCGGTAGCGACATCAATGCGGCCGCGCTGCAAGTATGGGGCAGTCAACATGGGGTAAGTAAATTAGTCTCTGATCCGGCTGAACTCTTCCGCGACCCAGATATTGACATCATCGATATCTGCACGCCCAACATGTATCATGCCCCGTTGGCGATTGCGGCGTTGGAAGCCGGTAAACATGTGATCTGCGAAAAGCCACTGGCCCCCACGCCTGGCGAAATCCGCCAGATGATCGCCGCGCGCGACCAGTCCGGCAAACAGTTGATGACGGCGCAGCACTTTCGCTTCAAAGGCGTTTCGCAGGCGATGAAGCGCCAGATCGAGACGGGGGTCCTGGGTGATATCTACCATGCCCGCAGTTGGATGTTGCGCCGTAATGGGTTTATCCCTACCGGCAGCTTTGTGCAGAAAAAGCACAGTGGCGGTGGCCCTTGTATCGACATCGGCGTCCATGTGCTTGATCTCACCCTCTGGTTGATGGGCAACCCAACGCCAGCCGTGGTGACGGGCGTTGCTAAAGCACCGTTGGCGCACAAGCCTGGTCAATTCGCCGGCTGGTTTGGCACGCCGGTTGATCAGTCGATCTGGGATGTGGAAGATTTTGCCGCGGCCTTTGTCCGCTTTGAGAATGGCGCGACCCTGATGATCGAAGTGAGCTGGCTGCTACACCATGACATCCAGGGCGAGGATATGCAAATCTGGCTCTACGGTACCGATGGCGGCTGTCACTGGCCCAAGGCCGATTTCCTCTCCAGCGACTATCAGACGCGCCAGTTGGTCAACAGCAACCTCAAGTTGACCAGCGACGCGATGGAACCCCATGCGCTGGAATGTGTAGAATTTGCGCGGGCCTTATCCGCGGGCGAACCATCCCCGGTGCCGGCAGAACATTCGTTGCAAGTGTTGTCGATTCTTGATGGGATCTATCGCAGCCAGAAAGCGGGCGGCGAAGTGAAGTTGGGGCTGTAAGTCCTGTTTATAAAAAAGTGGCTGGACGCCATTGGCGTCAAGCCACTTTTTTATAAAATCCTTTACAACAATGTCCGTAAGGTGGCGAGATTTATCTGTTCGTCAAAAATGGCGCGGATCGGGATTGTAAAGCCTGGTACGGCGATACTGTGGATCTCGCCGGAATCAGATTTGATGCGCAGTTCATATTTTTCGTCCTGCAAAATATACTGCTCGACCATCTTTGTCTCAGGGTCGATGATCCAATACTCGGTGACACCGCTTTGTGCATAATCTCGGTATTTGATGCCACGGTCGTTTTCGGCAGTGCTATCGGAAAGCACTTCGATGACCAAATCGGGCGCTGGGAACTTCATCTGCCGGTCAGTAAAAAGCTGTGCTTTGTCCTCGTGAAAGAAGCAGAGATCCGGTTCGCAGTCGTTGCGTTCTAACACGATCAGAATCTTTTCATAACCAACAAAGCCAAGCTTGTTGACCATTACATAATTTTTTAACAGGTTATGTAATAATGAACTGACATCTGCATGATGTTTTTTGACCGGGGAATGCACAACAATTTCTCCATTGATAAATTCAGCCTTTTGCTCTTCGGTGACAACATCATAAAAATATTGACGCCGCGCTTGTTCCGCTGCAAACAACTCCTGCAAGCGCTGTAAGACCGAAGGTAATGTTGGCTCCTGTAAAAGTTGCTCAACCACTGTCGACACGCTATGACCTCCTTCACCCACAGATACCAAAGTTGCTACCTATGATACACGAGCCGGGGTTGCTTGTCCAGCCTCATCGTAGAGGAAGCAGGCGGCTTCGTGCTGCGCACCCTCGACGGCGTAGAGCGGTGGCTGTTTTTCCAAGCAGCGATCCATACGGTGGGGGCAGCGGTTGTAGAAGCGACAGCCACTCTTGGCGTTGACGCGCATCTGTTCATCATCCAGCGAGACAATACTTTCCCCGCCCCAGCGCACCTTGGGATCGGGCACGGGTATCGAGTCGACCAGCAGTTGGACATAGGGATGTTTGGGGTTTTCGATTACATTGGTCGTGTTGCCCCGCTCGGCGATCGCCCCTTGGTAGAGCAGATAGATCTGGTCACCAATCTGGTATGCGGTGCTCAGATCATGGGTGATGTAGAGGAACGAAATGTTCTGCTCATCACGCAACTTTAGCATCAGGTCGAGGATCATTGCGCGTAGTGATGCATCGACCATGGAGACCGGTTCGTCGGCCACGATCAGGCGCGGCTTGAGCAAATAGGCGCGGGCTACCATCATGCGCTGGCGTTGACCGCCAGAAAGCTGATGGGGATATTTTTCGAGTACCTCTTCGCCACGCAGCCCAACCACATTGAGCGCATTTTCGACAATCTCCCGCGCATCACGCTTGTTCTGCGCCATTTTGAAGTTGTTGATGACGAGATCAAAGACATGTTTTACGCGATAGAAGGGGTTGTAGACCGCATAGGGGTCTTGAAAGATCGCCTGCACCTCGCGCCGATAGTCGAGCAACTGGCTGCGATTCATATCGGTAACATCCGCACCCTTGAAGCGGATCTGGCCGGAGGTGATCTTGGCAAAGCCCAAGACCAGATTGGCTAGCGTCGTCTTGCCACTGCCACTTTCGCCGGCAATCGTGGTAATCGTCGCTGGGCGGTCGGCGATGGTCAAATTGAAGTCTTGCAACGCCACGGTCACCGCGTTGCGGTCAAAGAAGCCGCCGCCGTAGATTTTGGTTGCATTCTTGATTTCAAGTAGTGGTGTGCTCATAGCGTTACTCATATAGGTGACAAGCAACCTGCTGCCTGGGTTTATATTCTTTTAACGGCGGGCGCACCTGGCGACAGACATCCATCACATGGGCGCAGCGTTCCTGAAAGATGCAGCCAGGCGGCGGATTGCGCAGATCGTGGGTGATGCCCTCGGTGATCTTGAGTGGTTTGCGCTCTTTGATCGAAGGGATCGACTCGATGAGGAGCTGCGTGTAGGGGTGCATCGGCTCAGCATAGAGCTGCTCGACCGCGGCAATTTCGACCATATGGCCGGCATACATGACGGCAATGCGATCCGCTAGCTGCGCCATCAACCCCATATCGTGCCCAATCACGATCATCGAGACGCCAAGGCGCTCCTTAATGTCAAGCAGATTTTGCGCCACCACCCGCTGTACCACCACATCCAGCGCACTGGTTGGTTCGTCGGCAATCACCAGCGGCGGGTTGAGCGCGACGGCCATCGCGATACAAACGCGCTGCTTCATGCCACCGCTCAACTCGTGGGGATACATGTCGTAGACGCGCGTCGGCAGGCCGACCATGCGCAAGAGGCTCAGGATACGTTCGCGGATGACTTTGCGCCCCAGTTTGCCCTCATGGGTCTCAATCGCATCAGCGATTTGGTCACAGATGCGCATAATCGGGTTGAGCGAGTTCATCGCACCTTGCGGAATCAACGCCAGACTGTTCCAGCGCACATCGCGCAGCGCCCGCCCCTCCAAGGTGGTCATATCGACGCCATCAAGCAAGATCTGACCGCCCACAATCCGCCCTGGCGGCTGCACCAGGCGCAAAATTGCCATTGCCGTGGTCGTCTTGCCACAGCCGGACTCACCGACCAGGCCGACGATTTCACCAGCATAGATCTGAAAGCTTACATCATCAACGGCGCGCACGTCACCGGTGGGGGTTTCGTAATAGACTTTGAGATGTTGTACATCAAGCACAACATTCGAACGCGTTGTCCGTTCACGCGCAACATTCACAAATTGGTTCTCACCTTGTAACGCCGTGGTCATTTTGCCTTGGCTCCTCTCAAGCGCGGGTTGGCAATCTCATCCAGGCCGACGGTCATCAAAAAGAGCCCACTAAAGACGACGACCAGAATCGCAATCGGAATGCCCCACCACCACCACATCCCGCGCAAGATGGCGGCGGCGCGAATGGCGTAAAAGATCGTCATCCCTAGGGTGGGAATACGCGTTGGCCCCAAACCCAGTGCTTCCAATCCGGTCGCCGCCAGAATCGCTCCGGAAACATTGCCGGTAAAACTAGAGGCCAGATAGGGGAGCAGGTTGGGCATCATCTCTCTAAACATAATCGAAAAGGTCGAAGAACCGGAGAGCCGCGCCATCTGCACATAACCGCGCTCACGCATGGTGAGGACCTGGGAGCGAATCAGGCGCGTTGGCCCCGGCCAGGCAAAGAGTGCCAGCAGTAGCGCCATGTTTTCGACACTGACCTGTCGTACATAGGCGGAAATCACAATGAGCACCGCCAGCGAAGGAATCGTAATCATCGCATCCGAGATCGTGCGAATCACATTATCGACCCAGCCACCCATAAAGCCGGCAGAGAAACCGAGTAATACGCCCACCAAGATCCCGATCCCGGCTGCAATTAGTCCGACGCGCAAGGAGCGTGGTGCCCCAACAATGATCACTGCGAGGATGTCGCGTCCATTGCTTTCCGTACCCAGTGGATGATCCCAACTTGGCTGGCCAAAGCCATAGGGATTGTTGGCACTCGCCACGGGGGCGACCCGTGTGTTGCTATTACTGCTAGTGGTCGTACCAGTGTCAGTCGCGGTGCCACTGGTAGCGGATTCACTAGCCGGCGTTTTGGGTGCTAAAGGGTTACCGCCAGTCATTGAGCCACCCGCAGTGGTGTCGGCTGCGGTCGCCTTGGGTGCCAATGGATTACCGCCGGTCATGGAGGTGCCTTTGGTGGGGCTGCTGGCTGGCGTCTTTGGTGCGAATGGATTGCCACCGGTCATGGAGGTACTTTTGGTGGCCTCGGCTGCAGGGACAGTTGTTTCGCTTTGGTTGGCGGTTGTGCCGCTATTTGCAACCGGTGCGCTACTTGCTTCGGGTCCGCTAAAATCATACCCGGCCCACGGTGGCGGTAAATTTTGTGGTGAAGTGGCAACGCGCGCCAGGGTTGTATCCCAAAAGAAGGGGCCGAAGACCCCCATCAGCGCCACAAAGAGGATCATGCTCAGGCCGGCCAGAAATTTGGGGTTGAGCCAGGGTGAATCCCAGCGGTTGAGCCGGGCTTTGCTGGGCTTAGCCGGGCGCGCCCGATTAACTGTTGTCGTCGTCATGGCTTACCCCTTCTCATATGTGATGCGCGGGTCAATCAGCGGATAGAGCATATCTAAAATGAGAACCGCCGTCGCCGTACCCACAATCAAAATAAAGACAATCCCCTGGATCAGTGTGTAATCCGTGGTGACAAGGCCTAGATAGAGCAGGTAGCCCATCCCTGGATAGGCAAAGATCGATTCGACTAGCGTCGAGCCGCCGGCAATCGCACCCAGGCTTAGCGCCAGCGCCGTCACCTGGGGCAAAATCGAGTTGCGTACCCCATAATTCCAGAAGACACGGCGCGATGGTAGCCCTTTGGCCTCGGCCAGCACCATATAATCCTCACCATCATTGGTGATCATCATGCCGCGCATGCCTAGCGCCCAGAAACCCATCGTGGTAACGATGATCGAAAGGGCGGGTAAGGTGCCGTGGTAGACAACGGTTTTGATAAAGTCCCAATTGAAGGAGCGCTCAATACTGTTATCGTAGGCCCCGGAGGGGGGAAACCAGCGTAAGCCAAAGGCAAAGAGATAGATTAACAGGATCCCCAACATAAAGAAGGGAATCGAGGTAAAAGTCAACGTAAGAGGTAGCAGATTGCGTACCAAGGTCGGTGTACGCCGCCATGCTAAGAGTGCGCCGACAAGGTTGCCCAGGACAAAGGAGATCAGCGTGGCAATTAACAGCAGTCCCAAGGTCCAGGGTAATGCTTGCACGACCAGATCATCGACGCGACTGGGAAAGGAGGCGAGTGAAAAGCCAAGGTCAAAGGTCATGACACTGCGTAGATAGCTGAAGTATTGGACGTACCAAGGCCCATCCAGCCCAAAACGGGCCCGCCAGGACTCGATCATGGCGGTGCTGTTTTCAATGTGGCCGGCCTGGTTGCTGAGCCGACTTACCATCGCTGCCACCGGATCGCCTGGTGCCAGGCGTGGGATAATAAAGATTACCGTTGCGCCCAACCAGATGGTGACCAACCACATCCCCACGCGGCGCAATAGATATGCTGGTGTCAATCCAGCCATAGAATTCAATCTCCTCTCAAGCTGATTATGCGTAGCTGTTGCCTTGCAATGACCAGCTGTGACAATCCTGATATGCGCTTACGCTGCAGCCGTTGTCGAGGCACGATACATCGTG
>JALHQH010000051.1 GCA_022842065.1 Caldilineaceae bacterium
CCCCTCGTTTCGGTCAGCGTGCGTCGCACTGACCAAAGAATCTAGCGGACTGGAAACAGTTGGCGGTCAGTGCGACGCACGCGATCCCGTTAGCCAGCAAAACTCCGGTTCTCAACTTCACTTCAGTATAACGCTGCTGATGTGATTACATTTTAGGCAATTGCGCCGCGCAGATCGGCCAGATGTAAAACTTCGTGGCCGTGGATCGTTTCATAATATTGTTCGATGGTGATGATACCGCGGGCAGGGTGGCGACCGCTGAGCGCCCATTCCTCAGCCCGCAGCGAATTCATCACTTCGAGCGTCTTGGCACGGGTAGCGACCAGCGCGCTGATCAGTTCGGCTGGCGTCGGGTCGCCGACCCGTTTGCTCACCCCCGCATTCCAACGGGCCAGATCAAAGTCGGGGGGGACGGTCGCCTCGCCTTTACGGATCTTGTGCACTTGGATGCTCATCCCACGCTCGCTGTCAAGCAAGTGGCTGACGACAGTTTTGACGGTCCACGGTTCGCCTTCACTGAAGACGGGCGTTGTCCACTGTTCCGGTTGCAGACTGTGAAGAAAGTTAAAGAGATCGCGACGCGATTCGCTCAGTTTTTGCTGCCAGTGGCTGGCTTTCGGCTCGCTCATGGTTGGCTCCTGGTTAGTGATTGGGTGATTAGGTGATTCGTGATGCCAAACTGCGATACACTAGGCCGGTTGCGCCAGCAATTCTGCGTTCGTGATGCGAATCACGACGGGATTGGGCCAGCGGTTGTTGTTATACAGGCGTTGGGCGCGCATGGCTGAGATGTGTAAACCGCCTTCATCTTGGGTCCAACTCGCTTTGGGATTGACCGCGGGCTTGTATTCCAGCACATGGCCGGACTGGCCTAGAATTTCTACGTCACTTTGCACCGTCGCCCGCACTTGTTGCAGGGTAATCACCTTGCGTTCGCCTTTGGGCCACGGGGTGCCGGTAATGATGGCATAGACTGTGTTTTCGGCTTTGGCGCGCGTATACCAAACGGTATGATCAAGCGTCAATGGTTCGCGAATCACCGGCAGGGGCTGGACATTGTAGACGGCCTCGCCATTCACAAAAAGCCAGAGCGCCATTTCTTGGATGCGTGCCTCCTGTTCAACCGGGATCTCGCCATTGGGCTTGGGGCCGACATTGAGCAACAGATTGCCGCCTTTGGTGCGCGTCTCAATCAACATTTCAATCAGCTTGGTGCCCGATTTGTATTCCTCGTTGGTCGGTTTATAGGCCCATTGGGTGCCCAACGTAAAACAGGCTTCCCACGGTCCCGGCAAAGGTCGATCCGGGAGATGCTGTTCGGGGGTAGCCAGGTCGCCACGGGTGACGACAATGTTGGGTTGCAGTTCCCACGCCAATTGCTTCAGCCCCTCGGCTTCACCATCAAAGAAGATGACGTCAACGGGGCCATAATTGTTCAATAATTCGCGCACTTGGGCCTGATTATGTGCCATCAGTTCGGGATTATGCAGGGGATTGGCCGCATTGCCGTCGCGGCTTACTTCGTGCCCCTGGCGATGCAGGATCCAGAAGTCGTCGGGCGAGAAATAGAAACCGATGGCAATGCCCCACTTACGAAAGGCGTCCACCAGTTCGCGGGTAATGTCACGGCCATAGGGGGTGCGCATAATATTAAATTCGGTGGTTTTTGTCTCAAACATACAAAAGCCACTGTGATGTTTGGTCGTAAAGACCACATATTTCATCCCCGCCACCTTGGCCAGCCGCGCCCACTCGTCGGGATCAAAGCGGGTGGGCAGAAAGGTCTGCGGCAGTTGCTGGAAAAAACGTTCGCGATAATCGGATGACGCGCCGACCAACGAATGACTGATCACCGAGCCAAGTTGGGCGTCTACACTCCAGTGGATAAACATGCCCAGCGCCTGGTCGGCAAACCAGGCCAGCCGCTCGGGACGATTGCCCGATTGGGTGGCAGCATCTTGGACGCGGCGCGCGACACCGGGGGTTTCCGTGCCGGGGGTTTCGGTCGAAGGGGTAGGTTGCATAGTGCGTTCCTCTCATTGTGCTGTCGGTTGATCTGCTGCTATAGTATATAACACCTTGCCGTGAAATTAGTTCTCGTTCTGCCGGTCTCCGGCGGAATGCCAGGTGGACACTCGGCGTCCTTGCTGGCAGGACGCAGCGCGTCCACCTGGCATAACGACGCGGAGCGTGGTTACGAGCAAAGACCACAAGACTAGGAGATGCAAGATGATCATTGATACCCATACCCATTTTTATGATCCGCGCCGACCGCAGGGGATCCCGTGGCCACCGCCGGAAAATAAGTTGCTCTACCGGACGGTGCTGCCGGCGGACTTTGTGGCAGTGGCGGCCCCCCATGGGGTGACGAGCACGGTGGTGGTCGAGGCGAGTGCCTGGCCGGCGGACAATGGCTGGATCCTCGAGCTGGCAGCGCAGGATCCGACAATTGTGGGGTTAGTCGGCCAGGTCGCACCGAATCAGGCCGATTTTGGCGCCATGTTGCAGCAATGGGCGGTGAACCCGCTTTTCCGGGGCATTCGCTGTGGTGGGCGCTATCTGGAAGCGATCGAAGCAGGGACATTTCTGGCCGACATGGCACAACTAGCCGGCGCGGATCTCAGCCTGGATCTGCTGATACGGCAGGAACATTTTGTGGCAGCGAGCAAGTTGGCCCAGCAGTTCCCGGAACTGCGCATCATTATTAACCACATTGGCCACATGCCGATTGATGGAGGGCCGATCAGCGCGGCGTGGGTTGATGGGTATGGGCAGTTGGCCGCGCAGCCGAATATCGCCATGAAGGTTTCGGCCGTATTGGAGCAGAGTACGCTACAACCGGCCCCCGTTGATGTCGATTTTTATCGACCGACGTTGGACCTGTTATGGGCAAGCTTTGGGGCGGATCGGCTGATCTACGGCAGCAACTGGCCGGTGTTGGAACGGGCCGGTGACTATGGGGCAGCGATTAATGTAGTGAAGGGTTATTTTGCGGAAAAAGGGGAGACGGCCTATGCGCGCTATTTTTGGGAGAACGCAAAGCGGGTTTATCGCGTGTAAGGGGCAAGGGGACGCAGAGCGTCCTTGCTGCATTGCGCCGCGGAGCAGCGCAACGAGCAATTTTCCGTCGTAGGGGCAAGGCATGCCTTGCCCCTACGACGGAAATCACCCCGTCGCTAAGGCCAGATCGTGGTGGTTCGCCCGCCCGTTGGCGCTGACTACTTCTTCCTGGCGTTGGAATTGGCTCATATAGAGATCGTAGTAGACCCCTTTGTGGGCCAATAGTTCCTCGTGGCGGCCGCGCTCGACGATTTCGCCTTTGACCAGCACAAGCACCTGATCAGCATTACGAATCGTGCTCAGGCGGTGGGCGATCACAAAGCTGGTGCGATTAGCCATGATCTGCTCCAGCGCGGTTTGGATCTGCCGTTCGGTGCGCGTATCGACGCTGCTGGTTGCTTCGTCGAGGATCAGGATGCGTGGTTGGGCCAACGCGGCCCGGGCGATGGAGAGCAGTTGGCGTTGCCCCTGGCTCAAACCAGTGCCGCGTTCGCCGAGCACAGTGGCATAACCTTCCGGCAGGCGCTCGATAAAATCGTGGGCACGCGCCAGTTTGGCAGCTTCGATCACTTCGGCATCGCTCGCTTCAGGGCGGCCAAAGCGGATGTTATTCATGACGCTGTCGCTAAAGAGAAAGCTATCTTGCAAGACGACCCCAATTTGTTGGCGCAGACTGGGCAGGGTGACATCGCGCACATCCACGCCGTCGATAGTCACCTGACCGCTGGTGGCATCATAGAAGCGGGGCAACAGGTTGACCAGCGTCGTCTTGCCGGCACCGGTCGGGCCGACAATCGCAATCGTTTGGCCCGGCTCGGCCACCAGGTCAATCCCACGCAGGACTGGTTCACCGCGTTTATACTCAGCACGCACCCCGGCATAGACAACCCGCCCGGTAATCGGCGGCAGGACCTGGGCATTCAATTTCTCCAGAATATCGGGGATCTCGTCGATCAACTCGAACAGTCGTTCGGCCCCGGCGATCGCACTCTGGATATTGGTCCAGAGCACACTGATCTGGGTGATGGGTTGGTTAAAACGCTGCACATAGCCCAGGAAGGTGATAATCAAACCAAGCGAAACCGCCGCGCCGCCCAAGGTCAAGCCCCGCAACAAAAAGATGCCACCCACACCAGCCGTAATCGCAATCGCCAGATAGCCAAATGCTTCCAGCGCCGGCGAAAGGGCCGACGTATAGGCGACAGCGCGCACATTGGCATCACGGTTGGCCGCGTTACTCTGGGCAAAGCGCTCGATGTTCGCTTCTTCACGCCCAAAGGCTTGCACTTCGCGTACACCGGAAATACCCTCTTGCAACTCGGCGTTGACATCGCCGATCTTGCGTCGCGTTTCGCGGAAAGCCTTACGCGCCTGGTCGCTAAACCAAACGGTGACGACGACCATCAAGGGCAGCACCGCCAGGCTAATCAGCCCATAAACCCAGTTGGTCGTCAACATGTTAAATGCCAGCCAGAAGAGCAACAGCCCCCCGCTGAGCACCTGCAACAAGGCAAAACCAATCGCCTGCTGGATCGTGCTCACATCGTTGGTGATGCGGCTCATCAGATCGCCGGTTTCGTGTTCACTATAGAAACGCAGCGAGAGTTGATGGAATTGGGCAAAGACTTCCACCTGTAGTTGCCGCAACACATGTTGACCAGTCCAGCCCATGAGAAAGAACATGAGGCCACCGATCACCGACCCGCCAATAAATAGACCAGTCAGCAGCAATACCAATTGCAACAGGCCGGCGGCACGCATGGCTGGCGTGGCGTCGGCCGGCAAGGGATCATACCAGCAGTTGCTTTCCGCGGCGCTGACGGCTGGTGTAGTTGCCGCGGCCGGTTGCACCATAGCTGGCGTCAAATAACAGTCAACGGCCTGCCCGGTCAGTTGGGGTGCCAGCACTTGCACCCAGGCGTTGGCCACCAATAGCACAGCCGTCAGCAACAGCCAAGGCCAATAAGGTTTAAAATAGCGACTAAAACGGCCGACCGTGCGCCGTACACTCCGTGGTTTCATGACTTGGGTCTGCAATAAGTGACCCGGACCACCCATCATAGGGTTTACTCCTTGCTAATGGTTAATGGAGAATAATTAATAATTAATGGTTAATGTTCGCAGGGGAGAGATTAGGGGCGATCCACGGCATTAACCATTAACCGTTTTCAATTTTCCATTAATTATTCATGCATTTGAATGCGACTACGCCATCACTTCATCACCAACGGCTACTTTTTCACTGGCTGCCACTCCGGCAACATCCCCGGCAACATCCCCGGCAACATCCCCAGTAGCATCTTCCACCAGTTGGCTGCGGTAGATCTCCGCATAGAGTGGATTGGTTTCGAGCAGATCGGCATGTTTGCCGCGGGCGACGATGCGCCCTTGGTCAAGTACCAGGATCTGGTCGGCGTTGAGGACGGTGCTAATGCGTTGGGCGATGACAAAACTGGTGCGCCCTTCCATCAGCTTGTCCAGCGCGCGCTGAATGGTGACTTCGGTGGCGACATCGACACTGCTGGTGGAATCATCGAGAATCAGGATATGCGGGTTGAGCAGCAGGGCACGCGCAATGGCCACCCGCTGTTTCTGACCACCACTCAAGGTGGTGCCGCGTTCACCAACGCCCGTGTTATAACCGTCCGGAAAGCTCATGATAAAGTCATGCGCCGCCGCGGCTTTGGCGGCTTCGATCACTTCGGCATCGCTGGCCTCGGGGCGACCAAAGGCAATATTGTCGCGAATGGTGCCGCTAAAGAGATTCGTCTCTTGGAGCACAATGCCAATGTGGCGACGCAGCGACTCAATCGTCACCTCACGCACATCGTTGCCGTCGATGAGCACCTGGCCCTCGCTCACATCATAAAAGCGCGGGATCAAGTTAATGATTGTCGTTTTACCGCTGCCGGTGGCGCCCAGTAAGGCCACCGTCTCACCAGCTTGTGCGGCCAGGCTCACTTCCGAGAGCACGGGTTCGCCGCTGCTAAAGTAGCGGAAGGTGACATTGTTAAAGGCAACCTGCCCCTGGACCGCCGTCAACTCGTGTGCGCCGGGCTTGTCGGTGACTTCATTCTTCGTATCGAGAATTTCAAAGATGCGCGTGGCGCTGGCGCTCGCCTGGCTCATCTGCGAAATCATAAAACCAAGCTGCCCAATCGGGAAGAAGACAAAGGTCAGATAGAGGCTAAATTTCTGCCACTCACCAATGGTCAACGTATTGTTGATAATCTGATTGCCGCCAAAATAGAGCACAACCGCCTGCCCTAATTGGGCCAACAGAAAGATGATCGGAAAGAGAAAACTAAAGACGCGGGCGAGATCAACTTGCTCTTGCATCAGATCATCAGCCTTGGCCCGGAAGCGCTGTTGCTCCTGTGGTTCACGGGCAAAGGCCTTGACGACCCGGATCCCGGCCAGATTTTCCTGCAAGACGGTGTTGAGGGCCGAGAGTTTGGTCTGCACCTTGATAAAGCGCGGTTGGCTAATTGCCCCAAAAACGGCAAAGAGCACCAACGCAATCGGTAGAATCGGCAGGATGACCAATGTCAGCCGGCCATTTGTAATCGCGAGCATGGTTAGCGCGCCGACCAATAAAATCAGCGCTTGGACCGAGAGCAAAAGGCCCTGACCGATAAAGGTGCGCAACTTTTCCACATCATCGGTGGCACGGATCATCAGTTGCCCGGTCTGATTGCGGTCATGATAGCTAAAGGAAAGGCGCTGAATCTTGGCAAAGAGTTCGTTGCGAAATTCAAAGGCCAGATCCTGGCTCACCCGTTCCGCCATATAAGTTTGGGCAAAGGCAAAGAGGCCACGCATCACAGAAAAGAGCAGCAAAAGTGCTACCCCACTATACAGCGCACGCTCGGCGCGATCCAGCGCGGCGGGCGACATCCCTGCCCCCTGCGTCACCGCATCCAAGATATTTTGCACCATCTGCGGCACTAACAACTGCGCACCGATACTCAGCACTAACGACAGATAGGCAATGGTTGTTGTACGGCGATAGCGCCCCAGGTAACGCATGGCGCGGCCCAACTGTTTGAAACTGCCCTTACCCCCGCGCTGTGTCGGCCCACCACCGCGGCCACCCCCACCCCGATTGGGTTGAAAAGCCATAATTTTCTCCTCGCTCTGCGCAGCATCAAGCCGCACCCAATGGACTTAATGATTCCCGTTCCAGTTGCGCTTGGCGTGTAAAATAACAATGCCAAGCAAACGGAATTGCTTAGCTGCTAAAGTATTCATATGGGTTAAGTATACCGCAGATCGAGGAGAATGGCCCTAACCGTTTTGGTAGGATTTTGGAATTGAGCAGGTAAATCGGTAAATCAGTAAATCAGTAAATCGGTAGATCGGTAGATCGGTAGATCGGTTCTGATGTACTTATCTACCGATTTACTGATTTACTGATTTACTGATTTACCTACCGCCCTCCACCAACAGTTCCGCCACGCGCATCGTAAATTCCCAGCCGTAGCCTTCGCCTTCGGTACTCCAGACGGCGGAGAGGACGGCTTGGGCAATGCCCCAATGGCGGACGCGTTCGCGGTCGAAGCCGAGCAGTTCGCTCAATTGATCAACGCGGCGGGTTAAAAGGGGCTGGAGATCAGGATAACGGTTGGCCAGATCGGTGGGGTTGTAGAGGAGGGCACCCAACTCGTAGCCAGGGTCGCCGACCAGCCCTTTGGGATCGATGATCAGCCAGGGGGCGCGTGCGGCGCGCAGAATATTGTGGTGGTGAAAGTCACCGTGGAGCAGCATGGGCGGCTGGTTGGTGGCGAGCAGATCGCGCACGATTGCTTCGGCGGTCGCCAACAGCCGTTCGTCAAGTGGACCGGCTCCACCATCAAAGCGGTCACGATGTTGCCCAAAGGCCTGAAACCAACCGGCCACAGTGGGAAAGTGATGGTCAACCGGGGCCGGTCGCCAGAGGGTTTGTATCAGTTCGGCGGCAATTGCGGTGGCGGCTTCGTCATCGGCCAGCTCGGCCAGCATGGTGCCGGGGCGCAGCCGTTCCAGCAGCAACACCCCAGGCTCACGGTCAAAGGCCAGCAGTTGATTCACCCCTTCACCATTGTAGAGCAGCAACGCATCAATTTCACCATAATGTTCACCGTGGGGCGAACTGAGTTTGAGGACAGCTTCGCCGCCGTCAGCACGGACGACCGGCACCACATAGTTATACGACAGCGCAAAGGGCGATCCGATCTCGACCAGTGACCAGCGCTCGGCATAGTGCGTAATTGTGGTAGGTAAGGCGGCTACCCAGGCGTGACCCTCGTCACCAAAAACATCGCCCATAAATTTGCGATAGTCGTTGGGAATCTCGATCACAGGCTCACTTCCTGTCCTAGACCACGCGCCAACGCCGCCAGATAGACCTGCTTTGCGGTCACCGCATCTTGCAAGGCCAGTCCCACCGACTTGAAGATCGTAATGTCATCTTCACCTGTGCGCCCGACAACGGCACCAGTCAGCACTTGACCCAATTCACCGACCACATGGTCAGCTGGCAACTCACCCGCGGCGATGGGAATGCAGAGATCGCCGGCTTCGGTGCGCGCCGCTTCCAGACGATCGACGAAAACGCGACTGCGGCGCATGGTGGTAGTGTCGAGTTCGCGCATCTTGGCGGTATAAGCCCCAACCGCATTGATATGCGCGCCGAGGCGTAGCCAGTTGCCGTCAAAGAGCGGCGTTGGGCTGTCGGTCGCTGTACAGATGATGTCGGCGTTTTCAACCGCGAATTGGGGATCGCGGGAGGGCTGCACCTCAATCCCAAGCTGTTCGGCCATTTGGGCGCAGAAGGCAGCATCTTTGTCACCGCTACGGGTGATTACATACGCGCGCTTGATCGGGCGGACCGCGCAGACCGCGGCCAATTGGGCGGGGCCAAGCGCGCCCGCGCCAAAGAGGGTCACGGTTTCGGCATCAGTGCGGGCGAGGTACTTCGTCGCCACGCCGCTGGCAGCCCCGGTCCGCGTGGCGGTGAGATACTCGGCATCCATCAATGCCAGCACCTGTCCGGTGCGCTGGTCGTGGACCAGCAGCACGCCTTGGATCGTCGGTAGATTGTAACGGGTGAGATTGTCGCCATAGACGGTGACAATTTTAATCGTCAGCGCGTCGATGTCGCCGCCGACATAGGCGGGCATGGCAAGGTGGAGGCCATTGTGGTTGGCGATAGTTGTGGCATTGCGCTGCGGCATCGCCACAGTGCCCAAGGCCAACTGGCGAAAACCTTCTTCGACCGCAACCAGGGCAGTCGGCATGGTGAGCAGTGTTTCAACATCGTGGCGGGTCAGGATCAGCATTTGTTTTCTCCCTTTTGGCGATCGTAAGTGTATAGATTAGACCGATCAACTATAAAACTTGAAAGGCAACCGCACCAAATTTGCGTGCAGGTTATTTGCATCGTCCGCCAGTTTCACTTGCCGAACGCATGGTCTATTGATATGATGGAGCAGCGAGCAATTATCTAGCGATTGGAGCAGCGCCATGTTGGAACAAATCACCCTTATCACCGACAGCAGTCCACGGTATTGGCAGCCTTTTGAGGCGGTCTCGCCGGGGGGGATTCCCTTTGGGGGCTATCTCTGCCGCCAGGAGAGTGAGAAGCTGGGGATGTTGGCGATCACCCAGTTGGCCGGTGAGGCGCGACTGGAATTTGTCTACGCCATGCCTAAAATTCATTACCCTTATCTCAAGGATCGCGAGGGGCGGCCCCAGGTTTCGATTTCGGTGGCGCAAAATGTGGTTGACGCGCGTTTTACCGAGAAGCTGGATGGCACCGCGATCATCTTTTATGGGTTGACCGACAAAAATGGCGAGATCCTGGAAGTGCTACCACGCACCCGGCTGCAACCGATCCTGGCCCCTAGCCGCTGGGGCGATTGGAATAAGCTGCTGGCGGAGGCGTTGCCCGACCGCAGCGGGGTGGAACAGGCCGTGCGCAGCCAACGGGTCACCCTGGCCTTTGAGCTGTGGGGGTATCGCAATCCGCATATGATCACCTATGAAACGCCGCTTGCCCTTACCCTGCACACCGCGATCCGCCACAAGAAGCCGGTGAGCCATCGCCTGCTCGCCGACTTTGCCCAGCGTTATGGTTTTGACCTGGCCAAGTCGGTGGCGGTCGTCGAGCCGAATGCCGATGGATTGGCCGCCGCCTACCGTCGGTTGCAAGAGGAGATGGAAGCGCGCAACCAGGCCGCGGGGGCCGACAAATTTTTGGAGGAAGGCGCGATTCTGGTGCTCTCCACGGCAGAGACGGCGATGTACTACAAGTGCAAACCGCCGACGATTGAAGAGATACACTGGGCGCAGGGCGCGGGGATCGGCACATATAATATCGAGCACACGCTCTACAAAATGGCGGAGAATGGCTACGACTTTCTCACCGGGTCGGTGGCTGATGTCAAGCAGGAGTTGGAAAGTGATTTTGACGCCGATGCGGTGATCAATGCCGCCGAGTTGATCGAGCGCGTTTATACTGACTTTGTGCTAGAACAACAACAGCGCCAGTGGCTGAAACAACTAGTCGATAGCTCTGGGCTGGATACGCATGACTTACCCAACCTCATGCGCCATCTCTCGCAGCACTATGCCAAGCGCCAGATGAGTTGGGTCTATGGAACGGTGAAGAGTTTATATGGGATCTAACGCGCGGTTGCAAAACAACTGCACACTGGATAATGGAGACAAACCATGATTATTGAAGTGCTCGAACGCTATGATATTCCTGATATTCCTACCCTTGATTTACCCGCAGAGGATGGCATTCCCTTGGAGACAAACTGGCATCGCATTCAAATGAACTTGTTGATTGATATTGTCACCCAGCGTTGGCGCAACGTCGTTGACTTTTTTGCCGGCGGCAATATGTTTGTCTATTATAGTTTACAACAGGCGCGCAACCGCGACTACAAAGGGCCCGACTTCTTCATCGTCAAGGATGTTGATAGCACCATCGATCGGGACAAATGGGTGGCTTGGGAAGAAAATGGTCGTTTACCTGATCTGATTGTTGAGTTAATGTCACCATCAACCGCGCATGAGGATCTGACCACCAAAAAGGATCTGTATGAGCGCACTTTTCGCACCCCCGAATATTATGCGTATGATCCGCAAACCTTTACTTTATATGGCTGGCGTTTGCAAAACATGCACTATGTGGCATTGCAGCCCAATCGCGAGGGCAGGCTATGGAGCAGCGAGTTGGATGGCTGGCTTGGATTATGGCGTGGAACTTATTTGAATGTCGATGCACGCTGGCTGCGGCTCTTTGAGGCAGATGGCACCCTTTGCCCAACCGAAGGGGAAGCTGGGCGTCAACGTGCGGAAGCAGAGAGCCAACGTGCGGAAGCAGAGAGCCAACGTGCAGAAGCAGAGAGCCAACGTGCAGAAGCGGCAGAAGCAGAAGCAGCGCGGCTGCGTGAGGAACTTGCGCGGCTACGTGGCGCATAGCCTTGATAATTTAGATTTATCGTGTACTGCGTATGAGGAGATGCGCAGTACACGATAAATCTAATAAATCTAGTCCATTACTTGTGTTCAGTGAGCAGACGGTGCCTGTAGAATGCTAGCACAATCCCGACCATGGTGAAGGCAACCCCAATCATCAGCCAAGCATGCACTTCATGGCTTTCTGTCACTATGGGGCGCGTGCCTAAGATGCGCTGGGCGTGATGCTGACGATGCGTCTGCTCTAGAGCTTTATAAAGCGTGTCACGAAATTGGGGCGTCGGCTGGGCGAGTGGCAAGGTGTGGGCAACCGCTTCGGCCAGGTCGGTTAGCGGCGTGAGGGTTGGAGCGACGACGGCAATCGTGGTGTGCAGATCGTGTTCCACTGGCAGTGGTTGGGTGGCCAGCCGTTGAAAGTGGCCGTCCAGCAGGTCCGCGGCCGAAATGGCGCGGCCATCGCCAAAGTCAACCTGTTCGATCGGGGTCCGTTCACTGAACCAGGCGCTAACTCCAACCACCGACCAATCGGTCGGCCACGCAACGGACAAAGTCAACGGTCGATTTATCGCCCAATTTTGGGGCCACTCAAGCTGTGAAAGTCGAATCATCAAGTGCTTTCCTTAACTCTCCTCACCGGCATTTGCGGTGGCTTCGGCATCGGTGGGTATGCCCCAGCCCTTCGTCTCCAACTCTTTGCGCAATGCGGCGAGGGTGCGAAAATAGAGCGATTTGATTGCGCTTTCACTTTTATTCATCATCTCACCGATCTCCAGATTGGAGAGACGACTGCTAAATTTGTATAACAGCAGATTGCGGCGGTCATCGGGCAAGCTGTCAATGGCTTCCCAGAGCGCTTCGTGCCGTTCTTCCTGCTCAATGTGCTCTTCTGGCGTGTCACCATCACGGCTATGCGACCAAAGTTTATCGAGCGAGAGAAAGCGCCGACGGCCGCGGTCGCGATGCCAGTTGGCCACCAGATTGTGGGCGATGCGAAAGAGCCAGGCCGAGAAGGGTAGCCCGCGGTCTTCATAGGTGTGCAGTTTGTCTAGCGCGCGATAAAAGGTACGGGCAGTCAGATCCTCGGTATCCTGCGCATTGCCAACCCGGTGGTAGATATAGGCATAGACGCGGTCGATATAGCGTTCATAGAGAGTGCCGAACGCTCTTGGATCGCTTTGGGCGCGCAACACCAGCGCGGCTTCTTCATCGCTCGTCCCGCCGGCATCAGCCGGGACAGCAGGCTGCGGGGTAGGCGCAGTAGGGATTGGATTAGTGACAGGGATTGCTTCGCGCCTGTCGAATCTAATTAAATCTTTAATCATCACGGTCGTTTTCTACCCCTCTACTGTTCGCCTCGGTGTTGACGTAATGCCGCTATCGGTGTGTAAAGATTTATTCTAGGCAACAACTGGCTTTTTAGCAAAAAGTGCACCCAACTCTTCACCAGGCAAAGTCGGCTGATCTTCATAGAGATAACAAGAGGCCACCCGATCGCTACCCACTTGATAGAGCGGTGGCGGTGTTTGGCGACATTTATCCATCACATGTGGGCAGCGCGAGGCGAACTTGCACCCTTTGCCCACACGCGCCGTCTCGGCATCCACCATCCCAATTTCTTGTTGCCCCCACTGGCGGGTGAGATCCGGCCAGGGAATCGAATCGATCAGCAACTGCGTATAGGGATGTTTTGGATTGGCGATCACCGACTCGACATCGCCCGCTTCCATCACCGCGCCCTTGTAGAGCACGAGAATGTGATCACAGACATGGTAGGCTGTGGTCAGGTCGTGGGTGATGTAGAGGACCGTGATCGAATACTCCTCTTTCATTTTACGCAGACTTTCCAAAATGGTCGCGCGCAACGAAGCATCAACCATGGAAACTGGCTCATCGGCCATCAACAGTTGGGGACGAAAAAGCAGAGCACGCGCCACGACTAACCGTTGCCGCTGCCCACCGCTTAGCTGATGGGGAAAACGGCCAAGGGTCTCTTCCGGGCGCAGACCGACACTGACCAACGCCTCTTCAATTTTCTGCCGGGCCTCGGCGCGCGACTTCGCCAACTTAAAATTTTTCACACCAACATCAAAGATGTGATCAACTTTATAAAACGGATTGTAGACCGCAAAGGGATCCTGGAAGACGGCCTGCACTTCCTTGCGGAAGGCAGTCTGCTCCTGGTTGTTCATCCGGCTTAGGTCTTTGCCTTTGTACAGAATTTCACCGCTGGTTGCACTGAGAAAACCCAATGCCATCATCCCCAGCGTGGTCTTGCCGCTACCACTTTCGCCAGCAACAGCAATGATGCTTGGGGTCTCGGCATCGATAAAGAAGGAAAGGTTATCTAACGCAACCGTGCCACCCTTATAGACTTTGGTTGCGTTTTTTAATTCTAAAAGATGTGTCATCGGACCGCAACCCCACCTTTGTACATTGGCTCATTTTGTGTCGATTTCGTCTGCACTTGATCATCATGCAGGTGACAAGCCGCCCAGTGGCTCGGTTTATATTCACGGTATGCAGGATCTTTGGCCCGACAAACATCCATCACCTTGGGACAGCGGGTATTAAAAACGCAACCCGGCGGCAAGTCGCGCAGCAACGGGGTGATCCCAGGGATGCCTTTGAAGACGCCGCGGTTACCGATGGTGGGCAAACTGTCAATTAGCATTTGCGTGTACGGATGGAGTGCATCGGTAAAGACATCTTTGATCGTACCAAGTTCGACCAAACTGCCGGCGTACATCACTGCCATGCGGCTAGCAAATTGGGCCATTAGCCCCATGTCGTGACCAATTAAGATGACCGCACTGCCCAGTTCCTCTTGCAGACGACCAATGGTCTGCATCACCTGGCGTTGGGTGACTACGTCGAGCGCGCTAGTGGGTTCGTCGGCGATGATGACCTTGGGGTGCATCGCCACGCTAATGGCAATACAAGCCCGTTGCTTCATACCACCGCTCAACTCATGGGGATACATACGCCCCACTTTGCGGTCAAGTTCCACCACATCAAGTGCCTGGTAGGCGCGTTCATCTAGCGCGGCTCGCGTTAAATTCAAGTCATGATCAAGCAGACCATCGATAATCTGATCTTTGATACGCATGACTGGGTTGAGCGAGTTCATGGCGCCCTGTGGGATCATACTAATTTCGTTGCCACGAATCTGGCGCATCTGTTCTTCAGATAGACTGGTCAGCTCGGTATTGCCCAGCAGAATTTGGCCGCCGGCAATCCGCCCAGGCGCTTTGATCATGCGTAACAGCGCTAGCGCCATCGTTGATTTACCCGAACCAGATTCACCGACTAAGCCTAGCCGTTCACCCGGTTTTAGATCAAAATTCACCTTGTTATTGGCATAAACAACACCGGCATCCGTATAGTACTGGACATCCAGGTCTTTTACACGTAAGACGTAATCACTCATGAAAACTGTACGTCCTTGCTCAACTAGATAGTAACTTTATAGAGTTAACCGACAAATTAAAGTGAGCTTTGTTTGAAAGCAGCAGCACTTTAGGCAAAAACTAAGCGCCCTTTTGACTCTGGGATGAGTCGTCCTAATGCCTGCGCCGTTTCAATCCATTCACCAATAATGGCTTCTACATTAGCCATTACCTCGACATAGGTTGCGCCATCGGCTGCACAACCAGGCAGTTCCGGCACCTCTGCAATAAAAGCTTCATCTTCAGCGCTCCAATAAATAATCACTTCATACTTACTCATAGACAAAGCTTATCATAAAGTGACAATAATTATGTTGACTTTCCGACATAATACTGAGAAGTGAAGATATTATAGAGCGATAAACTTGGTTATTCGCTACGCCGTACACGCGGATTCGCCAACTCGTCCAACCCGGCGGAGATCATAAAGAGCATAACGAACATCAGAATAATGACGACAATCGGCATCATCAGCCACCACCACAGTTCGCGCAACAGGGCATTTTGATTTTGCGCCCAGTAGATCGTGACGCCAATCGTCGGCTCGCGCAGCGGGCCTAAGCCTAACGCCGGCAAACCGATGGAAGCGAAGATCGCACCCGTTACGGAACCAACCAGACTGGCCCCCAAATAGGGCAGCAGATTTGGTAACAGTTCACGGAAAATAATGCCCCAACTGTTCATACCATTGAGCCGCGCCATCATCACATAATTACGCTCACGCAAGGTTAAGACTTGGGCGCGAATTGTGCGCGCCGGCCCCATCCAGGCGGTCAAGGCAATCACAAAGGCCATGCTCGTCAGCGTAAAACTCTTGTTGTCAATCGACGAAGCGATGACGATCAATATCAACAGCCCCGGCACAGTTAACAGTACATCGACAACCCAGCGCACGATCAGATCATACCAGCCGCCAAAAAAGGCCGAAGAAAAGCCGAGGAAAGCGCCAAAGCCCATGCCAATCGTCCCGGCGATCACGCCGATGCGTAACGTCTCCCAAATGCCAAAAATCGCAACCGCAAAGAGGTCGCGGCCTTGGCCATCGGTGCCAAAGGGATAATCCCATGAGGGTGCTTTGCTCGCGGGCGCACCTAAAGGATAGGCTGATTTGTCATTAACAAATTGACTACCAACCAGTGAGAAGACAATAAAGAAGAGTAAGATCAACAAGCCGACCGACAGAGGGATATTACGGCGGAGATATTGCAGGCTTGTGCGTAGGGCGCCCGGTTCTTGGTAGGCAGGCTTTTGGATTGGGCTTGCGGCCATCGGTTGAGCAGACATATTACTTTCCCTCGTAGGCAATCCGCGGATCGAGCAATGGGTAGATCAGGTCCACAATAAACATTGCAATGCCAATGGCCACGGTCAAGATAAAGACAATCCCGTATATCAAGAAGTAATCCAACTGGCGAATGGCATTGGCCAGCAAGGTGCCCAAGCCTGGATAACGAAAGATCACTTCGACCAAGACGGAGCCGCCGACAATATAGCTAAAGGCAATGGCTAGCCCCGTCACCTGGGGTAATAAGGCATTGCGGACAGCGTATTTATAAAACAGCCGCCAATTCTTTAGCCCTTTGGCTTCCCCAAAAGTCATATAATCTTCGCCTTGGACCGTCACCATCATGCCGCGCATGCCAATCGCCCAGCCGCCAGCCGAGGTGAGGATGAAAGCGAGGGCGGGCAAGGTGGCATACTTGAGTACTTCCAGCATAAAGCCCAAGTTCCAAGTCGGCAATTTGGTGGTATCGTAGGCACCACCGAGTGGGAGGATCTGCCACTTAAAGGCGACAAAGTAGATCAGCAGCAACCCGACAATAAAAGCCGGCACCGCGCTCAACATCAAAAGTCCAGGCATAATATTCCGCAGGATAAAACCGGAGCGGTGCCAGGCCATCAGCGCGCCAAGTAAGGTGCCGATAAAAAAGGTAATAAGTGTGGTTACAGAGAGCAAACCGATGGTCCACCAGATCGCCTGGCCAATTAGCTCGGGTACCGTTTTGGGAAAGTTGGCCATCGAATAACCCAGGTTGAAGCGGGCCATGTCGCCCATGTAGGTCAGATATTGCCGCCAAACCGGCTGATCAAGGCCAAATTTCTTCTCGTAGCTCTGTACCATCTCTTCAAAACCGGGTGGAATATAACCGTTACGCGAGGCCTGTTCCATCAATTTTTCGCGAATGGGGTTGCGCGGCGTGATCTTGGGAATAAAAAAGTTGAGGGTAGCTGCGGACCAGATGATCAGAAAGACCAGCAAAATACGCCGCAAAACATAGGATAGACTCATGGAAAACTCCAGATACAAGATGTGGTATGGGCCCCCAGTAATTGGAGACCCATACCACATCTGCAAAGCGCTTTACGCGGCCGGCTTCAGATTTTGTAGAATGAGGGGGAAGGTCAAGTGCCAGAAGGCACCATTAACGTAAGGATTGTCCTGGGTCGGCCAGCCAGTCCAATAGGTCTGGTTCATCGGAATGCGATGCAGCCATTGTTGGACAGGGCAGTCGGGCAATTCAGAGAGGAAGATCTCCATCGCCTGGAGGTAGAGATCCATATAGGTCGGATCATCCATTGACACCTTGGCCATCTCTTCCAACACGGCATCGTAATCCGCATTCTGGAAGCGTGAGTTGTAGGTGGTTGGCGTGCCCACGGGCTGGTAGTACTTGCTGGTGAACATATCCAGTGTATCAAATGGATCATTGATACTACCACCATGGCCGTTGAGCCAGATATGTTCGCGCCCTTCGCTGATCTGTGTGCCATGATCGGGCGGCATTTGGAAGTCGAGATCGAAGCCACCTTGGCGCAATTGTTCCGCCAAGACCGGGCCGATATCGGCGAAGACGCCCCAGCCACCGATGATATCGGTAATGCGGGCACCATCCTTCACCCAGAAGCCTTCGCCATCTTTTTCATAACCGGCGGCCGTCATCAGCTCGGCAGCCTTGTCCAGATTGTGCTCAGCGGTGTTGTATTTCTCCAGCAATGGCTTGGCCGCTTCAAAGAAGGGTTCCAGGCCAGGATATTGCGGGAAGGGCAGTTGCGTCAAAATACCAGAGCCTTCGAGCGCGACTTCTAACATCTGCTGGCGATCAATCGTGTAGCTGACGGCCCAACGGACATTCTTGTCGGCGAAGGGACCTTCATCACAGTTAAACCAGAAGGAGGTCGGCCACCAGTCCATGTACCCCAGCGGCAGATCTTTGCCGGTGTGGGTGATAATGGCCGGATTCTGCTCCACCACCTGCTTGATCGTCGTGGCACGCAGGTCCAAGAGCGAATCCAGTTCATTGTTGATCACCATCTGCGCCATGGTCGTCTCATCGGCGGTGGGAAGAACTAGAATGCGCTCGACGGCCGGCATTTCGGCGACAAAGCCACTCTTTACCGCCCACCAATCCTCGCGCAGGTCGATAAATTTCTGTTGTGGGGTCCAAGCAGTAATCTTGTAAGGACCGGTGCAGACAGGCAGGCCCGCTTCAACATCCCAACCCTGGTAGGCCGAGACATCTTCCACATCTTTGAAAATATGCTCGGGTACGATATACATACCGGTATCATATTTTGAGGAGAGGTGGCTGAACATAAAGCGGGGGCGTGGATCGTAGAAGGCAACGACCACCGTGGCGTCATCCGCCGCGGTGGCACTTTCCACCCACTTGGAGACTTCGGTCGAATTACGAATCTTGGCCGAGTCAGGATCGCTGCCATTGGCGATGAGCATATTGAGCGTAAAGGCCACATCATTCGCCGTGAATGGCGTGCCATCGCTCCACTCGACACCGCTGCGGATCTTAATGGTCAGCTCGGTGAAGTCAGCATTGTATTCGTAGCTTTCGGCCAACCACGGAATGTGCTCATCGGCAAAGGCGGAGTAGTAATAAAGGGGTTCCCACAGCGCGGCGCTACCAATCTGATGGGTGGCACCAGTCGCATAGGGGTTGCCCAAGCCAACGTCAACAAACTGGCCCTGCGTGCCACCGAACATGATGGTCAGGGTCTTTTCACGTGGCACATCAGCGACACTGCCGGCTGCAACAGGCGCAGCATCTGCCGCGGGAGCGTCCGCAGCAGGGGCATCGGCAGCCGGTTCACTGCCAGGGGCGGGCGGGGTGCCACAGGCGGCCAGCAAAACGCCGGCACCGGCCAAACCGCTCAGCCGCAGGAAATCACGCCGACTGACGTCGGGGTTGACCTTAAACAGATCCTTCTTGGACTCTTCGGACATAGTTCCTCCACTCAAAAATGATGATGGGTACTGCAAATGGAAACGGTAAGACGCGCAATCGTAGACAGCGTCGTCGATAACCCTTCTCTACGCGCGCTGACTATCCAACTATACGCTGCACACAGCCAGCGGCGTTAAAATGTGGGGATGGTATAACGCGCTGCACGTAACCACTGTGCGCATTTCACGAACATTTTTCCTGCTGGCTGTTGTTGCCGACTGATGGTAAACTGGGGTTGCTATGAAAACGGCCTTTACCATCAATGATGGTGGGTGCAACGTCTACCAGCCAAGCTAGTGCTCTGCTGACAGTGCTCCGGTCGTGATAGATCAATCGTAATATACCAACATTAGTGGCACATTAATTACTGATGCGCGATTTATCTCAATGCGGAAAGACGAAATAATGGCGCGTAGAAATTAATGGGTTCGCTTTGGCGCTCTGCTCTATATTGTTCTGCTCTATTTTTCGTGCTAGTTTGGCTAAAAATGCGGTCGTTTTGGCAACCGAATGTTTAGCTACTTTACTCGCAGAGCGCGGTATAAACTGAAAGATCACGGCTGAAAGTTGTCAGTAGGATTGCTTGAGTATAGAATAGTTTTGACACTGTGTCAAAACTAGTAAACCAATTTTTGTCTCACTTACGCTGACCGATGCCCTTGGTGCTCCGCAAGCTCTCTACGCCTGTGCCCATCTCACCGTTTGGCGTAAGTACTAGCCCATCCGCTCTAGCAGGCAGACGCCCAGGCGTGCCCCTTGCTTGGCGCTGTTAACAAGGCAATGACTTCCATTCAGACACCTAATCCCGTTACCCAAGGCTCACAGGGGCAGCGTACCGCCGATGCCGCATTGGCGGTAACCCTGCGGCGCACCTGGCAACGTCCACGGCAGACCAATTTTCTCCTGCGGCCCTTCTATGCTTTCGGGGATTTAGCTTTTCTCTCGGCCAAACGACTACGCCATCACTTAGGCTTGAGTTTGCTCTCCCTATTGGGCGTGATTTTGGCAGTGGCACTCGTTAGCAGTGCAGCCTTCTTCTCGAATGGCGTTGACACCGTGATCATGCGCCAGGAATTGGCCGAGTATAGCCGCGTCACCAACCGGCCGGCCTTCTCTTCGCGTGTCTATACGCCCTCCAGTCGACCCGTGCCGCTGACGATTGAACGGGTGGAAACACTCGGCGGCAATATCGCCGACACGATCTCGTCCGAAGTCGGACTCCCGGTGCGCTTTCTCGGGTTGATGGCGGATAGTGGCGTGCTGACCATGCAGGCCAAACCGGGCGATGAACGCTATGCGGGCAACCGCGGCTTTGGCAACCTTAATATCGCCTATTTTCGGGATGTCGCTGATCATGTCGAAATCGAGGGTGCGCCGCTGGATGAGCAACCAGCCAACGGGGTGCTCGATATCTGGATGCACAGCGCCACCGGAGCCAAACTCGGCGTCCAGATCGGTGACGAATTTGACCTCAGTACAAGTCAGGATCTGCTAATCCCAATTCGGATCAGCGGCTTCTGGCAGGCACTCAACCCCAAGGAAGAGTTTTGGTTCAGTGATCCTGATCAGACCTTGGCCGACCGCCTGCTGGTACGCCGCCAGGATTATCTGAACCTGGTGGAGCCTCAGTTAGAAATTAAGGTACGCACGGTCACCTGGAATGTGATCCTGGATGAGATGCAGGCCCGCCCTGGGGATGCCCGCCAATATGCCGCCGGCTTTGGCACCGCGGCGCTGGTGATTGGCCGCTATCTGCCCGATGCGCGGCTGACGACCCCTTCGCTCTCCCTGGAAAAATTTATCGGACGGCAAACGACACTGACGACGCTGCTGCTCGGCTTTAATGTGCCGGCACTGGGCTTTTTGCTCTACTTCCTAGTGGTCACCTCGGCGGTGATTGCCTACTGGCAGCGTCGCGAAACGGCGATCATGACCAGCCGTGGGATGACCCGTTGGGGGGTGCTCAGCTATACGCTGGTCGAAGGCATGGTGCTCTTTGTCCTGGGGTTGCCATTGGGGTTGGGCTTGGGCATTGGGTTGGCGCGGCTGATGGGCTACACGGTCAGTTTTCTCGAATTTAATGAGCGGACACCGCTACCGGTCTCACTGGATGGCCTTAACTTACCGTTGATCGGGATTACCTTGGGGATCCTGCTGATCGCCAAAATTTGGACGGCGGCCGCGACCAGTGGGGAAACGGTGCTGACCCAACAGCGCGAACACGCGCGGCCACCGCGTGGACCATTCTGGTATCGGGCCTACCTCGACCTGCTGCTCTTAATCCCGGCCTACTATGGCTATCAACAGTTGATGAATCGCGGCTCACTCGGTGCACTGGTTGAGGATCAGCCGGCAGAGTTATATCAGGATCCACTGTTGATTGTGGTGCCCGCGCTCTTTGTGGTGGTGATGGCCTTTCTGGCCATGCGTCTCTTTCCCTGGGTCATGCGCCTGCTGGATTGGATCGCCAACCTGACGCCATGGCTTACCCCCCACCTGGCGCTACGTCAATTGGGGCGCTACAGCCAGAACTATATCAACCCCATGTTGCTGGTGATTGTCTCCTTAGCACTGGGGGTCTACACCCTTTCCATGGCCGCCAGCCTGGACAAGTGGTTGGTGGACCGCATGTATTACCGGGTGGGTGCCGATCTCGCCTTTACCCCCTTCTCGGCAACCGAAGCAATGGCCGAGACGCCCACCATCGGCGCGGATTGGGTGCCGCCGATCACGGAATTTGCCGAATTACCGGGCGGCGCGGCAGCGACACGCGTCGGTGATTACCGCGCCGAAATCAATGTAACCGCTGAAGGAGTCACCCGCGTCCGTGGCCGCTTCCTCGGCATTGATCGCGCCCAATTTGCCAATGTCGCCTGGTTTCGTAACGATCTGGCGAGTGAGTCGCTCGGCGCGCTGATGAACCGGCTGGCTATGGTCGAAGATGGCATTCTGGTCTCCGAAGAATTCTTAACCCAATACCAGCTCAATATTGGTGACAAAGTGACGATGCATGTGATCACCGACTTTGGGGCCAGCATCAACACCACCTTTACCGTGGTCGGTATCTATGAGTACTTCCCCACCGTCTACGCCGACCAGGTCACCATTATCGGCAATCTGGAATATCTCTTCTCCTTCTTTGGCACAACGATGCCCCATCGCATTTGGATGCGTTTGCAGCCGGGCGCAACCGGCGATCAGCTTTTAGAGGCTGTTCCAAGTTTGGGGGTCGGGGCAATTGAAGACGAAGATACTCGCGCCATCATTACCCATGAACAAGCACAGATGGAGCGCGTCGGCGTCTTTGGCACCTTATCCGTCGGCTTTATCGCCGCCACCTTTATGGCTGCGCTCGGGCTGCTTACCTATAGTTATGCTTCAATGAACGAGCGGATGTATCTCTTCTCGGTCATGCGTTCGATTGGCTTGAAGCGGGGCCAGGTGGTCGGCCAGGTGGCGTTGGAATATACGGTGCTCACCGCCTATGGGGCCATCGCCGGGGTGATCGCTGGCTCGACCGCGGCGACCATGTTTGTCCCCCTCTTCCGCGTCACCGGTGACCTGGGCACTGCGCTGCCCCCTCTATTACCGATCCTGGCGCGTGAGGAGATCTTCCCCCTGGCCTTCGGTTTTGCCGGGGTAATGATTGTGCTGGAGATTGTGGTGATCTCGTCGGCACTCTATCAGAAGTTGTTTAGCGCGTTGCGCATGGGGCATTAGTTAAAATAGCCGACGGGGCTTACGGCGTGTTCCCGACAACTGTTCTACATTGAAAAAGCGGACTATGGTATACTGGGCTTGCCGTTTATGAGAATAGTTACCGGAGTATTACCAATGACAACCCTTGAAAAAGTACGTGAAATGTTACCAGCGATGTCACCAGGCGAAAAGGCACAGGTACTGCAATGGCTTGCCCGTGATATCGGTGGTTCCTATCCAGGAATCGAAAGGACACCCGCTGTTTTAGGGGGTGAGCCCTGTATCGTGCGTACGCGCATTCCAGTCTGGCTACTGGTGCAAGCAAGAAAACTTGGGAGCAGTGAAGCCGAGCTATTAAGGGCATATCCGGCACTGCGTGCCGAGGATCTTACCAATGCGTGGGCCTATTTTTATGGGCATAAGCAGGAAATTGAGCAACAAATTGGCGAGAATGAAGAGTGATCGATGGCGCAATTATATGCCGATGAAAATTTCCCGTTGCCGTTTGTAGAAGCGCTACGTACACTTGGCCATGATGTATGATAATTTCTTGTACATACGATCCTGATTTCGTTGGACAAGCAAATCGGATCGATGCAATGTTAAACGATCAGGCTGGCCTAGAGGGGCAGTTAATGCTTGTATATCGACTTCAATCCTAAAATGCAGCTTATAAGGGAATCCATGAGCGTTAACCAACTGCTTCGTCACGTCGTCCTCTTTCAGTTCAAAGAAGAGACGACCTCCGCTCAAGTCAAAACAATCGAAGACGCCTTCCGCGCCCTCCCCAGCCAGATCGATGCGATCCACAGCTTTGAATGGGGCACCGATGTCAGCGTTGAGGGCATAGCCGATGGCTACACGCACTGCTTCTTTGTCACCTTCCAAAGCGCAGCCGATCGCGATGCCTATCTCCCACATCCGGCGCACAAAGCTTTTGGGACCGTGTTGCGACCACACCTGGCGAAAGTGCTGGTCTTTGATTACTGGACGCAGGCATAACGCACACATCCCGGCTTCTCGCCGTGTACTCAGCATCCCCTGATGCTGAGCCCGTTTGCCCCAACACCCGTTCGCATCGGGGGATGCGAACTACACGGCGGGCTGTCCCAAAAAACCGCTTTGACATCCATCCCCACCCCGCATATAATCATTTCTGGTATACCATTCCCCACCATACCAACGTTTCCACTCCCATTGTCCAGACGTTAGCGAACCTATATGACTCGGTGCGCGCATGGCGCGAGCACCACACCAAGGAGAAAAGCTTTATGTTCTCACGTCGTCGTTTTTTACAGGCTGCCGGTGTTGGTTTAAGTCTGCCCGTCCTCACCCAATTGCTCAGCGCCTGCCAAGGGATTACCCCCGGCAGCAGCACCGCGATCAGCGAGATCGTCTGGTCGCGCGGGGATGATCTGCGCACCCAAGACCCGCAGTTGATTGGCGGGCGCATGGAAGGCGAGATCAACCGCTGTATTTATGATCAACTTTTTGATGTCGCACCGGATGGCGCGCAGATCCCCTGGCTGGCGACCGAATGGAAGAGCAATCCCGAAGGCACGATCTGGACGGCCACCCTGCGTGAAGGTGCGACCTTCCACGATGGCTCACCCGTCACTGCGGAGGATGTCAAGTTCACCTATGAGCGGCTGCTCGCCAATCCCGATTTTCAACATAGCACCGCCTTTAAGGATCTGCTGGGCGGGGTTGATGCGCCCGATGCCATGACCGCGGTCTTTAACTGTCTCAAGCCGGCCCCGCTCTTTAACCTGTTGATGAACGAGCACATTCTCTCCAAGAAGGCCGCCGAAGAGTTTGGCGAAACCTTCTGGGAAAAGGCCATCGGCAGCGGGCCTTTCCGCCATGTGGAATATGTCAAGGGCGAGTATTGGCTGGGTGAACGGTTTGATGGCTACTGGCAGCCCGACCTGGCCAAGGTGCAACGACTACGCTACCGCCCGATCAGCGAAGAGGCAACCCGTGTCGCCGCGCTGCGCTCGGGCGAAGTCGATATTATTGCCAATGTAAGCGGTGAACTGGCCGCCGAGTTGAGCAGCGATCCCAATATTGCCATCTACCGCCGCCCATCACTCGACCATCTCTATCTGCTCACCCAGAACAACCGCCCGCCGTTCGACAATCCCGACGCGCGTTGGGCCGTGAATTACGCCATCGACCGCAAGGCGCTGGTGGAGAACATTGTCAAAGCTGGTGAAGTAGTAGGTGGCCACATTCCTGCCGGCACCGTCGGTTACGATGCCAGCCTGGAAGCGGTGCCCTATGATCCCGACGAGGCGCGTCGCTTGCTCGACAAGGCGGGCGTCGCCCCCGGCACCAAGATCGAGATGAAGGCCCATCCCTTCTGGTTTGCCAAGGGCAAGGAAGTGATGGAATATGTAGCCGGGGCCTTGCAGGAGATTGGCTTTGAGGTCGATCTGCAATTCCTGGAGCCAGGCGCCTACACCGAAGCGCGCAAGTCAGGTAGTTATGATCTGGCCTTGCAACAGGGTGGGAAAGCCAACAATCCCTGCAACCAATACAAGACCTTCTACACTACCGACACTTATGGCTCTGGCTTTGGGCCACAACACCCGGAGTTCCAAGCATTGGTTGACCAGGCCTGTGTCGAGGTTGATGCGGGCAAGAGCGACGAACTCTACAAGCAGATCCAAAAACAGATCTACGACGAAGCAGTCGAAATTCAGCTCTACCGCCAGGAGAATATCTGGGCCGTGCGTAAACGCATCACCGGCTACGAAGCCTACGCGCCCGACACAACCCGGCCCTGGCAAGGGTTGGGGGTCACGGAGAGTTAGGTGATTCGTGATTGGGTGATTAGGTGATTGGTGATTAGGTGATTTCGACAAACCCAATTACTAATCACCCATTAATTTGGAAATTGACATGGGTGCATACATTCGTCGTCGTTTACTCCAATCGATCTTTGTCGTTTGGGGGGTATCGGTATTGGTCTTCTTTTTATTGCGGTTGGCACCGGGTGATCCGGTAGTAATGCTGCTGGCGGAGAGCGCTTCGCCCGAACAGATTGCGGCGGCGCGCGCCAAGTGGGGCTTGGATCAGCCGATCCCGGTGCAATATGTGGTCTTTCTGGGGCGCGCCTTGCGTGGCGATCTGGGCGATTCGCTCTTCTTTCAGCAGCCGGCCATTGAGGTACTCTTTGAACGGATGCCGGCAACCCTGCAACTTTCGGGGGTGGCGCTGCTCTTTTCTTTAGCGGTCGCGATCCCCATGGGGATTCTCTCGGCGCTCAAGCGCGACTCGATCTGGGATTACCTGGGCACCGGGCTGGCGATGCTGGGGCAAGCCATTCCCCCCTATTGGCTCGGTATTATGCTGATCCTGCTCTTTTCGGTGAGTTTGCGCTGGTTTCCCACCTCGGGCCGGGGGACGCTGAGCCACTTAGTGCTGCCGGCGATTACGCTGGGATCGGTGCTGATGGCACTGGTGACGCGCCTGGTAAGATCGGGCATGCTTGATGTGTTGAGCGAAGATTATGTACGGACCGCACGTGCCAAAGGGCTGGTCGAACGCACAGTGATCGTCCGCCATGCGTTGCGCAACATTCTGATCCCCCTGGTCACGGTGATCGGCCTGCAACTGGGCGCGCTCTTTGGCGGTGCGGTGATCGTCGAAAGCATCTTTGCCTGGCCGGGAGTCGGGCGACTGGCGCTCCAAGCGATCAGCGCGCGCGACTATCCACTGGTGCAAGCTGCGGTGCTCATTATCTCGATTGTCTATGTCTTTCTTAACCTCGCCGTAGATATCCTCTACGTCTATCTGGACCCACGGATTCGTTATGAGTGAGACGATCAGTAACAATCCAACGATTGGCAATGCGCCTACAGCTACGGTGCAAAGTGCGCTAGCTGCGCCCAAACGGGCCGCCACCCTTTGGCAACGCTTTCTGCGTAGCCGCCGTGCAGTCACCGGTTTGACCATTCTGCTCGTAATCACCGCAGTGGCTTTGCTGGCCCCACTGATTGCGCCCTACCCAGCCGGCCAACAGGATACCAGCCGGATCCAGTTGCCGCCCCTCTCAACTTCTGAAAGCAACACCTTTCACCTGCTGGGCACGGATGCGTTGGGTCGCGATCTGCTGTCGCGGATGATGTTTGGTGGGCGGATTTCGCTGCTGGTCGGCATCACGGTTGTGAGCGTAGCAGGGCTGATTGGGGTACCGTTAGGACTGCTCAGCGGCTTCTTTGGCAAATTCCTTGACACGCTGATCATGCGGCTGGTCGATGTGCAGTTAGCTGTGCCCTTTATCCTGCTCGCGATCGCGATTATGGCGATCTTGGGGACGGGTTTGTGGAATGTGATCCTGGTATTGGGGGTCAGCAGCTGGGTCGGTTATGCGCGCATTGTGCGTGGTACCGTGCTCAGCCTGCGGGAACAGCCCTTTATCGAGGCGGGGCGTTGTGTCGGCATGTCCAACCGGCGGCTGATCCTACGCCACCTGCTGCCCAATGTGTGGACACCGGTGATTGTGCTGGCGACACAAGGGGTCGGCGGCGCAATTCTGGCCGAATCATCGCTCACCTTTTTGGGACTAGGCATTTCGCCGTTGATTCCCACCTGGGGCGCGATGGTGGCCGATGGCCGCAACTACTTGACAACGGCCTGGTGGATCTCCACCTTTCCGGGGTTATTGCTGACGGTAACGGTGCTGGCGATCTATTTTCTAGGTGATGGCTTGCGTGATGTGCTGGACCCGCGGCTGCGGGTCTAAGTCTTCCCTCTCGTACGGGCACGATATATCGTGCCCGTATGAGAGGGAAGATTTAAGTGTTACTTGTTCACAAAGGGCAAGTAGGTCTTGGTGAAGCTGAGGAAGAGCTCATCGCTGGCAATGCCCGGATCGCGGGGCGACTCGACATCCGTAACCACCAAGATGATCTTCGTCTCGGCGGGTTTGTTGCCATCGCCAGTAACGGCCGGCACGGTATAGTCGATGGTACGCCCCGTACCAATCTTGGTCGTGTCGCTGATCACATCGGCATACCACTCGTAGAGATATTCACCCCCACTACCCAAGGCAAAATCGAGCGCGGCATCAATGCCTAGTGTCGCCAAGGTTTGTGAAGCATCTGCCGCGGTCAAGCTAATCGTCGTGCCAGGCAGGATCTCGCTCACATCAGTTGGGCTGGTGATCTTGGCATAGGGAGCCATGTAACGCTCATTGACTGGAATGTAGACCTGATACTGCTGGGGCGTGCCCTCATCTGGGGTGGCAGCCACCGTCAGAATGTAGACTGGGATCAATTGGTCTTGATCCCAGGTGATCGGCCCTTCCCAGTAGCCCAGGGTGCTGCTGATAATCTCCTTTTCCCCCAACAACGGCACATAGCTCAACGCCACCTGCGCTTCGGCCTTTTCAAAGAGGGTTTGGATAGTCTCAAAGGGACGCACCGAGACCGTCTGCGGCGCGTTGGTCCCGGCGGCGACGGCTTGCTGAATCTGGCGATAGCCACCAATCCCACCCAAAACTAATTCATCAAGTTTGCCGGCGGCCATCACTTCTGGTGAGGCAGTGGCATCGACATAGACTGCCAACTTGGCGCCAGGACCAACGACGGAGAACTGCACTGGGGTCACTGCACCGGCGGCCTGGATAGGGGGCGTATAGCTGATGACGCGCTGGTAGACCACCTGATGATTGGTCACTGTGTCGGCCAGGATTCGCAGTGCGCCGGCAGCATTGGCCTGGCCGGGCAGGCGACCAGTATCTTCGGCACTGGTGAGGACATCCTGCACCACCGTTGTGAATTGGGCATCACCAGGCATCAACTGGTTCTGGTTGAGGAAGGCATCGGCAATGCCACGTGCGGTATCGGCGTCAATGGCTAATTTGGCATTCACACCAGCCGCCTGCACCGTCAACACGTCGGAGATGACCGATTCACTCCACAGCGTGTCGCTATTGTGATACTGGAAGAGACCGGCGCTCTCATCCATCAGCAGGTCGCCATCTGATGACACATAGAGATCGTTGGTGGCATACAGCGCTTCGACGCCACTGGCCAGCACTGTCCCGGTCTGGGTGATGGTGCCGGTCACGCCAAAGGCCGAGCCGAGCGCGGTCCAGCGCCCTTGTGCCTCCGCCAACCCCAGCGGTTGGATGTTAAAAATCGGCATTTCGGCCAAGGGGGTATCGCCACCAGTACTGGCAGCCGTCAGTTGGCTACTGTTGACGGCCAACGCCACCGGCGAGCCGGATTGGTGGGTCCACCAGTGAAAGGTTGAATCGACTACGGTATTGTCGTCATGGTTGAACCAACGGTCATTATAGTAGGCCGGATGTTCAGCCAGAATGCGCGCAACTTGCCAGTTCGGCAGCTTTTCATTGACTGATTTGAACCAGGCTTGGGCCATGCTGTTATTCCAACGCATGTGCCAGCCGACGGCCGCGCCCAAGTCGGTGTCGGACATAACGGTTTTCATGCCCATGAGCAGGCGGGTGCCATTCATGGCGCGCGCCCAGCGCTGTAAATTGGTAAAGGGATCATCGAGCACGTTACAGGCCGCTAAGCCGATCCAATCGTTATCGCGCGTGCCCCAGCGATACTGCGCATCTTCAGCGGTCGCGATACTATCGTTGTGGGTATTGCCACCGACGCCAAAGTAGATGCCGGCCGTTGAACCGTGGCCGGCAAAGTAGGCATAGTCCACATTGTCGATATAGAACTCTTCGTTAGCGCCCCAGTCAGTTTCCCAGGCACTACCATTACCATAGACATAGGGTGCCGACCAGCGTGGGGCGGGGAAGAGTTCAAAGGGGAAGAATGGATAGTACTGCTGCGTCAGCCGATTGCGCAGCCCTAGTGCATCGGGGGCAGTTGCGGGTAAGTCTGCACCACCGGCACCGGCCGGGGGATAATCAACCACATACCAGACTCCAACCTCTAAGGCCCCGTCGTCAAGTTGATTAGGTGCATCTGGGGCAGCTACATCATCATCATTGGCCGAGGCCGTGGGCACCAAACCAAAGAGAATAAAGAGCGTGAGCATGACGCTCATTACCTTGGACAACGTCTGTTGGTGTCGCCACCGATTGTTAACTATTTGGGACATCGTTTGCTCCTTTGCAATTACTGCTTTTGTGCTTTGGATGACAGTAGATGGGCGAGAAGCTGTGGGGGCGGGGACGGGCCAATCTTATGTTGACCGTGCGGTGGGTGTGGTTCACACCCAGATTTAGAGCAAGGTGTGAACCACACCCACCGCACGAAGCTAACCGGTAACGTCCATAATCAGTAGACGGCAACACTCTCTGGCTTCGACAAGCTCAGCCGCCGAGTGTTGCCGTCTACTGATTATTTACTTATTGACGAAGGGCAGGAAGACGGTCGGGCCAACGTTGAGTTGGGCCACGGCAGTCGAACTGGCTTCGTTCGGGCTCTCGGTATCGGTCACAACCAGATAGACCTCAAGCGTACTGGCATGGTCGTCAGCCATAGCCGGGACCATAAAGGTGACATTGGTGAGACCATCGCCGGGATTGAGGTCGGTAATCTGGTTTTCGTCGGCCACACTGCCCAGATACCACTCATAGGTATAGGTGCCGTCGGCCCCGTTGTACCCCATGACAAAGTCAAAGCCATCCCCAATGCCCAGCGCTTTGAGCGTCTTGGTGGCATCGGCGGCGGTCAAGGTCACGGCCACGCTCGGTTGCACCATGGCCGGGGCGGCCGGGGCGTTGAGAATGCGGGCCAACGGACGCATGTACTGCGAACTGGCCGGCAGATAGAAGAAATCTTCGGCCTCGACATTGGTATCGACCTCGGTATACTGGACCAGCAACTCGTAGACCGGAATCAATTCACCCTGGCTGTTTCCTGGGGCACTTTCCCAGTAAGCCAGTGTAGAGGAAAGGACCGTTTGATCTTCAATCTCAAGGGGAATCGAGTTCATGGTCACCTCTTTGTCGAGGGCCAGATACAAGGCTTCGGCGGTGGCCGTATTGATGATCGTCGTCATGATCTGTTCGCCACTGGCGGCAGAGATGGCCGGCGAAACACTGCGCCAGCCACCTTGCACACCGGCGGGCGCAGCACCAAGCACCCCAGCCGCATTAACCTGACCGGCAATCGGCACATAGACCTTCTGCTTAGCACCGGGGCCGACAATCGTGAATTCCAGATCCGCGCCCACACCGGAAGCCAGGACAACTGGCACCGTCAACTTGCGCGAGTAGATCACCTGCCACATGGAAGGAATCTCGGCGGCACTGATCGACGCGGCACTAATCTCCCCATCTTTTGCCACGGTACCGACTGTGTCGGAGACAACCTCGTAGAAGACCGCATCGCTGGTCAGCAGACCATTCTGGGTCAGGAAGCTGTCGGCAATGCGGCGGGCATCATCGCCGTTGATGTAGTTGGCATCGGCGGCGGAGACGGCCATCGCCTGCTGGGCCGAGCTGTCAGTCCAGAGTTGGCTCAGGTCGGTATACTTGTAGATCCCGCTGTCCTGGTCCAATTCCACCGTCTTGCTCAGCGCGCTGCTGACCAGGAAGGGGCTATCGCTTGGGACCGGCGGTGGCGTCACATCCTCCAGCAGGCCGGCGGCTTGCAGCGTGGGCGTCACCGGAATACTGAAGATGCTGCCCAGATTTTGGAAATCCTCGGCAGCAGCATCAAGCCCGTAGGGATCAACCTTGAAGACAGGCAGTTCATCGGCGAGCAGCCCGACCGGGATCTGGCTGGCCGTTTCGGTGCCACAACTGTGGGTATACCAGTAGTAGTCATTGTCAACGCTATCGGTGCAGACACTACTATAATACGGATTGTCGTTGAAACAACTCGTCTCTTCAGCGATTACCCGTGCGGTGCGGCCACGTTGGGCGACATCACAGGCGTTGAACCACGATTGGGTCATGTTATAGCCATAGCGCAGGTAACGACCAAAGTGATAGGCCTGGGTATCCCAATAGTTGTTGTGGGCACTAGCGTTGGTGACAAAACCCAGGATCAGATGCTGGCGATTCATACATTGCGCCATGGGGCCGATCCCGCTGTCGGCGAGCACCTGGCAAGAGGTGAGTGCCAACCACTCATTGTCGCCGTCGCCCCAGGCGGCATTACAGTCGATCGGGGCAGAAAGCGTGCCGTCATCGTGGGTAGCGTTGTCAAAGGTAAAACTAGCCGGCGAGCCATGGCCCACGTAGAACTGCAGGTCAACGGAATCGATATAGCTGTTCTCCGTCCCCCCACGTGAGGCGAGTTTGAAATCCTCCTCCCAGGCCGAAGCCTCGTTGTAACTATAACGCTGTGTAAACCAGCCATTAAGCCAATACCACATGCCATAGCGCTCGGCAGCAGTTGCCTGGGTCAGGTTACCGGCGCTGCCGTGTACCCCCAATTCCCAGGCACCGCCATCATCCGCAGTGACCGCGTCGGGCTGCGCCACTTCTTCAGCCGCCACCGGACCATCAGGGCCATTGACATCGGTATCGCCGGCCTGAAGGACTGGCGCGAGCAAGAGTGTCGCCAACACACTCAGGCAGAGTGCTTGCCAAAGGCGACTGCGCCAACGACGTGTAAACCAATATTTACCCATACTACATCCCTCCACTAAGTTGAAACTGCATGAACTACTAAATCGCATTGTTTGCCGGTTGCGTTGGATTGCGGTACTGATTAGAACTCACCTGGTACACTGTAAATTAAATTGTGATAGGTAAATTCTACCCCCTCCCAACCTCCCTCAGGTTGGGGGAGGAGCCGTAATCTCCGCTAGCGGCATGACGGTTCCCTCCCCAAGCTGGGGAGGGTTAGGGAGGGGTTTCCTACCTATCAAGACTTAACTGACACTGTACTAGTTTGCTGGTGTCGGGTCATGCTGCAGCGTGACCCGACACCAGCAGTTTGCGCTGTCGGGTGTAAGTTCTATGCGAATTAAAGTGAGCACTGTCTGAAAACGGTAGCGCAAGATCAATCTACCGTTTTCAAAGCAACCGCACTTTAGTTGCGTACCACAATCGGCAAATAGATGCGTTGGTCAATCGAGCGACCGGTGGCCAGCGGCAAGGGTACCGCTAGTCGATAGTAGCGTCCTTTGTTGTCATTGGCGGCAACGTTGCCGGCATTGTCAACCACCTGAACAAAGAACTGTGTACTCACCGTGCCCGAGATTACCCCTGTCCATTTCTGTGTTGCGCTGTTAAAAGTGAGATCCTTGCTCAACCACTGCCCCTGGCCATTACCCTGACTTACGGTATAGGCGACGAGGACACGGTTAATGCCGGAGCTGTCACTGGCTTCGACCTTGATCTGCCCCAGCCCGGCCACCGCATCCAGCACGCCGTCCACAAAGGCGATGTTCGCAGCGTTGAGGTCAGGGCTCTGCGAATAGTAGGCACTAAAAGACATTTGGTCATAGATGCGATTGACGCCGGCATCCGTCAGCTCGCCACTGGCGTTGACCGCGCCGTCCCCGCTGCGGTACTGGCCCAAACTCATCACGACGGTGTCTGGTACACCAGGGGCAGTGGCGCTACTACGTACCGTGAAGGGCAGCGCTGGGTAGAAATTGGCACTGGCAAAGGTCGGCTCCGTTTGATCCGTGATATATTCATTTTCAGCCAGCGCCACCACCGGGTCGATACCCGTCACGTCGCTATAGACGCCGCCCAAGAAGAGCACGCCGCGCAATGGTCCCACCACCGGTGCGGACACGTCGGCAAAGTATTGCGGCTGCAGGGGCGCGCCGGCGGCAAAGGTCACATTCTCATCCAGATCAAAGGTGACCCCTTGGCTGCTATCACTCTCACCAAAAGAGCCAAAAGAGCCGGGCAATTGATAGCCAACGGTGCCCTGGGCCAATTCCCCAAAGGCGGTCGGGGGGGTAAAACTTGGCGCGGCGCTGGGGAAAGGATCTTCATCGGTCAGCGCGCCACCACTGGAAACCGTTACCATGGGCAGGCCATAGAGGGTCACCTGCATGAGCACCTTGGCGTCATAACCATTAAAGGTCTGTGCGGTGCTGTAATATCTTTTCTTGGCCGCGCTGAGTGCGGTCCCAATTGCGGCACTGGTGTCACGCAATAATTCGCGACTGTAATTGCGCATGACCGCTTCGGTGTAGACCACGCCACCACCGCCCCAACCAAAACCGGTATTGCCCACATAATTCGCATGCTTTTGCATAAAGGCCTGAGGCAGATCAAGCACCCCCGGATCGTTGAGCCCGGCATGACAGCCTACGCTGTAGATCAGCGCACCACTCAGGTCAGTGGCGGCACCGGCCACTTCGGCGGCGGTCAGATCATTTTTGTCGGGGGTCCCCTGGGCGACGTGAGTCGAGTGGCCGTTAATGGCGTAGATATCAAAACGGGGTGTCGCCTGGAGCCATTTGGCACGCAAGGTATCGCCCGGCCACATGGGGATGATCAAGGAACTATCGGTGTTGATCGTGTCATTGCTGTAAAGGGTCTTGATAATATTCGCCCCATCCTGCACAAAATCATAACCGGTGACCAACACTTTGCTAGTAGCAATAGCTTTGTCCCCGCCCAGGAAGTTGTCAATAAAGGCCCCAATCTCGGCCGGGGTTTCGACCAATCGTCCCACCGCATAGTCAGGCAGGAACAGGTCATAGCTGTTATCGGCCTGATCCTGCCATGCGCCCGCCTCTTTATCGACCAGATAATCGTCGGTGAGGATCATGTTGGCGGCCAAGGCGGCGCGCACCGTGCCATTTTCCACCACATCGGTTGCGTAAACCGGCTCCAGCGAGTCGGCTGTCTGCACATTGCTGGGCACACGGTCGGGCACACGGCGGAAGGGAATTAGCCGATCATCGCCGATCAACACCACATATTTAAGTTGCGGTGCATTAGCGGCCAAGGCGAGCAGACGATTGCGTACGGCGGCCACGACGTTGTTGGCCAGGTCGTTGTCAGCCAGGGTATTGTTCGCCGCGGTCCACGCCGCATACGCGCTCGCTACCGCGGGATCGCTCTCCACCTGGAGCACCAAGCCCTTGACCGCCGGATCGTCGGCCAGTTGGAAGAGCTTCGCCATCAAAGTAGCCGTTGCGTCGTCACCATAGAGCGCCGCAAACCGGGCCCGGTTGACCACAATCAACGTTTCCGCGGTCGAAGGTGGTGGCGTTGGCGAAGGCGTCGGTGAAGGGGTGGGCGTCGGCGTTGGGCTAGGGGTTGGCGTTGGGGTCGGCGGCTCGGTGGCAAAAACCTGGACCTGGTAATTAGCGTCGTTGCCGGTAATACGCGAGTTGTATTGCAGCACACGAATGTAATAAGGGCTCGATACGGTGGGCGTAAAGTGCAACGTCGCGCTGCGCCCATCGCCGCGATCATCGTTGGTCAACAATTGGGTGCTGCCGTCACTGCCATAAAGTTCGAGCACTGGATCGCTGTTAGGCCCCAGACCGGTCGTCACCACCTGGTAGTTGCCGCCGGCAACCCCATCCACGCGCAGCCAATCCTGATCACCCAGGTTGAGATCCAGTGGGTCAGCACAAAAGTTGTGGGTCTGGCTGACCCCATTGGTGGCTGCAATGGTCGCATCACCAGGGCCATTGTCGCCGTCACCGCTATCCTGGTTATCCGGCTGACAGTAGCCTTCTTGGATCAGCAACGCATACTGGGTGTTCGGGCCATTCGCCACCGGGTTGACATGGGTGACACGGGCATAGTAGTCACCGCTGGTCGTGGGCTGCCAGACCACGCGTGAGGCACTGGTATAGCCGAAGTCATCATTCTCAGCGATCAACGTGGTGCCATCACTCGCATAGAGGGTGAGCAATGTATCGGCGGCAAAGGCGAGATTGGTCGTGCGCAGCACATAGGTCTTACCCGCGGTTGCCGTAAATTTTACCCAATCGGCATCGCTGGCAGGACAGAAATTGTGCGCCTGGGCGGCCGCGCCAACGCCGACCGCTTTGGCTTGGGCAGCGCTGTCATCCTCTTCCTGGCTATCAGGCAGACAGGCCGAGGCATTGACCCGGATATCATAGGTAGCGTTTGCCCCAAAATTGCTAGGATTCTGGTTGGTCAACCGGGCATAGTAGGTGCGCGCCGTCGTCGCGGTGGCCGCCACTTGATTTGCGCCAAAGCTCAGGCTGTTATTTGCCGGCACCTGGCTACACGAATCAAAAAGGGTGACGATGGGGCTGACACCGGTACCCGTGTTGTCAGCAATCACAATAAAACTGTCGCCTGCCTCCACGGCAAATTTCAGCCAATCTTCATCGCCGGGGGCCTGGAAGCGCCGGCTTTGGCGCACGCCATCGGTAGTTATATCGCGTGCCGCCGCGCAGTGATTGTCCGGCTCATAGTTATCGGTAATACCGGTGGCACTGCTCAGCGTCAAACTATAGGCGGTCAATGGCCCCACCGGTGCGCCTTGCTGCGCAATGGCAGCATAGTAGACCCCACTGGCCGGTGCGGCCCAGGTCAAATTAGGTGCGGGGGGCACTAGTGCCGTACCACCACACGCATTAAAAAGGCTCAGTTGGGCATTGGCCTGGCTGCCCACATTACTCAGCCCCAGCGTATAGGTCACACCGGCAAAGGCGGTAAATTTCACCCAGTCGCTGTCCGCCGCAGTGGCGTTATCCGGATGACAGAGCGAGCGCGCCTGGCTTGGCCCTTCCGCCACCCAACCGGCGGCACTGCACAGGTTGTCATTTTCATAACTGTCCGGCGCACAGGTCACCCCCACACAGACGGGCAGGGCGATCAGGTTATTGGTTTCGTTGCTTTCGGCCACGCTGTTATTGCGATCAACCCAGACATAGATCACATGATCACAGCCCATGCTGTCAAAGGTAATGTTAGTGCGCTGGACGGAACCACTGACCCCTGCCCCAAGCGCCGGCAGTGAAGCCAGGCCAATATTGAGATTAGGCGTAGTCGCCAGGGTTGGCGGCCGCTCCGCGGGATCTTTATAGGCATGAAAGGTAACCGTGCCACTGGCACTATCGCCCAGATTGCGATAAAGCACCGTCAGCGTCGTCGCTTCGCCCACCGCAGGGACAGCCGGGCTCAGGCTCAGTTCAACCGTCAAGTCGGGGCCGACCAGTGCCGAGACGCGCCGGCTATTGGCTTGCACAGCCGGTTGCGTCGCTTGGGCCATCCAGCCCAGCACAGTAAAAGCGGTTAACAAACAGGCGATCATCGCCCTCGAACGAATGAAAGACTTTGCGGTTAGTGGCATCTTGCGGCTCATCGTGTTGATTGCTCTGTCTGATTAAACGTAAAAGGTGGCGATTTTACAGCATGGATTAACAATTACACTGTAAATTAAGTAATCTTAGCTTTATTGCTCGGCTGGGATTGACAAATCCCGGATCGGGGCTGGGATTTGTCAATCCCAGCCGAGCATTCGACCTAGCAAAAAACTTAATTTACACTGTAATTAACGCGCCACCAGCGGCAAAAAAATCGTGTTGGCAGTAGGTGCTGGCGCGCCACCGGGTAACCGCGGTTGCGCATGAATCCCCAACCGATCCTGGGCGTAAAAGATAATGCGATAGTCACCGGCTTCGGTAAAACCATTGACATAGTTGAAGGTATAACGATTGGGTGCGCTTGCATCGGGTTCCAGGCGCACGGTCGGCACTTGCAGGTTCAAGGTCACATCCTCCGGTTCGACAAAGTTGGGCGGATAGATTGCCGCCCAAACAATCTCGACTTCCTCAGCACCGGCCAGCACATCAGCGGTTAGGGTTCCATTGGTGCCACTGCGTTCCAGTTGCGCGGTGTTGATCGTCGGGCGCACCGCGCTAAAGAAGCGGGTGACAAAACGGGCCTGCGCCACTGTGCCATCGGCATTGCTAAAGAGACCATCGCCGTTATCATCAAGCCAGGGGGTCTGGTCAACCCCGGTCACACTTACGGCCGCCTTGCCCTGCTCGAAACAGCTTTTGAGATCGCCACTGTCGGCCAGGCAGGAGAAGAAGGCATCCGAGAAATAAGCCCCTTGAGCGGAGGCGTAGGCATTATTTTCACGCCCAGTTGAGGTGATGACCACCCGGTTCTGGCGCGAGAGGCTATTCTGGATATCCTGCACGGTCCCATTAAAGCGATCCAGGAAGCTACCCGACTGACAAGCCTCGATAATAATGTTGATCTGGTTGACCCCGGTGGCACTTTCCAAGCTTTCCAGCCACTGGTTGACCTGGGTTGGGGTGACATGGCCCCCCACTGCGCAGCCATCGACACAGTAGCGATCGGCAAAACCGTGGTCCATCAGGTAGATGGTAAAGGGCTGCCCAAAACCAACCCGGCCCCGTGCCCATTCGGTAATCGCACTTTCCAGATTGGCCGGCGTGGTCGGCGCGTCAACCCGGTTGACATCGCCGTCCGGCTTCTGTTCCACCGCGGCCATGTAATAGATATCATCATCGCTGTAGCCGGCACTCTTGAAGATGCGGTAAGCGCGGTTAGTTGCATTGTAGATATTGGTCTGCAAGCTCGACGTTTCGTTACGCCCGGCGACGATCAGCACCGCGCCGGGGCTTTCCCCCAGCCGCTGTACCACCAGATCGCGGTCGGTCGTGTTGCCGGCATCATCATAGGCGGTGACGCGCACATTGTTGTTGCCCACCGCCAAGGTGACAGCTTCCACACGGAAAGGTGCGCTGGCCCCGCTCAGCCCAAAATCTTGTGCTTCAGTCCCCGTGGTATTGTTGCGAACGCGGACGCGACTCAGATTGCCACCGGGATCCTGCGCCACCCCCGTAAAGGTCAACGCGGCGGCGGTGGTTGTATAGGTTGTACCGCCGGCCGGTTGGCTCAGGGTCATGACCGGTTTGGTATTTTCCGGGCGCAGTTCAGCCATACATTCCACTTCACCAGAAGCGGCGCTCTCATTGCCAGAGAAATCGACCGCGCGCACACGGAAGCGCGTCGTTTGGTTGGGCGCGAGCTCCTTTAGCTCGTAATAAGTGGTCTTGCTGCCGTCCACATCCTCATTGCCGGAGATTGTCCCCGCATAGGCGATGCGATAACCACGCACATCGCGCTCAGGGTTTTGTTTCCACTGAATGGCCAGGGCCGTATCGCTGAGCGCGCTACAGCGTGGGCTTTTGGGTGTGGAGGGGGGCACATCATCTTCCACCACCGCCACCACATAATCGGTCGTGGCACCGGCCACCGAGGGATCAAATTGCTGCAACTTGATCAGATAGATCCCATTCCTGGTGGCGTCCCACTCCAAGCGCACGGAATTGCCAAAGGCATTATTGCCGTTGGCCGCGGGGGCCACCTCACAGAGTTCGTAGAGTTCGATCACCGCATCGGCACGCGCGCCGGTACTCTCCACATCGATAATATAGGTGCGGCCAGCCTGGGCAGTAAACTTGACCCAATCCGCATCATTAACATCATGAAAGTTGTGCAGTTGTTTCGCCCCGCTGGTCGGAATCGTAGTCGCGCGGGCACAGCTGTCGTCATCCTCATAGCTGTCACCGGTGGGGGCGGCCGTCACTACTACGGCAAAACTCTGGCTGTCACTGCCGGCATTATTGGTCGCGCTGACCGTGACATTGAAGGTGCCACTGGTTGTTGGGAGCCAACTGATCGCGCCGGTGGTGCCGTTGATTGCCATGCCGGCGGGAGCCGTCGTCAACGCAAACTGGGGGTTGGGCCGGCCACTGGCATCGACATCATAGGTGTAAAGCCCATTGACATTGGCCGTCGTCAAGGGCGTTGAGCTAATCTTGGGCGCTTCTTCGCTGGTCGTCGCGTTGACGATAATCGTAAAGAACTGACTGTTGCTGCCCACACTATTGTTGGCCGTCACCGTTACGCTGTAGAGACCGGTGGCCGTGGGGGACCAGTTGATCAGGCCACTGCTGCTATTGATCGCCATGCCGGTTGGGGGAGCAAGCAGACCAAAGGTCGGGGGCGGGGATCCGGTCGCATCAACATCGTAGGCATAGGGCTGATTAACATTCGCATTCGTCGGCGGCAGCGAGCTGATCTTGGGCGTCTCATTAACCGTAATCGTAAAGCTCTGCTCCTTCGGTCCAACGCTGTTACTCACCTTGACCGTGACCGCAAAGGCACCGACCTCGGCCGGCGTCCACGAAACAAAGCCGGTGTTGGGGTTAATGGTCATCCCCGCCGGCTGTTGAAGCAGCGCAAAGGTCAAGGGCGCGCTGCCGGAGGCGGCGACACTATAGGCATAGGCCTGGCCACGCAGCGCAGTCGTGACCGGGGCCGAGGTAATGGTGGGGGCAGTCTGCGTTGTGTCATTCTGGGTGGTGGCAGAAACTTCGCGGCTAAAACCACTCCACAGCGCATTTTGCTGGCTGTCATGGACGGGCGTCAGCGTCCGCACCACAAAATAGTAAGTGGTATTCGGGGTCAGGTTGTTGACCGTGTACTCACTACTACTTTTGTTGGTTGTCACCCCTTGGACCGTGTATGGACCACCAGGGGTCGTAGCCGAACGGATCTCATAGTAGCCGCCATCGCCGACATAAACAATCGGCGTCCAACTCAACTTAATACTGTTGGCGGAGACTGTGGCCGCGCTCAAACCCGACGGGACGATCGTCTGGGTGGCAGCCCAATCGGGATCTTCGCTGTTTAAGAAATTTCGCAGTGTAGTCCCGCTGGCCGTCAGGCCATTATAGCCCAGATCAAGTTTGGTCAACGCGCCTAGATTGGTGAAGGAGGCCGGAATTTCATCCTTGAAGGCATTATTGCGCACAGAAAATTGGCGGAGCTTGCTCAGGTTACCTAATTGACTGGGCAGTTGGCCGCTCAATTGATTGTTCTCCAGCCAGAGCCGCCAGATCTCGGGAAAGTCGCCAAAGGTGGCCGGGATGGGACCACTCAGTTGATTATCATTGGCGTTGAGTAATGTCAATCCGGTCAGGTTGCCCAATTCAGGGGGCAGGCTCCCTGTCAACTTATTGCTGTCGATCCCCAGAATGGTGAGGGCCGGCAGATAGCTCAACTCTTTCGGGATCGTGCCACTCAGATTATTATAACCAAGGCGCAGCGCATTCAGCTTAAACAAATGACTTAGCGTGTCCGGGATCGTGCCACTGAGCGCGTTGTTGTAGAGCGCTAATTCGGTTAACTCACTCAGTAAACCCAACTCCGCCGGGATGGGACCGCTCAAACCGTTATACTGCAGTTCAAGCCAATTTAATTTGGCGAGATCCTGCAGATCGACCGGCAGTGTCCCCGTTAGCCCGTTAGATTGAAGGCGCAATTGCGTCACCCGTCCCCCACTACAGGTGACCCCAAACCAGGTACAGGGCGTATTCGTCGTCAGCCAGCCACTTTTATCAATCCAACTGTTGCCATTGGTCGCGTTAAAAAGCGTAACCAGCGCATTGCAATCCGCGGCGGGAAGCTGGCTGACCTCAGCACAGGAAAAATTCGGGACGGCAGCGGGCATGGCCTGGGCGTGCGGGGCGAGAGCGTTCAGCCCCCAGCCCGTGCAAAGCAGCAGAATGATTAAACTAATCCAACGCCCAGTGCGCAAAGGTGATAGGAAAGCCGGTTTCATGGTTTCTCCAACGTGCATACTTTCTCTGCTCTTTAATCAAAAACCGGGGGATACCGCAATTTGTGTAATGCAGATCAGGTTGTGTAGGGCGCATCGGGGGATGCGCCCTACACAACCAAAACTACCGCCCAACTAAGGGTAAGAAAATTTTGGCCGTTCCGCCGCCTAGATCACCCTGCGGCAGGGCATGAATGGCATTTTTGTCCTGCGCATAAAAGACCACGCGGTATTTCTGCGTGTCGGTTTCCGGCTCAGTGAAGCCGTTGACATAGACAAACTCGAAGCGACCATCACCATCCGGATCTTCCAGTTTCACCGTCGGCACGGCGAGGTTAAGCGTCGGGTTGTTGACCGCATCAATCGGCTCGGTAAAGCTGGGCGGGTAGACCGCAGCCCAGACCACCGCCAATGTCTCGGCCCCAGCCTGCACCTGCCCAAAGAGCGTACGGGTTGCGCCGCTTTCTTCCACAATGCCAGCGCTGGTAATCGTCGGGCGCACGGACGCAAAGAAGCGGGTGACAAAGCGCGTTTGCGCCAACGTCCCATCGCCGTTGGTGGCGAGGGCGTCGCCGTTATCATCCAGTTGCGGTGATTGGCTGACCCCGGTCGTTGCCACGGCGAGTTTGGCCTGGTCAAAACAGCTCTTCAGATCCTGACTATCGGCAATACAGGAGAAGAAAGCATCGGAGAAGTAAGCACCCTGCGCCGACGCATAGGCATTTTGATCATCACTGGTGGAGGTAATAATTACCCGCCCCGGCTTGGAAAGGCTGTTAAAATCAGTCGGGTCGGCGCGGCTGATAAAGCTGCCCGACAGACAGGCTTCGATCACAATGTTGACTTGATCCACCCCGGTGGCAGTCTCCAACTGGGTCAGCCAATCGTTGAGTTGGGCCGGCGTGATCGAGGCGCTGGGCGCACAGCCGTTGACACAGAATTTGTCGACAAAGCCGTGGTCGGCCAGGTAGACAAAGAGCGGCTTATTCGGCCCCACCTTGCCAGCCGCCCACGTCAACAGGGCGCTCTCGATCGCAGCCGGATTGCCGCCGGTGGCATCAACATCGTCGGCCAACCCATCATTGTCGGCATCCTGCTGAGTAGGGGCGATGTAATAGATATCCTCAGCGGTAAAGCCACCACTCTGGAAGATGCGATAGGTGCGGTTGGCGATGTTATAGATATTGGTTTGCAGGCCATTGGTGTCGTTACGCCCGGCAATAATGATCACACCGCCCTGGACATTGCCCTGTCGTTGCACAGTAACCGTTGTTTCGCCTTTATTGCCTTGGGTGTCAAAGACTTCGATCTTGACCGTATTATCGCCGACCGCCATCGCCAGATTTTCAACGCGGAACTCATCACTGCTGCCGGTTAAGCTATAATCCCAGGCGCTGACATTGAGGCGCTGATTGGTAATCTTGGCGCGGCTGAGATTGTTGCCGCTGTCGCTGGCGACCCCACTAAAGGTCAGCGTATTGCCGGCGAGGGTGATAGTCGGGCCACCGGTTGGGGCCTGCAGCGTTAGGGTTGGCGTGGTTGTGTCAGCCGGCGGGATCAAGTTACAGGAAGGTGCACCAGAGGGTAGACTCTGGTTATTGGCAAAGTCAATCGCGCGCACGCTGACCACGTAGCTTTGCCCCGTCGTCAGCGAGGGAATGGTGGTAAAGGTGGCAGCCGCGCTGGTCACATCGGCCACGCCGGAGATGTCCCCGGTATAGACAACCTGGTAGCCTTTGACATCACGCTCTGGGCTCTTCTGCCATTGCACGTTGAGGGTGGTGGCATCGGTGGCAAAGCAGCGGATATTTAGCGGCGCACCCGGCGGCGATGTATCGACGGCGACCGAGAGTTCGTAGTTGACCGTGTCGCCGAAATTCGCGGGATCGAATTGTTGAAATTGGACAAAGTAATCGCCATTTTTCGTGGCGTCCCACTCCAGCACCACTTCCGTGCCAAAGGAATTTTGGCCCTGGCCGCTCAGCGTATCATTGCAGGCGTCAAAGAGATTGATCACGGCGTCGGCCTGTTCGCTCAGATTGGTCACCTTGATAATATAAGTTTTGCCAGCCTGCGCGGTAAAACGAATCCAGTCGGCGTCGCCACTGTCATGGAAGGTATGGGTCTGCTTCGTGCCATCGGTCGGTCGGGATTGGGCGCGGGTGCAGACATCATCATCCTCAAAGCTATCGCCGCCCGCTTCGGGTGGTTTAGGGGTGGCAGTAGGGGTCGCATTGGCTACAGCTACCCCATCAAGCCCCGCGACAAAACCTGCTGCGATCGCAAAGTTGGCGCTGGTTGACGCGCCACTGGCCGTTTGACCAATGCTATCCTCAACAATAAAGTTAGCGGAGCTATGCTGACCACCGCCACTACTCATTGTGGACCAGGATAGGGTAAAGTTGGCCGATGACTGGGCAAGCAGCAGCGTGGTACAGAGCAACATGACTGTTACTGTAATACCAAGGCGCAAGAGATTACGTTGTGTAGAAGATCCCATCATAGTATTCGCATCTCGGTTACGTGTTTTCCCGAAAGTTTTTAGAAAATCGAGCGTTACGCACCCCCAAGTGCGCAGCGCGGCATCCCCTGATGCAGCGTACACAGGTTTCTAAAGGGTGCTTGTGCTTTACTTATTGGGGCATCACTAAAACAATGATTGTGCCAACACCCGTTTCTAATTCGCCCATGGCTTTGCCAATAATCGTCCCTGGCATGTAAAAAGGGAAACCATTCACCAAGACTGGGGTAGCCTTCATGGCATGGCCGGACGTGGCCGCCGTCGTGAGCAAGTCGCCGCGCCGGATAGGACCATTTTCTGCACTGACTTTCACCGGCACGCGCCCGGCCAGCGCCAGCGGCGAGGGCGAATCCGCTTTGCCAATCAACATGGCGGGTTCAGTCGAGATAACGCCAGCGACCGTTGGATCATTCGCTTTGTAGGATTTGATGACGCGCTCATCGTGGTCGGGGTCAATGACCACCACATCACCGGCGGCGACATCGCTTGCGGCCGGCATATGTTCGGCAATATCGCTGTAACCGGCACCGGCAAAAATTTTGTCCGGGGTGTAGAAACCATAGGTGGCACCATCGGCATAGACGCCGTGTGTGCTGCTGCTGCGGGCTTCGACGCCATAGTTGGCTGTGCCGGTGCCAAAGCCCAACGCCAGCAGCGCCGCTTTGCCACCGCTTTCGGCGCGCACACCATATTCGGTGGTGCTGTGGCCGTAGACACCATCATCATTCCGGCTATAGCCGACCACGCCAAAATGGTCCAGTGAGCGCCCCAATACACCAGCTGGTTTTGCTGGTGTGCTGACCCCACTATCGGTGCCGGCAACGCCATAAACGCCGGCCTTGGCGGGCAGTGTCGAGGCCGTGATACTCTGAATGCCATAGCCGGTGCCACTCTGGGTAACCGCAAAAAGCGCGGTGGTGTTGTCGCCACTCATGCTCTCATGTTGGTGCGTGGCCAGGGCAAAGGCGGTTGCGTCTTGCCCATCGAGCAGATCGGCATTGCCGGCACTAATAGCCGTTGCGGCGGTATCGGCGGTTTGGGCGTGAATGGCATAGGCGACATGGGCCACGTGCTGGCGTGGCGCGGCTTCCGGATCAGTGCCGACCGTGATGCCTAAAAAGAGATCCTGGCCGTTGAAGATGGCCAGATCGAGTGCAGTGGTGTCGCCCAGTAGCGTGCTAAAGAGTCCTTTGTTGACCGGGACACTTTTGCTTTCCGTCCACAGCGCGGCACCGCCACTCTCCACTGCGTAAAGGCGAAAGGCAATGGTATAGGCCCCATCCGGCTTGGGCTGGCCGCTAAGCGTATCAAGCAGCCGGCCCTGATAGCTGATCCGAAAGGTGCCCGCGGCCACATCGGCTACCGGCGCAGGTTCGAGAGCCGTCGTCTGCACTACAGCTGGACCGGCAGCCACATCCATAAAGGTCAATACTCCGGTCATAACCACGAGGGTGGCCACCGCAACGGTGGCGGCAATCAACCATAAAAGCCGCGTCATGCTGGCGCGCATAGATCACCTTACTTCTGTATAAAGATCAAATAATCCGGCATAAACAAATTGAGCAGCAGAGAGAGTACGATGCAAAGTAGACAAATGAGATAGAGGGATCGTTAATATTCACGTAATTTTCTGTGGGCTGTTTATTATAGTATAGCGAAGGTACCAGCACTTGTCTACCGTGTTTTTGACGAGTTTTACAGCCGATTCACCCACCTCAGCTTACCGTCGGCTTAAAATTCAACAAGTTTGTCCACGTTGACAGCGCAAAAACACTGGGATTTAGTTGCCCTACAAACAGAGTATAGAAGTGCCGGGGGTGCGCACCTGTGTCGCACTGCACAGCGCGCTGGTGCAGTGCGACATCGCTTTTAGTCGTGCGCTGACCTTATTTGGATTGATTCGACCGCGGTTTTGGGTTGCAGATAGAGGCGAGCTAACACCTCGCGCAGGACACTTTCAACATTGCCCCGCCCAAAGGCGATGTTGGCGCGCATGGCCGCAACGGCAGCATCAGCATCACCCCGTTGGATGGCGGTGAGGATTTCCAGGTGTTGGGCACTCGTTGCCTGCAGCCGTTCCGATGTCGTAATATCCGCCAACCGGACAAAAAAGAGCCGCTCATTAAGTGAATGGACCAGATCCGAGAGCATGCGGTTGCCGGTGGCGCGAGCCAAAGTTAAGTGAAAGCGTTCATCTTCATGAGCAAGCACCTCACTATCGACCGCACTCCACAGTTGCAACTCGCCCAGGCTGCGCCATTTTTGCGCCAATTCAGTCCATTGCCCAGCCGCCATCCCGACCGTCGCCAACTGCTCGACAACATAACTCTCTAGCGCCAAGCGCACATCATATAATTCATGGATTTCATCCAGATCCAATTGTTTGACGGCGCAGCCGCGATGGGGTATACGATCAACCAGTTGTTGCTCTTCCAGCAGTTGGAGCGCCTCGCGCACGGGGATACGGCTGACGCCGAATTCCTGGCAAAGTAACTCTTCTGTCAGCCGATGACCCGGCGCGTACTCCCAATGAATGATGCGCTGCTTTAGGGTTTGGTAAATTTCAGCACTCCGGGTCAGCCGCGGTGCCGTGCGTTTGTGATTCAATTCCATAACGATCCACCCCAAAATCGTAACAATTTTGACAATTTAGGCAAACCTACTATTGTGATAAAATGCTTCTTGTGCATTTCGTATATGCCAGTCCTTACTAAACCGTGTTTAACTTATTTAGCACGGTTGTATACAACATTGTATACGACGCTTGCCATATCTAGCTTTTTGTTAGGACAGCAATCTAAATTATTCATCCTCAACTGAGTGGAGATCTACTGTGACGACAGTTCAATTAGCCGTAAATGGCACCCTGATGCGCGGCCTTGAACTCAACCCCAATCTGATCAACGTGGGTGCGCAATTTGTACGCGAAGATAGCACCGACCCCCACTATCGCCTCTGGTCAATCGATGACCGTCATCCCGCAATGATGCGTGTAGCCCAAGGTGGTACGGCGATCGCATTGGAAATCTGGGCACTGCCGGCCCAGGCCATCGCCACTATTTTACAGCAAGAACCCCCTGGACTGTGCATTGGCTTTGTGACATTGGCCGATGGCACCACAATCCTTGGTGTTTTAGGCGAAGCCTACCTCTGTGCGCGTGGGCAGGAAATTACGCATCATGGTGGCTGGCGGGCTTATATCGCCAGCAAGTAGAGAGAAGCAGGATGATCATGGGCACTGTTACCCCATCCCCCATACTGGAAACGCGTAAATTGACCAAACGTTTTGGCAGCTTTGTTGCCAATGACGCTATCGACCTTGCGATCTATAGCGGCGAAGTACACGCCATTCTTGGCGAAAACGGGGCCGGCAAGAGCACACTGATGAAATCGCTCTACGGCTTTCACCAGCCGGAAGGGGGCGAAATTGTACTCAATGGCCAGCCCGTCACCATTGCCTCCCCGCTGGTGGGGCGACAGTTGGGGATCGGCATGGTCTTCCAGAATTTTACCCTGGTGCCCGCGATGACGATTTTGGAGAACATTGCGCTCTTTCTCCCAAATCAGGATCGCGTGCTAAAACATAAAGCCATGGCCCGCCAGGTGGATGAGGTGGCAACCCGCTATGGCTTACAGTTTGATCTGAGCCGGCGGGTCGGCACGCTCGACATTGGCGAGCGGCAACGGCTAGAGATCCTCAAAGTGTTGCTCAGCGGGGCGCGCATCCTCATCTTTGATGAGCCGACCAGTGTTTTACCACCACAGGAAATTGAGAGTTTCTTCCAGGTCGTCACCCGCTTGCGCAGTGACGGCTATGCCATTCTCTTTATCACCCACAAATTACCCGAAGTGATGGCAATTGCTGACCGGATTACCATCCTGCGGGCAGGGACGGTCGCGGGGGCGATGTTGCGCGCCGAGGCCAGTCAAGCCGCGATTATTCAGATGATGTTGGGGAAAGCACCGCCGACCCCAGCCAAACAAGAGAGCGCCGCGCAGCGCAGTGCCCAGCCCTTAGCCCAACTGCGCAAGGTCAGCAGCCCGGCCCAGGCCAGCGGGGTGCGTCTGCACGAGATCGACCTCGCCCTCTTTGGCGGCGAGATCGTCGGCGTCGCGGGGGTCTCCGGCAATGGCCAGCGTGAGTTGGGAGATGCGATCCTGGGGCTTTTGACCTTTACTGAAGGTGAACGGTTAGTCACCGAAACGGCGGCCACCGCGTGGTCGATTGCCCAGATTCGTAACAGTGGCATCGCCTGTATCCCCGAAGATGCCCTGGCGATGGGTGCCATCCGCGGGATGGATGTGGCGGAAAATATGATCCTGGGCGAGCAGGCGCGCTATAGCAGCCTGGGCGGCATGGTGATGAATTGGGGTAAGGTGCGCGCCGCGGCGGCGAATGCGCTTAATACCGTCTTTGCGACCCGCCCGCCCCGGCTAGAAGTTGCGGTCGAGACCCTTTCGGGGGGCAATTTGCAACGGGTGGTGGTGGCCCGCGAAGTGGGCCGTCAACCCAAGCTGCTGCTGGCCTATTACCCGGCCCGTGGCTTGGATGTCGCCAATGCCGAAGCGATGCGCCAGTTGCTTTTGCGCTGTCGCCGTGAAGGGGCCGGGGTGCTGCTCTTTTCGGAAGATATGGAAGAACTTTTTGCCCTCAGTGATCGCCTGATTGTGCTTTATCATGGCAAGCTGGTGGGGGAATTAGATCGCAGTGCGTTCGACGCCCAACGTGTGGGCCATCTAATGACTGGGGGAGAATAAGATGACAACGATCCAACAAGCTCTACCCATTGAAGAAGCGCGTCGCCGACCACGCCTTCCCGTTGGTGCGATTTTGCGGCCACTGGCGGGGCTGGTGACGGCGCTGCTAATTTTTGCCGTCGTGCTGCTGCTCTTTGGCAAGAACCCGATTCAGGCGTACAGCGATATTTTCAGCCAAACCCTGGGCAGTCGTTACGGTCTTTCGGAAGTTTTGGTCAAGATGATTCCGTTGCTGCTCTGTGCGTTGGCGGTGTTGGTCCCGGCTCGGCTGGGGCTGGTCAACGTGGGGGGGGAAGGGCAGATCTACCTGGGCGCGTGGCTGGCGACCTGGGGTGCGCTCACCTTTAGCAATTTACCGCAGTTTGTGGCCTTGCCCCTGGTGATTCTGCTTGGCTTTATCGGCGGTGGGCTGTGGGCTGCGATTCCCGCCTTCCTAAGGGCCAAGGGCTGGCTCAATGAAGTCATCTCGACCCTGCTGCTCAACTATGTGGCGATTCAATTTGTCAACTATTTTATCTACGGCAGTTGGCGCGACCCAGAGAGTGCCAACTTCCCGCAAACGATCCAATTTCCAGCCGCCTATCGACTGCCCCAATTTTTCGGCACCCGTGTCCACTTGGGGCTGGTTTTAGGGTTGGTCGCGGTGGTACTGATCTTTCTCGTCTTGCGTTATACCCAATGGGGCTATGCCATGCGCGCGATTGGTGGCAACCCAGGGGCAGCCAATCGGCACGGCTTCCCGATTATGCGCTATCTTGTACTCAGCATGATCATCGGTGGTGGTTTAGCTGGGCTGGCCGGGGTTGGCGAGATTATGGCGATTCAGGGGCGGTTGCGCCCCGCTTTTTCCCCTGGCTACGGCTATATCGGCTTTTTGATCAGCTGGCTGGCCAGCCACAATCCCTTTGGGGCCGTGATCATGGCCTTTGTCCTCGCCGTGATCGCCCTAGGGGGTGACACCTTGCAGATCACCCAAGGCGTTCCCTTTTCAACGGTCAACATTTTGATGGCATCAATCCTCTTTGTGGTCTTGGGCGACTTCTTCCGGGGCCGCAAAGGTTAGTCTCAAGGTAACAACTAACCCCTCCCGCGCCTAGAAGCGGTTGCCTATCAGGCGCGCTCCCCTGCAAAGGGAGGGAACCTGGGTCTCCCAGCTAGATCCCCTCCCCAAACTGGGGAGGGTTAGGGAGGGGTGGCTTGGTAATTAGTCTCAAGAAGGGAGCGGGACAATGATCGGCTTTATCATTGGCGTACTAACGGGCGCAATTGGGGCAGGCACTTCGGTGCTCTATGCGGCGCTGGGCGAAGTGATCAGCGAACGCGGCGGCGTGATTAACCTGGGCGTCGAAGGCACCATGTTGATGGGCGCGGCGGTGGGCATTGCCGTCTCCAGCCAAAGTGGCAGTCCCTATGCCGGGGTACTGGCAGCGATGTTGGCGGGTGGACTTTTTAATCTAATCTTTGCTTATCTGGTGATCGCACGGGGTGCGAATCAACTGGCAAGCGGGTTAACCTTGGGTTTTCTGGGCATCGGGCTTAGTGCCCTAATCGGCAGACCTTATGTCGGCCAGTTAGTGGAAGGGTTGCCCAAGTTACAAGTGCCCGCCCTGGCCGAATTGCCCTTCGTCGGGCGCGTGCTGTTCCAACATGATCTTTTAATCTATTTGGTCGTGCCCCTCGCGCTATTGTTAAGTTGGCTGCTTTACAACACGCGCTGGGGCTTGTCATTGCGCACGGTAGGCGAGGATCGCACGGTTGCCTTTGCCGCTGGGCTACGCCCCACAAACTTGCAATATCAGGCAGTCTTTATTGGCGGGCTCTTAGCCGGTGTGGGGGGCGCGCACCTGGCCCTGGGTTACACCGGTGTCTGGGCGGAACAGATGACGGCTGGGCGTGGCTTTATTGCCGTGGCGCTGGTGATCTTTGCCGCGTGGAGCCCCCTGCGCGCCGTCCTGGGGGCGTTACTCTTTGGTGGTGCGCTGGCCTTCCAATTACAGTTACAGGCCCGCGGGGCACCCATCTCTCCCTTCCTGCTCGATATGCTGCCATATCTACTTACGTTGGGTGTGCTGCTTGCATGGCGCAGCCGCCCCGGCTATACTATGCCGGCTGGACTTAGCGCGGTCTTTGAAGGAATGCGCTAACCAAATTTAGATGCGATGCACAGACCTGCCGGGTTCCCGAGACCTGCCAGGTCTGTGTTGCGTAGCGGCCTGTTTTAGTGATTTACTGGTAAATCCTATTCAACACAAGTATCTAAGCATAAGTACTTAACTTACGTACACAAGCACAAACGAGGTATCAAATATGAAGCGACAACGAAAACTTTGGTCAACCCTACTGCTGCTGGTCGTGTTAACATTCACGGCAGCCTGTGCCGTCCCGGCGGCGGCCCCAGCCGCTGATGCGCCGGCGGCGGAAGGGGAAGCGGCTGGTGAAGAGTTAGTCATCGGTGCGCTGCATGTCGGCTCGATGAACGATGCCGGCTACAACCAGGCGCACCATGCCGGGCTGGTCGCCATGAACGAAAATCTGCCCAATGTGAAGCTGATTGAAGCCGAAAATGTACCGGAGAGCGCCGACGCCGAGCGCGTGATGGAAAACATGATCCAGCAGGGGGCCAAGATCATCTTCCCCCAAAGCTTTGGTTACCTGGACCCGGCGCTCAATGTAGCGGCCAAGTACCCAGATGTAATCTTTATGCATCCCGCCGGCTTCAAACTGGCCGACAATCTGGGCACCTACTGGGGCAACAACTTCGAAGCGATGTATCTGGCGGGGATCGCCGCCGGTGATGCCACGGAGAGCAACCAACTGGGCTTTATCACCGCGTTCCCGATTCCTAACATCCTGGCTTCACTCAACGCTTTCCACCTGGGGGCCAAGTCGGTCAATCCCGATGTGGTCACTACCTTGGTTATTAACGGCGCCTGGGTTGATCCGACCAAAGAAGCCGCGGCCACCAATGCGCTGGCGGATGCCGGGGTTGATGTCGTCACCATGATCGTTGACTCGCCGGTCACCATCGTCAAGACCGCTGAGGAACGCGGCATCAAGGTCGTCGGTTTCCACTCGGATGCCTTGCAAGAATTTGCCCCCAACGGCTGGCTCACGGGCGTTGCCTACACCTGGGGTCCCCTCTTTACCCGGATCGTCGAATCGGTTGAGGATGGCAGCTGGAAGAGCGAACACATTCGTGGCGGCGTTGAAAGTGACTATGTCACCCTGGCCGCGTTTGGCCCTTCCGTCACCGAAGAGACCAAAACCAAGATCGCCGACGCCGAAGCAGCCCTGATTAGTGGCGAGCTACAGATTTTCCAAGGCCCGATCCTGGATAACGAAGGCACCGTGCGCATCGCCGAAGGTGAAGCCGGCGGCATCGAACTGCTTGACACCACCGACTGGCTGGTTGAAGGCGTCGTCGGGCAGACTGAATAAGTAGACACGAGACACGAGACACGAGACACGAGACACGAGCGCAGTATAACCATTCTGGTCTCGTATCTCCCCCTCTCGTGTCTCGCATTTCTCCGCAAATTGAGTAAACTATGACAACCATTACAATTCCTGCTGACCCCCACCCGGTTACCATCGATCTGGCACAGACGGCGCTGTTGGTGATCGATATGCAGCGCGATTTTCTTTATCCGGCTGGTTTTGGGGCCTTTTTGGGCAATGATGTGACATTGCTGCAACGCACGATTGCCCCGATTCAAGCGGTGCTAGACGCAGCGCGGGCGCAGGGCATGTTGATCATTCACACGCGCGAAGGGCACAAGCCGGATTTGAGTGATTGCCCGCCGGCCAAGCGCGACCGTTGGGCCGCCGGCACGCGGATTGGGGATGAAGGGCCAATGGGGCGCATCCTGATCCAGGGCGAAAAGGGCCACGGCATCATTGATGAAGTGGCACCGCTACCCGGTGAAATTGTGCTCGACAAGCCGGGCAAGAGTTCCTTTTACGCTACCGATTTAGAACAGATTTTGCGTAAACAAGGGATTCTCAACCTGTTGGTGACCGGGGTTACCACTGATGTCTGCTGCCACGCCACGGTGATCGGTGCCAACGACCGCGGCTTCAACGCGATTGTCCTTGCCGACGCGGTTGCCTCCTATAGCCCTGAACGCCACGCCGCCGCCCTGGCGACGATTAGCGCGCAGGGGGGTATCTTTGGCTGGGTGACTGATTCCAGTAAGTTGCTTGCAGCGCTGTAAACTGGATAGTCCTACCAGTTGGCTATCACCTCGATCATGCTTTAAACAAAAAAAATGCGTGTGGTCGCCCATGGGCGACCACACGCATTTTTTTGTTCATGTTATCTGCTGGACCAGTCAATTACGCGGCAATTGCCGCTCAATCCGCCGATCCGGAATAAACCAGATGATTGCGACTAGCACATAGAGACCAAAGGCAACGCCCGTGTTGAAGAATGCAAGTGGCACCGCCAGCGCATAGATGACAACCGAGATGATCCCTTTCGTATCGCGGCCAATGGCGGTGGCCAGGTGGGAATCAGCGTCGTGCAGGGCGATCAGCACGTGCGCGAGGATATAGTAAGCAATCCCCGCCAACAACATCACCACCCCATAGATCGCCACCGGCCAGGCGGCAAAATCTGTTTCGCCCATCCAGCCGCTGACGAAGGGGATGAGGGAGAGCCAGAAGAGCAGATGCAAGTTTGCCCATAAGGTCGGCCCATTGACCTGGCGTGCGGCTTGGAGCAGGTGATGGTGATTATTCCAATAGATGCCGACAAAGACAAAACTGAGCACATAACTGAGCATAACGGGCAGCAGTGGCCGCAACGCCGCTAAAGTCGCTTCATGCGGTGCTTGTAGCTCCAGCACCATGATCGTAATGATAATCGCAATGACCCCATCGCTGAACGCTTCCAAGCGCCCCTTACTCATCGTTGTCTCCTGGCCAATTGAAACAGAGAATAATTAAGCTAATAATTAATTGTTTTCCATTAATTATTAAATAGGTTTACAGCGTAATCTTCGCCACCCAGCCCGAACTCGCATCACAATAAATCAAATTATCCCCATCATTGGAAAGACAGTGTGGTTCTGGGTGCGGCGCGGGCACGTCGATCCGATCCAACTCATGGCCGTCATTTAGATCAAGCTTGACGATCACCCGATTCGCGGTGTGGACCACCCAAATGCCGTCGGCGACCCGTACGACGCCGTGGGCACGCTGGTAGGGCAAGGCAATCACCTGCTGAATGCTCCAGTCACTGATGCGCATTTTGGTCAGCGTTTGTGCTTTAAGGGTCGTCACCCAGAGCGTGTCGGCCTCAAAGCGGTCGAACTCCAGCCCGTGGGTGCCACCCCCGCCGGGCAGCTCATAGCGGGCTAGCGTCGCGCCGGTCTGTGGATCAACTTTGAAGATTGCGCCATTGTGACCTTGGGCATCATGCGGTCGCGCCGGGCGCCACAGGTGAGCGTCACCATTAGCAGCCAGCCAGAGCGCGCCATCGCCCCAGCCCAGTCCACTGGTATTCGATGACTCACTAGGGATATCGTGAATATAGCGGGGCACGCCATAGTAGTCGATGGGGTTGTTGTGGTCAACCAGCATCACGCGGTCGGTGATCTGGTCAACAATCCAAAGCCCGGCTTCAGTAATCTGCAAACCGTTGGGGACGCTGTAGGGGGCGCGGAATAGATTTTCGATCTTGCGGCTCATTGACGTTTGCTCCTTGGGCTAGTAGGGGCACGGCATGCCGTGCCCCTACGCGTTAAATGACCATGAAAATAGCTCTTCATACATTTCGGGACCGGTAATCCGTGAGATGACCAGGGTGCCACCCACGAACAATGGCAGTGGGGCGGGCAACGGTTGCGCGTCTAAAGTGATCGGGCGCATAATGCCTTCCAACACGGTGACCAAGACCATGATGCGGCGGTAATCACCTTTCAAGCCCGCTGTGGCGAGGCATTGATGCACCGTGGTGCTGAGCAGTTGCAACGGTTCAGCCAGCGCCACCCGGCATTTAAGTACATACCGATCCCGAAACCTAGAGTAGAGTGGACGCAATGCCACACCAGTCAAGGCCAGGGGCGGCAAAGTGGCGGTTGCGCGACACAGCGCCTGGGCAAAGATGGTCAAGCTTGCCGGATCGGTTGGACTAAAGCGCTGCAGGCTGACATGCAGCGGATCGGTACAGTCACCACCAAACTGGCGTTGGCAGGCGCGCTGCCAGGCAAAGTCAACCGCCGGCGCCGTTTGCGTTGGGATGAGCAGAACAAAGTGATCACCGATCTTGGCGGTGCGCATGGGTTAGACCGCCGGCACGGGCACGCCTAGCTCATTAGCCGCCGCGACCAAGCTTTGCCAGGTCTTCTCCTCCACATAGACGCCTTCGGCTTCGCGTTTATGGCGAGTCTCTTCTTCCAACTCACCGGGGAGATAGATCTTGTCGACACCAGGCATGGTCGGCGAGGATTTCACCCAGTCGATCAGATTTTGTATTTCACGCTTGTACTCGTCAAGGTCAATAAAACTTTCGATCTTGATCGCCATGGCCAACCAGCCGCTACCACCACGCGTCGGCTGTGCCGCGCTACAGCCGGCCCAAGAGAGACCACCGGCAATCGCGTCGATCATCAGCGCCAACCCATAGCCTTTGTAGCCCTGCGCGCCCCCCAACGGTAACATCGCCACCTCGCCATCCATAAAGGGGTTAGGATCGGTCACTGTATTGCCGTCGGCATCCACCAGCCAACCTTCGGGGAGTTGCTTGCCGCGGGCACGGGCAACCTCGACTTTGCCGCCAGCCGCGACGCTGGTCGTCATGTCGAGCATCATCGCCGGGCCATTCAAGGTGGGCACGCTAATCGCAATCGGGTTGGGGGGAAGGCGACGGCCCGTGCCGCCAAAGGGAGCCGTAAAGCGGCCACCCCCATTGAGCAGCAACACCCCAATACAATCCTGTTCAGCCGCGATGGGCGGGAAGGCTCCTAACCGCCCAATGTGGCTTGATTGGTGAACGGCAACGGCACCCAAGGTATGCTGTTTAGCGCGGTCAACGGCCCATTGCATCGCCTGGTAACCCATGACAATGCCAAAGCTGCCATTGGCGTCAATGGTCATCGAAGCTGGGGTCTCGCGCACAATTTTGTGCTGCCCGACCGGCTTGATCGTCCCCTTGCGCAGGGCATTGACATAGTGGGGAATGCGAATAATGCCATGCGAGTCATGGCCCATCAGATTGGCCTCGACCAGATGGTAACTTGCCTGCTGGGCTTGGTCGGCAGGCACACCGGCAGCTTGAAAGAGCTGCTCACCGAAGGCGAGTAGCGTGGTATGCGCGATTGTTGGCATGGTACGTGCTCCTTTGATTGGCTAGGATCTACTCATTGGGGATGGCACAAGTCCTGCGAATTATAGGAGGGGTGGCGTGTACTGTCAAACGGCGGAAATGGGGGGGAGGGGGGAATCGGTATATCGGTATATCGGTATATCGGTATATCGGTATATCGGTATATCGGTATATCGGTATATCGGTATATAACGTATGCACTGACTGATTTACCGATATACCGATTTACTTGTCTACCGATTTCTCTCCTCCCCCCTAAATCACCCGCTCATTTCCGCCATCAATCGGGACTTGGGCACCGGTGGTTTTGGCGAAGAGGGGGCCTGCCAGGGCGCAGGCGAGGGCGGCGACATCTTTGGATGTGATCTCGGTGTGCAAAAGATTGTTACGTTTGTATTCGTCAACGCTCAAACCGTAACTCTGGGCGCGACCGGCGAGGACTTCCGGGGTCCAGATGCCGGTATCAAAGACGGCGTTGGGATGAAGCACGTTGACCCGAATGCCGAATTGGCCCAATTCCAGGGCGGCGACCCGGGCAAGTTGGGTCAACCCCGCTTTGGCCACCGAATAAGCGCCGGCACCCGGCCCAGGCGCGGGGACATTTTTCGAGGCGATGATCACAATCGCGGGGTCGAGTCCTAGTTTGAGATAGGGGATCGCATGGTGGATCAACAGTTGGTGGCTGGTGAGATTGAGATCCAGGCTGCGCGCCCAGGCCCCCCCATCCATGTCGGCGAGGGTCTGACTTTTGGGGAACATGCCGGCATTACAGATTACAATATCAAGCCCACCAAAGTGGTTGACTGTCTCCTCGACCGCGGTTTTGAGCTGTCCGCTATCAGTGACATCGCAGATCTGGCCGAAGATGCTGGCCGAGCCAAAGAGCGTGGTAATCGCGGGGTTGATATCCAGCGCAGCGACACAGGCCCCCTGCGCCACCAGCGCTTCGACACAGGCCTTACCAATCCCACTGGCCGCGCCACTTACAATGGCGATCTTGCCCTGGAGTAGTGGCCCTTTACCGGAGCGGACCGCTTTGGCCTGCTCCAACTCCCAATATTCCACCTCAAAAATTTCGTACTCTGCCAAGGTCTGCCAACGATCTAACGCTTCGGCCTGTTGGATAGCGGCCATCGTATGTTCGTTGATATCATTGATGATCAGGGCTTCCTTGACATTCGTCGCAAAAGCAACCGTGCCCTGGCCGGGCCAGACCGCCCAACGGGGAGCGGGGTCCAACTTTTGCAACGTTTGCTGGCCCGTCCGTTGTTGATAAAGGGCCAGATTGCGGGTGAAGTATGCATTATAGTCCTGGACATAGCTATCGACGGCAGTTGTCACATCGCCGGTCACCACCAGCGGAATCCGCCGGGTGCGTAGAACATGGTCCGGGGTGAGCAGGCCGCGGGTCGCAATTTCAGCGCTATTGGGCAATTCGCTAAACGCAATGGCAGCCGTGCTTTCGTTCAGCCGGGCAAGGACCGTCTCGCCACGCGCCAGTGAAACAGCGCGGCGCAATTGGGCCAACCCCAGCAGATCTTCAACATGGCGGGTGGCAACCATTGGGGTCACGGCGGCGTGCTGGGCCAGATACGCTTCGGCCTGGTTGACAATCGTGATGTGCTTTTCATAGCTGGTACGCGCATCGGCGGCAAAGGTGAAGACGCCGTGGTTGAGCAGCAGAATGCCGTCCAGCTGATCCCAATCGACGTTACGGGTCATTTCATAGACGGTGCGCGCCAGGATAAAACCGGGCATGACGTAGGGAACGATCAGCATGTTCGGGCCATAGAGTTCACGCACGCGTGCTTCACCATCAGGCGTATTCATGATCGTAACGACGGCGTCGGCATGGCTATGGTCAACAAAAGTAAAAGGGATAATCGCATGGAGGATCGTCTCGACCGATGGGTTGGGTGCGCCCGGATCAAGCATGGCGCTGCGCAGGGTCTTAACCATGTCGCCGTCGCTGATCGAGGGGAATTCAGCCATGCGCTTGGCGACATCCAGCCGCACGGGAGCAAAACCGGGTTTCTCAATCGTACCCAGATCCCAGCCGCTGCCTTTGACATAGAGCACCTCCACAGGATCGCCAAAGAAGTCCGGCTCGGTCAACTTGACGGAGGTGTTGCCGCCGCCGTGGAGGACCAAGGCGGGATCACCCCCCAAGAGGCGCGATGTATAAACGCGCAGCGCCAGCAGATCATCGGCCAAGGCGGCCGCTTGTGCTTCATTCCATAAACTTTGCATAATCAATCCTTATGAGTTTTGAGACTTTACGTTTTTAGGGGTTACACAACGCGCTTTGGCTTCGCGCCCAAAGGGCCCCCGCTCAGTCGCCGAGCGTTGTGTAACCCCATCTTATAAAATTTATCTGTTAATTTGGGAGCATCCCACACTGGGGGCAACCCATGTGCGTCGCACTGGTCAAACGTTGTTTCGTTGACCCGATCTCAGCTGACCAGTGCGACGCACACTAGTGGTAGCAGAAACTCGCCCCCAAAGTGAAATGCACCCGTTAACTTGTGCTCGTTGCCAAAGCAGTGGGCTTTGCGCTATGATAAAAGCATTAACCGGACAACGATTGGGAGCAACCAAGCCGTGACACTCACACCGCAAGCATTTCTGATTGGTCTGACCATTGGTGCCGTAGCCTCGCTGTTAGGCGCATGGCTTTCCTACCAGTATGGTCTACGCCAGGCCCCCGAAGCCACCACCGCCCCCCTGCGATATCTACTCCTAGTGACGATTGGCTTGAGCCTGCTCGGCGCGGCCATCTTACTTGCTGCCCTATTTTATGGCTACAGTCTAGCCTTGGTATTGACCACCGGTGCCGGTGTCATCATCGGTTTCTGGCTGGTCTTTTTTGTGCTGTTAATGTTCTGGATTCGTAAGGGGAGATAGGTAAATCGGTACATCAGTACATCGGGAATCCCGTACTTATCTACTGATTTACCGATTTACTGATGTACCTCCCCTGCTCACGACCAGCGATGGACGCGTACCCCCGCGCTTTGCGCCAACGCGCTTTCCCACTGTTGACACCAATCAGCGTAATCGGTGTGGACGGTAGTCGGATCGCGGTGACTGCGCACCACAAAGGCCGGATGAAATGGGCGGCCGGTTGGGGTGCCGGTGGCCTGGTAACGCAGATCCATACTCCAGCGCACCGCGTTCGTGGTGTTGCGCCCAGAACTGTGTGGGGTATGTTTGTGCATGAGCAGCACGCTGCCCTTGCGCATGGGCACGGTGACAACCGGGCGGCGGGCGAGCAGATCGCCATGAATCGCCGTGCCTAGCCCTGGTTTGGTTCGATGGGGCAACAGGCCCGTCTGCTGAACGCCCGGCATAATCCGCAGGCAACCATTTTCGGGTGTAGCGTCCACCAACGGAATCCACATGGTCAGCACAAAATAGGGATCAGCCTCGGCCCACATGACGCCCGCATCCTGGTGCCAGTGTACGACGTGAGGATCACTGCCGCGTGGCGTGAGGCCATTGGGCAACTTGGGGCGCAGATGTTGAATCGGGCTACAGATCAGCTCCGGCCCGACTAGCGCCGTAGCGAGATCAAGCAGCCTGGGATTGTGCAAGAACGCAAAGGTTGCCTGCCCGCGCAGCTGCATAATATCCAACTCGGGATACAGTTCCTGATTTTCGGCAGCAATTAGGGCCAGACGGCGTGCAAATGGCGCGTCTGCATAGGGCTGGGTAAGTTTGCCGGCGGCGTATAGTTCGTGTGCGCGGCGATCTATGTAGTGGCTATATTCCTCGATCACCGGATCCAGCTCCGCCGCGGTTAGGCAATTTTCGACGACCAGATAACCATCACGTTGAAATTGTGCAAGCTGTTTGGATGATAACATTGGGTACAACCACAGGTTCAAGGCATTTACAATCGTCATTATCAATTATCAATTGATAATGAGTTCACAGCCTAATCATACCTGGATTGGCGGGCTTTGCCAAAGCAGACGGCTTATCTGTGCAAGCGTTATCGACACTTTTCACAAAAGAACCCTATAAAACTTCGTGCCTTTTAGCGCTCCAAAACAGTTGACAACGCTGTAACGTTCAGTTACAATGTCTGTACTTTTACACCCAATTGCTAACTGCAATACCCCGAAACAACTGTGCGCCCCAGATCGGGAGTGGCAGGTTGTGTGCTATCTACAATTTTCCTGTCAACCTAAATCGTGTTTGTGATGAAAACGCAAATGGCCTGCGGCCCAAGTGCTCCATGTTTTCAAAACGAGCAGCGTATCATTGAGTAGACGCCAATAACCCCGGCACCCCCCTGCATGGGTTTATGCGCGCCAGAAGGAGATGTGTGTGCTCCGTTACGCAATTGAAAGGCTCATCTGGTTAGTCCCGACCTTGTTAGCAATGGCACTGGTCACGTTTGCTGTCATGCACGCCACACCTGGTAGTCCTCTTGATCCCCAAGCGCCCAACGCCAACCCACTGCCGCCTGAACTCCAGAAAAACTTGGCTGAAAAATATGGCCTGGATAAGCCGCTGCCGATCCAATTCCTCACCTTTGTGGGTAACGCCGTACGCTTCGACTTTGGCTTCTCCTATCAATACAAAAGCCGTACCGTCGCGGAAATCATCAAAAATACCTTTCCCATCTCCCTGCAGTTAGGCACCCTGGCGTTTATCTTTGCCGTAGTGGGTGGGATTACGCTAGGCGCGCTGGCGGCGATGAACCAGAACACGCCCATCGATTATTTTTGTGTAACGATTGCTACCTTAGGCGTAAGTCTGCCCAACTTTGTGATTGGCATTTTGTTTATTCTGCTTTTTGGGATCACCTTGCAATGGTTTCCAGTGGTCGGCTGGGATACGCCGATGCATTGGGTATTGCCAACCCTCACCTTAGGGTTGGGACAACTGGCCATTATTGCCCGCTACACCCGTTCCAGCGTGCTTGATGTGATCCGCTCCGACTATGTCCGTACGGCGCAGGCCAAAGGGTTGGGCAACAGTATTATTGTGACCCGCCACATTCTAAAAAATGCGCTGATTCCCGTAGTCACCATTCTGGGGCCGATTTTTGCCGCAATTGGCACCGGTTCGTTTTTTGTCGAAGCGCTCTACTCGGTGCCAGGGATGGGCAAGTTCTTTGTCAGCAGCATGAGCAGCCGTGATTATAATATGATTATGGCCGTCATTCTGCTCTATGGCGTTTTTCTCGGCGTAATGAATCTCTTTGTCGATCTGATCTACGGGTGGCTCGATCCACGCATCAGGTATGATTAAACCAGGATGCACGGCTGAAGGGTAGGGGCATGATGCATCATGCCCCTACCCTTCAGCCGTGCATCCTCTACAATTGTTTCACTGGGAGGTCTGCGAAATGGCCGCTTCTGCACCAACTGTCGTACCGGGCAAGCCAACGGCAACACCGGCTGATACCAAATTACAAATGCGCAAGCAGACCAATCTCTGGCGCGATGCCTGGCAACGGCTCTTGCGTAACAAGCTGGCGGTGATCGGGATGATCATTGTGGTCTTCTTTTTGCTGCTTGCGATCTTTGCCGACCTGATCGCACCCTATCCCTATGATAAAGCGGACTTTACCCAAACTTATCAATCGCCTTCATGGGCACACCCCTTTGGCACCAGCCCACTGGGACAAGATATGTTTAGCCGGCTGATCTATGGCGCACGCGTTTCGATGTTGGTGGGGCTGGGCGCGCAGTTAATCGTGCTGGCCATTGGCGTGCCACTAGGCGCGATTGCCGGCTTTTATGGCGGCAAGCTCGATCTCTATCTGATGCGCATTGTCGATGTGATGTATGCTTTCCCGACCTTGCTCTTTGTCATTCTGATCATGTCGGCGCTTGGCCCAGGAATGGTCAACATTTTTATTGCGCTTGGCCTCACCGGTTGGGTGACTTTATGTCGTTTGACGCGCGGGCAGCTCTTGTCGCTGCGCGAAAAAGAGTATGTATTGGCGGCGCGTTCGGTAGGGGCAAAGTCTGGGCGGATTATTACCAAACATCTGCTGCCCAATGCGTTGACACCGATTATTATTGCCGTCACCTTTGGCATTCCGCAGGCGATCTTTACCGAGGCAGCGCTCAGTTTTATCGGCGTCGGGATTAGCCCGCCCACCCCCAGTTGGGGGCAAATGGTGGGTGAATATCAGACTTCGCTGCGCAGTTACTGGTTTCTTGCCACCTTCCCCACGATTGCGATTGGCCTGACCATGTTAGCCTTTTCATTCTTGGGTGATGGGCTACGCGATGCACTTGATCCGCGCATGAAACGGTAAACAACCATATCCGTCCTTTCTCTTTTGCCATTTTACCCTTAGTCACCAGTGCTCTGTGATTGGTCATCAGGTCAAGTATACTCAGGTCAAGTACACATGGACCAACGACCGTTCACAATCGACGATAGGTAAATGCCAAAGGATCAACCATCAATTCATTTGTTTGGAGGAGAATTACATGCAACATTGGACACAAGATTCAGAACAGGTCAAACTCTTTATGCAACGCTCGGCCGCGGCGGGCGTCAGCCGCCGTGGGTTCATGCAGATTTTGGCGGCCGCGGCCGGCACGACCGTATTAGCCGCCTGTGCGCCGGCGGCCCCCGCCGCAGCACCGGCCGAGACGGGTAGTGGCGAAGCTGCGCCAGCCGCTGGTGAAATGGTCGCGGATGAGTTGCAAATTGTCCGTTTTCCCTTTGGCAATGAACCAGCCAGCCATGACTTTAACTTCGACCTCTACTGTGGTGGTGAAACCGAACTATTTGCCGGTTTGATGCGCTTTAATACCGATTATGAGCCGGTACCCTATGTAGCCGAAAGTTACACCCTCAGCGATGATGGCACTGTTTACACCTTCAAGTTCGCCCCTGGGCAGACCTGGAGCAACGGTGACCCAGTCACCGCCGCCGACTTTGAATGGTCATTCAAGCGCCAACTCGATCCGGCCGCCGGTGCGCCCTATGCTGCTTTCCTCTTTGACATCAAGAACGGCGAAGCGGTTAACACCAGCGCCGAAGGGGTCACGATTGACGATGTCGGCATCAAGGCTGTCGATGATAGCACGCTGGAGATCACCTTGGAAGGGCCGCGCGGCTACTTCCCCACCGTGATGGCCTATCTGGCAGCATTGCCTGCCCACCGCGCTTCGGTCGAGCAATTTGCCGAGAAGTGGACGGAAGCGGCGAATATTGTGACCAATGGGCCATGGAAACTAACCAGTTGGGAACATGATTCGGAATTTGTGGTCGAGCGCTTCGAAGAATTTGTCCTGGAACCCAAAGCGAAGCTGCGCAAGCGAATTGCGACAATCATTGCCACCGATGCACAACTGGCGGCCTATGAATCCAACGAGATTGACCGCAGCCAGGTCCCCGTTGCTGAACTCAAGCGCCTGCAGGCAGATCCGGTGCTTGCGCAGGAGATCCAAACCTTCTCGCTTACCGGTACCTTCTACCTGGCCCCCTCCTTCACCATGGCCCCCTTTGATGTCAAGGAAGTGCGCCAAGCGCTCAACCACGCGATTGACCGCGAAACGATTGTTGGTGCAGTGTTGCAAGGTGCCGGTCAAGCGGCCATGACCTTTGTCCCACCCGATTCACCAGGCTATGTCGATCCGGCGCAATATGATTGGGTCAATGAATTGACGAGCTATGATCCCGCGAAAGCAATGGAGCTACTCGTTGGCACCCCCTATGAAGGTGGGCAGAATTGGCCAGAAGTCAGGCTGACCTATCGCGCCGATGAACTAGCCGGCGTGCCAGGGTTGGTGGCCCAGGCGATTCAGGCCATGCTCAAAGAGAACCTGAACATGGATGTAACGCTGGAAGGGTTGGAGAACGCGGTCTTCCGCAGCAGTATGTGGGAACACAAGAATCAGCTCACCTATGTCCGCTGGTACATGGACTACCCCGATCCGAACAACAACCACTTCCTCGTCTGGTATTCCAGCCGCGCCAGTGGTTCGCGTCACGAGTATGTCGATGCCGAATACGATGCCATGCTTGACGAGGCCGCGGGCGGGGCCACCATGGAAGAGCGCATGGCAATCTACTCCGAAGCGGAAAAACGCATGATCGAAGAAGGGGCTGCGACATATGTCTACTACCCCTTCGGCATCCGGCTCTACAAACCGTGGGTTCAGGGTTTGCCCAAGAACTCGGCCGGTCTCAACGTGCAAGATTGGAATATCTACTTCGGTCTGCCCCAGGAAGTCTATGTGGTCGATCACCCGGATCGCCCTGAATTGAGCTAACGCGAATAGGATGACAAGATGACAAGATGACAAGAAGGACAGGATGACAAGAAGGACAAGATGATGTCGACGTTTCATCCTGTCCTTCTTGTCATCTTGTCATCCATCTCGCGCGCAGCGAAAGCCCGTATTCGTAAAGCCAAAATTCGGGTCGCCAAAGTAGCGGTTAGCACAGCGTAGATGTTGCGTAAAGCGACTCTGCCAGGAACCGCCACGCAGCACGCGCCGCCCTTTATTCTCCGCTAGATCTTCACGGCCATCATCGGCACGATAGGGATAGGGCTGATAGAGCGTACCCGTCCACTCCCAGATGTTACCCGCCATTTCAGCAACTCCATAGGGACTGTCGCCCTGCGGTGAGTAAAGCCCCACCTTGTTAGTACAGCCCAGCGCACTATCTGCAATATTACAGCGACTTACCTCAAAGTCATTACCCCACGGGTAGACGCGGCCATCGGTGCCGCGTGCCGCCTTTTCCCATTCAGCCTCAGTCGGCAGCCGTTTGCCAACCCAACGCGCATAGGCCAACGCCTCATACCAGGTCACACCAATCACCGGTTGTTCGGGGTCATTCCACTGCGGGTCATAGGCAAACCGCGGTACCCGCCGCTCTTCGCTTTTACGGATCCAGCGATAGCCTTCCTGTAACCCGGTCCAACAGGGATGGTCGGGTTGCTCGTACAACCCAGCACGCCAAAAGGCAAAAAACTGGGCGTTGGTTACCGGTAGGCGGTCAATGGTAAACGCATCAACCCACACCTCACCCGCGGGCTGTTCATCTTGACGTTCATCACTGCCCATCCAGAATGGACCCGCCGGGATCAGGATCATTTCTGTGGTGGCAACGTCCTGGGCCGCTTGTGCTTCGCTCACGGTCACTACTCCATTTGTGCTGTTCAGGAAATATAATTGCCCATAATTCAAGATCTCCGCTATACTATACCGGAGATGGGGACCAAAGCAAAGCGCGACGAACCAAAAGCAATCCAGATGGTAAATTTACGTCCCGGTCAGGCCGCTGATCGCGAGGCAATTCTGGCACTGATGCGGCCAGGTGACTACAATCGGGTCAACTTGCAGCCGGGTTGTTTTATTGTCGCTGAAGTCCAAGGGCAGATTGTTGGCATCGGCCAGATCAAGCGCCATCGAGATGGGACACCAGAGTTGGCCTCGCTCGTGGTGGCAGAAGAATATCGCCAGCAAGGCATCGGTGGACAGCTTGTCCAGCAACTCGTTGACGACCATCAGCGCGTCCATCCAACCGAGGGCCTTTATCTCTTTTGTCTAGCGGAGCTGGAACACTATTACCAACGCTTCGGTTTCCACACCGTCAAACGATCACAGTTGCCTTGGCCGCTCTGGTCTATGCACCTGTTCGGTAACAGCATCGGCCGTCTCGTCCACCTCGCCGGTGGCCCAGCCATCCACATTCGTGCAATGTATAACCCGGCTCGCGCAAAAGTGTAAGCGCTGTGTGCAGGCAGGTTACAAATTACGCATTACGTTTTACGCATCACGTCATCACGTCATCATGTTTCACGTCTCACCATTCATAGAGTAGGTAAACGCAACCGCATGTCTGAACCAACCCTTCGTGTCGATAGCCTTGTCCTCTATAAAAATCGGGCGGCGCGCATTACAAGCAGTGGCGACAAAAAAATCGAGATCCAGACCGACAATGGGCAATCCCTTAGCGTGCGCCCCAAGGATGTCACGCTATTGCATCCTGGCCCGCTGCGCAGCCTTGGCGACTTAAAGCCGGTGCAGGGCGAAGTGATGGCCGCGTGGGAGTTGCTGGCCGGTGAGTACACGACCCTACCCGAACTGGCCGAACTGGCCTTCTCCAACTTTACCCCAGCCATCGCCTGGACGCTCTGGCAACTGGTAGAAGATGGGCTCTATTTTAGCGGCGATCCCGATGCATTAAAGGTACACACGCAAGAGACCGTCACGGCGATTCAAGCCACACGGGCCGCCAAAGCCGCCGAAGAGCAGGCCTGGCAAAACTTTTTGCAACATGTCCAAGCGGGTCATTATGCACCGGGTGATGAACGCTATTTGGAAGAGGTCGTTGCGCTGGCAGTAGAGCAACGCGAGCAGAGTCGCGTCTTACGTACCCTGGGCCGCCAGGAAACACCACAGAGCGCGCACGCCGTCCTCTTGCAGATCGGTTACTGGACTGAACACAATAATCCTTATCCACGGCGCCTGGGCATCACCACCACCCAGCCCGACCTGCCCCTCGGCGCCTTGCCGGACGAGGAGCGCCGCGATCTCACCCATCTGCTTTCGCTAGCGATTGACGACGAAGGCAGTCGTGATCCCGATGATGCAGTGAGCTGGGACAATGGCCGGCTGTGGGTGCATGTAGCCGATGTTGGCGCGCTGATTCCCGCCGGTAGCCCTGCCGATGAAGAAGCGCGCGCCCGTGGGGCGAATCTTTACCTGCCAGAGGGGACCATTCACATGTTGCCCGCCGCGGCAACCGCGTTGCTAGGCCTGGGGTTACAAGAAATTTCCCCAGCACTCTCCTTTGGCATCCAGCTCAGCCACGAAGGGCAGATCGAAGACTTAGAGATTACCCCCAGTTGGGTGCGTGTGACGCGGCTCACCTACGAAGAAGCAAATGAGCAACTGGCAACCGCACCCTTTGCCCAGCTCTATGAGTTGGCGCAACGGCTCATTGGCCGGCGCATGGCCAATGGCGCAATTGAGTTGACCCTTCCCGAAGTGAAGATTCGGGTGGTGGATGATGAGATTGTGATCAAACCGTTGCCCCCGTTGCGCAGCCGTGATCTGGTGCGCGAAGCAATGTTGATTACCGGCGAAGCGGTGGCGCGTTATGCCTTAGAAAAACAGATCCCCATCCCCTTTAGCACCCAGGATGCTGACGAGGAGATTTATTCAATCGAGGGCGAGACCCTTTCCACCTTCTTCGCGATGCGCCGTTTGATGAAGCCAAGTCAGTACAAAAGTGAACCTGGTCACCACACTGGCCTGGGCATGGAACGCTATGCGCAGGCAACCAGCCCGCTCCGCCGTTACACCGACCTGCTAGTCCACCAACAGTTGCGCGCCCACCTGCGCGGTGAACAAATCCTCGATCAGCAGACGCTCATGGAACGACTAGCCGAGGCGAGCGTGAGTATGCGCACCGTCCGCACCACCGAGCGCCTTGCCAACAAACATTGGACCCTGGCCTATCTCCGCCGTAACCCCGGCTGGCGCGGCGAAGGCGTCGTGGTTGACAAAAGTGGCAATCGCAGTGTCGTTGTCTTCCCCGCGCTTGACCTAGAGACCGATCTCTATGGGCGGGGCGACCTGGCGCTCGATACCCCGGTCACCTTGACCCTGAGCGAAGTGGATCTACCGCTACTCGAAAGCCGCTTCCAACTGAAATAAATCAAGCGACCAATTAATCTTTCACTATATCTTCCATCTAGCCCATGCTCCATCGCCTTACCCCGCACCACACGGTAAACTGGTCTTGTCAAACAAGCTTGTTCACAAGCTTTCAATTACCAGTTTAAAGGAGCAACGGATGAATCAGGATATTTTGAAGGGCAAATGGAACCAGGTCGTCGGTGGGATTAAGGCGCAGTGGGGCGATCTGACCGATGACGAATTGACCGAAATTGACGGCAACCGCCAGAAGCTCCTCGGCAAACTCCAGGAGAAATACGGTTACACCAAAGATGAAGCCGAACGCCAGGTTGATCGCTTCTTCGAGGATAGCCCGGTCCGTTAGTTCGGCGGGTAACAAGTATAGATTTTTAATACAAAAAAGAGAACTGTGCAGCTGCACAGTTCTCTTTTTTGTATTAAAAGAATATCGGTGCTGCGCTATTAACACCCAGTGCGTCTAAACGCACTTCAGCCTATCAGTAGGTGTGTTTCAACCACCTGCGGGCACGCCCATTATTTGCCACACGATCACCAAATTTGGCTCACGCGCTTATGCCCAAAACTGCAAACAGACCGGTGTCGGCACGGCAAGTTCATGGCCAGTGGGCGTCAGCTCGCCCGTCGCCTGGTCAATGCGGAAGACAACGACATTGTCGGTGTTCTGGTTGGCCGCCAGCAGGAAGGTCCCCGTGGGGTCAATCGCGAAATTGCGCGGCACCTTGCCGCCGGTTGACTCGTGGCCGGACGCGGTCAACTGGCCGCTGGTCTGGTCAACCGTGAAGATCGCAATGCTGTCATGGCCGCGGTTGGAGCCGTAGACAAATTTGCCGGTGGGATGGACATGGATATCGGCACAATGGCTGCGCCCTTCAAAACCGGCAGGCAAGGTCGAGAGTGTCTGTACTGGGGTGAGTGCGCCAGTCGTGGCATCACAGGTAAAGACGGTCACGGTCGAGTCCAACTCGTTGATCACATAGGCCGTGGCCCCGTTGGGGTGAAAGGCGAAGTGACGCGGGCCGGCCCCTCTGGGCGTTTCGGCATAAGGCGGATCGTTGACTTGAAACTTGCCATTCGCCAGATCAAGCCCATAGATGATGACCTGATCCTTGCCCAGATCGCAGGCGTAGGCATAGCGGTTGCCCTGATCGATGGTGAACGAGTGGGCATGGGGTTCCTGCTGCCGTTGGGGGTTGACGCTATAGCCGACATGCTGGACAAAGTCACTCATCTGCCCCAAGCTACCATCGGCGTTGATCGGGTGCATCGAGACGCTGCCGCCGGTATAGTTGGCGCAGATGACATATTTTCCCGTGGCATCGACGCTCAGATGACAAGGGGCGGCACCATCGGTTGGCTCCTGGTTAAGAAAGGTCAACGCACCGCTAGCCCGGTCAATCGCAAAGGCACTCACCCCACCGCTGTCACGCCCGGCAAAGTCGCCCACTTCATTGACAGCGTAGAGATAGTTGCCGCTTGGATGTAACGTCACAAACGAAGGATTGTCCACCCCCGTTGTCTTGCTGACAAAGGCGAGCGCCCCCGTTGCCGGGTCCATGCTAATGAGATAAATGCCCTCACTCTTGGCCGCCACATGGGGCAGGCTGCGCGTGTAGGTGCCGACGTAGATGAGCAGTGGCTGATTGGCCATTTTGGTTGGTTCTCCCAGTGCGATTATTGGCGATGAGCAGGGGCGATAGTTTATTTGGTTAAATTTTGTTTGCGTAATTGCTCAAGTTCAGCGCGGAGGCTTGCGTTTTCTGCTTCGACTTGCTCAGCATGACGCTCAACTTGCTCAGCATGACGCTCGGCACGGAGACGGGCTTCAGCATCGCTTAGCAATTGTTCATCCGTCTTCAGGTCAAAGAGACATAGGCGATTCGCTTCGTCCAGTGTCAGCCGCAGGCCAAGAATCGTGCTTTGGTAGGTAGGTGCTTCGCCCTCACCGGGAATGAAAGAGATCTCACCAAGCATTACTTCTTCGTTGAGCGGTACCATCGGCACATAGCCGTGACCGTCGACTAACTCATAAGCAATCAACGGCGGATCAAGATAATCGGAGGTGGGGTCGTAGATGAAATACTCCCGCACCCCCAGTTTGGCATAGAGCCGCATCTTTTTGGTCAAATCCGCGTTATGCGTCGTTTTCGAAGAAACCTCAAAAACAACTTCTGGCCCGCGCCCTTCTTCCCAAATCTGGTAAGTGGTGCGCGGACCTGGATCAACATCGCGTACGACAAAACAGTCTGGCGCAACCGACTTGTACGGATTACCTTTTTCATAGTAGACCAGCAGATTGCCCGTGACATAGACCTGCTGCCCTTGAAAGAAGCGTTGCAGCAGGTTGATCAAGTAAAACATGAAATCGCGATGCAGATCTGATTCTGCCATGGGCTTACCATCCGTTTCGGGGTAGTAGACCGGATCGTGCTGCTCTTCTAAACGGTCTGTGGCATTATTTTTCTTGCTTGATTGGAGTAAGGTCATAAGCTCCTTTTTGATCGCACACGCGACGATACCGCCCCTATTTTACGCTATATTGAGACCGCCGTCAACGACAATATTGGCCCCGGTCAGGTAGCTGGCATCGTCGGTACAGAGAAAAGTAATCACTGGTGCGATCTCTGCCGGCTTGCCGGGGCGACCTAAGGGAATGCGGGCGCGCAACATCGCTTCGCGCCCGGCCGGGTCGGGGTGCTGATCATGGTTGGGCGTCCGTTCCAGCGCACCAGGCGAGACAGCGTTACAGCGGATGCCATGTTTGGCATAATGCACGGCGATATAGCGATTTAAGCCGATCAACCCATGTTTGCCGCTCATATACGCCGGGTTGACCGAGCGGCCATTAAGCGCCGTCACCGAGGCGACGATCACAATCGCGCCGCCTTCGCCCTGTGCCACCAACTGGGCAAGGCCATGTTTACAGGTGAGATAGACGCCGCGATAGTTGACATCGTGCGTACGATCCCATACTTCTTCCGGCAGCGTATGCAGATCGAGATCACTCTGATGCAGTTGAATCCCCGCGCTGGCGACGATCAGATCAAGGCGGCCAAAGTGGGCGACCGTTTGGCGCACGGCGTCGGCGACCTGGGCACTATCGGCGACATCGGTGGGGATGGCCAATGCTTGGTGACCAGCGTGCTGTAGCGCCGCGGCTACATTCTCTACACCTACGTCCGGTAGCCCGACACAGGCAACACTCGCCCCGGCGGCGGCCATCAACTGTGCTGTGGCCGCGCCAATCCCACTACCGGCACCGGTGATCAGCGCGACTTTGTTGGTTAGTTTCATCGCCTACCCTCTTCTTCTACTATATCTCATTTGTAACTGCCAAGACTATCGATTCACACGGATTTATCTTGCAAGCTATGTTACGGTGAACAGGACAGCACAACCTTAAATCAAAACCTGCTCAATGCGCAAAGGAGACCATTGATGAAACATTTATGCAGGCCATTTGCTCTGCTAATTCTGCTTAGTCTGCTGCTGAGTGCTTGCAATCGCAATACACCAGCCGCCGCGCCACCGGCGACCAGTAATACAACCACGGAAGGGGCAGCGGTGAGCAGCGCGAGTGGCGATGTGGAACTTTGGCACTTCTGGGGTTCACCGGCGCGTCGGACCGCGTTACGCCGGGTGATCGCGATCTGCCAGGATCAATTGCCGAACGTTCAGATCACCGAAACCTTTAAGCCCTGGGGCGACATTTGGACGGCGAATATTGCTGCGGTGGCCGCCGGCAGTGGTATGCCGGATATTATTGTCGAGAATCGCCCGCAGTTGCCGCAGCGGGCAAGCGATCAAATCGTCACCAACCTGCAGCCCTATATTGAAAGCAGCTCGTTTAACAGCGCCGATTTCTGGCCTTTTGCCTGGCAAGAGACCCTTTACGAAGAAGAGAGCTATGGCATTCCCTTTGAGACCGATGTGCGCGTCCTGATCTGGAACAAACAGGCCTTTGCCGACGCGGGGCTGGACCCAGAAAAGCCACCGACCACCTGGGAAGAACTCGAAACGTATGCCGATGCGCTGGATATCCAGAATGAGGATGGTTCCTATGCTCGTGTCGGTTTTGTGCCACTCTGGAATGCCGGCGCCGATATTTGGGCGCGCACCAATGGCTGGGAACAGGTTGTCGATGGCGCGCCGAACTACAATGATCCCGCCTTTATTGAGACTTTGCAGTGGATAAAGGGCTGGGTTGATCGTTATGGCGGTTGGCAGAATCTGCAAAATACCCGTGCCAGCTACGGCTCGCCCCCCAATGATCTCTTTATGTCGGGCACCGCGCCGATGATCGTCGATGTGGCCGGTTACCTTTCCCAATTAAACTTCTACCGGCCCCAGGCTCAGATGGCCGACGGCAGCACCCAAGCCATGGAGTGGGGCGTGAGCTTTATGCCCTACGGGGAAGTACGGGCCAACTGGAGTGGTGGTTTCGCCTTAGCGATCCCCGCCGGTGCCGAGAATCCTGATGCCGCCTGGGCGGTCATTCAATGCATGGCCAGTGCCGAAGGCCAAACTTCCTGGTCACGCGATACGTTGGCCATCCCCACCCTGCAAACGCTGACCGATGATCCAGTGCTCATGGCCGACCCCTTCTGGGGCTCGATCATGGCGGTGATGGCGGATAGCGAAGGCAGCATCTATGTGCCCGGCTATCCCAACTTTGTCCAGGAAGCCGATACCCGCTTCGAGCAGGTCTGGACCGGTGAGTTGACCCCGGAACAGATGGCCGAACAGGTCCAGCAGGCGATCGACGAGACAATCGCCCAGAGTCAGTAATGGCTCGCCACGCTGCTCCGCGGCGTGATGCAGCCCGGACGCTCTGCGTCTCGCCTGGACGCAGACGTCCGGGCGAGACGCAGAGCGTGGTTACGAGCAAGATTGAAAGTAGGAGAATCGCGCATGGCGACAACACTCACCGCCTCAACTCAGCAACCCAAAGGTCAGCCCCCTGCGCGCAGGTGGTGGACACCAGGCCGCCGCGAAGAGTTGACTGGTTGGCTCTTTGTCCTACCCTGGCTGCTAGGGTTGATCCTCTTTACGGCCGGCCCGATGATCTTCTCGCTCTATGCCGGCTTTACACGCTATAACATCACCACCGCTCCCGAGTGGATTGGCTTACAAAATTATCAAGCATTGGCACGTGACGACTTTTTCTGGCGGGCGCTCTATAACACCTTCTGGATGGTAATCGTCAAGACGCCACTGGTGCTGCTGCTCTCGCTGGGGATTGCACTGCTGCTCAATGTTGAACAGCCGGGGGAGAAGTTCTTTCGCTCGATCATCTACTTCCCGAATGTGCTCTCGGGCATTGCCGCCGTCTTCCTGTGGAAGTGGATCCTTGCGCCCAACGGGCTCTTCAACCGCGGGCTGGAGTTCTTGGGGATCAACGGGCCAGGGTGGTTTGTTGATCCGCTGTGGACCAAGCCAGGGATGGTGATCATGGGCATGTGGTGGATTGGCGGCAGCATCCTGATCTATTTAGCCGCGCTCAAGGGCATCCCCCAATCGTTCTATGAAGCGGCAGATATTGACGGCGCCAATCAATGGCGCAAGATCTTTTATATCACCATCCCGCTTTTGACACCGGCGATCTTCTTTGAGATTGTCACCAGCATTCTCGTCACTGGCCTGGATCCTCTTTGTGATTATTCTGCTGATTACGCTGATCCAGTTGGCCTTGGCTAAGCGCTGGGTCTACTATGAGAGCGAAGGATAGAACCATGATGCAAAGTAGTGCCGTGGCACCACTGGAGCGGATGCAGCCGCCATTCGCCGAAAAAGCCGAGGAGCAGAAACGCCGGCGTTTTACCATCGGTGGCTTATTTGCCTGGTTAGCGTTAGCGCTACTGGCTGTGCTTTGGCTGGCCCCGCTGGTCTGGATGGTCTCCACTTCGCTCAAAACGCCGCAGGATCTCTTTGGCTATAACTGGATCCCGCAACCGGTCGCCTGGAGCAACTATGTGGACGCCTTTAGCTTTGGCATGTGGGACCGCTGGGCAATCAACACCTTGGTGATCACACTGATCAGTATGACCGGCGTGATCTTTTCGTCGGCGATGGTGGCTTACTCCTTTGCGCGGCTACGTTGGCGAGCACGCGACCATGTGTTTAAGTTAGTGCTCGCAACAATGATGCTGCCCAGTGTCGTCACGTTGATTCCCCAGTTTATCCTCTTTGCTCGGTTGCCCGCCTTTGGGCTGCAAGGCTCAGAAGTTTGGGTCAATACCTTTTTGCCGTTAACTATACCCGCCTTCACCGCGAATGCCTTTTACATCTTTCTGTTGCGCCAATTTATGCGCGGCATCCCAATGGAGTTAAGCGAAGCTGCCAAGATCGATGGCGCGGGCGAATTCCGCGTCTGGCGCAGTATCATCATTCCGCTTTCCAAACCCGCCTTGGCCGCGATTGCGATCTTTGCCTTCCAGGGCGCGTGGCAGGATTTTATGGGGCCACTGATCTACCTGCAAAGTGAAACCCTTTACACTTTACAAATCGGCTTGCGTCAATATGAGTTTGCCTTTGGCGGCTCTCCGGCGTGGAACTGGCTGATGGCGGCCAGCCTGATCGTCATGTTGCCGGTCCTGCTGATCTTCCTCGCCTTTCAACGCTATTTTATCGAAGGAGTAACAATCACGGGGATGGGGGGCCGTTAGTATGTGTCGTACGGGCACGATGTATCGTGCCCGTACGACACATTGGTTAACTGCTGCTTGCCCAGCGCATACGTAAATGCTGGAGTTTGGCTTGGAAGCCAGACTGGTGAACCACATGGCGATTGACAATGTACCTGGGCACTTCCCCTTGCAAAATCGCCAGGATATTCTCGATGGCACCCACGCCATTATCGCGGTAGAGATCATCAGTCCACGCCAGCGCATGCGGGGAAAGGATCACATTCTCCATCCCGATCAAGGGGTGGTCGGTGGGTAGGGGTTCTTCTTCAAAGACATCTAACCCGGCACCGGCCAGTTGTCCCGCCTGCAACGCCGCGGTGAGATCAGCTTGGCGCACAATCGGCCCGCGCGCGGTGTTGACAAAGTAGGCCGTCGGTTTCATCAGTGCAAAGAGATCCGCGCCAATCAACCCCTCGGTTTCTGCTGTATGCGGACAGTTGATCGCCACAAAGTCCGACTCGCGGAAGACGGTCTCCAGATCAACCAGTTCGACGCCCATTGCCGTCGCCCGTTCCTCCGAGAGATAAGGGTCATAGACGAGCTTGCGCCCAAAATCAAAGGGGCCGAGCAGGCGGAACATCTCACCGCCGATGTTGCCCATGCCCACTGAACCAACGGTTTTGCCACTCAGCCCCAGCCCAGAAGTCTGCGCCTTGAGATCCCAGCGCCCGGTGCGTACCAATTTATCCTTGGCGGACAACTTCTTGGCCAGCGCCAGGAAAAAGGTCACAATCGCTTCGGCCACTGGTTTGCGCACGGCATCGGTAGTGATCGCCAGCAGTACATTGGCTTCTGTACAAGCAGGCACATCGATCATATCATAGCCGACGCCCCAGCGTGCGATCACCGCCAGTCGCTCATTGCCGGCCAGCGACGCGGGCGTGACGCGTGCCAGCAGGGTTAACAAGGCATCGTAACCGGCAATTTCGTCGGCCTGGATCTCCTTATCGCGCATGGGAAAAAAGTCCCAACTGACGTGGGGCAGGGGATCTAACAACTCGGCCAGCACCGGCTCGAGCAAGCCGGCGGCGTGGGTCTGAAAATCGGGCGAAACGCCAATGCGAAATGGTGTGGTCATAATTAGTAGCCTGCCTCTTTATCAACCAGATTGTTGAGCGGTTGCCCAGCCAGATAACGGCGCAAATTCTCTTTGATAATCGCCATCACATTGCCGCGCGTTTGCTCAGAAGTCGGCGAGTTGTGCGGGGTGATGATGATATTCGGACAATCCCACAGTTCGTTGTCGGCGGGCAACGGCTCGACCGCGGTGACATCCAACCCGGCCCCGGCCAATTCGCCGTCGCGCAACATCTGTGCCAGGGTGGGTTCATGAATAATGCCGCCGCGCGACATCACCAGCAGATAGGCGCTGCGCTTCATCAACTTGAGTAATTCTGGCGTGATCATCCCGCGCGTCTCGTCGGTGATCGGGATGGCGATCACCACAACATCGGACTTGCGCATAAGATCAGGCAATCCATCAAGCAGCCGCACCTCGCGCACATAATCGGGCTGCGGCACCTGGTTGACATCAACGGCAATCACATTCATGTCAAAGGCGTGGGCGCGCTTGGCAATCGCCCGTCCGATCTGCCCAAGGCCAATGATCCCCATGGTCATGCCCACCAGCCCAGTGCGTGGCGCGGTTGCCCCGCTCAGCCACTCGTGGCGTTGTTGGGCGGCATAGGTCTCATCAAAACGCCGCGCCAAAAAGACCAACATGCCAAAGGTATGTTCGGCAATCGTGCTGGCGTGGGCACCACGGGTGTTGGTCACCAGCACGTCGCTGTCGAGCAGCGAAGGGGCACTGCGCAGCCACTCAACCCCGGCACTGCCCGACTGCACCCATTTCAGGTTGGGGGCGGATTTCACCACATTTTCACTGACTGCGCCCAAGGCAACTTCTACATCAGCCGCGGCCGCCATTAACTCTGCTTCGCTATTACCGCTCACAAACTCGACCGCTGGAAAATCTGCTTTCCAGCCATCGATATAACCGTCATTCAACCAACCAGACGCCACCAGCACTTTCATTGATTTCCCCCTCTTTATGAATTACGAATTACGTTTTACGAATTACATTCTACCGTGCGCGGCATGATCCATGACCTGCCGCCAGTCACGGACTGGCCAGGCACAGCCGCTCGTGTCTCGTATCCCTTGTCTCGTGTCTAACCCGCGGCCGCCGCAATATGCGCATTAATCAGATCGCGGAAACGAATTTCGCTGTTATCTTCCGGGCTGTAGCCGATGATTTTACGGGCATTCGCAATGCTCCAGAAGGCATGGCTGTTGCCACTAATGCCATAGAAGATTTGGAAGGGGATGCCCTCTGCATCATGGATATCGGGGGTTTCGATGCTCTTGACAAAAAGCTGTTGCAGATCACGGTCGCTGATGTAGACAGCCAGGGCGCGGCGCATCCGGCGTAGATCGCCCAGCTTGGTGTTGGCGACATCATCCTCGCGTGGACCGCCAATGCGAATTTGGACGACCTCTAGTGGTCGCCCTGCCTGGGGTGCGGTATCAGCGGTTACGGCAGCGATCTGGGGCTGCCGGCCACAGGCAAAGACAAACCCCAGATGTTCATAGACCTCTTTGGCCCAACCATAATAGTTATCCGACAGGGCGCGGCCATTGGGATCAACAAAGTCCATTTTACCGTCGAGGATCAGCTCTTCGTAATAGTCAGCGGCGTGGTTGGAACTGGCGACGACGACGCGGCGGACCCCTTCCTCCAGCGCGGTCTGGTAGATATTGTAGGCCATCTGCACATTGGCAAATTCATTCCAGAAGCGGGTATCCGCGTCATTGCCGGCGCTGGGGTTGGAGTTGCCGACAAAACCAAAGTGGGCAATCGCATCGGCCCCGCGGAAGTGGACGCGATAGTGGTCGCGGTTTTTGTCAACCAGATCCGCAATTTGCACACCGGGGACTTCATCACCTGCGCGGTTAGTCGTTTTCACGTCCAGCAGTATGACCTCATAGCGTTCGCGCAAGAGGGGCAAAACTTGGCCGGCCACCTTGCCAGACGCGCCGGTCACGACGACTTTCTTTTTGGTCATCTTTACTTCCTTTGTTTTACTGTTCAAGAATAATCCAATTCGTAGGGGCACGGCATGCCGTGCCCCTACGAATTGGATTATCAATAACGATAGCGACGGGTGCGGTCATATAACATCTGATAGCGCGCTGCAGCTGGCGGCTGGGGCATGGCTAGCAGTGGCAAGGTCAACAGCGCGCCGCAGACAAAACCACCGATGTGGGCGAAGAAGGCGACCCCGCCGGTCATCTGTGGCCCCAACGAGGCCAACCCCGAGAAGAGTTGCAACCCAAACCAGAGCAGCAAGACCACCCACGCCGGCCATTCGGCCAGCCGCGAAAAGAGCCCCAACAAAATCAGACCGCGCACCCGCACATTCGGGAAGAGCACGAGATAACTGCCCAGCACCCCGGCAATCGCGCCACTCGCCCCCACCAACGGGATCAGCGAGCTGCTATCAATCAGCACCTGCGCGATCACCGCGACATAACCACTCACCAGATAGAGCAGCAAGAAGAGCGGCCGCCCAAAACGATCCTCCAGGTTGTCGCCAAAGAGATAGAGGTAGAGCATGTTACCGAGCAAGTGCGCCCACCCCCCATGCAAAAACATGCTGCGCAGCACATCCAACTGCGTTTCCCAGGCAAAGGGCGCCGCGGCCACCTGCGCCGGCACCACCGAAATGCGCGTAAAGACTTGCATCAGCTGACTCTCTGGCAAACTTAACTCCCAGAGGAAAACCACCACATTGAGGGCAATCAACCCCCAGGTGAGCAGTGGCGTACGGCGAACCGGGTTAACGTCATTGAGTGGGATCATAGGTGATTATTCGTCGCTCGTTAATAACTATGGTACGATAGGATTAGATGGTCTGGTCAAAAGGGAGAAAGTGAATGGTAATAGCACTCACGCACGAAAGCCCAAAGTATACACCCGAAGCATATCTCGTCATGGAAGAGCAGGCACTGTTCAAAAGCGAGTACTACAAGGGTGAAATCTTTGCCATGTCTGGTGGCTCAATCGACCATAATCGGATCAGCAGTAATGTCAATGCGATCTTGAACGTGGGTCTCGAAAACACCCGTTGCGAAGCGTTCAACAGCGCTTTGCGTGTCTACATCAAAACCCATGAACTCTACACTTACCCTGATGTTGCTGTTATATGCGGGGAGCCCGACTTTTTTAAAAATCGGACTGATACCATCACCAATCCCCTGGTAATCTTTGAAGTGCTTTCGCCGTCGACCAAAGATTATGACCGTGGGCAGAAGTTTGAGTTTTACCGCTCACTGCCCTCGTTACAAGACTATGTAGTCATTCATCAAGATCAAATTCTGATCGAATATCACCACAAACTGGGCATCGGCCGCTGGCTGCTGACCGAATACACTGACCTTGACGCCACCTTAGTCATCCAATCCATTGAATTTGTTTTGCCGCTGCGCCGCGTTTATGCACGGGTCAGCGGTTTGAGCGCAGGTGAATGAATTCACTTGCTGATATGCAAAACCCGTTAAAACGGGTTATGTGTCAACCCGTTTCGGGGGCCCTTTGGGCGCGGTTTTGCATATCAGGCAAGCATTTATGGAAGTTAAGAAAATAATTAGGTAAAACCATGACCCCCTCCTAACCTCCCCCTGGTAAGGGGAGGAACAGTTACGCCGACAACTGCTCCCTCCCTTAGCAGGGGAGGGCTGGGGAGGGGTTCTTTTGCCGAATTATTTGCTTAATCTTCATCAATGCTTGCTGCTCAGCTTCTTCAATAGCCGGCAAGTCACTTCCGCCAACATCGCCGTGCCGATGGGCAGGGCATCCTCACTGATATCAAAGACCGGCGTGTGATGGGGGCGATTTTTGTCATCGAACTTGGCCCCCAGCATAAACATGGCACCGGGTGCTTTCTGGGTCATAAAGCTGAAATCTTCGGCGCCCATGCCTGCCTCGGCCGGCAACAACCCCTCTGTGCCAAGCATCTCGACGGCGGTTTCCTTGATCAAATTGGCGACATCCGGATCGTTATAGGTGGAAGGGTAGCCGGATTTGATACGCAGGGTATAATCACCGCCCATGGCGCGGGCAATGCCCAGCATCTTTTCCAACTCGCTTTTCGCCAGGGCGCGCGTCTCTTCGTCAAAGGTGCGGATCGTGCCGCTGATCTCGATCTTGGCGGGGATAATATTGGTGGCGGTGCCGGCGTGAATCGTGCCGATCGAAATGGTGCCAGCCTTGGTCGGATTCATGCGCCGCGCGCGGATGCCGTTGATGGCGTTGAGCACCTGGGGCAGAATAAAGGTCGGGTCAACCGTCTGGTGCGGATACGCGCCATGACCGCCAGTGCCGGTAATCGTGATAAAGAAAGAGTCCTCGGCCGCGGTAATATAGCCCGAATCGATCATCACTTTGTTCGCTTCGCTGTCACTGGCGACGTGCAACGCGATCACCGCATCCAACTCGTTGAGTGCGCCCTCTTCGACCATGCGAATGCCACCTGATTTGTTCTCGTCATCGCTCGCTTCTTCGCTGGGTTGAAAGAGAAAGCGGATCTGGCCGGCGGGGCGGTTGGGCATCTCCGAAAGTAGTTTCGCCACGCCAAGCAACATAGCGGTGTGCGCATCGTGACCACAGGCATGCATCGCCCCGGCATTCTGTGACGCGTATTCAGCACCGGTCGCCTCCAGGATTGGCAGCGCATCCATATCGGCGCGGATGCCGATGATCGGCTTGCCTTCGCCCAGGTAACCAACGACCCCGGTCTTGGCCACGCCGGTCTGCGCTTCAATGCCATAACTTTCGAGCGTATCCGCCACCAGCCGCGCCGTGCGCTGCTCCTGGAAGCTCAACTCGGGGTGGGCATGGATATCGCGCCGCCAAGCGATCAGTTGCGCGTGGATCGCTTTTGCTTGTTCTAACATGGGAAACCTCATTTGTGAATTGACGTGACAGATAATTGCTAGAGTAGATCGATCAATCAGTCACTTCGTGGTGGATGCCAGCCGGCCATTACCCAATGGCGCCGCGCGGGCAAAATAAACTCATTGTTCAGCCGGAGGGCAATCACAGTGGCACGACCAATCGCAGTACGCCCATTGATATAGATGCCATCATCTGACCAGCTAAAATGTTCGTCCCAAAGCTGCTGACGCGGGTTAAAAAGAGGGAATGTTTGTTGCGTCACTGGGTCAATGGCGAATCGTTGTGTACCTTTGTAACTGTTGCACCAAGCACACGCAACCCAAAGATTTTCTTCCTGCGAGGTACCATGATGCGCTAGTGGGATAATATGCTCAAGGTGAAGTTGCGCGCCGCTGATTAGTTGTGAGGTTAGACAGTAACCACAACGGTGGCGTGCTGCCGCAAAAACACGCGTGCGCAGCTCGGATGGTACAGATGCCATAGGTCTAAGCCGCTTTGAGAAGAGGGTAGCCACTACGCAAACTAAGTAACGCGTAGGCGCGCGCTTTACGCAACGTAATGCGCCCATACTCTTTACGGAGTTCTTCTACCTTATGCGTCTCGGCCGTAGCCAGTGCCCCCGCTTGCTGCTGTTCCACCAAGTTGATCAATTGCGCTTGTTCGTCATCACTCATTTGGCTATTCGCAATCGACCAAAGTTCGTCATTGGGCAACCAAGTCATGCGCAAGAGTTCACGCTGCAAATCCAGTGGCGCATCACTGACATCCGGCAAGGTGGCTTCGATGACCGAGGCGAGGACCTCTTCAAGGGACCGTTCCAATAAAGCAGCTGTTTCTGTGGCACGCCGCAGCACCGGCTCCGGCAATGTCAGTGTAATGTTATCCATTGTGGTGACTTTCTCACTCATGCTAACGCAATCTACTTGCTGCTATTATACTCTGCTTTTGTCAGTTAAACAATCATCGTAACCATTCAGGCAACCCCCTCCCAACCTCCCCCGAGTACGGGGGAGGTTGGGAGGGGGTTAAATTGTTAACAATGATCAAAGTCATACCGCCACCGGCTCACCTACGCCGCCATCGCCACCCCTTGCTCGCGCAGCCAGCCGCGCAGGGGGACATCTTCATCGGTGGGCGAGTAGAAGCCGTTGGCATTGGTGCCCCAGCCCAGCAACTGGCGGCGGATCGGATCGCTCTGCTCCCACAAACTTTGTACCGTCATATCATCTTTGGTGCGAATCCAGCGGTAACCATAGCCATAGAAGAGCACTTTGCGCGTCAAGTTCGACCAGTTCGGCGTGCCGGCGTGCCAGATGCGCCGATCAAAAAAGACGGCGGTACCCGGTTTCGCCAACACGGGGATGGCCCCCGGCAACTGCCCTTCGCCACTAGCTGGCTTTTCCATCTTGTTAATCAGATGGCTACCCGGCACGACCCAGAAGTTACCGCGCCCTGGCTCGCTGGTGTCCGAGAGGAAATAGGCGACTTTGAGCGACAGGCGCGCACGCGGATCGCCCTCCAGCTCCACATTCGTCCGTCCGCTGTCCTGGTGCCAGCCAAAGGTCTTTTGGTCGGGGGTTTGGCCACTGGGTGGCGTCACAATCAGGTGTGCGTGATAGAGATAGATATTCCAACCGAGCAGTTCCCACACCTTGGGCAAGATCTTCTCATAGTCGACCAGATCCTGATAAAGCGCACTGTCGGGGATAAAGTTGGGGTAGAAGAGGGCTTTGGTCGCATCATGGCCGGCGGTGACTTTGTCCTGGTAGATTTTATCGGTTTCAGCGGTCAGCGCTGCTACTTGCGCAGGGGAGAGCGCGTCTTCGACCATAAAAAAGCCCTGCTCATTAAATTGCTGGCGTTCCCGATCGGTCAGGCCATATTGCAAGCAAGTGGCGTCGCGAATTGACATGGTGATTCCTCCCTAGTTGACTACGGTTAATTGACGAGCGTAATGAATGGCAAGGGGTGCCGGCTAATCATACCTGGAAGCGCAAGCGAGGTCAAAGCGGGTAATTTTAACAGGTGCCCTGTCATTCCGAACCGGCTTTTTGGTGAGGAATGACAAGACCATCGTTCACGATTGGGCCGGCACTGGTTGCTTGTGGCGGGTACGGCTCAGCAGTAGCGCCCACCAGAGCGCGGGCACCAGGGTCAACATCGGCAGCAGCCAGACGATGCCCCTATAACCAATCCCTGGCTGCTCTAGGGCCCAACCGGCTGAAACAGCGGCGAGTGAACCAGTGAGGGAGAAGAGCGCAAATTCGGTGGCAAAGACCCGCCCACGCACCTGATCGGCCACGGTCTGCAAGGCCAGTTGGCTGGCAAAGACCCAGACGGTACCGCCGCCAAAGCCTCGGATAAAGAGCCCAATCAAAAAGATCACAAACGAGTACCCCGTCGTTACCATCGGTGCCGCAATGAACATGCCCAGTGCAGCAATCGCAAAACTGACCATGATCCCAACGCGCAAGGCTCTTTCGCGGTCACCGGTGAACATACGCATGACAATCGGTCCCAGCCCGGTCCCAAGCCCCACGACCGCATAAATCAACCCTAATCCGATCCCGCCTCCTTGGCCGATAATAAAGACATTTTGCGAGATAGGCACGGCGGTTACCTCGTAAGCGGTGGCAAAGCAGAGGGTTACCAATGCCTTTTGCACAACGATCAAAAGAATCTGCCGGTTGCGCTGCAAATAGCTAAAGCCTTCGCGGTAATCACGTAAGACGGCGGCCACACTCTGGTCAGTTGACGTTTGCGGCTTGGGCGTATAGGTGATGCGTGCAATGAGAAAGGCCGAGACAAAGAAGCTTAATGCGTCTAGGGCAAAGGCGGTCGAAAGGCCCAGGCCACCGGCGACAAAACCACCCAATGCCGTGCCAATCGCCAACATGGTCGACCACGTGGAAGCGCTTAGTGCGTTGGCTGCGCCCAGTTCATTGCGCGCCACCACATCGGGAAAGATCGCATTGCGCGCCGGGAAAAAGATGCCGCTGATCCCAAGTTGGATCGCGGTGAGAATATAAATAAACGGCACATGGCTAGGCTCACGGATAAAGAGGAAACCGAGCACCACAACGCCCCGGATGAGATCAGTAATGATGAGAATATGCTTGCGGTTGTAGCGGTCAACAATCACACCGCCAAAGCTGCTGACGAGAAAAGGTGCGAGCATCCGCACCACAAAGAGGCCACCGAGCGCCACGCCCGAACCGGTCAGGCTACCAATGAGGGTGGCCGAGGCGATCAGGTTGAACCAATCCCCCAGCAGACTGACAATTTCGCCTAACCAGAGATAGCGGAAATTGCGGTTAGTACGAACCAGGGTGACATAACTACCCAACGAAGTGGACATAACAGCTTTCTAGCCAACAGGCGCAGCCAGACGTCGCCATGTGCGGACACGCCACACACGGGCAGCAAGGCAAGTGATAGATTTTTGTGTTGAATGGGTCGTGCTTACCGGGTGAATGGTATCATCAGCGCAGCAGTTTGGGCAACTGCGGGGCGCGGAGCGATGGGTGCTTAGCGGATTAAGCACCGTGTACTGCGCATCCCCCGCAAGTACTCGCTGCGGTCCCTGATGCGCAGACCGGTCTGCGCATCAGGGGATGCGCAGTACACGAGCCCAGTTGCGCCGGGGAACCGCGGCGGATACGTGCAGGGGATGCACAGTATACAAGTGCCAAGTTTAAATTGAGTATTGCTGCGTAGCGGGAGAGCTCGTTTACAGAATCTGCTGCAAGAACAACTTTGTCCGTGCATGTTGGGGATTGGTAAAGAAAACTTCGGGGGTATTCTCTTCGACAATTTCGCCCCCGTCCATAAAGACAACTCGATCGGCCACTTCGCGCGCAAAACCCATTTCGTGGGTGACGACCAACATCGTCATGCCCGAGCGCGCCAGCTCTTTCATCACGTCGAGCACCTCTTTGATCATCTCTGGATCGAGCGCCGAAGTTGGTTCATCAAAGAGCATGACCTTGGGTTGCATGGCCAAGGCGCGGGCAATCGCCACCCGCTGCTGTTGACCACCAGAGAGCTGGCCAGGAAATTTTTTCGCCTGCTCGGGAATGCCAACGCGCTTGAGCAGTTGCATCCCCAACTCTTCGGCCTCTTTTTTACTCTTCTTGCGCACCTGAATCGGGGCCAGGGTGATATTCTGTAACACCGTCAAGTGCGGAAAAAGGTTGAACTGCTGGAAGACCATCCCGGTCTCTTTGCGGATCTCTTCCACATTGCGGATATCATGGGTCAACTCAATGTCATCCACAATAATATCGCCGCGTTGATGCTCTTCCAACCGGTTGATCGTACGGATAAAGGTTGACTTACCAGAGCCGGAGGGACCACAGATGACGATTACTTCTTGAGGTCGCACCTCTAGATTAATGCCACGCAGGGCATGAAAGTTGCCATACCACTTATGCACATCACGACAGATAATCATTGGCTTGTTCGCACTGCCACTTTCGCTCATCGTCTCAAACTCCCATGAAAATGTAACTTCTTGTTGTCGCATAGCGTCGTCACTTGGTCGTCTAGTCGCTTGGTCACATAGTCGTGTGGTCGTGTGGTTATCAAGTAAATCGCCGGCTTGCGCAACGATTTAACCGACGACGACGCGACAAAAAGACCACGCGACCACCTCACCTTTCGCCCACGCCCAGTGAGCGCTCCAACCGCCGGCTGGCGTAGGCCATTGCGTAGCAGAATAGCCAGTAGATCAAGGCAATAAAAAGATAGATCTGCTGATGATTGCCTAGCCAGTTCGGGTTATTCAAAATGGCACGCCCGATGCCCAACAGGTCAAAGAGACCGACAATCGCCACCAGCGAGGTATCTTTGAAAAGGCCAATAAATTGACCAACCAACACCGGCACGACCGCGCGTAGGGCTTGCGGCAAAATAATATAATAGGTGCGATGAAAGCCACTCAAGCCCAGCGCATCAGCCGCTTCATATTGGCCCTTGGGAATCGATTGCAGCCCGCCACGCACATTCTCTGCGGTGTAAGCCGCCGAAAAGAGGACGATCGCCACCAGTGCCCTGATCACCCGGTCAATGGTAGGGGTACCGGGCGGCAGGAAATATTGTAACATGGCCTGCCCCATAAAGAGCAACGTGATCAGCGGCACCCCTCGAATAAATTCGATGTAGAGCACACTCAGCAGGCGAAAGGCGGGCAGATGTGAGGTACGCCCCAACGCCAACATTACCCCCAATGGAAATGAGAGCGCAATGCCAAAGACCGACAAAATCAAGGTGAGCATCAACCCACCCCACAAATTGGTCGGCACCAGGGGTTGAAGCCCCAGCGCGGCACTGCCACCCAAGATCAGGGGCGTCGCCAGTAGATAGACGACCCACAGCCAAAACAACGGTGGATTGGCCTGCCGCGGCCAGAAACGACCAATCAGATAGGCAACCAGCAACACCGCTTCGCCCACCAGCAGATTGAGCCGGTTGAAAAATTCAATAAAGGGAATCAGCGCGAGTAAGGCGGGGATCAGCAACATCAGTACGGTCACTGGCTGCACCCGTTTGAACCAGATGCCCCAGCTAAAGCCAGTGAGCCCCAAGAGCACATAGAGCGCGATCCAAAGCCGTCCCACTGCTTCGGGTGTATAGGAGCCACGCAGAATCAACGTAAAATTGGCCGGGATCACCGCCCAACTGGTCGTGAAAATCCAGCTCAACAGCGGGCGCAAGATGAGGTAAAGCAACCCCAATGCCACCAGGGTCAGAATCGTATCGGCCAGGCTACCAAAGAGATTTTTGCGCAGCCAGCCCAAGATGCTGTAGCGTACGGTCGGTGGTGCCAGGATTGGTTGGCGAGTAGGAACGGCTGTTGCCATGCAGGCTCCTTTGAAACGTGATGCGTGATGCGTGAAACGTGACCCATCCCTAACCCTCCCCTGCTAGCGGAGGGAACTTGGGTCTCCCAGCTAGATCCCCTCCCCAAACTGGGGAGCGCGCCTGGTAGGCAACCGCCTTGGGGCGCGGGAGGGGTTAGTCGTTACCTTTAGCGTTCGATCAAGCGGATACGCCGGTTATAGAAGTTCATGATCAGCGACGTCAGCAAACTGATGCTGAGGTAAACGCCCATGATCAGCATAAAGACCTCAATTTCGCGGCCGGTCTGGTTGCGCACGGTGTTGCCCACTACGGCAAAGAGATCAGGATAACCGACGGCAATCGCCAGCGATGAGTTTTTGGTCAGGTTCAGATATTGGCTGGTCAGGGGTGGAATGATAATGCGTAACGCCTGCGGGAAAATCACCAAGCGCAGGGTCTGAAAGCTGGTCAGCCCCAAGGCTGCGGCCGCCTCACGCTGCCCTTTGGAAACCGCTTGAATGCCCGAGCGCACGATTTCGGCAATAAACGCGGCGGTGTAGATGACCAACCCAGAGAGGATCGCCATAAACTCAGGGCTGAGGACCTGTCCCCCGCGGGTGTTAAAGCCGGTCAATTCAGGGTAGGTAAATTCTAAGGGCTGCGGCAGCACCACCCAGCTGACTACCCCCCCGATCAGAAAAATCACCACCACCCAGAAGGTCACAAAGAAGGGGCGGCCAATGCGCTTGCCGACTTCACCCAATAGGAAACCAGCCAACAGGGCGAAAACAAGTGATCCGCCCAATGCCGCTAAGAAAAGGCCCCAGCTTGCGGTTGGAATGCCCCACGGCATGGCTACCCCGCGCTGACTAAAGAAGATCGGGCCGGGCAAGATAATCGCATCCTGCACACGCGGTAGCTTTAGAAAGACCGCTTGTGACCAGAAGATCAACAATAAGAGTAGGGGAATATTGCGGAAGATATCAATGTAGAGAGCCGCAATCCGGTTGACCAGGAAATTCGTGGAGAGGCGCATCACCCCAATCGTAGCGCCGAGGATCGTCGCAAAAATGACCCCCAAAACGGCGACCACCAACGTGTTGAGCAACCCGACCACAAAGGCGCGCCCATAGGTGCTGGTGCGGCTATAGGGGATCAGATATTCTTTAATATCGAAGCTGGCGATCTGGCCGAGAAAATCAAAGCTGATTGGATTGCTGAAGCGGACACTCAGTGCCGCCATCAGATTGCTATAGAGCCAGTAGAAGAGCCCAAAGACCAGTGCCACCACGATCACCTGGCTGAGGACGGCAAGAATCCGTTCATCGCGCCAGAAAGGAGGACGGCCAGAGCCGGAGATGCCAAGATCTCTTTGCATGAGCGCAAGACCTCAAGTGGGTGAGTTAAGTGGTTAAGGGTTGGTGGCTTGAGTTTCTGCATGAGCAGAAACTCAAGTCACCAACCACAATCTCTAATATAGACTTGCGCAGCCTTCGCGCGTAGGGGCACGATGTATCGTGCCCCT
>JALHQH010000052.1 GCA_022842065.1 Caldilineaceae bacterium
GGTTACTCGGGTGGGCCCCCCCCCCCCCACAATGGCGCGGCGCGCCAAACCTGCATAACTACGCAGAGCGTAGTTACGAGCAATTTCTTACCATTCCCAAGTGGCGCGGCCATTGGGGTCGGCGTAGAGGGTATAGGCCAGCCAGGTGGGATTGGCGGGATCTTGGTCACGGATGGCCAGGCGTGCGGTCTGAAAGGCGGCACCAAAGGGTTGGCCATCAATCAACGCTTGGTAGAAGCGAATCGCAAACTCAGCCGCCAATTCGTCATTTACCTCCCAGAGCGTACCAACAAACGCCCCGACCCCAATCTCGCGTACCAGTTTTTGTGCCCAGCCGCCCAAGCCGGTCAAGACAAAATCAAGTTGGCTGCTGTGACAGGTGTTAAAGAAGACAAGTGGTCGCTGCCGGCGCAAGGCCAACGAGCGCGCCCCGGCCAGATCCGCGGGGTGGAGCTGTTCGTCATTGTGGAGCAGGATGGCTGATTCGTCGGCATTTTCGGCGGTAAAGGTGCCATGGGTCGCCAGGTGTAACATGCGCATCGTCCCCGATTGGGTCGCTTGTAACAGCGCTGCTTTGGTGCGCAACGGTGCGCCCACATCAAGGCCGCGCGTGCCAAGCTCGCGGAAGAAGCCCTGTTCGCGCTGGACATAGGCCAGGTCACTTTCAGGCACCACCAGGCGCGCGCTGTTGATCGTCAACCCCGCCTCGGCCCCGCGACCGGCCAGCCAACGGCAGAGTTGGAAGCTTTCAGCCCAAAAGCCATCCTCTAGCACTTGGTCGGTGGCCGCGTCATAGGCGAACGGTTTGATCAGCTCCCAGGGAATCCACGGCTCATCGCTGATAATCAGCAGGGAACGGATCAAGCCTTGTTCACGCGCCGCTTTTAATTGCCAATAAGCCATGCGTAGCGGCTCGGGCAGCAATGTCTCAAACAGCGTCTGCCCGATATGGGCAATCGCTTCGACGCGGTTGGCTTGTTCCTGCGCATCACCCGCGCTGGCCCCGGCAAATTCACTCAACTGGGCAAAAATTTGGCTCAGAAATTGGCGGGGACTCTGATGCAGTGTCGTCGTCCCCATCTCCGCATGGTGAAAGCCGAGCGCTGGTGGCCCCCCCTCTAGCGCAAAGTGGAGCAGATTGCGTGCCCCGTCGAGGACAACCCGCAAAGTCACATCGGCCGGGGGTGGCGGATTGGGCAGGATACCGCCAAGCAGTCCTGACTCATCAGCGCGTTTTTGTTTGGTTTGGCCGGCAACGACCCTTTCCACCACTTGGACGGTTAACGTGCGGCTGCCCAGCAAGCGTTGCTTGTGGTAAAAATCGACGGTCAGCGACTTCTCGCCCAGCGTGGTGCCGGCCTGTAAAAGAAAGACCGCTGGCTGCGATGGTTGCCCCGCATGCAACACAAAGACCCGCTGCCAAATGCCGGTCTGCTCGGCAAAGTCGGGCGCGGTGAGCACCACTTCGATATATTCTGGCCGGCGGGCATCGGCAAAGGTAACGCCCACGCGCGCTGCCGTATCAGCCTCGCTCATGGCCTCCAGCGTAAAATGGACGATCAGCCCATGCACTGTGCGCGGCGCTATTTGCTCTGGGAAATCGGCCTGGGCATAGTAGTCAACCGTGACATCCTGGTAGGCCGGTAGGCTAAAGGGTACTGATTCGGCCCCGCGCATGACCGGGGCTTTGCTCACCGGTTCGATCAGGGTGACCAGTTGGGTGGCACTGCCCAGCGCTTGTTGAAAGTGAAAGGTCAGTCTTTGCTCGCCCACGGTGGGGAGCGCCTGCAAGAGAAAAACGGCAGGCAAGGAGTCACCGGTTGCCGTCACCTGTAGCGTACGCGACCACGCGCCGGTCTGCTCGCGAAAACCAGCCGTAGCCAGGGTAACTTCGACCAGTCGCGTTTGATCCAGCGCCTGAAAGGTAAGCAGCACCATGCCGGCTGATTGTGTTTGGGGCGGGAGCGTCCGCAGCAGGCGCACAATCAAGGGCTGGTCGGCCCCGGTTGCGACCGCGCTGGGGAAAGTGGTGACAAGATGAAAGGCAAGCTCGATCGTGCTGCCGGCCGTTGGCTGCTGCCGACTGTTGGCTGTAAGCACGCTTTGCAGTTGAGCCAGTTGCGCGTCGCTAATCGGGACAAAGCCGCTGCGGCGTGGTGGACTTTTACCGGCGGCTAAGATGCTACCGGCCACGGCACTCACCGCTGGTTGACGCTCCAACCAGCCCAAAAATTCGATGAGCGGCATCGTCCGCTGGTAGTCACGCAGGGGGGGCAGCCGCTGGCAGAGTACCGCGTGGCGATCAAGTAACGCGGCCCACTCGGCGTCGCTAAAGAGCGTGGCATGATCAGCCACCGCTTGCAACACGGCGAGCAAGGTAGCAACACTCTGGTGTGGATCAAAGGTGAGATCGGTCATGGGCGGTGCCTACTCCCCGCGCCAGATCGGCTTGCGCTTTTCTTTGAAGGCGCGCATGCCCTCTTTCTGGTCTGCACTGGCAAAGAGGAGGTAGAAAAGTTTTTCTTCATAGGCCATACCTTCGTGCAGCGTAGACTCAAAGGCCTTGTTGATCGCTTCCTTGCCCAGTTGCACGGCCAAGGGCGCACGCGCGGCGATTTCAGCCGCCAAGGTAATCGCCTCGGCCAGATAACTTTCTACCGCCACCACCCGGCTCACCAGGCCGGCGCGCAACGCTTCTTCTGCACTAATCCGTCGATCGTTGAGGACCATCTCCATGGCCAGCGATTTGCCCACGGCTTTTGTCAGCCGCTGTGTGCCACCGGCACCGGGGATCACGCCGATGTTGATCTCCGGCTGCCCAAATTTGGCACTTTCCGACGCAATCATAATATCGCAGAGCATGGCCAATTCACAGCCACCGCCCAGGCAGTGCCCACTGACCGCGGCAATGAGCGGTTTGCGCAGGGCGCGCAGCCGCTGCCAGCGCTCGATCATGCCGCGGTTGAGCATGGCCGTGGCCGAGGCGTCGGCCATCTCGGTAATATCTGCCCCGGCCGAAAAGGCGCGCTCATTGCCGGTGATCACCAGCGCGCCAATCGTGGGATCCTGGTCCAAGGCCGCGAGCGCGGTGACCAGTTCCGCCATCAACTGCCCACGCAGGGCGTTGAGCGCTTGGGGCCGATTCAAGCGGACTAGCCCAACCCCAGCGGCAGGGCGTTCGACAATGATATCTTCGTAGATGGTGGTCTGGGACATAGGCAAGTTCCGTGGCTTGGGTAAGAACAGTTGCAACTGTGGGGCAGTATACATCAGGGGCCAGGCGTCTGCATAATCAGGTGCCGGTGTCAGGTAATTTTTACAAATCGTTGGGGGGCGAGCATTTGGGGAAAATAGGTTGTTGTCATAGCGGACAGCGCCTATGATATCACATTAACGGTGATATCATAGGCGCTGTCCGCCTTTTATAACTGAGCCGGATTAGACAAAGAAACTGGCCACCGCCGCGAGGAGCAGCAGCAGCGGCATCATCCCACCCTGGCTGCCCACGGGCGGCGCGGCCGTTTCGCTGACAGCCGCCACCGGCGCGGTTGTGGCACTGACGGTCAGTTCCGCCGTGATTGGAGCGGCCATTGTCACTGCATCGGTGGTGGTTAGCGCTTGGGTTGCGGTCACAACTGTCATGTCCGTTGCCGCCACGGCGGTGGTCGTGACCGCCGCACTGCTCGCCACCGTTGCCGTCATCGTTGCGGCGCGATCAGTTAATGCGGTCGCCATGCTGATGGCCACATCTTCGGTCAACGCCATTGTGGCGGTGAGGCTTGGGGTCGCACTGATCACAGCCCCGTTTGTGACCACAGCAGTCGTAGTCACTGGGTTCGTGATCGCTGTGGTTGTGGTCACTGGGGTCGTGACAGTGGCTGCTTCTGTGATTGATGTTGCCGTTGTTGCGCTGCCAGACGGCAACGCGGCGAGCTCTGCCGGCAGCAGGAGCAGTTGGCCGGCTTTGAGCGCCTGTGTATCCAGGCAGTTAATCTGCCGCAGCTCTTCGATATCCACGCCGGCCCGCAATGCCAGGGTCGCTACGGTATCGTCGGCATTGACCCGATAGGGCCGCCAGCCCTGCTGTACGGCAGGATGGCAAACCGACTTCTGTTCAACCCGTGCCCCGACCGTGCTATGGGCTTGGGCCAGGGTAAAGGTACAGAAGGGCGTGGTCAGGGCAAGCAGAAAAAAGATAATCCCAAAGGTAAGGTGGCGAGAGTGGATCAAATGGCGCATATTGCTTCTCCTAAAACTGAATAATAAATGAAGGTTGCAGTGTGACGGTCGAGCCTGACGTAAATTGGACAAGGGGTATCGCTTAGCGGCTTTCACCCCATCGTTGCTTGGTTAATTTTGGGCGCACAAATTTTTGGATGGATCGCCGGCAATTTATACGGGCGGTTGTCATCAATTAACCTTTTTTACACGAGGGAAAGGGTTAATATGTGACAGCGCCAAGTCGTAGTGGGTGAACAGATTGAGCGGGCCGGCGCGCTGGCCGTCTTCCTATTCGCAGCTACATTCTTGTTGACGCTGCGACCCGCCTCGACGATACTGTTAGATCCGATTTTTATAAGATTTGGGTTTTGTGCTGAAAAGCGTTGTGGGGTCGTGAGGTCGCGAGGTCGTGTCGCCTGGAGCATGCGCCGTTGTGACCACGCGCCGCTGTGTTACTGCTGCCGCGCCTGGCAGCGGGGGCCTATACTCAAATCAGAATGAGACCCCTAGTTTCGGTCAGCGTGCGTCGCACTGACCAAAGAATCTAGCGGACTGGAAACAGTTGGCGGTCAGTGCGACGCACGCGATCCCGTTAGCCAGCAAAACTCCGGTTCTCAACTTGACTTCAGTATAGTGGGTGCCGCATGGGTGCTGTTCTGTGTGTAGTGTGATTGGGGTGAGGGTGCAAACAGAGGGTAATTCTGTGGGGACTTTATTACATCATATACTTGGCGTTGTTATCGCATTGTTCATACGCACGCTTGCAGAGAGCGCAAGCGTGCGTATGTTTTATTGTGTCCACGCGTAGACGCATGGGGCGACGCCAAGGCGTGTTAGGGGCGCGCCGGGCTGCCATCCGGCCAGCGCGTCTGCGTCCATTCTTCCACAAAATCCTGGCACGGATACTTCGCGGCCAATTCCTCGTTAATATCAATGCCCAGACCAGGCTTGTCGTTCGGGTACATATAACCACCACGCACTTCGGGCAGCCCAGGAAAGATCTCATAGAAGACTTCCGAGAAGCGGCACCATTCCTGGATGCCAAAGTTGGGTGCCCAGAGATCAAGATGCAGATTGGCGGCATGGCCGACCGGCGAGGTGTCACCCGGGCCGTGCCAGGCGGTGCGGACGCCATACATGTTGGCAAAGAGCGCCACTGCGCGCGCCGGTGTAATCCCACCCATCTGGCTGACATGCATGCGAATGAAGTCAATCAGGCGGTTCTCAACTGGATATTGCCACTCGACTGGATTGTTGTAGAGTTCACCCATGGCCAGCGGGGTGGCACATTGTTGGCGAATGCGCTCAAACCAGACATTATCTTCCGGGGCGAGGGCATCCTCTAAGAAGAAGAGTTTGTACTGCTCAACATCTTTGGCAAATTGGACGGCATCAATCGGCGCGAGGCGCTCGTGGATGTCATGTAGAATCTCGACCTCCATGCCCACGGTATTGCGTACATGTTCAATCGCATCTAGCGCGGCGCGCATGTAATGTTTGGGATCATAGTACGCACCCGGCGGCGACCCTTCGGGTTTGCGATCCTGCGCCCCGCGGCCACCATAACCGCCGGCCTGCACGCGGATGTGGTGATAGCCCTCGGCCATGTATTTACGCACACTCTGCTCGATCTCTTGCGGATCACGGCCATCGGCGTGGGCATAACAGGCGGCTGCTTCACGACATTTGCCGCCCAACAGCTCGTAAACCGGCATGTTGGCGAGCTTGCCCTTAATGTCCCATAGGGCCTGGTCAATGCCAGAGATGGCGTTGTTGAGCACGGGACCATTGCGCCAGTAACTGTGCACCGCGGCCATGCGGTAGAACTCTTCGATCCGGCTCACATCGCGGCCGATGGCAAAGGGGATCAGGTGCTTTTCCAGCGCGGCCACCACGGCGGCATAGCGCTGGGTAAAGGTGGCGCAGCCCAAACCATAGAGGCCAGGCTCAGAGGTAATCACCTTCACAATCACCAGCCGCTGCGAAGTGGGCTGGGTGGTGATCACTTTGATATCTTGGATTGTAATCGGTTTGCTCATTTGGTTTCTCCTGTGGGGTGCTGCGTGAAACGTGATGCGTGAAACGTGATTGGTGCTTGTGCCGCGATGATTAAGCTGGGTAAACCCCAATCCATCCAGCACATTTTGCGTATCACGCATCACGTTTCACGCATCACGTTTCACGCATCACCGTGCAGTTCATACGGCATATAAAATTCGTGGGTAACGGGTGTGCCGTGACCTTCAATCCACATGGTGCTGATCCCGCGACTTTGTATCGCCGCGCGCACAATCGACTTGTTGAAAGGGCTGACCGAACCCATGTTCAGATATTCCTCGACCGGCATCCACAGACACTCCGCGATCTCATCTTCGTGGCGCACGATCTCGGCGGAAAGCGGCGTGAGACGACAGATAAAGTAGATGTCGGATTTGCCAAAGCGCGCGCCATGCCAGTGGCGAAAACAGACCAGCGATTCAAATTTGGCGCGAATACCGGTCTCTTCAAAGATCTCGCGTACCACTGCCGCAGCCAGATGTTCATCTTTATCGACGAGACCACCAGGCAGCTTGTAGAAGCGCGGCCGATCGACGCGGTGATACTTTTCACAGACTACCAGCAATTCGTTCTGCTCATTGAGGACGACCCCGCCGACCCCGATATAGTGAGAAGCATAGGGTGGAATAAAGGCATTTGGCTGGAGTCGATGGACAAGGGTGGCCTGTTCGGGCGTACAGTTATGAAAGGCAAAGCCCATCTCCACTGCAATGGGGATATAGGCGACCTGGCTGATTGGGATCTCCAACCAGACAAGTTTCAGATCATCCTGACCCCAATGGTCAAGTGAATAGCGCAACTGCGTCGTAAAAAGCTCCACCGTCGCCGGCAGCGTGTGTGGTTCGACCATCACGCCACCAAAGTTGTTGACGGTATGTGCAAGAAGTTCCATATGCGGTTTCCTACTGAATGGATGAGATGGATCGGTTCACGCACCACCTCATCCGCAGGGGCATGATACATCACGCCCCTGCGGATGAGGTACGTAAGTTCCACTGTAAAAGAAAAAGCCACAATCCATTTTACGGGACTGTGGCTGGAAAAGCAAATGCTTTAATTGTGCTGCCGGTCGATTACTATGAATCGATTATTGGTGGTCGATGACTGGAACTAGGAAGCGGCGAGGCGACCACTTTTGGTCCAGTTGTAAGTTGCCTTCGCTTTGGGCAGCGTGGTGAGATCGGCCAAGGTGCTGCGATCCACCGCCTTCAACCCGGCATGTTCAATGATCAGCCGCGCCAATTCGGGATCGTAGACCCGATCTTCCCGCTCAATCGTCAACTCGCCCGGCTCTTGGTAGTGAATCTGCAGTACGCCATCCTGATATTCTGCATCGGCGCGTTTGACGATCAGATCCATCCGTTGCACATTATTCCAAGCCCAGACCTTGGTCGGCAGTAGAAAACGCACCGGGTTGCGAATGATCAGCGCTTCATCCGTTACTTCGTAGAATTGATAGACATCAATCAAGTTCCCATAAAGCAGGAGCGCACCCCATATCACAAAGGTCCAAGCGGTGGCCTCGGCAAAGTAGGTATGGGTTAAGTCCATGGAAAAAGCCAAGGAACCCGTGGCAAACATGGCAACGGCAACGGCCATATTTCTGGCACTGCCTTGAAAGACAATGCTATTTGTAGTTGCTGTGCTCTCTGCTGCTGCCTGGGCCTCACCGGCCACTTCAGCATTGGCAACACCGACTTCAACCATACCGCATCTCCTTGTCGATCGCGTTTTTTGGGATATCGCGTTTTTTGGACATTACGCGCTTGTAGCGCGCGTTGAAAGTCAAAAATTTCTCTAATAAGTATAGCGTTGAATAGAATAGCGCCCAAATTTCAGTTGTGCAAATCTGCACAATGTGAGTCCTAAATGCTGATTTAGGCCGTCACCAGCCGGTAGCCGCGGCCACGCACGGTCGTAAGAAAATGGGGATTGCCAGGATCCTGCTCGATCTTCTGGCGCAGGCGACTCACCAGCTTTTCGATGCGGGCGTCATCGACTTCATCAATATAGTCATCGCCCCAGACGTGGCTGACAATTTGATATTTGTCCATAATTTTGTCGGGGTTTTGGAAGAGCAGCAACATCAACCGATATTCCAAATTGGTCAGGGTATCGACGCTATTGCCATTGACCAGCACTTCGCCACTGTCCACATCCACCCAAATGGCGCTGGAGGTGGGATGATGTTGCAAAACTTTACGCTGGACATATTCGGAAAAATAGCGGCAGAAGAATTGGGGCACACTATCCGGCTTCAAAAGCAGATGCTGGCGCGTCAACTGGGCCAATATCAGTGGATCGGCCTGATGGTCGGTGTTAAACAGTCCCAGTAACTCGCTCTGTTCGGCATCGGTGCATTTGTTCCAGATCTTGGCGCATTCCAACTGCATGTTTTCATTGCTGCGCAGTTGGCGTGCCACCTGGCGATATAACTGTTGGCGTTGCATCGCATCGGTTGCCTGCCCGGCCGTCGCTTCGATCACATCGGCCAACAAATCGCAGCTCCCTTCCAGGAGCCGCGGGTGGCCGCCACACCAATCATAGATAAAATCAATATCAGCCGCCATAAATTCGACATCATGGACCGCGACATAACGGCGCGCAAAGCGGTCAACATCGGAGCGGGTCAGCGGCGCGAGATGCCAACTGTGGTGGCTAAAGAGTTCACAGAATTCGCCACAATGATCTTCCGGCCGCTGGCGGGTGAGTGGTTGCCCCGTCGCGGTGACAAAGGCCAGGGTTGCTTTGTGGCGATCCCGCAGCGCACGCAAATTGAGAAAGACCCGCGAGTCAATCTGGGCAAAAGGCTCATCAAACTCATCCAGCAGCAGAATGAGCTTGCGTTGGGTGGATTGTAAAACCGCAGTCAGCCCGCGGTTAAAGCTCAAAGGCACCTGAAATTCACTGGTCGGTGCCACCAACGTCTCATAGGCCTGCGCCAACGGGGCGAGCGCCGCCAACTGTGGGCTACTTTCTTGAAGGCAGCGCAACATCAACTCATAGAAGCCGTGGTCACTCATCTCCAACATGCGGTTGCAATCGATGTAGACCGGCAGAAATTCCTGGCCGGCTTCGCCCAACTCTTGGGTCCAAACATCAGTTTGGGCCAGCAGCCGTAGCAGCGCCGATTTGCCGACATTGCTAAAGCCAATCAGCTCAATGCAGTTCAAATTGTATAGATTTTGGATGATCTGTTGGATGTCATGGCGACGCATGTAGCCGCCATCGACCAAACGTAATGAATCTGGCATGATTGACTTCTGCTGAAGATTAATGTTACACTAATATGTAGCGTAAATAATACACAGAAAACCGTGAAATGGTAAATTAACAACTGTACGCGGTTCAATCTTGTGGCAAGCTAGCGTAGCATCAGGCCGGGCCTGATACGGTTATGTGATATAGTTACCTGTATAGTTACGCTGGGCATTGAACCCACTGATAACGGCTATTACATGAGGGCAGAAGATGAACAACATACAACGTATTTGTGAAAAGTGTGGCGATGGTGGCCCGTTGGATGCGCGTTATTGTCCTCACTGTGGTTACGATAGCCAGGGGGTTGGGGGGGCTGCCTTGCCGGCGCAACGGCTGCAATTGCCGATGGCACTGGGCAAAGCCGCGCTGCCGCTGTTGGCCGGCGCAGCGAGCCTGGCCTTGCGGGCTGGCTGGAAGCTGTTACAACGTCGCCTCGCCACCACAACCCCCGAACAGGCCGCGCATGTATTGAGCAAGTTCGTGCCGCGCCCGATCACCCCGCCACAAACGCAACCCATGCCCCAACATCAAGCACCACCGGCAAGTTCGCGCCCACGGCGCACCATCCACATCCGTTCAAACTGGGCGGTTGGCGATGTCAACGGGGTCTGGCGACAGGGCAGTTCTGAGCATACAATTGAAATTGACGAGTAAAGGGTAAGGCTGAATGGTGTTTTTCAGCCTTATCCTCTACTCATTCACACCCTTACCCATTGACACTTTCTGGTCGTGCGCCGAGGGTTACGTCAAGTTCTAACGTTTCGCCGTCACGCAATATCTGCAAGGTGACACGGTCGCCGGGGCTGGTGTAATACTCCAGATAGACGAGGACATCGTCAAAGCTCGTGACCGCCTGATCGCCAATCGCTAGAATCACATCGCCACCCACATTGCCGGGGCAGATTTGGGTATATTTACTCGGCGACGGGTCGCTACCGCCACGCAAACCGGCCCGCGCGGCGGGTGTATTGCGGATCACATCGGTGACATAGGCCCCGCGCTGCCCTTTGGCCAACCCCAGATCGTCAGCGCAGAGGGGGCTGAGCGTTGCACCCCGTACCCCCAAATAGCTGTGCTGATAGCGGCCGGTCTCAATCAGCGCTGGCACCACCCGTTCGACCAGGGCAATCGGAATCGCAAAGCCAACCCCGCTATTGGCCCGTTCGCTGGAGCGGATCTGCGCGTTGACCCCGATGACTTCGCCGGCTTCGTTCAGCAGTGGCCCGCCTGAATTGCCTGGATTGATCGCGGCATCGGTCTGAATCGAGGCGGGAATATTAAAGAAATTTTGCGCCGGGATCGAACGGCCCAACGCACTGACAATGCCACTGGTCAGAGTGCCGGCCAGGCCAAAGGGATTCCCAATCGCGGCCACGCGCATTCCGACCCGAATCTCTGCCATTTGGCCACGGCGTACCGGCAGCAAATGATAGCCTTCGGGCTCAATGCGCAGCACCGCCAGATCGCTGCTCACATCAAAGCCCACAATCTCAGCGACGGCAACGGTGCCATCGCTAAAGGTCACCTGTAATTCGCTGGCATTCTCCACCACATGATGGTTGGTCACCAGATGGCCGTCAGTGTCCCAGACAAAGCCGGAGCCAGTCCCCAGCGGAAGCAGTTCATCCCCTTCAAAGTTATGTGGGGCCAGTGAATTCAAGGCGTCACCACTGCCCAGGCCGGTGATATTGACCACCGAAGGATTGACCGTGCTATAGATATTCATGAGGACAGCACTTTCGTAGTCGACGCCTCCTTCCGGCGTGGCTACCACAACTACGGGCACAGGGGTGGCGACAGCGCGCACCACGGGGCTGCCGGCGGCGGCACTCCGTTCCCTGGCGCTGCGGACATTGCCGTTTTCGGTGGTGAAACGTTGCCAGGTCGTAAAGCCAAAGAAAAAGATCAATAGGCAGCCCGCTGCCAAAACCCCTACGGCACCAACTGCGATTAAAATTGCTCGAACCCCAGAGCGAGGGGAGTCACCTGCTGACATTTACGCCTCTCTTATGCTACGGAACAAACACCTGTTCGTTGACGACGGCGTTTGATGATCAATCAAATCACCAACGCCGCATGGACTATACTCAGCTCTGCACATAATTTAACGTTGTCGTAGTATAACTGAATGAAATCAATGCGTGGACATCTATATTGTACGCCGCATTGCGCACTTCGGAAAGTGGGGAAGCTTGCCCTCCTCTAAAAATTGACTAATATGACAACGTTAAGATGGCGCAGGTGTATCGATGCAGATTCAGTCGTCCCATCTACGCCGCCTGAATCCGCGTCTATCGCACTGCTTGCCAACCTAAGTTAATGTTGACCTAAGCAATCAAACCATTTACCACTACCCTTGCGCTGTCCATGTGGGCTGCGTGGGCGCACCAACTTTTGGCCGCGACCCGTCACCGCGTTGCGCTGGTGGGCCTGATTCTGCCTGCGCGAACAGCGGAAGGCTTTGATGGCGCTCTCTGCATGTGATATACTCGCAATGTGTGGTCGCACATCGCGCTATCAATTGGCTCTGCCCGTACTTTGCCGGGTGAATTACGCCGGGTGAATTACGCTGGGTGAATTGCGCCGGGTCGATTGTAGTTGTTTAGAAGATTCGCTTTCCAAACAGCGCAAAACATAGCTTGAATGAGCAGCAATGAATCGTCGCCAACTTGCTTTTATTATACTCTTTAACGCGATTATCAGTCTGGTGGTTGCCCTGCTCGTGGTGTGGGCAGTTGAAGCGCGCCGGCCCGATCCGGAGCAACTCGCGATTGGCAGCCTGACGCCGATTAGCCAATTGGTTAATTCAGGCGTGCCGGCGGCGGAGGAAAGTGCCAGCACTGGCGGTACACAGCCTACGCCTACCAGCAATGGTGATCCCGCCCCCAGCGCGCCCGTTGCCGGCAATGAGGCTGGCACACTCACTGACACGACGACCGCCGTCGCGCCAACGCCGGTCGGTGAGCAAGAGGTCTACATCGTGGCTACTGGGGATAGCCTCTCCAGTATTGCCGACCGTTTTGGCATTCCGGTAAGTACCATCGTCGAAGTTAATCAACTGACCGATCCCAATTATGTCTTTTCTGGGCAGCGTTTGCTGATTCCGGTTGACGGTGAGGGGAGCACACCGGCCACGCCTGCCCCACCGCCCGCTGCAGTCCAAGCCGGACAAGGGCTTGCCATTCGTGCGGTGGCAGCGCCTGGTGATCTGTTGAATGAAGCCGTACAAATTGTGAATGATGGTACCGGCGCGGTCAATCTTGCTGGTTGGCAACTGGTCAGCCCTGTCGGCACAATGTACACCTTTGCGGATCTGCCCCTTTTCCCCGGCAACTATGTCTGGGTCCACAGTGGGAGTGGTGATGATACCAGTATTGCTCGCTATTGGCGCCAAGCTGGTGCCCTGTGGGCGAGTGGGGCGGAAGTACAGCTACGCAACGGCGCAGGGGAAGTCATTACACGCTATACCATTCCATAACAGGAGGGAAGTCAACCGTGGCAACCGATAACAACCGCCCTCAGGGTGAAGGTAACCGCGGCGGCGGTGATAGCAACAAAGGTGGCCGCCGTCGCTATTTTCGGCGGCGCAAACGTAAAGACGATGACGGCGCAGCGGCACCGGCGAAGGAAAGACCGGCCGCGCCGGCTGCCTCCTCGTCTGCTGGCGCGCCGGCTGCTGCTGGGTCGTCTGCGTCGTCTGGTCCCTCCCGGCGCACTGGCCCCAGAAATAACCGGCCAGCAAAAGATGAGCGTGGGCGGAGCAGCGGCAACAGTAGCAGTAATAGTAACAACAGTAACAACAATAACAGTAATCGGCCGCGGCGACGGCGACGGCGTTCACGTCAGGAGCAGGTAGACAGTGTGGCAACGGTGAGAGAGTCAACACTGGATGCGATTGCCCATGATTATGTGGCACCGCAGTCGGTCTTTATTTATACGCACGTTTCGCGCCCCGCCAACCAGGGCATGAGTGAATATCGCGCAGAACATTTTACCAAGGCAGGGCGACGGCTCGAAGATTTTAGTATTGATCTCTCCGTGCTCTTTGGTGATAACCGGCAAAAAGCGGGCACGAATGCAGGCGAACTGGCCGAAGGCGAAGTGCGCAAGAAGACCTGGCAGGAAGAGTGGGAAGATGCCGGGCGCGAAGAGCTAATTGTGGAGCCCGCAACGCCGCCATCACCTGCTGATACTGGGGATGTCAACACCAATGAAAATTAGGGCTAAGCGCAATGATTAATGCGCTTAGTTACTGCGATCTATGCAAGGAGAGGTAGGCTGTGGCACCGATTGTAACGATTACTCATCTCAAAGATTATGTCGATCAGGAAGTAACCCTCCAAGGTTGGCTCTATAACAAAACCGGCAAGGGCAAGCTGCAATTTCTCCAAGTGCGGGATGGCACAGGCATCTGCCAGGCGGTCGTCTTTCGCGGCAATGTCAGTGAGGAAGATTTTGAAGCTGGTAAACGGCTGACGCAAGAGAGCAGCCTGATCCTAACGGGGTTGGTCAAAGCTGATCCGCGCGCACCGGGCGTGCCGGGTGGGTTTGAGCTTGATGTGCGGAGCCTGCAACTTGTTCAGGTGGCCGAGCCTTACCCCATTTCGCCCAAGGAACATGGCATTGAATTCTTGATGGAGAATCGCCACCTCTGGTTGCGCTCCTCCCGCCAATGGGCCGCGATCCGTGTGCGTGCGGTGATTATCCACGCCATCCGCGAATGGTTGGATGGCAACGGTTTCCTCAACGTGGATACGCCGATCCTGACGCCGGCCGCGGCCGAGGGCACGTCAACACTCTTTGCCATCGACTTCCACGGCGAGCCGGCCTATCTGGCGCAGACGGGACAGCTCTATAACGAAGCCAACATCTTTGCCTTTGGCAAAGTTTATTGTTTTGGCCCCACCTTCCGCGCTGAAAAGAGCAAGACTCGCCGTCATTTGCAAGAGTTCTGGATGGTCGAGCCGGAGATCGCTTTTTGTGATCTGGAAGGATTGATGGAGGTGGAGGAGCAGTTTGTCAGCCACATTGTCGGGCGTTGTCTGCGCGACTGTGGCCCCGAATTGGCGATTCTGGAGCGTGATCTCACCCATCTGCAAAAAGTAACGCCCCCTTTCCCACGCATCCATTATGATGAAGCGGTGGCCATGCTTAACAAGGCCGCCGCTGCGGGTGAATTGGTCCCTGGCTATGATGATCCTGTGCCCGCGATCGAATGGGGTGATGACTTTGGCAGCCCCCATGAGACCTACATCGCCGCCCAATTTGATAAACCGGTCTTTGTCCACCATTATCCGACGCAGGTCAAAGCTTTTTATATGGAGCCGGAAGCGGATCGCCCAGAAGTCTGCCGCAGCGTTGACTTGTTAGCGCCCGAAGGGTATGGCGAAGTCATCGGCGGCAGTGAGCGGATGAGCGACCCGGAGAAGTTGATCGCGTCCATTCAGCGCCACGGCCTGCCCCAGTCAGTCTACGAGTGGTACCTAGATCTGCGCCGCTATGGATCGGTGGTCCATAGCGGCTTTGGGCTAGGCGTCGAACGCACGGTGGCCTGGGTTTGTGGGCTTGACCATGTGCGCGAAACCATTTCTTTTCCCCGCACCCTGACCAATCTGCGCCCTTGATACCGTTAGGGGTTCCTACCTGGATGAGACAAGGCGTGGCTGCCACCCGCTTGTCTCATTTGCCGCGCCCTACCTCTTGACACCATGATCTATTTTGCCACCTTGTTCTTTGCGTTTGGCCTCACCTACGCCCTAACCCCGCTTGTCGGTCAGCTGGGGGTACGCTGGGGTTTGGCTGATCAGCCCGGTGGGCGCCGTCGGCACCGCGGGGTCATTCCACGCACGGGCGGGGTGGCACTCTTTCTCGGCTTTTTTCTGACGGTGCTGCTGATCTTCTGGCTACCGCTGGTGTTGCCGCCGCCGTGGGGGGCATGGTTTCCGGCGCGCAATGATCTCTATGAGGTGCGCCGTCTGTTGGCGCTGCTCGGTGGTGGCCTCTTCTGTGTAATCGCCGGCCTGATCGATGATCGCTACGAGCTGGGCAGCCTGCCCCAATACGCGGTGCAGATCTGCGCCAGCATGATTGCCATTGGCGGCCTCATCTTTATTAAACATGTGAACAATCCTTTTGCCCCTGGCCTGTTTTGGGATGAGGCTGGGTTGCCGCCGTGGCTGGTCTGGCCTTTAACGATCTTTTGGTTTCTCTTTATGATGAATACGGTCAACTGGCTGGATGGGCTAAGTGGTTTGGTGACCGGTGTGACGGCAATTCTTTCGACTGTGTTGGCCCTCCACATGCTCTTTGTGGCCGATCCACCCCAGCAGAGCGTCGCCCTGTTGCCCCTGGCCCTCTTGGGGACGGCGCTGGGCTTTCTGCCTTTTAACTTTGCGCCGGCGCGCATCTTTATGGGGAGTACCGGTGCCTACTTTCTGGGATATACGCTGGCGGCGCTCGGCATTGTCGGCGGCGCGCGCTTAGCAACGGTCATGTTGGTCCTAGGCTTACCAGCGCTGGATCTCGTCTGGTTGGTGATGAGCCGCTGGCGCCGGGGGGTCTCGCCGGGGCAAGGTGGCCGTGATCATTTGCATTTTCGGCTGGTCGATATGGGGCTGGGTGAGCGGACAATTGTCATCGGTTATTGGCTCTTCTGTGCCGCCTTTGGGGCCATTACCTTGCTGCTTGATGGCGGGACGCAGAAGATTATTGCCTTGGTGATTCTTGGCCTGTTGGCACTGGGGGTCCTGCTTTGGGCGAGTCGAGATAATCGTGAAACGTGATGTGTGGAACGTAAAACGTGAAACGTGATGCGTGAAATGTAAGGTGTAAAACGTGAGGGATGAGGTGCGGATGCGGCGTATTTTGGCGATTGAAAGCAGTTGTGATGAGACGGCGGCGGCGGTGATTGCGGATGGCCGCCAGATTTTGAGTAATGTGGTTGCCACCCAGATCGAATTGCATCGCCGCTTTGGTGGCGTTTTTCCGGAAGTGGCCAGCCGCCAACATGTGCTTTCAATCAGCCCTGTGATTACGCAAGCCCTGACCGCGGCAGGACTGAGCCATGTCCGGCAGGTCGATGCAATTGCCGTTACCCAAGGGCCGGGGCTGGCCGGGAGTCTGTTGGTTGGCGTCAATGCCGCCAAAGGGCTAGCCTTTGGCAGCAAACTGCCTTTGCTCGGGGTAAACCATCTGGAAGGCCATATTTACAGCAACTGGCTGACTGTGCCTGACCGCGCCCAGGGCGTGCAGGATGATGCCTTCCCTGTCCTGATCTTGATTGTCTCTGGTGGGCACACCGAACTGCTGGTCATGCATGATCATGGCCGCTATCAACGGCTGGGCAGTACACTCGATGACGCCGCCGGCGAAGCTTTTGACAAGGTGGCGCGCCTGCTCAACCTGGGTTTTCCGGGGGGACCGGCGATCCAACAGACGGCACAAGGTGGTGATGCCACCCGTTTCGCCCTGCCGCGCGCGTTGAGTCATGGTGACGAGCACCGCTTTAACTTTAGCTTTTCCGGATTGAAAACGGCGGTACTTAATCTTGTCCGCGAACTGGAACGGGATGGGGCGGATCTGCACGACGTGGGGCTGTTGGCTGATCTGGCGGCTTCTTTTCAAGCAGCGGTGATCGAGGTATTAGTGCGGAAAACGGTGGCTGCGGCTACCTATGTCGGGGCGCGCCAGGTTTGTATCTGTGGGGGGGTCAGTGCCAATGCGCCACTCCGGAGCCTGGCCGAGGCTGAATTCGCCCGGCTGCAGCTGCCACTTTATGTGCCCCCGCTCTTTCTCTGCACCGATAATGCGGCCATGATTGGCGCGGCGGCTTATTTTCGGCATAGAGAAAGAGGGGGGACACAAGGGGTGCGCACGGATCTGACGCTGGATGTTTTTGCCAACTTGCCCTTGCCGCAAATGGGCTAATGGCGGCACCTGATAGAGAAAGCAATCGAGTTGGTACAATCGCGTAGTGCGCATCAGGGGATGCGCACTACGCGATTGTGCATATTGATCTGCCTTATCTATTAGGCGGCTTCTTGGGCGGTGCTGCTACGTCGAGGCAATTGCTGAGGTGGGTGTACTTTGATGTTCTTCGACCGGTTGTTCGCTTTTTTCACTGCCTGGGGGATCGCCCAACCCTTCGACGGCACTGCGGGCGCGCGTAAGCGTTTTGCGCCAGGAATCCCGGCGCAATTCTTCACCCTTCACCGTCCGCCGATAGGAGCGTTGCCTGGGATTGGCCGTTGGAAAGCCGCCCCCTTGAAAGGGTGGATAGTCGAGTAATTTGGCATGGATATAACCACCAATCACGCGCAGGCTCGCCACCACTGGCGCGGCTAAGAAGGCCCCCAGAATGCCCCCAATATTGAGCCCCACCACCACGCCACAGATCACAACCACCGGATGTAGATTGACACTGTCGCCAATCACGCGCGGCACGATAATGTTATTCTCCAACTGCTGGATAATAAAGTAGATCGCAATTGTAATCAACGCAAAGCTGACATTATCAATTCCCAGTGGACCTAGCACATCACTGCCCTGGATCAACGCGACAATCACCGCGGGAATCATCGCCAATGTCGGGCCAAGATTGGGGACAATCTCTAATGTCCCGGCTAGAATGCCGAGAATCAAGGCCCCCGGCATCCCTGCAATTTCTAACGCAAGCCAGGTGGTCGTGCCAATGATCAGGCTCAGAATGATCTGCCCGCGGAAAAAGGCCTGCCAAATGTGGCTGATCCGGCGCAATAGTTCGGCAAACTCCGGCTGATAGGAAGGCGGAAAGAGCCCCTGCACATAGCTGCGAATCGTTGGGGCATCCTTGGTCAGATAAAGACTGACAAAGAAGATGACCAAAAAAGTAAAGAAGAATTGGACAATCCCCCCAACAACGCTAATCCCGAGCACCGCAGTGCTGCTGACCACCGTGGTGGTGGTGCCGATCAGTTGTTGCATATAGGTCAGCAGCTCGCCAATGGTGGGGATCACCAGATACTGTTGAAAGTTATTTTGCAACTCTTGTAGCGTGTTGCCAATCGGAAATTCAAAGCCCCACATCACCAGGGCATCCGGCAGATTATCGATCGAGTTGCTGAACCAGCGGATTACATTCATCGTAATCACCTGCGGGTTGTAGTTACCCAGGCTTGTCAACTGATTAAGCAAGACGGGAATGAGCAGCACCGGTAGCAGGATAAAGCCAATTAAGAGCAGCACAAAGAGCACCACCGTGGTGATGCTGCGGGGAATGCGCAGTCGATCCCCTAGATCCACGACAGGATTGAGCAGATAGGCAATAATCGCCGCGAAGATGAGAATGGGTAAGACCGCAGTGCTGAGCCAGATGATAATCAGCGCAACAATCAGCAAGAGCACAATCACAATGCGCTTAGTTGCGCGATCCCAACGCGAACTCGCCGGCACTTGTTCGCTTGCCACTGGCGCGGCGACTGGCGCTGCCTGTAGTGGTGGCAGAATGTCGGTTGTGTCTACCTGTTTTGTGTTTTCTTCTACACGGAGCTGGCCGGCGACTGCTAAGTCACCCTGCCCCCTTGGCTTTGTTGGTTCAACCACGATTCAATCCATGTCGCCCTAGCTATACGGCGTAGAGCACCAAAAACGAACTACTGGTCTGCATGACTGCCATGTAAGTCCTCTGCGCTGAGGGGATAAGCTCTTTTACCCTCAGTAGGAAACCCCACTCAGGTCAGTAAGTCGCGCCACCACTGCCTTTGGCCAAGGCAGTACCCTACCGGCGGCCCTGCTTGCTTAATGCTTTGCGGGTCTGTTGCATGGCCGCGCCCTCTTGCTGAATAAATTGCTGGTAAAGCGCATAAAAGCGCTGCCGGTCTTGCTGGCTGATCACCGCAACAGCATCGGCCGTTTCCACGGCGTAGGGATAGCCATTGCCGACCACACATTCCGCGCGCACCAAATCCAGGATCTCTTCGGCACGCCCACTGTCGAGCAGCCAGCGGGGCATCTCCACCCGCGCCGGGGGCTGCTCATTCGAGAGTTTCATATAGGTAAAGGCCACTTCTTTATAAAAGGGCGCTAAATCTTGTTCACTCAAACCATCGCCGCGCGCACAGAGAAAGAGCGGGCTGCGATCACCCCATTTCCCCACACATTTGCTGATCAATGATGCATCGCTGATGGGCAGACTCGCCGGTTTATTTTCCAATACGCCCATCAGGGTGACAATGTCGCGACTAAAAGAGCGATCAACAAAGGCCACCAGCGGCACCTGATAGCGGGTTGAGCAATCCAATAGCTTCTGCACGGCCGCGGTATAGGGTCGCGAGTGCATGGGTTTCATCGTGCCGGCAAAGCTGATGATAAAGGAGCCATCAAAAAAGCAGAGCGGTTTGTCGGCCGGTGCCGCATCGGCATAGCTTGTCATCAATTCGCAGAGTTTGTCACATTCGCGTTCAAAGCGCACCCGATTGACATACTGATTGGCAAAGCTGCTGCCGGCCTCATCACCCTCGTGATCGCCTAACTCTTCGGGCGAAAGAATCTCTAGCGTCACATCCTTGACATACCCCCCCGTACCGGCGCTATGGTTGTTAAGAAACCACCCAATCTGCACAGCACCCACTGCCGGCGTAATATCTTTAGTCGGCGCAATTTGGCTGCCATCCACAGCCAGCACAGGACGGTTGAGCAGCGTCTCGAAGGCCCACGCGCGGGCGTCGCGGTGATCGCGCCACTGAGGGGCAAAGGGCAGACAAAGTTCCGCGGCTTGATCCCACTCAATGGTCGGCAGTGCCCCTGGCCAGGCTCTGCCCCGTTCGGCCAGGGCTGCTTCCATTCCTGTAACGTCGTAGCGGTAGAAATTGGTTAACCAATTTTCCAACCGATCACGTTGTTCACGCTGGGCGCTCTGATAGCGTTGAAAGTGCGGCCGTTTCTGCTCCAGCGCGCCAATCACTTTGTTGCGGTCGAGCAAAGGAACCTCCAGGATAATGGGTAATAACGATTAATGCAGAACGGTTAACGATTAATGGTTAACGGGTAAAGGCGCAACGGCGCGCTTGCCGTGACAGGCTTTGAATTTGCGGCCGCTGCCACACGGGCAAGGATCATTGCGGCTGGCCGCCGCGAAACGTTGCTGTTGGGCCTCTGCTGCTTTGGCCAGTGCCAGCATAATGTTGGCCGGTGGCCGCCGGTGGCGCAGTTCATTGGCCATAAAGCGCATGGGCTGATCAATGTAATTAAAAAAGGCGCGAAAGCCACCACACAGATAGTTTAGTCCGCTTTCGCCATCCGGCGTCTCGATAAAACGATCCTTGGGACAGCCACCATTACAGACAAAGCGCACTTCACATTCCCGGCAATAGCGGGGCAGGCTGTCACGCTTGGCCAACCCAAATTGCTGCTGCGCCGGCGATGTCACCATCTCTAACAACTCGATCTCTTGTAGATTGCCCAACTTGTATTTGGGCTCGACAAAGTGATCGCACGAAAAAACGTCACCATTGTGCTCCATGGCCAAGGCCAGGCCACAGGTCTCTTCAAAGATACAAAGGCCAGGGCGTTCCCCCACCCATGCCGCCAAGGCGACATCAAAGATCTGCACAAAGACTCGGCCCACATCATGGCGCACCCATTCGTCAAAGATGGCGATCAGAAAGCGGCCATATTGTTCAGCGGTCAACGAGCGCCCGGTAACTGTGTCGCCTTCTTGATAACCGGTCTCATTGTCGCGCTCAACAATGGGAATAAACTGCATAAACTGGGTGCCCACTTCATCGCGCAGACAACGATAGACGGCCAGCCCATGCTCGGCATTGGCGGCATGGACCGTGGTGAGAATGTTGAACTCGACCTTGTGCTGTTTGAGCAAGTTTAGCCCAGCCATGACCTTGTCGAAAGTGGGATTGCCCCCCTTGTCAACCCGGTAGGCGTCGTGAATCGCTTTTGGCCCGTCAATACTCAGCCCGATCAGAAAGTCATGCGCATGAAAGAAGGCGCACCACTCATCGTTGAGCAGTACGCCATTGGTCTGGAAGGCATTATGAATCCGCATGCCGGGACGGGCGTACTTTTGTTGTAGTTCGACCGCGCGGCGGAAAAAGTCGAGCCCCATCAGGGTCGGCTCGCCTCCTTGCCAGGCAAAGGTCACTTCCGGCACCTGCTGCGCCTCGATGTATTGGCGCGTATAATTTTCCAACAGCTCATCGGCCATGCGAAAGCGGCTGCCGGGATACATCAGCTCCTTGGCCAGGAAATAACAGTACTTACAATCCAGATTGCAGATTGCCCCGCGCGGCTTGGTCATAATGTGAAACGCCGCCGGCGTTACTACTTGATCCCCTGCGGAAAGAAAGGTCATCGTGCCATCCATTATCTCATTACCGGCTACTTTACGGCTGCATCCCACGCCTGGCGTAACGCTTGCGCCCGCTTGGCCAGATCAGTTAGATCTTGGGTTGGCCCGGTGACCAGCGCGCTGCCAATGCCGGCTGCCACTGCGCCCGCTTTGATATATTCGCCGATATTCTCGGCCGTAATACCGCCGGTGGGGACAATTTCAATGTCATCGAGGGGGGCGCGAATGGCCTTAATGTAGCGTGGTCCCATCATTTCAGAGGGGAAGAGCTTCACGATGCGACAGCCGGCCACAAAAGCGTTCTGCGCCTCGGTGGGGGTGAAGACTCCAGGGAGATGCAAAATATCCTGCGCTACGGCCGCGGCGGCAGTGGCCAGATCAAGATTCGGGGCCACGGTAAATTGCGCACCGGCTGCGATGGCTGTGCGAAACTGGGCGACCGTCCGCACCGTCCCCGCGCCGATAGTCATCTGCTCGCCAAATTGCGCGCGCAATTGGGTAATGCTCTCTAGCGCGCTCGTGGTGTTGAGGGTCACTTCCATAATCGGCACCCCATTGTCGAGCAAAACCTGGGCGATGTCGATCACCTGGGCGCGGCTGAAGTTACCGCGCACAATCGCCACAAGACCTGTCTTGCGGAGCTGGGCCGCTACTGTACTTGACGCTGTTGACATCCTTTACTCCTACCTGCTGAAAACAACTTTGGACGATCTTGGTTGGGCTAAGCTTACCACAGATTGGCCAGGGTTTCCAGTTGCCACTTTGATTGCGCCACCCGTGTGCGTCGCACTGGTCGTATGAGATTGGGTCAACGAAACAACGTTTGACCAGTGCGACGCACACGGGTGGCCCTAAACTAAGCCGCTCCCCTTTGATTCGGGTTATAAAAGTTTTTCCCGGATGTGCTGTAACTTCTCCGGATTAACAACAAAGCGCAAGGCCACAATCAAGCCATCCACGCAGTGTAGATTGACGACGCCGATCAGCTCCTCACCGGCCCAGACCAGCAGAGAGGGGGCGCCGTTGCTTTCAACCGCAGTCAAACGTGAATCGGCTGTCCGCTTCGCATAGATACCAGCAAGGAAACGTAACACAATGTGCTGGCCGGCCAGCGGTCGGGTGGCTGCGCCCACCTTGCCGCCCCCATCCGACCAGAGCTGGACATCTTGGGCCAATAGTTGCTCGACCTGTTCCATATCTCCCGTTGACAGCGCCAGCATAAAACTTTCGACAATCGCACGTTGTTGTGGCGGCGTGGCAAAGCGGGGTCGGCGATCATGAAGATAGCGGCGCGCACGGCTGTAAAGCTGGCGGCAGTTGCTCTCACTCTTTTCGACAATCGTGGCAATTTCCCCATAGTCATAGTCAAAGACTTCGCGCAACAGAAAAACGGCCCGCTCCACCGGCGAGAGCGTTTCCAGCAGCACCAGAAAGGCCATGGCAATCGACTCATGGCGGGCCAGGAGCTCGTCGGGGGCATTGGCTGTCAACAGCGGTTCGGGCAGCCAGGGGCCAATGTATTCCTCGCGCTTCACCCGCGCCGACTTGAGCTGATCAAGGCAAAGCCTGGTCAACACGGTCGTTAGAAAGGCCTTTGCTGATTGCAGCGTGCTGACATCAGTTGCCATGAAGCGTAGATAACACTCCTGTACCATGTCCTCCGCCTCCATCACCGTGCCCAACATGCGGTAGGCAATCGAAAAGAGGAGTGGGCGGTGGGCCTCAAAGGTTTGCAGTCGTGGGTCGGTACTGTTGTTCATGGTCGCTGCTCTTTTCTGCTGTTTGCATCTGCCCACGCATGGCTGGGAACGGTGGTTGCGTGATCACTTGGGTCGTCTTTGGCCAGAGATAAGCTGGTGTCCACCACTTGGTGCGCCAGAGACTTTGCACGGTGTAACGACAGATCTGCTCCTTGAACCATGCCGCCGGCCGCCCGCTGATAATCAACGCCCGCGGGCGATCATCGCTATGCACGAATTGGACCAAGCCATCCTTGCGCCCCAAGCTGATACACTGGCCGCCATAGCCAAACCGGAATGGCCCCGGTGCTGGTTGCCCGGTCAAGTGTGCCGCCAGCTGATCGGCGACATAAGCGCCCATGGGCATGGCCGTCGCACAGGCCATACGTAGCCCGGTCGCAGCGGCATCACCTACGGCATAGATGGTCGGGTGGTCAACCACCTGCAAGGTTTCGTTGACCAGGATCCGACCGGCGGGATCGGTAGGCAAACCTGCGGCGCGGGCAAGCGGCAGTGTCGTAAAGGCACCGGCCCACAGACACTGGTCAAAGGGGATGAACTGCCCATCGCGACAGTAGGCGCGATCCGCCGTGAGCCGTTCAACAGTCCGATCTTCAATCAAGGTGATCTCTAGCCGACTGAAAACGCGTTTTAGATGGCGTTGCCCGGCAACCGAGAGGGTGGCCCCCAACTTGCCGCTCGTGACCAGGGTGATGCGTAGTTGGGGATACCGTTCGGCTAACTCGGCGGCCGCTTCAATTCCGGTGAGGCCACCGCCCACGATCAGCAACTGGCCGGCTTGGGCGGCCAGCGCCGCCACTGCCAGCTGCCCTTGTTGACTGGTCGCGGCGCTGGCAAGCGAAAGCGCATAGTCCGCTACGCCTGGTACCCGACTGCGCTCCACCGTACTGCCCAGCGCGTAAACCAAGTGATCATAGGTGATCGTTTGGCTGCCGGCGGCACCTTGCACCGTGAGCGCACGCGCCTTGGGATCAAGCGCCGTACAGTTGCCTTGCACGAATTGAACGGCTGTGCCCGCCACCAACTTGCGCAAGGGGATGGCCTGTGGTGAGGTGCCGGCCAACTGTTGGTGCAGCCGAATCCGCTCAACAAAGTGGTCGTGGTTGTTAATCAACACGATTTCTACGGGTTGACGTTTGGTCTGGGCGGCCAGGCGTAGTGCCGCCAATGTCCCCGCATAGCCAGCACCGAGGATGACAACTTTGGTCTGTTTTGGGCTTTGCATTTTTTGCTCCTTTTGCTCTCGCGAACGACAAGCGATCAATTTCGCTGACAGAAAGGAGACGAGCAAGGTGTGCGTTTTGTGACAAAATCCACAATCTTGGTACTTCAGCGACGCATGCTGATGACATCCAACATGGTGCGCACCGCGACGACGACGGCGTCGGGTTGTTCCTGGGGGATGTTGTGGCCGCTGTCATCGACCGGCAGACGCATGCTAAAGCTGGAAAGGGTGAGCAATTGATCGGGCAATTCTTGCTGTAAGAGTGCGTTGAGCTGCGCCTCCAAATTGGTGGGCAGACCGGGTGCCAACACTGTCGGTATGCCGGCGACTAACACGAGCAATGGCCGTTTGCCTAGATCCCCGGCGGCGGCGACTTGGGCGGCAGTCGTGGGAATATCAATGCCTTCGGGCGTTTGGGCCGGGACACGGTAGCCAGTGGTCATGAAGCTGCGAAAATTTTGTAGCCGTGGGCTGTCGTCAGCGGCCGGGGATGGCAGCAAGGCTTGGGCGCGCATCCACCACGTTTCATGCACGGCGTCGACCAGCACAATGCCAAGCACATCATCTGGATGGGCAGCGGTGTACAGGCGGACAAAGAGCGCACCAAAAGAGTGGCCAACCAAGATGTAGGGGCCACTTTCGCCACTCTGGGCTAACAGTTCTTCCAGATCAGCAACGATATCGGCCCCGGTCCGGCCTACTACTGTCCCATCACTGGCACCCAGCCCGGCGCGGTCATAGCTACAAACGCGGGTCAAGGCGGCAATACCAGGTTGGACCAGTGCCCAACTGCTGTGATCAGCGCCCAGCCCCGCTTCGAGGATCACGGTTGGGCTGCCGGTACCCGCACAGTAAAGGGCTAGGCGGCGTTCCCCGACCGCCACATATGCGCCCCCCTCCGCCAATGGCAGCGCGGTTGGTGCGCTGGTTGTTATGGGGGGGACGGTCGCTGTAAGTGGAACAACTGGCCTGAGGGTTTGCAAATCAAGTGTAGAACTGCCGAGGAGGATGCTACTAAAGAGGATGTAGAGCCAGGCCGGGCACATTAGTGCTGCTCCTTTACCAAGTCGGCGGCGTCGAGGGCGGTGCCATACAGAATCAAAGCGAGTGGGGCAGCGGGGGATCTGCCAGCCATGCATCAGCGGGAATCTGATAACGTTGGAGCGAATCAGATCGGCTTGAATCAGATCGGGTTGAAGCCCATGGCTTGTCCTTTGCCACGGCGGAAGACGCGGCGGGCAATTTGGTAGTAATCGACGAGCTGATCCATGGTCGCACGCCAAGAGCGACTTTGCGCATGGCGGAAGCCATTTTCACCCATCTCGGCGCGCAACTGTGGGTTGGTGCGCAGCCGACGCAGCAAAGGTGTAATCTGATGCAGTTGATTCGGCTCGTAAAAGAAACCATTTTCGCCGTCGATGACGGTGTCAACCACCCCACCCGCTTTGGCCGCAATTACGGGCACACGACAAGCCATTGCTTCCAGTGCCACCAAGCCAAAGGTTTCGGTCGTCGAGGGGAAGATAAAGGCATCGGCGGCGCGGTAGGCGGCGATCAGATCGGCACCACGCAAAAAGCCAGGGAAGACGGTCGGTGTATCGCGGTAATACTCTTGCAACTGCCCGTGGCTTGGGCCGCCGCCAATCAGGGCCATGCGCACACCCGGTTCGGCAAAGATATGTTCGCGAATTTCCTTAAGCCCTTTTTCCGGGGATTGGCGTCCCACGTTGACCACCAGAAAATCGTCGGGATGGCCATCGGTGAGCAGGTTGCGCATGGCTTCATCGCGCACACCAGGGGTAAAGAGTTCGGTGTCAATACCACGTTTCCACCAGCGCACGCGGCGAAAACCCTGGCGGCGCAGATCATCGCGAATGGCGCTGGAAGGGCAGAGATTGACATCAGCCTGGTTGTGGATCGTGCGCAGGTAGCTGCGCAGCACCGGTGCCACAAAGCCAATGCCATAATGTTCCACATAGCGGGGCAGATCCGTGTGGAACGAGGCGACCGTGGGCACTTTCAACTTGCGGGCATAGGAAAGACCAAAGGGCCCAAGCGCAACCGGATTGACCATGTGGATCAGATCCGGCTGAAAGGCCTGCACGCGTTGCCAGATGTGACGGCGCGGCAAATTAATGCGCAACTCCGGGTAGAGGGGCAGCCGTGGCCCATCAACGCCGACCACTTCCGCGCCGGCATACTCGCTCGGCGCGCCGGCTGGGGCGAAGAGAATCACCTGATGCCCTTGTTCTTGTAAGCGCTGTAACATGAGACAGAGAATACTGACAATGCCATCAATTTTGGGTAGAAAGGTTTCCGTAAAAATCGCGATTTTTAATGGAGTTTCATCAGTTTGCATAGTACCTCAGAAATTATTCTAATTATTCTATGGAATAGCTTGTTTTTTTATTGGTGTTGAACAAAAATACGTGCGCGCTGCACAAAGAATACAGCTTTTCTACTTTTTGCTGCGAGCAATTTATCCGCATGTGCTGAATTAAGTAACCCGGTTGCGCCGCGTCAAAATTTTATGCACACCACTGCTAGTATATATACTACTGTAGCATACTATGCAAGGCTGGGTGCGTGGCTATTCTCCTAATCTGCAAAAACCGCAACGAAATTTGCGAAAGGTGGCACATTTTTGCCTAAGATCTAGCGTTGTCAGTAAATCATCCCCATGTTAGCGTTTTGTTAAATGCTATACTGTCGTTTATGCTTGGGACAAATTACATCTACATCATTTTGTGCAATGCAACTTGTACGATTTTGTGAATTAAATTTTGGTCGCACAAGGTAACAAGTTTTAGTCAGCTATTGAGGAAGAGGAGAAGATTTGTATGGGTAAAGGGAATGTTTTGGTGCTGGGTGGTGATGGCTTTTGTGGCTGGCCGACCAGCCTGCGCCTTTCCAGCGAGGGTTATGATGTGACGATTGTGGACAATCTGTCCCGCCGTAAGATCGATGTCGAGTTGGGTTGTCGTTCGTTGACACCAATCGAGACGCCCGAAAATCGTTTGGCCGCATGGAAAGAGGCGACTGGCAAGACGATCAACTTTGTCAATCTGAATGTGGCCGAAGATTATAATGACCTGCGTGATCTGATTGCGGAAGTACGGCCCAAGGCCATTGTCCATTTTGCCGAGCAGCGCGCCGCCCCCTACTCGATGAAATCCCCCAAACACAAGCGTTATACCGTCGATAACAACGTCAACGGCACCCACAACCTGCTCTGCGCCTTGGTCGATGCCGGCGTTGATGCCCATCTGGTCCACCTGGGCACCATGGGTGTTTATGGTTATGGCACCGCGGGCATGGCCATTCCTGAGGGCTATCTCAATGTCAAGGTGGAGATCGAAGGCAAGGATCACGATATTGAGATCCCCTACCCACCGCACCCCGGCAGCATCTACCACATGACCAAGACGCTCGATGCGCTGCTCTTCTACTATTACAACAAGAATGACGGCGTGCGCATTACCGATCTACATCAAGGTGTTGTCTGGGGCACCAATACCGATGAAACCTTGCTGGACGAGCGGCTGATCAACCGCTTTGACTACGAAGGGGATTATGGTACCGTCCTCAACCGCTTCTTGGTGCAGGCGGCCGTCGGTCACCCGTTGACCGTTTATGGCACCGGTGGTCAGACCCGCGCCTTTATCCACATTCGCGACTCGGTGCGCTGCATCTCGTTGGCGATTGCCAACCCACCCCAGCCGGGTGAACGCGTGAAGATTTTCAACCAGATGACCGAAACCCACCGCGTCCATGAATTGGCCGAGATTGTGGCGGGGCTCACCAGTTCTGAGATCCGTTACTATGTCAACCCGCGCAACGAATCCGTTGAAAATAACCTGGTCGTCCGCAATGACCAATTCCTGGCATTGGGGCTCAACCCGACCCGCCTGGGTGAAGGGCTATTGACCGAAGTCTACGAAGTTGCTGGGCGCTACAAGGATCGCTGTAACATGGACAAGATCCTCTCCGACTCGCGCTGGCGCAAGGATATCCCCAAGGATAAAGTCGGTTCTGACAATCCTGTCCTTACCCGCACCACGGCGAATGGTCATGCGCCGGTGAAGGCGTAGAAAGCGGCAAGGGGGCAAAGTTGCAAAGGCGCAGGGTTGAGGGTAGCCACGCGATACTTTGCAACCTTGCCCCTCTGCCACCTTGCCACCTTGCGACTTTATCCCTCTTTGATAATCTCTAGATCAATATCAATATTGACCTGATCGCCCACGAGCACGCCGCCGGTCTCCAAGGCCCCATTCCACTCCAAACCCCAGTCCTTGCGATTAATGGCGGTCTTGGCGCTAAAGCCGGCGCTGGTGGTCCCCCACGGGCTCTTGGCCTGGCCGGCATATTCGGTCTCCAACACAACTTCTTTGCTGACGCCGCGGATTGTCAGGTCACCGATAATGCGGCCGTGGCTATCGTCGATCTTTTCGACTCGTTTGCTGACAAAGGTGAGGGTGGGGTAATTATCGGCATCCAGGAAATCTGCCGAGCGCAGGTGACCATCGCGCTGGGCGTCGCGCGTGTCGATGCTGGCGGCCTCAATTTGTACATTGACCGTTGAATTGATCGGATTCGCTTCATCAAACTCGACGGTGCCATTAACTTCCCCAAAACGGCCGCGCGCGGTCGAGATCATCATGTGGCGAACGCCAAAGGTTACATGTGAGTGGGCTGAATCAATTTTCCATGCCATGTTGTTTGCTCCTCATTTTAAGTTACCAAATTTTTATCAAAAGTGGACACATGTCCATTCGCTGTGAAAGATTTTAACGGACACGTGTCCACTTGTCAAATTGGAAGTGTTATTCGCTTCTGTTATAATGGCAATATGATGAAATTAAACCAGGATGATCTGCTTGAATTTGTGACGCCGGTGCCTGACGCGGTACGGATGGAGCGGGCTGATGCTTCGGAAAACCGCGCGCGGATTCTGGCCGCGGCCGCGGCGCTCTTTGCCGAGTTTGGGGTGGCAGCCGTCAATATGGTCGATATTGCCCGCAAAGCCGGGGTGGGGCAAGGGACGCTTTACCGGCGTTTCGCCAACAAAGGGGAATTATGTCTGGCTTTGTTGGATACCCAATTGCGCGAATTTCAGGATCATACGCTGACCCAACTGCGCACGATGTTGTCGGTTGGTGCGCCGGCATTAACCCAATTGGCCTGGTTTATTGAGGCGTGGGTCTACTTTCAAGCCAATCATAGCTTATTGCTCTGTGCCATCGGCCAGGAAGTTGCCATCGAAAATCATCCCCATTCGACCCCGTTCCTCTGGCAACGGCGCACTGTCCATGGCTTGTTGCAGACCGCCGCCCAACGCGGCGAATTGGCAGCCGCCGTTGATGTATCTTTTACAGCCGATGCCCTACTCGCCCTGCTGCAACCTGATATCCTGCGCGCCCAACAAAAATTTGGTGGCCACGCGCCCGTAAGGATTATCAGTGGCATTCAACGGTTGTTACAAGGGGTGGGAAATTAACATGGTAGATAGCCGCTGTGCTGAAAAGCGTCATGTAGTCGTGTAGTCGTGTGGTCTGGACTACACGACTACACGACTACACGACTACACGACTACACGACTACACGACTACCCACCGCTTTTCAGGCCACTTTGCGTTCGACACAGTTCTGATTGGCCATCAGTTGGCGCAGCGCAGCGACGGCCCGCGCCATCCCGGCTGGGCCACTAAAACCACTGCTGTGGCCAGCCACCGCTAGATGCGGCTCCAGCGCCAGAAAACCCTGATAGCCGCGATCGCGTAAGTGGGCTAGGAGCAGGTCGATCTGGCCGTCACCTTCGCCGGCCGGCTGCACTTCGCCCCCAGCCAGCCGCGCGTCTTTGATGTGGACATAGCCGATCTGGTTGCCCAACAGGGGCCAACCACGCTCGGTAACCCGTTCCTCCCCCACCTGAATAAAGTTGGCCGGATCCCAGGCGAAGGTCAATGCTGGATGATTGACGTCCGCCAGTAACTGCTGGCAGCGCACCAACGTGTCACCCACAATGCCCTTCTCATTTTCCAGCAACAGTTCACAGCCCGCATTGCCGGCCACGGTGGCTAGTTGCTGTAATCGTTCGACGACCGCATCGACATATTGATCATAGTGCGCGTTGCTGCTGAGATCAGGCGGATAGAAGGAGAAGACGCGCACCCGCTGGGTGCCAACGATGCGGCCAATCGTGATGATCCGTTCCAGATTGGCCAGCTCTTGTTCAATTGGATCGGCCAGTGCTGATTTGCCGATGGGGCTACCAATGGCGCTGACCCCAATGCCTTGCTGATCACACAGCGCGCGTACAGTATGGGCTTCGTCGTCGGTAAAGCGCAGGACATTTTTGCCCCAGGCCCCGCGCAATTCCAGGTAGCCAATCTGCAACTCGCGCAAGACGGCCAGCTGGGTTGCCAGGTCATCAGCGATCTCATCGCCAAAGGCACTAATCGTAAAGTTTGCTTCGCTCATCGCTCTTATGCTCGCTTTCTTGGTTGGATTGTTAGATGATATAACCCCTCAACTGTTTTGCAACTGGGCTAATAGTGCACCATAGGCCGCGCGATCCAGTGGCAGCTCTACCACCTGATTGGTATAACTCGAATAGATGATCGCGTTGGCTAGCTCCAGTGACATCCGCCCCGCGGCACCGTCGGCGCGCGGTCTGCCTTGGGTGGCAATGGCGTGATGGAAATCCGTGTAGACTTCAACATGTTTGCCCAACCCCGTCTCCAGGGCGACAACTTCATCGACCAATGCCGGGGCCGCAAAGCGTTCGGGCGAGTGGGTAATGTGTTCAACCAGATCCGGTTCATAACGTTGAAAGCGTAATTCGCCGCCTTCGCTAATGTTCAAAATACCCCCTGTCCCCACAATTTCCATGCGCCGGAGGCCTGCCTCTGCGGTGCTAAAGAAGATGCTGCCTAAGGCACCATTTGCCCATTCCAACATGGCCATTGACGTATCTTCCACCTGGATCTGATGGCGCAGGGTACGATTCCAGGCAACGACGCGGCTCGGCAGCCCCGCCAGATAGCAGAGCAGATCCAGGCTGTGCGGGGCCTGATTCATCAGCACGCCGCCCCCTTCGCCTTGCCAGGTGCCGCGCCAGCCGGCACTTTTATAGTAGGTGACGGTCCGTAGCCACGGCTCAATTTGGGTGACCCGTTGAATCGTGCCCAGCCGGCCGCTGTCGATCAACTGGCGCGCGGCCACAATTTCGGGGCGGAAACGCTGTTGAAAGTTGACGGCAATCAGGCGCTCATTCTGCTTGGCGGCCGCGATCATCGCGTCCGCTTCGGCCACCTGCACCGCCATCGGCTTTTCAACCAGGACATGACTGCCCGCGTTGAGAGCATCAATGGCAAGCGTGGCGTGGTAGGGGTGGGGGGTCAGAATAACCGTGACATCGGGCTTGGTTTCGGCTAACATGGTGCGATGATCGGCAAAGAACGGACAGCCCAACTGGGCCGCCGCTGCTTGGCCCAAGGTGGGGTTGACATCGGCTGCGCCCACAACGGTGATCGTGCCTAGCCCTTGTAAGGCGGGCAGATGGGCACTGAGAATGCCGGCCCCCACCCCAATAATGGCATGTCGCAAAGGTACCGGCGCGGTTGCGGCGGCAGGGGATAAGGTTGCAGAGGGTAATGACATGGTTCGCTCCCATTCGATAAAGATAAGTGGTTACGATCACTTTCGGCTGAAAGCCAACGTGTTTCAACCGTTGGATGAAAGCCGCCGCCCGGTTGCCTTCTAGGCGCGGCGAGACGTTCTTCGCGCGCGTCGAAAGCAACCTGAACGATATACAGTTGACAGATGTATAACTTTCTGCTATACTTCTGTCATGACAAACGAACGTTGGACCACAAGCAACAAAGCAGTCTACAACATCGGTTATCACTTGATCTGGTGTCCGAAATATCGGCGCAAAGTGCTGACAGGCGCGGTCGAGTTGCGCTTGAAAGAACTTTTGTGCGAGAAAGCCGAAGAACTCGGCTTGATTATTGATACGCTGGAAGTCATGCCCGATCATGTGCATCTTTTTGTAAAGTCTACGCCTGTGCTTTCGCCGCACTACATTGTTCAGCAACTGAAGGGTTTTTCTTCCTCCAAGCTCCGTTCGGAGTTTCCAAAGCTCAAATCAAAACTCCCGACGCTTTGGACTCGCGCCTACTACTGCGAATCGGTCGGTCATATTTCTGCCGAAACCATTAAGCGCTATATCGAGGAGCAGAAAAGCTAGTGAAAACGTACAAGTTTAAGCTGTACCGCTCCAAAAAGAATAAGCACCTGCACCAGCAGATCAACATCAGTGGGCTGATCTACAACCATTGCATTGCCCTGCATCGCACATACTATCGCTTGTTCGGGACAAGCTTGAACGCGTATGCCTTGATGAAACACCTCACCAAACTGAAGAAGTTGCCCAAGTATAGCCATTGGAACTTGGTCGGATCGCAAGCTGCACAAGATATTGTGCAACGGATCGACAAAGCGTATAAGCTGTTCTTTGGCAATCTCAAACGCAAAATTCGTACCAGTCCTCCAGGCTTTAAGAAAGTCAAGAAGTATAGCAGCTTCACGCTGAAACAAGCTGGTTGGAAGCTGCTTGATGGCGGGGGCCCTAGGGGCGAGATTCGCATTCAGGGCATTGTCTACAAGTTCAGCAAATCCCGCGCTATTCCGGCAGACATCAAGACCGTCACGGTCAAACGCGATAGTCTTGGCAATCTCTATCTGTACTTCGTCGTTGAGGAAGAGAGCGACCCAAGCAACCGAATCCTGACAGGTAACAGCGCAGGCTTCGACTTTGGTCTGAAAGTCTTTCTCAAGTCGTCGTATGACAAGGACATTGAAAGCCCGCTGTACTATCGCGAGGCAATGGCTGAACTGAAGATCGCACAACAGCATCTTGCTCGCAAAGTTAAATTCTCTGGTGGCTGGAAGAAAGCCAAAGCGGTTGTCACGCGTATCTATCAGACGGTGGTCAATAAGCGCCGTGATTGGTTCTTCAAGCTTGCCCACGACTTGACGGACAGGTACGATCAACTGTTCTTTGAAGACCTCGCCATGAACGGGATGCAACGTTTGTGGGGACGCAAGATAGGCGACCTCGCCCGTAGCGAGTTCATGGGCATCTTGACCTATGTTGCTTCCACGAAGGGCAAAGTTGTGCATCTGATCAACCGTTTCTATCCGTCATCTAAGACTTGTTCCGATTGCGGATATGTGTACAAAGAGTTGCAACTTTCAGAGCGCCGTTGGTCCTGCAAGGGTTGTGGGGTTATCCACGACCGCGACCTAAACGCTGCTCTGAACATTCATAGAGAAGGGGCGGCTTCTCTTGGGCTAGGCGATGTAAGACCGTCTTTGACGGCTATCGCTGCTTGAATCCAGAATCCCACGTGCTTCAGCCGTGGGAGTACGTCAAAGGGTCGATGTTGTATCAGCCGGCGGTTGCTCAATGGCACCTAATTTTTTGAGCACGGCGCGTTTTGCCGGCGTCAAGCCGCTGGTATTGTAAAGATTCATGCCGCTGTAGGGGCCAGGTGGCTGGAGTAACTGCGCCGCATGCGCATCGCCATCGAGTGGCCATAGCCTGATCGTCTGATCGGCGCTGCCACTAATGAGCAACCCGCCGGTCGCATCAAAGATGAGTGCACTGACCAGCCCCTGGTGCCCAGACCAGCGCCGACATGGTGTGCCTGTCGGCAACGACCAAAGGCGAATCTGTTGATCGCCCCCACTGGAGGCTAGATAGCGTCCGTCTGGGCTGAAGGCTAGGGCATAGATGGAACTCTCATGCCCTTGAACGCTGGCGACGAGACGACGCTCGCTCACATGCCAGATCTGGATGCTCTTCTCCGTGCCGCCGCTTGCGAGCAGTTGACTATCGGGGCTAAAGGCAAGGGTGAAAAGTGCACTATTGTTGGTGGTGATCTCCCAAGCGGCTTGGCGGGCACCCTGCTGGGTGGGACTGACCAAATCGTTGACCTGATGTAATCGCAGCAGCCCGCCATCATCTGCGCTGGCAAGATATTTGCCATCGGGGCTAAAGGCCAGTGCATTGACCATTTTCCTGTGGGCGCGCAACTGGGAGATACAGTCGTTGCTCTGCAGATCCCACAGGCGGATGGAATTGTCCGCACCACTCGTCGCCAGCCAACGGCCATCCGGGCTGAAGGTGATGGCCAATATTGCTCCCGTATGCCCGCGTAGCAGCTGATGATTGTGCCACTGCCCTGCGGTTGGCTGCCAGAGCCTGATCTGATCGTCATCGCCGCCACTGGCCAACAGTGCCCCGCTTGGGTGAAAGGCAACGGCGCGCACTGTGCCTACATGACCGTGTAACGTTTGGTGCGGCTGTTTTGCCCAGGTTGGGTACCAAGAGGTTGGCTGACCGTGGTCGTAGCGATTATCTTGCGCACCGTTATCTCGCGCACCGTGCGTCCAAAGGTGAACCACATGGTTGGCGTTGCCATTGGCCAATATTTTCCTATCTGGACTGATGGCAAGGGCACTAATCGCATTTTTATAACCCTGGATGGTGTAAAGCGCACGTCCTTGCGTCGTATCCCACAGGCGAATCGTCTGATCATTACCCCCACTGGCTAGTGTAACGCCATCGGGGTGGAAAGCCAGCGTACGCACCGCATCCAGATGGCCATTGATCGAATAGCATAACTGCATGGTGGTCAGATCCCAAAAGCGAATGAGCTGGTCGGCTCCACTGGCGGCTAACAAATTCCCATGCGGGCTGGCCGCTAATGCCAACACTTCATCATTGGCATCTGCCAGCGTAGTCTGTAATTCTCCCGTGTCAAGCGACCAAAGGCGGACGGTGTGATCCCGGCTACCGCTAATGAGCCAAGTGATCCCTGTTACCGGCATCGTGTGAAAGAGCAGCGTAATAATCGCTTCGGTATGTCCAACACAGTGGTGGCGTACCTTTTGGGTGGCCAAGTCCCAAAGCTGTACCGTTCGATCTTGGCCGGCACTGGCTAACCAGCTGCCGGTGGCGTCAATGGCCAGCGCAAATACTACCCCAGCATTACCATGCAACGTACTCAGCAGGGTTCCGGTTTTGACTTGCCAGAGCCGGATCGTTTGATCCGCACTGCCGGTGGCTAACTGTTGGCTGTCTGGCGTAAAGGCCAAAGTAAAAATAGTCTCGGTATGACCGCGCAACTCGTTGTGGGCGGTGAGCATCCAAACGCTATCGGTTGACTGCATTTGCAGTTCGTCAACCGGCCACAAGCGCACGATCTGGTCGGCACCACCGCTGGCCAGATAGTGACCATCGGCGCTAAACGCAAGCGCCCAAATCCAGCGGCCGTTGCCCTGGCCAATGCCAATTAACTGATGATCCGCCACATTCCAAAAATAGATGTTGCCATCGGTTGTGGCGGCTGCGAGCAGCTTGCCATCCGGACTGAAGGCTAGCGCCAACGCACCGTTGAAGCTCTCGATAAAGATACTATTTGTCAGATCGGCACCCGTAAAATTGGCCTGCTGTAACTGGGTTTGGCGCAGATCGGCATTCCAAACTGCCAGCTGTGAAAAATTTAAATGCGCTAGGCTGAGGTTGAGTTGGCGAAAAAGATGAAGCAGATTGGCCCCAGCATAACTCGCCATCTGGTCAGCGTGATGACGGATTTCGTTTAGGATTTGGGTTAAATGGGTCGCTGTTTGCTGACGCCAGCGTGATTGTAGCCGCTGGGCAATAGGCTGCGCGAGGAGTCGCCATCGGACTTCGCGTAGATACTCTTTGCTTTGCGCTTTACATATGGCATAACGATTGAACCAGTCCAAATGACCGCTAAACAGTTCGTCACAGAACGTTTCGACGAGCCGGTCGGTCAGATATTCGATCCAAAAATTGGGCAACGCCAGCCGGATCGGTGGTTGCTGACCGCGCCCTGGTTCTTCGATTTCAAGCAGGGCCCGGCGCTGTAATGCACGCAGGGCTTCGAGAAAATTACGCCGCAACGGCTGGATAGTAAAGTTATCCCAAATGACATGGGGGGCAACCGCTTCGCGTTCAATAGCTAGCCAAACAAGAATTTCGGCCTCCAAGGGAGAGAGTCGTTGAAACTGTTGATCGAGTAAGTGGCGAATGCCATCAAAGATGAGCGCATCATTTTGGATAAAAGTAACCAGGCTGCCACCAAAGAGATTTTGCACAGTTTGGGCGGCCAGTTTTAACGCCAGTGGATTACCGGAATAACGGTTGACGAGGGTAGTAAGGGTGGTGCGGTCACTATCAATGGACAACTTTTGCAGCAGGTGCATAGCGTCAGTCGGCGGCAGCCCACTGAGGTGTAGGGTGGCGACGGTCGCATTACTTTCCAGTTGTTCAGAGCTGAGTGGCAGTTCACGGCTGGTCAGCAGCAAACAACTCTGGTGGGCATAGGTCGCCATGCGCTGCAGGAGTTGGGCATAGGCTTCATATCCGGCGCGATAAAGCCCGGCCCGCTCATCCCCATCTAAAATACTTTCAAAGTTATCCAGAATCAGTAGATAGCGGCCGCGTTGTAACTGGTCAAGCAGCAGTTGTAATTGTTGCTCGAGGCTTAAGGGTTGATAGTCGGCTGTCGGGTCCAGCAAGGTTTTGAGCCAGGAGTTTAATAATTCGTTTAGCGGGGGGGCATTGCGCAGGGAGCGCCAGAGAATGCGCTGGAAAAGCGGCGCACTGATCGGTTCAGATTGTTCGGCCTGGGCTAGCGGTTGATCGAGGGCTAATGGCTCTTTGCTCGTTAATTGAAAGACAAGGGCCGCGGCCAGGGTTGTCTTGCCTTGGCCTCCTGTCCCTAAAATGGTGATCAAACGCATCTGTCGGTCTGTTAAAAATTGGGTGAGCTGGGCTAGCTCTTGTGCTCTGCCTAGAAAGAGCGCTTGGCGAAAGAGATCGCCATCATCGAATTGGAGGTCAGTTTGAAGCGTGGCAGGCCTGGCGGGCTCCATCGTGCCGCCGACTGTTGGCATGGGGAAAGCTACGGCGGGAAGCAAAGCGGGCGTGGAGGTTGTAGGTACCGTTGGCCAGCCACTACGAATGCGGGTTAGCAGGGTCTGAGTTTCACGGGAGGGGGCTACGCCCATTTCTGTGGCCAGGAGCTGTTGACATTGCTCATACTGGGCAATGGCCGCATTGTACTGGCCACAGGCCGCCAGCATGCGGATCCGCTGGCGATGCGCAGCTTCGTCGTAGGCATCCAAGGTGAGCAGGCGTTGGGTGATTTCCAGGCCGGCGTTCCACTGCTCAGCTTCTAGATAACGGGCGGCCAGCAACTGCATGGCGCGGGCGGCCAGCATCCGTAGATGTTCACGTTCGAAGCGTAACCACTCTTCATAGCTCTCTTCGGCATGGATGGCGAAACCGGCCAGTAGATCGCCTTGGTAGAGATCGACTGCCGCTTGTAGTTCGTTGGTTGTGACCCGTTCCGGCGAGGAGACTAAGGTGTTGCGAAAGCTCTCAACATCCAAGAAGTAGGGCTGGTTGCGATTAAAGGCCAAGATTTGGCGATCGGCGTACAGATAATCATCGAGCCGCCGGCGTAGACCATAGAGCGCGTCGCGCAGATTTTTGCGTGCGCTTTCTTCAGTGGCATCAGGCCAGAGCAAACTCGCTAACGCGTAGCGACTATGGGGCTTCCCCGTCAGCGCCAGGTAGTAGAGCAATGCTTCTGTTTTATTGGTCACAAAGTGAATTGCTTGCTCCCCTGCTAAAAAGACCTGGGGTGAGCCAAAAAGAATTAACTTCAACATGAAAAATGCAAAACCATTCGATTAAATTGTGCTATTTTGAAAATATTTATGTCTTTCATGCCTATCCGATTGATGGGTAGGATTAAAAATATAGGTTTTCAATTTATGCCGACGATAGCTCTAATAACTGCTACAGTACGCTGTAAATAAATCCACAGTGGTGCTATGCCTGACCAGTCCGTGGCTGGCTAGGCATAGGTTAGCGATTGGTTTAGTGGTGCTGCGTTGAGCTAGCTAAATTTTACTAGTTCAACTAAAAAATAGATCGGTTTTTAAACGACCTATAGGAAAGTAGAACATTGTTTACATAAATTAGATGTATCGACGCTATTTCGACGATGATGTAGTATTTTTTTCTGCGTTATCAAAATTCTCTTATGGTAGATAACCTTATGATGGATAACAGTGTCGCAATGTGTGTCTAATCGATACTTGAGTAGCAACATAGGAGATTATCGGTTCATCAAAATTATCCTAATTCTTTTTGCAATGACTAAGCCGAATAATTAATAAAACAGTAACATATTTGGGAACGAATTCCGATGAATGAATCAACACAGCGCCGTCGCTATGTCGAGACGCGGCAGGAAATTGTACGAGCAGCTTACAACATTATTCGCTCCAATGGCGTTGATGGACTATCCATGCGCGCCATCGCACGCGCCGTTCATATGAGTCCAGCCAATCTTTACGAGTATTTTGCCAATAAAGATGAAATTGTGCATTCCGTCTTTGCCAAAACGGTTGCTGCGCTTGAAGCACAAGTGCGACAAATCGATAAGAGCTTGCCGCCCCAAGAGTATTTGATGGCGCTCTGTTTAGGCTATCTCGATTTTGCCTACAAAGAGCAAGACCAGATGTTAGTCATGTGTGATACTGTGCAAGCCACCACCCGGATGCGTTTAGCCGGCCATAGCAATGGTGGGGGGACAAAACCGCTAACTTCAAATACAAAAGGCCTCTTTGATCTTTTCTTGGCTGGCGTCGAACGTTACTTGCATCTGAAAGCAATTACGCCACCAGCCTATTTGGCACCTGAAGATATTGCGCATACGCTTCTTTCCATGGTCTATGGCTTTGTGACGGTGACATCGCATGAACTTAGGCCGATCTCCCATACCGCGATGCGTTCAGCAATTCAGACCTTTCTCAATGGACTTCACACTGTACCGCCAGCAATGGTGGTAAAAGAAAATTTCCATTCTATCGCCGGCAGATACTAATATAGCTGGCCCATTGAGAACGAATTACACGAGAAAATTAGTAAAACTGGGCAAAGTGTATGCTTCAATGGCTGCTAAGTCTAATCAAAAATAGGCAAATTGGCGGAGCATATAATCGACGTTGCGTCGTCTCCTTATGATTAAGATGATTTATGATTAAGATGATTTGCGTAAGGCTTGTTGTCTACATTTGTGGTGATATCCCCTGTTCTCTACCTGCTAATTGCACAACTGCGCTTACTCCAGTCGCAACCGGCCGCCGTACGCACGCGCTGCTGATTTGGCTTCCCGTAACGGTTTTTCTATCGTTGTGAGCAGTAATAGCTTACAGGGTCACTTGTTTGCGCCGAAGTACAGCAGCAATCTCACTTATTGTACCTGATCCCCCACTATCAGTACAGAAAGTCATTTGAATAATGTTAACAGGAACCCAAACCACCCACCATCAGCCCAGCTTGGCGGGCTATCACGAGCCTGGCGATGCGCTGCGGCTCGGTGTATGGCCGCGCAAAGGCAGCGGGCAATCACTCATTCTAATTGTCGAGGATGATCCAGGCCTGCGGATGTTGCTCGAAAAGTCACTGCAAAACAATAACCGACGGATTATCAATGCCGGCAATGGGCAAGAAGGGCTGCTGCTCTTTGCCAATCAGCCGGTCGATCTGGTGATTTTGGATGCGATGATGCCGTTAATGGATGGCTTTGAAACGTGTGGGGAACTACGCAAAGTATCCGACGTCCCGATTGTGATGTTGAGCGGTGTCAGTTCGGTCGCGGCTGAGGCCCGTGCGCTCCGCCAAGGTGTTGATGTCTTTCTACATAAACCGGTGACGTTGGCCAAACTGCAACTTTGTGTGCAATCATTGTTAACCAAACCGCGTACGCTCGGTCTGCACCCTTTTCCATTCTGATCAGGTTGAAAACTGCGCTGTTTTTTGCACGCAGCTAGGCACAGAGTTTAACGTTTTCGTACTACTTACCATGCCCTTCATCACTAGAGATGCGGGGCATCTTTATATTAGCCGTCGGCTTGCGCTGCCGATTTACATACCACACAACAAATTCATGGTTGACAAACTATCTTGCTAGTGATAAAATACCGAATTAGATTCGGAAATTGAATTAGTTTTTGTCTGTTGGACGTCAGATGCAGCATCTCCATAGAGGAACTGCTCGCTCATCTGGCGTAAATTTTTATCTGGTTCCGAACAAAATTCGGAAAACGCATGTTGTTTTTAACGAGAGGGAATAAACTATGCTCTGGTTGGATGCGCTGCTTGCCTATTTACACTTTGTCTCGATCATTGCCACCATTTCTACTGTAGCAATTGAAGCTGTGCTTTGCCGCCGTGGTCTGGATGTGACCTGGATCGCACGCTTGGGACGGATCGATCTGTTCTATCTGATCACAGCGGCCCTGGCCCTAACGACTGGGCTTCTACGCCTCTTCTTTGGCACCAAGGGGTCGGCCTTCTATGTCGATAACCCCGTCTTCTGGGTCAAAATCGGGCTGTTTATTCTAGTCGGCCTGATCTCGATTATACCGACGATACGCTTTATCCGCTGGGGACGCACCCTGCGCACCACTGGTGGCCTGGTGAGCGAGGGCGAAGTAAAGGCAACGTTGCCGATTATCTATCTCGAACTCTTACTGCTGGCATTGATCCCAATGGCGGCCACCCTAATGGCTCGCGGCTTTGGCTATTGAGTGCGCCGTTTAACGCTAGGATGGGTTGGTGGGTATTCGGCTATTGCGGACAAGATGCACGCAGCGACATGGCTATGCTATAATAGCCGCTCTAATCATCACTGTTGCGAAAGGATTGCGCTGTGCCACAACCGCCCGTTTTTCCCATACTTTCTGATGCGCTGCGCTTGGCGCGCCTGACCCCACCCAGCGGGAAAGTGCGCATGGTGCTCGATACCGACACCTTTAACGAAATTGACGACCAATTTGCGGTGACCCATGCCTTGCTCTCGCCCGAAAGTATGGACGTAGAAGCAATCTACGCCGCACCCTATTATAAAAAAACAATTGCCAGTCCCGCCGAAGGAATGGAACTGAGCTATCAGGAGATCCTGCAACTCCTGGCCCGCTTGGATGTGGCTGATCACCGCTTTGTCTACCGCGGCTCACCAGCCTTTATGGCCGACGGTGTTACGCCGGTCGAGAGCGCGGCGGCCCATGATCTGGTGCAGCGTGCCCAGGCGGGCGGTGATGAGCCGCTCTATGTGGTCGCCATCGGCGCCATCACCAATGTGGCCAGTGCCATTTTGCTTGAACCATCGATTATTGAACGCATGGTCGTGATCTGGCTGGGTGGCCATGCGCTCTACTGGCCCTCCGCACGTGAATTTAATCTCTCTGGCGATCCCCACGCCGCGCGGTTGATCTTTGACTGTGGCGTTCCGCTCCTGCAACTGCCCTGCTGGCCGGTCGTTTCCCATCTGCTGACCAACATCCCCGAATTGGAGCGCTATGTGGAACCCTGCGGTGCCATCGGTGCTTTTCTAACCGAGCGCGTCAAAGGCTACCATGCCGAGCATAAAAGCTGGGGCAAAGAGATCTGGGATCTGGCTGCCACTGCCTATCTCGTCAACCCCAGTTGGATCGAGACGGCGCTTGTCCATAGCCCGATCCTCACCAGTGAGCAGACGTGGAGTGTCGATCCGCGCCGACATCTGATCCACACGGCCACCCGCATCAAGCGCGACTTGATCTTCCGCGACTTCTTTGACAAGTTAGCCGCCTTTGCGGCAAAGAAATAAAGGGGCAAGGGGGCAGAGTTGCAGAGTTGCAGTGTTGCAGTGTTGCAATGGGTAGATTACCATTTGCGACCTTGCGACCTTGCGACCTTGCGACCTTGCGACCTTGCGACCTTGCGACCTTGCGACCTTGCGACCTTGCGACCTTGCGACCTTGCGACCTTGCGACCTTGCGACCTTGCGACCTTGTGGAGCACCCATGCAACTTTTCCGAAGTAAGGTTAACGCCCCTGCCTTTCCACCCGATCTAGATTGGCTCAATGTTGACCACTCGTTGACGATGGCTGAGCTGCGCGGCAAGCTTGTGCTGCTTGAGTTCTGGACCTTCTGTTGAATTAACTGCCACCATAATGTTGCGCAGTTGCGTCAACTTCAGCAGCAGTATCCTACCGAACTGGTGGTAATCAGCGTACATTCGGCTAAGTTTCCCGCCGAACAGCTCACGGCGAATATCCGCGCCGCGGTGATGCGCCATGGCATTGAAAACCCAGTTGTCAACGACGCTGAATTTAATCTCTGGAGCCAGTACAGCGTGCGCGCCTGGCCCACCGTTGTCCTGGTCGATCCGCTCGGCAAGGTCGTCGGCCAACAATCTGGGGAGATCACGGCGGCGGCGCTGGCCCCGCTGATCGACGCCATGATCGCTGATTTTGAACGCCAGGGGCGGCTTGACCGCACCCCGCTGCCCGGTTTACGACCGGCAAGCACACAAGAGCCAGCGCGCCCGTTACGCTTTCCGGCCAAGCTGCTTTATGCCACAGGGGATCGCCTCTTTGTGGCGGATAGCGGTCACCACCGGATCTTGGAAGTGCAACTGAGCCTTGATGGTTTGCAGGGCGAAGTTGTGCGTACCTTTGGCCGCGGTGAAGCCGGCCTGCGCGATGGGCACATTACGGGGGCGGCTTTTCATGACCCACACGGGCTAGCCCTGGTCGGCAACACGCTGTACGTGGCCGATACGGAAAACCATGCCATCCGCGCCATTGATCTCGTGCGGGAAACGGTGCGCACGGTGGCCGGCACTGGCGAAAAGGGAACTACGCTCAGTGTGGTTGGTGATAGTCCGACCACAATTCCGCTCCGTTCGCCCTGGGCCTTGGTCGCGGTAGAGGACCTACTCTTGATCGCAATGGCCGGTTCGCACCAAATTTGGATTCTGATCAAAGAAATCCAACTCGGGATCTTTGCTGGGACCGGGGCCGAAGCGTTGATTGACGGGGCGCGCCACGAGGCGGCCTTCAACCAACCCAGCGATCTGGCACTGGCAATGGGCCACCTCTTTGTCGCCGATGCCGAAGCCAGTGCCATCCGTGCCATCAGCCTGGACGATGACCCGCGCGTGATGACATTGGTGGGCGAAGGGCTCTTTGACTTTGGCGACGTGGATGGGGCAGGACCAACGGTGCGTTTACAACATCCCACTGGCTTGGCCGCGGCTGATGAGTTACTTTACCTGGCCGACAGCTATAACCACAAGATCAAAACGCTGGACCCCACCACTGGTCTTGTTGCGACCCTGATTGGCAGTGGGGAAAAGGGCTGCAACGATGGTCCGTTTGCTGAGGCCCAGCTCTATGAACCAGAGGGTTTAGTGATTGCGAATCAGCGCATCTACATTGCCGATACCAACAATCATCTGATTCGTGTCGCTGATTTGACCACGCAACAGGTCACGAGCCTTGCGCTAGTGTAAAAGCAAGTAAACCGTAAACTGTAGATTCTGCAAAGTTCCACTATACTACAGCTAACCTAATCATCGGCGTGCTGTACGCCCCATGGCAGAAAGGAAACCTTGTGGCAACCTGTTTAGTAACCGGCGCGGCGGGCTTTGTTGGCTCGCATCTGGCCGAACGGCTGACCAGTGAAGGACATACCGTGCGCGGGATCGATGCCTTCATTCCCTACTACCCGCGACCGCTCAAAGAAGACAATCTGACCACCCTGCGCACGTGCCCGAACTTTAGCTTTCACGAGATCGACCTGCGCACGGGCGATCTGCTGCCCTTGCTCGCTGGCGTCGATGTCGTTTTTCACCTGGCCGCCCAGGCGGGACTGCGCCGCAGTTGGAGCGAGTTTGACAGCTATATGACCTGTAATATCCAGGCGACGCAGCGCTTGTTGGAGGCCGCAGTCGCCAACAAGGTCGCGCATCTGATCAACATCTCCACTTCATCGGTCTATGGGCGCTTTGCTACTGGTGACGAAACGTCCCCATTAGAGCCAATCTCCCCCTATGGCATTACCAAATTGGCCGCCGAGATGCTCTGTCGTGCTTATGAGCAAAACTATGGGCTAGGGGTGACGGTCTGCCGCCTCTTCTCCGTTTATGGCCCCCGCCAGCGGCCGGATATGGGCTATAACATCTTTATCCGCGCCATCCTCAACGGTGAAACGATCACCATCGACGGCGACGGTACCGATAGCCGCAGCAATACCTATGTGGCAGATTGTGTGCAGGGATTGGTGTTGGCTTTCCAGCAGCCCGAAAAAAGTATCGGCCAGACCTTTAATGTCGGCGGTGGCCACGAGGTCAATGTCTTACAGGTGCTGGAGATGTTAGAGGAGTTGAGCGGCATCAAGCCAATTACCACGCATGGGCCGCAGCGCTCCGGTGATCAACGGCGCACAGTCGCCAACACAGAAAAGGCCCAGCAACTCCTTGGCTATGATCCGCGGACAACGGTGTTAGAAGGGCTGCGGGCGCAGTTGGCCTGGCAGCGCGGGGCGTAATGACAACGAGTGAGGGTGCGCATTTAGAACTGTGCACCCTCACTCGTCAAGATCGTCGTAAAATTCAGGACCCTCTTTTTTGCCAACCTTGAGCACTTCAACCACAAGTATATCATCTTCAATGCCATAAACAATGCGATATTGATCAAGCCGAATCCGATAGCGATCTTTGGCATTACGCAATTCTTTCGCCGCGACAGGGCGTGGATTGGTAACAAGGGCGGCAAGTAGCTGCTGAACCCGTTTTCGATAGTTACCAGGTAGCATATTAATCTGACGCAGGACGGCACCTTTGATCTTAAGCTGGTACAGCTTCATCTTCACCCAGCCATTGCTTGATCTCAGCCTCGTTTAAGGTGATTAACTCATCTTCGCCCTTTGCAATCTCCAGTTCAGCTTTCAACGCATCCAAACTATCTTCCAAATCTTCTACATGTTCGGCGATCCGATCCCACATTTGCGGCGAAATCAAGACGCCGACCGGCGTGCTACGGCTGTTGATCACAACAGGCCCATTCGCCAGCTTTTCTAAAACAGCCAGATGGCTATTGCGCAGATCGGCAATGCTTGCCGTTTGTGGTAATTTATTCATGCGATGACCCTTTCGTAGCATCTAGATAGCATCTGCCCGCTATTATGCATCCGAAAAGGAGATTTGTCAACCCCGAAGCCGTTGCCGCAATTCACCATATAGCACTTTCGAACCGTGGCGTGTGTCAACTGGAATCGTGTCAACGCGTTGTAGTCGCCTTACCGCAGGCAGGGCGGCTTGTAATGCTTGGCGCACAGCGGTCCATTGCGCAGCGCGTGCAGTTTGCACAACCAACACCCCTTCGCCATCCACTTCAACAAAGGCAGCCCGTTCCACCCCAAGCTGGCTCATCGCGGCGGCTTCGATACCAAAGGGGTAGCGCGGCATACTGCCAGTCGCAAGCCGTGCATTACACCTGCCCAACAACCAAAGTTGCCCCTGCGTGTCCAGATAGCCGGCGTCACCCGTGCGGTGCCAGACTGTTCCAGCGACGTTGAATTTAGTCAAGCCATCGTTGCCGCCTAAATAGTGTTGCTGTACATGCGCCCCGCTGACGACAATCTCTCCGCTACCCTGCGCCGGCAAACAATAGGCCGCAAAATCGGCCTGTGTGAAATTGCCCAATGCCGTGCCGACCGTATCAGGTATAATCGCCAGCTGAATCTCATCGATCGGCTTGCCTGCTAACAGCCCCTGTCCTGCCTGCATCGCCTGCCAATCTGCTGCGGTGTAGGCGTTCATCGCGCTGTGGGCAATCGGCTCTGCTTCGGTGGAGCCATAGACCGCCACCAGGTTGGCGTTGGGCAAGGTGTGGGCCAGTTTGGTAAGCAAACTGGGAAAGACAGGCCCGCCGCCGGTGTAAAGCTGCTGAATACCAGGCAATGTCTGTTTGTTCGCGGCCAACTGATCCGCCAATCGTTGACAAAAGGCGGGCGCGGCAAGCAGCCGATTGACGCTATGTGTGGTCACTTCATCGACGATCTGCGCCCCATTGACTTTGTCCATCCGTTTGCCAATCTGTTGCGGGATCACCACCGTCACCCCACGCGCCAGGCTGGAGAGGATAAAGACCGGCAGTGTATTCAGCTCGATCTCACCCCGGTGCGCGGGGATAGTCTTACAGAGAATTTTGTGTTGTTCCAACAGAAAGCCATGCGACCGCCCAATTGCCTTTGGCGAACCGGTTGAGCCACTGGTAAAGGTGATTAAGGCGAGATCGTCTGGACTGGTGGCGGCGTCAACGCAGGCGGTTGTTAACGTATCCATACGCACCAGTTGGCTGCCGGGCAGTACACTGTACAAGGAAAATTTGCGGCGAATCCGGCGAATGGCCCGCGTGGTGAAGCGCAACAGATGCGCCTTGGGCGAACCGACAAAGAGATCTGGTTGGACCAAGTTGCAGCAGCCATTGATCTGCGCCCGCCCCACCGCCGGGTCGATCAGCATCACCGTGACGCCAATGCGTGCCAGGCCCAACAAGGTCACATAAAAGTCGATGCCAAGGGGGATGAGCAGCAGCGCACGTTGCCCTGCTCTAACACCTTGCGCCTGAAAAAACGCGCCGACGGCACGCGTTCGTGCGTCTAGCATGCGATAAGTAATGCGCGCTTGGTCGTGAATCAGGGCAACTTGGTTGGGATTTATGCGTGTGATTTCGCTAAGTAAATCGATAATGTTCATGGCAATAGCTCTTTCCCATAGAGCGCGTAGCGGCGGATCGTCTGCGCCGACTTGTCACTGATTGTGCGCGAAACATTTTCATCATGCATGAGCGCGTGAATCGCCCTCTGGTAACCCAACGCTGCCGCCCGCTGATGGATCGCACGCGCCAGATAACTGCCCAACCCGGCGTATTGACGGGCGGGATGGCGGGCCAGCGTTTTGACAATGACGGTGTCGATGCTTTCGCCGCGCTGCTGTTGTCGATAATCGGGCAGCGCCAGCACATAGCCGACGAGTTGCCCAGCCTGTTCGGCCAACAGGAAAAGATCGGGCACAAGGTAAGCTGTCAACGGCAGATAGAGCGCTAGAAACGCTGCCAAGGTAATCGGCGTATAGAGAAAATTGTGGGCAAAGCTCTGGCAAGAAAGCGCATAAAGCGCCGTTAACTCCGCTTGGGCCTGTGTCGGATCGAAGGTCCGCAGCGTCAGCCCCAACGCGCTGACCTTGCGGGCAAATTTGTCGGCAGAGGGATCGGTATAACCGGCGGTCGCGGTTTGCGCCGAGCGGTAGGTCGCAATCGGCGTAAAGCCGGCGTCGTGAAAGATTGCCGGCCAGTCACATGGCGTGTAATACTCTAGAAAGAAAGGCGGCTGTGTCCCCGCTTCGGTGACCAGGCGATAGTTGTGCCAACTGTTGCCATCCATCGGCCCGATCACATAGTCATACCCTTGGCCTGCCAGGTGGACACAGGCATGATCAAGCAATTGGCGACCGGCCACTGGGGCTTGGGCATAAAAATGACCGAGGACCGCGCTCTTATGGCCAGGTACGGTAGGCACCTGCTGGGTCCACAGCGAGCAGATCGCGCCCAACTTGCTGCCCTCAATCAGACACCAGGTCTCAACATTTTGTTGGCGCAAATGCGCCAGATCGGGCATGGCCGGATGGTTGATCGCGCTAATTGCCCCCGGCGTGAGTGATTGCAGGTTGACAATGGTTGTTGCATCGTGCTGTTGCATAGATTTATCGTGCTGTTGCATAAGTTTAATTGATCAGAAACCAATGGGCGGCTGGCATGGCATCGAATGGATGGATAAATGCCGGCGCGCGCTGTTTACGCATGACCAGATGACCCAATAGGAGTGCCAGCAAGCCAACCAACCAGAGCAGCGGTCCACCGATCCACAGACAATAAACCGTCAAAAGGCCGGTCAGCCGTGTATGGGTGGCGAACCACGTCGGCAGCGCCTGTGCGCTGATCGCTAGTCCACCAAAGATCGTCAGTTGATAGAGTAAAAAACCATTCCCCCCCACCAGCAGCAGGGTCAGTGCCAGGTAGCCCCCAATGGGAATTAGCAGGTTATCCAGCCCATGCCAGGCAATCGCCTCAACCAGCGTCGTGATCAAGGTGACAGTCAGCGCCACCAGCACTATCGTTGACCAGGGCAGTGCGGTCAACCACCTGAGCAAAGGCATAGTAAGCACCAGGCTGACTACCCCAAAGGCTGCTACCCCTTCCCAACTCTTGCGCCCATCGTGTATCCCAAAGTGATGTTTGCCCCAGTGCGCACCGACCAGTGCCGCGGCGGTATCAGCGACGGTGAGAATGGCCAGCGGCAACACATAAAGGACGGGTGTGGTCGGTGTTAAGGCAAAGAGCAGCGCAATCGCCAGTGCAAAGAGTAGTTCACCCGCGGAGGTGCGGTTGACATCGTGTAACGTGCCGCCCAAGTGCCGGCGGAGGTAGGGCACATGGCGCAAGGCGAGCAAGATCAACCCACCCACCGCGCAGATCGTCAGCACCGGCCAGCTTGCATCAAACAGCCAGGGGAAGGTTAACGCCGTCAGCCCCAGCGCAACGTGCAGGGTTTTGCGTTGCCATTCGGGATGCCAGCCATAGCGTTTGCCAAGGAGCCGCACACCAACGAGTAAACCGACCAAGGCCAATATTACGCCGGTCACTTTGAGGTAATCAACGATCATAGCAACTCCTCAATCTGTAAGGCACTGTAGAAGATCGCTTTATCCTGGGCATGTAACCCGTTGGCCAGCGCCGTGAGTGGCCGTAAGCGATCCTGTAGCTGGGGCGGGCAGTGACGCGGCACCATCATGTTCCAATAAAGCAGCCGCGCGGCCTGCGCGCCGATGGCGGTGAGCTGTGCCAACACCGTGCTGTAATTGGCGGCAGACATGTACTCAAAAATATTGCTAAGATTGAACTTGTCAATGCGTACCCCATCGGCAGCACAGCGTTCGGCATATTCTTCCACCGCAAGCAACTGCCACTCCAGGCGATCCAGATTGCGCCGAATCGGCTCAAAATTTTCGGGCCGCAGGGCAAAAGGTAGTTGCGCCCCGTGGGTGCCGGTCAGGATCCAATGGAGGTAGGGATTGCCGGCAGGATCGAGATCGCAGAGGCCGTGGCGAATTTTATCGGCAACATGCGCCGCAAAATCGCCATCGACATAGGTAAAAAAGGCCGGGTCGCGCCCCACCTTGCCCATCACGGTTTGTGAGAAGAAGAGCCGCATCAGCAACCGCCAGCGCCAGTTATTCCATTGCTTGTCAAAGAAGTGGCGACGGTCTTCAATTGTTTGGGCAGACAAAAGTTGGTCAACCGTTGCTTGGCGATGGGCGAGCGGCAGCACCCATTCGCGGAAAAGGCGGAAATAGCGTTCAAACTTGCCCACGCCCCCCAGCCCATAACGGTTGATCTCCCCTACCCGGCTGTCCCAAAAGACTCGCGCCGCAGCGCCCAACAAGGGGCGGCAGCGCTGATAAAGGGACCCCCGATCTGCGTAGGGGCGTGAACCCATCAGCGCCAACAATTCGCCATGGTCCAGCACCCGATAAGCCGCCACGCGCAATTCCAAACAAAAAAGCTGGGCCGGATTCAAGTCCAACGCAATCACGCGCGCCGGATCCCTGGCCAGCAACGCCAGCGCATTATCCCCCGCCGACGCAATCGAGAGACAGGTCTGCCCTGGCTGCACATCCAATCCCGCCAGCAACACATCCGCATCCTCCCACACCTGGGCGTAACGAATCGTGGAAAAGTCAGCCTTCTGGGCAATTTCACTCTGGATCATAAACTGGCTCCTAACTTTTAAAACGTGAGGCGTGAAACGTAAAACGTAATGCGTAAAGTGTGGTGGGGGAGACAATTTCACGTTTTACGTTTCACGTTTTACGCTTCACGTTTTACGCTTCACGTTTTACGTTTTACGCTTCACCACTCCCGTCGCCCCATCCATCTCGACCACATCCCCGGTTTGCAGCCAGTCCATCACGCCGTCGATGGCGACGATGGCAGGGATGCCCAGTTCGCGGGCGACGATGGCGGAGTGGGAGAGCAGGCTGCCCCGTTCGACCAGGATGCCGGCGGCGTTGGCAAAGAGGGTGATCCAGCCGGGGTCGGTAAAGCGCGCGACCATAATTTCACCTGGCTGGAGGGTCGCTTGCCGCGGATCAGCAATGACACGCACGGGCGCGCAGACCACGCCGGCACAACAGCCAATTCCTTGTCGGTGCTGTTGTTCAGCGTCAGGCCTGGTCGCGGTGACCGCATATGCCTCTGTTTTGAAGGCGGCGAAGCTAAGGCCATGCGCGGTAAAACGGTTGGGCGGGGCCGGCAACGCGGCAAAGTGAGCCTGCTCGGCTTTGCGCAAGGCAATCAGCCCGCGCAGATCATAGGTTGTCGTTGCCCCATCAATGACGGCCATTACCTCGCTTACCGCCAGCAAGAAGATTGACTTGGGGTCATCGATCAGCCCGGCGGTGCAGAGCCGTTCGCCCATGGCGAGGAAAATTTGGCGGGCATAACCAAAAACGCGGGTGCGTTCAAAGCGTAGATTCTCCCGGTCGCGCACCCGTGCTTTGGCCCATTGCACCAGGTGGCCGGCTAGCCAACGGCGGAGCGGGTGCCCAGGGAAAAGTGGGATCAATGCTTGGGCCACGGTTGTTGGCTGCGCCGCCTTCGCCTGGTTGGTTGGTGCGATTGTGGCATAACGTTTTGCCAATTGGCCAATGGCCCGCAGCAAGGTCGTCGGGTCATCGTGCAAGGTAGGGCTCTCCAGCTTTAACTCCTGGAAGCAGCGGTTGCCAAACTTGGCTAGATAAGCCTCATATTCGGCTTGCAGCGCGGGATAAGCCGCTAGGGCAGCAACAGCTGCTTCCACTGTGTCATGACAGAGGATCTCGATCAGGTTGGGGGCTTGGGCAGCTAAAGTCGCCATCTGCTGGATGCGGCGCGCCGGTTCGGCACTGATAATATCGCCCTGCCCGATCAACAGTTCACTGTGCAGCTGTAACCCTGCCTCGCCGGCTTGGCCGGCTAACAATTTGCGCGACAGGCCAAAGGCGATCATGCAGAGAAAGTCATTGACCAGCGGTGCATCCCATTTGGTCAACAACTGCTGCTCGATGGTGCGGTAGGCGGCGGCTAATTCTACTAAAGATAGCTGCTGCAACTGGGCGGTTGGCCGTGACAGCGCATGATCAAGCCGGCTGTAAAAACGTTTGATCGCCCCTTTGAGCGTGAGCTGGCTGCCCAACAAACCCAACCCGGCACGCGCCAGTTGCAGGCCATCGACAAAACGTTGCCAGCGCGTTGGCGGTGTCGGGAAGAGCTGGGCCACCATTTCAGCAGCGAGCGGCTCTTTCACCCCCATCATCTGCTCCATAAAGCGGCGGTTCAGGCGGAAGCCCGGGAAAAGCGCCAGGATGCGATACCAGTTGAGCAGGTTGTAATAGACATGGCCGTTGACATAGCCCAACAGGTTATGAAAGGCATGATCGGCTGCTGCTATTTTGGCCGGCGCGACCCCCATCTGCTGGCAGAATTCAATGTAGACCTCGGCATAGACGTGGCGGGCAAAGGAGAAGGTCAGCGGTGACGTGACGCCACTATAGCTCTCGACGATGTTGCTGTTGTCCCAAATCGTTGGTTGCCCTTGGGTTTTGTTAATCGGGATCTGTACCGGCGGCGTAACGACTAACCCCTCCCTAACCCTCCCCAGCTTAGGGAGGGAACCTTGTCGGCTCCTCCCCCAACCTGGGGGAGGTTGGGTGGGGGTGCCTTGGTCGTTACACGGCGGCAAAGTAGTAATTGGTCGCGCCTGGAGGAGATAGAGCCGCCCATCTTCCAGCGCCCACTCAATATCTTGCGGGGCACCGCGCTGTGCTTCCACTTGGGTCAACAACATCACCAGCGCGCGGATGGTCGCCGGGGCAAGCAGTGCAGTCGGCTCGACTACCTGTTGGTGTAGCACCGTGCCACTGCGATCAACTGTATAGGTATCACCATTGACCGCGCCACTAACCAACTGATCCGCCAGGCCAAGGGTCGCCGTGATCATACAGCGGGTGCGATCCCCAGAAACGGGATCGGCACCAAAGGCCACCCCAGCCACATCGGCGTCGACCATGCGCTGGACGATTACGGCGGGGAGCTGATTGTTACATGCAGCGTGCTGGTAAGCGGCCGTCAGTCGTGCTTGGTAGATCCCCACATGCTGGGCAAACGCTGACTGCCAGACCGCACAGACCTGCTCCCCAATCTGGGCGCGGCGTACCTGTAAAAAGCTGGCGAGTTGGCCGGCAAAAGAAGCGGTCTCCCCATCCTCACCAATCGCCGACGAGCGGACCGCGAACAGGGCGCTGGGTGCTGGATCTAGGGCTGTGAGCGCTTGGTTGATCGCCACGGCGACGGCCGGATTGAGTTGCAGTACACCGAGTGCTTGACCCTGGGCTAAGGCAATGCGTTGATCAGCACTGAGCGAAGCTAACAATGCTGCCGGGGTGATCACAAACCAGGCGGGAATGGGAAAGGCCTGGCCCAGGGCGGCGAGGGTTGCTGCTTTGCCACCCATCGTTGCGCGGTCGGGCGGATCAGCCGGCCACTGGATGAAATTGCTGCGCTCTATTCCTTCGATTTTGCATTCCCATAAGGCTGTTTGTTCAGTCGTCTGTGTTAGAACCATAACCCCACTCCCATCGGCATAATGCCCAAAATTAAATAGAGCCCAGCTACCCAAAGCCCGGAACTGTTTTCCAGCCATTTTGCTCGCACCGGGGTGGGCTGGCGCACAAAGCCTACCCCCTGCCAGGCCAGCACGCTTGCCATGCTCAACAAGGTGAGCGCGACCGGCCCGAAAAAGTTGATCTGCCAGGCCACCACCAGCGCACAACTCAATGCGAGTCCAATCGCCGCCAACCAAACCGCAATTGCGCGTCTGATCCCCCAACTGCTGCTATAACTTTCAACGCCGACGCGTTCTTGGGGCGGTGCCCACGTTTTGCGTCCAATCTCGATGACGATGCCGTTAAAAAAGCTGACGGCAAGAAACCAACCTAAACCGGCTGGTGCTGCCAAGGTATGCGGCAGCCAATCGGTCGCTGTCGCCAAGCCGTCCAGCAACGGCACGATCAGCATATGGCTCCAGAGATAGGTGAAGGGGCGCTGTTGCAGCCAATTCGGCACACCAAACTCAACCCGCATCAACCCCATATAAGCCCACACTGCGCCAAGCGCAAGCAAGAGCAGCGGATGCAACCAAAGCGCCAAGGCGGCCTGAACAACGGCAGCCACCAAGCCAACCCCCCGCAACTCAGTGAGCGTTACCAGCCCGCGTGGGACTGGTCGCTCCGGGCGGTAGCGGGCATCGGTCGCGGCATCTTTGTATTCATCGGCAATCCGCAATTGTAGAAAGCTGAGCAGCAGCATAATGAAGGCTGTAAGTCCACTTTGCCAGCTTGGCCACGCCAACTCACCGCGCAGCAAGGCCGAAAGGCAGACGGCGCAGAAGCTAAAACAGGCGATCAGCACACCATGTTTCACGAGCGGAAAACGCTCCTGTTGATAGCGCCAAAGGCGGATCGGTAACCCGGCTCTGGCGGTCGTTGTGGGCGGGTGTAATGGCTGATGCCGTAATTGGCTCATAGGTACCTCGTTTACTTGGCAGAATGACCAATGCGGAACAGGCAGCGATGTGCGCTGAAAGTGGAGGCGATGATGGTGTCAAGTGTAATGGTTCACAGGGGATCGCAACGCCTTGTGCCTAGCCAGTCCGTGACTGGCGGCAGGTCACCCACCATGTCGCGCACAGTTGTGGTTTACTGATTCATGACGACTGGTTGCTGTCTAGTGTAGCGGAAAGGCAAGGAGAAAGCCAGCGATTTGTAGCTGATTCGCGGGGCGCAGTTGACAGATTTTGTGGGGCAAGGGCGCGGAAATTTGGGGGTTAGTCAGATAAGCTAATGCCGAGTTCACTCTCTACTACGGTGATAAAGCTTAAATTTTCTGGATCTGCTTGCAGATACGCAATGAAACCGGCCTCATCGTCAGCGAAAAAGGTGCGAAGCTCCTTCATGCGTCGCACAAATTTATTGCGGTAAGCAGCAATGGTTGGATCATTCCAGCGTAGAAAATCGATTAGGTTTTGGGCGGCGCGATCATCCGCGTGTACGGGCTGAAACTGGCCGTTCTTGTATTCGATGCGCCTGGATACAGTTGGATCATGTGGTAGTAAGATTGGCAGAAAGTGCTCAATCGAACGTTTATGCATGTTGACCCAACGATGCACCGCATACCAATTCCAATAGCTATCCTGCGGGGTTCCCTTCAAACGATCATCAAAGTGTTCAATATCAAGGGCATCGATAGGAGCGACATAGCGTTCGGTATAAGCACAATAGCCCCGTTGTTCCGTAAGCAAAGTATCGCGGATTTTGGCGCGCTGACTTTTAACCCCATAGTGCCAAGCTTCTGTAATAATTGATGAGTTGGGTGATTTATGTAGGTATTTCATCGGGGGCAAAATTGTAGGCGTTGCCGATTTGGGTGTATTCGTCTAAAAGTGCACGTTTTGTCGCAGGATCTTTGGCGGCGGCGATGGTGCGTCGCAATGCCAAAAACCGTTCCCACTGTTCAATTCCTTTTTTGCCGTAAAGGCTGCGTACGCCGAAATCATTCAGCAAGAGGTCATTCGGGTCATCCCCTTCGGGCGAAACGCCGCTGCGCCAGTGTACAGCACCGTGCTCGTCAAATTCGAGAATAAACCGTTCTTCTGCGCGAAATTGGGCCGCGATGACCGGGCTATGGGTAGCGACCATGAACTGCGTGTGCTCGATGATCGACACATAGCGTTCAATAATGTCATAGAGTAGATCTGGGAAGAGGCTTAACTCCGGTTCATCTAACAGCAGAAAGCCACGATTGATGGTGCGATTAAAATAAAGGGCATAAATATGGCCGAAGCGAAAGATAAAGTTGCGAATGCCGCTGCTCAACAGATTATAGGGTACCGCTTCTTGCGTTGCCTTTAATTTGATGTAAGCTTCCAGGTTTTCATTGAGTTGTACTGGAATTTTGACACTTTGGGTGTCGAAGGCTAACCCAGCGCGTTCTAGGATCAAGTTCCATTGTGTGGCTAAGCCGGTGAGGATTTCTGGATGGGTGGCATTGAACTGTTGGCGCGCTTGGGCGACAGAGAGCGATTGCACTTCGGTGGCGTTGAGAAAGATCTGAAAATCATTCTCGCGCTTTTTGATCTGATAAATAAGAAAATTCCAGAATTCTTCCACCTGATCGTACGCGACACGATGGAATGCAGGCAGGTTGTTGAAGAGTGTCAGCGCCGTACTGAGATCAGTATGGGGAAGGTCAACAAGCTCGCCACCTGCTTTCACTAAACTAGCACCATCTGGTGGTGCATAAATAGCTAGATCGGTGTTATTGGGACGTAAGCGAATTTTGTCAAGGACTGCAAGTTGTGAGGGTGGTAACTGCTTGATGAGTGCATCTACTTCCACTGATGTCAGCTCAGATGTCCACAACGTCTGCCAAGCTGGATTTGCTTCAACGTTTGCATCAAAACAAAAGGTGCCGAAGCGTTGAATTATTGTGACGTAATAATCTTTGGTATCAAGCTGAATCCGAAAACCAATAAAACTCTTGTATGTCTCACTTTCCCATTTTAAAGGAATCGGCACACCTCGTTCAAGAAACTGGGCAATGAGTGCCAGCAACGTGGATTTCCCTGTGGCATTGGCCCCGATCAAGCAGACCTTGGTCAGCGCTTCTCCTGTGTTGTGATCGACTAGCGGCAAGTAAAAGGAACGAAACTGCCGGTAATCTTTCAATAAAATTGCCGTAATGCGCATCGTCTCGGCCATAAAAAGTCCCTGAATTACCTTTGCTACGACAATCCGCTAAGCTTAGTGATGAGTCTAAGCAATGATCCTATAAGGAATAGGATGATCTGTCAATCCTGAGTCACCACCAGCCAGCAATACGCAAGATCTATTTGTACCGACCATTTCAATCGATGGTTACCGGCAGCGTAGTCAGAATGATCCGATCTTCCCCCGCATAGTGACCAGCCACTACCTTGAGCCGGGTGCCTGTACCGTCATATAGACCAATTTGGAGCTGATAACCCTGCGTGCGATCTACAGCGGCCAGTGGTAACTGATACTCGTCGCGCAGAAATTCACCTGGTTGCCAACTAGTGGTGGGGCAGGTGCGGTGGCAGGGTGGATTATCAAAGCCAGTGACAAATTTGCCATTCGCATCGAGCAGTTGGACAAAGACGGTGTAATCCTGGGTGGGGGCTTGCCGGGCCTGCCAGTAGAGCGCAACATTGAGCACCGGTTGCCCTGCCATCTCCCCCTGCGCCAGATCATAGCCCAGTAAGTCGATGCCATCGGCGAAGGTAGACTTGTAGGCAACCTGCGGTGGTTGCGCCTGAAATTGGGGGGGAAAGTAAAGATAGAGCGTATTACCATAGGGATCAAACTGGTCGATGGTGTAGAACCAGCGGTAGTAGGTGTGCAAGGTGGCAAAGAAGGCGTCGCGCTCGCCATAGATCTGTTCCAGATCAAACTCGGTAAAGGCGACCGCGGCCACTGGGCTGGCTAGATCTGCGAGCAGGATCTCGTTGTTGATCACCCTGTACGCGCGTGCCTGTTCGGCGTCCCAGGTGGGCCGGTAGGCAAAGATCGACATTTCATAGCCGGGCGGGGTGGCGCGTTCTGCTTCTAATGCCAAGTGTTGATTGAAGGTGAGGATCGTGCCGGTGGTCGGCACATATTGGGCAACCAGCGCTGCCGTCCGTCGTACCAAGGCGATTTGATTGTGCAGCGGCGTGGTCAATGTCCCATCGCGCCAGACCGCGCGCAGTTGTAAGGTACTATGGAGGAGGAGCAAGCCCCCGACCAGTGCCGCCCAGCCCAGCCTGCCGCGGCGTTCTGTTGGCCAACTACGGGCCAACAAACAACTGCCGACAATACACATCATGGGCAGTTGGAGCGCGTTATAGTAGCTGTCGGTGGTGCGCGGTAGCAGATGGGCCACAAACAAACCCGCGACCATCAGGATCATGGTGGGGATGATCAACATGTTGCGCGCGGTCCATGCCCCTTGGGTGCGGGTGCGCCCATACCACAAGATTGCCCCCAGATTTAACAAAATCGGCACGCCGAAATCGAGCGCGGTGCGCAGCGTGCGGTCGCGAATTTTGAGCAGTCGCCAACTCGTGCGCAAAATGCGATCCAGGTGAAAACCCCAAATATCATAGAGCATCAGTTCCGGGCTGTGCAGCCAGAACCAGCCCAGGATCAGGCCAAGGGTGCCCAGGGTCGTCCCACCGATCCAGCAGAAGGCCCGCCATTTAAACTGGCTGGTCAGCAATAGATAGAGCAGAAAGGGAGGGAGAACAACGACGGTGGAGAGCCGGGTGCAGACGGCCAGGCAGATGAGGAGGGTAGCCACGCCATTGCGGGTTGACTCGTGCCAACTGAGCAGTGAAACATAGAGCGCGGTCGCAATCAAGCCGGCTGTCAGTGCATAAGTGGCCGTGTAGGTGTATTGGGTGGCGGCAAAGCAGGAGGTGGCCAGGAGTGCCAGACAAAGTAGCCCCGCCCGCCGCCCGGCTAACCGCTGGGCGGTCGCGGCACTTAACAGCCAGGCCCCCAATGCCAACAGCACCGTTAAGGCGCGACCTTGATAAAGACCAATCCCAAAGAGCTGGCTGAAGAGCCCATAGACATAAGGGAGCAGGGGGGTCTGGGTATAGGCGAAATCCTGGTAGAGCACTTTGCCCCCATAGACCAGTTTCGCTGCCCCCAGATACCACCCTTCATCCAGGTTGACGCGCCGAAAAAAGAGGAGAAAAAGCAACTCAAGTAGAATAACAAGGATAACGAATGCGGTCAATCGACGCGCCCAGGGTATGAACGCTGGGCGCGTCAGTCGTCTCTGGATCAAATCTATCTTCACCAGCGGTTATTGTGGGCGTGCTGGGTCATACGGACAGAATTGACCGCGCGCCCGGTTGAAGTGATCACAGAGCACAATGTACGCGGCGCGGAACTTGAGGTCGGGATAGCCAGGATCCATGATCGCCCACCAGTATTGCTCTTCGTCCTGTGGATTGCCATCTTCCAACCAATCGATATTGGGCATGGTCAACATACTCATCAAGCCGATCCAGGGTTGCCAGTTGGCAGCGGCGTAGACATAGGCGCGCTTGAGGTAATCAGCCTGCACAAACTGGTCAATGCCGGCATCCGCCCCATGCCACTTGTAGTCAGGGTTGACCGAGTCATAGGTCCAGCCAAATTCGAGCAGCACAACCCGTTTGCCCTCATCACCATTGCGCACCATAATCGCGCGGATATCTTCGACATGGCGGAAGGCAAAGAAGCGGTAGCCGCCATACTTCTGGCTGGCGGCTGCTTCGGCGGGATCTAGTTCGGGCGGTGCGGCAAAACCGGCACCGTGGACCCCAAGCATGTCAAAGTAGCCGTTGCTGCTGCCCATTGCTTTGTAAAGTTCTTCGTAAAAGAGATCATCGGGCATGGCAACATTGCTGTTGTCACCGGTTGGGGCCATGCCCGCGTTGATGACGATCGCATTGGGATTGGCCCGTTTGATCGCCGCATAGGTTTTGCGCAACATTTCCGCATATTGGGCCGGGTTGGGGCGCTGATTGCCCCACTCACGCCCCAGATTGGGCTCGTTCCAGATCTGATAGGCGTGGATACAGCCGACAGCCTGGGCGCTACAGTTGTAGCGGCTGGCAAGGGCAAAGGCATAGTCGGCAAAGTTGTCGATATTGCCGGGGGGCGCGCCGGCCCAAAAATTGGTCAGATCCGGATCGGTGCTCAGGCGGGCGAGCAATTTCAGGTTATGGGTGCGTGCATGGGTGACGGCAAAATCGGCGCGTGCCCAATCAAACTGCCCTTTGCCGGCCCCTTCAATCGTTTCCCAGGCAAAAGATTGTTTGACCCAGTTAAAACCACCATCTTCCATCAATTTCAGATCGCGATCGGCCACTTCCTGTTTCCACCAGAGGAATGCTTGTGCGCCAAAGTCTGGGCTGAGCATACTCCCGGCAAGGGCTGGGCCACTGGTCGCCGGTGCTTGGGGCGGGGTTGTGGCGGTCGAACCGCTGTCGGTTGTCGGTGTATTCGGTGCCGCGGTTGCACCGGCACCAATCGTGACAAACTCGGCTGCAATCCAGCCAACGGCCGTGCCATTCTGTGCAACTTGTACCCACTGACCATCCGCACTGCGGCCAAGCAATGCGAACTGTTGCCCTTGTGTTGCAGTGGTGACAATGGCATCGTTGGTGCTGGAGCCGCCGCGTATGTTGACCAACTCGGCGTTAATCGTCACAACCTCTTGCGCGGGGTCCGCTGCTGGGGCGCTGGCCGCCGTTGGTTGAGCTTCGGCGGCGGGCGCGTTGTTACCGGTCGCGCCGGTGTCAACTGCGGTCGGCGCGGTCGGCGTGGCGGGGCTCTCCGCGGCCGGCGCGCCGGCTGGGGTTTTGGTGGGGGTTGGAGTTGCTTCGGGACCAGAACCGCAGGCGCTGGTCAGCAGCAATGTCAAGACAACCCAGTAAATAAGCAATTTCTTCATTGACGGTTCCTTTATATTCTGCACTGTTTGCGCAGCAACGTTTTCACTGGCGGCAAAACACTGCTGCGCAAAACAACCGCAGTCTAGTCGGCTATTTCGGCATTGACTTGAGGGCGTCGTAGACTGGTTTGCCCACAATGCTCCACTGGGCCATTTCGCCGTAATTATAGTTTAGATTCCAGAGAAAGGCGACGCCGACCCACCCCCAGTTGCGCATCATGTTGTACGCTTCGACCGTATATTGGGCCTGTTGTGATGCCGAGTTATAGGCCGAGTACTCGTAGCCGGGGTGGGGCGACTGGCTCGACGCCCAGCCAAATTCGGTGAGCCAGAGCCGTTTGTTAACATCGCCATTTTGGACCATCACGGCCCGGCTCTCTTCCATTGTGCTGCGGAAATAGAAGCTGCGATGATTGACATGTGACGGCGCATTGTAGCTGCCTGCCTGCCAATCCTGAATGGTGACCGATGGTGGATTGCCATAACCGCTGGGATGGATGCCAATGCCGTCACTGTAGTTGGCCAGCCCATTCGCATACATTTGGCGCAGATAGGTGATATCATCTACCGCGACGGGGCTATCTCCAGTCGGTGTTGTGCCGCCGCTGATCACGAGCATTGACGGACAGGCCCCTTTGATCGCCACATAGGAACGGCGCAGCAGGTCCATATAAAGTCCAGCATCTAGCGGAAAACCTTCCCACTCGCGTTGCAGATTTTGTTCATTCCAAACTTCAATCGCGCCTAAGCGGCCACAGTAGCGCCCAGCGATCTGTCCGACAAAGTTGGCAAAAGCATTAAAATCGTTGGGCGGGCCACCGGTGCCGGGTTTGTCGGGCCGGGTCCACTGCGGCGCAGTCACCACGCTGAACAGCACATTGAGATTATTGCCGCGCATCACGTCGATGATCTGATCCATCTCAGTCCAGTTCACCGCGCCCGGCTCATTTTCCACAAATTCCCAGCGGACTTGCTGTTTCACCCACGGAAAACCAATGTCATTGGCCATTGCTGCGGAACCAGCTTTGTCCCCTTGCCAGGCGTTGACCTGGATGCCATAGCCGAAGAAACCGCCACCAGATGGGGGCGGTGCGCCGGCAACGGGTGCGGCGCTAGTCGTCGCCGCGGTCGTGGCCGGCGCTACCGCAACCGGTGCTGCCGGCAACTCTTCCGCACTCAAGGTGGGTAAACCATCAAGCGTGCCGACAAGCCTCGTCAGTGCGCCCAAGACCCAAACCGGTTCAGCTTCGCCCGCAAGGCGCACCTGATACCAGTCACCCGCAGCGTTGCGTGCCAGGATTGGTAGCGCCGTGCCTGCAGAGACAGACGAGGCAATCGCGTAATTTGTTCCAGGACCACGGCGGATATTCATGCGCGCGGGGGTAGTATACGCGGTGGGTTGGTCAGTTGCCGCGGCAGCGGTTACGGCAGGCGCGGCGGTTTCAACAGGGGTACTTGGGGTCGTTGCGCCGATCTCGACCAGGCTACCGGCAATGGGGGCGGCAATGGGGGCGGCACCATCCAGCCGTTCGGCATAGGTCGCGAAGATCCAGCCACTGCTGCCATCGGCCAAGGTGACGCGGTACCACGCATTATCAGCACTCGTTTCATCAACCTGCACCTGCGTGCCAAAGAGCAATTTGGCAACGATCCCGTTGTTGGCCCCCGGCCCACTGCGGACATTGAGCCGGTCCGCCGTAATTGTCACCGCAAAGGCGGCATTGTCCTGCACCCGCGGGGCCGCGCTCACTGCTTGCCCTGTGCTGAGTGTGAGCAGGACCAGCGCACTTAAAGTTACAAACAGAACGAGGGGGCGGGGAAAAAACGAAAGAGCGGCACAAAATGTTTTGCTGACTTGCTTCATTACCTAAGATTCTCCTCTTGCCTAAGCGACCGGTTACCGATTGGGTTGGGCTACTGCGGTTGATTGTTGGTGTTGGGCGTTTTTTGTAAATTATACTGGAGATTGGATGATTCATACTTTTTAGATCGGTGAGAAATTCACCATCATCCATTTCTGCTTGTCATTGAGTCCGAATGCATAGATTAAAGCATCTTGCAGAATTCCGAAAAATCTGTTGTTGGCCATCCACTAAAAATCTAGTCGATCTTAATCTGGAAATCGCCAACCGCCACAATTCAGTGGCGATGAACCCGCTTATAAGTTACCGAATTGACAAGCCCGCGACCAATCGTCTATTGTATAGGCATTCTATGTTTGTATACGTCCCTGATGAGAAGGAGAATAGCTTTCATGGCAGAAGCAACTCAAGTCGCTGATCCTAAAGCGCAGACTGCGGAGACACCTGTCACCGCATTTGAAGTCGCTGAATTGCAGACGACCGGCGACGAGCAGAGCGGCCCAGCCGCCACCCCCGAATCACCTGTCCCCGCCGAAGAAAAAGAAGAACTCAAACGCGTCCTCCTGATCGCCGCCCACCCCGATGATCCTGAATTTGGCTGTGGCGGCACCATGGCAAAGTGGGCCAACGCGGGCAAAGAGATCACCTATATCTTGCTCACCAGCGGTGACAAGGGCAGCCGCGATCCCAACCTACGCCCCGGTCAGCTCGCCACCCGTCGCGAAGAAGAGCAACGCGCTGCGGCCAAGGAGACGGGCGTACAGGAGGTGATCTTCTTACGCCACCCCGATGGCCTGCTTGACAACACGCTTGAACTACGCCGCCAACTTGTCCATTATATTCGTCGCCTGAAACCCCATATTGTGGTCGCGATTGATCCCTGGAAACATTATCAACTGCACCCTGATCACCGCGCGGCTGGTCAAGCCTCACTGGACGCCGTGTGGGCGGCACGCGAGTGGCATATCTTTGGCGAGCAGCTCCAAGGGGATGAAGAGCCTTGGCGCACCAAGGAAGTGTACCTCTTCTGGACCGATAACACCGACTACTGGGAAGATGTCACCGACGGCATCGACAAACGGATTGCTGCCCTTGCCTGTCACGTCAGCCAGGTAGGCACCGACCGCCAGAAACTCGACGAACGCATCCGCGAACGTTCACGCAAAGCCGGAGAAGAACCCGGTTTTGCCTATGCCGAAGGTTTCAAGTTGATTAAATTTTAGTAGAGTGGCAGAGTTGCAAGGTGGCAAAGTCGCAGGGTTATTTTACCACCTTGCAACTCTGCCACCTTGCTACCTTGCAACTTTGCCACTCTGCCACTTTTATAAAGGAATCCTCATGAACTTATATCTAATTCGCCACGGTCAGAGTTTTGTCAATTTGCCGGACTGGGACGGGCGTAATTTTGACGAAGCGTTAACCCCGTTGGGGCTACAGCAAGCCGCGGCGCTGGAGGATTGGTTGTCTGATCATCTGCCCGCGCCCGATGTGATCTATGCCAGCACCATGCTGCGCGCGCGAGAGACCGCCGCCCATGTTGCCCGCGCCTATGACCAGGAAATTCGCTTTGACGACCGCCTGCGCGAGTTGGGCAATAACCGGCTCGACCACACGATTTGGCCGCCGGAAGCGTTGCCTAATCGCTATGCCGAATATTGGGCTACGGCGCGTCCTTTTGCCCCGATTGTGCTGCCGAATGAGTTTAGCGAGACCTATATGCACTTTCGCATCCGGGTTGGCCTCTTTATTGAGGAGATGCTGGATCGCCACCGCGGCCAACGGATTATCGCCGTCTGTCATGGCGGCGTGATCGATGCTGCCTTCGACCATGTTTTCAATGTGGGGCCGTGGCGGCGCTGTGAAGTGTGGACCCACAACACCGGTATCACCCACTTTGAACATATCGAACATGTCGGGCGTGAGGTCTGGCGGCTGCACGGCCATGACCGCACTGATCATCTGGCGCTGTTGGAGCAGGCCCGTGGCTGAGCAACCGAATATTCTCGTCATCATGACGGATCAACAGAAGGCGACGGCCAGCCACCTCTATGGCAACCTTTTTTGCGAAACGCCTAATTTGCAACGGCTGGCCGATGAAGGGGTGCTTTACCAGCATGCCTTTACCCCCCATCCACTCTGTGTGCCGGCGCGCATTTCGTTTTGGACGGGCAAATATCCGCATCAACATGGTGGCCGGCGCAACGAGACCCTGATGCCCAAAGGCGCAACCCACGCCTGGCAAAGCTGGAAAAGGGCCGGTTATACCACCGGCCTGATCGGCAAAAATCACTGTTTTGTCGAACCCGAGGATCTGGATCTCTTTGACGTTTGGTGCGAAATTTCCCACGGTGGCCTGCCGGTTGACCCTACCACCAAGGGCATGGATTGGTTTCGCCCCATCAAGGGCATCAACGTGGCTCACGAACTACGCCACACGATGACCCTGCAGAATCCGCGCTTTGCCTATGCCACTTCGGATTTTCCGCTGGCAGATTATTCGACTGGCCTGGTGGCTGGGCAGACAGTGCGCTTTCTAGAAGAACAAGGCGATAAACCCTTTGCGCTCTGGGTCTCTTTTCCCGATCCACATGAGCCGTGGGTCTGTCCGGCGCAGTATGCCGCACTTTTTGGGCGTGAAAAGATTGCGTTGCCCCCTTGGCGCGACGGTGAATTCGCCGGACCAGAAGTGCCGGAACGTAACCGCGTGCTCTACGAAATGTTGGGCATTCGCCAGGATAACCTTGATGATCTCTATGGGCTACTCGCAGTTTACTATGGCATGGTACGGTTTATTGACGACAGCGTGGGTCAGATCCTCGATGCATTAGACCGGCTAGGGCTGCGTGACAACACCATCGTCGTCTTCTGTTCCGACCACGGCGATTTTATGGGCGAACATGCCATGCAGTGCAAAGGGGGCGTCTTCTATGACTGTCTCACCCGTGTGCCGCTGATCGTCTCCTGGCCCGGTCAGTTGCCACAGGGGATCGTTGATGAGAGCATGGTCAACTTGATCGATGTCGTACCGACCTTGTTGGCATTACAAGGCATGGCAATTCCGCCCACCATGCAAGGGAGACCATTGCCAACGGTAACGAACGCCGCGCCCCGCGATGCCACCTTTGCCGAATATGGCGCGGGTGGCCCACCTTTTCGTCTGGCCGACCTGGAAACGCTGGAAAAGCCGTGGGGACGGCGCGCGTTGATCCAATCGCTGCGCCCGCGCGAAGCCGAAGGGCGACGCAAAATGGTGCGCACGCACGCGTGGAAATATGTCCACGATCCAATGGGTGATCAGGATGAATTGTATGATCTGGTCAATGATCCGTGGGAATTGGTCAACGTGGTAAATGAACCTCAACACCTGGGCGTGTTGGCGGAAATGCGGTTACGTCTGGCCGACTGGGCGATTGCAACCGAAGATCATCAGCCCGTGCCGCTGCCCTGACGCAACAGGTTTGATCAGCGCTGCTATGGCCAATATGCCTCATCTAGTAACTGTTCAATCCGATAGGGACAAGTGTCAGGAAAGGTCGTGCGCGGCAACCCTGTTTCGCGCACGGCATCCTTGACCGCATAAGGATATGCCTCGGCAATTAGCTCGTTGATCTGCGCCCGCAAGGTTGGACTTTCAGCCAGGGCCTCATCCAAACGATTGCGCTGTTCGGCGATGGTATTGCGCCAACTCCTTGTCAAAAACGCAGGACGCCGTTGATACGTTAGTTTGAGTAAATGCATGATCAACACACCCAGCCGGCTTTTTACCTCGCGGCGGTCGTTGCGGCCCAAGCTCTCGATCTCTTCAGCGATCTGTTGCCAATCTAGCTTTTCCCACTCTTCTTCACGTAGTAATTCCGCCTGCTTTTGTGACCAAGCATAGAAATCAGTTTTATAGAGTGATGCCGTCATGGTTCTATTCCTAGGTAAACGATATAATACAGCTTATGCAATGGACTCCGTTACTTTAGCAAAAATCATGGGTTTTGGCAATAGTTGCGTGATCTACCAGCTATGGCCGCACCAACAGTACCGACCGCTCACACTGCGCAATGATCTGCCCAGCCAGGTCGTCGAGCAACAGATCGAGCCAACCCTCTTGCGTGTGGGCACCGATGACCACAAGGTCGTAGTCACCACTGCGCGCTTCATCCATAATCTCATCGACAACAAAACCGTGGCGCACTTTGGCCGCCGTCTGCAAGGGCAGCCGTTCTAACATGCGCAGATCCTGGAGCAGCCATTCGCCTTCGACGGCATGTTCGCGGATCAGCGTCTCGGCATCAGCGTAGAGTTGATTATTATCAATGCGCGGGCCGGCGGCGATCTGTGACATCACATGTAGCACCGTCACCACGGTCTCTGGCCCTAAGACTGGCTTTAACTGCCGTAAAAAGTGGTGAGAGAGGGAGGGCGAATGCGCGCCACTGTCACAGAGCAGGATGCGCCGCAAGGGGCGCCCTGCGCCGCGCGCCACAATCAGCGAACAGGGTACCCGTTCGGCCACATCGAGTACCGTCGAGCCGAGCAAGAGCGACATCAGGCGATTGGCCCCGCTTTCGCCGATGATCACGAGATCGTGTTTGCCGGTGGTCGCAGCGGTGGCCACCGTTTCGGCAATGCGGCCCACGCCCACGCTACCCGGCGGCGTGGGTAGATCACTTGGCCAGGTCGCCTGGGCTGCGGCCAGAATAGCTTCGCCCTTGGCGCGGCTGTTGCGTGTTGTGGCAACAGTCAACAGCGTGGGGCGGACAGCACCTTTGCCGGCCGCGGTCAACTGTGCGCCCACTTGTAGCGCCGCTACGGCCTGGGGTGAGCCGTCAGTCGCGATTAGAATGCGCAGGACATTCATGGTTGTGCTATCGTGATTGGGATTTTCGGCCTTGGGACTCTCGTTTGGTAGATCTGACACGGCTTCCACTGTCGGTGATTCTAAAATGGCACTAATCATAGGATTGGTTAACTTTATAGTAACATGAGCAGGAGTGGCACCACAAAGATGCTGATCATAAAGAAGGCTAAGTTGCGTTTACGGCGCGTGACCCAGTTGACAAAACCAAGCATGGCACGCTCATAGCGGCGGTAGCTGGTGGCCAGAATGATCATCGAAACGACGGTAATGCTCAACATCTCGGCTAGCACCACGGTAAACGCCGCGGGATGACTAATCAACAGCGAAGCGACCAGGGTGTCGATAAAGGTAGTGATGTTCGCCCCCATAATGTAGGGAATCACATTTTCACGGCGAATAAAGCCGCGGTTGCTTAGTGGCACCAGAATACTGAGTGAAACGCTGACCGACATCGAGATTGTGGTAATCCCCGCCCCCAGCAGAAACATTACCCACGGGCGGTAGACCATGCGTGAGACGCGCCCGACCTGGCTCTCTTTAAGCGTCATCTGTGGCAGGCAGTGGTCAAAGAGATTGAAGCTGACCATGATGATCCCCAGCCCAACCAGAAAAAGTGACCACGACGGCAGTGTGCCAGTAATGAGATTAACCACCGGACCAAAGATCGCATCCAACACCGAATCCAGGTGACCACCTGTCCCCATGCGCAGCCCATCAAGCAGCCCACTCTGGAGCATGGCAATGCCCACGACAAGGCCCATGATATAGGTGGTAAAGGTCACCGAGAGCGAAAGCAGCCCCATGCCCAGCCCGGAAGATTGGTCGTTGCCGCGCATGACATAGATAAAGCCGATGAAGAGCACAATAAAGCTGGCGCCAAAGCGGCTACCGGTAATCATCGTAAAGGTCGACGTCGCGGTCAGCGCGCCGGCATCCAAGAAAGTGAGCGCTGCTGCCGCCACCGGCGAGCCACTCATAATGGTATAGGCAAAGAGCCAGCCAAAGCCCAGGCTGTTGGCTGGGTTGTTGACCTGAAAACTGTCGCGCACCAGCGGAATGAGGCTATGCGCGCCCTCCTTCATCAGCAGGATAGCAAGGATAAAGAGCGCCAGGCTGGTCAGAAAGAGCAACACTTTGCTCACCTGGATTTTGGCCAACAGGCTGCCGAACACCTGCCAGGAAGTGCGTTCGGCTGGGACTCCTTCACCTTCCATGGTTGATGACTCCACTGTTAACGGTTTTTCCATAAATTTGCCTTCATTCAATGCCATCCCTACCCCACGCACGCCACGCATGCTTTGATTGTAGCCTCATCCCGCAGCGGTAAACTATACCAGCGGTTGTCATACGTTAGCTAGATCTTGTTGCGAAACACGATTTCTACCGCGAAGGTCGCCAAGAGCGCGAAGGTTCGCCAGAGAAAATCCTTTGCGAAACTTTGCGGCCTTCGCGTTCTTGGCGGTAATCAAGCGCTTTCGCAACAGAATATGATCGAATAAAACGATACCGCAAAAGATTCAGCTTGTGTCAGCCATTTTGTTGAGATATCGCATCATCATACCGGCTTTTGTCGTAGCGCAACCTTTCAATTGCTTTGCAGTTTCGCCTTTGCCTTCCCTTTCAAGCCGATTGTACAGTGGGCGGATCTATTGTTATAATTTGAACAAATGACTGGCAGTAGATAGGTACATCGGTAAATCGGTAGATAAGTAAATCGGTAGACAAGGATTAGCTAACCGATGTACCGATGTACCGATGTACCGATGTACTTATCTACCGCTCTACCTCCCTCCCCACCTAATTTTTTGGAAAGAGATCCGTTTCTATGGCAACGATCACGCTCGAACGCCCGCAAAGTGCGCAGCCCAATCCTGCGCAGGCTGATACCCATGACCTTGTCGCTGAACTGAGCCGTGTGGTGCGCGGCGAAGTACGCTTTGACCGCTATACCCGGATGCTCTACAGCACCGACGCTAGCCTCTACCAAGTGCAACCCGTGGGGGTGGTGATCCCCAAGGATGCGGACGATGTGCAGGCCACGGTGGAGATCGCCGCCCGCCATCAGGTCCCAATTCTGCCGCGCGGCAGTGGCAGTTCGCTCGCCGGCCAGGCCATCGGCGCGGCGGTGGTGATCGATTTTAGTAAGTATATGAACGGCGTCCTCAACGTGGATGCCGAAGCGCGCACAGTCACAACGTTGCCCGGCATCAGTGTGGCGGTGCTTAACCGCCAACTGGGCAAACACGGGCTGATGTTGGGGCCAGATCCGGCCAGTGCCGACCGCGCCACCGTTGGCGGCAGCGTGGGCAACAATGCCACCGGTAGCCACAGTATTCTCTATGGCATGATGGCGGACAATGTGCTAGGCGCGCAAGCGATCCTGAGTGATGGTTCACGCGTTGATATTGCCGGGCTTGATGCGGCGGGGCTGGCCGCTAAGGGGCGGGGTGATTCGCTGGAAGCGCGGATCTATCGCGAAATTCCACAACTGGTTGAGCGGATTACGCCGGAAATTTTGGCGCGTTGGCCCAAACATTGGCGGCGCGCTTCGGGTTATAATCTGGATCGCTTGGCTGCGGCGCTAATGCCCCCAGGCGAGCGCAACAAACTCAGCTTTGACACCCGTTTCCGCCCACCCATGAGTGATCCGGCGCGCATCGAACGTTTCAACCTGGCTCAACTGCTCACCGGCAGCGAAGGCACCCTCGCTGTGCTGACTGCCGTAACTTTGGGACTTGTACCAAAGCCGACCCGTACCGGGCTGGCGGTGATCCACTTTGATGGGGTGGTGGAAGCCTGCGCCACGATTCCGACGATTTTGGAAACGGATCCGGCCGCGTCTGAACTGCTCGACAAACAGTTGCTCGATCTGGCACGTCTGCAGCCGGAATGGGCGAAAAAGATCCACTTTGTCGAAGGTGACCCGGCCGCAGTCTTGCTCACCGAATATTATGGCGAAACCGAAGCCGAAATTGTCGCCAAGATTGCCCACCTGGATGACCATCTTCGCAAACATGGTTACAAAGGGACGATCCTGCGTGTGCTCGACCAGGGCAAAGTGGCCGAGGTCTGGAGTGTGCGCAAGGCCGGCCTCAACATCCTCATGGGCCGCCGCGGCGATCACAAGCCGATCACCGGCATTGAAGATGTCAGCGTCCCCCAGGAGCAGTTGGCCGAATATCTGCAACGCATCCTCGATTTCTGTCTCAAGGAAAACCAGATCGGCGAAGTAGCCGTCTACGCCCACGCCTCAGCCGGCTGTCTGCATGTGCGCCCGCTGCTCAACATGAAGGATGGCGCGGATATCGCCAAGTTGCGCGCGGTTGGTGAATATGCCAGTGATCTGGCCGTCCAATACAGCGGCGTGATGAGTGGCGAACATGGTGACGGCTTTGCGCGCAGTATCTACAATGTCAAACTCTTTGGCGAGAGTCTCTATGGGGCGATGCGCGAGGCGAAAGCGATCTTTGATCCCAATAACCTGATGAATCCCGGTAAAATTGTCGAAGGCCCTTCGCCCACTGACAATCTGCGCATGGGGCCAAATTACCATACGATTGAGTTGCAGACAGTCTTTGATTGGGGTGCCGATGGCGGTTATGCCCCGGCGATTGAGATGTGCAACGGCGCGGGGGTCTGCCGCAAATTGGGGGCCGGAACCATGTGTCCCAGCTACATGGCGACGCGCGATGAACATGATACCACCCGCGCCCGTGCCAATGCCCTGCGCAACGCGATGGCCGGTCGCATCTCACCGGAAGAACTCTTTTCGACCGAGATGTATGGGGTAATGGATCTCTGTTTAGGCTGCAAGGCATGCAAAAGCGAATGCCCCTCCGCCGTGGATATGGCGAAGATCAAAGCTGAATATCTGGTCCACTACTATCGCCAGAACGGGCTGCCCATTTTCAATCGCCTGATGGGCTGGCTACCAACGATCAACGCTCTGCTCTATCGCCTGCCCCCAGCCTTTATCAGCCTGACCAACTGGGGCATGAAAACCGGATTAGCCAAAGGGTTACTGGCCCAAATCGGCATCCACCCGGAACGCGATCTACCCACCTATGCCCCGCAAACCTTTGCCGCCTGGTTCGCCGCCCAGCGCATCAGCAACCAACCGCCGGCCGCAACCAGCCGCACGGTGATCCTCTTCCACGACACCTGGACCAACTACAATGAAACCCATGTCGGGGAAGCAGCGGTGCGCGTCCTCACTGCGGCGGGCTACGACGTGCAACTGGCTAACGGCCGCAAGTGCTGTGGCCGCCCCCTGATCACCGGCGGGCAGGCGGATAAGGCGAAGCCCTGGATCGATCACAATGTGGCGCTCTTAGCCCCCTTTGCCCAGGGGGGCATTCCAATCATCGGGATCGAGCCAAGCTGCATCCTCACCCTGCGCGATGAATACCGCACCCTGGCCAGCGATCAACACCGCGCCGACCTGTTAGCGCGTAACTGTTTTACCTTTGAAGAGTTTGTGATCCGGGAAGCGGCGGCAGGAAACTTTAACGCCCAATGGCGCGCCAATCCCGGCCAAGCACTGCTCCACGGCCACTGTCACCAGAAGGCATTGGTGGGCAACGATGCCAGTGTAGCGGCCCTAAAGTTAGCGGGTTATCGGGTAGAGACGATTGCCAGTGGTTGCTGTGGCATGGCCGGTGACTTTGGTTATACGACTGATCATTACCCAGTCAGCCAGGCGATTGGCGAGGACCGGCTCTTCCCGGCAGTGCGCGCGGCGGGGCCGGAAAGTGTGATTGTCGCCAGCGGCACCAGTTGCCGCCACCAGATCGAAGACTTTACCGAGCGGCGGCCCATGCACATGGCAGAGGCACTAGCCGCGGCGTTGGCTTAGACCTAAGCGTAGGCTGAGCTTGTCGAAGCCGGAGCCGTTCCGGCTTCGACAAGCTCAGCCTACGCTCTATCTGCGTTCATTGCTGTGCTATCGCGCCTGACAGGCGGCACATAGCCCATAAAATTCCAGCAGGTGGCTCTGGATCTGGAAGCCGAAGCGTTCGGCCAATTCGCTGGTCATCTGGTCGGCGACGCACTGATCAAAGTCGACGACGAGGCCACAGGTCGAGCAGACGAGGTGATGGTGGCCGCCTTCGGCACGGATGTAGGTGGGGCCATGTTCGCCTACATAGATCGGGCGCACGATGTTGAGTTGGGTCAACAGTTCAAGGGTGCGGTAGACGGTGGCGCGGCCCAATGCCGGGTGAATCGCCTGCGCGCGCGCGAGGATCTCGGCTGGTTCCAGATGTTCCCCTTCCTGGTCGATCACCTGGAGCACGGCCAAACGTGCCGGGGTTAGCTTGTAGCCGGCAGTGCGCAGTTGCTGGACGAGTGAATGCGTGGTTGTCATGGGTTAAGTGTACACCAAAAGTAGCGGATTGATCAAGCAGATCAACCGGACAATTTGAGTTGCACGAATCGCTGCTCCATGCGACAATGGCATCATCGCACACGGTGTATACTTGGCTATGTCATCGATGGCCAACCGCAGGATAAAGGCGCAGACCACAAAGGAGCAAAACAATGGCGATGCCGGTAGCGGGTGATCAAGTACCTCGATTGGGGAACATGGTGACGCGTACGCTGGGCCGCGCACTGTTCGCCCTTTTGGGCTGGCGCGTTGAGGGGCAGTTGCCCAATCGGACTAAATTTGTCGCCATTGGTGCCCCCCATAAATCTTACTTTGATGTCGTAATTGGTCTATCCGTGGTCGTCGCCCTTGGCCTGCGCGTTAACTGGATGGCCAAACACACTGCCTTTAAGCCCCCTTTTGGTGCGATCATCAAACGACTCGGCGGTGTCCCGATTAACCGCACGGCCAGCGCGAATGTCGTCGACCAGATGGTGCAAAAGATACAGCAGGCGAGCCGGATCATTTTGATTGTCATGCCGGAGGGTTCGCGCAAACAGGCCGGTGTCCCGGTTAGCGAATGGAAGACCGGCTTTTATTACATTGCGCTGAACGCGAACGTCCCCATTCTCCCCGTTTTTATTGACAACCCCGGCAAACGGGTCATTTTTGGCCCCACCTTGACCCTCAGTGGTGACAAAGCGCAAGACTTAACCCAACTCCAAACGTTTTATACAAATCCTGGGAAGGAAATTCCGGCATGACCAACGCGGTTGCCTACATTGCGATTGCCTACATTGCGATTGGCGGTGAAAACAAGCTGTTACGTTTTGGCGTAGACGCGCACAACGGTAACTTGACCCTCCTTGATGAAATTGCGCTGGCGGGTGCGCCCGGCCCACTCGCCGTTGACCCGACGCAGCGTATGCTTTATGTCGGGCTGCGCTCCACCAGCCAGCTTGCAAGCTATCAGATCGACACAGACAACGGTGCCTTAACTCCCTTTGGCCCGACTGTCACCCTCGACACTGATCCCTGTTATCTCGCTACAGACCGCAGCGGGCGCTGGTTATTGGCGGCTTATTATCGCGGCGGCAAAGCCACCGTTCATCCCCTCCTGGCCGACGGTTCGATTGGCACGCAGCCGGCCTGCACCGTCCAGACCGAACCCTACGCCCACTGTATCGAGACTGATTCGACGAACCGTTTTGCTTTTTTACCTCATGTGGCGCAATCGAATGTGATCTATCAGTATCATTTTGATGAGGCCACCGGCCAACTCACCCCTAATTCACCAGCGCGCCTTGCCCATGCCCCCAACGTCGGCCCCCGTCACTATGTTTATCACCCCACCAAAGCCTTTGTTTACTTCTCGAATGAGCAAGAAGGCAGCGTCACCGCTTATCATCTTGATCCCCAGGGAACGCTAACCTCGTTCCAAACCCTTTCGACGTTGCCTGCGGATTTCAGCGGCGACAACACCTGCGCCCAGATCCACATTCACCCCCAGGGCCGCTTTCTCTATGTTTCCAACCGTGGCCATGACAGCATTGCCTGTTATGCGATTGATGAGGAATTTGGGTTGTTAACCCCATTGGGCCAACAGCCGACTGAGCCAATTCCCCGCGCCTTCAACCTCGATCCCAGCGGCAACTTTCTCTATGTCAGCGGCCAGGGCAATGGTAAATTAACCGGCTATCGCATTGACCAGGCCACTGGCCTGTTGCACCAGGGTGAAACCTATCACGTCGGTGAAAAGCCGATGTGGGTGATGGTGTTGGCTGGTTTTTGAAGGTGGGGGTAGAGACGCGGATTGGGGAGGCGCGGATTTTTTACACGCCACTATCTATGTTGGAACCCCAATCTGCGCCACCCTAATCCGCGTCTCTACCCCCCGGCTGAACAATAACGCAAACATAAAGGATTTAGATTAATGCGCGAAATGACAATTGGTGAATTGCAAGCAACGATGGCCAGTGGCCTCTACAGTGCCCGCACCCTGACCCAAATGTATCTGGCGCACATTGATGCGCTGGACAAGCGTGGACCAGCTGTTAATGCGGTGATCGAAATCAACCCCGATGCGTTGGCCATTGCCGAAGCACTCGATGCGGAGCGCAAGGCGCAAGGTCCACGAGGACCATTACATGGTATTCCGATTCTGTTAAAAGACAATATTGACACCGGCGACAAGATGATGACCACCGCCGGTTCGCTCGCCCTGGAGGGCAACTATGCCGCACAGGATGCCTATGTCACCCAGAAACTGCGCGAAGCTGGCGCGATTATCCTCGGTAAGACAAATTTAAGCGAGTGGGCTAATTTTCGTTCGTCGCGCTCGTCCAGCGGCTGGAGCAGTCGCGGCGGACGGACGCGTAACCCCTATGCCCTCGACCGCAATCCTTGTGGTTCTAGCTCTGGTTCGGGGGTGGCGGCGGCGGCCAACTTTTGTGCGGTGGCGATTGGCACGGAGACCGATGGCTCGATTGTCTGCCCGGCATCGGTCAATGGGCTGGTGGGCGTCAAACCGACGGTAGGGTTGGTCAGCCGCCGGGGCATTATCCCAATCGCGCATACGCAAGACACCGCCGGCCCGATGGCGCGCACGGTGACGGATGCGGCGATTGTCCTGGGCGCGTTAGTCGGTGTTGATCCGCATGACGAGGCAACGGCGGCTAGCGCCGGCCACTTTTACACCGACTACACCCAATTCCTGGACAAGGATGGGTTGCGGGGTCTCCGTATCGGAATCGCACGTAACTTCTTCGGCTTTCACGAACGCGTTGATGCGATCATGGCCGACTGTATTGCGGCACTAAAACGTGGTGGTGCCGAGGTAGTTGATCCGGTGGAGATCAAAAATGCCAAGATGTTGCGCGAGCCGGAATGGCAGACGCTGCAATATGAATTCAAGGCGGATCTCAATGCCTATCTAGCTGGGGTGAGCGCTGATGTTGCCGTCCATTCCCTGGCTGACATTATTGCCTTCAACGAAGCCAATCGCGACCGTGTCATGCCCTACTTTGGCCAGGAGACCCATCTCGCTTCTCAAGCGCGCGGGGGATTGGATGCAGCTGAATATCTCAACCTGACCGCGGAAAAGCTGCGCCTGGCGCGCACAGAGGGGATCGACGCCACCATGTATGCACACCAGCTTGATGCAATTATGGCCCCAACCGGCAGCCCGTCCTGGGTCACCGACCTGATCGATGGCGACCGTTTCCTTGGCGGCAGTTCGACCCCGGCGGCGGTGGCTGGTTACCCCAATATCACCGTACCCGCGGGCGATGTTTTTGGCCTGCCCGTGGGCGTCTCCTTCTTTGCCGGCCCCTGGCAAGAGCCGCTTTTGTTGCGCATCGCCTATGCCTTTGAACAAGCCACCTTGGCACGCCGCCCCCCCGAATTCCGCAAAAGTGTGGTCGATTAGGGTGAATTCGCATCAGGGGATGCCGACTATACGTTTCCAATTTGGCGTTGCTGAATACAATGATAATATGCTAGAAACGAGCGAACCATGCAGATTCGGACCATTGAAACGATTCCCGTCCAGGTCCCGATCAACCCGCAACGGGCGATTCGGGGGGGACGGGGGAGCCACAGTGTTTCTCCTTTTCTATTAGTCAAAATTCATACGGATGAGGGCATCGTTGGGCTGGGTGAAGTCTCCTGCACGCCGATCTGGAGCGGCGAGGATCAGGTGACCGCGGCCCACCTGATTGCCAACTTTCTGGCGCCCCAGCTAATCGGCGAAGATCCGACGGCGATCAACCGGCTGTTGCCACTGATGAACAAAGCCCTGGCCGGCAACCCCTTTACCAAAGCCGGGATCGAGATGGCGCTTTGGGACATTCTGGGCAAGGTCGCCAACCTGCCGCTCTACCAACTCTTGGGCGGCGCCGTACGCGACTTTGTGCCCACCAAGTTCTCCGTCTCCGGTCTTGCGCCCAATGAGGCAGCGTCAATTGCGGCTTGGGCGGTGGAACAGGGTTTCCAGACCATGAAGGTCAAAGTCGGGATTGAGCCGGATGGCGATGTGGCGCGGGTCAAGGCTGTGCGTGCAGCCATCGGCCCCGACGTACGCCTAGGTGTCGATGCTAATGGTGGCTGGAGTCCACAGGTGGCGATCCGCACGATTCGCCGCCTGCTCGAGTATGATATCTACTTTGCCGAGCAGCCCGTGCCCGATCTCGACATCAACTGGCTGGCCGATGTGCGCAGCCAGGTGCCGGTGGCGATCATGGCCGACGAGAGCGTCTACACCGCGCAACATGCCCTGGCCATCGCCCGCATGAATGCCGCCGATGCCTTGTCGATCTATGTGGGCAAAGGAGGGATCACCCCGGCCCGGTCGATTGCCGCGATTGCGGAAGGGGCAGGGTTGGTCTGCACCGTGGGCAGTAACCTGGAACTGGGCATCGGCAACGCGGCGATGATCCACCTGGCCCTGGCCACGCGCGCCATCGCCGCCGAACAATTCCCCTGTGACATTCTCAGCCCTTTCTTCTACGAAACTGACCTGCTCACCGAACCCCTGCCGATCAAAGCCGGCCGCGCCGATGCCCCGGTCGGCCCCGGCCTGGGCGTCACCCTGGATGACGCATTGGTTGCGCGCTATCGGACGGACCGGTGACGACCGATAGGGCCATGCGACATTTGAACGCGGATGTTACGGATTAAGCGGATTAAAAATCCGTGCAAATCCGCCTAATCCGTAACATCCGCGTTCTATTTTTGATGAAAAGGAGATCAACCCATGAAAAAACCCGTCGGCATTAACATCTGGTCCCGGCTGGTCGAACAGACCTTTCCCTTTCTTGATCAGGTAGTGGCCCCCTTCGATTCGATCTGGTTTCCCGATCATGTGCAATATGGTGACAACAAAGTGGCCGAGGGCTGGAGTTTGCTCGCCTATGCGCTGGCGCGCTATCCCGACAAACTCTGCGGCCACGATGTGCTCTGCAACAGCTTTCGCAACCCGGCGCACCTGGCCAAAATGGCGGCGACCATGCAGGTGATCTCCGAGGGGCGGGTGGTAGTGGGGATTGGCGCGGGGTGGAACGAGGAGGAGTACACGGCTTATGGCTGGCCCTTCCCCAAGCCCAAGGTGCGTATTGCCCAACTGGCCGAGTCGGTGCAGATTCTACGTAAAATGTGGACCGAAGCGCCGGTCAACTTCCAGGGTGAACATTACCAGGTGACCAATGCTTATTGCGAGCCACGTCCCGCCATCGTCCCACCGATCATGGTCGGTGGCGCAGGCGAAAAATTTACCTTGCGCGTCGTTGCCCAATATGCCGATTGGTGGAACTACATCTACATCGACCGCCCCACCTACCTCCACAAACAAGAGATCCTCAAAGCGCATTGCCAGGAGGTTGGGCGTGATTATGGGGAGATCAAACAGGTGGTGCACGCCGGGATTATGATCGCTGAGAGTGAAGCTGAATTGCAGCGTTTACAGCGCCTGCCCACCTCGCGCCCTGTCGGCACCGGTGACATTGCCGGCCCCCCCGCGCTGATCACCGAGCGGCTGTTAGAGGCCATCGACCAGGGGGCCGAGCGCATCACCCTGCATTTCTGTGATGCGCCGCGACCGGAAGGGGCGTGGCTCTTTGCGGCGACGGTGCTGCCGCACTTGTTTAATTAATCAGTTAATGAAATGGTCAGCCCACTAGGCGCGAATGCCGTTGGTGGCACCCAGGCCAGCGTTGATCAACAGGTTGGTCTCGGCGCTGTAGCTGATCATGGGGATGCCGTTGGCGGCCCAATGGCGGGAAAGTTCAATGTCGGCCAGTTGGATCGCCGCGTAGATACCGTTGCGCTGACAGGCGGCGACGACTTTTTCAATCGCAGCGACCATGGTCGGCGAGGTCGGCGGGCCAGCGACCCCCAGTGAGATTGAGAGATCATTAGGGCCGATAAAAAGGACATCGACCCCTGGCACTGCGGCGATTTCGTCAACGTGAGCCAGCGCCTCTTTGGTCTCGATCTGGATCACGACCAAGTTTTCCTGGTTGGCACGCGCCATAATGTCGAGCACGGGACCACCCTGGAAGTTGGTGTGACCGCGGTTGAGCGCACAGCCCCGTTGCCCTTCCGGCGGGTACTTGACGATCTGCAAGGCCTGTTGCACCTGTTCCACGCTGTAAACGCGTGGCAACATAATCCCCTGCGCACCCACGTCAAGCGATTGGGCCAGGTAGGGATACGCCAGCTCTGGCACGCGCACAATCGGGGTGATCCCATAGGCGCGGCCGGCGCGGCTCAGGTCGGCGATAGTCTCGATACTAAACGGGCCATGCTCATTGTCAATAATCGTAAAGTTAAAGCCGGCAATCGCCAGCAATTGCATAATCGCGGGCTGACGGATTTCGGCGACCATGGTGCCGAGGACAACATTCCCGGCGCGTAGCGACTGGCGCAAGGGATTAGGTGCAATAATCGAATCAAGCATAATCGCTAATACTCTTTTCTAGTCAGCAGCTATAATGAATTTTGATGTTTTACCGCTCATCGGGGATTGCCAAATCCCCGATGAGCGATTCTAAACCCTCACAATTTCGCCAACGATACACTAGTGCAGTGGCAAGGAAATTCTGCTAGATTAGCCACGGAGTGGCGACTGATGGTAGCCGCAGGTTTCAACCTGCGGATCCGCTGGGCCCCAGCCTTAAAAGGCTGGGCTACCGTCTGCCGCCACTCCGTGGCTAATCTAGCAGAACTTACGTCACGCTGTACTAGCTAACTGCAGGACCGGGCAACGGAAAATTTTGCTCCGCATCTTCTATGATCAAGAGCCAATCCTGGCCGCGCCCAGTGGTCGGCGGGGTATAGCTCTGAAGCCCTTTGCTGTTGCCGGTGTGGATATGGTGGGCAACGCCATAGCGCGGGTCGTACCAGATCTCTTTCACCTGTAGGCAGGGGAAGCGCGTCTGATCGATGGTGAAATGTTCGCCGCGTGGTGAATAGATGATGGCAAATGAGTGATCTGCGGCCATTGCCGCGCGGATCTTACCACCCCCTGTGCGTGGCCCATCGAGAATGAGCGACGGCATGGGGAGCAGTTGGGTAAAGGGTCGTGCTTCAAACAAGCGGCGTACCCAACGCATCTGGAACGCGCCCGGATGGTCGAGCGCTTCCCACCAGGGAATGTCGGCGCGGATCACCGCTTCCAGGCCAGGTGCCCACATCTGCCAGATATTGTTATTGCCATAGGTGTGACCGCAGGCTCCGGCCAATAGCGCCCAATACGCGGCCTGCCGCACATCGTAGTCATCAAAACGGTGATAGGGATCGACATTACGATAGTAAAAACCAACCGGGATCGACTCGTAGCGCGGTTCGCCGTCGAGCGTTGGCTTGGGCGGCGTCAAGGCGTAGTCATGATCAATGTAGAGGCCATTGTCGTGATCATGCGCGCTGTGCGAAGATTGGCTCATGTAGAAATCGAGCCACTCAGCATCGGCCAGTTGGGTGGAGGCAAAGCCGGGGCCGCGCGGGTGAAAGGTGATCAGATGGTTGCCGCCATCGCCGTCACGTAGCCCCTTGGCCATGCTGTCGATGATCGCGCGCTCCGCCGGCGTGTCGATATTGGCATCACCGCCTAGAATCCAGACGAGGTCCGCATCTTTGTACCGTTCGCCCAGAAAGCGGCCAAAGGTATAGGCATTTTCGGGCGTGAAGATCAGATCGTGATCCGCTTTCCAGTAGAAACCCCAGGTCGGCAGCATGCCGAGTTGTAGCCCCAGCCGGTTGGCCTGGTTGACGATGTAGTCAACATGGGCGAAGTAGGCTTCATTCGGACGCGCCGGGTCGCGGTCGCGGAGGGGCAGATCGCCATAGGGGTTGGGATCATCTAGCCCTTTGCGTTCCGCCAGGACCACGGCTTGAATGATCGTAAACTCTTTGGCCGCGCGGTTGCTCAAGTAGCGATCCGCCTCTTCGCGGTCCAAGCGGTGAAAGAGTTCCCACGCCGTGTCGCCCAGCCAAAAGAAGGGGGTGCCATCGGCGTTGGTTAAATAGCGTTGATTTTCGTGAATCCGTAAATAGTTTGCCATGGGTTTGCTCAATGATCCTGGGCATAGTGTCGCGCCAGGATATCCGCCCCAAAGTCGTTGGCCGGGTCGCGCCAGACGGAGTGGATATGGTTGGCGTCGTTCTGCGTGTTGTCGTACTCAACCAGGAAGCGTGTCCCTTGCAGCCGATAGTAATGGGCTTCACGTCGCTCAATGCCACCGGCCCAGGCAAAGTGAATACCGTCGATGCCGCTTGCTTCTAACTTCTTTAGCTCAATCTCAGCCAATTCCTCGGGCATACGGTGAATGTAATCACCGACCAACGCCAACAGAATCTCGCGCTGGGCGCTGTTCATCTGCGCGACCGCAAGTCCTTTGGGGGCGGTCGTATAGCGCACCGGCTCCAAATCCGCCTCGGTGACCCCGCGCTCTTCGGCCAGGCGTGCCATCGTCCGAAATTGGGAAGCGACCGCAAGCGTGTCATCAATGCCTGGGGTCTGCGCGGGCAGCGAACCAGCAACCACATAGGGGCGGTTGAGGGTCACCATATCGGGCGGGGCCATCGACGTCAGGATCGCCTGGGCGCGCTGATCTGCGCTCAACGCGTGCATCAGATCGCGCGCCAGATCTTCAATTGTGGCCAGTGGCCGCAAGGAGTTACTGCCAATCAGCGGCGACTCCGCCGGGTTGGAGCCGAAAAAGGAGGGGGTCGGCGCGACGATCTGGCCGTCGACAATCGTATAGTTGAGCGAGATGTGGTGCCCTTCAAAGCGCCACCCCCATGCGCCTGGATCGTCGGGGGTGCCAAAAATCGTCAGATGGTAGAGCCGCGAATCGCGCCACCAGATTGCGGCGGTAAAGCCCTCCTTGGCGTCGAGCAACGTTTCCAGCCCCATGATTGTGGTGGCGGTGTTGTAGCCGCCGCGGCTGAGACCGGTCATAATCAACCCTTGGGCCAACCGTTGTTGCGCCCGATCCATTTGCGTGAAGGGCAGCCCCTGCCGTTCGGTCGGGGTGTAGTACCAGGTGGTACGCTCGGCTTGGTCGGCAAAATCGAGCTGGGCAATCGCCCGTTGGTCGGTGGAGAGGCCGGCCAGAAAATTTTGGGCCGCTTCGCCCATGCGTTGGACGAGTTGGCGCGCGGCCGTACCGGTGGCGGCGGTGGTTCCATTGTTACACATGGTTGGCTCCTGATTGGATCTATGTTTGTCGCATCATTGCGGGAAAAGGCTGGTTCTTATTCTAGCGCGAGACGCGTCATTGCGCAATTGGGGTTTGGGGGTACAGGTAAATCGGTAAATCGGTACATCGGTAAATCAGTACCGATTTACCTGTCTACTGATTTACCGATGTACCTGTCTACCGATTTACCGATTTACCAATCTACCCATCTCCCCCGCCCCATGTTACAATACCCCTATTTGCTGTGCTCAATGATCCGATTTGCATTTTGGAGGAGGAACCTATGGCTACACCACTGCGCGTTGGCGTGCTGGGGATGACCCACGATCACGTCTGGGGCAACCTGCGTGAATTGCAGGCGTCGGCGCTCGGCACCCTGGTTGCTGCGGCTGATCCCAGTGAAGACCTTTGTGAAAAAGCGACAAACGAATACGGTTGCCCGCAGGTCTTTGATGATTATGACGAGTTGTTGGCGACCGTTGATCTCGACGCGGTCTATGTCTTTGCCGATAACCTGAGTGGCGCAGAGTTGACGATGATGGCCGCCGAACGTGGCTTGCATGTCATGGTTGAAAAGCCGATGGCCTCTACGCTCGATGGGGCCAATCAGATGCTGGCCGCCGCGCGCAAAGCGGGTGTAGCGTTGATGATTAACTGGCCCTTTGCCTGGTGGCCGCAACTGCAACATGCCTTTACCATGGCCCACGCCGGCGAGATTGGCCAACTTTTCCAGACCAAATATCGCTCGGCCCATGCCGGTCCCAAGGAACTTGGCTGCACGCCCCACTTCTACAACTGGCTCTATGATGCGCAACTTAACGGGGCCGGTGCAACCATGGATTATTGCTGTTATGGTGCCGCCCTTGCCCGTTATCTGCTCGGCCAACCTAGCCGCGTCAATGGCACCGTCGGGCATTGTCTCAAGGATTACATCACCCTCGATGACAACGCGATCATCGTGATGCAATGGCCGCGCGCGATTGCCATCTCCGAAGCCTCGTGGACGCAGATCGGTCACCTGACTTCTTATTACGCCGCCATTTACGGCAGTGAAGGCACGCTAGTCGTTGAGCCTGGCAGCAAGGGCCGCTTGCTGCTCGCCAACGAGGCGCACGAAGATGGCATCGAAGTTGATGTGCCGGCCTTGCCCGCGGGAATGCGCAACGCCAGTGACTTCTTCCTTACGCGCATCAGCCAAGGCTTGCCCATCGAAGGCATCTGCAGCGCCGAAGTCAGCCGCGACGCGCAGGAGATTCTCGAAGCCGGCCTGATCTCCGCCCAGGAAGGGCGGACGATTTCGCTGCCCTTACCGATGATTTTTTAAGTCGCGTAGTCGCGTGGTCGTTTCGTCGCGTCGTCAATTAGTCGTGTCGTCGCGTTGTTATTCTTCGATTGCGGTACAACGCCCGCAGCGGAATGCGACATCAAGCGACGAAACGACCACGCGACTAATTGACTAACAACTATTAACCCAAATTTAGAAAGCTCTGACTATGTCTAAAACCTTAAAAGTCGGCGTCATTGGCGTCGGCGGGATTGCCAAAACCCATATGCCCGGTTGGGCAGCCTCGACCCATGCCGAAGTGGTGGCCGGTAGCGATGTGATGGACAATATTTTGCAAAGCTGGGGCACGCTCTATGGCGTGCAGAAACTGAGCACCAGCGCGGCGGATATTATCAATGACCCCGATATCGACATCATTGATATCTGTACGCCCAACATGTACCATACCGAATTGGCCGTGGCTGCGCTCAACGCCGGCAAACATGTGATCTGCGAGAAGCCGCTTGCCCCCACCCCGGCGGATATCCACCGCATGATCGAGGCCCGTGACCGTTCCGGCAAAACCTTGATGACGGCGCAACACTTCCGCTTCAAGGGGGTCTCGCAGGCGATGAAGGCTGAGATCGATAATGGCGCGCTGGGGGAAGTTTATCACGCCCGCAGTTGGATGTTGCGTCGCGGTTGGCTGCCCGTGCGCCCTGGCTTTATCTACAAGAAGAATAGCGGTGGCGGTCCGACGATCGATGTTGGTGTGCATATTCTCGATCTCACCCTCTGGTTTATGGGGAATCCCAAACCGGTGGCCGTCACCGGTGTCGCCAAGGCCCCATTGGCCAAACACAAAGGGGCCTTTAGCCAATGGCGGCTGGACATGGTGCCGGATGACATGGATGTGGAGGATTTCTCCGCGGCCTTTGTGCGCTTTGACAATGGCGCGACGCTGGTGCTCGAAGTCAGTTGGTTGCTGCACCATGACACCGACGGCGAAGATATGCAGATGTGGCTCTATGGCACCGAAGGCGGCTGCCACTGGCCCGAAGGCAAGTTCATGGGCACCAATTACACCACCAAACAATTCTTCAACCAGACGATCAAACTGACCAGCGACGCCATGGAACCCCACGCGCTTGAATGTGTCGAGTTTGCGCGGGTGGTCAGCGAAGGTGGTCCCTCCCCGGTGCCGGCGGAACAGTCGCTGCAGGTGATGACGATTCTTGATGGGATTTACCGCAGCCAGGTCGAAGGCCGCGAAGTGTTATTGGATTAGCCGCATTTCATTAACAATTGCCAGTAGACCGCACCACTTGCTCTAAGGGGATTGTCAAATCCCCGCCAGGATCGTCAGAGCCTGGCGGAGCGGTTGCGGTCAATTGACAATTGTTAATGGCCCGTATCCATGCGCCCCAAATGAGTCTACCTGCCAACCACTGCTACTATACTCAAATCAGAATGAGACCCCTAGTTTCGGTCAGCGTGCGTCGCACTGACCAAAGAATCTAGCGGACTGGAAACAGTTGGCGGTCAGTGCGACGCACGCGATCCCGTTAGCCAGCAAAACTCCGGTTCTCAACTTGACTTCAGTATAATTTTCATGCCCATGCTCTCCACTCTACCCTACTGGCTGGCCCTGCTGGTCATTGTTTTGACGATTATCGGTGTGGCCGTTGGGCGCCTGCCAGGGTTGCGCATGAATCGCGCCACCATTGCGTTGACTGGGGCAGTGCTGTTGATTGTGCTCGGTGCGATTCCGCTGGAGGATGCCTTTGCCGCGCTTGATCTGAACACCCTGGCCCTGCTCTTTGGCATGATGGTGCTGAACATTCACCTACGCCAGGCCGGCTTTTTTCAACTGGTCGCTCAACGCGTCGTGCAATGGGCGCACACGCCGTGGCAACTGCTGGGGCTGGTGGTGTTGGCTTCGGGGCTGCTTTCGGCCCTCTTTTTAAATGACACGATTGTGCTGGTCTTTACGCCGCTGGTGCTGGAAATCTGCATCCTGGTGCGTCAACCCGCCATTCCCTATTTGATGGCTGTGGCCACCGCCGCCAATGTCGGTTCGACCGCGACCATCACCGGTAACCCACAGAACATGTTGATCGGCATGTCGTCTGGTATTTCCTATCGCGACTTTGCCTTGGCGCTGGGGCCGATTGCGCTGATCGGGCTGGTGATCTGCTGGCTGCTGCTTTTACTCGTCTATCGTCGCACCTTGACAGTCATGCCTTTTCGGCGCACAGTGGCGCAAGAGATCATCATTGCTCGCCCCTTGTTACGCAAAAGTTTGCTAGCAACCCTGGTGATGGTCGCGGCCTTGCTCTTGGGGGTCGAACCACCACTGGCCGCACTGGTGGCCGCACTGATCCTGTTGGTCACCCGCAACACGGAGCCAGATGCGATCTTGCAGCAGGTGGATTGGTCGTTGCTGGTCTTTTTTAGTGGTCTTTTTATTGTCACCGGCGCGTTGGAGAGTATGGGGATCAGCGAACAACTCTTTGTCTTGGCGCAACCGTTGGCGCA
>JALHQH010000053.1 GCA_022842065.1 Caldilineaceae bacterium
CGTGAAACGTGAAACGTGAAACGTGAAACGTGAAACGTGAAACGTGAAACGTGAAACGTGAAACGTGAAACGTGAAACGTGAAACGTGAAACGTGAAACGTGAAACGTGAAACGTGAAAGTTACCTGAGCAGTTACGAATTACGAATCACACAAAAAAACACGGTCGACCCTTCAAGCAAGGTAGACCGTGTCAATAAAAAAGGCCCGCCGGTGGGCGGGCCAAGGTGTCTAAAAAATCCTGTGACACGCTCGTCCCCCTTTTGCCTCGAAGGTGGTATCAAGCAACAACACAGGCGGGTAATCGGACTTGCTAATAATTAATGGAAAATAATTAATGGTTAATGATTAACGAGTGTTGCGAGAGCGACGACATCATTAACCATTAAAACTTAATTATTCTCAATTAATTATTACTTACCGTTGCGGGACAGTGCCGGACTGAATTACGCTTTACGCATCACGTTTTACGAATTACGTTTCACGCAATCTTCACCGAGCTTCCCCCATTGTGCGCACTGCATCCGGGCAGGAGGCGCACCTGTGTTATCTATTCAATTAATGATTAGCATAGCACTCGGTACTAAAGCTGTCAAACTTGCGTGCTAGTCTATTGCTCATTCAAAAGCGAGTTGGTGCTTGTGAGTCGGCATCGGTTGGACCCCTATTGAGCCCTTGCGGAGCACCCGCCAGACAATTGCCGGCGCAAATAAGGTTGTTGGCGCGGCCAGCATATTTTGGACATGGAAGAAGGCCTCGGCCACGACCGTGTCATCAGCCATACAGCGGATGACGCGGTTGATATAGCCCTGCATCAAGCGGGAGATCGGGTCAACTTTGTGCCCAGTGGCGGCGACCGGCCACCGGAGATCCTGCCCAGTTGCCAATTGCCAGGGCCCGGCAATCACTTTGGCCAGTTGACGCTGAAAGGTCTGTGCCAGCCCCCTCATTACAGCAGGATCATGTCGTCGATAATGAGCCTGTAAGACTTGCTGCAGCGTCTGCGCCCCCAACGCGGCCACCGTCATCCCCTGGCCATAGACCGGGTTGAGCGCATAGACGGCGTCACCGATGGCCAACACCCCTTCCAGATAGCGCGGCAGTTGATCATAGCGGCGCAGCCGGTTGGCCGCCTGTTGATAGCCATAGGGCGCGGTCAGCGGTTCGGCCTGTTCAATCGCCTGTGCAAATTCGGGTGACGGCAGCGTACGCGCAAAGTGCAGAAAGCCGGCTTCATCGGTCGGTGGATGATCGCCGTTGAGACCAACCAAGGTCACCAACCAGCGCTCGCCCGCAGCGGCCGTCGCTTCCAGCGGCGTGATGATGCCGCCGCGTGATTGGTGCGGCGCTTCAGCCAGGTAGTACATCATCTGCCAAGGCGGTGCGGTAGCGGGCCGGCGGTAGATGCGCGAAGCATAGCCGGCCTTGGCATCGACAGTGACTTCGGTTGGTGGGGTATAGCCAAGTTGCGCCAGCCAGGCGGGCAAGATGGAGTTGCGCCCGCTGGCATCAACGACCAACGTGGCCGGGATCGTTTGTGGCGCGACCGCCGGCTGCTGGCGATCCTGGAGCTGTACGCCGGTGACATGGGTCCCTGCCGGGTTGGTACAAAGGCCAGCGACCGCATACCCTTGTCGAAAGTGGACCTTGGGATCACCGCGCAGTCGCTGATAGAGTTGATACTCAATCAGCGCGCGGCTACAGCCAATGGTATTCAAGGCCGATGGGAAGGGCTGCAACCATTTGCCACCAAAGTAAAAGGCCGTTTCATTGCCCATGTTGACCTTGGTCGCGCCGTTGGCAAGCAACTCGGCCGTGAGGCCGGGGAAGAATCCTTCCATAATCTGTTGGCCGCGCACCAGCAAACCGTGGGCATGACGGGCTTGGGGGGCACCCTTGCGAAAGGCAGGTTGATCGGGCAACTGATCGCGCTCGATCACGGTGACGGTAGTGAAATAATCAGCCAGCACACGGGCGGTCAACAGCCCGGCGATACTGCCGCCGATGACAACGGCATGGGTTGGTTGATTGGGATTGCGCTGGATCTGACTCATTGTGCTTTTTCCTCTTGTTCGGGTTTATTAACTGATTGTGATAATCGTTTTGACATCCGTGTGATAATCAAAGTCATCCCCCCTTTGTATCCAAGCTTCAACACCTGAGATCGGCCAGCCAAAACATTCAACACGCAGGGTGTACTCTCCTGGGGCGAGCGGTTCGACAAGGTCAAAATTGACGCTGCTGACGCCCTGGTAGTTGCGGCTGATCACCGCGAGCAAGGCATCATTACGATAGAGACTCCAGCAATAGTAGCGCACCTGGTAGTTGCTGGTGGCCAGAAAGCGATAGCCGTGCGGTAGGCGGGTGACGGTGATGAGCAGCATAGGCGTGGCCTCTTAGTAATGCGTAAAACGTGATGCGTCAAGGGTTAGCCGATTTATCCGCGTTTGAGGGTAACATCGTCGACTTTATATATTCCTGGTAGTTTGGCGGCGGGGTCAGGGTCAGGGTTGGAGTCGAGCGCCGTCGGCTGGAGACTAACCTGCCAAGGAAATTGATTTGCCGGCTCTTGCGTGCCAAGCAGCGCGGCGCTGAGCGTTTTTCCGGTACCGGTTGGGGTGGTCGGCGCTTGGGCCTGTGCCGCGGCCGGTTGGCTGATCGCAGTGACAAGGCAGAAAAAGGCCGGCAGCAAGGGGTAAAGTATGCGTTTTTTGTAGATCATCGTGTTCATGGTTTGTTTCCTTATGGGATTGTTGATTGTTTACAGATAACACAACTAAACGTGGCACAATTGTGTACTGTGCATTCCCTGATGCACAGAGCGCTTTGTGTCAACTCTATTTGTTTTGTCTATTAGATTTACGCGAAGGCCGGCGTGGTTGCTTCCTGCATAACGCCAGCCAACAGTTGATAGGCGGCAGCCCACGCGGCCCGCACCTCATCGGTAAAGGCCGGGCCAAAGTGCTGGGCCAGGGTCCAGAGCAATGCCTCGCCGACGGTAGTGTAGTGTGCTGGTTGCACCCCGTAATGGGCGTGGCGTTCCCCCAGCCGGCGGACAGCCGCCAAGAGTCGTTCGGGTTGGGGCAGGTTATGAACTACAAGCGCGAGCATGGTCATCAACTTGTCGCCTTGTTCGCCCATATCCCCAGAGAAGAGGGGGCGCAGGGTTGGGTCAAGCACAAACAGTCGCTGGTAGAAGCGCTCGGCAATCACACTTGCGGCGGGGGCGGCCAGGGCAAAGGTCTGTTGGATCAGGTCGATCTGGTGCGGATTCATTGTTATTTCCTTTCTGGTAGTAAACAGGTTGGCGTGGCTCAAAGATAACATGGGGCGGTGGGTACTGATGCCTCACGGATTGGGGGCCATGCATCACGGGGGAAAATGCAGCTTGGGCGGGGTAGATCAAAAAAGGCGTCTGCTCGCGTGAGAAAGCAGACGCCTGGGTGCTGATTGAAAAAGAGTGGGATTCAATTGGATTGGGGTGTGCTCAAAATCATCCCGGAATCTTTTGGAGATTCCGGGATGATTTTAAGTGACGTTTATACGACAACAACGTTATTATGTGCCTAGCTGGTCCGTGACCAGCTAGGCACAGCGCCGCGCGACTGCAATTTAACGTTGTCGTAATGCTTACTGCTGTGCAGCCCACTCCTCACGCAAAATACCCATATAGACTAGGTCAATATAGTGGCCATTGCTCCACACATGGCTGCGCAACCGGCCCTCTTCGACAAAACCGCAGCGCTGATACGCGCCAATCGCGCGTGCGTTGGTGCCGTTGACCGAAAGAAAGACGCGGTGCAAGTTGTGATGGCGAAAGCCATAGTCGATCAACAGGCGGATCGCCTCGGTGCCGTAGCCGCGGCCCCAGTAGGTTTTATCCCCGATGGTGATGCCCAGTTCAGCGGTGCGGGCGACGTGATTGAAGTTAAAGAGTGCACATTGGCCGATCAACTTGCCGTCGGCTTCGATGGCAAAGCCGGTGCCGTCGCGCCCACCACTGCCAACTTGGCTATCAAACTCAGCTTCGAGCCGGGCCAGCGATTGGGGCAGAGGTGGATCGCCACCACCGGCCAACTCGACTTCGACATCATTGTTAAATTCGCAGAGCAAAGGGAGATCGTCACGAGTCATGGCACGTAGCTGTAGGTTGGAGCCTTGTAACATTTTTGCCCTCAGGTCAGGCGTCCTGCTGGGACGCAGCATAGTTGGTTTGAATGGCGCAGATGCAGAATGAATTCTGCATCTGCTAGTACACCGTTACCGAAATTTTGCTAGTTTACCTGTAGGTCATCACCTCCGGCGTGACGGCTCGCTAAACCATCAAAACTTGCGTCATAATGCACTAGTATAAGCCTGCTGATGAATGTTAAGAAAATAATCCGGTAAATGTAAGCTAGCCGCCCCGCCATAAATGGCACCCAAAGGGTACGGGGCTACAGAACAACGCCCCCCTAAAGCGGGCTTTAGCCTGCGTTGTTCTGTAGCCCTGTGGCTTTAGCCAGGGCGGTTTACCGAATCATTATTTAACGTTCATGAGCGCACTTCCGCCTGTCAGCCTGGGGTTTCAACCCCAGGCGACGTTATCACTCAATCTGCCGATACGCGCCCTCAACCAGCCGCGGCACACAAGGGCTGACGCCAGTTGCCGCCACCAACGCCACATTTTCGGCGTGACCGCGTTCGACATGCTCTTTGGCGGAACTGCATTGTGCAACCAAGGTAGCCAGATCAGCTTGCGCATCGACAAAGGCCGCACGCGCCGCTCTGGCTTCCGGCGAAAGCGCTCCTTGCAGTTCACTGATAATCGCCCCGGCCCCCACCCAATCTTCATAGGCGGGGCGGAGCGCCTCCGCCGGGTACCACCGCTCTCCCGCCGGGATGACGGCGATGCGTTTACCAAGTTTCATTGCCACGGACGCGACGGCCTGATAGTTGCGCAGACAGCCGGCCAGGGTTGGTGTCTCGCCGGTGCCCAAACTCAGCGTGGAGCCATTGGGGGAAGGCAAGACCAAACGTAGATCGGGCGGCAGTTGCACCAGCGAATGGGGCGAGAGCGAGTAACCGCTGCCACCCCATTTGGTTGCCAGCGCCGCCCCGACGGATTGGGCAAAGCCAGCCCCATCATCGCCACGATAGGGATAAACGGTCGCCCCTTGCGCCGTGGCAATCTCGACGCAAGTTGTGAACGAAAAGAGATCCACTATGATGATCACATCACTGATCGGGGCTAAAATTGCGACCCCTTGCTCGCCCCATTCACAGCGGATGTCAAACTCGGCTTGGGTAAAGGGGGTCATCGTTTAGCCCCCACTCCCGGCGTTCGGCGGATCAATCGATAAGAAGTCGATGGCGGTATTGCTTGGAATCACATACCCGCTATCGGGATTATAACCGATATAAATCGTTGATGCCGGCGTATAGAAGCTCACCTGCGCGTCCGGCCCCACCGGCACATTTTCAGTGACACCCGCAATTTCAAAATTCAGCGCACAGGCATTGCAATCATAGTCAGCCCGATACTCTAGCCAGTTGTTGAGAACAGGGGACGGCACTGCCACTGTCGACTCGATTGTGCCCATGTTGGTCAGCGTTGTCTTCAGCGCAGTGCTACTCATGCTGGTCACAATCGCCGTATAGTGCGCATCCTGGTGATAGAAAAGGGGCGCAATCCCTGTTGTCGTTGAATAGACCAACGCGGCCGTGTGCAGATGTTGATAGATATGGTGATCATCGACCATAATCTCACAACTGGCGTCGACTTTTTTGCATGCCAGCGCTAACTCGGCCATGGCACTCTTCACATCGAGTTGACACTGTAAATAGCCGCCGGTAAAGAGTGCCGAGCCACCGCTCAAACCCACACTACCCACCCGTTGACAAGCAACCGGAAAAGCATCGCTGACCAATGCGGGGGCCTTCACACCACCATTCCCATCGTTATAGCCCATATCAATCTGCAGCTTGCCATTGAAATCATTGGCAAAGTCAAAGGTCAGTTTCCAGTACGAGGCAAAGTCTTCCTGATTCGCCATGACCGACCCGGTGGGGATGAATGTCCCACCGAGGGTCAATGCCAGCAGGATTAGCCAACGGAATGCGGCATGCGTTGGGCGAGCGCTGATCTGTGATTGTTCATGGTTTTTGCAGTTCATTTAAAACTTCCTTTCACCAAAAAGGTTATTTGTAACTACCAAGCTCCTAGCCAGTCCGTGACTCGCGCTAACCCACCCGCCAGTCACGGACTGGCTAGGAGCGGGCTTGGTAGTTACGGTTATTTTGTTTGCGGTAGGTGTGATTTCTGATCGCACCTACGTTGGCCGATTTAATTTTGCAATGATCGAGAGAGCGATTTGGCATGGCAACAGCTTAGCACGGGCGGGTGGTGGTTGATGCATCATAAATGGTCGCCTATGCATCAAGCGATTGCAGACGTGCGGCAATTTCCTGCACTTTGTTGCGAATGCCAAGTTGTTCAAAGCCACTGTGCGCTTGACGAAAGGCCTGTGCAACCGCGGCGTTATGGCCCATTGCCTGCTGAATCTTGCCCAGCTCTTCCCAACAATAGGCCAACAGATAACGATCGCCGTTCATTGTGGCCACCGCGCGTGCTTGATCCATGTACAGCGCGGCCTCTTGCAGTTGTTGCTGTTTGTAGCGCACGCGGCCCAGGGTAAAGAGCGCATAAGGATGGCTTTGCGGCTCTTCCTGTTCTAGCACCACCCTTGCCTCTGCTTCCGCCGCCGCTAACTCATTCAACTCAGTATAAGCTTCGGCCAGATTGGAAGCATTGATGGCTGTCCAATAGGAGTGGCCCATTACTTGAAAGAACTGCAACGCCACCTTTGCCGCCGCGATCGCCTCGTGATAGCGGGTCGCTTGCATATAGGCTGTCACCAATCCGCTGCGGGCAATCTCCACGGCCACCCGATCACCAATCGCCTGATGAATGGTCAGCGCCTGGTTGTAATAGCCAATCGCATCGTCAACGGCCTGTTGGCGCATGGCGAGATTGCCCAGATTGAAATAGGTCGTCGCCACGCCACTTTGGTCATTAACCGCCTGGGCAATGGCCAACGCCGCGGTGTAATGGGCGCGCGCCGCGTCAAACGCGCCCGACTGGTCATGCACGGTGCCGGTGATCGTTTCCGCCAGATAACGGGCGTGGTTGACCTCCTGCCAGGCCTGTTCCAAATCTCGTTCATGAATGTGGAGCATACTGCGCTGAAAATGCAGTTTGACGGTATTGCCCATCAGCGCAGTGGCAACATTGATCGCATTGCTATAGGTGGTATGGGCCGCGTCAGTCCGCCCCTGCCGCTCCAATGCTTTGCCTAAGAGCAGCGCGGCGTCGACCTGCTCCGTTTCTGCCGGCGACCAAGCAATCGGTTCCAGGGTTGCGACTACCGCTGCCGGTTTACCCAGCAGTTGATAGAGTTCGGCGCGGATTAGGCGCAGGACCTTCTGTGTTTTTGCATCCAGCCGCCGCAATGAAATCGCCTCAAAGATCGCTAACGCACTGCTCGCCTGGCCGCGATTGATCTCTTCGGCTTGATGTGCATGCCACAATGTGATCGCAGCTTGGGCTTGATCTGCCTGCTGCAGGTGGTAGGCCGCTGCGGTATATTCACCACGCTCGGCCCGGATTTGGGCGGCTTGGGCATGGTGTTGTTCCCGCGCTTCGACCGGCAGTTCACCGTAGATCACCTCGCGTAATGCCGGTAGCAAGGTGAGACCACCCTGTGGATCGACGATGACAAGGCGGCGGGTCAGGAGCTGCGTGAGGGCCGCCTGTTCAGCTGCTTCACCACTTTGCCAAACATCGGCCGGTGCGGGCGCACGGAAGACGGCCAGCTGTTGGAGCAGTGCGCGCTCGCTTGGCAGCAGCCGGCGCGCCAGCCGATGCCAGAGCGGCAACAAAGTCGGTGATGCCGGTAGTTGATCGAGCACCTGCTGAAACGCTGCCGTACTCTCTTGCGCATACAGGGCTGCGCAAATGGTCACCAGCCGCGGGTTGCCGCCACTGTAGTAGTGGAGCCGCGCCACATCTTCGCGCGTATGGGGGATCGCAAAGCTGGCGAGCAACGCCGCCACTTGTGGCTCGGAAAGTGCGGCCACCGTATAGACTTCATCGCTCTCCCAAAAGGCGCGTTGGCCGATCAGCAGCAACGCGCAATGCCCACGCAGCGTATCAAGTAGCTCCAACAATTGCCCATGGCGCGGGGTAAGCTGGTCCGTACTCGGTGGGCGCAAGACATCCAGTTCATCAAAACAGAGCAGTGGCGGGTGAGATAACGCGGCCAGATCGGTGCGGATCAAACCCAACGCCAGATTGCCATCCTGCAGGCGACCGCCATCAGCCACCAGTTGATGCCAGAGGGTTGATGCACCGTGGGTATGTAGAAAATGACCCAACGCAAAGAGCAGGCTGTCGCTATGGTCATTAAAGGTCGCCCGAAAGGTGAACCAAAAGACGACGGGGGATGGCCACGCCTCGGTCAGCGCCGCGCCCAATGTGCTTTTCCCTACCCCACCGGGGCCAATCAGGCTGACACTCTGACCACGCTGCAACGCAGCCAGTAACGTACTTTGCAACTGCTCTCGGCCAATCAAGGTAGGCACGGATTGTGGCTGTTCGGGGCGAATCGCCGGGCGCAGCCGTTGCAAGAGGATCGTCCCCAGCCGTTCCACCGCCTGGGCCAGATGGCGGTCATGGGTTGGACGCGAGATGTGGAGAATGTCGTTATAGATCTCGGACTGGTTCTTGGGGGCCGGGCGGAAGATTGCCTTACAGTAGTTCAGTTCCAGGATCAGACAATCATAGCGATCACCGCGACCGTGGGTTTCCTCTTCTTCGGCGACAGCAGCCAGCAGCGCCGCGCCCGTCGTCGGCAGCTCACCGCGCCAGAGCGTTTGCAAGACCATTGCCAATTCGGCCTGTAACACTTGGCCGCGTGCCGCGGCGGTCGGCGTGTGGCCATGCAGCCGTTCGCCGAGAAAGTACGGGGTGGCTAGCGGAGAAGCTTCGCCTAACCACGCGGTATCTCCCCAATGCTCCAAGACATTTTTGACATGAGTAAAGTAAGTTTGCGGAGCTACTTTGCTCTTTGCCATGCACCACTCCTGTTTGGGTAAAACTTGGTGGGAAAAGCGTCGTTTAGTCGCGTGGTCGCTTAGTCGTGGCGTCCAGACCACGCGACTAAACGACTAAGCGACCATACAACCATTTTTCATCCTCATTCGTATTGCCAGAGACTTGAGTATAACATAAAACACACCCATTTTTGCGCGCGATTTGCTGACTTGTCTATGCGCTAGCGCACAGCTACTCGCACAGAAAAGGCGGCTAGTACAGTGTCAGGGAAATTATGCTAGTTTAGCGGGATGCCCCGCAGCGCGCATTTAGTCACCCAGTGACGGCAGATGGTAGCCGCAGGTTTCAACCTGCGGCTACCATAGACCCCAGCCTTAAAAGGCTGGGCTACCATCTGCCGCCACGCCGTGGCTAATACAAAGGCTAATCCCTCAGAACTTGGCTGACAAAACCCTAATTCTTCGCCACCAGCGGCAGGAAGAGGCGGAAGCTGGGTTGGCTATTTTCATCAACCTGCACCACCAGCGCGGCAACGTCGGAAATGTTGCCGGCCCCATCGCGGAAGCGGGCATAGACGGTGGCCTGCCCATTGGCATCGGGGGCCAAAGTCCACGGCTTTTGGGGATTATATGGTTCCCAGGTGGCATCTTCAAAGTCGGCGCGATTGGAAACTTGCATCTCGGTCACGCCACTTTGTACCCTGCCTGGCTCGATCAGCGCGCCGTCAAAGGGCGCATGTTCTTCGCTCTCTGGGTTGTCCTCGCCATCGAGCAGCAGGGTGATCGTTCGAGGCGTCGGCTCGGTGAATTGAGGTGGCAACAAGAGCACACCATGTGGCGGATGGGGATCAAGATTCGGCGTCGCACAACTAATGTTCGAGGGACCACTGGTGGCCCGCCCGGCAGCCGTGGCACGATAACAGTAAAGCGAGCCATTGGTTACGCCAGTATCGATAAAGGGGCTGTTGGTAACCGCCGTACCGACGACGACGAAAGGTCCATTCGGTGTGGGGGCGCGATAGATCGTCAGGTTGGGCGAGACATTCGAGGTACCCACATAGACCGCAACTTTGCCCGTCCCGGCCCATGCTTTCAGGCGGGGTGGCCGGTTGAAGTCATCGCGCGGCTGGCGCGGATCGTTGCCTCGCGTCACTTCGGAGCCGTCGCCCTCGCCGCCATCGTCGGTGTCGGGATCACAGGGATTGGTCTGGTTGGCGAATTCCGCGGCGTTGTTCAGCCCATCTTGGTCGGGATCACCGTCGCGGTCGGGGGTACTGGGATTGGTGCAGCCTTGCTCCCACCAATCGGGCAACTTATCATTGTCACTGTCCGGCGCGGCGGCCATAAAGAAGGAGACACGGGCGCGGCGGTCAAAGGCCCCGAGCAGCGTCGATGTCCCCTCGGCGTCGATGACCACGCTGTAGCCGCCGGCCTGGTGGGTCTGTTTGAGCAAACCACCGTAGAAGCCATCATTGGCCGCACCGTCGCCGTGGTTGCCATCATCAAAGAGGGTGATCGTTTCCCCGGTGCGCGTGCTGGTCGCCTGGACGGTGGCCGGGGTCACCGCGCCGGTGTCGGTCAAGGAGACGAGCAGCGGCATCGGTTTACCGGCCAGCCGTTCGGCGATGGGCAGGCCGAGGAAGACCTCCATTGTCAGATCGCTGATCAGCGACGCCTCGACCAGAAAATCGGTCTTTGAGGGGGCGTCACCACTAGGTGATGCCGCAGCCACGCCAGGGATAATCGGGCTGACGGTGACCGTCCAATTGCCGGCCTGGGGCGCGGGAATGCGCCAGAGAAAGTGGCGATCGTCGTTGAGCGTGGGCGGACCGACTTGGCTGTTATCCGGGCGGCGGATGGTGACATTGACCGGAATGCCGAACTCGGTGTAGACAAAGGCGAAAGCCACGACCAGTTGGCTGGCCCCGCCGTCGACCTTGAGCGTGTGGACCTTGGACTGCGCATTGTTGATCAGATCCTGCGCGGCATAGATCTGCTGTTCGCCGGTCACAGTCTCGGCAAAGACGCGGTAGATCTCGCTGAGATCGAGGGGGAAGAGGGTGGCATCGATGGCAAGGGTGCTCGCCGCCTGTAGACCGGCACTTTCGGGTAACCACTGAAAGAGACCATTGGACGCATTGGTCACCCGTTCCAGCGCCACGCCATCGGCATCATCACCCACCGCGACCACATGGATCACGGGTACCTGATCGCCGTCCTCGACGCGCGCGTCGTACTCTTTTACAAATTGGGGAATATGGTCGTTGGTATCCGCCACCGTATCCGCGCCATCCGAGAGCAGCACCATCGACCAGACCGGGTTGGGGCTGGCCTGGGCGACCAACTGGTTCATGCCCTCCCGCAGCGCCGCGCCAGAGGCGGTGGCCCCGGCGGGGGCAGCCAGGGTTTGGATGGCGTCCTGCGCTTGCTGGCGGGTGGTATTGGTCCAGCCGGTCAGGCTAAACTCATTCTGCGGCTGATCGCTGTAACTGGTCACGCCGATGCGGTCGCCGGTGTCGTACGAATCGACATAGAGCACCGCGGCATTTTTGGCGGCGTCGATCTTGTTGCCGGCCATGCTGCCGGAGCGGTCGATGATGATCATGTTGTCGGCGTCCGGCACCGGGCCGTAGACGATGGCGTCGGCCTCGGTATCGGTGTAGGGACCGTAGGCCACGGTCAGATCGCAGACGGTGCAGCCGGGATTATCGGGGGCGCGCAGCACCAGCCAATATTTGCCGGCGTTGTAGGTTGACGCCACGATGGCATTATCAGCAGGATTGAGCGGCGGGTTGACCAGTTGGCTGCCCACCGTAATCGAGAAGGTGCTGGTGTCGATCCCGGCCAGCGGCGTCTGATCTGGACCAATCACCTCAAGCTGGATCATGATCTTCTTGGGCGCGGTTGGCTCACCCGCCTGCTCGGGAAACTGGGAGTTGGGCGTGGAGATAAAGAGCCCATCGGCTAGGTTAAAGCCATAGTTGAAGTTCACCGCTTGTTCTAGACCGGCGACAATTAGGACCAGCCGGTCGTAAACCGGGTTGATGTTAAAGACGGTCAGTTCAAAACTATCGCCTTCCTCCGCCCATTGGTCGACGATCTTGCCGCCCTTGATCGCTAGCACATGGTAATAGAGCGCATGGGGGGTTGCCGCCAATGCTTCGGCTTTGATATGCACTGACGGTAGACCGGAGGCCAGGTCAAGCTCAAAGTAACGTGCCCCCCACGCATCCACAGAGCGGGTGCCAAAGATCGTTTCATCAGGATTCAAGGTGTCGGCGACGGAGAGTTTGACTTTGTCATAGCTACAGGTGGGGCAGTTCTCCTCGTCGATGATGTTGTACTTTTGCAGGGTCGCGCCATCGGTCAGGGTAACCAGATCTTTGGCATAACTGGTCACGGCGAAGTCTTGGAAGAGATCCTTAAAGCGGCGGGGGCTGTTCAGTTTGTTGGCCAGGGTATCATCGAGGGTGTCGATGCCATCCTTGGCATTGTCGGCCGCGATATTTTCTTCATTCTGTTGCCAGAAGTCGAGCAGCACATCCATGCCATAGCGCGGCTCGCTCTTGATCGAATCGGCAAACTGTTCCACGATGTAGGTCCAGAAGAGCGCGGCATTGTAGGAGTGCTCCATCAGACTCAACTCTGGTTGGCCCAGGTAGGCGTTGACCTGGCCCAAATAGTATTTATCCACCGCTTCGTCCCAAATATCACATTGCGCCTGGCTGCCAAAGATACACATTTTGTCTTCGGTCGAACGGGCTTGCCCTTCAATCAACCACTTGTAGAAGGGATCGGCCCCCCCACCGCCATGCGCGCCCTGCACTTTGTGGAAGATCTCGTGGCCCGCGACAAAGATCTCGTAATCAGCGCCACCCCCTGTCGCGGGATCATAATCAGCGCCCTCAAAATTGGCCGGCGGATATTGGATGCCATCGCTATTGGCACAACCATTGTTGCAGGGGAAGAAGTCGAGTGGGAAGGGCTTTTCGTCATTAAAGAAAGCCGGGTCATTAAAGCCCAGATTCATCAACTCGGCGCGATAATCTTCGCTGGTCTCCAACACCTCTTGGGCATGTTTATTCTGCCCGTCAACATTGACATTCTCGGTGCAGGCGGACTTCCCCTCATAGTCCGGACATTCGGAGAGGCGATAGTAGAGGCGATAGTTGCCCTGGGCGCCATCCAAGAAGGCAGGCGCGCGACAGGTCTGGTCGGCACCGGGCGTGGTTTCATCGTTACCATCATCGGCGGTGACGCGGTAGTGATAGAGATCCGCCCCGGCCGTTTCATCGACATAGCGCCAACGGCCTTTGCTGTCCGGGTCAGTCACCGTGGCGAGGGGATCACCCCAACTGTCGGCGCTCACCGCTTTGCGATAGACGTGGTAGTCGGCACTGCCGTCGTTGGTGTCCGCCCACTCAACGCGCAAGCGGTCAGCTTTGCCGGCATGGGGACGGCAGGCGACATTGGTGGGCTGTTCGGGGGCATCGGGCGCGTAAGTGCTGCGTCCATAGGTGGTGGTGGTTTGTTGGGGGAGCAGCATTGCCGTCATGATGATTAGCGCGAGGATCACGCGTAACCGTTGCGGCCATTGCCTGCGATTCCACTGTAAACTGCGCAGTTGTGCTCTAAATTGTTCGCTGAACATGCTTCTTTCCTTATCTCTTCACAACATCTCTTCACGGATCTCTTCAAACATCTCTTCTTCGCTACTGGCTACGGTCTGTGCATATAAAAAAACAAACAACTGCTCGACATGGGCAAAACGGCGCTCTTCCCCGGTCTGGATCGAGCGTAACGAGGCCCGCCACTGCGGTGGGCTCGGCTCGCGCCAAAGGCGGACCAGGTAGGAGTGATAGTGGTCGGACGGGCTGGGTGGCGCATCGATTGGCAAATTCACCTCCGGCTTGATTGTGAACAACGGCAGCTTGCTGGTCAGTGTCACAGATCACAGCCCCTTGATGGCGTATGACACAGACAATCTTGCCCAGTGGTGGCATCTTATCAAACAAACGTAGCAAAAACGTCTCAAGGGTGGAGAGTTGCAGAGTTGCAGGGTTGCAGGGTTGCAGAGTTGCAGACGATCCGGTCACCTTGCCACCTTGCCACTTTGCCACTCTGCAACCTTGCCCCCCTGCAACCCTGCAACTTTGCGGTATAATAGCGCGATGCCCAAACTTACGCTTACCCTCTTTGGCCCTTTTCAAGCAACGGTCGATGGCAAGGTACTGACTGACTTTGCCACCGACAAAATTCGCGCGCTGCTGGCTTATCTAGCCGTGGCAGCAGATAAACCGCACCGGCGGGAGGCATTGGCGACCTTGCTCTGGCCGGCGTACAGCGATGCGATTGCCTTGCGCAACTTGCGCCAATCGCTCCATCGTCTGCGCCAGACGTTGGATGGGGTTGATGCGACGCTGAGTGCTGAACTTTTGACCGTCACCCGCCAGACGATTACGTTGCATAGTCACCTGTTACAGGTGGATACGGCCCACTTTCAGCAGCAGTTACAAGGAGTGGCGGCACACGATCATCAAGCGCTGCATGTGTGTGATCACTGTCTGGCAACCTTGCGCGTCGCGGTTGACGCGGTACAAGGGGCTTTTCTCGCCGGCTTTCTCGTGGAAGGGGCGATTGCTTTTGATGAATGGCAAAGCATGCAGCGCGAACATTGGCAGCAGCAGCAAACGGCCGCTTTGCGCCAACTGACCCTTGCCTATGAAAAGCGGCAGGCATATGAGCTGATGTATGGCTTTGCGACGCGCCTATTAGCGTTGGAGCCGTGGCGTGAAGAGGCGCACCAATGGGCCATGCGTGCCCTGGCCCACAGTGGGCAACGCGCCGAAGCGCTGGCCCACTATGAACGCTGTCGTACGATTTTGCTTGCCGAATTGGGCGTTGAACCGAGCGAGGCAACCACCGAACTCTATGCACAGATCAAGCGCGCCGAGGTTGCGCCAACGGCGCTGCCGGCAGCATCCATTGTCATGCTACCGACACCGGTTGCAACCTTGCCACGGCTCTTCGGCTTTCCCCAAAGTCATGGCAAATTTTTAGGGCGCAGCGCAGAACTCGCCCAACTGACCGATTATCTGACCGATCCCGATTGCCGCCTGGTGACCTTGATCGGCCCTGGTGGCAACGGCAAGAGTCGGCTGGCGATCGAAGTGGCGCGCCACCATTTACACCAGGCCACTTGTTTTGGTGATGGCATCACTTTTGTGGGATTGGCCAGTGTCACGCAAGGGGCGTTGCTGGCGTCGACGATTGCCGCGGCGCTCGGTCTCCAGTTACACGAACAGCACACCCACGATGCACAGCTCAGCGACTTTTTGCGCGATAAGGCGATCCTGTTGGTGCTGGACAATTTTGAGCAGATCATTGAGAGTGCCACACTGCTTGCCGAGCTGTTGGCCGCGTGTGCGGGGCTCAAGCTCTTGGTTACCTCGCGCGTGGCGCTGAATCTGCGCAGTGAACAACGGCTGACCATTGGGGGATTGCACTACCCAACCGCCATTCAGCCCGACGCGCCACCGGCGCAACTGCTCGAACACAGCGCGCTCCAGCTATTTGTCCAGGCTGCGCGCCAGGTGCAGCCAGACTTTACCCCGGACAGCGAAACCCTGGTTGCAGTCGCCCAGATCTGTACACTCGTGCAGGGGATGCCGCTGGCGTTAGAGTTGGCGGCGACGTGGGTACGCCTCACCGATTGCACCACGATTGCCAAAGAGATTAGCACCAATCTCGATTTTCTCGCAATTACCGCCCGCGATCTGCCCCCGCGCCACCGCAGTATGCGTGCGATCTTTGCTCACTCCTGGGCCCTCATTGCGCCGGGCGAGCGCCGCTTGCTCGCCCAATTGGCGATCTTTGCCGGCGGTTTTAGCCTGGAAGCCATGTTGGCTGTCACCCATGGCACGGTGGTTGAACTGGCCAACCTGCTCGACTGGTCACTGATGCAGCGCACGGGCCAACAGCGTTATGGGCTGCATGAGTTGTTGCGCCAATTTGCCGAAACCGAGCTGGCAACGTGGGGGTCGCTCGCCGCGGCGAACAGTGATCCGCTTGCACCCACTTTGTTGACGCAGACGCAGCAACGCCACAGCGATTACTTTTTGGCCGCAGTCACCCAATGGTCCGCGGCATTTTATGGGGCACAACCACAGCGTGCGATACAGTTAATGCGCCGCGAGCTCGATAATATCCGCGCGGCCTGGCAGTGGGCGGTGGCATATAGAAACTTTGCTGCGCTGCAGCAGGCCAGCGACGGTTTGGCGAAATTTCTCTTTCTAGAGGGACTTTTACGCGAAGGGGAAGCGTGCTTTGCGGCGGCCGTTGCGGAAACACGTCGCCCGCACCTGGCGGCGGAGGAGCCGGCGCAGCAGACCGTGCGTGGACAACTGTTGGTGCAACAAGCCAATTTTCTCGGCTATCAAGGCAAATTGACCGAAGCACAGCCATTGTTGCACGAGGCATTGGCCTGTTTGGCTACGGGTAGTGCGGCGCAATTGTCCCAAGTCCATCATGCATTGGGTGATCTATTGCGGGTGAAGGGGGATTATGGGGTGGCATTGGGCCATTTAGAGACGGCGCTGGCGCATTATCGCGCCCTGGCGCACATCCGTGGGCAGGCGCAAGTATTGAACGATATTGGGCAGCTTTATTGGGCCAAATCAGCCTATGATCAGGCGCTGGGCTACCATCAACAGGCATTGCAATTGGATCGCCAGTTGGATCACCGGCTAGGGATTGCGCAGGGCCTGAGCAGCATGGGGCTGGTCTATTACCGCCAGAGCAACTATGCGCAAGCGTTGGATTGTCACCGCCAGGCATTGGCCGTGGCCGAAGCATTGGACAATCGCCACGACATCGCCAAACATACGAGCAATATGGGGGTGGTCTATTATGACCAGGGGGACTTTAACGAGGCCACAGCATATCTCGAACGCGCCCTGCTGATTGATCGTGAATTGGGCAATCGCCTGGGCGTAGCCAAGCGGCAGACGAATCTAGGCATGATCTATCTGCGAACCGGTTTCTATGGCCAAGCCCTGGCCGCGACCCAGGAAGCCTATCGGCTATTGGTCGCGATGGAACACCAAAGCGGCATCGCGTTAACGTTGGGCAACAGCGGCGTGATTCATTGGCACATAGGTGATTATGAACAGGCGTTGACCTATCATACCGCGGCGTTGGCACTTGATGAGCAATTGGGCAATCAAGATGGCGTAGCGCGCCACCTGGGCAACCTGGGCGCCACCCAGGCGAAACTGGGCGATCTGGCCCAAGCGCTGAATTTATATGAGCGCGCATTGGCGTTCCATCAAGCGCTTGATACCCGCTATCACTGGGCGCAAACGCTATTGCGTAAGGCTGAGGCATTGTATCTGTGTGGTGACTATGCTGCGGCCGTGGTCTATCAGCGCGATGGGCTGCAGATGGCGCGCACCATCAAACGGACTGATTCGATTTTTGAGGGCGAGTTGCTGGGAGCCAAATTAGCGCTAGCCCAGGGTAAAACCAGCGCAGCGATTGAGCAATTAAGGCAGATGTTACAGCTAACAAGCAGCGACGATGAACAGGCTACCCTTCACGATGCGTTATGGCAGGCACAGGGGAACCCTTTTCATGCCCAGCGGGCAGTAGTGCTCTATGAACGGCTCTTAGTCAGATCACCTAGCGCACATTATCGCCGACGGCTCCGTGAACTAGGCGAGGCAATGGGTCGCTAGGGTTCAGCAGACGTCAACCACGACGGTCATTGGCTGGGGCTGATTATAAGGTTGCGCCACTTAAAACAAGCTCAAACGTACCGAGCACCGACTCATAAAAAGCCGCCAGTGGGCTTGTATAGAGACTCATAGCACTGACCACGAAGCCCACCATCAGCGAAACCAACAGTACATATTCAGATAAACCCTGTCCTTCCTCACCGCGCCCTTCCCCACCAACGGCCACGACCACAGAGTGGGTCAACGTGACAAAACGGACGAAAATGGCTTGAAGTAGACAAATTTGCATTGATTGAAAGTTTACCATAACTGCTTCCGCGCTTCTTGTGGACGCTCTGGGTTGCGCTGTCTGAATCATGAGCGTTAATGAATCATTTACCGACACTGCTACTTTAGCATAGCTTCCACCATTTGTTCCTTGCATGAATGTGACAAATGACCTATCAAAGGCTACTGTTGCTCTGCCAAAAGGTGCAGCACGTTAGGCAGTAGTGGTGATAAGAGCACAGGAAACAGTCCAGCACCGGCAATTTACTCGAGAAAACGGTCAGGCCGACAAGCTAAATTAAAATTATGTTACAAGATTGTTGAGCGATTCACGGACAATACAGAATTAACGGCAGCGTAAGCATGGCGCTAAAATACAGGTCATGGACCATGCTGCGCACAGTGCCTAGCCAGTCCGTGACTGGCAGCAGGTCATGGAGCATGCTGTGTACAGTTGCTGTGGCGTAGCTCTTTATACCAAACGGAGAATGAAAGGATACACCATGCCCAATCGCGAGATCTACGTTAGCACCGATGTGGAGGCCGACGGGCCGATCCCTGGGGTTTACTCAATGCTTAGTTTTGCCTCGGCGGCCTATCGGGCGGACAAAACTTTGCTCGGCACCTTCTCGGCAAACTTGCATCAGTTGCCCGAAGCAACCACCAATCCCGACACAATGGCCTGGTGGGCAACCCAACCCGATGCCTGGGCGGCCTGTCGCCAAGATCCAGAAGATCCAGCTGCAGCAATGGCCCGTTATCTGGCTTGGCTCAAGACGCTGCCAGGCAAGTTGGTCTTTGTCTCCTATCCGGTGGCCAGCGACTTTATGTTTGTCTACTGGTATCTGGTGCGCTTCACCGGCGAACGTCCCTTCTCCCATTCGGCGCTCGACATTAAAACTTATGCGATGGCGATGCTCAACACCCCCTATCGCGCCACCACCAAATCGACCATGCCGCGGCGCTGGTTTGATCCCTTGCCCCACACCCATGTCGCTCTGGACGATGCGCTTGAACAGGGCGCGCTCTTTTGCAACATGTTACAGGAAAACCGCACCAGGGCAACGAAATGACAACCATGTGGGTGCCGCCAATCTTACTTTCTATGCAACTTCACCGCCAGATCGGTGGCAAAGTCGGGGGCCATCAAGGTGACAGCGCCGGCTGTTACCGTCACCGGCGTTTCATCAAGCCACTCGCCGGTGCTTGGCGCATACCATTGGGCTTGGTAGTCGCCATCGGCAAGACCCGTCACGGTAACCGTTACCCCACCGAGCAATGGCGGTGCATAGGACCAGGTGGTCAGTTTGGTTTTGCTTTTCAACGCGGCAAAGAGCGCTTTATCATAGGCCGCTTGGGCTGCGGGCACAGTGTAGCCATTGCTTGGCAACCAGATCAGCGCGCGGTCATCGTCCTGCAAGGTGAACGCCTGGGCTTCCCCCATCACTTGCGCTTTGCCCGCGGTCAATGTAGCTAGATCTTCGCCGGCAAAAAAGCGGGCGAGCGCGCCATATTGTGGCCACTGCTCCTGGGGATCGACAAAGGTATCCCACCACCAGTACATACTGCCGCCGGCATAACCCAGGAAGGGTGCCCCCCACAGCCCGGTGTGTAGATGCAGACCATCGAGCGCAACCTGGGCACCGGCGGAATAACCAAGCTCGCCCATTAAGAGCGGCTTGTCCGGTGCAATTTTGGTGATGCGATCAAAGTCGCGGGCCAGGGTACGCAGCAGATCGCCGCCGGAATAATCATGTTGTTGGCTGAAGTCGATCTCGGGCATGGCCCAAACCTGGGTAAAACCACCGTTGGCGTTGCTGTTCGTGATCAGGTGATCATAGGGGTCAAATTGCTGTAGGACCGGCGTCATCTCGGCAATCCACGGGATCAGCGTGTCGTCGCCAATGCCGGTCCAGTTGACCTCATTCCACCACTCCCAGGCGAAGAGATGGGTCGAGTAGCCCCAGCGCGCAGCGATATAACGCAACCGCTGTTTGAAGAAGGCTTTGGCCAGATCATTGGTCACAAATTCAGCCGGGGTGGCCAGCGGTCCGCCCAGATCATCATTATAGGGATTCTGCGCCCATTCCGCGTTGACGGAGGTGCTAAACGCGCCGTGGTTGACCAGGCAGAGCATGATGTAGATGCCCCGCTCTTCGGCCAGCTCGAAAATCTGATCGAGCAACCAAGCTTGTTTCATGCGGGCGTCGTAGTTGCCCAACCCCGTATCGGCCCACTCAATGCCAAAGGACCACGAGGCCATCCAAACGCGGATTACATTGCCATCATTGGCACTTAAACGGTCGAGCCAACGTTCGTAATCAGCAAGCACATCCTCACCACCCCAGCCGATATTCAACCCATTCGGGAAATAAAAGTTACCATCATCGAACGCAAAGTAACGCGGGTTGTCCGGGTGGATACGGATAAAGCCGGGATCAGCAGAGGGGTTTACCGTAAAAGTGACCGGTTCACTGGTGGCTTGCGGTCCAACCAGTTCGGCCTGTGCCTGCCAATCCCCGGCGAGCGGTGGGGTAAAACGCACTCGCCAGCCCGCGTCGCCAGTTGGCTGTTGTGAGGTGACATCATATGGCTGCATCCAAAAGGCGGGTACGGTCATCCGCAACCCGTTCGGCCCGCTAAAGTGGACCAGGATGTCGATCTGCGCCGGGTCGTAGGGATTCTCAACTATCACACTAGTTTCGAGCTGTAGTTCAAGGGGGGCATATTGGGCAAGGGGGGCGGACGGCAGCGCGTGCAAGATAATGCTTTCGCCGTTGACACCAGTCTGCGCAGTAGGCGATGAGACCGGCAATGTTGCGCCAGATGGCTGGATCGGTTGGCAAGCAACCAGAGTGAGCAGCAGGCAGAGCAAGTAGGCAGAAGAGAGTGGCTTCATATTGTACCTGGGTTTAATCAAGCAGCCTTGGGGATTCTCATCGTACGGGCATGGTATACCATGCCCGTACGATGAGAATCCCCAAGGCTGAATCAGTTCGGATAACGGTTGGGTAGATTGGATTATACTGTTACCCAGTTAATGCCCCAAATAAACGTAACGACTAAGCAACCCCCTCCGCGCCCAATGGGCTCCCGTCCCCCTGGTAAGGGGAGGAACCGCCTCAAGGTCAACTATTCCCTCCCTTACCAGGGGAAGGTTAGGGAGGGGTTATCGTTACCAATCAACAACAGTTGCACTGCGCCCCGCATAAAACATCCCAAAGATTGTCAGAGAAGAACAGCAAACCAGGGCAAATGATTGGCTAAATCGGCGCTTGACAGCAAACAATCTTGTCGTAGATAATGCAGCTATCCTCTTTTATTGTGTGATCGGTCTGAACCGTGGCATTTGCTCACACGCTTTGTAATCAACGCCACTTTCATCATCTTCACACCCAATCCTTTCTGGTTTCAGCAATCTTAACTGGTTTCAGGAGGCTATCCCATGCAAGTTCAACATACCACCCTTTCGCGTCGCACCTTTTTACAGTTGACCGCGGCGGTCACCGCGCCCTTGATCCTCGCCGCCTGTGCCCCGGCGGCCGCCCCAGCCGGCGGCAGTGAAGGCGGCACCGCAACCGGCGAAGTGGTCGAGGTGCGCTATATCGCCATGGACTATGACAGCCGCATGCAAGCGGACACCCAAGCGGTGATGGATGCGTTCAACAGCAGCCAAGGCGCAGTGCAGGCGACGTTGGAAGTAGTCAGTTGGCCCGAAGGTAAAAATGTGATCTTGACCCAGATCAGCGGCGGCCAGCCACCGGATATCTTTAATGGGGCCGGCCAATGGCTGCTTGAGTTCCAGTCGGCGGACGAGCTGGCACCACTGGATGATCTGATGGGGGCAGATTTGCTCGCCAATTTTTGGGAATCGGGGATCAAGGCCATGACGGTGGGTGGCACCCTCTATGGCATGCCCTACTTCCTAGACCCGCGCGGCCTCTACTACCGCACCGATCTCTTTGAGGCAGCCGGCTTGGACGCGCCCGTCACTTGGGCGGATGTGCGTGAGGCGGCTAAGGCGATCCACAGCCCGCCCACCGTCTATGGCATGGGCATTGGACCAGGCGATTACTGGTGGTATGCCTGGGTCGGCGCAATCGGTGGTGGCAATAATCTCAGCCGCTGGAGCGAAGATGGCCACACGCTCATCGCGTCGGAAGCTGGGTTGGCGGCCGCGCAGTTCCTGGCCGACATTGTCCTCACCGATGGCACGGCGCAACCCTCGCCCGCCAGTGCAAACCGTGACGCCGACCTGCAACCGCTTTTCCTCGGCGGCCAGATGGCGATCCTGGAGACTGGTTCGTGGATGCCGACGATTATCCGGAATGATGCGCCAGATCTGCAATTTGCCCTCGCCCCGCTACCGGTCGCCGAGGCAGGGATGCAACATGGCAATGTCTTCTGGCCCGACTGTGTGATGATGGCCAAACAGTCGGAAAAGAAAGAGGCCGCGGCGGAGCTGCTCAAGTTTATGTTCAACGCCGAAAATCGCCTGGCCTTTGCCAAACAGCGCGGCGTCATCCCCGAACGAGTCGATGTTGGCGCCGATCCAGCCTATGTCGATCCAAATGATCCGAACACCCCCTACAACGAGTTCTACGTCAAGGAGTTGGCTGCGGCGCACAACGTCTTTGAAACCCCGTGGCCGGCCACCGGCGGCGAAGATGAAACGACGATCAACGACGCCCTGGCCAAGATCTGGCTCGGCGAAGCGACGGTTGAAGAAGCGATGACCGAAGCGGCGCAGATCATTGACGAACGGCACGGGTTGGCGTGATTAGTGATTAGGTGATTAGGTGATTGGTGATTGTACGAGCAGGTTGAATGACCAATCACCCAATTACTAATCACCAATCACCCAATCTTGAAAGGTTTCTTCCTGTGGCAAATCAGACGATGGCGGTGCGCATGGAGCGGCCGCCGACTGAGCACAAGGTGTTGACGGGCTGGCGCGCCGAGTGGCGCGAGAATCGTACGGCCTATGGGCTCTTGTTGCCCAGTGTGATCGCTTTTGCGCTCTTCCTGGTCTTTCCGATTGTGAACATGTTTATCGCGGCCTTTTCAACGGTCGATACGCTGGGGCGGACGGTCAGCTTTGGGACGCTGGCAAATTTCCAGACCCTACTCAATGACGACCGCATGCCGCAGATCATCCGCCAGACTGCAATTTTTGGTTTTGGCACGGTGGCGTTGACGGTGGTGGTCGCCTTTCCCTTGGCCTTGATCTTGAATACCGAATTTCGGGGGCGGGCAATTGCCAAAGCGCTGATCCTGATTCCGTGGGCGATGCCCTTTGCGGTGTCGGCGATCACCTGGCGCTGGATCTTTCATGGGCAGATGGGGGTGCTCAACTATGCCCTGAGTCAGTTGGGCATTATCACAGAGTATGTGGCCTGGCTGGGCGAACCAACGCTGGCCTTTGGCGCCGCGATGTTTGTCGAGGTCTGGTCGTCGATTCCCTTTATGACGGTGACCTTCCTGGCTGGTCTACAAGCGATCCCACCGCACATCTACGACGCGGCCAAGATGGACGGGGCCAGCCCCTGGCGTGAGTTCCGCGACATGACCTTGCCGCAGATGCGCACGGTGATCATGATCGTCACGCTGCTCTCGGTGATCTGGGCCTTCCGCTCCTTCGCCGTGATCTGGATTCTAACCCAGGGTGGGCCACTCTACCGCACCGATATCGCGGTCACCTATCTCTACAAGCTGGCCTTTACCAATCTCGACTTTGGTGCAGGTTATGCCTTGGCCGTTTGTATCTTCGCCGTGCTGATTATCTTTAGCCTGCTCTACACACGAGTGCTCGGCACCCAGGAGGAGACATGACTGCCGCGCGTACCTTCAAAACCACCGGCATTTTCGCCGTGTTACTACCGGCCATCTTTATCAGCATCTTCCCACTGATTGTGATGATCTCCACCTCCTTCAAGACCAGCCAGGAAGTCTATATCCCGCCGCCGACCTTCCTGCCCCGCGCCCCCACTCTTCAGAATTACGTTGACATCTGGACCGTGGCCCCGCTGACCACTTTTTTCCGCAACAGCATGATCATTGGGCTCGGCTCAACCTTGTTGGCGCTCTTCCTGGCGATCCCTGCGGCCTATGCGCTCACCCGGTTTCGTTTTCGCGGCCGCCACTTCTACCAACTCTTCCTGCTCGGCATCCAGATGTTCCCGCCGATTGTGATTATCCTAGGCATCTTTCGGGTCGTCGCCGGGCTGAATATGGTTGATAGCCTCACGACCGTTGTCTTACTCAACGCCATCTTCAGTCTCTCCTTTAGTATCTGGATGTTGTCGGGTTACTTCGCCACCATTCCACCGGAAATTGAAGAGGCCGCGATGATGGATGGTAACTCGCGCATCGGCGCGATGTTCAACATGGTGCTACCGCTTTCGTGGCCCGGACTGGTGGCAGTGACGATCTTTGGTTTCATGAATGGCTGGAACGAATTTCTCTTTGCCCTCACCTTTATCCGCAGCCAGGACAATCTGCCGCTGACGATTGGCCTATTCAAGTTTGTCACCCGCTTCCAGGTGCAGTGGCATCAACTGATGGCTGCGTCACTGCTGACGACCATTGTGGTAGTCGTGCTCTTTATGCTCGTGCAAAACCAGTTGACGCGCGGCATGGTGTCGATTGGGGAGAAGTGAAACCGTGAAACGTAATGCGTAAAACGTGAAGGAGATCTTGTCGTGCCTTCACGTTTTACGCATTACGTTTTATAAATTAAAGGAAAATCTATGGCCAAAGTCATCTGCCGCAATCTGATGAAACGTTTCGGCGACGGGCTCGCCGTGAATAATGTTAACCTCGAAGTGGGGGAAGGGGAATTTCTGGTCATTGTCGGCCCCTCCGGCTGTGGCAAGACGACGACGCTGCGTATGATCGCCGGGCTGGAGACGATTTCTGACGGGGAAATTCTGATTGATGACCAGGTGGTCAACGATGTGGAGCCGCGCCACCGCGACATAGCGATGGTCTTCCAGAACTATGCGCTCTATCCTCACAAAAAGGTCTTTGACAACATCGCCTATCCGCTGCAGTTACGCCGGGTGGCGCGTGGGGAGATTAAACAGCGGGTAGAGGAAACGAGCAAATTATTGGGGATCGAACATCTGCTACAGCGACGCATCCGTCAACTTTCTGGCGGCGAGCGGCAGCGCGTGGCCTTGGGCCGCGCCATCGTGCGCAAGCCGCGCCTCTTTCTCATGGACGAGCCGCTGAGCAATCTCGACGCCCAACTACGCATTCAGATGCGCCGTGAGATCATCCGCCTGCAACGGCAACTGCGCATCACGACGGTCTATGTCACCCACGACCAGGTCGAGGCGATGACCATGGGCGACCGGATTGTCGTCATGCGTGGCGGTCTGGTTCAGCAGATCGGCGACCCGACCACCATTTACCACCAGCCGGCCAACCTCTTTGTCGCCCGTTTTATCGGCAACCCGCCGATGAATCAATTTGACGGCACGCTGGTACAGGGGGGCGCAGGGATAACCCTGCGCACCAGCTTTGGCGATCTGGCGCTGGCGGCGAGTGTCCGCGACCGGCTGCGGGAACAGGCCCTGGGCAGTGGCGCGCAACCAGTTGCCTGCGGCATCCGCGCTGAAGATGTCAGCGTGGTGCTCGACGGCAGCGCGCCCCCCAACAGCGTCCAGGGGGTCATCGACCTGGTCGAGCCGCTGGGTTCCGATATCTTTGTCAGCGTGGCGGTGGGCAAAGATATGCTCCTCGCCCGCGCCCATCCCGACTTGGGGCTGAGTGAAGGGCAGTCGATCACGATTGCGCTCAACCCGGCGAAAATCCATCTCTTCGCGGCGGAGGGTGGGGAGAGTTTGTTAACGGCGACGGTTGCGGCACCACGCTGAACTTATACGGCGCAATCCATGCTCAATTGCGCGGATTAACGTCGTTTCCCACTTTATGTTATACTCAGTAGCCATCAGCAGTAGACCACAATCGCGCAAGCAGGCACCCAAAACGCGGAACAGTGTGGTCTACTGTTTATTGTCGGCGGTGACTCATCGGTGTAATATTTGGGGGAGATTGAACCCATGCGCAAGCGGGTCCTCTACAGTGAGGCCAACTATGCCGCGCTGGTGCGCGACCAGGGCTACTTTGTGGATAAAACCCCTTATATTGCCCAGTTAGAAAGTGTGCGTAATCCCGTTTTTCTACGCCCGCGCCGCTTTGGCAAATCGCTTCTTTGCTCAATTTTGCGTTACTATTATGACCGCAATTATGTCGAACAATTTGATGAACTGTTCGGCCAGACTTGGATTGGCCACCACCCCACGGCGCAGCGCAATCAACATATTATTTTGTTCCTCAACTTTTCGTCAATTGCGACTGGCCCAACCGTCCAAGATATTGAGCAAAGTTTCAAACGGCAATGTAACCATATTCTTGCCGCCCTCCGCCACGAATATGCGCCACTTTTGGATCAGCTAAGCGAGTTGGTGCTTGATGCACCGGTTGCTGACAATCTCAGTATTCTGCTGAACCAGATCCGCAGTCGCCGGCTACCACAACTCTATGTCATCATTGACGAATATGACAATTTTGCCAATCAGCTTGTCACTGGGCACAAGGATCTACTCTACCAACAGTTAACCGCCGACGATGGTTTCTTCAAATCATTTTTTAAAACGCTGAAGGAAGGCCGCGAAAGTGGTGCCATTGCCAATATTTTTATTACCGGCGTATTGCCCATTTTGATCGATGAATTGGCCTCTGGCTTTAATGTTGCCTCGATTATCACGCTGCGGCCTGAGTTTGAGGCGATGTTGGGTTTTACGCAGAGCGAAGTTACACAATTATTGGATGAGGTTTATCAAGATTATCAGATCGATCCGGCCACCCGCAAAGTCGTTGATGCGATTGTCAAAAACTATTACGATGGCTACCATTTTAGCCATCCAGGTAGCGAAGCACTCTACAATTCGACGACATTAATCTATTTCTTAGAATATTTTACGGCAACCAAGCAGATTCCACGGCGGTTAATTGATGCAAATCTCAAGACCGATCTATCGTGGGTACGCCGCCTGACAGCTTCAAATCCGACCTTGACGGCGGAATTCGTCAACCAATTGACATTACATAATGTGATTGGTTACGACGAAAAACTTTTTGTGGAAAAATTTGATATGCATCAATTTTTCGATAAAGAGTTTTTTCCCATCTCCTTCTTCCACTTGGGCATGCTCACGCAGCAGGACAGCTTTTATTTACAATTGCCCAATTTAAGTATGCGTGAGATCTTTGTTGAATATTTCAATGAAGTTCACGCCATTGATGTTTCAACCCGTTACACCGCGCTGATGCAGGCGTTTATCACTAACCCTGACCTGGAGCAGCTTTTTGCTGGTTACTGGCGCGAATATGTCTCACAGTTACCCGAAGTGATTTTTACGAAGATGAACGAGAATTTCTATCGTACGACCTTTTTTGAACTCTGTAGCCGCTATTTGTCGCGCTGGTTTATCTGGAATGTGGAACGATCCTATCCCTTGGGCAAGAGTGATCTCGAATTTGTGGGCAAGTATCATGAGAAGTTTGCCGGTCTGCGCTGGGTCATTGAGTTCAAATACTATTCCAACAGTGAGTTGCGCAAACGAGAGACAACGATTGATCGGTTTGAACTTCAGCCAGAGGATACCCAGCAACTACGCGGCTATGTCGAAGGGCTACGCCGTGAATACCCTGAAGCCGCGATCAAGCAGTTTGTCATCTACTGTTTCGGCAATCAGGGCTTTCGCGTTTTTACCGTGACATAACAAGGCCGCCAATGCCTTTGCGCGTTGCTAATGGGCGCAGCGCTAAACCACTGGCCCATTTTCCCACATTTTCGATTCACTCAGAACGGTGTACAATAAGGCATCATCACCTTTTGGCGCGCCACCCGCCGGCACAGAGCTGTTCTGAGGAGAAACGCTTTCATGTCCGCACGACCGAATGTACTCCTGATCAGCACCGACCATTGGCCGGCCTCGCTCCTGGGTGTGGCTGGCCATCCTGCGGTCCAAACGCCCACCCTCGATGAATTGGCGCGCAGTGGCACCCGTTTTACCAACTGCTACGCCGAGTGTCCCGTCTGCATCCCCGCCCGGCGCACGTTGATGACCGGCACGCCGCCGCGCACGCACGGTGACCGCGTCTTCCAAGAGACATTGCCCATGCCCGCCAACTTGCCGACCATGGCACAGACTTTTCGGGAGGCCGGCTACCAGGCCTATGCCGTGGGCAAGCTCCATGTCTACCCCCAACGCAACCGCATTGGCTTTGACGATGTGATCCTCGATGAAGAGGGGCGGCAGCAATATGGCGCGGTCGATGACTTCGAACTTTTCTTGGGGGATGAGGGCTACCCTGGGCAACACTTTAACCACGGCATGAGCAACAACGAATATTCGATGCGCCCGTGGCACCTGCCCGAATATACCCACCCCACCAACTGGGCAACAACGCAGATGTGCCGCACGATCAAACGGCGCGATCCCATGCGCCCCGGCTTTTGGTTTCTCTCCTATCGTCATCCCCACCCGCCGTTGACACCACTGCAAAGTTATCTTGATCTCTACCGCGAGATTGAAATTGATGTACCCTACCGCGGCGAGTGGGCAGCGGGCAACTTGCCCTTTAGCCTACAAGCCAAACGTAACGTTGACGACAAGCTAAACCAAATCCAAATGACGATGGCGCGCCGTGCCTTTTATGCGCTCTGCACCCATATCGATCACCAACTACGGGTGGTCATCGGCACCTTGCGCGAGGAAGGGCTGCTTGACAATACGATCCTCCTTTTCACCTCGGATCACGGTGACATGTTGGGCAATCACGGCTTATGGGCAAAGCGCCTCTTTTACGAAGATTCAGCCAATATTCCCTTGATTTTGGTGGGGGCAAAAAATGATCAGCGCGTCGGCCACCATCGGGTCGATCATCGGCTCGTCGGCTGGCGCGATATTATGCCCACCTTGCTTGATCTGGCCGGAATTCCCATTCCCGCGACGGTGGAAGGCATTTCGATGGTGGGTGAAACGAAGCGTGATTGGACTTATTGCGAGATCGATGAGGGGATCCACGCCACGCGTATGGTGCATGATGGACGTTATAAGCTGATCTACTACGCCACCGGCAATGTGCGCCAACTTTTTGATCTGCAGGAAGATCCGCAAGAGTTGGTTGACTTGGCGGACGATGACGCGCATGGTGAACCATTGGCGCGGCTAACGGCGTTGTTGATTGGTCAGCTCTACGGTGGCGATGAAGCGTGGGTAAAAGATGGTGGATTGGTGGGCTTGCCGGCGCGGGCATTCACCCCCGGCCCGAACAAGGGGCTAACCAGTCAACGTGGATCGCACTGGCCGCAGCCGCCGGCTACGAATATGCCACAGATCGAGTGGCATGGAGATGCTGGGGGGAATCGGTAGCCATCGTTATCTAGGAAGTTGAGGGCAATTACTTGCTTACATAGCGAACTTCGGGAAAGTTTTTCAGATCGATATCTTGCGTCCAAAGCGTTGCTTGATTGAGTCGAGCTGTGGCTAGGATTAAGCTGTCGGCCATTGGGATTTTCTCGTCTGCAGAGATGCGAGCAGCTTCCAGTGCAAGCTGGCCATCAACATCGATAACTTTGCCCTGTTGCATGTGCGCAACCGCTTGTAGAGCGTCATCCTCACCACGTTGCTGGTACATGCGCTTGAAGACTTCATAAAGCGCAATGGATGGTACAAGGAGGTTAGCTACATCTTCAATCGCTGGTGCAAAAAAGGCTGCATTGACACCATTGGCGAAATATTCTAGCCATCCAGAGGAATCAATAACATTCATAAACGGTCTGCTTCCCGTTCTACGCTTGTATCAATCCCGGTGACGAAGCCACGCATTGCTGACATTGGCTTGAGCGGAATCATCTCAATGCGATTGCGATAGACTATCACTTGAATTTTTTGTCCCGGTGTCATATCCAGTGACTTGCGTACTGTGGCTGGAATCACAACTTGGAATTTGGGTGAAAGGGTAACAGTTTCCATTTTATCTACCTTTTACATATCGATAAGGCACATGTCACACACGTTGCCATTCTATCACAGTTTGGTAAAATTACCTATCATGAATCTGTTCATTAATTTAGCGTTTATTTAGAAAGCCAAAACAAACATGCCAAAGATTACCTTTATCGGCGCGGGCAGTTGGGGTTTCACCCGCGGCCTGGTGCGTGACCTGCTCACCTTCCCCACGTTGGAAAATGCTGAAATCTGTCTGATGGACATTGACAGCGAGCGCTTGGAGTTTATTCACCAGGCAGTCAAAAAGATTGTGGGGATGGGCAACTATCCGGCCACCGTCACGGCAACCCAGGATCGCGCGGCGGCGTTGCAAGGGGCCGACTATGTGATCGTCACCATTCTGGCCGGCGGGCTGGATGTCTGGCGCCACGACATTGAGATCCCCAAAAAGTATGGGGTTGATACCAACATCGGTGATACGCGCGGCCCGTCCGGCATCTTCCGTGCCCTACGCACCATTCCGGTGATGCTCGGCATAGCCAAGGATATGGAGCGCTACTGCCCCAACGCGGTGATGCTCAATTATACCAACCCGATGGTGATGCTCTGCCGCGCCATGCAACGGGAGACAAGCATTACGCTCACGGGCCTCTGTCACAGCGTCCAGGGCACCGCCGAAATGCTCGCCAAGTGGATCGGTGCACCGATGTCAGAGATCACCTACACCTGTGCCGGCATCAACCACATGGCCTGGTATCTCGACTACAAGTGGAAAGGCGAGGATGCCTACCCACTGATACGCAAGGCGATTACCGAGCGGCCCGAAGTCTACAACGAAGAGATCGTGCGCAACGAGATGTTCCTCAATCTGGATCGGTATGTCACCGAGTCGAGTGGTCACAACTCGGAGTACAACTGGTGGTTCCGCAAGCGCCCCGACCTGATCGAGAAATATTGTACCCACGGCACCGGCTGGAACCCAGGGGTCTACGCCTATATTGTTGACCGCTATGAGGAGCGGTCGCACAACTGGCGCGATGATGCGATCAACTGGCTGGCCAGCGAAGAACCAATCGACCTCAAACGGGGCCACGAATACGCGGCCTACATCATGAACGCGCTGGAAGGCGGCGATCCTTTCCAATTCAACGGCAATGTCGCCAACAAGAATCTGATCACCAACTTGCCGGCGAATGCCTGTGTTGAGGTACCGGTCTGGGTCAGCCGCAAGGGATTGGAGGCGGTGGGCGTGGGTGCGCTGCCGCCCCAGTGCGCCATCCTCACCAACCTGAGCGCGCAGATCGAAGAGATGGCCGTCGAAGGGGCGATCAGCGGCGACCCCCGGCTGATCTTCCAAGCGATTGCCAACGACCCGCTTTCGGCGGCAGTCTTGTCCCTGGCCGAGATCAAGGCGATGGTCAACGAGATGTTCGCCAAGAACGCAGAACATCTGCCGACCTTTAAACACTTTACGGTGTAATCGCTAGACTTGTATCTGCTCAGTATATTGGGTTAAGTGTAGGCACCTATACCCAACGATGCCATAAAGTAGCGCTTTTCAGGTGCAAATAGGTTATTTTATGTGCTGACTACGCATTGACAACAACAGCAAAATTAGGGTTGACAGCTTGTGCATCTCTATGATACTATCTTGTATATAGATACAACTAGTATCATAGGAGCTTAACCAATGGTCCCTGTTCTACCCACCAGACCAGTAACAGACATGAATCGCGTCCCGAGTGACGTACTGGCAATGCTAGATAAAAATCCTGTGGTGCTGATGTTACGCAGCCAGCCTGCTGCGGTCATGGTACACCCTGATCAATGGAATGCCATTGCCGAGGAATTGCAAGCGGCACGTAACGACACACGCTTGACAAAACGCGAAGTTGAAGCGGTGATTGAAGGGATGCGCAATAAAGCGCGCGGTGGCCCAACGATTTCCCACGAAGAATTAAAGCAGATGGTTATGGAACGATCTGCAAATGTGGCAAATTGATTATCGGCGTGAGGTCGTCAACTACTTCAAGGATAACGGTGATCTGGTCTTTGGCCTGCTCGTCAAGCTCGAGGAACTAAAGTACTCAATCAACGGCGCGCCGTTCGATGGGCATTACGTGGCACTAGCGGATGGTTACTTTATTTGGACCGTGCTAGACCACACAGTTTTTTATGAGGCCGTAAATGGTCAGTTAACTGTTCTGGCAGTGTTACCGCCTGAAGTTTAGGTCATTATGCGGCGAGATTTGATGCAACAAGCGCAGACTGCAGCAAGGCCCCCAGCTTAGTTTGCGTAAACTCTATCATAAAAAAGCGAGTGGGCCGGCCGGCCCACTCGCTTTTTTATGATAAACTACAACTCCAGCAAAAACGCCACTAGCCGCGCAGCGGTTGACGCAATCTTGTCGGTCTCAATATGTTCGTGATCGGCGTGGGCACCGTGACCTGGCACGCCAAGGCCGTCAAGCGTCGGGATGCCCAACGCGCCAGTGATGTTGCCGTCGCTGCCACCGCCGGTGCCCCCCTCTTTTAGTTCCAACCCCAATTTGGCCGCAATGGTTTTGGCCTGCTCATAAATGGCACCGGTGACGGTACGCTCTAGCGGGGGCCGATTCCAGCCGCCGGTGATCTTGAGTTCCGCTCCGGGCAAGACCGGTTGCAGCCCTTTGATCGCTGCTTCAATACGCTCACCTTCGGCCATGGTCCAAATGCGACAGTCCACTTTGACTTCGGCACGCGCCGGCACGACGTTGGAAACTGTTCCGCCTTCAATCACGCCACAAGTGACCGAGGTGCCCTTTTCCAAGTCATTCATGGCGTGGAGCTTGATCACCTGGTGCGCCAATTCGACAATCGCATTGATGCCCCGCTCTGGTTCGACGCCGGCGTGGGCGGCCCGGCCAATCGCCTCAACCGTAAAGCCGCCGCCCCCTTTGCGCGTCGTTTTGATCACGCCGCCGGGCAAGGGGGATTCCATCACCAAGACATATGCCGACTTTTTCGCCTCTGCTTCGATCAGATCCCACGACGTTTTGCTGCCCACTTCTTCATCGGAAGTCATCAGCACAGTGACGGGGCGAGGGAGTTCCAAGTTGAGATCAGCCACAGCGCGAATGGCATACTCGGAAAGGGCTAGGCTCGACTGCATGTCGAAGATGCCGGGGCCGTAGGCTTTCCCTTCAGCATCAACGCGGAAGGGATGGGTGGCCAACGAACCGACGGGCCAGACCGTATCAAAGTGGCAGAGCACTAATGCTTGTTTGGCATCGGCAAGGGCATTGGGCGCAGCGACGCGTGCGATCACATGGTTGCCCCGTTCGGTATTGGGGACAAGGGTGACAGCGGCCCCTACCCCACGAAAGCGGTCGGCTAAAAATTCGGCAAAGGCATCCAGGCGCACCTTGTCGCTGCTGGGTGTCTCCTGGCGGACCAGGGCGTGAATCTGGTCCAACATTTCAGGTTGTTTGTCTTGGAAATAGGTGAGCAGAGCTTGGTAGTTCATGGGTTGCTTTCCGGTTTTGGTAACTACCAAGCCGGTGCTAGCCGCATCCATGATGCGGCGGCGAGTCATGGACTCGCCATGCACGGGAGGGTTAGTAGTACCGATTTGAATTTAGCGCTGGATTACGGGCAGATAAAGTGCTTTGGTTGGCACAGCAGTGATCGTGGGGGTAATGGCTGGGGTGACGATGGGGGTAACGGTTGGCGTAGTAATTGGCGTTGCCGTTGGCACACCCCCCTCATCGTCTGGCGCACCGTCATCGATCACGATGGTTTTGAGTTTGGTCAGCACTTGGAGCGCGGTCAGGTTGCGCTGATTATAACCATAGCGTAGCCCCTCAGTTGAGAAGTCAACCGAGCCAGGCATGTTGAAATCCCAGCCGAAGGTATTGGGATGAACATTGTCAGTCTTCAGCCCCTGGTTGACCATCGTGGGCGCTTGCAGAGCAAGCCAGAAATTCCAAAGCGGAATCTGGCGATCCTGTGCCACGGCGATGATCTGGCGGTTGGCTTCGTCAACAAATTGGGTCAAAGGGGCACCATTCGGCTGGTCGAGCCGCGGGGGGATGGTACTCAAGACCGGAATGACCCCTTGGGTGATGGCAGCATCCACCACGCGGGTCAGATTCGTTTGAAAGGTGGTGTCCAACCCGATACCAATGTGATTGGTGCCAAACATGATCAGGACAATCGCCGGCTTTAGCAGACGCAATTCGCAGTCCAGCGCGATCTCGCCCGTATTACATTCGGGATGCACGGTGATGTTAACCGGTTCCAGCGCATTTTGCGCGCCCCAACCCACGACCGCCGCCGCACTCACCCGGTTAAAGGCATTCGAGGTTGGCGGGCAGTGGGTGACCTGCTGCTCGCCTTCGCGGGCCACGGCATAGGCTTCAGGAAAATCGGTGCTGCGGAAGTAATCAATCGTAGCCGCCAAGTCAGTGTGGCTGGCTAAATTTTCCACCCCACAGCCGATGCCATGTAAATATTCAAACGAGTAGGTTATGCTGTCACCAACCTTGGCAAAGACATTAGCACGGTTGCTCTTGCTTTGACCATCGGCCAGGATCATCTGTAGGCGCGCTTTGAGGATGGCGTTGATGAGCGGGACAATGGGATAATCAGTTGGATTCGTCGTTGACTGCAGCGAAACGGGCGGCTGATTGATTGCCTGCACGCGAAACGTTGTAAAAAGTAGGACGCACAAAAGGCTGATCACCAGGATTAATTGTTTCTGAATATGCACTAGCCATTTCCTTGCAGTAAGAGCAGGAGCGCAAGCGTAGTGTAACCGAAGCTTGATCTGCCTGCTCCCAAGATTAACTAACCCATATTACGCAGATATCCAATTGACAACGGCTGACCGACGACGGACGATCTCTGTAGTTAGTCGCCGGTGTACCTACATAACATGCGTAACTAAAATCCGATCTTATCATATAGAGCTTACGCTGTTCATTGCTGTACAATAACATTTTATTTACACTTAACGAGCCAACGACCTTTGCCTGCTATCGCGGGCGGAAGTGCGGCGTGAAGTGCTACTTCAATTTGACGAAGAACAATGGACGCATCCATTCAAGCAATCCCCACAGCCAACGCTCGTATCTCGTATCTCCTTGTCTCGTGTCTTGTCTCTCCCTACCCCATCCGCTCGGCGATCACCTCGGCCACATCCTTCACGACCACGCCCTTCTTCCCATTTTTGGCGGCGTCGCTCATCATCGTCAGGCAGAAGGGGCAGCCGACGGCGACGGTCTGTGCGCCGGTGGCTTCGGCTTCGCGGAAGCGGTTGACGTTGACCGGTTCGGCGTTAGGCCCTACGCCATGCTCTTCCTCTTTCCACATCTGCGCGCCGCCGGCACCACAGCAGAAAGATTGTTTGCCGTTGCGCGGCATCTCGACAATAAAGGCGTCGGTGCTATCCAGGGCACGACGCGGGGCGTCAATGATGCCATTGTGGCGGCCCAAATAACAGGGATCGTGGAAGGTGATGCGGTCGAATTCGCCGGTTGCCGCATTGGCAGCCCGGCTGACACTGATCTTCTTGGCGGCGGTTAATTCGGAGAGCAGTTGGGTGTGGTGGATCACGTCGTAGTGGCCGCCATACTGGCCGTATTCCTTGCCCAGGGTATGCAGACAGTGGGGACAGGTGGTGACGATCCGTTTGGGTGCGACCGCATTCAGGGTCTCGATATTCGCCTTGGCCATCTCGTAGAAGAGATATTCGTTGCCGGCACGGCGGGCCGAGTCACCGGTGCATACTTCAGATTCACCGAGCACGGCGTAATTAACCCCAGCCGCGTTGAGAATCTTGGCAAAGGCTTGCGAAACTTGTTGCGCGCGCGGGTCATAAGCAGGCGCACAGCCAACCCACCAGAGCAGATCTGGTTCCGGATTCTCTTCCACCGTCGGCACATCCAGCCCGGCAGCCCACTTCATGCGGTCGCGGGCGCTTTGGTTCCAAGGGTTGCCGTTGCGCTCCATGCCGCGGAAAGCGCTTTTGAGTTCACCCGGAAAGTTATCTTCCATCAATACCTGGTGACGGCGCAAGTACATAATGTCAAACATGGGTTCGTTGCCGACCGGGCAGATGTCAATACACGCGCCACAGGCCGTACAGCCCCAAACCGCCGACTCGCTAATCGCAAAGTCGAGCAAATTGAATTGACTGATCGCGCCGGCGGCCAGTTCATCCATATGCTCATTCAGATAGTAGCGTTTATTTACCTCTAGCGCAGCCGGCGATAGCTCTTTACCGGTGACATAGGCTGGGCAGACATCCTGACAACGGTTACACATAATGCAGGCATAGGCATCAACCAGCTGGGTCCAAGGCAGATCTTCGATCTTGGCGACGCCAAATTCATCATTCACTTGATCTTCAAAGTTAATCGGTGTTAGGGTTCCCAGCGATGTGCGTTCAGGTTTGGTGGCAAAGTTAACCCCCGACATGATTAGGTGGAGATGTTTGGTATAAGGAAAGTAGGGAATAAAAAGCAAAATCAGCCCGATGGCACCCCACCAGCCCACATGTTCACCCACCACCAGGGCATTTTCGCTCCAACCGGTCCACGCATAACTAAGCGACTGGGCAAAAGGACGGCCCCAGTCGGGGCCATGCTGCGCCACGGCAAAACTATCACCCAGCAATCGAAAGCCAACATGAAAAAGGATAAAGAGACCCACGATCAGCGAGTCGCGGCGGATGGCACCGGCCCGTACACTGTCGTGCAGCTTGACATTGCGGCGATATTTGAGGGCCGGACTCTGCACGACAAAGCGCCGCCACAGAAAATAGACCATCCCCACCAGCACCGCGGCCGTGGCCAGATCAGCGAGTAGCCGGTAGAGCTGACCCAGCGGCCCTGTACCAAGAAAGATGATGGGAAAAAACCCTTGCAGCAGATCGGCAAAGTTGACTAGGAAGTAGAAGACAAAGCCCCAGGCGATCAAGGCATGTAAGAAGCTGACGACGGGGCGTAATTTCCAGGTGGGCGCTAAGGTCAGCCACTTTTGCAGAGCAGCGATCACGCGCGATTTAATGACAGCCTGTGACGGCAGGTCACCCTCCCCGCGCCGGATGACCAGATAGATTTTTTTGAAATCCACCCAAGCATAGGCTAATGCGCCAATCAGTAGCGCCACAAAGGTAATCTTTTCGGCTAGAGTAAGCATAACGGAATTAAACCTCCCGACAAGCGTGCGATGGGACAGAATGGGTGTGGTTAAACATAGGGGTAATCTTGATCAGCCTTTGCGTTTTGACAGCCTCCAGGGCCGGTTAGATACGCCGGTTATTGGCGCGAGTCAAGCGGCATGATCAGCTCTCTGCATTATACGAATATTTGGCATTTGTTCACAATTGCACAACCTGTTTGGGGTAGATTAAGGCGGACTGGCCGCGGCTTTTGCCAGGGGTTGCGCCTGTTTTGTGAAATACGGTTTGTGGGAAAAGCGTGCACAGAGAGGCGCATTAGTGCGGCACTTTCAGGCCAGGATTTGTCAATCCTGGCTGAGCATTCAACTGCGTACAATCAGGTGTCCAGTGGGCACGGCGAGATAGAGTGCGCGGTGTCTGCTGGCACTTTAATTTACAACTTCGTGAAGGGGATCAGCTAGCCGAATTTCCTGCAACAAGCGGTCGCTATAGGGACCGTGGGCAGTGCAAACCAAGCGGCGGCGCGTCGGGTCATCGGCTTGGTGGTGGAGCGCGATGTGTAAATGGTCAGCAGGTAACAGGGGCGCAACCAGTTCGGCCCATTCAATCACGATGATGGCATCCGGCCGGGCGAGAATCTCTTCGAGACCAAAGGTAAACGCTTCGCTCACCGCCACGTCAACACTTTCGCCGAGACGATAACTGTCAATGTGGATTAAGACGTTGCCGTTGGGTAATTCATATTCGTTGACAAAGACAAAGGTAGGGCTAGTCACGCTGCGCGTAATGCCCAGGCCGGCGGCAAGCCCTTGGGTGAGCAGCGTCTTGCCGGCCCCTAATTCACCTTGCAGGGCGACCACCATGGGCATTGGCAACAGCTTGCCGAGCATTTGGCCCCAGGCATGCGTAGCCGCCGCTGAGTTGGTTTCGACGACATACATGGCTTGATCGGTCACAGGTGTAGACTCGCTAGGGATTAGGCAATGCCGGGCAATACTGGGACTACTCATTCGCCAGGCCACTGGCATGGACCATCTCTTCAATTTGGGCATCATAGCTGGTGGCAATTTCATGGGCACGCTGTTCAGAGGAACCCTCGGCCAACACTTCAAACTGTGGTTTATCGGGGTTGGGCGAGAGGTGAACCCACTCGGTCGCGTCCAGGTGAATTTTGAGCCCATCAATATTTTCAACGTGATAATCCTTGTAGCGTTCGCTGAGCAAACGCATAACACGCCCCTTGGCCTCCCACGGACAGTGAACAGACTTGCGCGCCAAATGCATCAATGGCAGATATTGGACCACCTCGCTTAGGGGCAACTGCCGAACAGCCAAGTATTGCAGCAGACGTGCGGTTGCCATCATGCCATCGACCGCCGGGTGGAACTCGGGAAAGATGAAATTGCCACTGCCATCAACGGCCATCAAAATGCCGGCGTCATGGGCAGAAAGCATCAAACGATGCATCTGGTTGCCAATGCGGACTAGCCGACTGCCGTGCCAGCCGGCAATCGTGTCAAAGGCGTGGGGCAAAGTTACCAGCGCGGCAACGGGGCGGCCAGGGTTGGCATAGAGGGCTAACTCCACCATCAGCGCCGCAGCCACCGTATCATCGAGCATGTTACCTTGCTCGTCGACCAAAAAGATCTTCTCGCCCCCCACATCAAACTGTACCCCCAAATCAGCACCAAGGGCGCGCACGATCTTGGAGATGCGATCCTGGTTGGCCTTAAACTCACTCTGCAACATGGCCAGTTTGGTCTCATCCATGCGCGCATTGAGCGGTAGCACATCAACCCCCAACGTATTAAGGATGCCGCTTAAGGTGTCGGCGGTGAGACCGTGTGAATAGTCAACGACGATTTTGAACTTTGCATCGCGCACCCGCTGCACATCAAGTTGACGTACAAATTGGCGAGCATAGTCATCCATCGGGGTGCTCACATATTGGATCACCCCGATTTCATCGAGAAAGGCCCGGCGGAAATCTTCGCGGAAGAAATTGCGTTCGATTACCCGTTCGTCATTGATCGTTTGGTTCATACCCTGCGTATTGATAATGCGAATATCGACAACACGCTGATCAAAAGGACTGAGCCGCACATGCACACCGGCAGAAACCAGCTCGTGGGTGCGCACAAAATAGCGGGCAACGGGAATCGCCACATTGCCCAGATCCCAGACATTCACCCCACTACTCGGCAGCCCACTGATCAACGCGCGTTTGAGCATGCGTGAACTGCGATGCACATCGCGGTTCAGGGCCACATAGCTCCCTTTGGGCAGAGTAGCCCCCAGCGCAGCACTCAATTTGGCGGCATACTCGGGGGTCAGATCAACATTGACCACGCCAGAAACGCCAAAGCGGCTGAACAGCGAGCGGCGCCCTTGTTCCCCCCAGATAATGCTCTCTTTGACAATCGCGCCATCTTCCACCTGTTTGTGCGGCCAGAGTTTGACATCGGCATGGAGCACACTGCCCTCACCCAAGGCACAGTTGTCGCCAATCACCACTCCTTCATAGATCACCACTTTGGGCTTGACGCTACACTGCCGCGTGATGATCGCGCCCCGCACTTCGCAATTTTCGCCAATATAGTTATTGCGCCAGATAATGCTCCGTTCAATCCGGCTGTAGTTGTCGATCACCGTCGAGTCGCGGATGACGCTGGGGCCATAGACTTGGACATCGCCCTTGATTTTGACTTCACTGCCCAGGTAGATGGGGCCAAAGAGTTGGGCACTCGGGGCAATTTCCACATTCTCGCCAACCCAAATGCCGCCACCCAGATGTGCACCAATCGGTTCAGAGAGCTTGACCTTACCATAGAGCAGATCACTGGTCGCGCGCTGATATTCCGCAATGTTCCCAACGTCACACCAGTAGCCGTCCGCAACACAACTGTAGATCTTTAGATCATTTGCCATCATGGTCGGGAAGAGATCATTCGAAAAGTCGTAGAAGGTATCCTCGGGGATCAGATCGAGCGCTTCTGGCTCCAGCACATAGATGCCAGTGTTGACGGTATCCGAAATCAACTCCGCCCAACCGGGCTTTTCCAGAAAACGGGTGACGTACCCCTCATCATCGGTAACGACGACACCATATTCTAGTGGATTTTGCACATGAGTCAGGGTGAGGGTGGCCAGGACATCCCGTTCGCGGTGGGTGCGCACAATCGATTGGAGATCAAAATCAGTCAGTGCGTCACCACTGATCACCAGGAAAGTTTCGTCAAGATGGGCCGCCGCGTGTTTGACACTGCCGGCTGTCCCCAAAGGCGATTCTTCAACGACATAGGTGATGTTCATGCCAAGATGGCTGCCATCGCCAAAAAAGTCTTGGACCACAGTTGCCAGATAACGCAAGGTAACGACAACTTCGGTAATGCCGTGGCTGCGCAGCAGTTCGAGGATATGCAGCATGACCGGCTTGTTCACGAGTGGCACCATCGGCTTAGGACGCCCAATGGTCAACGGACGCAGACGAGCTCCATCGCCACCGGCCATCACAACTGCTTTCATGGTATACCCTCCTCAAGGACGGTTATGCTTATACGGGTGGCCAGGGATAGTTACGGCGGTGGGGTTGAGGAGTTGGATAAACTTCGTTGCGCAAAAGACGTTGTACGCGCTTACCCAGCGCGGCTTGTTCCTCGTCACTCAGCAGTTGGCAAATTTGCTGCGCCAGTGTGCTGTCTGGGTTCACCAATTGTTGCTGCAGTTGGCGTATCGCGGTCATTAACGCATCGGCAATCGGTTCGCCGCTAAACTCCCAGATGACCGTGCGCAACTTATATTCAGTGTGAAAGCAGATGCCATGATCAATTGCCCAAAGTCGCTCATCGGAGCCAATCAGGCAGTGACCACTTTTACGATCAGCATTGTTGATGATGCAATCAAAGAGGGCTAATTGGCGGAGAGAGAGGGCAAAACGGGCGTCATCCTGAACGGTAAAATAATGCACTTCAGCGTCGTGATCAATGTAGAATTGGACACTGCCCAGACCATGTGTACCATCACGCAAAACGGTCGGTGGCACCAATTGCCAATCCAGCGCCCGGCTGATGAGATAGGCGGCCGCCTCGCGTTTACAGAGCGTGCCCCATTCAAAATCCCACAGGGGATTCTCGCCCCGTTGCGGCTTGTAAACCGCGGGCAGCGTTAGATCACCATCACAGACGGTGACAAGAAAGCTGTGATTAGAGCTATAGGGCAGCAGCCCCTTCTCTTCGAGCTCACCATTCGTCAAAGTTTTGACGACTTGGGCTTCAGTTAATTGAATAGAATCGGCCATAAAGAGCTTCTAAATATTTGCACCCTCGCTGTAGGCTCGGGATGGCGGCGCAAATAAGACGACTTCACCATACACATCGACATTTTTTTGATTCTGCGCATCCAACGCCTAATCCAGCGCCTAAAAGATGACGGGCATTGCCTGACCATCGGTACGGGCGCAGAAATGGCCGGCACGGTCAATCGCGCGACCACAAAGCGGGCAAACTGGCCGTCCTTGTGACATAATTTCGAGCGCGTGTTCGCTCATGGCGCGCATCTTATCACGACTTGCCACAAAGCGCACACCCGGCACATCGTCGCGATTCGGGTCAACCAGTTCATTCGCATCGTTGACCATCTGGGCCTTCGCTACCAGCCAGATCATATCATCATCTTCATCATAGCCGATAGTCAGTTGACCAACCCGAAAGAGGGGATCCATTGGTTGGATGGGATGCAAAACGCCCTTCGTACTATTGGTTTGCAAAAGATGCGGATAGCTTTTTTCTAATTCTTCCAGCAGTTGCAAAATGCTAACGGCCAGGCTACCAACTTCATGTTTTTCCATGACGATGCTAACAACCTGCGAACCGGCACGCGCCTGAAGGAAAAAGGTGCGCTTACCCGGTTCGCCAATGGCATCGGCAACGATATGTGCACATGGATTAAGATCGTAAAGATAGTCTGTCATGGTCGATTCTGAAACATAGTAACTAATTAATTTCCGGTTGCTTGCGCTAGGGTCAATTTTCGGTGGTCAATTTTCGGTGGCCTGTGCCACAGGTGCATCGTCGGCGATTGGCGGTTTGATCTCCAGGACAGGCAAAGCGGCCAGTTGATTGAAACCTAGCACCACTGGCCGTTGATCAAAAAAGGCTAACAGGCTAACCGAAGCAGTGCTGATAATTACCCGCTGAAAAAGATCAAGCGGCGTTCCCATATAATGGGCGATCGTGGTTCGGATCACATCACCGTGACTGAAGAGTGCAACTACAGCATTCGGATGGGCATCACGCAAGCGCTCTATAGTGTCAACAGCCCGACTTTGTACCTCGCGCAGCGTTTCGCCGCCGGGAAAACGAAAAGTACTCGGATAGTGTTGAACCTGCTGCCAAGCGGGTAATTTTGCCAGATCCTTTAAGTTTCCACCACGCCATTCCCCATAGTCTACTTCCAAAATGCCTTCTTCGGCAACTACGGGAAGATTACGTTCAACAGCTAAGGGCTGTGCCGTCTGTAGACAACGCTCTAAAGGGCTGGAATAGATCGCTGCAAGTGGCTGTTGCTGTAGGAATTGCACCAATGCTTGTGCCTGTTGTTGGCCCTTTTCATTGAGGTGTACCCCAGGCGTACGGCCCGCCAACCGATCCGTACCAACCCAATCATTTTCGCCATGCCGAATCAAAAGGAAATAGGTAGTTGAACTACTCATCGATAGAACCTACTCACTGGCAAAAATCCTTTATATTGATTATTACATCAATTGAAATTTATATTACAATAAACTTTACAGATATTTAAACAGACAATTTTAAAATGGGTATACATCAGTAGGTGCGTGCTCAATAGCATACCATACGCGAATGCGTAACGAAGTGGCTAAACTTACCTTTGCTTGCCATCTACCACTTTGTCACCAGGCCCTTGCTTACCGAGCCATTTGTCACCAGATTTTTGCCGCTGGGTCTAAAGTAACACCATTGCTCACCACTCTAACTGGTACAATTATAGAAAAAGCCCGTAAAACCCAATTCTTCAGGTTTGGGATATAAGGGCTTACCGCTGTACTCAGCGGCGTTGCTTCCCAGAGGGACCCCAAACGTGACCTTTAGGTCGATAGTAAATAACGCGTTAGAACAGATTTGCCATTGTGCTAGATGTGTGATAATTTTATCACATGAAAGAATCTTACACTAGCACACGAATCTGGACTAAGACGGTAAAGATGTTGCGGATGCTGCACGCTTTGACAGGTGAAAGTATCGTGGCAATCCTCCATCGTCTTGCGGAACAAGAGTTGCAACGCGTTCAACAAGAGCAAAAAGACCGATGATCCGAAAAGCCTTCAAGTACCGTATCTATCCCAATAGTGATCAACAAGCAAAGCTTGCCGTACAGTTTGGCTGTGCGCGCTTTGTCTATAACCACTATCGAGCGGTACGCGAAGGCTTTTACTACGATACTGGCACAGGACTCAACTACAACGATTGTGCCACCGACTTGTCTGACATCCTGAAGGTGGACTATCCCTGGTTGAAAGAGGCGGATAGCCAGACATTGCAGCAGGCGTTGAAAGACCTTGACAGAGCCTATGCTAACTTCTTTGAAGGTCGTGCCGACTATCCCAACTTCAAGCGCAAGTTTGACAAACAATCGATCCGCTACCCGCAACGCTTTAAGTTTAACGATAGCAAGATCTACTTGCCCAAAGTGGGCTGGGTGAAAGTTGTCCGTCACCGACGCCTCCCAGAGGGACCCCGAGGCACGATGAAAAACTGTACCGTGTCGAAAACCAAGACCGGCAAGTACTTCGTCTCCATTCAATGTGAGATTGAACACGAAACACCCGAACAGAAGCAAGGTAGCGTTGGCATTGATCTTGGCTTGAAAGACTTCGCTGCCATCAACGATGGCAGTAAGACGGAAAAGATTGCTTGTCCCAAGCACTTGCGCAAAGCAGAGAACCTGCTGAAGATTCGCCAACGTCGCTTGTCCCGCAAGCGTAAGGGTAGCAATAGCCGCAACAAAGCGAAGCTTGTGGTTGCAGCTACCCACGAGAAGATTGCCAACCGACGCCAAGACTTTCATCACCAATTGAGCCGCGCCATTGTCGATAACTTTGGTCGTATCGGCTTGGAATCGCTGAATGTTGCAGGCATGGTTAAGAACCACAACCTCGCCAAGTCTGTCAGCGATGCAGGTTGGTCCCAGTTTGTCACCTTTGTTGAATACAAAGCGGCTTGGGCTGGTAGTGAAGTTGTCCGTCATGACCGTTGGTTTGCTTCTTCCAAGACTTGCAATGACTGCGGTGCAGTCAACAAAACACTTAAACTTTCAGACCGGACATGGGTCTGTCAAACGTGTGGCGTCATCCACGACCGTGATGAAAACGCCGCCAAAAATCTAAGACCGAGTACCGTAGGAACTACGGGAATTAACGCCGATGGAGACATGAGTAGTGTCGTAATGCGCTCAGCCTCGGAAAAGTTCAAGACTACTCTTGAAGCCCAATGGCTTTAGCCTTGGGTAGTTCACCACACTTTGTGTTGATGGGCTGTTTACAAGTAAACAAAAGAATCCGAGTTTCTACGGAGGTCATATTGCGTAGATTTAGCTATAATTATACACAAACTGGCAATAGTGATTGCCGTTTTGCTGATCAAGCGGTGGCTAAACATCCTAGATTTACATAAGACCCACGATAGGGCCAGCACACGATAGGGCCAGCACACGATAGGGCCAGCAATAGTCTTTCCCTGCGCATGGCGTTGCCGGGCACGCATGAATTAGGGCAGTTGGCGCAAAAGCTGAATCAGCGATTGGATCGCCTTGAAATTTTTCATCACCGCGCCCAACAATACCGCCGTGTCGTACAGCAAGAGCCGGCTAGCATTGCGATCTTGGATGCAATTATCGCGCGATGAGATCGATCATTGGGGCCTTGCCCTACGCGAGCAACAAACGGCCCAGAAGCGCGAGATGTGGATTGTGACCCATGTCGGTGCCACGATCGAGGTTGAAGTAAGCGCGCTCTATTTAGATGGCGGTGAACATAGCCTCTATTGTTTGATCGTGCGCGATCTCACCGCGCAAAAAAGCGCCAAGGCCGTCTTGCTCAACACCATTCCCGACAGTTATATTCATCTGAAAACAGATGGTACCTATTTGGATATGCATATGGGACGCGATATGCCCCCACCTGTTCACACCGACGAGTGGATTGGCCGCAATTTAGCGGATCTGATACGACGACCAGTTGCCGATCTCTGGATAACGACCATGCAACGCGCCATGCAGACAGGACAAGTGGAAAGTTGCGAATATGAGCGCACCATTAATGGCGTTGACTTGCGCCTGGAAGCGCAGATTGCCCAGGCGGCCCCCGATGAGGTGGTGGCCATTGTGCGCAATGTCACCGCCCGTCGGCAGGACGAAGCAACAATTCGGTACCAGGCCAGTTTAGTCGAAAGTGTATCCGATGCCATCGTCTCTACGGATCTAGAGTTGCGGATTATCAGTTGGAATCGCGCCGCCACCACAATTTACGGCTATACACTTGCCGAAGTGGTGGGCCAACCATTGCGTGACATCACCTGTTTTGAATTTCCCGACAGCAATTGTGATGATGTCGTTGCGTTCCTACGCAAGACAGGCAAATGGGAAGGCGAACAGATCCACCGCCGGCGCGATGGCATGCTCATCGCGCTCTGGTCTTCTGTCTCTTATTTATATGACAGTGAAGGCAGGCGTGTCGGCACGGTCGGCGTCCATCGTAATATCACTGAACGCAAACAGGCAGAACGGCTACTACCGCTGGCTCAACAGTCAGAAGGATTGCGTTTGCTGGCAGGCGGCATTGCCCACGATTTTAACAATATCCTGGCGAGTATTCTTGCGCAGATTACCTTGGGTCTTCGGCAGTTGCCGCAGGGCAGCAAAGCCGCCGAACATCTAACCAAAGCAGAGCGTGCCACTGAGCGCGCAGCCGAACTGACTCGTCAATTATTGGCTTATACGGGGCAGGGTGCATTTTTGGTCGAGGAGCTACATCTTACCCAATTTGTCTATGACAAAATGAAATTGATTACGACCTTGGTGCCTGGCCATGCCCAGCTTGAATGGCGTCTACAGCCGCAAAGCCACACGATTAAAATTGACCGCGGGCATGCACAACAGGTACTGATCAATTTAGTCATTAACGCCGCCGAAGCCCTGCCGTTAACCGGCGGTGTTGTCTGGATCGAAACCGGCGAGTTTACCTTGCGTGCGGAAGAAACAGCGCTTTTTGTGCGCGGTCAACAACCCAAGCCTGGTCACTATCTTTCCCTACGTGTTAGTGATAATGGCGTTGGCATGAGCACAGCCCTGTTGGATCTAATCTTTGACCCCTACTATTCCACCAAAGAAAAGGGGAGCGGGCTGGGTTTGGCAGCAACCCTGGGGATTGTCCGCCATTATGGCGGTGGTCTGCAAGTAAGCAGCCAGGAAGGCCAGGGCTCGACCTTTACCGTCTTACTGCCGGCGGCAGCCTTGCGCGATCCGACCGCCAGTGACATAGACGCGGCCGGCGGGGGTCTCCCCACAACAGAGGTTCAGCCAACCGCGGCTGACCCGATCAACCGGCGCAATGCAGCCATCCTGATTATTGATGATGAAATGCCCATCCGTGAAGCGCTTTATGATCTGTTGAGCAGTGAAACCGTGCAGGTCCTGCTCGCAGCAGATGGCCACGAAGGGGTAAATCTCTATCAGGCCCATCAGGCGCAGATCGATCTGATCCTGCTCGATATGAAGATGCCAGGCATGAATGGGGCACAAACCCTAATGGCACTACGGGCGATCAATCCAGCGGTCAAGGTAATTTTTTGCTCCGGCTATAGTGAAGCCGAGGCCCTAAAAAGCATTGGCGACCAGCCCGTCGTTGCATTTTTGCAGAAACCGATTGAAATCAATTTGCTTTTAAAAACGATTAGTGACGCCATCAGTGCGCCTTGATGTGTGAGCAGTCATTGAGGCCAAAAATCAAGGTGAATAGCAATCTATTTTTTATTATCCTCGTTATCTAGTATAATCAGCGTACCAGGCATTCTCCGCCTAACGACTGAACTGCAAAGCCTACGCAGCTACACTCAGCTCAGCTTGAGAAACCGAAGTATCCCAGCGGTTGTCATCATGTAGCATTTTCTACACGAGTAAAAATGCTACATGATGACAGAGCCAAGTATAACAACTATTCCCGCCTCTGATCAATGCAGGGATAGTTGACAGCGTGACTGTTCCCACACTGATCAGGGGCAGGGTAGGTAAATGTGGCTGACAGAGGTGATTTTGAAAAAGTGATCGAGTTAACCGCTGAGGGCAAAACACCCAGTCTCGCGTAAGGAGGTTTGACGTGCAGCGACCAGTGCATGTTTATCAAGAAGGTGAAGATTGAGTTCAGACAAAGATGAAATGATTCGCGTGTTGATTGCAGATGACCACGCGCTAATGCGCCAAGTGATTGCAACCATTTTAGCCCAGGCCCCTGATATCGAGATTATCGCCGAGGCAAGCAATGGCCGCCAAGCAGTAACGCTGGTGAAACAATATCAGCCCGATGTCGCCATTCTTGATCTTGTGATGCCGGTCGTGGATGGCATACGCGCCGCGCAAGAAATCTGCACTGAGACTAACACACAAGTTTTGCTCCTGACCATGCATGAAGCGTCAGCGCTAGCTCAATTTGCCCTCAAAATGGGTGCAAAGGGCTTTGTCGCCAAGTCCACGATTAGCACCGATCTAATTGAAGCAGTCCACAAAGTATCCAAGAAGCAGCTCTTTATGAGTGAAACCATTATGCAGCAACAAGTAGACAAACTAGTGCTCTAAAGCTGCACAATTATACTTCGCGCTGAATGAGCGGCGACGGTTTTTACGCTGGTCAAAACGCGGCTGCTCATTTCAACCGCACTATCGTCCCGTGTAAAAAAGCCGCTTGCCCTGGGCAAGCGGCTTTTTAATTGGTGGTCCACAATCCACGATTTAAGCAAATGGCAGGGCACGAGTCTGGCTTTGGCCCTGAACAAAGCTGAGGTAGGTAATCGTTTCCTTGCGGCTGCGCAGGCTCAATTTCTTGAGCACACTGTGGACATGATTTTTCACCGTACCCACGCTGACAATCAGCTTGTCGGCAATCGCCTGGTTACTATAATCTTCAGCCATCAAGTGTAAGACCTCAACCTCACGTTCGGTTAAGTTGGCGTAGAGTAGTGGCTTGGGCTCAAAGCGGGTGGTGAGTCGGCTTAACTTGGAGAGATGATTCATGAGGGCAGCCGTCACTTCAGCCGAGATCAAAGCTTTGCCGGTCCGGACGGCATAGACCTGCCGTAACCAGGCATCAATGCCATCACGGCGGAGGGCGTACCCGGCGGCACCAACGGCAATATAACGAATAACCTCGCGGGTATCATTCAGCAACCCGGTTACAATCACCTTGGCTTGTACACCACGGCGCCGCAGGGCTTTCGCCACCGTCAGCGCTCCATCTTGGGGTAAGGTAGCAGAAAGCAACACAACATCACAATTGTTTTCCCCAATATAAGCGAGTGCATCACTGGCTGTTTCCAAGATATCCATAACACGTATATTCGAATCCTGGGCAAATGCTGCCATTGCCTGACCGGCAAGTACTTTATTTTCGTGAACGATAAAGATACGTGTGCGCAACATAGTGATTCTCCGTGTACTCTGTAATTCACCGCACAACAATGGGCGATGAAAGCCGATTTGTGTTAAATGATTGGGTGAGGGAGTGATTTTGTTAAATAGAGTATAGCCAGAATCTATGCAACTGACGATGACTAAGACGCCAGCTTTTATATGCCGCATAAGTCAGGCTGGCACCTGTCGCACAAGACAGGCAGTGGTAGCAGTGGTGAATGAGGAATGGTCAATGGTGGCGGCGTGGCTATCATAGACCAGAGGAGTTAGGCCGCGCTTGGCGGCTTCGCGCGCTCAGGGGTGGTTGCCTTTAAGGCGCGCCTTTGCGCGCGAAGCCAGCGTGTGCGGCGTAACGACTAGGCCATTCTCTGGTTGCTTGAACAAGAAAATTACTGGGTATCGGCTAAAACTAAAAAGCGGCGGAAGAATGGATTCTCCCGCCGCTTTTTTGCTGAGCGCTGATAAATGGCTAGTTCAGGATTACGACAGGTCGTGGCCCTTACGTTTAAAGGCCCAGCTGATCGCACCGGCGCGCGAATTAACATCCAGCTTGTCATAGATATTACGCAGGTGAAAGCGCACGGTACGTTCGGTGACATTCAGAGCAGCCGCGATCTGGTGGTTCGTTTGGCCGTCGGCCAACAGCGCCACGACTTCTTCTTCACGTTCAGTCAGATCGATCAGCTTATTGGGCTGTTTGCGGGCAGCACTGGTAATCCGTGCGGCCGCACGCCGACTGAGCCAACCTTCTTCGCCCCTGGCAACCCCACGCACAGCATCGACAATCGTATCCAGCGCCTCTTCTTTGGTTAAGTAGCCGGCGGCGCCAATCTGCAACAGATTCATAATATATTCGGCATCGTCGTGGGCACTCAACGCTAGCACACGCACATCCAGGGCAGCATCTTGTAACTCGCGGGCCACTGTCAGCCCATCTTTGCCGGGCATCTCCATGTCAAGCAAAAGGACATCTGGCTTTAAGCGCTGAACCAGACCGACCGCGTCATCACCGCGATCGGCTTCGCCAACGACCACAATATCGCCGGCTCGCTCCAATAACATACGGATCCCCGAGCGTACAATCGGATGATCATCAATCATAACAACTTTAATTTGTGTCATAAACTCAGGTATCTTCTACGCTCTACACAATTATTTCATATCGACGCGCCGATATGAAATAATTGGCAGGATTAGAGAGGGATCGTAACAGTGACAGTGGTACCGGCTTCCGGCAAAGAAGCAACTTCGAGCTGGCCGCCCAAGGTCGCAACCCGCTCTTTGGATTCCCACAGCCCCCATTGCCCTTTTTGGGGAAACTGCGCCCAGTCATCAGGCAGCTGAAAGCCACTGCCATCATCACTGATCTGCAAAAAGATCTTAGCATTTTTAAATTGAAAACGCACGCGAACATTAGCGGCCTTGGCATGTTGCGCAATATTAGCCAGTGCGTGTTGAAAAATGCGATACAAATTCAGGCGTAAGCGATCAGAAAGTCGCAACTCATCAGGGTCAAGTTCCAAATTCAGGTCAACCTGCGGGTACTGATTGTGAAAACGACCAGCTTCGGCGCGGATCGCTTTTTCTAAGCCGAAAGGCCCCAGCGCTGGCGGGCGCAGATCAACGCAAAAAGAGCGCAGCGAATCGATCACACTTTGCAGACTCTGCTGCACAAAGGTTAACTGGTTCTTCGCCTCAACACTTTCAATAATGTCAGAGGCAATGCCTAGATAGAAACGCATGCCAATGAGATCTTGTAATGGCCCCTCATGCAAACGACGCGAGAGGTGAAAACGATCCCGATCAGTACTTTCCAACAAACGTTGGCGTGTCTCGTGTAGTTCATGGCGAAGACGATTAATCACAATTGCATCCTGGATAACTTTTTTGAGCAAATCGGTGTTAATGCAATCCTTATAGAGAAAGTCAACCGTCCGGCTGTGCGTAAAGCGCTCTTCAAGCTCAAGCTTTTCTTCGCTAGAAAGTAACAAGACAGGCCCACGACAGCCCTGCTCTAAGCTGAGCAACAAGGGGTTGAGACGGTCACTGAGCGCAGGGTGGTAGTCCATTAAATAGATGTCATATTGATTACGAAGCATTAATGGCAAGGCTTCTTCATGGCGGACAATCCACTGCAAAGTCAGGTGATTCGGATAACACTCTTCCAGTAATAATTTAGTTTGCACATAACTATGTTTATCAGCCGTAACCAATAAGATTGCAATTTCTTCGTTCATGTTTATCACTTGTCAGTCACTGCCCCTGCTAGATACTACCAATAAACATGGCAGAGCTTCACTGAACAGAAAACGTATATTGCACGGAGCCAATTCATAGAGTAACATGGCTAATATGACCTAGCATCTACCCTGGCATAGAGCATAGGTACAGATTGACACGTCTATACCAGACGATGGCGTAAGGAATTAGTCAACACTAACAGTTACGGTTATTCGACGTTCATGTGCCGATTAATTGGCCGCTCAATAAAAACACTTGAAAAGTCGTTATGCACTTCCCCATCCAGAAACAACTTTTTGGGAATACAGATCATTGCGCGCGTCCCTAATCCTGGTGCCGACGCAATGTCGAGCCGCCCGCCAAAGAGTGTTAATCGTTCGTGGATACTGTTTAGGCCAAAGCCGCCATTAGGCTCAGGCCGGATCTGCGCAGCATCAAAACCGCGGCCATCATCCTCAATAATCACCATCAATTGATCACCTGCATCATCTAGAGTCAGGCGGGCGCAAGCTACCCCGGCATGTTTAACGACATTAAAAAGCAGCTCGCGCGCGAATTGGAAGATCAAGACAGAAATCTCCTGATTCGCTAGCTGCTCTTCAGTTTGAATATGCAAGGTTACTTCAATGCTATGCACCTTTTCCATCTGTTCAGTCAACCACTGAAAGGCCGCGATCAGCCCACGCCGTTGCAACACTGGCGGGCTCAACTCAACGGTCAGGGTGCGGGTAGCCTGTAAGGCTTCATCAGTCAATTGCAGAATCGTTTGTAGATGATCTTCGATGGGTGCGCGCGTTTCGGGTGGGGCATCCAATTCGATCAGGTGGGCGCGCATATGAATGCCATGCAGCATTTGCTGCACATGGTCATGCAAAATCTGTGAAATGCGTCGTCGTTCGCGTTGCTCAGAAAGCGTAAGGGCCGAGGCCAATCGGCGCACCTGTTGATTGCTGGCGCGCAATTCTGCGGCTTGGGCACGCAGCTGCTGTTGTTGGCTCACAATGCTATGTTGCAGTGCGACCTTTTCGATCGCGTTTGTAATCGCATGTTCGAGGCCAGTCTTAGAAAACGCACCTTTGACAAGATAATCCTGGGCCCCCAACCGCATTGCATCCACAATCACTTCCGGGCTTTCTTCGCCCGTGGTCACAATGACAGGAATAAAGGCCGCGGCAAAGCGAGGGATCAGCTGTGAACCATCGACATCGGGCAAGCGATAGTCAAGCAAGACACAATTAGGCTGTATCTCTTCCAGTAGACGCAAAGCGATTTGCCCAGTCGGCGCCTGATGGATGATATAGCGATCTTGCAACAAGCGGCTGATGGCCTCGCGGTCGACTTCATCATCTTCGACAAGCAATAAGTGAATTTTATTTTCGTTCACACCACTTCCCAATGCTTATCTACATTACTATGCTACACTTTGCACCAGATATAACATAACGCCAATTTATCGTGCTTCTGGAGGGAATTCAATGATACGCCAGTAGGCATCTAACATTGTAATCACACTGGCAAAGTCTGCGCCGGAACGTGATTTTAGCAAATAGCCGGCGATCTGTTCATCATAGGCCGCGAGCTTATCCTCATCGCGATCAGAAGTGGTCAGCACAAAGACAATACTCCGTTCCAGCGCAGCATCCTGCCGAATCGCCTGTAAAAATTCAATCCCCGTCATCCGCGGCAGATTGATATCCAATAAAATCAGGTAGGGCTGCGGAAGCTTAGCATAACCATTTTGTCCCCGTAAAACATTGAGTGCTTCGATGCCGTCGCTGACAATCGTAATCGGATTGCCTATTTTCTGGCGGCGAAAGGCCCGCGTAATGGCCTCGGCATCAACTTCGTCATCCTCTACGAGTAAAATACTGACAACATGACCATCCATACTTCCTCCAACATTTACATGCGCGCTGTTTGTAAAGGATCGCACCGCCGGTTAGCACCGCTTGTCAGCAGGTGAAATGGACACGATCATTTCTAAGACAACCGCACTACACGCAGTATAGTACAGTTCCATTCAAATTATAGCAATTTTATTCAGCTGACACAGTGATTAATTTTGTGGTGATTAATTGCTGTGGATTGTTGAAAACGATTTGTGTGCGCGCCCTTCTTCGGCGCAGCGCAAGCAGCTAGTCATGGGATCGTAATCCCTTTCTTGGGTTGGATCACCAATAAGGATACAGAAAAAAGATAGAGAAAAAGTTATATTGCACCCCATTTTTCCTATATCCCTATCACCCGATCTATATCCTTCTTCTATATCCAGTTTGATAGGCAATAGCAACCTTTACTGTCATCATTACAGACAGCACAACAACTGCATGAACCGGACCTCGCAGTAGGCTCTTCATTCGTGGGTGACTAGCAGCCAGATGATTGATCGCTCCCTCCGAAATCTTCTCAAGAGCCAGCTTAGTGCGGTGTACTGGTTGAGCAGAGACTTAATTGCTCTAATCTAAAGCGCTTGCGATCAGCGCCCCATGAATAATCACCAGAATGCAGAAAGAGGAAGCATATGCAAACGAGTTACCTGCGCGCCGCTAGAACACCAAACATAGCGCAATTGAATGGAAACAGTCCCATTGCCCCAAATGATTACCGGGCCTTGGCGGCGCAATTAACGAATTTACCGACGGAAGATCTTAGCTTCAACAGCCTGATTCGTACGCACCATTATCAGATGGGTGATATTGTCGCAACCTTTGAAGATCTGACCCATAAAGTTTTTATTCTGATCAAGGGGCGCGTTAATCTGGTTTGGCGCAATACCATGTTGGGCCGGCAACTGGTTATGGCCACGCTGGAACCGGGTGCGATCTTGAGCCAAACCCAGCTTTCTGACATTAATAATGGTAGCCAGTTCGTCGAAGCGGTCGAGGATGTGACGCTGTGGACAATTCCCGCCGCCAAAATTGAAGATGTCATCACCCGCTACCCCATTTTAAGCTGGGGGCTTTTGCAGACCTATGCGGCACGGTTAGTGCAGGTTGAAGATCATCTGGAAGCAGTCACCTGTAAAAAATTACCCGAACGGGTTGCAGAGCTGCTCATCTCGCTCGACCATGATGAAGATAATTATCTGGAAGGGATCAGCCACCAAATGTTAGCTGATCACTTGGGCACTTATCGCGAGACGGTTAGTTCCATTCTGCGTGAATTCAAGCGACTGGGCTTAATCAAACTTGGTTATCGCCGTATTCAGATCTCTGACCGGGAAAAACTGGAAGTAACCGCCGGCATCTGGTAAAATCGTTGCAGCAAACAATGCTATCATTAATTGCTACGGACACGTTTGACGTGTCCGTAGTTTTTATTTCTTTAGGACTTACCCAGCTACCGCTGGCTTCGACAAGCTCAGCCGCCGGTACTGCGCAAGTCCTATTCTTGATATTATTACTGGGAAGGCCCCATGACGACTGCCGTAATTGCTGACGAACAGATCAAGTTGCTCAACCAGCAGGCCCCACGCGCCGGGCGCTATGTCCTCTATTGGATGCAACAGAGCCAACGCGCTGAATCTAACCATGCCCTAGAATTTGCCATTCAACAGGCGAATAAAGCACAGTTGCCCCTCGTCGTTGGCTTTGGTCTATTGCCAGGGCACCCCGTGGCCAATGCCCGCCATTTCACCTTTATGCTCGAAGGGTTGCGCGCCACGCAGGCCGCGCTGCACGAGCGCGGCATCAAATTAGTGGTGCGGCGCGGCAATCCAGCCCAGATTGCGCTGGAGCTAGCAGCCGAGGCGGCCCTGTTGATCTGCGACCGTGGCTATTTACGGCGGCAACGCCAATGGCGCGAAAAGGTCGCCCAGGCCGCCGGCTGCCAGGTCTATCAAGTTGAAAGTGAGCTGGTTGTGCCCGTCGAAGTGGCATCTGGTAAGCGCGAATGGGCCGCGCGGACCTTTCGACCCCGCCACCAGAAACAGCTTGACCGCTTTCTGGTCGAGCTGCGTCCCACAACCTTGGATCATCCCTCGCTTGATCTCGACCTGGATGGGCTAGCCCTGGATGAGATTGGCACCATCGTGCGCGGCTTAGCCATTGATCAAAGTGTGACACCAGTCAGCCACTTTTTCAAAGGCGGCACTGCCGAAGGGAAAGCTCACCTGCAACGCTTTTTGCAGCAGGAATTAGCCGATTATCATGAGCATCGCAAGCAGCCGGAGACCAGCAGCGTTTCCCATGTGAGCAAATATCTCCATTTCGGCCAGCTTTCGCCACTTTATATTGCCCTCCAGCTACGCAAACAAGCGGCAAGGGCCGACGAACAGGTCGCGTCTTATCTGGATGAACTATTGATTCGCCGGGAGTTGACTTACAACTTTGTCTATTATACGCCGGACTATGATCAATATAGCGCCTTGCCAGAATGGGCCAAAAAAACGTTGGGCGAACATCGCGCCGATCCCCGCCCTCACCGTTATACGCACGCCGAACTAGAAGCGGCCTCCACGCATGATCCCTATTGGAATGCAGCCATGCAAGAGATGAAGTTAACGGGCTATATGCATAATTACATGCGCATGTATTGGGGCAAAAAGATTCTAGAGTGGAGTAGTACGCCCGAAGCAGCCTATCAAACCGCACTCGCCATCAACAACAAATATTTCCTGGACGGGCGCGATCCCAATTCGTATGGGAATGTTGCTTGGGTCTTTGGGCTACATGATCGCAGTTGGGGTGAGCGCGCAATCTTTGGCAAGATCCGCTACCTGGCCGCGAGTGGCCTTGAACGCAAATCTGATATTGACGCCTACGTGCGATGGGTCAATCAACTGACGGCACAAAGTACAGCCGACTTACCATAATCACTTACCCACCATGCCCGGCGTAGGCGTTGTGAGCGGTTGCGCCCACAACGCCTAGGTCAGACCAATCATACCCAGCTATTCCTTATTGATCTGGGATGCGCCAGCAGTTTCTAGAATTTGGTGTACATCGTTATCAAAGCGATCTGCCACTTCGACCACAATACCCACGCCCCCATTTGCAATGCTGCGTCCATAGTAATCGGCATCATTTTCATTAATGCCTTCGTCGGCAACAACGCGATCTTCTGGATAGTCGCCATGAATCACCACACCAGGGGCACCCACACCGGCGGTACCGCCCGTGCTAGCACCTAGTGGCCAACCGATGGCCGGCAAGATCCGATCCCGATCTTCATCCTCAATAATATTCCAATCAAGACTATCCGCATTCAGGCGGTCAAGTTTTTTCGTTACTTCATCCGCAACATTCTCATCAGGAAGCAAAGCAATAAACTTCGACATGATAGTTTCCTTTCTACAAAGCTTTGGCAGTGTTGTCATCCGATCTGGAGCCATTATGGGAGCACTACTCGCCAGTCAGATGGCCGGTAGCCACCATTTTAAAGACCTGTCACCATGATAAAGTGGTTTGATACAGCTGTTATTTTCGGTTACGACAGTACAACATCCAGTATAATAGATAAACAGCAGTAACACACTGGGTAATGATACAGCTACAGGGTAGAGCCTGCCACAGCGCCGAGTATAAAAAGAGCAGCGCAACGTGTCGGCGGGCCGACACGTTGCGCTGCTCTTTTGCTGAACTTTTAGGGCAGGCGCGGGTTGCCCAGCGCCACCCTTAGCGTCGTGCCCCCAATAAGATTGACAACCCACCGATAATCAAGAAGAGCGGCCATAACTGCCCAATATTCCAGCCAAAAAGAAAGGCACCGGCAATAGTGGTCAACACAAGACCACCAATCACGGCACCAGTAGCCGCCCCTGTCCACTGGTTACCCGCGCGCTGATAAAGATGCCATGCGCTGGCAAAAGAGCCAATCGCGGGGATCAAAATAAAGAGCGCCCACCAATTGTCAAAAGTCCCTAGCAGGCCCATGTTCTGGAGCAGGAAGATCCCACCCAAGACAATCAAGATAATGCCACCAGCCCAATTATAGCCACTAGCATCCCCGTTCCCATGCCGCGTGGCGCGGCGCGCTGCCCGCTCCTGCCGCCGCAGCTCACGCCAATCCGGGGCCGGCGTTGGCTGACTCGCGGTTGGCGTAACGCCGGGTGGCGGCGGTATTGGCCCACTCCCCGCAGGCGTGGCCGCAAAGGTAAATTCCGCTTGCGCATCTTCTTTGGGTAACTGCGTGTGGAAGCCCATCAGCTTCATCCTTTCCCAACCAATGTTGATCTATCGACGACTGTTCTGTCAGATAAGTTATGATAGGCAGGCGTAGAGTAGTGGCGGTTTCGTCCCAGAGGGACAACTGAATTTAGGACCAAAAGCATCATGATTAGACGCTAAGCTCAGCTGTCCCTCTGGGACAAATAACCTATCACAATTTGTTTCACACTACGAATAAATTATACAACAGCCGGCTACAAAGGGGCGCTTTGCCTACGTCGCCAACGTCGCCGCCACACTTGTGCCACGAAGGGCGACACTTCACGCCAATAGCCGAGCCAGAAGTTATCACCCGATGTCGCGCGCGCCAGTGCGGTAAGCACCGTGGGCAGCCGCGCCACATTGGCATAGACCAGATAGCGTGGTGACCATTCGGGGTGAAATTTTTCTTTGAAGGTGTGCAGGCCCTGAAAGTTATAGAACTGATTGAGATGGCCGTAAATATAATGCAGTGCCCGCTCCAAGGTCGGATCATCCGACGCTTTACCAACACCAGAGAGGGCGCTCAGGCCAAGATTAAAACTGGCATAACCCTGCGCCTGCGCCCATTCGAGAAAGGCAACAAAGAGATATTCCATCGTGCCGCGCTCGATCGTCCGGCGATGACGCATGAGATCAACGGTGATTTCGTTGCGCTGATACTCAGGCACCAGATTAGCAAAGGCGACAACCGCGCCGGTGCCATCATGCACCGCCATGACCTGCGATTCACCGACATACGCCTCGTCAAATTCACCCAGGGCAAAACGCTGCTCTGTGCCGTGGATCAGCGTCAACCATTCATCACTGACCGCGCGCAATTCGGCCAACAACTTCACATCCAGCGGCGGTTCATACAGCGTGGCCCGATAGCCCAGCCGCTCGAAATGATGGGCCGTAGTGCGCAGCGGCTTATTGCTGCCACCGCTGAGGGTGAAGCTGTCCAGGCGAACGAGCCCTTCGTGACCGATGCAGATCGCATGAAAGCCGGCGGCTCGGTAAAAGTCGAGATAATCGGGCAGGGTCTGATAGAAAGCCGGCAACCAGTCATTGCGCGCACAGAAGGCTTGAAAAGCTTCGATGGCCGCATTGGCATCTAGCGGCGGACCAATCGGGTCGCCCAAGGCCAGCGCCGTCCGCCCCTTGGCGGCGTAAGCAATTACCGAGCCACCAGGGCTAAAGAAGTAACGTTTGTCCGTAAAAAGCGTAAAGCGGGCCAGCGAGGTGTGGCCATATTGTTCGACAATACGCGTGGCGCGCCGCCGTTCCTGGACGCTGGCCGTGCTGTGTACAAAGACCGGGCGCAGCAACATCAACAAGGCATAGCCCAACGTAATCGCGCCGATCAGATAGATCGAGGTGGCAAAGTAGCGGCCAAAGCCAGTCAATGGTTGCAAACCGGGGTCATAAAATTGGGTAAACATCACCACTGTCTGCCGGATGGCACTGGCGAAGTGATAGTCAACTTGAAAGTGACGGTCCAGCAGATAGAAACCAGCTGCCCCATAGGCCAACGTAAAGAGCGAGGCAATGGCCAGCACACTCAGCCCTTGCCGGAAAGAAGGCGGATCAGAGCGGGCATGAAAACGGGCGCGCTGGGTTAACAAGATTACCAAGAGGATGGCCGCCAACCCAGCTTCCGTATAATCCAGCCCTTTGACAAGATGGATAAAGATCGAAGCAATTAACAAGAGGACGGTAAGCCACCATGCCATCTCTTTGCGCCGCCAGAGCCCTTGTGCCAACAGGATCAGTCCAAAGCCGGCGAGGACCGAGGTCAGCCGGCTACCATGGCTCACCATCAAGGGGGAAAGTTGACTGAGCAGGTCTAACCGTTCCGCCCAGCCCGGCGTTGCGCCGGAAAAGAGATTGATGACGCCCATAGCGGCAGTGGCAACCGCCACGAAGTGAGGCTGCTCCCGTTCGGCCAGCGAACGCTCGGTGGGGGTAAAGAGCTTAAGACGGCGCAACAAAAAGAAACCGGCTAACATTGGCAACCAAAAGGTAATGCCGCGGAAGGTGAGGCTGATCACAGTCGCCGCGGCCAAAGGCAAGCCCATCGACGCATAGATCACCGGCAGCAATCCCTCCACCACCCCCACCCCATTGGGCGTCGGCGAAACGATAGTGAAGAGCAGGTTCATGGCATAACCCACCATCAGCACTTCCCAAGTTACCGGCTGGTGAAAGGCCAGAAAGAGGGTATAGAGGCTGAGCAGGTCGAGCGCGTGGGCAAAGAGCGCCATCAGGGTCGTCCAGGTCAACGCTCGCGGATGACGAATCATGGCTTGGGCCGCGGCCTCAAACTCCGCGGTGTTACGCGCGCTCCATGCGGCATCGAGCAAGTGCGGACGGCGCAGCCAGCTCCCCACAAAGTTTGTCAGTTGCTGGATCCAATCAAGTGACTGACGCAGCCAGGTTGGACGCCACAAGCCCAAAGTCAACGCGACTGCCATCAGCGCAACAGAGAGGACGAGAATAAGCGCGGCCACGACTTCATAGAGCTGCAGATCGCGCATCTGGAACAACAATCCTAAGCTAAAGAGCACCATCAAAGCGAGCACGCCAAAGTCGATCACGAGCATCAGCAGCACACCGACTGTGGCCCGTGCCCGCGATTGCCCACGCCGCGCCACCTCATCCACATAGAGCGCTGCGCCCGCCGCGCCACCCGTCGGCGCGGCCAAATTGGCAAAGAGCGAGGCATAGGTCACCGGCGTCAATTCCCAGATACTGCTCTGCACATCGACCGTATCAAAGGCAAACTTATAGACGCCGCTATAGGCAATGTAATAGATAAACTGAAGTGTAAGCGCCGCCAAGAGCCATTGCCATTGACCACTAATAATCGTCTGCCCCAGTACCTCCAGTTCATCGAGCCGGGAGCCGATGATCCAAAGAAAGATGATCGTCAATAACCAGAACAGCCATTTTTTACCCATCGGGGGATCCTTCCTGTCGCCGTCGCACAAGATTTAGCAGCGTAGTATCTTACTCGCCAGGGCGACCATTGGCAAAAGCCCTTTCCCGCGACAATCCAGCAGCAACTAGGAAATGCGTACTATGTGTGAACTGCGCATCCCCCGATGCGCAGCCCAATTCTCGACAAGCGACCAGTAATGCAAATGTGAACTGCGCATCCCCCGATGCGCAGTTCACATTTGCATTACTGGACAGCCCACCACCCCACCTTGTCATTTCTCACCACCCATGCGATCATATATCAATCGCAAACAACTAACCATCCAACTAACCAATCACCCAATCACCTATGACCCAATCACCAACTGTCCAACTCAAACTCTGGTATCGTCAACCCGCCGCCCAATGGGTCGAAGCCTTGCCCATTGGCAACAGTCGCCTCGGCGCCATGATCTTTGGCGGCGTCACCCATGAAAAACTCCAACTCAACGAAGAGACCCTCTGGTCCGGCCCCGGCGACGGCTGGAACTCGCCCGATGCCCAAGCCGCCCTGCCCGCGGTACGCGAGGCGATCTTTAGGGGCGACTATCTCGAAGCCGACCGCCGCGCCAAGGCATTGCAGGGCGCTTTCACCCAGGCCTATCAGCCCTTGGGCGATCTGCATCTGACCTTTGCGCATGGCACGGCTGCTACGGCCTATCACCGTGAACTTGACCTGGAAAATGCGGTCGCCACGGTGCGCTATACAGTTGACGGCATCACCTACACGCGCGAAAGTTTTGTCAGCGCGCCCCACAATGCGCTGGTCGTCCGCCTCAGTGCCGACCAACCGGGTGCGCTCACCTTGCGCGCCCACCTGACCTCCCTGCATCCTTTTCAGGTCAAGCAGCACCCAAATAGCACCGTTCTCACCGGCAAGTGCCCAGTCCACAGCGAGCCCAGCTACCGTCGGGTTGACGATCCGATCCGCTATGCGAATGACGAGAGTGGTCCCGGCTTAAACTTCGCGGCGGCCCTCACCGCCACCCTGACCGGTGGCACGCAACAGGTCGATGACCAGGGCATCCAGGTCACCGGTGCGGATGAGGTGCTCCTCGTCTTGACGGCGGCCAGCGGTTTTGTTGATTTTGACCAGATCCCTGGTCTGTCACAGGAAGCGGTGGCCCAAAAAGTTGTGCCACTGGCCAATGCCGTGGCGGCTGAACGGTACGAGACCCTGCTGGCGGCTCATCTGGCTGACTACTGCGCCCTCTTTGCCCGTGTCGAACTCGACTTGGGCACCACCACGGCCGCCACCTTGCCCACCGACGAACGCATCGCCAACTTCCAGGGCGGCGACGACCCGGCGTTGATCACCCTGCTCTTCCAATATGGCCGCTACCTGCTGATTGCCAGCTCCCGCCCCGGCACGCAGCCCGCCAACTTGCAGGGGATCTGGAACGACCTGCCCCGTCCGCCGTGGAGCAGCAACTACACGATCAACATCAACGCGCAGATGAACTACTGGCCCGCCGAACCGACCAACCTGGCCGAATGTCACCAGCCGTTGCTCGCCTTTATCCAAGAACTCAGCGTCAACGGGGCGGTGACTGCCGCGACCAACTATGGCTGTCGCGGCTGGGTAGCCCACCACAACAGCGACTTCTGGCGCCACACCGGTCAGGTCGGTGCCTATGGGCAGGGGGACCCAGTCTGGGCCTGTTGGCCAATGGGCGGGGTCTGGTTATCACAGCACCTGTGGGAGCACTATGCCTTTGGCGGCGACTTGAGTTATCTGCGCGACCACGCCTATGGGGTAATGAAAGGGGCAGCACTCTTCTGTCTCGATTGGCTGATTGAAGATGGCAACGGGACGTTGGTCACTGCGCCGTCAACCTCACCCGAAAATAAGTTCACCACACCGGACGGGCAACACGCCGCGGTCAGCATGGCCTCGACCGCGGACATGGCGCTGATCTGGGATCTCTTCACCAACTGTATCGAGGCCGCCGCTGTGTTAGGCGACGACGCGTCCTTTCGGGATGAACTGCTCGCCGCCCGTAGTCGCCTCACGCCGCCGCGCATCGGTCAACACGGCCAACTGCAAGAGTGGTCTGTGGACTGGGATGATCCCGACGATCATCATCGCCATGTCTCGCATCTGATTGGGCTGCACCCCGGCCGCCAGATCACCCGCCACGGCACCCCCGACCTCTTTAGCGCGGCCCAACGTTCGCTCGAATTGCGCGGCGATGAGGGCACCGGCTGGTCGATGGCCTGGAAGATCAACTTCTGGGCGCGCTTCCACGATGGCGACCATGCCCACAAAATGCTCGGCAATATGTTGCACCTCGTCGAAAACACCGGTGTGGTGATGGAAGGCGGCGGCGTCTATGCCAACCTCTTCGACGCCCATCCCCCCTTCCAGATCGACGGCAACTTCGGCGCCACCGCCGGCATCGCCGAGATGCTCCTGCAGAGCCACGCCGGCGAGTTACATCTACTGCCCGCCTTGCCCAGCCACTGGCCCACCGGCCACGTCAAGGGCCTGCGCGCCCGCGGCGGCTTCGAAGTCGATCTGGCCTGGGCAGAGGGTCAATTGACCACCGTGGTGATCCGTTCACTGCTGGGTAATCCATGCCGGGTGCGCGGGGCCGCGGGGTTACGGTTTACCGATGAGAACGGGACAGCAGTCAACACGCAGGTGATGGAGGAGGTGGTTACTTTTGCGACGGTGGTGGGCGGTGTTTATACCGGGCGAGGCTAGCGCGAAAGAAACGACAAGGTGACAGTCACTGGGCAACAGATGTTGCGGTTAAACAAACCACTTCCCGCCCAGTAACTGTCACCTTGCTGCCCCACTCAATAGATAAAGAGAGCACAAGATGAGGCAAACACAGGTGCAAAAATGGGGTAATAGCTTGGCGATTCGTATCCCAAAACCCTTAGCCGCTGAACTGGGGTTAGGGCAAAATTCGGCGATCACCGTCTCGGTCATCGCAGGCAAATTGATTGTGGAGCCGGTAAAACCAACCTATGTCCTGGCAGATTTACTCGCCCAAGTCAAGCCGGAAAATCTGCATCGGGAAATCGAAACAGGCCAGGTCGTTGGCAACGAGGCGTGGTAGCGCAAGGCCGAATGCAAAGCGACCCTGCCCGACGCCGTCATGGCCGAGGTGTTGGCCAAGTTAGGGACATTGTTGGCTTGAGGCGTTAGGAATTTTTCAATCCGGCCTCATTTCTATAATACCGCATATCAAGAGTGTATAGATGAAATTTTATAGCACATGTTACGCAGAGGATAAACGGAGAAGCGGGCAACGGATGCCGAGAACCGATTGGTCATCTCGGATTGGTCTGGTATAATGAGGGCAGAAGGGTAAAGGTTTCTGACAAGCAAGCGATTCACCCATGACAAAACTACTGGTCGAAGTACATGATCAAACCAAAGAGGAATTCCTGCGTGAACTGCTTGCATCATTGCCCTATGTCAGCGTTTTGCCGGTAGACCGCAAGGGCAACGGCAGCGATGGTGATGAGCTTGCCGACACAGAAGACGAATATCAGCCCTTTTATCAAGATCCGCGCCAACCGCAGATGGAAAAAGAGGTGGCAGCCTTTGCCGCACAACACAGCACGCTCGTTGCGCACTATCTTGGCCAGTTCGTCGCAATGCGGCAAGCGCAGGTCATTGATCACGATCCGGATCAACGGGCCTTAATCCACCGTGTGCGTTCCACCGATCCCGATCAGGTCATCCTCTTCCGGCGTGTCGAAGCGTCGTTACTGCGCGATCTGGCCGTTCACTCGGTGCGTTTCGCGTAAGCAGCGGATTGGTAGTAAACGAAAGTCAGTCCATCCTCACCCTGCCGCCAGCGCCGGCATTGACCACTGCTGCATCCAACTCACCCACCGCTTTTCAAGCGCCTGTTGATAGTGGACCAGTTGTTGGCGTTGGGCGTTGGTCAGGGTAGCGACGGTCAGGAGCGCATGGCTCATTTGCAGGGCACGATGGGGATCACCGGCTTGGGCCCAACAGCTAAGGGCACGAAAGGTATGCAAATCGTGTAAATCGGTTAACCCCTGCTCTGCCACCCGGCGCGGAAACTTTTGAGCCACCCTTCCACGGCTGTTGGGCTGTCTAAGTCAGCATAGGCCGCCCCTGACCAAGCACCAGCCGTTTCGGCAAGCGCGGCGGTCTGTTCCTCAAGCGCCAATAACTCTTCAATGGCTTTTTGGACAAACAGATTGCGTTGGCGCGTTGGAATATATTCATTCAATTTCGTCAAGAGCGCAGCCGGCAGGGTAATGGTCAGTTCTCCCATCTCACCGGTTATGGTAACATTCGTCATCCTGATTAACCTCCCGCAACAACGATCTTACAACGATTCATGACCATAACAGTCTACGCAATTGTAGCAGAAAACAGCTAAGATTACAATCAACCCGCCTGTAAAAAAGGTACCCAAAAGGAGCCCAAACCCATGTCCCACCCCACCATTACCCCCTGCAACCCGCTCTTGCGTACACCGCTGTCGCTGCTGGTTGACGACTCGTGCCCGGTCGTGAATTTGACCTACTACTGGATCCGCCAACGGCAGGCTTGGCTGGCGCGCCATACACCGGGGGTGCCCTATAAAGCGGGCAACGGCGACCCGGCGCGCCTCCATTTGGTGCCACAGACGATCCCCGCCGCCTTTGCGCGCAAGTGGGGGGAGTGGTGTGCAGAGAGCGGCGTCAAGGGCAAGTTTAGCATCGTGCCCTATCCGGCGGGCGTGGCACGGGTGGACCAGGGCTTTCCCGACTTTCCTCAAGCCGAGTTCGACGGCTGGATGGAGACCACGCACAACGTGATCCACCCCAACTTTGACATCACCTGCGAAATGCTCACCCACTCGCATGTGGTTGACCTCAAAACCTGGAAATTTACCGAGGTGTGGGAGCAATACGAATGGGTTGACCCGCCAGTGGAGGGGTTGACTGAATATATCGCGGCGTCGATGCAGATCCTCAAAAATGCCGGGCTACCCTGTGAAGGGGTGACCAGCCCTGGCGGGTTTGGCACCAAACAAGAGGATGCCTACGCTAAGGCGTCACTGTTAGCCGCGCAACAGGTCTACGGCAACAAGCGCCCCTTTTATCTGCTGCACGTCAATGTGCCGCCGAACGAATGGCCCGATGTGCCGATCTGGCATGCAGACAAAGCCGCCGGCACCGCCATCGCCAGCATCATCGGCTGTACCGACGACTGGTTCGGCAGTTGGACGGGTTACGACGCTGGTTCGCCGGACATGTTTATTACCGAGGATTTGCAGGGCGGCGTCTTGCCCCAAGTGCTAGGGCGTGAACTCCCGGCAGTCTTGGTCAGCCATTGGCCGGGGATGTATTTCAACGGCGAAGAGGTGGGCTTCCAGGTTTTACAGGAAGTCAAAGCACGGCTTGACCGCTATGATCCCGACGGCAGCCAGACGCGTTGGATGAAGTTTTCGGAAATTGGCCACTACTGGATGGCGCGGGAGTTGAGTGATATCACAGTAACGGCTGACGGCCAGGAGAGCACCGTGCAGATCCAAACCCACTTTCCCACCGCAGACTTTACGCTGGCGGCCGATCAACCCATGCAACGGGTGCAAGTCAACGGCGTGGATCTGCGCCAGGTCGATAGTCGGCGGGCCTTGGCGCAGGATACCTTCTGGGTTGATGGGGGGCGCACAGTCTTCGCCTTTGACCTACCGGATGGTGAGACCCTTGTGCAATTACACACAGTGTAAGTCATTTCAAAGAAATAATGATCCACAAAGGACACGAAGACACACAAAGAAAAAGCATACCCTTCGTGTCTTTTTGTGTCTCTTCGTGTCATTCTGGATCATTTAAGTTTCGAATTGACCTAAGCTTAAATCAACGCTGGCAACACCATAACCAGGTAACTACCTGCGAGCAACAGTATGCCAACCATGCTCATGAGCAAGGTGAAGCGCAACGAGCCAACCGAATCTAGCATTTCTTGCCTTGCCCAATCTATGCCGGTTAGTGGTGTTACGCTACGCGCGAGATAGATTGCAGGATCGTCCGCTCCGCCCTGCATGCTCGTCGAGCCAACGCCTGTCAGCACACCGACACCCATTACGATGATTCCGGCCCACATCAAGGTGGTGGCATAGCTAGCCAGCGACCATTCGAACCACTGCCAACAGGCTAAGGCAGCAAACAAAGCGCTGACGAGCGCAAAGAGCAAAACTTTTGCCAGAAAAAAGGCAAACGCATGTAACCAGTTCAGGACGATCATTGCTGTCTCCTTTCGTGATCGAAGAAATGTGCCATAATCGAGTGATATGCATCAAGAGATAGGCTCAACCGGAATTCAGGGGGTTGCCATCCCGCCCCGCCGTCAACGCGCCCAGCGGGCATCCGGGCTACCCAACAACGCCGGGTTTATCCGGCTAAGGGAGCCGGGTTTACCCGGCGTTGTTCGGTAGCCCTGCGGCTTTAGCCCAGGGCGATCTGGTCAACCCCCTAAGATCCCATTGAACCAAGAGATATATGCCACACGATTGTAAGGTACCCCCCCAGCGCGTCACTGAAGTTAACCTCCCAGTAGGCTGACAATTTGCCAAATCGCATAAAGATCCGTAGGATGAAAGCAACGATTGCGCAGCATCACCAGTTGTCATTATTACCCCCAAGTGCCCGCTGCATTCTGCTGTTTCACCTAGTGTTGGCATCGCTGGCCAACCGCATTCTATCCACTCAACTTATCCACGAAGGAGGCATACGTGGTTCAGCCCCAAGGTCCTGGTACTCCCTTTCAGTTGCTCTTCAATGACGAAGTCGCGGCCCACCCTTCCCTGCCCCCCGAGTTTTTGCAGATCTATCCCGGTGACTGGCACATTCCCACCAGCGCGGGCCGTCCTTACACCTACACCAACTTTGCCCAGGCCCGCGATGGCCGCATTTCCTACAACGAGCCAAATGCCTCTTCCGGTGGTGATGTCACCGACTTTGATGCCCATGACCGTTGGCTGATGGGGCTATTGCGTGCCCGCGCCGATGCGGTGATGTCGGGTGATGCGACTGTTCATCTGGAGCCCGAACATCTCTGGACCGCCGAATTTATGTGCCCCTATGATGCCCCAGCGTTGACCGCGCTGCGGCAGACCGAGGAGTATGCCCCTGTCCCCTTGTTGGTGATTGTCTCGCTTAATGGGCAGCTTAACTTCGAAAGCGCCTGTTTCCGCCACGACGAGGGCCATGTGCTCTTGGCCACCACCGCCGATGGGGCATCCTATGCGCGCGGGGCCGCCTGTCAGGCGCAACTGGATGTGCATAACCTGGGCAACACGATGGTCGATCTCAAGCGGTTGTCGGCGATCCTCTACAGCGACTATGGGGTCCGCAACCTGCTCTGCGAAGGGGGGGCGCGGCTCTTTGCCAATATGTTGGATGCGGGGCTGATCGACGAAGAGTTTGTCACCTTCTGCCCTAACTTTATCGGCCGCAGCCCCGACAAATTCCGCCCCAGCTATACCGAAGGGGTGGCGTGGATGCCCGGCAAAGCACCTTATTCGAAACCGTTGACCCTGCACCGAGCTGGGGATTTTCTCTATATGCGCACCAAAGTGAGTTATAAGGATAATAACAATTAATTGAGAATTGACAATGGTTAATAACACTTGTTCCGTAGAGTGAATGGGCGCATGCTGTCAACGGATTGTGAGAACGGATTGAGCGGATAATCGGCAAAATCCGTTCTAGGGCAGCCCATAGAACGGATTAGGATCGTGTCGATCCGTTTAATCCGTTCCCCGAATCCGCTGATAGCCCCTACGATCTACCCTGCCCCAATGAACGCCGACTCAGAGCCAACTATTACAGAAAGCACAATCCATGACGATTGCCGCCACCACCCTACAAGCATTCGCCGCGGTCGTCGGCGATGACCATGTGATCACCGACCCCGTCCAACTCGACAACAATTCACGCGATTGTTACTGGTATTCGCCGGTGCTGAAACCCCAACTTGACGCCAAAGTGGGCGAAGTGATTGTGCGCCCCGGCACGGTAGACGAGCTCGTCGAGGTGATCAAAGTCGCCTTTCGCGAACAGTTGCCGATTACCATGCGTGGCGCCGCGACCGGCAACTATGGCCAGAGTGTACCGCTCCACGGCGGGCTGGTGCTCAGTACGAAACGGCTCGACCGCATCATTGAGTTAACGCCGGACTATGCCCGCGTCGAGACTGGGACGCTGCTCATCACCATCGAAAAAGCCGCCCGTGCAATTGACGCCGAATTGCGCTTTTACCCCAGCACGCTAATGACGGCCACCGCCGGCGGCTTTCTCGCCGGTGGTTCGGGCGGCGTTGGCTCGATTACCTGGGGTACCTTGTGGGACGAAGGCAATGTGCTAGGGGCAACGGTGGTGACGGTGGAAGCCGAGCCACGCGTGCTGACAATTACCGACAAGACCGCGTTACAAGGGGTGATCCACAATTGTGGGCTCACCGGTGTGATCGCCGATCTCACCTTGGCGTTGGCCCCCGCGGTTGCATGGTCGCAATATGTGCTGGCCTTTGACACTTTCGAAGATGCCCTGCGCTGTGGGCAAGCCTTCGCCTATGACCATCTCTTTACCAAGCGATTGGTGACAGTTTTGGAGTGGCCAATTCCTTCCTTCTTCCGCCAACTGGTGCGCGCCGGCGCATCACCGGAAGGCAAAGCGCAGATGCTGCTGATGACCAATCTGGACGAAGCCGGGGTAGCCCACCGCGCCGGCTTCCATGGCGGCGTGGTCACCTGGCGCGGCGCGCCGGAGGATTATCTGCAACGAGGGCTGCTGCTCTCCGACTTCGCCTGGAACCATACCACGCTGTGGGCGATGAAGGCCGACGAAAAGTGGACCTATCTACAAGATCAGTTTGATCCAGATCGCGTCTTCGAGCAGTTGGCCTTGCGCAAGGAACGGTATGGTGATGACATCCTGGAGCACATTGAGTTTATGATGTTCCGTGGCCGCATGTATCCGCAAGGGCTGAGCCTGGTGCGCTTCCATTCCAAAGAGCAGCTCTGGGGCTTAATGGATTACTGTGAGGAGATCGGCATCTGGAATGCCAACCCGCACACCCACTTTCTCGATGAAGATGTGCGCTGGAATGGTCAACCGCTGCTCGATGCCAAGGCCGATTGGGACCCGCAAGGGCTGCTCAACCCTGGCCATCTCAAACAGATCGCGCAATGACGATGACGAAGAGACGCTATCTCGCCCACCTAAGTTGGCCTGAAGTTGCTGCGCTTGATAAAAGCACTGGCGTGGTGATCCTGCCCGTCGGTGCCATCGAGCAACATGGCCCGCACTTGCCGACGATCACCGATTCGCTGCTGGTCACTCATGTGCTGGATGCGACGCTGGCGGCGCTGCCGGACGCGGTGCAGGCATGGGCATTGCCGGCGCTCAACTATGGCAAAAGTAATGAACACACCGGCTTTCCGGGCACGATCAAATTGTCGGCGCAGACCTTGTTGGCGGTCTTACATGACATTGCACGCAGCGTCCACGAAGCGGGTTTTCGACGCTTGGCCTTTATCAACGGCCACGGCGGCAACAGTGCGCTGCTGGAAGTGGCCGCCCGCGACATCCGCGCGGCGACCGGATTAATGTGCTTCTGCCTGCAACCAGGGCTCTATGTCGATCCGCCCTTTGCCATTACGCCCCAGGAAAAACGTTTCGGCTTTCATGCCGGCGAACTGGAAACCTCGCTGGTGTTGGCAATTGCGCCCGAACTGGTGGCGATGGACAAAGCCGTGACCCACTTTGCCCCCTTTCCCCAAACCGAGACCGAGCTTTTCTTCTTTGGGGCCGCGGCCACCGCCTGGCTCAGCCGCGATTGGAGCGAATCCGGCGTCTTTGGCGATGCCACGTTGGGCACAGCAGAAAAAGGCAAAGCCTTGATCGCCGCCGCGGTGGTGCGGCTGGGCAAGTTGATTGCGGAAATTAGCCGCTTTGAAGTGCCAGGGAATGAGGCAGGTTGAGAAAATAAATCGTTCATCATTCAACGCTAATTCCACATTGTCATGCGACTCAATACAACCACGAGGTGACCTATCTACGACTGGATCTTACGCCAGGCCCGCCTGGCCGATGACAAACCATGCACCGATATCGCCATCAAGGACGGGCGGATTGTGGCATTAGCCGCCAACTTGCCGGCGACCGCCACCCACGAATGGGATCTCGGCGGACGCGCCGTGATCCCCGGCCTGGTGGATGCCCACACTCATCTCGACAAAAGTTATGTGCCTACCCTCAACCACAGCGGGACATTATGGGAAGCGATTACGATCTGGCGGCAATACAAAGTAACACGCACCAAAGCCGATATCCAGCAGACGGTGCGCCGCGCCTTACAAACCGCGATTGCTAATGGCATCACCGCCATGCGTTCCCACATTGATGTCGAGGTGGCCGGCGATCTACAGACTGTCGAGGCTATCCTGGAGCTGCGGGAAGCCATGCGCGGCCAGATCGACCTGCAATTGGTGGCGCTGGGTTATGCGAGTAACCCAGAAAGCCGCGCGATGATGGCGGCAGCACTCGCCTTAGGGGTCGATCTAGTGGGTGGTGCGCCGGCGTTGAGTGATGATCCAACCGCCGATCTGCAAGCGACCTTTGCCTTGGCCGAACAAACCGGCAAAGGGCTCGACCTCCACATTGACGAAACCGAAAATCCGCAGATGCTCTGCCTGGAACAGTTGGCCGACTATGCTATCACCCACGGCCTCCAGGGCCAAGTCACCGCCGGCCACTGCTGTTCGCTCGCCTTTGTCGATGAAGCGACCCTGGACCGTGTGATCGACAAGGTCGCACAGGCCGGCCTGAATATTATTACCTTGCCGTCGTGCAACCTGGTGCTCATGGGGCGCGGACAGCGGCCAACTCCACGCGGGGTAACACCGGTCCAGGCTTTTCTGGCGCGCGGTGTCAACATTAGCGCGGCCTCCGACAATGTCCATGACCTCTTTAATCCATTTGGCAATTATGATCTGTTGCAGATGGCCAATCTCAATGCCCATGTCGCCCATCTCTCCGGCGAGGCCCAGATCTACGAAAGTCTACAGATGGTCACCACGCGCCCAGCCGCGACCCTGGGGCTAATCGATTACGGCATCCACGCCGGAGCCAGCGCCGATCTGGTCGTGCTCGACACCACCAGTGTACTCGCCGCCGTCACCGACGTGCCCCCCCGCCTGGCAACCTTCAAGCGCGGCCACCCCCTGGTGCGCACGACTATTGAACGCCAGTGGGCGGAGGGATGAGGGGGTGACAAGGTGACAAGGTGATCTCGTCGACAAGGTCACCCGGTCACCCCTTCACCTTGTCACCCCTTCACCCGGTCACCCCTTCACACGGTCACCCCTTCACCCGGTCACCTTGTCAACCTTTCGCCCACCCAACGCACGGAGCACAACATGGACCTTATTTTACGCCAAACCAGCCTACCTGACGGCAGTATCGTCGATATCGGTATAATTAATGACAAAATCAGCGCGATTGCCCCGACGCTTGCGGCAACGGGCGTGCAGGAATTGGCTGCGCACGGCATGCTCACGCTGCCCGCCTTTGTTAATGGCCAACTCCACGCTTGTAAGTCGTTTTGGCGGCGGCTCTTGACTACATTGCCCGCTGAGCAGCAAAATCTACCGCGCTTCCAGGCCGCCCACTATGTCAAACAACACTACACCGCCGACGATGTCTTCCAGCGGGTGGATGAGACGATCAAGCTGGCGATTCGCCACGGCACCTGTGCGATCCGGCTCTTTGGCGATGTTGATGACGCCTCAGGATTGGCCGCGGTCGAAGGGCTGCTGAAAGTTCGGGAGAAATATCAGCGCTGGCTGCGCGTCGAGGTCGTCGCCTTTCCCCAGGATGGCGTTACCAGTGCGGCAACGCCAGGGTTAATGCGAGAAGCGCTAGCCCTCGGTGCCGATGTCGTCGGCGGCATTCCGTGGATCGAAAAAGGAACGGCAGCCCAGCAGGGTCACACGGACATGTGTTTTGCCCTGGCGCGCGAATTTGACCGCGATCTGCACTTTGTCTGCGACGATGTGGCCGACCCGGCTTCGCGCACACTGGAGATGGTAGCGCGTCAAACGTTGACTCAAGGCTGGCACGGGCGTGTCGCAGCGACCCAATGCGCGGCCCTCGCCTTTTACGATGATAGCTATGCCGCCCAGGTGATCGAGTTAGTCAAACAAGCGGACATCACGATTTTTTCCAACAGCCACGTTTCGCTGATCGCCACCGACTTTCCCGATCAACAGCCGTGGCCGCGCGGGCTGACGCGGGTGCGCGAGTTGCTGGCGGCCGGCGTGCCCGTTGCCTGCGGTCAGGATGACATCGACAACTGGTTCTATCCCTTTGGCCGCAACGACATGCTCGAAGTGGCCCAATTCATCGCCCACACCGGTCAATTTGCCTGGCAGGGTGACGTGGATCGGGTACTGCCAATGGTGACAACCGTCAGCGCCAAGCTTTTAAAAGTGCCCGATTACGGGTTGCACGTCGGTGGGGGAGCCAATCTGGTCGTCCTCGACGCGCCCGATTGGCACGCGGCGATCCAATTCCAGGCGGAAAAGCGCTATGTAATCTTGCGGGGACAACTAGTTGCGCAGAATGAGCGCCACAACCAACTACAGCTTGATAGCTGATCGGCAGCTGTCGTTTGCGCGTCTATTTTTCGGCGATTATACGGCGGGGAGTCATTTATACTGCCATCACCTCGAAAGTTCCCATCTACCAACCCTGAATTTACACACAAGCTTACGCCGAACCATGTTATGTTCACCTTACACTTTGCATTTTCTGCCCTTTTATGAGATCGTATGTACCATCGCAGATGGAGCCTGTGTGCCAAAGGCAGAAGCCCCCGGAGGAGACCATGAATCTACACTTTCCCAATTCCTATGATGATGACCATTCCTTTGACGATGATGACAAAGTCCAGCGCATCCTCAATGAGAAAAAGCGGCGTGAGCTAGCCGAACGCTATGGTGCCGATCTCAGTGATGGTGACGCGCTCTTACCGGCTGATGTTGAAGCGGAATGGTTAAGCTATATTGAGGAGTTCGAGCGCCAATTTGAAGATGCCCGCCGGATTTCGGTGCGTGAATATTTGGGCAACCCGCACATCAAGCCCGTTGCCGCGTTGACCCCAGCGGCGTTGACGCGCGAACTTGAACAGTTGCTCGAATTTATGTTCGAGCACGGCATCGCCGTCCACTTCCTCTGTGATATCGAGGAGAGTGAGGCCTATCGGTTTGTCACCGAAGAACTCTTTGCGGAAGAGATCGACGACGTGCGCATTCCGGGCATGACGGCGAACTTTATCTATGAAGAGTTTCATCCCAACGATGAGTACGATGCCAAGATCTGGGCGCAGGACTTTTTACGCTCGCTCTTTAATCGCCATCGCGATGAAGTGCAAGCGACCTTTGCCCCCGATGAGATCTATGCCCTGAACGGTGAGCCGGTCGATCTGGCCACGATGATGTGGCGCGTCGATGGTTTCTTGGCGCGGCATCGCACCATTACCAATGTCAAGCTCAATGCGTTGAACTGCGCCATTGATGGCAACTATGCCACGGTTGATGTCGCCACGACGTGGACGAGTGTGCGCACCGATCCCGAAGATGAATATCAATACTTCGGTCGCGCGCACATGCGCCTCAAACGCAACCGCTACGACGGCTGGGATATCATCCAGGCCGTTGTGCCGGGGTGGGACTCGGTCGTTTAACCACCTGCTATGTCAAACCGTGGCCAAACTGTCATCCTGACCCACGAACACACAGACTTTGACGCGCTCGCTTCGTTGCTGGGCGCGTCATTGCTCTTCCCCGACGCCCGCCCCCTGCTCCCCTACCAAATGAATCGTAATGTGCGCGAATTTGTCACGCTCTATCGCAACCAGTTTCCCTTTTTACACCCCCGCGAGTTGGCCCGTGCACCGATTGAGCGCGTGATTCTGGTTGACACGCGCAGTGCCAATCTACCCAAAGGCATTCAAGAGGAAACCCAATTTCAGGTCATCGACCACCATAGTCTTGATGCCAGTTTGCCGGACGGTTGGCAACTCTGGAGTGAACCAGTGGGAGCCAATGTAACGCTGCTGGTCGAAAAGCTCATGGAAGGGCAGTGCGCGCTCACCTCGGTACAGGCAACGCTGCTGGCCCTCGGCATTCACGAAGACACAGGCAGTCTCACCTATGATGCAACAACCTACCGCGATGTGCGCGCCCTGGCCTGGCTGATGGAGCCCCAACAAGGGGTAAATCTGGAGGTGCTCGGCCACTTTCTCCAACATCCCCTCAGCGACGAGCAGCGGGCGATCTTGCAAACACTGGTCGACAACAGCGAATTTATTGAGGTCGAAGGGCACACGGTAGTGATTGCCACGGCCACAGCCCCTGCCGAAAGCAGTGAACTGAGCACCCTGGCCCATCGATTGCGCAATATCCATGAACCAGATGCGCTCTTCCTCGTCGTCGATCTGGGCGAGATCATCCAGGTGGTGGCGCGTAGCACAACCGATGCGATAGATGTTGCGGTCATCATGACGGCCTTGACCGGGGGCGGCCACCCACGCGCCGCCGCAGCCTCCCTGCGTGACCAGTCCGCAAGCTGGGTCCGCAATCGCATTATTGAACTGTTGCAGGAAAAGACGCAAGCCACCGTCACCGTCCGCCAGATCATGAGTGTGGGGCGGCCTCAAATTCTGACCCCCGATCTGCCGATTACCGAGGCCGCAGTGCTCATGCGCCGTTACGGCCACGAGGGCTTTCCCGTGGTTGAACTAGCGACCGCGGACGGCACCGACCACGAAACGTTAATCGGCGTCATCACGCGCCGCGAGGCGGATCGTGCAATCAACCACGGCCTGGGCGATGCGCCCATCCGGCGCTTTATGCAGGCCGGCCAGATCACCGTGCAGCCAACCGACTCGGTGCAACAGTTGCGCCGCGCCATGATCGAAAGCGGCTGGGGCCAGATCCCGGTGGTCGATGGCACCGGGGCGATCATCGGCATTGTCACCCGCACCGATCTGATCAAACTCTGGGATGAGACGGGATTACCCCAACGGCCAAAGCGCGATGTTGATGCCCGCCTGGCCGCAGTTCTGCCGCCCGTTCAATATGCCCTGTTGCAACTGCTGGGCAGCGAAACCGAGCGCATGGGCTATATGGTCTATGTCGTCGGCGGCTTTGTGCGCGATTTGCTGTTGGCGCAGGCGACGCGCGGCGATGCCTTTGACATGGACATTGTGATCGAAGGCGATGCGATTGCCTTTGCCGAGCAGATGCAAGCGCGCTATGGTGGGCGCATTGTCCCCCATCGTCGCTTTGGCACGGCCAAGTGGCTGCTGGCTGATGCTGACTATCCACTCCAACAGGCATTGCTGCTTGATCAATTAAGGCTAGAAACGGCCGAGGCGGAGTTGCCTCCCCATCTCGATTTTGTGACGGCGCGCACTGAATTTTACACCGCACCCACCGTTCTACCGACGGTCGAACGTAGCAGCATTAAACTGGATCTGCACCGCCGTGACTTTACGATCAACACCCTAGCCCTTTGCCTCAACCCAGAGCGCTGGGGCGAATTGCTGGACTTTTATGGCGGCGTGGCCGATCTGGAAAAAGGCATGGTACGCGTACTCCATAGCCTCAGTTTTGTCGATGACCCGACGCGTATTCTGCGTGCGGTGCGCTACGAACAGCGCTTTGGCTTTCAGATCGGCGCGCGGACCCTGGAATTGCTGCGCGATGCCCGTGAGCTGTTGGACCGCGTTACCGCTGCCCGGATCCGCCATGAGTTGGAGCGGCTCCTGGAGGAACGTACGCCCGAAAAGGCGTTGCAGCGGCTCTATGATCTGCAAGTGCTACAACAGATCCATGAGCAACTGCTGGTTGACGAATGGCTGCACACCCAATTTGCTCGGCTGCGTGCCAAGCTGGCACACCAACCTGAGGCTGCACCCCTGCGCTCCGAACCATTGCCAAGTTTATATTGGGGGCTGTTGACTCTCCGTCTGCCCGCGGCAGTCCATATGGCGTTGCAGGAGCGCTTGGGCTTAAACAGCGAGACCCAGCGGCTGATGGCTGGGCTGCATGTTATTCGCGAGCATGAAGCAACCCTGGCCGATCCGACCCTGCGCCCCAGCGCCATTGTCATGCTCTTGGATCGGTCAACGGCAGCGGCGCTTGCCCTGTACATTGAATTGGACCTGGCACCGCCAATCACCGAATGCTTACAAACGTATGTCGCGCACTGGCAGCAGATCCGCCCCAGCCTGGATGGCCGCGATCTGCAAGTGCTTGGCTTTAAACGTGGTCCCCTCTACGGGCAGATCCTGAACGCACTACGGGCAGCGTTACTGGATGGCGTGATCAGCAGCCGCGCCGATGAAATCGCGTTAGCCCACCAGGTTGCCGCGCAAAACGGAGGAAATTAGTGATCCACGAAGGTACACGAAGACGTGGACTTTGTACGGGTGGGCGGCGCATGACGAAGGGAGCGTAGGCTGAGCTTGTCGAAGCCGAAGCCAGTACCGCTTCGGCTTCGACAAGCTCAGCCTACGCACAATTACGCAACCGTCATTCGCCCACAGCTTCAACCAGCCCTAGCCGCCAAGTGCGCAGCAGATCCCGCCCACGCACGCCCCACCAGACAGTAATCGCCTCGGCCAGAAAACCACTAAAGAGCGCGGCCACACCCAACGTTGCCCCCGACACCGCAAACAAAGGCAGCACCACCAGCGTACCCCAGATCGCTAGCAAGCGCAGGGGCGCGCTCGGGGCCAGCGCGGCCGTCCGCCGTTCCACCAGCCCCACGCCATGATAGTAAGCCCGGATGGCTACTACCACCGAAAAGGCGGTAAAGAGATAGAGCGGGGTATGGCTCATTGCGGCCAGCAGCGGGTTGAGGCCAATCAAGCGTGTTAAGATTACATCGCGCAATGGCGTCCAAAAGAGCAGCACCATCAGCAACATGGAGAGCACAGCGCAGCCAATCGTAAAGCGGCGAATGTGATAAAGACTGGCCCCCTCGGCGCGAAAGGCGGACGCCAGGTTGCGGGTATCATTAAGCCAACCATAGGGAATCCGCCCCAGGATATAGACCACCGCCAGCACCGCCAGCGCCTCCGGCCCATCACTCTGCCGCGAGACGAAAAGATTGATTAGCGGGCGGCTAAACTCCTGGATCATCATGATCAGCGCCAGTGGCCAGAAGAAACGAATAATCACCCGCACGGTGAGCAGCGGTGGTGCCTTGCCCGTGCCTGCCACGGGCAAGGCACGCACCATCCGCTGAAAACCCCAGAGAATGATCGCCAGTTCCACCAACATGCTGGCATAGACCCCGATGATCGGCAGGCGCATGGGCACGGCGATCACCCAATCCACCCCCAGCAGCAGAAAGACGGTGGCGACACTGACGGCCATACTGCCCATGATCGCATAGCTGACCAGCGCGGTGCGCCGGTGGCGAATCAACAGCCCGGCATGGTAGAGCGAAAGGCCACGGATCAGCGGGTAGGGCATCAACCAGAGCAGCACATAACGCACCGAGGCGGCCAGGTCGCCGTCGATGTTGTGCAGATCCTCAATGGCGTAGTGACCCAGCCCAGTCAGCGCCAAGGCACCCAGCCCCAGCATCAAGAGCAGCCCTACGATCAGCACAAAGCGGCGCACCTGTTGCCGAGCCGCCGCGCCATCACCCATCACCATGCCCAGTTCGCGCGCTTGGCCCAATGGACTGGTGAAAAAGAGCACCAGCCCCCAAGCGACACCAAAGGCGGCCAGGGTGGTAGTCGCTTGGGGGACGCGCGCCATACCGGCGTTGAGCGCTTGGGTCCCCAATTCGAGTAAAACCGAGGTGATCGCCAAGGGGAAAAGAAAACGCGCAAAACGAAGATAGATCATGAAGAATGATTTTGTTTACAGCGGCGGATAAACTTGCAACAGCAGGGGCAGTTCGCTGCCGGCCATCGACTCGACAAACTTGATCTCGCGCTTGCCGTGCGTCCAGGCGTAACGGTGCCAGTTGTTGTTGAGCACCTCGTGGACCAGCAACGTATCGTTGCGGGTATCTTTATAGACCACGCCGTCGAAATGTTCGGCCAGCGCTTGAAGCGAATGAAAGGATTGGACAGCCATAGCGTCTCACATGGGTGGTAAGGGAGTGACTGTCACTGGCCGCAAAGATTTGGTCAGACCAAAGCCGTTGTGGCCAGTGACAGTCACCTGGACAGCGCAAGCTTGCGGCGTCACCCCGGAACAGGATTAACCAGAAGGTGCAAGCATAACACCCACCCAGGGTGCTGTCAAACAGGAAGAGAACACAAAAGATGGGTTGCTGAAGCACACTATTTTGTGCTAAAATGCCATAGTATCTTACTAACAGCCTGGGGTTTTACTGCCAAGCCAGTTATGCAATTGGTGTTTGTATGGAAAAAGAGGATCGCGATGAAGCCTCAAGTGCATCAAGACAACAAATTGGCAGAGCAAGTTTACGTAGTGAACATGCACAACAAAGACAAGCAGAAGGACGTCGTATTAGTCCGGGATTCAGCGATGCACAGCAGGCGCAACAGAGCGACGTGTTTATTCAACCAAACATACGCTATGTCGTGCGTGGTCCACGGGGGCGAGAACACGTTTTCGCAGCCGATGGAACGCATATCACGAGCATTGACCGTAGCCGGCGTGCGCATCAACGGCTAGTAAAGCTTGGCAAACGTACCCCTGTTACGCTGGCAGAGTTTCAGCAGTTTAAGGGATTATTTAAATGAACCTGGTTGATACATTATCAGAAATTACCGCCGATCTGGTCGAATTTGAGGAAAATGAACCTTTCCTGGACCGCCTCTTCCAAGTGGAACCAGGGGTGTGGAAAGATCTGGATTGTTTATGTGAAGGTCTAGATGACTATCAAGCACGGCTAAAAAAGATAAAAAAAGCTTTCCAGGAAAGGGTGCGCGTCACATGGTTGGCTTATCCTGCTTCCAACCATGATGACGACTATCGCATGATTATTTTCTTTGCCGACCACCAACAGTGGCATAATGTCGCCATGTACAACAAGCAGCAACTGGATTACGCTAGGGAGAAAGCAACTTCCTCCCTCTTGCAGGTAGCCTAAGTTATGCGCGATCTAAATCACTATCCCTTTGAAGTGCGCCCGCTCACAGTGGAAGAAGGGGCGGGCTTTTTGATTTCCTTCCCAGATTTTTCCGAATGCATCGCTGATGGCGAGACGCCAGAAGAAGCGATCCATAACGGCATGGATGCGCTGCAAGAGACCATTGCCGCGCTGCAAGCCATGGGGGTGCCTGTGCCTGAACCCGGTAGTGGGGGCATCTATAGTGGGAAATTTATGCAGCGCGTCCCCAAAAGCCTGCACGCGCGTCTGTCAATACGCGCCAAACAGGAAGGGGTGAGTATGAACGCCTTGGTCTCCACGCTATTGACCGAAAGTCTAGGTCGACGCGAGGTTCAGACACAGTAACATTATTGGCTCTTCAGGAATTCAGGGGGTTAAGATGGATCCTTCCTGGAAGAGGCAGAAATTTGTCTGTCTGCGCACAATTGTTGCGCCTCTTCCAGGAAGGGTAACCCCATAAGATCCAGAAGAACCACATTATTTCCGCTTCACTGGCCGTTTCGCGGCCTGGTAATCACTATAGTTACCCACATACTCGGTCAGGCTGCCGTTATCCAGCTCGACAATCCGGTCAACCACACGGTCGAGAAAATAGCGATCGTGGGAGATCACAAGCACGGCCCCTTCAAAGTCAGCCAGCGCATCTTCGAGCACCTCGGCGGACGCGATATCGAGATTGTTGGTTGGCTCATCCAGCAGCAGGAAGTTCGCGTTAGAGAGCACCAGCAGTGCCATCTGCAACCGGCTACGTTCGCCGCCGGAGAGGTTACGCACGGGGCCACGCGCCTGTTCATAACTAAAAAGATAGTTGCCTAAAAAGCTGACCGCCTGGCTCTCGGAAAAGCGCACGGCATCGCGAATCGTGGTGATCAGCGTGCGGTTGTAGTCGAGCGTTTCGTGTTCCTGGGCATAGTAGCCGATCTCCACACTGGGTCCCAGGCGGATCTCACCATTGGTCGGCGTCAATGCGCCGCGGATCAATGAAAAGAGCACCGATTTGCCTGCCCCATTTGGCCCCACCAGCCCCACCCGTTCCCCGCGCCAGAGCAGTAGATTGAGACCGGCCAACACAATATTGTCCTTACCCCCGTCATCCACAAAGACTTTGTCCAGGTCGGCAATCTCCAGCACCTTGTTGCTACCGCGCCAGCCACTCAAGGTCAGATCCATGCGCCGCCGTTCGAGCACCGGCTTGTCGATCCGTTCAATCCGCTCCAGCCGGGTGAGGATGTTACGCCCGCGCTTGACCAACTTCTCGTTGTCATAGACGCGGCCCCAGGTCAGCAACCGTTTAGCGGCCTGCTCCAAGCGCGTGATCTCCTTGGCCTGGGCCTGAAAAAGCTGCTGTTGGCGCAGCAAGTTCGACTGCTTCTCAAAGGCATATTCCGAGTAGTCACCCACATAGCGGGTCAGCCGCCCATCTTCCAGTTCGACAATCTCATCAACCACCAGGTCGAGCAGATAGCGGTCATGTGAAACAATGACCACGCCCCCTTTGTGGCCGCGGATAATCTCTTCCAACCGCTGTTTGCCGGCGAGATCAAGGTGGTTGTCCGGCTCATCGAGCAAGAGTAATTTGGGGGCAGTGATCAGCAACTTGGCCAGGCCTAGCAGTTTTTTCTGGCCGCCACTCAACGTGGCCACGCGCAAGCCCAGATCGGTCAGCGTAAAACCCAGGTTAAAAAGGGTAGAACGGACGCGACCCTCATAGGCCGGGCCACCAAGCGCGGCGTAACGCTCTAACAGGCGCGTCTGCTCGTCGAGGACAGCGGCCAGTTTGTCTGCATCGCTATAGACGGCCGGCTCGGCCAGGCGCGCTTCAATGGCCTCGAGTTGAGCCTCAATCGCACTGAGTTGGGCAGAGGCGCGCAGCGCTTCGTGCCAGAGCGTTGCCGCCGGATCAAGCTGGGGCTCTTGGGTCAGATAGCCCAGGGTCAAGCCACTTTGCAAGTTGCGAAAGCCGGTGTCACTCACAAGTTCGCCGGCCAGCAAACGGAGCAGCGTGCTTTTGCCACAGCCATTCGGCCCCACCAGACCAACACAGCGATCATCGTGGATCTCCCACGAGAGTTCGCGAAAGACGGGCTGGGCAATATAGGTCGCGGTCACTTTGTCAAGATGAATGGCAATCATCGTTGTTTGGCTTTCACGTCAAATAGCCCGCCGGCAGTGGCAATCCCAGGTGTAGGGGCTTGGCATGCCAAGCCCCTACACCTACGATCTATGCACAGCTTACGCTTAGGGCAACTGCCACTGGAGCAGATCACCTGTCAGTGTACCGGCGAGTAAGATAGTCTCGTCTGCCGACCAGGCCAAGCTGGTGAGGGTTGCCCCATCGCTGCTAAATCGAGCCAGGGGTGCGCCGCTTTCAATGTCCCAGATGAAAATGGCTGCTTCATCGTCATCAACTTGGGCACCGGTGGCACCCGCCAGTTGTTGACTGTCCGCCGACCAGGCAAGGGCAACCGCCGGCGCAGCGAGTGCGTCTAACATTAGTAAGGGCGCGCCACTGGCGGCGTCCCAAATGGTCACCGCACCGTCATTGTCACCGCTGGCCAACATCGCCCCATCGGGCGACCAAACCAGGGTCCAGACCGCGGTTTCGATGCCTTCTAAGGTGAGGATCTCTTCGCCGATGTCCACCTGCCAGATTCGCACGCCCTCATCTTCACTACTTGCCGCGATCTGGCTGCTATCCGGCGACCAGGCGATACGCCAAACCGGCGCGCCGTGGCTGCCAAAGAGACTCCGCAACTCACCGATCACGGCGTCATAGAGATAGAGCATTTCATCGCCAACCCCAGCCGCCAGATACCGGCCATCGGGCGACCAGGCGACGCTGAGCACAGCGGCCTGTGGCTCATCAAAGACTAACAATACTTCGCCGTTAGCACTATTCCAGACCAAGAGCTGACCGGCACTGGCGGTCGGGTCGGTGATATCACCAACGCCGGTCGCCACCAGCAAACCATCCGGCGACCAACTGACACTGGTGAGCGGGCTGGTCGCGGCGTAGAGTTGCCCATCCTCGCCGGTGATGGGGCCAAGCCAAAGACCACTGGCGGTGGCCGCGGCGATGCTTTCCCCATCAGGAGCAAAGGCAACCGCGGCAATTTGCCCGGCAGCCAGATCAAACACGCTGGTGGGCGGGAACGCCTGATCAGCGGGGTCATCACCTGGTTCAACGGGCGTCATCGGGTCGGTCGCCGTCAGTTCAGCGGTTTCGGTCAGCTCCGCACTGTCGGTCAATCCAATACTAGCCGTGAGTGCTGCCGTCATGGTTACCCCATCAGTCGCGGTCAACCCTTCCGTCGTCGTCAGCTCGACAGGATCAGTAAGGCCGGTCGTCTCGGTAAGGTCAACTGTGTCAGTCAGTTCAACCGTGTCAGTTAATTTAACCGTTTCGGTCATCGGCTCGCCAGCGCTAGGAGTGGGCGTTGGGGTGGCAATTGCGGTCAATGTTGCCACCACCGCTTCCTCAATCAACGCCTGGAGGGCGGTGGTGGTGGCCTCAGCATCGGGATCAGTTGGCAGCAGCGCCGCCATGGTGGCCGCGACCGTCGTCGCAACGGCCTCGTCAAAAGCGACCTCGGTGGCCGCCAGATCGGGGGTTGCCGTTGGGGTCAACGTTTCGGTCGCCGTCAAAGTTGGTTCTGGTGCGGGGGTCCAGGTTGGCGTATCGGGAGCCAGCGCCGTCAAGGTCGCAGTCATCGCCGCTTGCACGGTCGCTGTGATATCAGGCATGGCCGTCGGCGTGATGGTCGCCGTCGGGGCCAGCGCGGTGAGCGTGGCCGTGATCGCCGACTGTAACGTTGCCGTGATATCAGGCGTGGCGGTTGGCAGCATAGTGGCCGTCGGCGTGATGGTCGCCGTCGGGGCCAGCGCCGTCAGGGTTGCGGTAATTGCCGCTTGCAGCGTCGCCGTGATATCGGGCGTGGCGGTTGGCGACAGGGTAGCCGTCGGTGTAATGGTTGCGGTCGGGGCCAGTGCGGTGAGGGTGGCACTGATCCCGGCTGCCAATGTGGCCTGTAGATCCGGGGTCGCGGTCGGCGTTACAGTCAGCGTCGGGCTGGTTGTCGCTGTTGGGGTGATAGTGGCGGTGGGGGCCAGCGCAGTCATGGTTGCTTGCAGTGCGGCTTGGACCGTTGCCGGCAAATTCAAGGTTGCATTGGGTGTCGGCGCGATCGCCGTAACGGTCCCCTGCACCGCGGTCTGCACCGCACTCTGAAAGGCAACCGTTGTCGCTCCATAATTTGGCGTCCAGGTGGGTGATGGCACGGGCGTCAGGGACCAAGTTGGGGAGGGCACGGGTGTCCACGTCGGTGATGGGACAATGGTTGCGGTCGGAACGGGGGTGGGCTGTGCGGCAACAGCCGTCAATGTGCCCCCAACGCTACTTTGGATCGTACTGTTGATCGCCTGCGCTGTGGCATTGAGATCAGGCGCGGCGGTCGAGACGCGCGTAATGGGCACGGGGGTGGCGGCGGTGGTGGCAATCGCAGCTGGGACGGTGGTTGGTTGAGCAGCCACGGTGGCGTTAACGGCAACGGCCACCGCGGTCTGGAGCGCGTTGGCCGTCGCTGCGCTGTCTGCGGTGGGCGCTGCCGCGCTAAGCGCGGTGGCCGTAAAGGTAGGTAAAGGTTCATTGGTTGCAACCGCGGTCACGGCAACGGTTGCGGTTGGTTGCGCGGCACTGCCAAAGCCAAGGCGGTCACCAAAAAAGTAGCCGAGCAAAAACATGATTAGCGCGCTAATCGTCGCCGTAAAGAGCACTGCTGTTCTGGTGCGCATTGGGTTGTCCCTCACAAAGAATAAAACATAACGAGTAAAACGTAAAACGTAACGAGTAAAACGTAAAACGTAACGAGTAAAACGTAACGAGTAAAACGTAGATGGGGCGCTATACTCAAATCAGAATGAGACCCCTCGTTTCGGTCAGCGTGCGTCGCACTGACCAAAGAATCTAGCGGACTGGAAACAGTTGGCGGTCAGTGCGACGCACGCGATCCCGTTAGCCAGCAAAACTCCGGTTCTCAACTT
>JALHQH010000054.1 GCA_022842065.1 Caldilineaceae bacterium
CCATGCTCACGGTGGTCGCCGTGGTTTTGAGCAATCTCGTCTCGAATGTGCCGGCCGTGCTGCTCTTTCGTCCCTTTGTTCCTCAATTTTCTAATCCGCCGCAGGTCTGGCTTACGCTGGCGATGGCGACGACCTTGGCCGGCAACCTGACCTTGCTTGGCTCAGTCGCCAACCTGATTGTGGCCGAAAGTGCGCGGCGGCAAGGGGTCAATCTTTCCTTTGGCGAATATCTCAAAGCGGGGCTGCCAATTACACTGCTGACCCTCAGCATCGGGGTTTTCTGGTTGATCATGCGCTTCGCCAATTGACAGGATAAAAAATGACAGTACAATGGGCGTAATTAACTTTTCTTATCCATCCCATGATTGGTCAGGACACATGTTTTCACGCCAACCAGTTTTCTTGTTACTGATCTGCCTCTTCATCCTCTGTGGGTGTGGCAGTTCGACCCCCCTGGCCAATCCAGTACAAGCGCAGAGTAATCAACCCGCCCCGCCGATCCAAGCCCCAAAATTGGCTCACCCCACCTATCGCGGTATGCTTCCCGATCGCCTGGTTGCCGCTGCCATCAAACTTGACACCAGCGTGGTTGAATTGGGTTGGAGTACTAACAAAGATGCCGAGGGCCAGATTTTTAGCGAATGGGATGTGCCCGAATATGCCGCTGGCTGGCATAAAAATAGTGTACGCCTGGGCGAAGTTGGGAATGTGGTCATGAGTGGCCACAACAACATTCTCGGTGCCGTTTTCCGGGATCTGGATAAGTTGGCAGCCGGCGATGAAGTGGACATCTGGTCCGGGACAGAGCAATTTACCTATCGCGTGGACAAGGTTATGATCGTGCCCGAAAAGTATGCGTCAGAGGAGCAACGGCTTAATAACGCCAAATGGATCGGCACCTTTGATGATAGCCGCTTGACCCTGGTCAGCTGTTGGCCGCGTGATGACAACACCCATCGGATTATTGTCATCGCCTATCCGGTGACGGCGCGCGGGTAAACGAATGCGCTGATTATTAGCTTTGGTCAGGCGCTTTGCTCAGTGCTGAATTGCGCCCGTAACTGATCCAGCCGCGCCGCCACATCGGGCCAGATGGCCGCATCCTGCAGGCCGAAGAGTGTGAGCAGGTGTGCATCTTCGTTCGTATCCCGGTAGTAACGTTTGCGTAACCCCACCTCGACAAAGCCCAGCCCGGCATAAAAGTGACGTGCGGCTGTATTATGATGGCGCACCTCCAGCGTGGCACTTTGCGCGTTATTTTCACGCGCAACTGCCAGCATTTCCAGGAGTAACCATTCGCCTAACCGTTGGCGGCGCCAGGCGGGATGGGTGGCGATCACGACGATGTGGGTTTCGTCGCCCGGCAACCAGTAACCGCCATAGGCCAGCACGCCCGGCAACAATTCATTGCTGGCGGCCGGACGGATGGCCCAGTAGGCACCTAGACTGCCCTGGGTGAGATCACGTGTATAAAAGGCTGTTGACCGTGGGGTGGGGAAGCTGGCCTGCTCGATTACATCGACGGCGGCCAGGTCGGCTACTGTTAGCCGGCCAAAGTGCAGGGCGTTGTGCAAAAGGGGGGCGGATGGGTTGGTCGTCATTGGCAATTCTCATAAAAAGTTGGCGCGGTTTCTATTGCGAAAGTGTTTGCGCACCGCCAAGCGCACAAAGAACGCAAAGCTTCGCAAAGATTCTGCTCTGAAGTTGCTGCGCGGAGCTTTGCGCGCTTGGCGGTAGAAATTGTGTTTCGCAACAAGAACTAGCTATACTGAATGCAGAATGATCACCGTCGTTTCGCCTAGCGTGCGTCGCACTGACCAACCATTGTTTCCACGCCGTTCGATGCTGTGGTCAGTGCGACGCACGCGATCCTAGTTGCGGTCCAAACTCCGATTCTCAACTTGACTTCAGTATAGCACGCCTGCCGCGCAAGGACGCAGCCCGCGCTGCATTGCTAATCTATCACAACTAGGGCGATAGGGCAACGTGATCTATAATCATGATCGCAAGGGCAACTGGGATTGGGTTTACAGGTGAAGGAGGAGTCGTAAGATGAAGGTTGAACTAGCCTATGGCCGCACGGGCCTAACGGTCGAGCTGCCGGCAGAGACGGTGGTATTGACCTCGCACTTTATCGCTGGCGTCGCCGATGAAGCCGCCGCATTGCGTGCCGCCTTGGCCGCGCCCCTGGGCGCGCCACCCCTCGCTACCCTTGTGCAACCGGGCGATAAAGTCGTTATCGTCCACACTGATATCACACGGGCTACGCCGAATGATCGGATCTTGCCGGTGTTGTTGGACGTGTTGGCCGCGGCCGGGATCGCGCGCCAAGATATCACTTTGCTCAACGCACTGGGCACCCATCGCCCCCAGACTGAGCCAGAATTGCGCGAAATGTTAGGCGACCATATCGTCGATCACTACCGCTGCTTGCAACACGATGCCTTTGACGACGCCAATCTCGTCTATCTGGGGGAGACCAGCAATGGTCACCCTGTGCGGATTAACCGTACCTTCCACGAAGCTGATGTCAAGATCTTGACCGGTTTTATTGAACCCCACTTTTTTGCTGGCTTTAGTGGCGGACCCAAAGGCGTCTTGCCCTCGATTGCCGGCGCAGAGAGCGTCTTCACCAACCACGGTCTGGCCATGATCGCCGATCCCAAGGCAACCTGGGGCAATCTCGACGGCAATCCAATCTGGGCGGAGATGAGCCAAGCCGCGCAAATGGCGCAGCCTACCTTTCTGCTCAATGTCACCCTCAATACCCGCAAGCAGATCACAGGCGTCTTTGCCGGCGAGCTGTTGACCGCGCACGCGGCGGGCTGTGCCTTTGTGCGCGACAATGCCATGGTCGCGGTCGATGAACCGTACGACATTGTGATCACCACCAATAGCGGCTATCCGCTTGACCAGAATCTCTATCAATGTGTCAAAGGCATGAGCGCGGCACGCCAGATTGTGCGCCAGGGCGGTACGATTATCATGGCGGGTGCCTGTCATGATGGGCTGCCCGATCATGGTAAATATGCGGCGTTGTTGCGCCAAGGTGGCTCCCCACAAGGAGTACTCGATCTGATTGGGCAGCCCGGCTTTAGTGAGCATGACCAGTGGCAAGTGCAGATCCAGGCGCAGATCCAACTGCACGCTGATGTCTATGTCTATAGCGACGGGCTCAGTGACGCGCAGATCACCGGCGCGCTTTTTCAGCCTTGCCGTGATCTCGCCGCTACCGTTGCGCAGTTGCAACAACGCTATGGCCCCGGCTGCCGCATCTGCGTCCTGCCCGAAGGGCCATTAACGATTGCCTATTTGCAAGCCGCGTCCGCCGTACGCCTGTAATCCTGCAAACGACAAAGGAGCCATTGTGCCATCGATTGTTCCCCCCGGCTATACCCGGGGTCCCATTCTCTTTTTAGGGCCGAGCAGTGAGCCAAGCCAAGTGCAACCGCTGCTACAACGGTTTTGGGCCGAAGCCGGTGGCTATGGCGGGCGGCTGCTGTTGATTGGTGCCGGCAACCAACAACCGCTGGCCAGCTACCAACAGGCGCTCACGGCGATGGAAGCCGACACCGTACAAGGTCTAATGATTAATAACCGTGAGGCGGCCAACAGTGAGCCCAATCTGCGCCAGGTTGACGACGCGACTGGGATTTTGCTGGTGGTGGAGAATGGCCTGCAACTGGCCGGCTTGTTGGGCGGGACTGGCCTCGCCCAAGCACTGCGCCGGGCCAATGCGCGGGGCAAAACCATTGGGGGGGTAGGGCGCAGTGGGGCCGTCCTCTGTCAGCACATGATCGCGTATGAGACACGCATCGACCATCCGCACCCATTTTTGCAGCCGCAGCTGATCCAGTTTGCGCCGGGGTTGGGTTTGGTCAACCGGCTGGCGCTGGATGTCGAGCCGCACGCTACGACGGACTTGCATAGTGGGTTAGCGCGCCTGTTAACCGCGGTGGCCTACAACCCGTTCCTGGTCGGGGTGAGCCTGGAGGCGGATACCGGCATTGTGGTCTATCCTGACACCACCCTTGAAGTCTTTGGTCGCTATAATGTGATTGTGGTGGATGGCGGCCCGATTACCCATACCAGTCTGCATGCCAGCGACGAGACCCAGCCGCCCACTGTGCTCAATTCGACGGTGCATGTGCTCGCGCATGGCTATACCTTCAACTTTGACCAGCGTGTCGCCCATCCCCCACCCTCCAGCGACATCCCCACCGAAGGGGCAACCGAGCACGTAACCTTTTGAGCCGCGGTTCAACTTATGTTCGGCCCGCTATATTTCTTAGGACTTACGCACAGCCCGGCGGCTGAGCGTGTCGCTCAAAAAGTCGCTGCAAAGCAGCAAGCCAGAGGACTGTGCGTAAGCCCTATTTCTAATACTCGTCGATCCACTCTTCCTGTTCGCCGACGACTTTGAAACGCCGTTCCTGTGGGGCATCCTGGGGGGCGGGCAGGGCGGGATAGGCCGGCTGCATTCCCCCTCGCTCATAACCACCATAGCCATAACCGTTTGGCATTTGCCCGCCTGGGTGGCCAGCGACCACGATGACAGGCGGTTGCTGTGGCATCTGATAATGGTATCCCTGCGGCAACTGCTGGTGCTGCCGTCCGTCAGGCTGTCGATACTCAGTACGCTCTTCGCGGCGGCGGTTGGAGGCTAACACCAATAAGGCCACCGGCAACCCGGCGATAATCCCAAAGAGCACGCCCAACGCCATCCCAATCGCGTCCGCGCTCAGCCGTTCGCCAATGCGCCACGCCGCGATACTGATAAAGAGCAACGCTCCCAACACAATCAACCGTTTCATGTTTGCACTCGATTTCTGATTTCAAGATGGGTAACGTAATCCGTGATGCTTACTGCATCAAAAAATGGTAGGTAAAGGCGGCTTGGGTTAACCCGCGGTGCGCTTACTATCCGGCAGCAAGCGGCCAAAGAGATTTTTGAGCAGTGAGCCACCTGCCGGCGCGGGGGTCGCGCGTGGGGTGGTAGGGGCGGCGGGGGCTTCCACCACCAGGTCCGCCCACCGCCGCGAGGTGCGCCCACCACTACAGAGCTGGGCACCGATGGCTTTGAGATCCTGGGGCCCCACCCAGGCGGCCTGAAAGCGCACCTGGTCGCCTTTGGCAATCAGCAGGAAATCACCCTTGCCTTCCAGCTTTTCGGCGCCACTATCATTCATGCCCGTCGCGTAGCGCGCTTCGTCGCGGCTGGCCACCGTGCCGACCAGCCGGACCGGGAAGTTTGCCTTCATCGCGCCGCCGATCAGTGCCGCGGTCGGTTTTTGCGTGCACGCGACCAGGTGGATGCCCGCCTCGCGGCCACGCTGGCTCAGGCGCGTGAGGATCGCTTCTACTTCGCGCCCACCGGTCTGCAACAGATCGGCCAGCTCATCGACCGCGACGATCAATTTGGGATGGCTGACGCCCCCTTGGTCGCGCCGCTCCATTTCCTCGACCAGCCAGCGCAGACGTGCAATCGCGTCGGCCGGCGTGGTGGCAATCGCGCCGAGGACATGGGGCAGGGTGGCCAGTGGGCCGAAGCCGCGTCCCTTGGGGTCAATCAAAATGAGCTGCAACTCCCCTTGGCGATTGTGCATGGCCAGCGAGGTTAGCAGTGTCCGGGCTAGTGCCGTCTTGCCGGAACCAGTGGTGCCGGCGATGAGGACATGCGAAACATCCGGTGCCGTCAGCCGTAGCAACAGGGGGGTCCCATTCGCTTCCACTCCCAATACGCCAGTGACCGGCGGTACCGTCGCCAGCCGTGCACAGAGCGGGAGCAAACGTACGGGCGCGGCATGGGTGCGTGGCACCTCGACATTGATCGCGCCACCTTGCCGGTACACCCTGGCCTCGCGCATGCCCAAGGCCAGTGCGATCTCCTCGGCCAGGGACGCGACCTTATTGACTTTGGTGCCCATTTGGGTCGTCAACTGGAAACGAATAAAGCGGGGGGTCACCGTGCCGCCATTGACGCGGCCGGTTACTTTGTGTCGCGCCAGAACCGCCTCAATGCGGTCGGCCTGCATCTCCAGGGTGCGTTTGCGGTAAGCCATAGGATTTTCCTCACCTGTACCGTTCAATCATTTGATGTGGGACTCATGCAAAACCATTATCGTTGGTTTGACCAGTGGCGGCACCAACGACTGTTTTGACATGAACCCACGTTGATCGACCCGTGTGGTCGATTTGTGCTGTGTGGTGTGGAGGGCTCGCTGGGGTCGCTTGCGATTGGCAATGGGCCAAAACAGGCGACCAATACAAAATGCCTGGTGTCAACACGCCGCGCAACGGGATCACCATGACCGGATCGATCAATGCCGTTGGTTTGTGGGCGGCCAACCGGCCGTTCACAAGGGCGTGCACACCAGGCTAATATTCAGGCTCGCAATAATTGATTAGGGTAACTACGAGCCTAGTGCTCATGTTTAGAATACATGTTCTATTCGATTGAGCATAAGAATACGAACCTTTGTTCTATTTGTCAAATTGAATATTGGCCGCGCGCACGCTTTGTGCTACGTATTTTGGCGGAAAGTGGCGTGGATTGGGGAACGAAAGAGGTTAGGGGTGCGTTACGGGGCGAATTTTACGCTGGCGCGGCGGATCGAGTCACGGAGTGACGGCAGACGGTAGCCGCAGGTTTCAACCTGCGGTCAGGGAATCCGCTGGACCCCAGCCTTAAAAGGCTGGGCTACCGTCTGCCGCCACGCCGTGGCTAATTCCGTAAAACTGCCTTGACACTATACTAGATCACGGCAATGCCAGGGGTCGTGGTCACAACGCCAATCGGCCAGCAGGGTTGCTGCTGTTGGCTGCACGCGGCTTCAAAGATCGCAACCTTTGTTTCTGGCACCGCGATTAAGAGCCCACCGCTCGTCTCTGCTTCCCAGAGCAGGGTGCGCTGGGCTGGGGTGACAGTGGGGGCGAAATCGACCTGTTCGCCAAAATGTTGGGGATTGCGGGTGCTGCCGCGCGTTAGATAGCCCGCAGCAATATATTCCCAAACCCCGGCCAAGGTCGGGACCGCGGCGGCCTCAATCTGGAAGCCGATTGCGGTGGCTTTACCACTGGCCCCAGCCATCTCGCTGGCATGGCCGAGCAGACCAAAGCCGGTGATGTCAGTGGCACTGCGCACGTCGGCTGCGCGCGCGGCTTGGGCGGCGGCCCGGTTGAGCCGCGTCATCGACATAATCGCCTCGTCCAGATGGGCGATGGTGAGATCGGGTTTGCCCTGGGCGCGACGGGCCAGCCGTTTGAGCCAATTTTCGCCCTGGCCGGTCACTTTGGCCGCGGTGGTGACAATGCCGGTGCCGAGTGGCTTGGTGAGGTAGAGGTGGTCGCCTGGGACGGCACCACCTTTGCGCATCACCTGGTCGGGGTGGATCAGGCCGGTGACACTCAGGCCGTAAAAGGGTTCGGGATTGGTGACGGTGTGGCCGCCGGCAATCGCGGCCCCGGCTTCCCGGACCTTGGTGGCGCCGCCGGCAAAGATCTGGGCAATACGTTCCGCCGCCATCCCTTCTGGGAAGCCGGCGATATTCAGGCAGAAGAGCACCTCGCCACCCATCGCATAGACATCGCTCATGGCATTGGTGGCGGCGATGGCACCGTAGGTCCAGGGATCGTCGACAATCGGGGTGAAGAAATCGGTGGTTTTGATCAAGGCGCGCGTATCGTCCAGGCGAAACACGGCGGCATCATCCGGTTCGCCCAGACCAATCAGCAGATCTGGATATGCAGTTGCCGGAAAGAGTCCGGCCATTTGTCGCACGACCTGCGACAGCGCCCCCGGCGGTAGCTTAGATGCTCAACCGGCGCAGGCAACCATCGCAGTCAGCGGCACACTAGAATTGCCCAGTGAAAATTTTCGCATTAATTGGCAACCAATGGCATGTATAACGTGTAATTAACAATCGGTAATAACAAGGCCGGCGTGCTCCGGTCATTGCTCACGGTAACTTGCGCGGCTTGTGCTTCATCTTGACCTTCGGCCCAAATCCGATAGCGACCAGGCGTCAGGTTGGTCGCGGCAAAGTAGCCCTCCGCATCGGTAAAGAGCACTAATGTCTGCGCAAAATCATCCGCGCGGTCTGGAATCACAAAGATAACGGTATTAATCGCCGGTACTTCATCGTCATCAAAATGACCATTACGATTGTCGTCGAGCCAAACCGAGCCTTGCAGACTCAGGGCACTGTTCTCCGGCGCATCAGTGCCATCAGCGGCGAGTAAAGTCGAAACCGAAAACGTAATCGCTGAGAATGTGAAAAGCAACACACCGATCGTGGTCGCCACGACCAACGTAATCAATGTATAGAAAACACGCGGGGTCGGATAGACATTTTGCTGCATGATAGCCTCCTTGCATATGGGTGACAACTACCCATGAGGATATCATTGTTTCCCGTCGATTTAACTTACGGAATCCTGTCTAAACAATTGGTGACCTTACATGTTAGTTAGACTAGTGGTGGCACATATGCGGCCCAACGTTGTTCTGTGCGCTGTACTTTGGGCTGATGGGCCATTTCAATACAGAAATCGGCCATTGCTTTGACGGCCCACTCAAAATAGTGGGGTGTAATGCTGTTGACATCCATATCCGGGGCCGGATTCATAAAGTCAATCGCATAGGGTACGCCATCTTTGACGGCAAATTCGATGCTGTTCATGTCATACCCCAGCACTTCATTGATCCGTCGCGCATAATCAATAATTCGTTCACCTAACTCGTCCGACAGATGATAATGTTCGACATGATAGCGGCGCTGACCAGGGTCATATTTGATCGGCATAATGTTCGTCTGGCCAACACAGATGCAGCGCACAAATTGATCCCACTCGATAAACTCTTGCAGGACCATACAGAGGGTGCCGGTCTCATCATACGCCTGGATCAGTTCGTCAACGGTGTTAACCTTGTACACATTTTTCCAGCCGCCGCCCCAGGCATCTTTCAGGATAGCGGGGAGTTTGACATAGTCGACAATGCCGCCCCAGTCGAGGGGGTAGACAAGATTGCGCAGGCTTTCACTGACGACGCCTTCAGGGTAGGAATGCATGGGCAAAACGATGGTGCGCGGGGAGGGGATATTCATCGCTGTTAACAGGCTGGCCCCAAAGAACTTATCGTCGGCGCTCCACCAGAAGGGGTTGTTGACACAATAGGCACCCTGGAGCATGGCATTCTTCAGATAGGTGCGATAGTAGGGGATCTCGTGGCTGATGCGGTCAACCAGCACCGCATAGTCGCATGGCTCGTTCATGCGCGTGCCGCCCAGCTTGACATACTCGGCGACGACGCCGGCATTCCGACCGTTGACTTCATCCAAAAAGGCGGGCGGAAAGCTCCATTCGCGCCCAACAATGAGACCGATCTTTTTTACGTCGCTCATAGCTGCTCCTTGTTGTGTTGTACACTTTTATGTTTGCGGCGTACTAAACATTAACCCCGCCCTAACCCTCCCCAGCTTGGGGCGGGAACATTGTCCGGGTGTTCAGGTTTCCCCTAGCAGGGGTGGGCTAGGGCGGGGTCGTTTTACTTATGCGCCCTGGATATATTGGCGGGCCATTTGTTTCCAATAGGGCCAATCGTGACTCCAGCCATCCCACTCGCGGAAGGCATGCCAGATCTGTTTGCCCCACAGGGCACCGCTAAAGGCCCGATTGTTTTCAATATTTGGATCATGTTGGCCAACCGCAATGATGATATCCAGCCGGCGTAACGTGTCGAGCCGGCCCCCGTCGTTGAGGTTGGGCACATAGTGGCTGGGCGTGTGCTGGTAGATGTTATCGTCGTAATAGCCGCTAAAAAAGCCGCTCATATCATATTTGCCACTGAGCGCCAACACGCGGCCAAAGAGGTGCGGGTGGCGCAGCGCAATGTTCATGGCATGGTAGGCGCCAAAGCTACAACCGTGGGTGATCAAGTAGGGATTGCTGTTCTTGCTGCGGATCAGCGGCAGCACTTCGTTGAGCAGATAGGCCTCATATTGTTGGTGGCGATTAATCCGTCCCGCTGGGTGGGCCCAGCTACAGTAGAAACTCTCCATGTCCACACTATCGACACAGTAAAGCTGAAACCAGCCCTGATCGATAAAGTCATGGAGATTTGCGACCATCTCGCGATCTTCGTATTCAAAAAAGCGCCCGCCACTGGTCGGGAAGACCAGCACCGGCGCGCCCGCATGCCCATGGATCAACAGCTCCATGTCACGCTGCAGATGCGGGCTGAACCAACGGTGATGTGCGCGCTGCATAGCTTATTCCACCGAGATCATACTGTGGCCGTCGCGGTAACCGCTTTCGGCACTGGTTGAATTTTCATAATCGGGTAACCATTGACTCTGTGCGGCGTCTTGCCCCTCTACCCAGAAGCGGTAGAGATAGTGGCCAGGGGATAATAGCAGCACGCCATGCCACCAACCCTGCCGCGTGGCGGCCAGGGAGTGGCGTGCTAGTTGCCAATCGTTAAAGGTACCGGTGACGCTCACGCGCGCTGCCTGCGGTGCGTAGATGCCCAAATAGAGGGCCTGGCGCTGACCTTGGCCAGCGGCGGCAGTGAATTCGTCGCCGAGTAGAGGTACTCTACCCGCTTCCCGCCATTTTTGCAACTCACTCGCCGTTAACAGTGTACCACTACAGGGGTAGGGCGTCAGTGAGCCACCTCCCCGGCGTAAGGCCAAGGCCACGGCGCGGCGTGGCTGCAACAATCCAGCCCCCGTGCGCGCCGCGGGCAGCTGGGGCAAAGGCAGCGCACTCTCCAGCAGAATCGCCTTGATCTGCGCTCCATCCAACTTGGGATTCGCTTCCACCATCTGCGCTGCCACCGCCGAGACTTGGGCGACGGCGACACTGGTGCCGTCCACATGTTGATAGTAAGGGTGAATCCACTTGTGCGCGTTCATACGTTCACGCATCCCCTGCCAGACCTTGGGCATCCAGGTCGGCGGGCGATAGTGGCGCTCGGTTTCGTCGACCAGGCCATCCGCCAGTGCCCCAAAATCGTCGTTGCGCAGCTCATCATAGCCGAGCAGCACCCGGCGCAAGGCGCCCAGTGCGGCGACTTCGCCAAAGATCGGGCTAACGGGTAGGATCGGTGCCGGCAGCCAGAAGCCGAGGGCCAGCAATTCCGGTTTGTGTAGTTGCTGACGCGGCCCTTTGCTGCTGCCAAGCGTGACCGTACCGTAGTTGTGGGGATAGAGCGCCAACGGTTGGGACTGTGTGGGACTTTGCCAGGGCCGGTTGCCATCATCAACCCCGCCAACCGTCAGGACCGCGGGCGACTGGGCGGGGGCGCGCAGCTCTTCTTTATTGCTGTTGCCGGCGGCCGCGGCCAGAAAAACGCCCCGCGCGGCCAAAGCTTCGGCGGCCTGACAGACTGCATTGGCGCGCCAATCCTGCAAAAAATCGCCGCCAACGCTCATGTTGACGACGCGCACGTGATGGCGCTGCCAGTTGTTGTTACGCAGCAGCCACTGCAGCCCGCCAAGAATATCCTCTTCGGGGATGCGCCCACCACCGCGGCCAATTTTGATTGGCAACAGGGTGGCACTGGGGGCATAGCCGCGGTAACGCCCGTCGCTCAGCAGCCCATTGCCCGCCACCAGCGACGTGGTCATCTGGCCGTGCCAACTGTCGCCCGCGCCATCCCACAGGCTCGGCTGCGTCAAACCGATGCGCTCGCCGCCATCGGTCAGGTCGATATAGTCGGCAAAGCGCAGCGGCTGGGCGGCCAGCAGCGCGTGCAATTGCGGGGCGGTTAAGCGCGCCCATTCCGGCTGGGTTGCCGGCCACTGGGTGATCCCGGTGAGATCAGGGTGGGGATAGTAGCCGCTGTCCAAAAAGGCCACGGTGACCCCGCGCCCCTGATATGTCGCATAGTCAGGCAGTCGTTCGGCCTGGCTCAGCACCGTCTCTTCGGCAGGATGGTAATAGGGAAAGGTGGCGTGCGGTTCGTGGCTGGTGTGGAGGGCCGTAGGGGTACGTTCACGTTGGAACTGTTGCATGATCCTGTGCGCGCAGTTGGGACAGAGGCCGTGGGCCGGTTGCCAACCGGGGTGGGTGGCGGCCAGCCGGCGCGCCAAGGCTGGTCGCAGCTGTGCCCCTTGCGCAAGCAAGCGCACGTCATATGGCTGACCACAGAGGGGGCAAGGGCTCAACGTTACTCCTCCTGCTGCTCGGCCTGTTGTAGTTCGCTCCAATCCACCCCCATGCCAAAGCCGGGCTGGCGCGCCTCGGGGTCGCGAAATTCGAGGATCAGGTCAAACTCCTGGTGATCGATCACCTCCGGCTGGTCGTTGACACCCAGGCTCAGGACGGCTACCACATGATAGGTAGTGCCGGGGACCCCCTTGCGCATGTGCATGGTCGTCTCCAGCCGCTGTTCGGCATGGTTCATCAGGTAGACGCTGTTATTCTCGCTGCCATCCGGATTCAGGATGATGATTTCGATATTCGGTTGCTGATCCTGCACCGCCGTCATCCATGCGCGTACCCAGATCCGCTTTAGATCTGGATAGGGGTAGATGATAATGCGCTCAAAACGGAGCGGTTCGTCGGCTTGAAAGAGTGAGATTTCCATACTTGGTCCAAAAGGTCAATGTGATGCGTGAAACGTGAAACGTGAAACGTGATGCGTGATGCGTGACCGAGTACTTACGTTTCACGTTTCACGCATCACTATCCTATGCGTTTAGTGTAGAGCGTTGGCTGTATTCTGTCAAAAGGTGGGGGTAATGGCATGGAGATCCAGCAAATTTAACTTGCAGCGTAACGACTAACCCCCTCCTAACCTCCCCCGGCCGCCGCTGTCCGGCGCACAGCTTGCCGCATTGTAAGCTGTTGATCACGACAATTGGTGTAAACTAGCGTCACACATATAATGCTTCTGACCGCTGATCTGCCTTTGTTGATCCTGACTAGAACGACAACGTTAAATTTAGGCAGTACGTGCGTCGCACTGCCGAGAAAGTGGTGGCAGTGACGGAATTCTATGCGGCAGTGCGACGCACGTACTCGACTACATCCGGCTAATTTAACGTTGTCGTACGAGAAACCAATCGAACTAACCCTATGGCCATCAAAAAAAGTGAACTTTATAGCTCGCTGTGGAAGAGTTGCGACGAGTTGCGCGGCGGCATGGATGCCTCGCAGTATAAAGATTATGTGCTCTCGCTGCTCTTTGTGAAATATGTCTCTGACAAATATGGGGGCAAGCCCCATGCGCTGATCGAAATCCCGGACGGGGGCGGCTTTGGCGATATGATCGCGCTCAAGGGCAAAAAGGAGATCGGCGACGGCATCAACAAGATTATCGGCCGGCTGGCCGAAGCCAACGACCTGAAAGGGGTGATCGATGTCGCCGACTTTAACAACCCCGACAAGCTTGGCCGCGGCCCGGAGATGCAGGATCGGCTGACCAACCTGGTCGCTATCTTTGAAGATCCCAGCCTGGACTTTAGCAAGAATCGCGCCGAAGGGGATGATCTGCTGGGTGATGCCTATGAATATCTGATGCGCCACTTTGCCACCGAAGCGGGCAAGAGCAAGGGGCAATTTTACACGCCGGCCGAAGTCTCGCGCGTCATGGCCAAGGTGATCGGCATCAACCAGGCCCAAAGCCCTGATCAGACGGTCTATGACCCCACCGGCGGCTCCGGCTCGCTTGCGCTGAAGGCGGCTGATGAGGCGGAGCATGGGGTGACGATCTATGTCCAGGAGATGGACAATGCCACTGCCGCGCTGGCCAAGATGAATATGATCCTGCACAACAACCCGACGGCGGAGATCTGGCGCGGCAATACGCTGGCCGATCCCCACTTCAAGGCGGCTGACGGCAAGCTCAAGACCTTTGACTTTGTGGTGGCCAATGTGCCCTTCTCGATGAAGGCGTGGAGCACCGGCTTTGACCCCAACAACGATCCCTACGCGCGCTTTGCCGATGGCGTGCCGCCGGCCAAGAATGGCGACTATGCCTTTCTGCTGCACATTATCCGTTCGCTCAAAAGCACGGGCAAGGGCGCGGTGATTCTGCCCCACGGTGTGCTCTTCCGCGGCAATGCCGAAGCCCAGATCCGCAAAAATATCATCAAGAAGGGCTATATCAAAGCGATTATCGGGCTGCCAGCCAACCTCTTCTACGGCACCGGCATTCCCGCCTGTATCCTTGTGCTCGACAAGGAAAATGCGGCCACCCGCCAGGGCATCTTTATGATCGACGCCAGCAAGGGCTTTATGAAGGATGGCAACAAAAATCGCCTGCGCCATCAAGACATTCACAAGATTGTCGATGTCTTTACCAAAGGGTTGGCAGTGCCCGGCTATGCCCGCCTGGTGAGTATCGCCGAGATCGCCGAGAAGAATGACTACAACCTCAACCTGCCCCGCTATATTGACAGCAGCACGGCGGAGGATGGGCAGGATATCGCCGCGCATCTGTTGGGGGGCATTCCCCGGCGCGATATCGAGGCGCTTGACCGCTACTGGCAGGCGTTTCCGTCGCTGGCCGCGGTGCTCTATGCGCCCAGTGACCGGGCCGCGTATGTCGCCTTGCAGGTCGAACCGGCGCAGATCAAAGCGACGATCTATCATCACCCCGAATTTGTGGCCTATACCGCGCAGGTGCAAACGGTTTTTCAAAGCTGGCAAACGCGCAGCGCCACCTTCCTTAAAGCGCTCACCGTGGGCACCAAACCCAAGACAGTGATCGAAACCATTGCCGAGGATCTGCTGCACAGCTTTGCCAAGCTCGCCCTGCTCGACAACTATGATCTCTATCAGGCGCTCATGGATTACTGGAGCCAGACGATGCAGGATGATCTCTATCTGCTGGCGAGTGACGGCTGGGGCGCGGGGCAACGGCTGCGGCCATTGGTGAGTGACAAAGAGAAGCGGGAAAAGGCCGATCTGGAAGTGGGCAAGGCGCGCTTTAAGGCCGACCTGATCCCGCCGGCGCTGATCGTGGCTCGCTATTTTGGCGACGCCCAGCGCGCCCTGGCCCTGCTGCAAGCCGACAAAGAGGCGCGGACCCGCCAACGTGAGGAGCTGGAAGAGGAGCACGGCGGTGAGGATGGGTTGCTGACCGAGGCCAAAAATGAGAAAGAGAAGCTGACCCGCCTCTCGGTACAAGCCCGCCTCAAAGCGCTCAACGCCGCGGCGGGCGCAGCCGCCGCCGACGACGATCAAGCCGAACGGGCGCTGTTGCAAAGCCTGCTCGACCTGATCGACCGTGAGGCCGCGGCCACGACCGCGCTCAAAACCGCCCAAGGCCGGCTCGACCAACTGGTTGCCGCCCACTATCCCAAGCTGAGTGAAGCGGAAGTCAAGCGGCTGGTGGTCGATGACAAATGGCTGGCCACCCTCCACAGCGCGCTGCAGGGCGAAGTCGAACGGGTCGCCCAAACCTTGGCCCAACGGGTCAAAGAATTGGCCGAACGTTACGCCACCCCGCTGCCGCAGATCGACAGTCAGGTGAGCGCGTTGGAAGCCAGGGTGAATCGGCATTTGGAGAGGATGGGCTTCACATGGCAGTGAGCGCGGGGTACAAACAGACGGAGGTGGGGGTGATCCCGGAGGATTGGGAAGTTGTTCCAATTGGTAGCCTCGCATCTTTTACATCAGGTAATGGTATCAGTGTCGCAGCATTACAACAACAGTCCCCTCATACTCCGGTGCCAGTTTACGGAGGTAATGGTATCGCTGGTTATACTAATATGCCTATTGTACAACGTCCAGTTGTTGTCGTGGGACGAGTTGGCCAGAAATGCGGTGAAGTGTACCTCACCGATGGTCCAGCATGGATCACCGATAATGCACTTTACCCACGTAGTATCTTTCGGGCAATAGATATACGCTTTTTTGCACTTGCAATGCAAGCAGCACGATTGAATGATGTAAAAAATCGAAATGATCTGCCGCTCGTTACACAGTCAATTCTGCATGCTGTACGTATTCCGCTACCGCCCACCCTCGCCGAGCAGCAAGCCATAGCCGAGGCATTGCGCGATGTGGATGGGCTGATCAGCGGGGTGGATGCCTTGATCGCCAAAAAACGCCTCATCAAACAGGGTGCCATGCAGGAACTCCTCACCGGTCAACGCCGGTTGCCGGGGTTCGCGGGGGCGTGGGAGGTGAAAGAGCTAGTAAATATAAGTACAATTTCTTCTGGTACGACTCCTTCTAGAGATCTGGGAGAAAGGTATTATTCCAATGGAACAATTAATTGGGTCAAAACAACAGACCTTAACAATAGCAATATAGTTGAGACTAGCGAAAAAGTTACTGAGATAGCAATCAAAGAAACAAATCTAAAAATCTATGATGTAGGTACTGTACTGGTGGCTATGTATGGTGGTTTCAATCAAATTGGAAGAACAGGTCTTTTAAAGATTCCAGCGGCTGTTAATCAGGCACTAACCGCAATTCGGCCAGAAAGTAAAGCATTAGATTCGGTTTTTTTAATCAATTACCTAAATTTTCAAGTTGGGTATTGGAAAAATGTGGCTATGAGCAGCCGGAAAGATCCCAACATTACGAGTGCAGATATAAAGAATTTTCCTATTGCGCTCCCATCGCTATCCGAACAAACCGCCATCGCCCAAATCCTCGCCGACATGGACGCCGAGATCGCGGCGCTGGGGCAAAAGCGGGCGAAAACGGTGGCGCTCAAACAAGGGATGATGCAGAGTTTGTTGACGGGCGCGGTGCGGTTGGGGTAGGGGGGCGGCGGCGATGGTTGATGGCTGTTAAATCATTGGTTGTGTAAACCGCCCTGCGCCCAAGGGGCACCCGAAGCCGCAGGGCTACAGAACAACGCCCCCTAAAGCGGGCTTTAGCCTGCGTTGTTCTGTAGCCGGGTACCCATTGGGTGCCATTTATGGCGGGGCGGCTAGCTTTACCCGATCATTTGCTATAAACCATTGCCTGATCGGCAAAGCTGCGCTAAAGCGCACTGGGGTTGCATCCGTTGCGGGGGGCCGATTGGGCGCGGGGGCGGCAGCGCCGGTTAACGGGGCGGTGCGGCTGGTGTCGGGGGTGGTCGGCGGCGATGGTTGATGAAGGTTAAATCATTGGTTGTGTAAACCGCCCTGGGCTAAAGCCTAATACCGCTGAATGAGTGGGTATTGAGGCTGTAGAATGAGTGTTAGCGAAGTGTGACAGTCGCCAACGGAAAAAGGTCATGCTGGTCAGAAGTGTGGGGGAAGATTTTGATTTCGTTGTCAAAGTGTCGAGTCTGTGTCAGATGAGTCTGTGTTTTACGGGGGAACTTGGAACTCTTAACTTTGACGACCCGCGGCGAGGTACGTGGACGACGCGGGTATGCTAATTCACAATCGGCAAGGAGTTGGTGCAAATAAGTCAGCGGACAGGAGCCACGGCAGTGTTGTGTGAAGGTAAGCAGCGGTAACGCCGCCAATAAATGGTGCAGGGAATCGAGAAAGCTGATGACGCGTGGCGCTTTGTTGTGTTCAGTGGCGGCGTGGGCCATGGTGAGCCGGACCAGATTATAGGTAATCATGATGGCATACAATTCCTGTTTGACAAGGTCAGGGCGCCTTGAACGAAAGAGCGTAGGTGACTGCCCGCGCCGTGTGGCACACTGGTGTGTCTTGATTTCGTCGTAGCTGATTTCAATATCCCACCGTGTGTGATAATGGACGGCCAAGGCGTAGGCAGTGCAATCTTCAGCCAAGATACTTGTCACCAAGCGACAGGGACGAAAGCCCGGAATCTGGACGCAAATGACGCGGACGGTCATCGTCAAAATCTGCAAGCGGTTACGACCGTCAGCGCGTGGGGGTGCACCCGGATCGATGACTTTCTGCTTGATGGTTGCTAAGTAGCTACCATCGGGTAGTTGTTTGCTGAATTTGAGCTTGACTGTGCTCGAGATTTTGGCCAGAAAATCCTGCTTCTGCACTTGGTGAATCTGCCAGACCAGCTCAAACGAGTAGAGACCGGCGTCCATTAGATAGAGGAGACCACCAGCGGCCGTGCGCTTGAGCAGTTGCATCATCAACGCACGCTCGCCATTGCCTTTCCCGCAGTAGGGGGCATAGGCAACATCAAGGACGACGCGCAGACGCAAGACCAGTAAGGCCATCATCCGTAACTGCGGAAATGCGCCGGCACCGGTCTGATTTTGCGTCTGGCCAAACGCCGCAACATTGCAACTACTGTCAGGCATTGTCCCCGTGCTGCCATCAAAGATGCAGGTGATACGGCCAGAGAAATCGGCTTCGAGTGCCGGTAATGCCCCCCGCAGCTTGCTGAATAAGCGCTCGAATAGTTCAAAGCCTAACTTGACTCGCGCATGACTAATTGTACCGCCAGCGACTAAGTTGGCCTTGGCCGGCAGTAGGTCACTCAACCAACGAAAGCCGGAGACCATCCAGTTCAGTACCTGTTCACAGTTGAGCTCCCGTCGCAACGTCAGCGCTAAGACCAGCCAGACCGTCACCGCCGGTAACAAGATTGTCCCTTTGCGCCACTTCGCTTTGCCATGTTCGGCTAGCGTTTCATGGATCAGTGGTTGGAGGATTTCGGCAAAGGGCACCAAGCTAAAGTTCGGGCCGATGGTGGCAAATGCGCTGACGATCTGGTTTTGTGACATTGTTTTATCTCCGCTGTTCGTTCGATTCAACCTGGGCGGAGATATAGCTTATCTGATTCCTGCTCGTTCGACCTATTTTCCCGAGCCTTGTTGACTCCGTTCTCTCATTTCATTCAGTAGTATTAGGCTAAAGCCTGCCCAGAGGGCCCCCAGCTACAGAACAACGCCCTCTAAAGCGGGCTTTAGCCTGCGTTGTTCTGTAGCCGGGTACCCTTTGGGTGCCATTTATGGCGGGGCGGCTAGCATTTACCCGATTATTTGCTATAAACCATTGCCTGATCGGCAAAGCTGCACTAATGGAGATTAAAAATTAAATTCGGTAATCGTAGGTCATCGCCTCCGGCGTGACAGCTTTCGGGATTACCAGATTATTTTCTTAACTTCCATTAGCGCACGCCTGTTGCAGCCTGCTTTAGCAGGGCTTCGCCGATCAGCCACAGGGCTTCAGCCTGTGGCTGGGCGCTGGCGTTGAACCCATTGCGGAGGGGACCGATTGGGCACGGTGCGGCTAGGGGCCGCGTGCGTGGCACTGACCAGCAGGTTGGAGCGTCAACAACGTGATCTTGGTCAGTGCCACGCACGCGCATTCGTTGTCGCCCCGGCATCCGGCGCGCACAAACGGTCGATACCTGCGCATAAAAATTGCCATAGTTGCAGTTCATGGTCTTTTCTGCACGCATAAATTGCCATAGTTGCAGTTCATAGCCTTTGCTGCGAATATAAACTTATTTTGTAAATTTTGAGAATTAGGCACAGAGAATAGCCGCCATACTTTCAGGAAAGTCATTATCTGAGAATATGGCAATTTATACTCTCAGATAAGTCATTATCTGAGCATATGGCAATTTATACTCTCAGATAAGTCATTATCTGAGCATAAGCCAATGTATATGCTCAGATCACGCGTACTGCCATTGGCAACCCGATGGCGTTCCCAGGAAATGGAAACCCCAACCCATGAGCAACGTCGGTCAACTTGAGCGTAAGACCCAAAATCGGGTCGTGCAACTGTTCCAACGCGTCCTCGGCTATGATTATCTGGGCGACTGGGCCGAGCGGCCCAATAACCGCAATGTTGAAGCCGAATTTCTGCGCCCGGTGCTGCGCGCTTGGGGCTACAGCGAAACGCTGATTGCCAAGGCGCTCTACGAACTGGACAAAGCTGCCGGTGACCAGACCCAAAGTCTCTATGATCGCAACAAAGCGGTCTACCGCCTGTTGCGCTACGGCGTCCAGGTCAAAGACGAGGTGGGCGAGCAGCGCCAAACCGTCTGGCTGATCGACTGGGCAAAGCCGCAGAACAATCACTTTGCGCTGGCCGAAGAGGTCACCGTGAACGGCCCCCACCCCAAGCGCCCGGATGTGGTGCTCTATGTCAACGGCATTGCCCTGGGCATCCTCGAACTCAAACGTTCGACCACCTTTGTCAGCGAGGGCATTCGCCAAAATCTCGACAACCAGAAGAAACTCTTTATCCAACCCTTTTTCACCACCATGCAACTGGTCATGGCTGGCAACGATACGGAGGGGCTGCGTTACGGCACGATTGAGACAGGCGAGAAATATTACCTGGCCTGGAAAGAGGAAAACGCCACCGCAGATTTAGAGGCAACGGCTTTACCCGACAGCGCGCTCGACCGCCAGTTGATCCAACTCTGCAACAAGGCGCGCTTGCTGGAGTTGATCCACGACTTCACCGTCTTTGACAGCGGCGTTAAAAAGCTCTGCCGCCACAACCAATACTTTGGCGTCAAGGCGGCGCAGGCACGCATTGGGCAACGCGAAGGGGGCATTATCTGGCACACCCAAGGCAGCGGCAAAAGTCTCACCATGGTCTGGCTTGCCAAGTGGATTCGCGAAAATATTCAGGATGCCCGTGTGCTCATTATCACCGACCGTAGCGAGTTGGACGAGCAGATTGAGCGGGTCTTTTTGGGGGTGCAAGAGCAGATTGTGCGCTGCCGCAGCGGGGCAGATCTGCTCGCCAAGCTCAACGCCGCCTATCCGGCGCTGCTCTGTTCGCTGGTCCACAAATTTGGCAGCCGCCCCAGCGCCAACGAAAACGCCGCCTATAGCGACTTTATCGCCGATCTGCAGCGCCACCTGCCCCAGGACTTTCGCGCCAAAGGTGATCTCTATGTCTTTGTCGATGAATGTCACCGCACCCAGTCTGGCGAGTTACACAAGGCGATGAAGGAGCTGTTGCCCCATGCGCTTTTTATCGGCTTTACCGGCACGCCCCTGCTCAAAGCCGACAAGCAGACCAGCCTCGAAACCTTTGGCCGCTATATTCACACCTATAAATTTGACGAAGCCGTGGCTGACCAAGTGATCTTGGATTTGCGCTATGAAGCGCGCGATATTGACCAAAGTATCACCTCGCCGACGAAGATCGATCAATGGTTTGCCGCCAAGACCAAAGGGCTCAACGACTATGCCCTCTCCCAACTCAAGCGGCGCTGGGGCACCCTGCAACGGGTGCTCAGTTCGCAATCGCGGCTGGAAAAGATCGTCGCCGACATTCTGCTCGACATGGAGACCAAAGATCGCCTGCAAAGTGGCCGCGGCAATGCCATGCTCGTCTCCGGCAGTATCTATCAGGCGTGTAAGTTCTACGAGTTATTTCAAAATCACGGCTTTACCAAGTGTGCGATTGTCACCTCCTATGCGCCTACGCCAAGCGACATCAAAGGCGAAGAGACGGGCGAAGGCATCACCGAGCGGCTCAAACAATATGCCATCTACCAAAAGATGTTGGGCGACCAAACGCCCGAAGCCTTTGAAAAAGTGGCCAAAGAGCAGTTTATCAAAGCGCCGGGGCAGATGAAATTGCTGATTGTCGTTGACAAATTGCTCACCGGCTTTGACGCGCCCGCGGCCACTTATCTTTACATCGACAAAAAGATGCAGGATCATAGCCTCTTTCAGGCGATCTGCCGCGTCAACCGCCTGGATGGCGAGGACAAAACATATGGCTATATCATCGACTATAAAGATCTCTTCCGCAGCCTGGAAAGTTCGATCCACGATTACACCAGCGGCGCGCTCGACGGCTATGCCAAGGAAGATGTCGAGGGCTTGCTCAGTGATCGCTTAGGGAAAGCCAAAGAAGAGTTAGACGCGGCCCGCGAAAGCATCAAGGCACTGTGCGAACCGGTCGCCGCGCCCAAAGCAACGCCGGATTATTTGCACTATTTCTGTGGTAACCCGGAAAATAAAGCCGACCTAACCGCGCGCGAACCGCAACGCCTTGCCCTCTACAAGCAGGTCGCCGCCCTGGTGCGCGCCTATGCCAATCTGGCCAATGAACTGCCCGAGGCCGGCTATACCGCCAGCGAAAGTGCGCAGATCAAAGCGGAGGTTGACCACTATGAAAAGGTGCGCACCGAGGTGAAAATTGCTAGCGGCGACTATATTGACCTCAAAGTCTATGAGCCGGCCATGCGCCACCTGATCGACACCTATATCCGCGCCGAGGAGAGTGAGGTCATCTCCGCCTTTGACGACATGAGCCTGATTCAGTTGATCGTCGCCCGTGGTGTCGATGGCTTGAACGCCCTGCCCAAAGGGCTGCGCCAGGACCAAGGGGCCATGGCCGAAACGATTGAAAACAACCTGCGCAAAGTGATCCTCGATGAAACGCCGATTAATCCCAAGTATTATGAGAAGATGTCGCAATTGCTCGATGAATTGATCCAAGAACGGCGGGCCGCCGCTTTGCACTATGAAGCATACTTAGCTAGAATTGTGGAGTTGAGCAAACAAGTGCAGCAGCCGGGTGGCACAGTCACCTATCCCACCGCCCTCGACAGTGCGGCCAAGCGCGCGCTCTATGATAACTTGGACCAGAATACCGAGCTCGCCCTGGCCCTGGACGGCGCGATCCGCCGCACCAAAAAGGATGGCTGGCGCGGCGTCCGCATCAAAGAGCGGGAAGTGCGCTATGTGGTCAACGCCCATATCGCCGACCCGGAAACGCAGGCATTAATTTTTGAGCTGATCAAGAACCAGAGTGAATATTAACCCCCTCCTAACCTCCCCCGTACTCGGGGGAGGAGCCAGACTCCCCTCTCCGTACTCGGGGAGGGGTTGGGGGTGGGGTTTCCGATAACGCTTATGCATCAAATCACCGTAGCCGACCTTGTCATCGACGTTGTGCGCAAGGATATTAAAAATTTACACCTGGGTGTCTATCCGCCGCATGGCCGCGTGCGCGTGGCCACGCCGCGCAAAATCAATGACGAGGCCGTGCGCCTCTTTGTTGTCTCCAAACTGGGGTGGATCAAAAAACAGCGGCTGAAGTTTGCCGGCCAGGAACGCCAATCGCCGCGCGAATATGTGACGGGGGAAAGTCACTATGTCGCCGGTGACCGTTACCTGCTCAACGTGATCTACCAGCCCGGTGCGCCCAAAGTGGTGATTCGCAACAAAACCCAGCTCGACCTCTATGTGCGCCCCGGCAGCGATCTGACCCAGCGCCAACGGGTGCTAACCGAGTGGTATCGCCGGCAACTCAAGGCGCAGATCCCCGCCCTCCTGGCCAAATGGCAACCGATCATCGGCGTCGAGGCCAACGAATGGGGGGTCAAACAGATGAAGACCCGCTGGGGCACCTGTAATATCCGTGCCCGCCGCATCTGGCTCAATCTCGAACTGGCCAAGAAACCAACCCATTGCCTCGAGTATATTATTGTTCACGAGCTGGTTCATCTGCACGAACGGCTGCACAACGACCGTTTTCGACAGTTGATGGATCGCTTCATGCCGCAGTGGCGCAGCTACCGCGACGAGTTGAATCAGTGGGTGGCGGATGGCGTGGGGTGGGGGTACTAGTGCAGTGACGGAAATTTTGATGGGTTTTTCGTCCCATGCGGGACGGTTGACCTTAGGCGGGAAATATCATGATTTTCTTGGTCCTAAGGTCAACCGTCCCGCTGGGACGGAGGCTGCTTTTAATCCAGCAGAATTTACCTGCCCGCTGTGGAGTATGAGGTCTATGCGGCGGGCTGTGACGCTTTACGCCGCGTAAACCGCCTGGCGCATGCCCTTGATGTAACCAATCGCAAACAAGCGGCCAATCGCCGAGTAGCCGGCGTTGCTGTTGTCGTCGCCTTCCATGGTCGGCACATGATCGGGACGGAGGACGCCGTTGTAGCCGATGTCCTTGTAGGCTTTCAGACATTCGAGCATGTCGGTCTTGCCGTCATCGTGGAAGGTCTCTTCGAACTTTTCGGGCGTGCCGCGCACATCGCGGAAGTGGACAAAGAAGATCTTGCCCTGCTTGCCAAAGTCGCGAATCACGTTGGGTAGGTCGTCGGTCATCAGGGTGAAGTTGCCTTGGCAGAGGGTAATGCCGTTGACTTCGCTCTCGACCAGATCAACCAAGCGCTGGTAGTTTTCGACGCTGCGCATAATGCGCCCCATGCCACGCAGGGGGGACAAGGGCGGATCATCGGGGTGCATAGCCAGTTGCACACCGGCTTTTTCCGCTACCGGGATCACCTTCTCCAAGAAGTACTTGAGACTATCCCAAAGGCGCTCTTCGGGCACTTCGCCATATTCGGTGAGGGGGGCTTTTTTGAAGATTTCATTATCAAAGCTCGTCACCAGCGCACCGCCACGGGTCGGGGTGGTGGTGGAGGTGCGCGTCCAGTTGAGCACCGGCATCCATTCATAGCACCAGACGCCAATCCCCAGTTTACCCATGTTGCGGATCAACTCACAGGCGGTTTCGATCTCCTCGTCGCGGCCGGGCAGGCCCAACTTGGCTTTGTTGAGCGGTGGGCGGCTTTCGAGCACATTGAAGTTAAAGCCGCCATTTTCATAGGCAGTCTTCACCCGCATCAGCGAGAGGAAACCCCAGGGCAACTCATCCTTGGGGCGGCTTTCCCAGCCGGGGCTAAAATCCATGCCACCAACAACATGGTCAACGCCACACTGCTTGACCATTTTCCACAGGGGTGAGGGGCGGGGGGGGAGCACTTCGGCAATTTGAATCATCTCTCATTCCTTCCCAACATTTGATGTTTTTGGTAACGATGCAGCTAGCCCAAGGTGACGGTCACTGACCACAACCCTGCTGGTTAACGAAACAATTTTTGGTCAGTGACCGTCACCGCAAACCGTATACATTTTTGACGACATAACAGACCGGTTAGATCAATAACCTAACCAGTTGCGGTCTCTTCCATTAAAAGCGGGCGATCAAGCTGATCATAGCCGAGGTTGGCAGAGTTTGCAAGGTGGTTAAAAAGCGGGATGTGTCCTAAAAAAGGGGTACTAAAGGTCCCCGGCACAGGCGACGCGTTGGTTCGTCAGCGTACAGTTCACTCGCCTGTGCCGGGGACCTTAGCGCTAAATTTGGAACGCGTCCCCCAAAGCGACTACTTGACCCCAATCCAGACTCGCTCCTCCTGGATCTGAACCGGAAACTGTTCCAGCGCCGCGCCAGGGACAGTGAGACATTCACCGGTCGTTACCTGGTAACACCAGTTGTGAAAGGGGCAGAGCAGAAAACCATCGGGCGCGAGGTAACCGGCGTGGATCGGCATCTCCTGGTGCAGGCACTCGTTGCGAAAGGCGCTGAAGGCCCCATTCCAGTGGATCACCACAATGTCTGCGGGGCCATGTTTGACCACCTTGGTGCTGTTGTTGGGAAATTCGCTGACGAGGGGGCCGGCTAGCCAGGTTGGTTCCGATTCGTTATTTTTTATCATTAGAAAATCAGCCACTTTCAGCAGTTTTAGCCTTGCGCGAAGCGAACTCGTTCCTCTGTAACGACGACATATCGATTAGGCAAGCGCTCTTTATATTCATCAAGTAGCCGCTGTAAGACATGGATTTTCACGCGACTAATATCATTATCAAGGCGAAGCAAAATAACACCATAATGTCGATGTTGATCGCGGTAGATCTTTGCACCAAAATCTTTATCGACTGTGATTAGAATCCACTTTTCAGCTACCGCCTTAGCAATGATGGCGTCGTCGCTCATACCACGAGCTTGTTCATAGACAGAGAAAACCTCGTAATGCTGACTACGTAGCCATTGCGCTACGGCTGGACCAGCGCACTCATCAACAAGAAATCGCATTTAAGCTACTGCCGGCGATAAGGGCATAAAGGTCGTATCTGCCAGCGATCTGGTTGCAAATAATAAACAGGCTTGGATATCTTGCAAGGTTAGATCTTTATATTCAGCAATGATTTCCTGGCTTGTTGTCCCGTGTGCAAGCAGATTAAGAATATATTCAACCGTCAAACGCGTTCCCTTCAACACTGGTTTACCCACCATGACCTGTGGATTAATCTCAATCCGTGCCAGGAGTTGTTGATCCGTCATTTCTATCGCCTTCCACTTGGTGCAAATAAACAAGTTCGCCCGCAGAATATAACAGAAAAGCCACAATTTGTCACAGTCAAAACGGTAGCCACGCTTCATGCGCCCCAAAAAGTTCATCGACCATCAGGCGCGTTTGATCCAGGGAGCAGACCGCGGCGGTGAGTGGGTCCAACTGCACGGCGCGGTAGACCAGTTCGCGGTCTTGGCGTTTTAGCGCTTCGACGACCACCTCTTGCACATTGAGGTTAGTGCGGTTGAGCGCAGCCAGTTCGGGCGGCAAGGCACCTACATAACAGGGATGCAATCCCGTCCCATCGGTGAGGATCGGCACTTCGACCACGGCATTGCTGGGCAGGTTGGTGATGACCCCGTGATTGCGCACATTGCCGTTGAAGCGGAAGGGCCGGTTCGTTTCGATGGCGTCCAGGATCGACGCACAATATTCGTGCGAGCGGTCAAGGGTGATCGGCAGCTTTTCCTTGACTTCCTGCACCAGTTGCTCATACTTCTCATCGCGGCGGTTCTGCCAGGCGCTCCAATCGCGATTGATCGAGGAGGTCAACCCATAATGCTCGATCAGCGCAGGATCACGGCGGAAGTAGGGCACATATTCGGACATGTGGACAGACGATTCGGTCACAAAGGCCCCAAAGTGCTTCATGATCTCAAAACGAATCCGATCCTTTGCATAGACTTCTTCTTTTGCCATCGCCGCGTATAACTGGGGATAGACATCTTGCCCCTGGTGTTCGAGCTTGAGATACCAAGCCATGTGGTTAATGCCCGCGGTCCAATAGCGCAGCTCGTCGCGCGGAATTGCCATATAGTCGGCCAGTTGAAAGGCAGTGCCCTGGACGCTGTGGCAAAGCCCAACGTTGCGGATCGTGGTCAATTCGCTGACGGCCCAGCAGATCATCACCATGGGGTTGGTGTAGTTGAGCATCAGGGCGTGGGGACAAAGTTCCTGCATATCCTGGGCGATGCGCACAATTTCACTGCCGTTGCGCAGGAAGTAGAAGACGCCGCCCGGCCCCATTGTGTCGCCGACCGAGTGATCGACCCCATATTTGCCGGTGATGCGAAAATCTTCCAACACCGCCTCCACGCCACCAACGCGGATCGAGATGATCACATAGTCGGCATCGCGCAGCGCTTCACGGCGATCCGTTGTCGCGGTAACGGTTGCGCCCAAGTTGTTGCTAGCGATGGCATGCTGCGTCCAACTGGTGATCGTTTCTAGCGCGGCGGGATTGACATCCATCAGCGCGATCTGACTGTTGCAGAGTGAAGGGGTAACAAGAAAATCGGTAATCAGGCGGCGCGCAAAAACTGCGCTGCCGGCACCGATAATAGCAATTTTGGGCATAGATTTATCGTTTCAACTTCAAGAAACTCAAAGTGATACACCTGACAGCGTCAGTTCCTTGGCAAAGTGGCAACTGGCAAAGTGACCGGGCTCGACCTCTTCTAAGAGCGGCTCTTGGTGTTTGCAAATATCCTTGGCATAACGACAGCGCGGGTGAAAGACACAGCCGGGGGGTGGGTTGGACGGGCTAGGCACATCGCCGTCCAAAATGAGCCGTTGCATATGGATGTCGGGGTCAGCCGGCGGCACGGCGGAAACCAGCGCTTCGGTATAGGGATGCATGGGATGGCGCAGCAAGGTGTCGGATTCGGCCAGTTCGACAATTTTGCCGACATACATCACGGCAATGCGGTCACAGATATGCTCCACCACCGACAGATCGTGGGCAATGAAGATCATGGTCAACCCTAGCTGCTCTTTGATATCCTGCAACAGGTTGAGCACCTGGGCTTGGACGGAGACATCAAGCGCAGAAACTGGTTCGTCAGCCACAATCAGCCGTGGGTTGAGCGAGAGCGTGCGCGCTAAACCAATGCGCTGGCGTTGCCCGCCGGAAAATTCATGGGGATAGCGCCGCATGTAGGCGGGATTGAGACCGACGCTGCGCATCAAGTCGCTGACGCGATCTTCTAACTCGCGCCCTTTCGCCACCCGGTGAATCACCAGTGGCTCGCCAATAATATCTCTAACCGTCATGCGTGGGTTGAGCGAACTGAAGGGATCCTGAAAGATCATGCGCATTTCCCGGCGCAGCAATTTCATCTCATCCTGGCTGATCTTGGTGATATCAATGCGCTCGCCATTCGCCTTGCGATACCAAACCTCGCCGGCTGTCGGCTCATAGAGGCGCAGAATCGAGCGCCCGGTGGTCGTTTTGCCACAACCACTTTCACCGACAACGCCCAACACCTCTTGGTCGCGCATCTTAAAGCTGACATCGTCAACCGCTTTGGTATGGCCCACCACGCGCTGAAAAAAGCCACTGTGAATGGGAAAATGTTGTTTCAGATGCTTGACTTCAAGGATATACGAATCGGCGGCCGTCTCCTGCTGGCCATGCCGCCGGTAATCGATGGTGCCATTATCTTGCGTTTGGGTCATGATGTTCCTATACTTTGCTCTGTTTGAAAAGGCCAATCTGCTTTTCAAAACAACCGCACTTTATTTTTGTATAACCAATGTCTGCTCTGCCATGACAATATCAGTATCCGGCCAACTTTTCCACTCGATCAACTGTTGGTATGCACGGCGGTAGAACAGTTGGATTTCGACGGTGGCACCTGCTTGCGTCGGTAGCTGAAATTGATAAGTACTTTCGCTGGTGGCTAGGGCCGCGATGCGCGTATCTTCCACCAATTCGATTTCGCGCCAATAAGCACCCGTCGGCACTTCACCCGTCCACTTATCGCGCAGGATCTTGGCATAATATTGCCCCGGTCGGTCAGCGTAATTGCCGGCCCACGCCGGCAGCACCGGTCCTGCTGCTAGCGGCAGTTCGTTGCCGGCCTGATCCGTGGCGGTGACCACCAGGAGCAGATGGCGCAGCGGTGAATCAGTGGGCACGCTGTGGCCAGTTTTATCGTTGGTAATCGCAACTTGGACCTGCAATTGCTCACCCGTAACAGTTGCGGTGCCGGTCATGCTCACAGCACTTTGCAAAAACGCTTCATCATTTGTGCCCGGCATCCGGTGATTGCTCACTTGGTAATGATCGCGCACCTTGCCGCCTTTTTCCGGAAAGACAAAATAATCCAGTTCGCTGCGCGGCATATGGCAATCCTGACAGCTTTGACCGCTCTCTGGATCGCTATAGGGGCTGGCTAACCATTCGGCATAGGAGCTGTAGATCAGCACCCCACCGGCCACCCGCATATCCGCCACGACGCCCCCCAGGACACCATGATGGCAACTGGCACAAAAGGCGCTCTCTTGCTGCAAGGGCAAGTAACTATCGCGTGCATGCTCAAGCTCTGGCCGCACCACATCGTCGATCGGGCCATAGAAGACATCCTGCCCCGCTTCCGGTCGATGCAAAGTGAGGGAGAGAATGCCCGGCGCGTCCTCATAGGGAGTTTGGGTCACGGGGTCAAGGCGGACATCGCCGATTTTGTGGCAGAACTCGCACGAAATGCCCTCTTCGGCATCACCATACAGATAGAGCGGGCTGGCCCCCGGTGAAACTTGATCCGAGTAAACCGCCGTGGTCGAGCTATGACAGCCGGACCAGCTACAGCCATCGCTCGTCGGCATCTTGGCTGCCATCGGCGCATGACAGGTCGCGCAGATCCCAGTCTTGTTGGGCGTATCAAGCCGAAAGCCAGGGCCATAATAGGGCTGATTCAGATCCGGCGGCGCAATTTTGCCTTCGCTAGTATAGCCGGTCAAGGGGCTCTGTTGCCCGTTGATATCGGTGCCCTCATACATGTTGATAAAGCGGTAATTTGTCGCGGTTTGCGAATGGGCGTCCTGTTGCCATTCCGTATAGGCTGTGTGGCAGGTGCCACAGGCCAGCGAACCTTCGATGCCATCCGCTTCAAACCAGTCATACTCGAAATTGTCGGTGGTATAGATCGGGTGAAGCTGCATGTGGACTGGCGTATCGATGGCGGTGACGCGCTGCCAGTTGATGTAATAGCCATCCGCCCACGCCGTGACGGTAAAGACAGCCGCCGCCGGTAGATCAACGAGTGTGAAGGTGCCATCGCTGGCGCTAGTGGTCCCCTTTGGATTCAGGTGCAGCCGTACGGTTGCGCCGGCGACGGGGCCAGAATCGTCGATCACCACACCGGTCAGCGTTGTCAGCGCCCCGCCAGCAGGGACACCTTGCGCCAAAGCGTTCGGCGTGGGCGTGGGCCATTGCACCAAGGTGGGGACAATCGTCGGTGTGCTCGTCAGGTTGACGGCGGGGACGCGGCCCATCGCCAGGGTAAAGAGTGTCAACAAGATTAGGCCAATCACCGTAACCAGCCAGCCAAATGGTTTGTAAAACGAAAATGCCATAAGGTTATTAAACGATCGAATACGGGTCTGCCGCATCGCGCAGACCATCACCCAACAAGTTAAAGCCGAGCACGGCGACAATGATAAAGAGCGCCGGGAACATGATCCACGGTGTTTCACCCAGGGTACGCAGATTTTGGGCATCTTGCATCAACAGGCCCCAACTGATCAACGGGCGTTGAATGCCTAAGCCCAAAAAGCTCAGAAACGCCTCGGCCAGAATAATACCGGGAATCGTCAGCGTCAGGACCACAATAATGTGGCTGAGCGTGTTGGGCAGCAGATGCACAAACATAATGCGTGAATCAGAGGCGCCCATCTCTTTGGCCGCCAACACAAAGTCAGTTTGACGCAGCATCAGCACCTTACTGCGTACTTCGCGGGCCAAGGTCGTCCATGAGAGCAGCGCGAAGATCAGCGAGATCACCAGGAAGATCTGAAAGGAATCCCAGGTGCGCGGCACAATCGCCACCAACGAGAGCCAGAGGGCCAACTGCGGAAAGGCGCTGACAAACTCGACAAAGCGCTGAATCGCGTTGTCGATCCAGCCGCCATAATAGCCGGAGATCACTCCGACCATTGAGCCGATAATCACGCTGATAAAGGTGACAAACAGACTCAAGCTGAGGGAGATGCGGCCTGCTTCACAAGCCTTGCTCCACAGATCCGAGCCATATTGATCGGTACCCAGAATGTAGATGGCCGCGTCCGGATCATCAACGCCGAACAGATGGCGATCGGTGGGGATAAAGCCCAAGAGCTTATATTCCCAACTGCGCACAAAAAACTGAATGGGAATGGGATTGGTCTCATCCATCTCAAAGATCGTCAAAAAGGTGACCGGATCATAAGCCGGTTGGCCCGTCGCCGGGTCAATCTTTTCGGACATCTTATAGATGAAGGGGCGTAGATGGAAGCGTCCTTCTGCATCAATCCAATGAATTTGCGTCGGCGGGGTCAACGAAATTTGTGAATTATATTGGTTCAGCGGATACGGCGCAAAAAACTCGGCAAACAGCGACAGCGTCAGCAGCACCAATACCAAGATCCCGCCAACGACCGCCGGCTTACTTTTGCGAAAACGACGCCAGACGAGTTGCCAATAACTTTCATTCTTCCCACGCGTGGCACGGTCCTCTTCGACAACTAAAGGCGCTTCGAGCGCTTCCTGAGTCATGGGTTTAATTCTCCCAATTTATAACATTCAACTGATCAAGCGCAGCTACTTTAGGTCATCTTCACAGATAGGAGCACGATAGTTCGTGCTCCTATCTGTGAAGATGACCTAAAAAAATTATGTGTAACGAATCCGCGGATCCAAAATCGCCAGGAAAATATCGGCCAACAAGTTGCCGAAGACAACCAGCGCCGCCGTCACCAACAGCGCGCCACCAGAGAGATAGATATCCTGTGAGCGCAGCGCCGTCAACAAGATTGGCCCCAGCGTTGGCAAGCCCAGCACAATCGCTGCTTCCAATTCGCCTTGAATCATGTAGGGCAGGACGGTGCCTTGATAGCCAATGATGGGATGCAAGGCATTGGGCACGGCATGGCGATTCATTACCTTGCGCTCTTCCAACCCTTTGGCACGCGCGGTGGTGACATATTGGGCATTCATCACGTCGAGCAGGTTGCCACGCATGACGCGCATATTACGCGCCACGCCCCCCAAGCCGGCAATCACGATCACCGGCCAGATATGTTTCATCAGATCGACAAATTTGGCCCACGACCAATCAGCCACCGCATATTCTGGTGAATAAAAAGAGGTGACATGCTGTTGATCAAAGACGAAGACCAACATATACATGATCACCAGCGCAATAAAAAAGCGCGGGATCGCGGTAAAGATAAAGGCAATAAAGCTCAAAATATTATCCGCCCAGCCATATTGACGGGGCGCAACATAGATCCCGGCCGCTAACCCGATCACAGTCGATGTTATATGCGCCAACAAGGCCAACATCAACGTTTTGGGCAGCCGATCCAGGATAATCTCACCGGCATCGCGGCGATAGGCAAAGGAGTAGCCAAATTTGCCCTCGGTGACGATCCCTTTGATCCAGCTGAAAAACTGGATGTAAACCGGCTGATCCAACCCATATTGTTGACGGAGCAACTGGGTCATCTCTTCGGCCCGTTCTTCGGTCAGATTGGCCGTTTGAATCAAAAATTGTTTGTAGGTGCTGGCAAAATCACCCGGTGGCAATTGGATCACAAAAAATGAGGTGGCCGCAATCGCGATAATCAAAAAGAAGGAGATAATCAAGCGCCGTACAATGAAGTTGAACATGGCATGGACCTTATTATTTCAATAATTAATGGAAAACAATTAATTATTAATTGTTTTCCATTAATTATTACCTAGCGTTATTCAGTCGCCGCGTAAACCGGCAAGGTCTCGGGGCGGACCTGCTGCTTGTGTTCTTCTGCTGGTGTCCAGAGGATTTCCGACATAATCGCGTCTTCAACCCACTGGTACTGGCGGGGCGGCAGGCCACTGGGGATGTTCAGGAAGCGTTTAGCCACGGCCAAGCCCTTGCGCCCGACAATCGTGCCGATGGCATAGTTATGCGAGGTCCAAACGTAGTTCCAGTGATTGATCAGCTCTTTGCGCTCAGCTGGATCAGTTGAGGTGCAATAGGCGGTGATCGTATCGGCCAGATCCTGTTCCCAGTCGCGCAAGACACGGTCGCCTTCGCCCTTACGATTCCAGTTTGGGGTCAGGTTGGTCAGTGGCGCATAGTTGTTGCAGTTGGTAAAGATCAACGAATTGGTATCATTGCGGCTGATCTTCATGTCCCATTCACCGTTGGAATTGTTTTCGGTGTGGGCCTGGCTGTTCAGCGGCCGTGAATTGATCTTGAGGCCAACCCCTTCGAGCATGATCACAATCTGATCACCGATTGCACGGCTCTCCGCTTGATCTTCCGAAGTGAAGAGGCTCAGCACAATGTCCTGGCCGGCACCTGGGCCATCGGCCGGGAAGTTACGGATGCCATTGCCATCGGTGTCTTCCAGACCTAACTCGTCGAGGAGGGCGTTCGAGCGATCGACATCAAAGGCATAGTAGACGACCGAGGCCGGATCAAATTCTGGGCTACCGGGGGCCATACCACCAGCCCACGCCCGCAAGAGCGGGCCACGGACCAGCGACTGCGCAATGCCGTCGCGATCCAACGCATGGCTGACGGCCTGACGGAAAGCATCTTCGCGGAAGAGGGCACGCACGGCAGTGTCGCGATCATCCTTGATGCCCAAGCCTTCAGCTTGATTGAGGGAGAGTTCAAAGGTCAGATCCTCAGGACCCCAGCTCATGCGGAATTCGGCATCGGGCTCGGCCGCGCGGCGGAGGGTGTCCACATACTCGCTAGAGGGGTTTTCAACATTGGTGTGGTCACAGCCACCGGCCAACGTACAGAGGGTGCGACCAACGCCGCTTGGGCCCTTCTGGTAGACTGCTTCGTCAATGTAGGGCAGTTGATTGCCGGCTTCATCGACCATCCAGAAGTAGGGATTGCGGCGCATGATCAGCAGTTCGTCGGTCTTGTACTCAACCGGTACCCAAGGGCCCATGGTGGCAACCGGTAATTTGTCTGCCGGTAGGGCATCCTGGAAGGACTTGTAGTCCATCGTCGTGTCATACTTGGGATGGAGATCCTTCAGTTGGTGCGCCGGTGAGACGTTGAAATCACCCTCATCCATCACGTAGAAGAGGTGGAGTGGATTCGGCGTGGCAAAGGTCCAGCGGATGGTGTAATCATCGACCTTTTCCAGCACGGAAGGCTGACCGTCGAGGTTAAAGGCATCACCCTTGACACCGTTGCGCAAGACCTGGGGGTCATTGATCAGATCTTCCCAGGTGAAGATGACATCGTCAGCCGTGAAAGGCATGCCATCCGACCACTTCGCCCCTTCGATCAGGTTCATGGTCAGTTGCAAGCCATCTTCGCTCCATTCCCAGCTCTTGGCCAGGTTGGGGAAGGGTTCGAGATCTTGATCAGAGCGCCACAGCGGGCCGGTCTTGACCAGCGCTTGGTAGTTGAAGGTCATCGCTTCAATCCCAAACCAACCGGAGGTAACACCCGCGCCATTATTCCAGCCGGCGGTCGGGCAGGCCGAGAAGTCACGCCAGACATCGCCATAAGTCCCAATGCCGTCGGGCATGGCACTGGTGAGGACGACTTTGGGTTCAGCCGGCAGCCGTTCGGCGACGGGCGGCAGGTCGCCCGCATCAACCAACGCTGTCACCCATTCCGGCTCGTGGTATTCCGGCAGCGCCTTATAGGTAACGATCTGGTCAATGGACATCTTCTCGACATCTGCGCCGCCCAGGTCCAACTCCGGTGGCAGTGGATAAGGGATGGCATCCGCCGGCATTTCGCCATAAGCGCCCGCCGTGGTGGCGGCTGCTTCTTCGGCTGGGGCGGCTTCAGCTGCGGCTTCATCAGCGGCTTCTTCGGTGGGAGCAGCGGCTTCTTCGGCGGGTGCAGCAGCTTCTTCGGCAGGCGCAGCAGCGGGTTGTCCACCGCCACAGGCTGCCACTATCAGAAGCAACGCAACCAGCGAGAATATCGCTAACAATCTGGTTCGCATGTTTCCTCCATTGAATATAACTGTAAAAGACAAAAAGGAGAGTAATTTATTTCTGAAACGGGGAAAAGGATTGCCCCGTGCCATTCATGTAAGTTACAACAACCCGGCCGCACGCAGCTGTTCTTCCAGGGCCTTGACACGGGTTTCGGCTTGTTCGGCCCGGGTTTCGGCTTGCTCTGCCCGCTGTTCCACTTCGTCAATTTCTAGTAATGCTTCCAACGCCCGCTGTTCGGCTTGCTCCAAACGCTGACTTAATTCAACAAAGGAGAGGAAGCGACTGCCGTCAGGATTATAGAGTTCCAGTTCCAGCCCTGCCAGTACAAAGCGAATGCCAAGACGCGGGCTGTGCCAATTGTTCATGGCGGCAATTTCGACTAATGCGCCTTGCTCATTGCGCAACCAGCCTAGCAGACGACCACGCGCCGGGTCATAGAGATAATACTCTTCTACGCCGTATTGGTCATAAAAAGTAAACTTTTCAGCCATTTCCTGTTTACGGTTACCCGGCGAGAGAATTTCAAAGACCACTTGCGGGGCAATGCCACCTTCCAACCATTGTAGGTAAGAACCACGCTTCCCTTTCGGCCGCCCCAATGCAACCATCACATCCGGTGCCATCCGAATTGTGTTGTCGCCTTCCACCGGATACCAAAGCAGATCACCGGCCACAAAGACCTGTGGATCATCGGCAAACAAAGTTTCCAAATTACCCGCAATGGTGGTCAACAGATGAAACTGTTCGGTGTTGTTTGCCATCGGCAACCCATCACGCTCCGGATAAGTAATGGTTGACTTGGCGGGATTAAGTAAATTTGTTTTGGTCATAGCGATTTTGGGTCCTGAGTCGCGTAGTCGTATCGTCGCGTAGTCACTTGGTCTGTCGCGCAAGAGTACGCAACCGCACGACTCACCTACTCATGTAACCAGCAGGCCGCCTCATGGCCGGTGGCGTGCGCCCGTAGGGGTGGTTCCTGCTCACGGCAGATTTTCATAACGTGCGGGCAGCGACCGGCAAAGGAGCAACCCTGGATGCGATCAGAGGGGCTAGGTACCATCCCCTCAATCGGGACTAATTTGGCGGTTTTGCGGCCTAACACAGGAATTGATTTGAGTAAACCGATGGTGTAGGGGTGGAGCGGCTCGTGGAAAATGGTACGGGTCGGACCAAATTCGACGACCTTACCCAAATACATGACCGCGATATGATCGGCCATCTGCGAAACCACCCCCAAGTTGTGGGTGATTAACATAATCGAGGAATGAAATTCGGCTTGTAACTCACGCATCAGATCCAAAATCTGGGCCTGCACGGTCACATCCAGCGCGGTGGTTGGCTCATCCGCCAGGAGGATCAACGGGTTGCACGAGAGCGCCATCGCGATCATCACGCGTTGACGCATGCCACCGCTCAACTGGTGAGGATATTCACGCAGCCGCTGTTTGGGCGCGCTCATGTTGACCTTGTGCAACATCTCTTCGGCCCGTTCCAAGGCCGCATGGTCGCTCACATCCTGGTGTAACTTAACGGCTTCGGCGATCTGGTTGCCAATCGTGCGCAATGGATTGAGTGAAGTCATCGGCTCCTGGAAGATCATGCCGATTTCGCCGCCACGGATGGCGCGAATCTCCGCCCCCCTCGGATCGAGCTTGACCAGATCAACCGGTGGGCGGCCATCTCGGCGATGTAACAAGATCTGCCCATCGACAATCTTGCCCGGCGGATACTTGACCAAGCGCATCACCGACATCGCCGTTACGCTCTTGCCACAGCCACTTTCGCCGACTACGCCCAGGGTTGCCTGGCGCGTAAGGGTAAGATTAACGCCATTGACCGCGTTAACAATCCCTTTTTCCAGGAAAAATTGGGTGTGTAAATTTTTGATCTCTAAAACAGGCTGATCGCCCCCTGGGTGATCGCTAGTGGGGCGCACGGGCTGGGCAACATCAACAACTTGGGTAGTTGGACTCATCGCTCACTCTTGGTGTACTATCGTGCGATTGCTTTGAAAATGGTATTTTGACTTCAGTTACCAGCCCACAAAGCTACTGTTTTCAAACAGTGCACATTTTATTTTGATGTACCATGTACATCGCTCGGCCAGCAAACGACTGATGGCCCTGATCCGCTAGGCGCGAAGGTAGTACTTGGATCATCTACAAATTACCTCTTGCGCTAAGGAAGCAGGAGTAGACTGTATACACGCGCATTAGGGCTGCACAGGCGATGCTGTGTTGTTTATGTGTTGGACAATGGTAAGGGCAACTCATTTGACGCAGGGTGTTTTCGTACAAATGAGGGAGTGCAATTAGTTTACCGCATACGATTGCAGGCTGTCAACTTTGGGGAATGGGTAACTGGGGGTGAGAGTAAGGTGGGGGGGTAAATCAGTAGATAAGTAGATCAGTAAATCAGTACATCGGTACAGCTTCATCTGTTACTTATCTACCGATTTACTGATCTACCGATTTACCGATTTACCGATTTACCTATCTACTTCCCCACCTCCCCCTAAATATCCAGACTATCGTTAATCTCACGCTGGTAGGCGTCCAGCTCTTCGTTGAGTACTTCGTCCAAGGTGACCAGGCGGCCGGCGACGCCGGATTCGAGCATGGAGTAGGAGACGGCGACGGAACGGGTGCCTTGGTAGAGATCGACTTCAACGGGGCGTTTGCCTTGGATACCCAAGCCGAAGTCGGCATACTCGACGGCGATTAGCTTACGGTCGGTATACTCAAACGGAAATTCGTAGCGCCAGAGGCGGTCGCCGCCAAAGAGCGCGGCGGTGGCCTCATCCAGATGGAAATCGGGCACCAGGTCGAGGACGCGGCCATCATCCAGCGTTTCGTGGCCGCGGCGATGGAGCACGAGATGCCCGCCACTGCGGTCGTTGGGCATATCCATGGAGCCGAGCGAGCCGTGGATTTCGCGACACCAGATGCCTTTGCCGTGACCGGCGTGGTTCTCAATGTATTGCCCCACCGCGCCACTGGCAAAGTTGACCGTGGCATAGGTGGCATCTTCGGCAGTTGCTTCAAAATCGGCCGGCATCGCACGCTGGAACTTGGCATAGATCGGGTTGGGTGCCGACTGTGGGGTTTCACCGGCCCCGGCGGGGTTGTGACGGATCTTTTCGTAGAGCCGCGTCTGGGCGTAAATACTTTCAATCGGCCCCATGAAATATTCCATAATGTCGGCAAAGTGGACACCCACATCGAGCAGCACGCCGCTCTGGTCCTTCTGGTGGCGCCAGACCGAGATCAACATCATGTTGCCCATTGCGCCGACGGTATTGTGGATCATAAAACGGGGTGTGCCGATGATGCCCGCATCGAGCAATGCCTTGGCCAGCCGGTTGACCGGGTCGCGGCGATAGTTCTCGGCCACGCTCATCACCAACCCCTTGTCGGCGGCGGCCTTGCGCATAATGTTGGAGGCCTTGACTGTGAGGCCAACCGGCTTTTCGCACATGGCGTGCAACCCGTGATGGATCGCCTGGGTCACGAGTGAATGGTGAAAGCGGGGCGTCGTCGTGATATCCACCGCCTGCACGCCCAGCGCGGTCAATTCCTCCATCTTGGCGACCACGGTGGGTCGCGTGCCGAAGTGCTCCACGGCTTGGTCGGCCAGCGACTCGGCATTATCGGTGACGGGGTCACAGGCCCCGACTAATTCGAAGGGGGAGAGGCCGGCGCGGAAAAGTTCGGCCAGCCCATACATGTGACGGTGGCCCATCCCACCACAGCCGACGATGGCTAAGGGAATTTTGGACATTGGTTCCTTCTTTCTTTGATAAATATATTTTGGTTAAGCCCCACCCGTCGCCCGCAACAAGGTCTCCTGCACCAGCAACTCGTGGGACAGTGGTCGATCCGGCGGTTGCTCGCCGCGCAAGGTGGCGACAAAGGCGGCCAACTCAGCCTCGTACATGTCCTGGCGCGACTGCGTGGGCAGTTGGATCATGTGGACGCCCTTTTCGTAGCCGCCGGCCCCTTCTTCCAGACACAGTCGCAAGACGCGCGCCGGTTCAAAGGGATCGACGATGATCGCGCTGCCACGACTGCCATAGACCTCAAAGCGGCGGGCCATGGGCCGCGGCTCCATCGCCGAGATATCGACAAAGGCAATACCCCGTTCAAATTCAAAGACGCCCAAGGTGTTGTCGTGGAAAGCAGGCACAACGCCGGTGTCATTGCGCAAGACGGCGCTTACCCTCGTCGGTCGCCCTTGCAGCCAGACAACTTGATCGAGCATGTGGCCACCCAAATCATAGAAGATGCCGCCATGATGAACGCTAATCACTTCCCGTTGTTCCACCGTCAGATTGGTGGACATATGGGCGCGCACCGAGTAAATGTCGCCCAATACGCCCCCTTTGACCCACTCGGCGATTTGGCGAAAGCCGTGATGGTAGCGGAACATGTAGCCCATCTGGATCAGCAACCCTTGGGCTTCGGCCATTGCGATCACCTGTTGCCACTGCGCCCAATTGTCACCGGCCGGCTTGTCATACCAGACATGTTTGCCCGCGGCGACAATCGCTTCGGTGTGGTTGAGACTCTCACTGTTCCAGCCTTCTGATGCCACGGCGACAATCGTGGGATCGTCCAGCAATTCCCCCGCGTGAGTAAACCAAACGGCATCTCGAAAGGCCGAATCAGACTGGTGCAACTCGCGACGGCGCTCGGGGTCTGGCTCATAGACGCCGACCACCTCGACATTGGGGTTTTTAACCATTGCCAGATATTTGCCCTCGGCATGGCCGTGGCGTGTACCATATTGGGCCATACGAATTTTGGTCATACGTCTTCTCGTTTCCTCTTTGGTTTTGTGTGTGATCGTTCCACGCTCTGCGTGGAATGAAAATTAGGGCGCTCTGCGCCCGATGTTGTGCCCACGCTCAGCGTGGGCACAAGTCTTACTGTAACAAATTGCCATAGCGATGCATCGTTTGGGAGATCGCCTGCTCGCGCAAATACCAGCGTAACTCCAGGCGGCCATTGGCGACGACCGGGGCGTCGATCACCGCGACGTTGCTCGCATGGGCAGCCTGTAACAATGGTGGGGAGAGGGGGGTGACGGTGCGCAAGCGATCATAGGCCTGGGTGGCGGTCAAACGCGCGGCCAAGCCGGCCTCATCTTCTTCGATCACAAAAAGATTGTTTTCCTCAGCCAACCAGGCCCATTCGACTAGCACCGCGGGGGCCAGGCTAACGGTGAGCGTCTGCCCAGTGGTACGCACCGCCAGCAAAACCTGTGCCACCGCCAGTGGGTCGGCCCCTGTTGCAATGCGCAAGAGCAGCCCGCGACAAGGTCGATAGCGCAGAATATTCGCTTCCCCTAAAACTTGGCTGGGATCATGCTCCTGGCTAAAATGGCTCTGCCACGCCCAACGATAGCTGCCGGCGGCGGTGGCCAAACGCTGTTTTGCGCCGGTATCGTCAACCATTGCGCCACAGCGCGCCAACAGGAGCACTAACGCTGGGGAGAGTTCACTCTGCTGGGGGGGCTGATCAACCTGCTGCCATTGCATCAACTGTAAAACGTAGTTAGGTCCACCCGCTTTGGCCCCCGGCCCGACCGTCGAACCCTTCCAGCCGCCAAAGGGCTGCCGCTGCACAATCGCCCCGGTAATGTGGCGGTTGATATAGGCGTTACCGATCTGTACGCGCTCCTTCCAATAAGTGATCTCGCGGTCATCCAGGCTGTGGATGCCACCGGTCAAACCAAAGGGCACCGCGTTGGCCAGCGCAATCGCCTCGTCCAGGGTCGTCGCACGCATGAGTCCCAGCACCGGTCCAAAACACTCGATCTGGTGGAAGAAGGAACCAGGTTGGACGCCAAGTTTGATCCCCGGCGACCAAAGTTGGGGATTCGCTGCCGACGGTTGTGGTTCCAGTAACCACTCTTCCCCTTCATCGAGTGTGGTGAGCGCACGTTGCAACTTGTCGCTGGGCGGCTGGGTAAGCGGCGTGATCAGCGCCGCGGGGTTCCAGGCCGCATCAACCCGCAAACTGGCCGCAGCATCGCGCAACTGACGGCGGAAGGCCGGGTCGTCGTAGACTTCGGCTTCACAGATCGCCAGACTCGCCGCCGAACATTTCTGGCCGTTGTGCCCAAAGGCGGAGCGCACCAGATCCTTGATCGCCTGATCCTGGTCGGCCAGGGCGGTGATGATCAGGCTGTTCTTGCCACTGGTTTCGGCAAAAAGGCGCAGCGTTGGCTTCCAGCCCAGGAAGAGGCGGGCCGTCTCAATGCTGCCGGTCAAAATCACCGCGGCGACACGTTCATCGGTGACCAGGGCCTGACCGACTTCATTATCAGGACAAGGCAAAAATTGTAGCACCCCCTGGGGAATGCCCGCCGTCCAGAGTGCTTGGGCCAATTGCCAACCGACCAGCACCGCTTCGGGGGCCGGCTTGAGGATCACACTGTTACCCGCCATCAGCGCAGCCAGCACCCCACCCGCTGGAATCGCCAGCGGGAAGTTCCACGGTGGGGTCACGACGACCACCCCCAAGCCCGTGCCCTGACAATCGGCCAACTTAGCTTGGTCATCCAGCGCATGGGCATAGTAGCGCGCAAAGTCAACCGCCTCGGAGACTTCCGCATCAGCCTCAAGCACGGTCTTGGCGGTGTCGAGGATCATCGCACCGATCAGTTCGCCACGTTGGCGCGCCAATGCGGCGGCGACCGCCAGTAAGAGCCGTTTGCGTTCAGCCACCGAGCTTGCCTGCCACGTCACCTGCGCCGCAACCGCCACCTGCAACGCCTGATCAACCTGCTGGGCATCGGCCTCGCTATAGTGATAGGCGATCTGTCCAGGTCGTGACGGATCATGGCCTTCACCCTGGCTTACACCTGCGACCAGTGTGTCGCCGATTTGTAAAGGAATCGGATCAATCACACGTTCACGCCAGGCGGCAAAAATTGCTTTGGCCCAGGCAACATTGGCCGGCAGCGAAAAATCGGTATCCGCGGTGTTGGCAAACGGTTGGTCCAACCCCGCCCCTTGCTCGGTGCGCCGATCTTGGGTGCGCCGGGGCTGATCGCTGACTGTCTCGATTTGGGTACAGGCGGCGAGAAACCGATCACGCTGACGATTCCAGGCGGGTGTACCTGGTTCCAGCCCAAAGAGATCGTGGAGAAAGTTTTCGGGCGCAGTATTTTCATCCAAGCGGCGAACGAGATAAGCAATCGCGCTGTGGAAATCTTCGGCCTTGACGACGGGGGCGTAAAGGAGCAGCCCGTCGGCTGCCTGTTGCACGGCGCGCGCCTGGTGATTCGCCATGCCTTCCAACATCTCGAACTCGATCCCGTCCTTCACGCCGCGTTCATCACGCAGCAGCAGCGCATAAGCCACATCAAAGAGGTTGTGGCTGGCGACGCCAAGGTTGACGGCGTGAATGCGCGCGGGTTGACAGCCATAGGCAACCATCCGTTTAAAGTTAGCATCGACATCAAGTTTGCGGTTGTAAGGGGCCTGCTCCCAGCCATGTAAGGCCGCTTCGACGCGTTCCATTGCCAGGTTGGCCCCTTTGACAATGCGCACTTTGATCGGCGCACCACCACGGTTTACGCGATCCAGTGCCCAATCGGTCAACTGGCGCTGGGCCAAATGCGCATCGGGCAGATAAGCTTGCAACACAATGCCGGCGCGCAGCCGCATAAACTCGGTTTCATCGAGCACTTGGCAGAAGGCGGCCATCGTCAAATGCAGATCGCGATATTCCTCCATATCCAGGTTGATAAACTTGGGGCTTGTGCGCCCATCCGGTTGACTGTAAAGATGGGCCAACGCCTGACGGTAAAGCGCGCTCAGCCGTTCTTTGACGAGATCAACGGTGGCGTCAAAGGCAACCAGATTGATCTGGCTGACAATTGACGAGACTTTGACTGAAATGTATTCGACATCGGGTCGGGCTAGCAGGTCGAGATAGGCTTGCAGCCGCCGTTTTGCCTCTTCTTCGCCAAGGATGGCTTCGCCCAACTGGTTGAGGTTGAGCCGCGTGCCGCCCTGTCGGCGCTTTTGCAGATAACGGCGCAACTCCGCCTCTTCGCCGGGCAAGATCACCGTGCGTGTCTCCTGGCGCAGGCGGGCAACCAGCGGCGGGACGACCATACTGGGCAAATAGTGGGCCAGTACCCCGCCCAGGTTGAGCGCGCTGCGTTCCCACCATTCCATATAACCGGGCGCGCCATAGCGGTCAAGCAGGTGGCGCAACTGATCGGCGACGCGGGCGGGGCGGTGGCTGCGAAAGGCCTGGTCGGATAGGGCAATCGTCAACGCTTTGCCGCGCGGGTCATCCATCATGCGCGCGATCTTCTGCGCCTGGTCGCGTTCGGCGTCGCTCTGGTTGGCTTTGGCCGCGGCGAGCAGTTCCTGCGCCAGGGCGACAGCGCGCGCCGGTAGTGCCGATTGGCCGCTGGGTGGGGGGATGGGTGAGCCTTGAGCCATAATAACCTCCGAACAATACGAAGTAGGATTGAAATCCCCTGCTATACCCAATTCAGAATGATAACCGTAGATTCGCCCAGCGTGCGTCGCACTGACCACGGCATCTAACGGCGTGGAAACAACTGTTGGTCAGTGCGACGCACGCGATCCGAGTTGCTATCCAAACCCCCGTTCTCAACTTGACTTCAGTATAACCGTGAGCAGTCGCCGCAGCGACTGTGGGCTACCAGCGATCTGACTGCTGATATTGGATGGCCCCCACCACCCCACAAAATAGCCCCACGACCGACAGCGCATACGCAAGAAAACTGAGCAGAAAGCTACTCTCCAGCAGCTCTAGCACCAGTGCAAAACTAAGGCCGAAGCCCAGCAAGACGAGCACGCCCCCGATGATGATTAGCCGTAATGGATTGGTAATTCGCCGCATAATGGGTCCGCGCTGGGTAATCTGACTTGTAATAATTCACCTCACCCCCGGCCCCTCTCCAAATTGGAGAGGGGAGAAAGATACTTACAAGTCCCCTCTCCAATTTGGAGAGGGGATTTAGGGGTGAGGTTAAACAACCTGAATCGTTGCCTTTACTCTTCATAAAGCCAGCAAGCCGCCGTATGCTTCGGCTCCGGCGTAAAGTCGGGGGGGATTTGCACTTCGCACACGCCGGCAATCGCCTGGTGACAGCGCGGGTGGAAGCGACAGCCGGGGGGGGGATTGATCAGGTTTGGCGGTTCGCCAGGCGGGACGATACGCAGTTCCGTCGCATTGTGGGCGTCCGGGTCGGGGATGGCGGCCAGCAAAGCCGCGGTGTAGGGATGGTACGCATTGCGCAAGAGGTCATCGACCCCAGCTTTTTCGATCAGTTTGCCCGCATACATCACAAAGATCCGCTCAGAAAAGTAGCGCACGGTCGAAAGGTCGTGGGTAATATAGAGCACGGCCAGGTTGTGCGAGCGCTGTAAACCCTGCAAAAGCCGCAAAATTTCGACGCGCACCGACGCATCTAACATCGAGACCGGTTCATCGGCCACGATCAGCTTGGGACGCAGGATCATGGCGCGGGCGACGACCACGCGCTGCTGCTGTCCACCGCTTAACATGTGCGGGAACTTGGTCAGAAAGTCATCCACCGGTGTGAGCCGTACCTCTTCCATCACCTCGTGAATGCGTTGTGCCCGTGTTTTGGCGTTCTTTTCGCCCTGTACCAGCAGCGGTTCCTCTAGAATCCGCCGAATGTTCATAAAGGGTGCCAGCGCGCCAAAGGGATCTTGCTGGACATACCCGACCTGTGCGCGATAACGGCGCAAGCCGCTTCGATCCAATGCACGCAGGGGTTGCCCTTCAAAGACGATGTCGCCTTTGGTTGGTTTGTGCAGCCCCAGAATCGTCTTCATCAGGCTGGATTTGCCACACCCGCTCTCACCCACCACGGCGACGGCTTCCCCCGCGTGCAGGTTGAAGCTCACGCCATCTACCGCGCGGACAAAACCGGCGTGCCCAAAGCCCCAACGCCGCAGTTCAAACCAGGTATGCACATCCTGCACGGAAAGTAACGGTGCGACTTGATCAGACCTACGATCCGGCGCGGTTACGGTCGTCGGTTCCCACCTCACACGGCCCCCTGTTTTGTTAATTGCGTACAAATTTTATTTTTCATGGTGCTACCTTGGACACTGTTGGCGAACTTCTGATAGTTTACCGCTCAGAGGGGAACCCTAACCCTCACTGCCATTAAGGTAAGGGTGGGCCGATCTACCTCACCCCCTGACCCCTCTCCGCGCCGGAGAGGCGGAGAATTGCTCCCCTCTCCAATTTGGAGAGGTTCCCAAAGGCGGGTACCCACTGGGTGCAAGGGTGAGGTCGTTTAACTTAATCGCAGTGTCCCTCTGGGTTCCCCTCCGAGCAAGCAGCAAATATTTAACCCAACAGAATTGTGTTAATCCTGTCCTAGCTCATTGCATGGCTCTTTTCCTCGGTTCCATCGGCGTAGAGCCAGCACTGGACCGACCGGCCCTCGGTAGTAATCACCGGCGGCGTTTCGGCACAGCGCGCAAAACGCGCCGGGCAACGTTCGGCAAAGCGGCAGCCGGTGGGCAAGTTGAGCAAACTCGGCGGCTGGCCGGAAATGAAGTCTGGTTCGGCGACCTGGCGCAGTTTGGGCACGCTGGCCAACAGCTTTTGCGAATAGGGATGCTGGGGCGCGGCGAAAAAGCGGGCCGCATCACTGACTTCGATGATCTGCCCCGCATACATCACCGCGACCCGGTCGGCCAACTCGCTAGAGGTGGCAATGTCGTGGGTGATGAGGATAAAACTGGTCTTCGCTTCCCACTTGATGCGTTTGAGGACATTCATAATGTTGGCCTGGGTCAGCACATCCAGTGCCGAAGTCGGCTCGTCCAGGATGATCAGATCGGGGTTGGTGATCAGCGCCATGGCAATTGCCGTGCGCTGCCGCATCCCACCGCTGAGCTCAAAAGCATAACGGTTCAGGAAATCGACGGGGACGCCCACATTTTGGAAAACTGCCCGCGCCCGTGCCCACGCGTCCTCGCGACTTAGATTAGTGTGGGTCAGCAGCGGCTCGGTAATCTGGTCACCCACTTTCAACACCGGGTTGAGCGAGTTCATGGCGGCCTGTGGCACTAGCGAGATCTTTGACCAGCGCACCTCGCGACGGAAGTTTTCTTCGCTCAAGGCTGACACGTTCTGTCCGTTTAAGGTCATCGTGCCGGAATAGCGCTCGACGTTATTCGGCAGCAGGCGCAACAAGGCCCGGGTCAGCGAGGTTTTGCCGCACCCCGACTCGCCCAGGATCACCACCGCTTCGTTATGCCCCATCGTAAAATTGACGCCATCGACGGCCTTGACGATGCCTTGGCGCGTCCGGTAATAGAGCCGCAGATCGTCAAGGCGCAACAGGGTTTCGTTTGCCATCGGCTTAGCTATCTCGCAATCTGGGGTTGAAGACGCGGTCCAAGGTAAAGCCGACCATCGCAAAGCCCAAGCCCGTTAACATGAGCAGAGCGGACGGTTCGAGTACCCAATAATATTGGCCCTGAAAGAGCGCGCCATTAGCCCTGGCATCACTCAAGATTTTGCCCCAGGTCGGTAAGATCGGATCACCCAGCCCCAGAATCGAGAGCGTCGCCTCGGTGAAAACCACCCCGGGAATCGCCCCAACCAGGCCAGGAATCAAGGTGGGGATAATGCGGGGAATCATGTAGCGCGTGACGATGCGCCAGCTGCCGGCACCGTAAGTCTGCGCCGCTTCGATGTAGGGTGCTTCCTTGATCTGGAGAAAGAGCGCCCGCGACGATTTGATGCCGGAGCCAAAGATGCCGAGCAAGGTTAAGACGCCAAACATCACCCAGATGCTCTTGGAGTAGAAGGTGCCGACCATAATCAGAATCGAGAGGCTGGGCAGAATCATGTTGACTTCGGTAATGCGCTGAATGAGCGCATCAAGCCACCCACCAAACCAGACGCCAACCGCCGCAATTATTAGGGTGGTGAAGCTGGAAACCACCGACACCAACAAACCTAGCGCCAGCGCAATTGGCGCGCCCCATAACAGGGCAACCGTCAAGTCGCGCCGCCGGTGATCTGTCCCTGCCAGCCCATAAAGCTGCCCATAGGCGATAAATTTGGCGTCGATCGCGGCCTCTTCTTCAAAGAGCAGACCAGCGGCCTCTAATGTGTAGGTGCCATGCAGCGGTGTGGGCTCTGCCGCTGCGGGATCGCCAAAGAGCACCTGCATGGTCGGTTGATCCGCAAAGCGGCGCGCCAAGCGCTCATCTTGCGAGGCATAATAGGTGGCACTGCCCTGCACCGTCAGGTCATTTAGCTGGATCTCACGCCCGTCGGGGGTGCGCCAGGTGAGGGTAACGTGCGGGCGTTTTTCTACAAACTTGGCATCGAAAAAGAGCGCAACCTCTTGCGGAAAGCCATCATAGGGATAGTCAAAGGTGAAGGCAAAGATGACATCAGTCATCGCAGCGGAGAGCGCTGTCTGCACTTTGAGATCCGGTGTGCGGCGGCTATCCAAGACAATCGTGTCGGGCAGATTGACGCCGGGCAGCAGATTGTACCAACTGGGCCGGGCATTCTTGGGGGCCTCTTGCCAGACTTCCTCGCCACCACGCCAGAGCCGAATCGCTTCATTATAGGGCAGTGCAATCGGGGCATAGACGGCCAGCGCGACTAGCAGCAGCACGATCAACGTGCCGAAACCCGCCGATGGATAACGCCACAACAGAATGAGGATTCTCATGCCTTTGCTCCTCCCGCACCGACTTTGACGCGTGGATCGAGCAGCGCATAGGCAATGTCAAGCAGAAAAACGGTGATCGCCAACAGATAGGCGTAGATGACCGTGACCCCAATAATGACGGGTGTATCAACACTGTTGGCGGCCTGAAAGAGTAGCCGCCCCAACCCCGGCCAGTTGAAGACCGTTTCCAGCGTAATCGAGCCGGTCCACAAACTGATCAGCCCCAAGGCGAAGCCGGTGACGATAATCGGCAGCGTTGGCCGCAAGATATAGCGCCGCTCAATTGTGCGTGGGGGTAGCCCCTTGGCTTGTGCCATCTCCACATAGTCTTCTTTGGCATAGATGAGAAAAAAGGTCCGCGTCCCGTAGATCGCCGAGAAGATCGCGCTCACCGCAATGGCGAGGACCGGCAGGATTAGGTGTTTCAAGACGCTCAGGGCATAACCCAGGGTGGTCGGTGGCGGCGGGGCGGCTACCATGCCGCCAAAGGGTAACACGCCTAACACGCCGGCAAAGAAGAGGATCAGAAAGAGGGCATAAAACCAGGAGGGTGCTGCCGAGGTCGGTGCCATCGCTAGCACGAACTTGTCCAGCCAAGTGCCATAGCGCCGAGAGAGAAAAAGACCACTAAAGAGTGAGACGAAAAAGAGCAGCAGTTGCGCCGTGGCAAAGAGCAGCAGGGTCGGGGGGAGCCGTTCCAGAATAATCAGCCGCACCAGGCTCGACCCACTATCGCTGTGCATATTCTCGGCCCGCCCCAGGTTGAGGGTCAGCGCATCCTGCAAGTAGATAAAGCTGCGCACAATAAAGGGCTGATCCAGGCCGGCTTTTTTCTCGGCCAGTGCCACCAACTTATCTATATGCGCACTTTTCTGCGCCGAGGTCATCTGCTGCACTTCTGGATCGAGCCCGACAAACATGGCCACTTCTTCCCCGATCACCCCTTTGCGAATCTCATCGACGTAGCCGCCCATGTTGGCGAGCAGAATGCTCAGGTAGACGGCGATCACCACTGTCAGTGCTTGGGTGGCAATGCGCACCAGCGTAAACCGCACAATGCGCGCAGCGGTACCCGCGGATCGCCGCCGCGTCGTTTCGGGTTGTCTCTCTGCCGGCTCCTCTGTGGAGAGAGGAAGCGCTACTTCTGCCATGAGCTATCGTCCATTGTTATCCTTGTTTACCCCCTCCCAGCCCGGTTGCCTTCTAGGCGCGAAGTCGGGGGAGGCTGGGAGGGGGTGAATGATTACGGTACGGTCACAAACTCGACTGTGCCAAAGGTCGGCACACTCACCAGCAGCGGGACAACGGCGACTTCTAGCCGGTTGGCCCCGGTTTCCAGTTGAGCCGTCTGCTCTGCGCTCAACACGATTTGCCACAGCCCATCCTCCACGGCTGTGGCTTCGCCGGTAATCGCCAGGGTGCCCACGGCGTCAAAGATCAGATACTTGACGGTATCAATCGTCTCGACCGCATAGGGTTCGTCCTTGAAAGTGACCAGCACCTCATAGGTCGCTTCGCTGCCACTGCTCACCCGGCCCGGTCCATCGACGACTACATCGGCAATCATCGGTTCCGCAAAGCGCAGCCACTTGTCCGCGGGATCGCTGAAATCGGGATTGCGCTTGAGGACAACGGTACCCTCGACCGGGAAAGCCTCTTCCAGATAAAAGGGGCCAAGGTCCACCCAGAAATGGCCGCGGGCGCTGTACCACGCCTGTAGATTGGACCAGCGCGCGGCGGCTTCGTTGGCAGTGATGTACGTGCCCAGCGTCGGCGCATAAGGGATGTAGCTATCGGTAGCCGCTTCGTCGAGTTTGGCTTGCAGAATTTCCAAACTAGGGCCGGCGATGTAGTTCATCCATTCCACGTCCAGGGCTTGGGCCTTATCGGATGAGAAGGCTAGTTCGCCCGTTGCTTCGGCTAACATCCCGACGCTGAGCACATGCCACGCCGCACCACCGGGGAAGAAGGTTGTGACATTGGCTTCCGCATCCAGCCCGTAGACATCGGAATAGGTTTCGATGACGAGCGGATCCTCCTGGACAATGCGCATGCCGCGGAATGATTCCTGGAATTGTTCAAAGGCGGGCACTTGGGCCTCGTCATAGATGGCGCTGGCTTCGTAAGCGCGATCAAAGCTAAGAATCATCCCGAGTACGACATCGCCCAAGGTCACATTGTTGCCATCGTGCCACTTGATCTCATATAGCTCGGACGGATAGTAGACGACGCTCTTGCGCAAGGCGGTTAACCCCTCCGGGTGCTTTTCACCGACGGTGATGAAGGTTTGCGCCACCGGGTCCCAATCGATCCAGGCTTCCGCTGGCACTTCGATGGTGTCGGCAAATTGTAAATCGACCCAGTCCAAGGTCTTGGCCACCGGCAACCCTGTTTGAATCACGACTTCGGCGCGCTCAATGCGCTGCGGCCAGCTTAGCCCCGTATAGGGATCAGGCATGACACCCACATCGCTCATGCCGCGCACCAGCATCATATCGTAGATCCAGTTACTGCCGTCCAACGGATTCCACGGTTCGGGCAAAATGCTGGGCATCGCAATCGTTACCGAGGCGTCGGCTGTATCCCCTTTGCGCAGGGTATAAGGCCATAGCCGCGAGCCATTGATGCCACCCGCCAGATCGGTCGCCACCGAGATATCGCGGCTATAGGGCGACGCACTGAGCTGGTCGACCAGCCAAATGCGGATTGAATCCTGCATGGAGAGGGTAAGCGCTTGGGAAAACAGCTCTTTGCGTTCATCCATCGTCTTAAAATCGCGGCGCCCTAAGCGGTCCGCGAGCGTATCAAATTCTGTGGCTGGTGCGTAAGCCTGCCAGAGTGGAAAGGAGAGCCCACGTGAGGTATAGAAGAAATCGAAATTGCTGGCCTGATCGCGGCTGATCGCGGTGGTGACCCACCCGCCTGTGTAGATGTGGAACTTACCATCGCCAGGGTTGCCGTTAATCCAGATCGGTGAGGCATCGGCCGCGGCTTTATAGTCGCGGGTTACGGTGAAACCCAGATCTTCCAACAAGCTGGAGACATAGTCCCCAATTGCTTGGCGGGTGTCTTCCGTGCGGATCAGGACGATGATCTCAACGGGTTCACCTTCGTACTGCCACTGCCCATCGACTTGTTCGGCCCCTAGGTTGACCATTTCCTCGCCAATTACAGTGCGCGCTTTGTCGGGATTGTGGGCATAGACCAGTTCGAGCTGGCGGGCGACATCCACGAGCCGGGCATAATCCGGGAAGGCGCGGGTAATCGCCAGATAGCGGGGCGAGGCGAGGCCGCCATAGAGCTCTTGCGCGATATATTCCCGATCAACCAACCAGTTCATGGCTTCGCGCACACGGGCAACGGCAAACGGATTGAGTTTCCCCGTACCTTCAAAGACAGGACCGGCCGGGTTGAAGGTCAATTCCGAGTAGTTGCCATAAGATTGGGCATAGTTCAGATCGGCTGCCTCAATCGACTGGAAGACTTCGGGATCGGCGATGCCAGAGGCGTAAACATCGATTTCGCCCACGCCAAGCCGGGTAACAGCTACATCAGCGGATGGCTCCTCCACAATCACAAGTTCCTCAACCGAGCCGCTGGGCGCGGGTTCGCTGCTGGCGGGATCGGCGGCGGCTTCTTCTGGTGCTGCTTCTTCAGCCGGCACAGCCGTGGCCTCTGTCTGTGCCGCGGGCTGTTCCGGCGCAGGGGCGTCGGCACTCGGGTTACATGCGACGAGCACAAGGGCCAAAACGAGCATTAGCGCCCCCAGCAAGGAGTGTGGAAACTTCCGGCTTCGCTTCATCTGTCGTCTCCTGTGTATTTTGTTACGGCCATTCCAGAAAAATAACTATCTTGCGCCAACGCTGTATGCGTATCGCGTTGGCGCAATTAGGCAGGGTTGCTCGGCCCGTCTGCCGAAAGTTGTTCGTCAAACCGCCCTTGCCGTTTACGCGCAGACCGGGTTTTCTGCACTCCAGCGGTTAAAGGCACCTGTGCCCTCGGTCGCCAATCGATGACGGGCTTCGGCCCAGAGTTGATGCCACTGTTGTGGATCGTGCAATTCGCTGGCGGGATTCTGGCGGCTGCGGGCAATAAAGCCGGGAAAGGCCCCACGGCCGGTGGCTTGGCCGATCGGGTTGTAGCGCAGGTCAAAGCTCCAGCGGATGTTGTCGCTGTGATTGGAGTAGGAGGCGTGCATGGTCAGTTTGTCCATAAAGAGCGCCCCGCCCCGCTTCAAGGGCACAGGCAGCGCTTTGCCTTCGATGAACTTGCCAGGGATCTTTAGCCCAATGTTGCTGGGACAGTGGTCGATCAACCCGCGGCGGTGACTGCCGGGCCAGACACAAAGACAGCCGTTTTTGACATCAACATCCCAGAGTGGGAACCAAACGGTCAAAATTGTGCTCTGATCCGCTTCGGGCAAGACGACGCCATTGTCCTGATGAACTGGGGTTTTGCCCAGTTGGACTTGCCCTTTTTCATTTTTGGGGGTCAGATGTTCCGGTGGTTTCAGCCGCACATGCTGGACTGGGTTGGAGTACAATTCGGAACCGATCAGCGACTCTGCGGCGTCAAGCAGCTTTTCATTGCGCAACATGCGGAAGACCGCCGGGCCGGCCCAAAAAGGGGTGTCGGGTTGGACATTCGCCTGGGGCAGCGAGAAGTCGAAATATTGGGCGTGGACCTTGCCGCTCTCTTTGTAGATCTCAATCAAGCGCTGCCCAAACGGCAGATCCGCATAGGTCGACGAGATTTCGCCGTTGGCATGCAGTTCCGCGGCCAAACGATCCAACACGACCTCATATTCCGCAATAATCGGATCAATATCCGCCACCGGATCAAAGAGATCCTCGACAATCAGATAGCCATCGCGGTGGAACTGAGCCACCTGTTCTTCACGCAAAAACGCCATTGTTTCCTCCGTTATGAATCTGGGATAATAGTTGGCAGACGACTGACCAGTGACGACCGGTGACTGACTACTACCATCGGTCGTCGGTCATCATTTCCCATAATTATTGACGATTCGTGATGGGCTGTCAACTGTGTTTTTGGGGTAGACGAGCCAAAGCGTTCCGGGGACGATTCAAAAATAGTTCGTTATGCAGTCGTCTGTGAATCGTCCCCGGAACGCTTTATCACGCTTACCTTCGTGGATCATGTGGCGCGGCGAAAGTGTGGTTGTGTGGCATTTAACACGCCACTGATTATATCCCCACCAACATAGTCAGTCAGCAACTGTTGCAGATCGTGCAGCGCGGCCTGGACATCCGCTGCCCCAGTGGCGTGGTGAGCCTCCACGGTAATGACCACCGTCGTGGTATCTGCCTGGGCCGCGCTTTCGGCGCTTTGGCGCCAGCACCAACGGCGGGCTAGGACCATGTCGTTTTCGTCGGCAAAGATCACTTCCCCTGGCTCGGGGTGGACCGGCTCGGCGTTGCCCAGTTCGGTAAAGCGTTCGTTGCCCGTTGCTGTGCGGGCGGTGACGGTACCGGTTACTGCACGCCAGTCCAGGATCGCAATGGGCAGGCCGTACCGAATACTGACCAGATTGCCGATGTCCACCAACGTGTTAATGCTGGGAATGTCACCCGCTTTGCTCAGCCGACGCAGCAGTGCTTCCGCCGCGCAGCGATATTGGGTGGGGTTGACGCCAAAGCGCCGAAAGGCCGTACGCCACGCCGCGATGGAAGGCAGATCGGCCAGCGAGGCAGGCAAACGCGCGTTGATGGCGGTTTGCTCTGCCGTATACTGCGCCAGCAACTCAGGCGGCGTTGGCCCATTTTGTAAGCCGTTGACAAAGAGCAGACCACCCACAATGGCTGGGTATTGGGTGAGCAGATCGGGGTGGTATTGGAAAAGGATTTTGGTCATCGCTAGCTTACTCAGTGTTTTCACTTTGAGATAGCATCGTCGCAACTGCCGCAGCGGGGGTTACGGTGGCAACGATTCCTGTGAGTCGGTTTAGCTGTTCTTTATCCAGTGTTACCAGTGTACTGCCAACCTGTAGCGCAAGCGCAGCATAGATTGCGTCTGCACCCCGCAGCTTTTGATTCGCTGCCACGAGCAGCGATTGATGTGCGGCTACTTGTATCATCCGTGTTTTGATCAGCTGTAAGAATTGCCTGCTATCGAGGTATCCATTTTCACGCTGATCGAAAGCGTTAATCCATACACTCGCATCGACTGTGTACACAAGCTATCTTCTCATTGTTTGCAGGGTGCTGGTTAATGTTGGTAGTTCTTTGCTATCGCTCGCAGCCAGGGTATCACTAATCGCAAAGAAGTGCTGCCATGCATCCTCGGCTAAATTTTGTTGTTGGCGTCGCGGTTGCGCTTCCGTTTTAACAATTGACGTGGCAATTTTGGGCGCTATACTCAAATCAGAATGAGACCCCTAGTTTCGGTCAGCGTGCGTCGCACTGACCAAAGAATCTAGCGGACTGGAAACAGTTGGCGGTCAGTGCGACGCACGCGATCCCGTTAGCCAGCAAAACGCCGGTTCTCAACTTGACTTCAGTATAAACGCTGAATCAAGCGTAATTGATCAACCGGACTAAGGCTGTCTGCAAGTGATTCAACCTGTTCTAGAGTCGCTATTGGCATCACTGTTTCACTTTTACTAAGTATCTCTCCGAAAATTCTCTGTTTCTCTGGGTTACAAGCAAATTTCCGGAGAGGCGCTAACTTCAGCAAGGGCCTTTCAATGACTAGGCACAAACATTATATCATGTTTCCCCTCGATTTAGCTCATCCCGCCGCTTGATCATTATCACTCGTCATCCGCTCGCCGCGCAGCAGGAACGCGCGGATATCGTAGCGCCCTGGTCGTTCGGGTACCAGGTGGCCGGACTCGACCATGAGATCAAGCGGGTTGACGCGTGTGCGCACGGGCATGACGACCTTCTCGTGCATGCGGGCTGATTCGTAGACGGCGTGGATCATTTGCAGCGCCTTGTAACCATTTTCGGCCCGGCCGCGATGGGTTTCGATCTTGCCCTCGATCCAGTCGGCGAGTTCGTCGGCCTGGCCAGCCGCGCCTTCATCCCACTCAAAGCGCTTGCCTTTTTCTTTGAGCGTGAAAAACTTGCCGTCCGGCTCGTGCAGTTGCCACTTGCCACCGGTGCTTTCATTCATCAGCATGAGCTGCTCGGTGTTCATGTCAATCATGCCCTCGCTGCCAAAGATCTTCGCCCCTTGGAAATGGTTGGGGATCAGGTCGCTGAGGATCAGCGCACGGGGGCCGCTTTGGAATTGGAAGACCGCCATCGCGCAATCCTCAATGCGCGTGGCACGCTCGTACATGTCGGTCTTGCGCTCAATGTTGCCCATCACCCAGGTACACTCGTCATCGCTGAGCAGGTAACGATACATGTCGGTCTGGTGCGAACTGTAGTTGGGCAGGCCGTCGCCGCCAAAGCTCTGGATCAGCTCGACTTTGCCGAGCGCGCCGTCGGCGATCAACTGTTTGGCGAGGGTGTACGCGGGGAGAAAGCGCCGTTGATGCGCAATCGCCAGCTTGACCCCGTTGCGGCGACAGGCAACCAACATCTGTTCCGCCGCGCCCAACGTGTCGGCCATGGGTTTCTCACAGAGAATCGCTTTGGGGCTATAGGCGGCGGCGGCAATCGTCCACGGTGCATGGCCGCCATGCCAGGTACAGACCGAGACCACGTCGAGCTTTTCTTTTTCGAGCATCTCGCGGGCATCGGTATAGTGATTGGTCGAAAGTGAGAAGCGGCTGTCCATATCGACCATGGCGCTCTCGTTCAGGTCGGCAAGCGCGGCGATTTCGTAACGCCCGGTGATGAGATAGCCGTTGACATGATTGCGACTCATACCGCCGCAGCCGAGAATGCCGACGCGTAGTTTGCTGGTGCTGTCTGCCATAGGGAGCTTCCTTGCTAATGGTTAATTGAAAATTGAGAATGGTGAATGGTTAATGAGCGCCGGCCGCCAACCGGGCTGGCGCTCATCCGATGGCCTAAGTATACCTTGGCTGAAATTGATCGCCAAGGTGGTTTTTTGTGGCTTTGGTTACGGAATCAATAGGGCACAGAAAACACATAGGACACGGAGGACACGGAGGGTACAGAGACCACAGAGCTTATAAAGCTTAGGTTATCGCAAAATTTTAAATTATCACGTAGTGGGCTGTAAGCCATCTGCACGCCCAGCCCGCACCCGCACGAAGTTTCACTAAGAAAAAGCTTTATCGTTCGTGTGTCTTTGGGTGTCTTCGTGGATGGCTCAAAGTCTACTATGTAATCATTTAAATTTTGAAACGTTTTAGTCGTGTAAACGCGCCACAAAAGTGCGCAGGCGTTGCACGGCCTCTTGGGTGTTAGGATGATGCTCGGCCATGAGCGTAGCAGAATCAGGGTTGGTGCGGTAGGCGTCAAGCAACTGCTGCGCCTTTTCATCGGTCTCCATATCCAGATAGCTGGAAGCGAGCCGCAAGGATAGCTCATGATCAGGTACGCCAAACGCGGTGCCGGGCAAGGAGGAGAGCTGGTAGGTTTCGAGCAGATAGTTGGCCAGTTGCGGGGAGGTCTGAATGCCCAGATCAGCCAGCGCCGGGCGCCAGCGGTTAAAGGTGGGGAAGACATAGAAGCCGCCATCGGGCTGCGCACAGGGTACATCAAGCGTGACGAGCTGTTGCCAGAGATATTGGGTGCGAATGGCATGAATCGCGGCACATTCGGCAATGTAGGCGTCAATCGCTGCATCCTCACGGTAGGCCGTGACTGCGGCATATTGCACCGGCCCGGTCGGTGAAGACCAAACTTCGCCGGCAATGATGCGCAGCGCCTGCATCAGCCGCTGGCCGGCCACGGTAGCGGGCAGGATCGCCACCCCAAGCCGCCAGCCACCCAAAGAGAGATGTTTGCTCAAGCCACCCAGCACCACCGTCCCCTCCGGGTAATAGCAGGCCATCGAGACATGCGGTTGCCGCCCGTGGGGCACCAGGCTGTAAATCTCGTCGCTGAGGACCATAATGCCCTGTTGACGACAGTAGTCGGCCAGTTGGGCTAAGAAAGCCGGGGCCAACATCTGGCCGGTGGGGTTGCTGGGGCTGTTGAGCAGCAGGATCTTGGCTGGGTTATCACTTTGACGCACCGTTTGGTCAAGCGCTGCAATCGTCAGTGGATAACCCTCATCAGCGTTGGCGGGAATGTGATAGACTCGTCGCTGCAGGAGTTGCGCCTGTGGCCCATAGCTGACCCACGAAGGCGTGGGCAGCAGCAGATCAGCCTCCAACGCGAGTTGGCTGATGAAATAGAGCGGTTTGCTGCCCGGCCCGATGATCACCTGGTCGGCGTTGACCGGCAGCCCGTAATGGCGGCCATAGAAGCCGGCAACGGCCGCGCGCAAGTCCCGCAAGCCCAGCCCGGCCAGATAACTGCGCTGATCGACGTGGGCATGGAGCGCCGCTTGGATCGTCGGGTGGACTGGAAAGCGCGATTCGCCAAAACCCAGGTGATAGACCGTCTGCCCCGCGGCCCACAGCGCGTTAACCCGCTCATTGATGGCGAGGGTGGGGGATGGTGTTTGTTTATCGCGTACAGCGCGGGAGAGTTGAAAAAGGGGCGGGGTGTTTACCGTCAGGCTCATCGTGTTGCTCCTGTTGAATAACAAGCAGGCAATCATGCCGCAATAATATAACCAACACTCCCGCCGGAAAATCCGGCGGGAGTGTTGGTGCTTCCTAATGCGATTGTAACATAGGGCGGTTGATTGTGCGACTGCTTAGCGGTTCACCAGCGGCAGATAGATTCCCGTCAATGCTTCCGGCCAGACGCGCGCCTTGGTCAGTGGATCACCCAGCAGCAGGAAGGTTTTGGCGGTGTCTTGGCAGCAGGTACTTTCGGTGACCAGCTTGGTGTAGCCGGCTTCGAGTAATTCCCCAATGGTCGCCGACAGCGGTGGGGCATTCCAGAGGTGCTCGTGGAAGCCACGTTGGAGCAAGTCATGGCCATAAGCGACGCTAAGGCCCGCAGGCCCCCAAACGGCAATGGCACCGCCGTTGGGATTTAATAACAGTCGCTCATCCAGCGTCGTGCCCGAGATCGCCGGTTTGTGAAATTGGCTGGTGAGACAAGTCATCGACAGATTGATGAAGTAGCTGTCTTTGTTGCCAAGAATATCGGCGTCGTAGAGCCCGAGCAGATAATCCGGACTGGCATCGGGACTTTCGTCGGTGATGGCCCACTGCCATTGATGGCTATGGCCGTTGTAGGTCACCAGGGCGGCCCCGGCACTCAAGGCATTAATCACCGCAGTAAAGGCGTGCGCGGCACTGGTAAGGCGCCACGGCTGCTCGCCCTGCGGGTCGGCAAACTGGGGATAGGGATCATAGTAGATCCGCTCATTTTTTACAGGAGCAGGAGCCAGCTCAATAATACCATCGGCATAGGCGGCAAAGTCACCGGCCAGATCGCGGGCGACCGTGCCATCCTCGGTGACGGAACGAACATAGTTGTCAGCAATGGAAACGGTTCTACCCTGCCACAAACCGATCCCTGTGCTGGTTTCATAACGGATCAGTTTGTTGACCATGCTGGTCACTTCTGCTGTGCTCTTGACGGGCAGGCGACCAATCCATAGATCGGCTGCAAAGAAATGGTTGGGATCATCACTGATAAGCGGATCATCGCCATCGAGCTGGGCGAAACAATTTTCGCAGGCCGCTTCGCCCAGCCACGGATCAACATAGGCCAAGTATGGGGGGATCCAGTTTGTATTGTTCTTTGCTTCATAGTTGTGCGGATCCCAGGTACCGTCGCCGACTAAGACTACCGACCGCGGTTTGATGGTCCAACTGGCATTGGCGTAGCGTAAAAAGCTGCGGATGGCTTCCGCCGAGGTGTGACCAAAGCTCCAGGCGTCGTAAATGGTCTGGACATCAACTGTGGTGACCGTATATCCCTGGTTACGGCGTAATTGGAGAAGTGGTTCCAATGCGGCGATAAAGGGTTGCGGCGCAATGTAGATTGCCTCTGCCCCACGGTTGTCCCAGTGGCTTGCGGTGTGCGCGGCCAGCGTGGGGGTATACATGGTGCCGGGGCCTGCGATCAAGTAGTTGCGGGCCGTAGGCCCATCTTGAAAGCCACTACCCGTCGCCCCGGTCAGCAACACAGGGGCGGCCCTATCGGTGACATCATAGAGTTGCAGATTGGCCGGCGGGTTGGACCAGGTATAGTACCAATCGCCCGCCACCCCCGTAAAGTGTGCGCCCTGTCCACTCAAATTTAATGCGACGGGCTGCGTCCACAGCACTTTGTCCAACAGGACGGCGGCATCGCGCTGGAGGCTGGAAGCCGCCGTACTAAAGAGCGCAACATTAATCGTGGCACTGCTCACGGTGCTGGTCAGCGCCGGTTGCCAATCCTGGGTGAAGTTGCTGGCCACCACCGAGTTCCAAGTCAGATCGCGGCTGGTATCGCCTGTCTGTACCCGCAGGGTATGATCGCCGCGGATGTTAGTGGTAACTGCAACCGAAAAGGTGGCAGTGCCATTAACGAGGGGTAACACGCCTGTGACCGGAATGGCAACGCTCTGTAGATCGCTCGCCTCGATGCCTTCATTATCAATCAGCTTTTGGTTGTACCAATAATCGCCATCAAAGCCGGCATAGCGTGACTCATACAGTTGGTTTGCTGACCAGACACCGCTTTCAAAGACATCAATGCGGGCCGGGGCACCGGCCGGGGTGACGGCGCGCGTGGCCATACGCACCCCAGCTGCGTTCTGCGTGGTCAACCAGTAGCTGCTGTTGACATTCCAGCGGTCGCCCACTGTGGCCGCGTAAAAACGCAGGGTAGAGCTGGCGACGATTTTGCCATCCACGAGACCAGCCAGTTGTAAGGCAACCTCCGCCCCATTATATCTAAGCTGTAGTTGGGCTGGGTCTATTGTGCCAAGGGTGAGACCTGCGGCGGCCAATGCCTGTCCAGTGATCTCTTGCATCCCTACTGTGCTGACTGTCACTTTGAGGGCGGCGCGCGCTGCATCGCCATTGGTGGGGGCTAAGTCACTGGGCGCGCTGGTCACGGTGTTGACTGCTGCTGCCGCCTGGAGGGTTGTTTGGTCAACAACACGCGCTCCGCTGACCGCGACCGCCAGCGACGTGGCGAATTTGACTGCACCCCCCTCACGATAGAGGGGGCTGAGCGCAATCACCGCAATCGGCTGCCCGTGAAGGTTGCCGTGGCGCAAGATAAAAATCGGCGCTGACGGGAGTGCAACTGTTTCTGGCGTCAGCGGCTGATCGGTGGGGACGGCACTATCGAGTACCGCTGGTTGTAACGGTGGGGCGGGTTGCAGGTCGCCCGTCCACGCGGCTACTGTGACATCCTCGATTTGGATCGCATCGGCCATTGCGGTTAGCGATAATGCTTCATCCCAAGTCACCGTCATTAACTGCATGGGCAGTTCATAGCCCTGATAGCGCTGCGTGGGTAGTTGGGCCAGCGTGTTTGTGGCCGCCGCCTGGGCCATGGCTGGGTTGGGCCAGGTGATCGCAAGGCCCTCGGCCGCGGCCTTCACTTGCACCGGCACAGCCGGAGGATCGAGTGGTGCTGCCGCAAGATTCCTTGCGCCGCTGCTCAGACTGAGCACCATGCTAATGAGCAGCACCATAACTAGTTGCTTGTGTAACCGTTGGTGAACCTTATCCATGCAAATGGCCTCCCTATCCAAATCCTTCTCATCAGTTATCCATAGATTCTTTCTCTGGTGTTTAGCCAACTCATCGTAAAGAGACAGCCCTGAGATATCTATACCGAAAAACACCTATGTCGTAGATGAACAATGTACTACACTACTATACTTCACTTGGCACGTGTATAGCATGACGTTCTATGCAGCGGTTTTGTTCTTGCGCACCAATAAAAAAACAGGTGGCAATCCCGGCCTCAGTGCCGGATAGCCACCTGTTGGTGTTGATGATAGGTTCGATGTTATCTGTGGCTCAACAGTTGCCGCGCCTACTATTCTTCATTCTTGCGCCGTGAGGCAATCGCTGCGGAAAGGGCTGCCAGCCCTGTGCCAAAGAGCACGACTGTCACTGGCTCTGGAATCGGTACTGGGCCCGAGGGTGGCGGCGACGATGTCGGCGTCGATGTTGATGTCGATATCGGCGTAGAAGTATCGGGCGGCAAGGTGACGATCGCCGTTGGTGTGTCAGTTGAAACGGGGGTATTGGTAGCCGGTGCGACCGGCGTATTTGTTGGTGTGTTCGTTGCCACCTGCGTAGTGGTTGGTGTCGGCGATGCTGGCTCGGTTGGCGTTTCAGTGATGTCAGCCGGTGCATCTTGGGCATACGCAACATTAACCGGCCCCAACGTTGGCATAAAGAACAGGGCAAACAATAGAGCAACAATTGCAAAACGAACTGTGAAGGTCTTCTTCATTGTGGAATTTCTCCTCAAATCTCCTACAAGATAACTGATGATGAGCTGTCTAGGTAATTCTACATATGTATTGTCACAGGTTCAAATCATCGAAAAAGTCATGAATCTGTGCCGATACATCATGTCCATTGGTGATACGAATAAGCTTAGGTGACAACAATAGAGCTAAAATTTTACTTTAGGTGTAGCGTTTTATAAGTACAATTTTATGCATTTTAGCATAAATTATTCAGGATGAAAAGTAGTCATAAGGCTATGTGATAGGATTTCATAGAATAGTATAGCCGATTACTGCATGATAATCAGCGGCCATTCGCCAACCTGATAAAGCTTGCTGGTGGTATAGGCACACTCAGTGGAAAGGGTAGGCGTAGCAACGACGTGGCTTCGGCATTGCTTAAGCGTACAAAAGGCAGAATTTCGGTTATTTGTCCAATTGACAGCGGTTCGCGTGAACCCTATACTCATCCTGATGAGCGTCCGTCACTTTAATGTATATGCTGCAATCTACAGGTTGTTGGTTCTTAACTGCTTCGTTAAATTTTGTTGTTTACATTAATGCCTTATGCACTTCCCTGCTGTAGGGTCACGATCCTGTGCATAAGTTTTATCTTTATGGATGCAAAAGGAGGTTTCTATGCCAGAAATCCTACGGGATCATATGGCAAATGCTGCTTACATTACACCTGACACTGCACCCAACATCACACCCGCCATTGCACCCACCCAAAGCGCCGCTTCACTGCCGGCTGATGCACTTGCTACGGTCAATCCAATTGAAGATCACACCACCAGCGCGTACCAGCGTACACGCCGTGATTTTCTCGTCAGCAGCGGGGTGGCTTTGCTTGCCGGCACACTGCCTTCCTTGACGGCTGTACCCCAGGCCCAGGCCCAAAGTGTGGGTTCACCCGCACCCTATATGCGCCATTCCCCCCAAGGCCACACCGCGCTTGCCGCTGATACCACTTTGCCTACCCTGCCGACATTGGGCCTCATCGCGCTTAACCGCATGGGGTATGGCGCACGGCCTGGCGACTTGGCTGCTTTTAATGCATTGGCGGCTACCCCCGATAGCTGTTTTGATGCCTATGTGGAACAACAGCTTAATCCCACTGCGGTCGATGATAGCGCGTGTGATGCGCTGATTGCAGCCCAAGGTTTTACCACATTGCATAAAATGCTTCCCCAACTGTGGGCGGACCATGTTAAGCGGGAGGGCATTAGTTATGGCGAACGTATCCTGCCGGCCATCGAAACCGAAAAAGCTACCTTTCTAAAAGCCGTCCACAGCAAGCGCCAACTGTTCGAAGTACTAACTGAACATTGGTTCAATCATTTTAATATCTATGGCTGGGACTCAGCAACCGCGCCCGTCATGGTGCATTATGATCGTGATGTGATTCGCAGCAATGTGTTGGGTAATTTCCGCACGATGCTTGATGCGGTGGCCAAGAGCCCATCCATGCTTTATTACCTGGACAATCAATCAAACTCCGGCGGTAATCCGAATGAGAATTATGCGCGCGAGCTCTTTGAACTGCACACCTTAGGCGCTGAGAATTACCTGGGGGTGGTGCCGCTCATCATTAACGATAATGGCAGCTATACTCACCCCGCCCCTAAAGATGCCGAAGGCAAGCCGCTGCTCTATGTGGATGCCGATGTCTATGGGGCTACCACTTGTTTTACAGGCTGGCGCATTAACACCGATACCGGTCTCTTTCGCTTTGATGATAAAGCCCACTTCCCTTACCAGAAAGTCGTCCTTGGGCGTTTAATCCCCGAAGCCCAAGGGGTGAAAGATGGCAGCGATGTGCTTGATATGCTGGCAAAACATCCCGGCACCGCGCGTTATCTGTGCCGTAAACTCTGTCGTCGGCTGATCAGTGATAATCCACCAGAACGGATCGTCCAGGCCGCGGCCGATGTTTTCCTGGCCAATCTCAACGCCCATGATCAGTTGAAACAGGTTACACAGATGATTTTGCTATCACCTGAATTTCGTACCAGTTGGGGGCAAAAAATTAAACGGCCCTTTGAACATGTCGTTAGTATCTTGCGCGCGACCGAGGCTAATTTTACGCCAAAAGACGATTTCCTAAATAACTATAATACCATGGGCCAACCGCTCTTCTCCTGGTCACCGCCTGACGGCTACCCCGATGTCAAGGAGAGTTGGAGTAGCACGATGCCAATGTTACAACGCTGGCGGATGGTGAACTTTCTGATTGAATGGAAAGTTGGCGGAGAAGGGGCCGACAAGGACAATCGCCGCCTCAATTTCGCCAATCCGGCGGGTGTGGTGACCCCTAATGCGATTGTTGATCACTGGTCGTTGCGGCTGCTTGGTTTTGTCCTCCCGGCGCAGGAACGCCAGTACGCGGTGGCCTTTATGGCGAACGGCCGCAATCCTGATTTTGAATTGCCCGTGACCCAAATCAACGAGCGGCTGCCCTACCTGGTTGGGCTGCTCTTCATGTCACCCTCGTTTCAGTGGCGGTAATCGCTAAGGAGCAAATGATGTTTCAAACTTCACGGCGCGGCTTTATGGTGGGTTGTTCCGCCGCGATTGCCGCCATGGCCGGTGGCCGCTTGGGCTATGTTGCCTTTGGTAGCCCTCTCCAAGAGCCAAACCAAGAGATTGTGTTAGTTGTCTTTCTGCGCGGGGGGATGGATGGGCTCAGCGCCGTCTTTCCGATCGCCGGCGATGACCGCGGTTACTATCAAAACAACCGCGAAAGCGTTGCCATCCCGGTCAGCGGCAACAACGCTGCCCTACCCTTAACTGATTTATTTGGGTTACATAGTGCCGCGGCTCCATTATATGGCTTTTATCAAGATAAAAAGCTGGCGATCATTCATGCCGCCGGCCTGACCAGCGATACGCGTAGTCACTTTGATGCCATGAAATACATGGAGCTAGGCACCCCTGGCAGCAAATCGGCCACCAATGGTTGGCTCACGCGCCATCTGCAATCGGCACCCAACCTGGCTAGCAATTTGATCATGCCCGCGCTCTCGGTGGGCAGCCTGAGCCCAACCGCACTAGCCGGCAGCACGGAAGCGATTGGCATGAGTAGCCCCACTAGCTTTAACTTCGGCGGCCACTGGCGCTATGCGGAAGATCAGCGCCAGGCCGTACGCAATATGTACACCGGTGATAGCTGGCTGCACAGTGCCGGCCTCCAGACCCTTAATGCCATTGACGTGGTTGAATATGGCGATCCCGGCAACTACACACCAGAAAATGGCGCGGTCTATCCCGGCAACAGCTTTGGCCGCAATTTGCAAACCGTTGCCCAGATGATCAAACTCCAACTTGGGCTGCATGTGGCCACGATCGATCTGGGCGGTTGGGATACTCACGAGAATCAAGGTGATGGGGGGACAGGTTATTTTGCCAATCAATTTGGTTCACTGGCGAGTGGCCTGGCCGCATTGATGACTGATTTGAGCAATTCCGGGGGCACCGATCACTCCCAGCGGCTGACCGTGGTCGTGATGAGTGAATTTGGCCGCACCTTTAAACAAAATGCCAGCCGTGGAACTGATCATGGTCATGGGAATGTCATGTTTGTGTTGGGGGGTAAGGTCAACGGTGGGCAGGTCTATGGCCAGTGGCCGGGGCTACACACCGATCAACTGTACGACCGCCGCGATCTGAACATTACCACCGACTATCGCCAGATCCTCAGTGAGATTCTCATCCGCCGCCTGCAGAATCCTAATTTGGGGGTTATCTTTCCGAATTATACCAACTATCAGCCGCTAGGCATTGTCCAAGGCGCTGATCTCACGCCTGATTACACAGGGGCAACACCAGGGCCAACCCCAACCCCGCCGCCAGGCTCAACTATCCCCACCGGCAATGATCGACGCGTCTACCTGCCAATCGTCACCCGCTAATACGCGCTGTTTGTGTGTACCAACCTGGGAAATCATAAGACCAGATAAAAATAATCCCGCCAGCGTTACGCTGGCGGGATTATTTTTAGCGCTTATCGTAATGCCTAAGCCGTAGCCTGAACGGGCCCCGCTCAGGCTACAGCTTAGGCGTTACTGATGATTTTGAGCTAGGACGACTTAGGTTCTGTTGACATTTCGTTTTGCTGCAGGGTTAAAACCCGCTTCTCACTGTTAGGCGGCCAATTCGATTGGCCGTTTTGGCAAATGTCAACAGAACCTATTTCAATACCAGCGGTAGGAAAAAATGTTGGTTGAGTTGACCCCCGATGGTTTGATTGCCCGTGCCAGTCGAGATGCCATTCGGTCCAACCGTCTGATTGACGACGACGCCGCCTTCGACCAGCGCCCACTGGGTGTCGGCTTCGGCGGCCAGGGCACGTTCCATGTTGATGCGACCATAACCCAGGTAAGGATCGTGCAGTTGAGCACCAAACTGATCCGCCGAGGCGATGATCAAGTGTGATACTTCGGTTGCTGTGCGCACCGGCTTCTGGCTAATGAGCAGGCCCGCCAAGCCCGCGACATAGGGGGAAGCCATGCTTGTGCCGCTCATATAAGTGTAACCGCCGTAGTAGTTGGTCAGGTCGTGGTAGGTGCTGTAAATGGCATAACCAGGGGCAGCCACATCAATGTATGCGCCGTAGTTGCTTAGATTCCACCGTTGATCCTGATTGTCGGTGGCGCTGACGGCGATTACACCCTCCAATGCTGCTGGGTAAAATTTGCGATCAACGCCCATATTGCCGGCAGCGGCAATAACGAGCACCCCTTTGGCCTGTGCATAGCTGATGGCGTCCTCCAGTGTCTTGGAAGAGACCGCTGCGCCAAGGCTAAGATTAACTACCCGTGCCCCGTGATCGGCCGCATAAAGTAACCCATTGGCAACCCCGGCCCACGTCCCTGCATTATTCTGGTTTAACACCTTGATCGGCATAAGCCGACATTGCGGGCAAACACCGGCCATGCCAATCCCATTATCAATCCCGGCCGCAATAATGCCGGCGGTATGGGTGCCATGGCCATTATCGTCACTGGGATCGCCATCGTTATTGACAAAGTCATAGCCGGGCACAATCCGGCCGGCAAATTCAGGGTGATTTAGGAGGAGGCCTGTGTCAATGACCGCGATCACCGTCTCATTGCTGCCGCGGGTGTAGTCCCAAGCGCCTTTGGTATGGGTGAGGGTAAGCCCATAGCTGCGTTGCGCGTCTGCCAGATCCGGATCGTTGGGCACAGTGGCACCGGTGACGACAATATTTGGTTCAACTTCGAGAATCGCATTGCTGCGGCCCAACTGCTGCCAGCTTGTGCGCAGTGCTGCCAATGCACTGGTCGATGCACTTGCCGCAGTCAGCTGCTCTTGATCAGGGTGTAACCGCACTTCGGCCACGTTGATCGGGGCGAGCCAACTGACCAGATCCGCGTTAAGCGCTGTCAATAATTGCGCCCGTTCTGTGTCAGAAAGATTGGGGGCAAAATGAACCAGGACGGTATCGCTCTCCTGTCCCACCGCGGCGGCACTTACCGCAACTGCGGGCGTGGCTGGCTCTTGGGCCAAATCTTGGGCAGATACCGTGGGCGCATCAAGCGATAGCAGCGCACAGAGCAGACCAAACAAGAGCGCGATGGTTGTGGTGATGAACGGTGGCCGTGCATTGATGATCCCAAACATGTCTTCTATCCTCAATTACATCTGTTCGCTATACGCTGCCGGTTGCTGCCGATGAACTTGGGCAAGCCCACGCCACCACCCATAGCTTACGCCTAAATGGAGAAAGTTAAATCGTCGCATTGTTTTGTTTTGTTTGCCCACATCTGGCAGGGGGAAAGTGGATAGTTGTGCAAATGTCCTGTTAGGACTTACGGCTGTGCAAGGGGCTGGTATTAGGGGCTCAGCACTGTGGTTGTGGCGCGCGGGAACTTTGCCTGTAGATGGTTGCGGCTGACACGGTCAGCCGCAACCACCTACAGGCAAAGTTGCATCAGGATAAAGTCGTCTTTTTAGCTTGCAGTTTCTGGCTGAGGAAACTAGCTTGTCAACTTAGCCGCGTAGGGCGGGCAACACTGCCTCGCCCAGGAGGCGCAGACCTGTCGCCGGTGTACGACCATGGGGCGTCCCAAATTCTACCCGATCGGCCCCCGCCGCCAAGAGTGACTGGGCATGGGCCGCAACCGCTGCCGGGGTACCAGCAAAGGCAAACTGTGCTAGTAGCTCGTCCGAAATCAAGGCTGCGGCGCCGTCAAAATCATAACGGGCGGCTGCTTCATGCAACTGTTGCCATAGCGCTGGATCGAGCTTGACGGTTGGATCCAACTTTGCGACCACGGGCAGGTAAAGGGCCACTTCGCGCTTGACAAAGGCGCGTGCCGCAGCCCCATCTTCATCCACCACACAGACTGCACCAATCGCGATCTTCACCCGTTCCCCCCCTGCTGCATCCAACAGGCGACGAAAATGACCAATCACGGCTGGATTGGCACTGCCACCAATCTTGATTTCGTCGATCTGGCCAATACAGGCGCGAATGGTCGCTGCTCCCCAGGAGCCGAGCAGAAACGGGATTTCAGATCGTAAAATTGGCCAGCGTAATGAGTCGCCGCCGGCCAGCCCATAGATCTGACCAGGATACGGCTCGGTTGATTGGCGCAGCAGATGCCGAATACAGCCAAAGGCTTCCCGTAAGGCCGCCACCGGGCGTTCGGGCTCAATCCCGATAAAATCAAGCCAGCTCCCGCGCGCCAGGCCCAAATAAGCCCGTCCTTTGGCGGCTTCATCGATTAGCGCGATGTTGCCGGCAATATTGAGCGGATGGCAGGTGAAGGGATTAACGGCGGCCACGCCAATTTGTATCTGCTGAGTCGCACGTGCGATCTCCAGCAGCGGTAGCCACGCCGGCTGATAGAGTAAATCGTTATAGACGGTGATCCCATCAAAGCCATAAGCCTCCACCGTTGCCGCCAGTGGTCCATAGGCGGCAAGGGGTTTGTCGGTCTGGAAAGCGATGGTGATGGCGCGATTGGCAAATCTGCTCTGCATACAGGTTATCTTATCCTCATTGAATATGCTCGCCAGTAAAGAAATTGACGAAATTTGTGATTTATTGCTCAAATTTGCCCACTTTTCGCGGGATTGACAGTTGCCTGACAGGAATGGCAAGCGAAGGGCAATGTTATATTTGAGAAACAAACATACAATTATGTAAAGATTGATATGGTAAAAATTTGTGGCCTACAGTTGGTTTGTTGGCAACCAGCAAAATGATGATTGTTATGATTGATTGTAAAACATCTTGACAAGCGAGGAAATATGAAGAAATGGAAGATGAAGTTGTGGTGTTGGTTGGCGCTTGGCCTAACCATCTTCAGCGCACTGCCGGAGACACAAACGGTCCATGCCCATCAAGTAAGCAACCTACGAAGCACTAATCAACTAGAAAAAAGCCTGTTGTTGGGCAAGGACAAGCCGCCAACGGGGGGTGGTGCCGGTACCAATGTCGTTAGCACTTATCTGGATACAATCAATGCACGCGCAGTTTGGGCAAAAGGGCTTCAAGGTGAAGGGATTGGCGTTGCCGTGATCGACAGCGGCATTACGCCGAGTGCCGATTTTAGTCGCATTGCCGCCGCCGTTGCCTTTAACCCCACCGTCACCACGACTGATGATCTTTATGGTCACGGTACCCATGTCGCTGGAATTATTGCCGGTAATGGCACTGCCTCCAATGGGCTTTACCGGGGCATTGCCCCCGGTGTGCAGCTGATTAACCTCAAGGTTGGTGATGACCGCGGCGTCGCGACCGAAGCCGAAGTGGTGGCTGCGTTAGAGTGGGTGCTTGCGCACAAAGCTGAATACAACATTCGTGTGGTCAACCTTTCGGTCAACGTGACCGAGGTCCAATCCTACCATAGTAGTGCGCTGGCGGCTGCCGCTGAAATTCTCTGGTTTAATGGGGTCGTGGTGGTGGTGGCGACTGGCAACAAGGATGCGCCCAACGGCTTTAACCCAGTGTTGGCTGCCCCTGCCAACGATCCCTTTGTGATCACAGTGGGTGCGAGCGATGAGCAGGGGGACAGTCATCGTGCCAATGACAAAATCGCGCGTTTCACGGCCTATGACCAGACCGGCGATGGTTTTGTCAAGCCCGACCTGATGGCCCCGGGGGTGGATATTGTTAGTGTCCTCTCCCCTGCATCAAACTGGGCTTTGCGTAATCCCGCACGTGTGGTGGGCAACGGCGCCTATTTCCGCCTAAGTGGTGCTTCGATGGCCACGCCGATGGTAACGGGCGCAGTGGCTCTGTTGCTGCAAGCCGAACCATACCTCACTCCCGATCAAGTCAAATATCGTTTACTCGCCAGCGCGGGCAAGGTCGGTAAGGCCAAGTACCTTGATCTCTATGCTGCGATCAGCCAGCCGACGACCGCATCGGCCAATGTGGGGGTTACGGCCAGCCAACTGCTGTGGCAAAATGGCCAACCACTGGTGTGGAATAGTGTTGGTTGGAATGCCGTGAACTGGAATACGGTGATGTGGAAGACTGTCATGTGGAAAACGGTGATGTGGAAGAGTTTTCAGTTAGAATAACTTAGTGCTAGCCAAGCACTTTAACGTGGCGCACACGCACACCGACTAACCGCAAAAAGCCGCACCCGGTGGGTGCGGCTTTTTGCGGTTAGTCGGCCAATCGATTGGCCCTATTGGCAAAGATTAACAGGCCCTAGTGAAACTTGCGCTAGAACAGTCGCATGCTTAATTAACGGACTTTGCCATTCTGTCGCTGCTCTGCCTGCACACCCGCTTTGGGCATGGCCGGCCCCAAATCCGGAAGTGGTGTCCCCGGTTGTTCTGTGACAGAGAACTGGCCGCGCCCATCTTACGACTGCCCTTGGCTCCAACGACCCTGGGGTGGCTTTTGGCTCTTGTCGCGCGCGGTCGACATGAAGGCGTATGCACCTGGTTACCCCCAATCTCCTCGATCACTGCCATCCACTGATTCTGATGCATGGTATCGCGCGCAATCATATAAGAGAGCATATTTTTCCTGCCGGGGTCATCGGTTATGTTAAACAGGCTCACGGCCAACATGCGGCCCGTTGATTCGGCGGCCACATGGGCGTACATGTCGGCGGCCAAATTGCCGCTGGCATAAACATGGGAACAATCAAAAGGTACCCCATGCTCATCCTGCAAATAAAACCTTACGAAGCCGCGCACCATCCAACAATACATCAAGATATAGCACCTAGATATAGGGCAGTGATGTCCACAACGCTGACTTAAATCATGCATATATCCAGTATATAACTAGTGCTTATACAAACGTATATATCTTCATCCTTTCATCTCTATACAATCTTATTATCATCAATTCATTACTACGCACTAGACCACAAACGCGCCGCTAGGATCGTAGCGCCAGGGTACTGCTGCGTACCCATGCGTGATGATTAGGTGTGATTGCGACTGAAGGCGGTGCGTTATTGACAAATCATGTGCCTCCTGGTTGGAGATTAACGTTGATGCATACATCACTCTTTCAAAGTTTTTTTCTGGGTGGCTTTGAATGCTCTTCCCATCGTCTGCGTTCTGGGCGACGCTTGGATCTGCTCGGCACCACGGGGCATGATCGCCATGTACAGACCGATTACCACTTACTGCGCGGCCAAGGCATTCTGACCGTGCGTGAAGGTCTCCGCTGGTATCTGATTGAAACCAGCCCTTACCGCTATGACTTCAGCAGTGCATTGCCGATGGTACGCGCTGCGCGTGATCTTGGCCTCCAAGTGATCTGGGATCTCTTCCACTATGGCTGGCCCCATGATCTGGATATTTTTCAGCCCGAATTTGTCCATCGCTTCCGCGCCTTTGCCGCGGCGTTTGCGCAACTGCTGGCTGATGAAACTGAGACAACACCTTTTTTGGCCCCCGTGAATGAGATCTCCTATTTTTCTTGGGCTGGGGGCGATGTTGGTTATCTAAACCCTTTTGTTTTTGACCGCGGTTATGAATTGAAGGTGCAGCTGGTGCGTGCCGCGATTGAGGCGACGGAAGCCATCTGGGAAGTGTTACCTAACGCCCGCATTGTCCATCCCGATCCAGTTATCAACGTCATTCCACATCCCGAACGGCCCCAAGATCATCAGGCCGCGGAAGACTTTCGCTTGGCCCAATACCAAGCCTGGGACATCCTCTCGGGGCGGCATTGGCCCCTGTTGGGTGGGCAAGAAAAATATCTCGATATCATTGGGGTGAACTACTATAATCACAATCAGTGGCTTCATGGTGGTGAATTTCTTGACCCAAGCGATCCGCTTTATCGCCCATTCAGTGACATTCTGGCCGAAGTCTATGCGCGTTATGGCCGCCCGCTTTTTATCGCAGAGACCGGGTTGGAAGGCGATCTGCGGGCCGGCTGGTTGAAATACATCTGTAATGAGGTGTGCATTGCGCTGGAGGCGGGTGTACCTGTTGAAGGTGTTTGCCTCTATCCCATCTGTGATTACCCTGGTTGGGATGACGAACGTTGCTGCCAGACTGGCTTGTGGGGCTATGCCGATGAAAACGGTCAACGGCAACTGTATACACCCTTCGCCGAAGAGTTGCAACGCCAACAAAAATTCTTCGCCGGCTTCAACCCACAGCCGATAGCTGAAGATCTTGATCGGTTGACGGTAGAAACACAAGCGGAACCAGCTATCTGCCTTTTTACCGATAGCGTTGATCCTTCTGGTGTAGGTGAACATATGCTGACCCTGGCGGCAGAGCTCAGTGAGCACTATCGGCTGCTTTTTGTCTGTCCACCGGGCGAAAAAGGCGATGCTTTTCTGGCAAGAGCCACGGCATTGGGCTGTGATGTATTACCGTTAGCAGTGCAAGAGCAGGGGCGCAAGGCCACGATCTTGCAACAGCAACTGTGGGAACTGAAGGTCGAAGTCTTTCACTGCCACGCTGGAATTGGCTGGGAGGGCCATGCAGGGATCATGGCGGCCCACGCTGCCGGTGTACCGGTGATTGTACGCACCGAACACTTACCCTATCTGCTCACCGACCAGCAGCAGCGGCGCGAACATGCAGAGTTGTTGTCGCTTGTTAACCAGCTCATTTGTGTTTCCGCTGCCGCTGCGCAAAGTTTTGTCGAGGCTGGGATCGATGACCAGCAACTCACGGTGATTCGCAATGGTATTATCCCGCAGCGAGTCGCGCCGGATCGAGCAAGTGTCTGTGCCGAATGGGGGCTGCCGGCGGATGCCCAACTGGTTCTCACCGTTGCGCGCTTGACTGAACAAAAAGGGCATTGTTATTTGCTCGAGGCCTTGCCTGCGATCCTTGCTGCGGCGCCCAATGCCTATTTTATCTGGGTCGGCCACGGGCCATTAGAAGCAGAACTGCGTGCACAACTGGTTGCGCTGGAAATTGACCCCACCCGCCTGATCATGGCGGGACGTCGTGATGATGTGCCACGCTTGTTGGCGGCGGCTAATCTCTTTGTGCTGCCTTCGCTCTTTGAAGGCTTACCACTGGTGGTGCTGGAGGCAATGGCCAATGGGGTCGCCGTGATTGGTACTCGCGTCTGCGGGACGAGTGAAGCAATTCGCGATGGCTGGAATGGCCGATTGGTTGAGCCAAAGAACAGCGCAGCGTTGGCAACAGCGATTGTCGAAGTTCTGACCGATCCCTCTCTCGCTGCTCGTTGGGCACATGCCGGCCGGGTGCGTTTCGAACAGGAGTTTACTGCGGCCCGTATGGCTAATGAAACAGCTGCGCTCTATGGAACCTTGCGCCGTGCTGCCCCTCGTCAACCGTCTGCACCCGAGCCGGTGTCACAGTGGCAGACTACGCATTTCGTTGAGCCGACAAGATAGCTGTCATTGGCCAGCGTAATGCACCACAACGTCAGCTTTACATGGCAGCAGCATTACAACTCATAGGGGACATTATGGAACAGGTGCGTGTAGGATTTATTGGTGCTGGCGGCATTGCCAGTCGCCACATCGGGGATCTGCTCGGCTTTGAAGATGTGGCGATCGTTGCCTTGGCCGACCCCGCACAAGAACGGGCGCAGGTCCAAGCCGCCCGCTGTGGTGGCCAGGTTTATACCAACTATGAAGAGATGTTGGACAAGGAAACGCTGGATGCCCTCTATATCTGCGTGCCCCCCTTTGCGCACGGTGCGCTGGAATTGGCGGCGATTGAGCACCGGTTGCCCTTCTTTGTCGAAAAGCCACTTGCCACTACGTGTGAAATGGCGCAGCAGATCGCCGATGAGATTGCGGCCTGTGCGCTGATCACCGCGGTGGGTTATCACTGGCGCTACTTGGATACCACCGAAGAAGCCCAACAGTTGCTGCACGAGAAGCCGGTCCGCTTGGCGCTGGGCTATTGGCTGGATGCAACCCCGCCGCCGGCCTGGTGGAGTCGGCAGGAACAATCCGGCGGGCAGATGGTGGAGCAGACTACTCATATCTTTGATCTGGCGCGGCTGTTGATCGGCGATGTCGAGCGGGTCTATGCCGCGGGGACACAGTTGGAAAGGCCCGCCTTTGCCGAGGCCAATGTCTGTGATGTCACCTTGGCGACTTTGCACTTCGCCTCTGGCGCGCTGGGCAATATGGCTTCGACCTGTCTGCTCAACTGGCCGCACCGTATCGGCTTGCACCTCTTCTGTGAAGGGCTTGCGATTGAGCTGACCGAGTTTGAGATCATGATTGATACGGGGCATGGTCGCCCGGTGCGCCGGGCCGAAGGTGATCCCTTTGTGCGTGAGGACCGGGCCTTTATCGATGCGGTGCTGGGCAAGCCAAATCAGATCCGCGCCCCTTATCACGAAGCACTCAAGACGTTTCAATTGACCCTTGCCGCCAATCAGTCCGCTGAAGAAGGGCGTGTCGTCGAACTTAATTCGAGCAATCGATAGGGAATCATTATGTCAAACCGCACTATTCGCTCGCTGGGCATCGAAGCACCGGGGCGGGCCTATTTCTTGTCTTATGAAGAGGGGCCACCACCGCCTGATCACTTTCGGATCGAGACCTTGTATACGGGTATTTCCAGCGGTACCGAAGCGACTTTCTTACAGGGTACCAACCCCTATCTGCACAGCCGCTGGGATGAAGAATTTGGCCTGTTTCATGCGGGTGAACCGAGCACCCACTACCCCGTGCCCTTTCTGGGTTATATGGAAGTGGGCCGGGTCATCGAGAGTTGCGCGCGGTGGGTGCAGGCAGGGGAGATTGTCGCCATGACCTACGGCCACAAGAGCGGCCACACCGCCAATGCGCTGCAAGAATTTTTTGTGCCGCTGCCCCCTGACATTGACCCGATCCTCGGGATCTATGTCGGGCAGATGGGGCCGATCTGTGCCAATGGTATTCTCCATGCCGCCGCCGAAATGGTGGGGCCGGATGTGCGTGAACTGGGTGATGGGGTGCGTGGGCGCAATGTGTTGGTGATCGGGGCCGGCGTGGTGGGGCAACTTACCGCCCTCTTCGCTCGCCAATGTGGTGCTGCCGAAGTCGTCATCTCCAACCGTACGACCCCTCGTCTAGATGCCGCCGCAGCAATGGGGTTGACCTCTCTCAATGAAACGGCGGTTGAACCTTGGCAATATTGCAAGGAACGCTGGCATCACGGCCCGCAGGATCGCGGGGCTGACCTTGTCTTCCAATGTCGGCCCGAAGCGAGCAGTTTACAGATGGCGCTGCGCAGCCTACGGCCCCAAGGCGCGGTGATCGATCTGGCTTTCTATCAGGGCGGTGCCCCCGAAGTGCGGCTGGGCGAAGAGTTCCACCACAATGGTCTTACTATTCGTTGCGCCCAAATCGGGCGGGTGCCCCGTGGATTGGCCCATACTTGGCATCGGCACCGGCTGGCGCAGGCTACGATTGATCTGTTGCGCGAGTATGGTCCTGCCCTACAAGAAAACCTGATCACGGATGTGGTGCCTTTTGACGACGCACCTGCTTTTCTGGCGGCGTTGTCGGTTGATTATCAGCCCCAGGTTTTGCAGGCGGTCTTAGCGGTGAACCCTCCTAGCGCGTAGCGCGCATATCGATCAACGGGTCGCGCAGCGTAACAACGGCGATGTAACGCCGACAAGCCGGCCCAACCCCCGGCCGCAAAAGGAATATGAGGTGGTTCATGCGCAAAATTGATCGAGGGCTGATCTTTTTGGGCAGTGGATCGGTGTGACACCGCTTTGATGTGGGCTGGACGGCTTTGGTTAGCCCGGCAAAGGGGATGTAATTACAGCAGCCCATGTGGCCGGCTTGCCTAGGCCGCTTGGTTGAGTTCATTATCTTTATCGGTTCTTTGTTGATTTGTATTTAGCAGAGGAAGAAGTTATGCAAAATTATATTCTAGGTGGTGGCGTGACCGGATTGGCCGCCGGCATTAGTTCTGGATTACCCGTTTTTGAAGCAGTCGCCGAGCCAGGTGGGATCTGCTCTTCCTATTATGTGCGGCCCGGTGAACGGGAACGATTGGCGCAAGCGCCCAAGGATGAAGACGCTTATCGCTTTGAGATCGGTGGTGGCCATTGGATCTTTGGCGGCGACCCGACGATCCTGCAATTCTTGCGCACGATTGCCCCGCTCAAATCCTATCAGCGCCGTTCCTCGGTCTACTTTGCCGACCAGGAACTCTATGTGCCTTACCCGATTCAGAATCACCTGCGTTATCTGGGCAGCGATGTCGTGCGCAAGGTGCTCAAAGAATTGGTCGAGCAACCGGGCGATTTCCGCACGATGGAAGAGTGGATGGCGCAGAGTTTTGGTCAGACCTTGTGCGATCTCTTCTTTAATCCGTTCCATGACCTGTACACCGCTGGACTGTACAAAACAATTGCGCCGCAGGATGCCTACAAGTCACCAGTAAGCCTGTCACATGTGATCCAGGGTGCCTTTGATGATGCCCCGTCGGTCGGCTACAACGTGACCTTTGTCTACCCGGCGGAGGGGTTGAATACCCTCGCGCAGCGCATGGCAAGCGCCTGTGACATTCGTTATGGCAAACGCATCGTCGAGATCGACACCAAAAATCGGGAAGTCGCCTTTGCCGATGGTACCAGCGCTGACTACAACGCGCTGCTCTCAACGCTGCCGCTCAACACAGTGTTGCAGATGACGGGGATTAAGCCCGAGGCGCAAGCCGATCCGCACACTGCGGTTTTGGTGCTCAACATTGGGGCACGACGGGGCGAACGTTGCCCCCATGACCACTGGCTCTACAACCCCGATGCCAAATCCGGCTTTCACCGGGTGGGTTTCTACAGCAATGTGGATCGCTCCTTTATGCCTAAATCGGCGCGGCAGGATAACAATGCGGTGAGCATCTATGTCGAGCGGGCCTATCGCAGCGATGTGAAACCGACGGCGCAGGAAGTGCAACAATATGCCGACGCCGTGGTGCGCGAGTTGCAGGAATGGGGCTACATTACCGAGGCGGAAGTGGTTGATCCCACCTGGATCGATGTCGCCTATACTTGGTCCAACCCCAACTCGACCTGGAAGAAAGAAGCGCTGCAGCTGTTGGAAGAGCAGGGCATCTACCAGATTGGCCGTTATGGCCGTTGGGTCTTCCAGGGGATTGCCGACTCGGTGCGGGATGGTTTCTATGCCGGGGCCAGCTTCAAACAGTTGGAAATGCCGCGCAAGATCATTCACATGAATGGTGGCACCGGCAATGGGGCAAAGGCCACCAATGGCAGTGCCACCAAGGAAAAGAGTCTGGGCAGCGTCCGCGCGGTAGCGTCCAAGCAGTCATAAGGCCAGTGCAAAAAATGATCCACGAAGACACACAAATTTCCACGAAGAAAAGCAAAATCCTTGTATGCCTTCGTGTGTCTTCGTGGATCAAATATGTTGAATAGTGCTAAGCAAGTAAAACGAGAAAATCCTATGCAAGATTTAATTTGTATCAGTCATTTACGGTGGGACTTTGTCTGGCAACGGCCCCAACAGTTGTTGTCGCGGTTAGCCCAACAGTATCGCATCCTGTTTGTTGAAGAGCCGGTCACGGATACGGAAATCAGCGAACCCTATCTGGAGACCTACCCAGGGCACACGCCGGGGGCAGAACCGGTCACTGTCGTGCGTTTGCATTATCCCAGCCACGACCACTATTGGATCGGCCATGATGATGAACGCACGCAGCAGCATTATGAGCAATTGCTGCTCGATTATCTGGCCAGTGAAGAGATACATGCCCCGGTCTTGTGGCTTTATACGCCGGTGGCCGCCACCTTTGTCGATCTAATTCAACCGCAACTGTTGATCTACGATGTGATGGATGAACTATCGGCCTTCAAAGGCGCATCAGAAGCGCTGAAAAGTGCGGATCGCCAGTTGCTGGCACAGGCCGATCTGGTCTTCACTGGTGGCGTCAGCCTTTATCGGGCCCGACAAGCGCATCACGATAATATCCATCTCTTTCCTAGTGGCGTCGATATCGATCACTTCGCCCGTGCGGATCGAGAAAAGTTCGAGCGGCCCGCCGATATTGCCCAGTTGTCGTCACCCATTCTCGGTTACTTTGGCGTGATCGACGAGCGGATGGACTTGGGCCTGCTGGCGCACTTGGCCGCTGCGCACCCCAAATGGCAACTGCTCATGGTGGGGCCGGTGATCAAGATCGATCCGCAGGAGTTGCCGCAAGCGCCGAATCTGCACTATCCTGGCATGAAGGATTACAACGACTTGCCTCTCTATCTCGCTCACTTCGATGTCGCGTTGGTGCCCTTCGCCATGAACGAAGCCACACGCCATCTTAGCCCGACCAAAACGTTGGAGTATCTGGCTGCGCACAAGCCGGTCGTCTCCGTGCCGTTGCCTGATATTATTGAGCTCTATGGTGACTATGTCCGTGTTGGCAACGACCCGGCCGCGTTCACTGCCCAAGTCGAAAGGGCGCTGGCTACTACCTCGGCTGAACGCCAGGCCGCTCGGTTACGCGAGCAGCAGTTGCTGGACCGCTACACCTGGGACAGCATCGCCCAGCAGATGGGTGAACTGATCGCTCGTGATTATGCGGCCAAAGTAGCGGCTGAAGGGGCGCAGTCAGCAGCAGCTTTAGTCAGCATTTAACGCGCAAAGCTGTTTTTGCGCAATAATCATTCGTAGCGTCACGGCAGGCCGTGACGCTACGAACAAGTGTGATTTAGCACAAAGAGAGGAGTTTATGGAGAGTAAAACAAAACTGTTTGGCCACCCGCTTCATCAGATCCTGATTGTCTTTCCCTTGGGGCTGCTGGCCACAGCGGTCATCTTCGATCTGGTTTACCTGATTACCGATAATCTAACGATGGCGACCGTAGCCTTCTGGATGATCACGTCCGGTGTGATTGGGGGCCTTTTCGCCGCCCCCTTTGGCTGGATCGACTGGTTCGCCATTCCGTCAGGCACGCGCGCCAAAGCCGTCGGCCTATGGCATGGGGTAGGGAATATGGTCGTTCTGCTGCTTTTCGTCGGCAGTTGGTTCTTACGTTTTGGCGAACCGGAGATACCCGGCCTGCTCGCCCTGGTGCTCTCTTTTGCCGGGGCCGGCCTTTCGCTCATCACCGCCTGGCTGGGGGGTGAACTAGTGGATCGCCTTGGGGTGGGCGTAGATCCAGGGGCCAATTTGAATGCGCCCAGTTCGCTGGCTGAGAAGTCGATTGGTTAAAGCGGTTGCCGCTGGTCAATATTGGGCTGAAAGTGAATAGTCGTGTTGGTGACGACAAGCCAAGGGCAAATTGACGTGTTTGGTGCCAGCAGTTGGCGCAGGTTCGCTAAAGCGTGACGTAAATAGGTGAGCGGGTCTGCTTCTGGTTTATTTGACCAGAGCAGCCCCGCCAGCTTTGACCGGGCGTGGGGTCGATCCGCCTCGACGGCCAGATAAGCCAGTAATGGGCGTACCTTTTCGGAACAGTAACCATGCACGGCGCTTGCGTCTAACTGTACATCGAACGAACTAAGAAACGCAAGTGTTAAGTGGGGCATAGCATTCATTCCCTTGTGCGAAAATGCGCTACGCCAGTCGCATCTATTGCTGCTTTAGCTTGCGGCGCGCTGATTTTGGCTTTTGCATCTGGTCGGGTGTTGCTTTGGCCTGCTGTTGTTGACGTAAATAGGCTTCGATCACCGTTGGGTCCAGCCCAGCCAATCGTTCTTCCGGGTCCAGTCCAGCCAATCGTTCTTCCGGGTCCAGTCCAGCCAATCGTTCCTCTGGTGAAAGGGTCGCGATGAGCTGTTGGCGGGTGACTTCACCCATCTTTTTCAGATCTTCCGGTGTGATGGTCGCCAGGATCTCTTGGCGCATGCCTTCGCCCAATTTACGCAGATATTCGGGCGTTAAAATGGTTTCTTTCATCTCTTCTCCTTCCAAACGTTGAAAGACTGACTGCAAGCCGCTCATGGTTGCCCACAATTCTTCCGACCAGTTCCAGAGCTTCATCTGGTTGATCACTGCAAAGGCTGCTTCGCGTTGCTTCTTCTGGCTGGCAAAGCATTTGAAGAAGACATTGTGTGATTCGGTGCTCAACTCATTTAAGACCAGCAGATCAATTTCACTGACAAACTCATGTTGGCTCCGATAAACGCCGCGCAATTCACTGGCACTGTAGCCAAAGTGTGTCAACACTGCGCGCTGTGGCGTGCGTGCACTTACGACAAAAGTTTGCACGGCTTGGCGTTTGAGCCGGCGTGAAGTGCGATAGAGATAATCGTACAGGATTGCCTGCAACAGCGCCACTTTGTTGACCGATTGCGTGTACTTGAACTCACACAGGATATGGTTGGCGTGGCTCTGGCGGATGCCATCGGGCAAGCGCGCTTGCTGCTCTGGCGTCCAGAACTTGCCTTTGCGGCGCAACAACAAGATATCGATGCGCGGGGCTTTTGCGTCGCCAGCAATTCCGTTTCTACCGTAATTTCAACCGGTGTGAGCAATGGCTGTTGTACCCCGCCCAGCAATACATGCCAGTCGGTCTGCGTAGGTGCTGATGACGCTACATCTGGCTCGGCATCTGGTTCGGCATCCGGCCCGGCATTTAGTTCGGTAGGGGTTGTCGCCCGTCTATTCATTGTTACAGTTTATCACAATTTCTGCTAACTATTCAAGTCACGAACGGGAGGGCTTTTTACTTTGGGGGCGAGTCTATCTCCGCACTGGGGGTTTACACGCCCAGTGCGGAGATAGATCCCAAAATGAAATGGACCTAATGGTGGTGTCCCAAAAAAGGTGCCTCCGTTTTCGCTCTGCCCGACTGCTATACTGTGCAGCCGGTGAATTCATTCACCGGCTGAGATGCGTGCCTGCGTGTTTCAAATCGCCTATCAAAAAAGGATTCAGCCGGAGCCGGCGACCGCAACCAAGGAATGTACCGACGCGGATAAAATTGCGCTTTTGCAAACCTACGTTGCTATGGTAACAAAGATCTCGAAAGGAAATAGATTTGTTCTTTACGATCTAAGTGAAGAAGTGTAAAATCGCTGACTTGCGCTGGGACTATACCGCCAAAGGCTTGGTTGTCCTACCTACCGCGGGGACCGTGTGGGCTAGGCCCCTCAACATCACTGATCCTGCAGCGCAATCAACCCATAACGAAGCGCGATGACCACGGCTTGCGTACGATCTTTGGCTTGTAACTTGCCAAAGATCGTGCTGCTATAGTTGCGGACGGTGCCTTCGGAGAGATGAATTTGTGCGCCAATCTCAGCGTTGGTGAGACCCTCGGCCATCAGTTGCAGCACTTCGATCTCGCGCTCGCTTAATGGCTCTACCAGTTTGGTGGTCGGCGGCAGGGGCTGTTTGGCAAAGCTGCTGAAAATCTTGCCTGCGATACTGGGATCCACCGGGGTTTTCCCCTCCACCGTATCGCGAATCGCGGCCAAAAGTTGTGCGGGCGGGGTGTCTTTGAGCAGATAACCATTCGCCCCAGCCCGCACGGCGTCAAAGACCCATTCATCAGCATCATAGGTGGTGAGTACCAAAATATGGACCGCGGGAAAGCGTTGTTTGATCAGCCGTGTGGCCTGCACGCCATTCAGTCTGGGCATCTTTAAATCCATCAGCACCAGATCCGGATTGGTTTGCTCAATTAAATCCAGCGCAGCCTGTCCATCTTCGGCTTGGCCGACGATCTGAAAATCGGGGGCTGTGCTCAGGATCATCTGTAAACCGTGGCGGGCAATCGCCTGGTCATCACAAATCAGAATCCGAATCATGGGTGCATCTCCATTTTCCCATTGGCTAACGCCAGTTGGGTTACGCCCCAACTTCCACTTTGCCCGTGGCAGGTGAAGGTCACCACCGTGCCCTGGCCCACTCTACTCACCACGGTTAATGCCCCACCTACCAACCCGGCCCGCTCCTGCATCCCCAGCAAGCCATAGCGCTCCGTATCGTCAACCTCGGCTTGGACAAAGCCATCACCATTATCGGCAATGCATACGGTGAGACAGTCATCCACCTGCGTCAGCGTCAGGGTGACCAGGCTGGCGGCGGCATGGCGTTCGACGTTGGTGAGGCTCTCCTGCACGACACGGTAGATTACCTCCTCAACGAGCTGCGAGAGGACTACCGGCGTCGGTGGCAAGTGTAAAGTCAGTTGCCATTGATTGCGTGCTGCCATATTCTCGGCCAGATCGCGCAGCGCCCCGCTTAAGCCTAGATCGGTCAAGGGGCTGGAACGCAAGGCTTGCAGCGCCCGCCGCGTCTCGGTTAACCCCGTGCGGGCGGTGGTGATGGCATTGTCCAAGGTCGTTCTGGCCTGTGCCCGATCCGCATCCCAGAGCAGACGCGTCCCTTCCAATTCAAGGACCAGGCCACTCATATAATGGGCTAGTGTGTCATGTAGATCGCGCGCCAAACGGTTGCGTTCGCGGCTCAGGGTCAGTTGTTCCTGCGTTAACGCGTACTGGGCGAGTTGATCATTGGCCAGGGCCAACGCCGCGCGTTGTTGCCGTTGACTGGCAACCAGACGGGAGAGTAGATAGCCGGTCGCCGTAAAGATCAGGGTGCGCGCAATCGCGAATTGAAACAGAATCCAAACAATATCAACCCCACTAAGAAACTTCACCGCCACGCCTACGCTAAGATCGACTAAGAGCAAGCTGAGGGCATAGAGGACGATTTGGCGAAACGCATATTGCCAGGCGATCACGATTAGCGGGATCATGAGGAAAAAGAGCATGGGTATGATCCCTTGCAAGCCATAGGACGCCGACTCTGGGGAAAATTCACCAAGTTGCCCTTTGTCTTGAAAACGAATCATGAGCAGCCAAAAGGTGCTGACTGGACCCAATGTACAAAAAAATAAGGTGATCGGTAAGAAGCAGCGGCCAAGCCAGGTCGCCAGCTGCGGGATCCCTAACAAGAGCAAGGTGAATGCTTGCGCACTGATAAAGGGGAGGACGACGACATAGGGCAGCGTCTGGGGTGGGACAAAGCCCAATGGAAAGAACGGCAAAAGATAACCAAGGCAGAGTTGTATCGAAATTACGGTGAGAGGTAAGGCCACCAGCAACCGTAATGTTGGGACAAGTAATGGTTCAAGTGTGTTTGGTGCCACTGTATTTGGTATTCGTTCAACCACAATCCCTCACTTACAAAACAATGGTAATTGTTCGTCAAAATTCACGCACGCTTCAGCTTAGCACAAACTGTTCACGAGCGAAACTGCTGATTGGCATCGTTTGGGGATGACGATCCTCCTGTTGACAAATGCTGAACCGCAGGTTAAATGGTCGCGCTTCGCCACTAGAGTAAGGAGGGAAACCGGCGTAAACTTTTAGTCATCGGCTTTTGTGTCCAGCACCCAAAAGCATTTATCAAACGGCATTAATTGATCATGCGAAGCGCAGATCAGGAGTCGCATCTATGAAACGAATATTCAGTTGGTTTGTGATCATCGCTTGCGCGATCGGGGCGACCCTCGGGATCGCCTATGGGTTAGGTTATCTCCAACTGCCTGGGGTGGCCATTGCTAACGCAACGAGCGCTACCACGGCGGTCAACAGCCAGGCCCAAGCCAATTTGCAGCAAGTGCTGGACGGCAACAGTGAACAACAACTGATCGAAGCGCGGGCCAATCTGTACAATGCCGAAGCCGAGCGGAGTCGGGCGCAAAATGCCTATAATCAGGTGAAGTGGCGCAATGATCTCGGTGCCACCCGCGAAGCCGCGGATTTGCAAACCGCCACCAACAACTACGAAGCCGCCCAAGCCCGGCTAGCCGATCTGGAAAATGGCTCCACCCAGGCTCAGATCGCCGCTGCCAGCGCCCAAGTGCGCCAAGCCCAGGCCCAGTTGCAGGCCTTGCAGAGCAGCCGCCCCGCCGACATCGCCATCTATCAAGCCGATGTGCGCCAAGCTCAGGCCCAGCTTGACAAGCTGCTGCGCGGTACCCGCCCTGAACAGTTGGCGCAAGCGGAAGCCAACGTGGCGGCGTCAACCGCTGCGCTCCAGCAACAGCTCGTTGCCCTGAGCAAGCTCGAATTGCGCGCCCCCTTTACCGGCACCATTGCCTCGTTGGATGTGGCATTGGGCGAACAAGTAACCCTTGGTTCTCCCATCCTACGCCTGGCGGATTTCAGCCAATTGCAGATTGAAACCGAGGATTTAACCGAGTTGCAGGTGATCTACCTCCAAGAAGGCGACCGCGCCCAGGTAACCTTTGACGCCCTCCCCGATCTGGCGGTCGATGCCACCGTTGTACAGATTCGCTCCTATGGCGAAAACAGTTCCGGTGACATCGTCTACCGCGCCACCCTGGCCCTGACCCAACCCGATCCACGCTTGCGCTGGAATATGACGGCTGCAGTGACCTTTGCGGGGCAGTAGATCGGTAAATCGGTAGATGGGTAAATTTATTTGGTTCAATGGGCGCTTCGGCGGTTGACATCCCGCCCCGCCGTCAACGCGCCCAGTGGGCACCCGGGCTACGGGACAACGCCGGGTAACCCCTCCCCTAGCCGGGTTTACCCGGCGTTGTCCCGTAGCCCTGTGGCTTTAGCCCAGGGCGATCTTGCCACCCCCCCTGCATTCTCCTTGAGCGATTTATTTCAAGGCAGTTGATTAACACGAACGAGGGCAAGTGGTTCGTCAGCGAACAAGCTTCCTTGCTCTCTGTACAAATAACAGGCAACTAAACTTATGCTTAAACTGTTTGCATCCGATCCGCTGCGCAAGCGCGCATTCATAAATGGTACACCGTTCACACCAAATGGCACGGCTGCAGGCAAGGAAACACAACCAGCAGCTACCGCCAACAGTACGCTCAAGCCGATTGTCGCAGTCAACAATGTGCTCAAATCCTTTCCAGTCGGCGATAGCATGATCACGATTCTCAAAGGGGTTTCCTTGACGGTCCAACCCGGCGAATTTGTGGCGATTGTCGGGCCGAGCGGTAACGGCAAATC
>JALHQH010000055.1 GCA_022842065.1 Caldilineaceae bacterium
TCACCAACCAACTATACTGAAGTCAAGTTGAGAACCGGCGTTTTGCTGGCTAACGGGATCGCGTGCGTCGCACTGCCCGCCAACTGTTTCCAGTCCGCTAGATTCTTTGGTCAGTGCGACGCACGCTGACCGAAACTAGGGGTTTCATTCTGATTTGAGTATAACACCGAGAAGCCGCCTCAGCGGCTGGGCAATATTTAGCTAGCCGCTGAGGCGGCTTCTCGATGTCAGGGCGGGATTTGAATCCCGTTGTAAGGTAGTGCAACAGTATCATCCTGTTATCCTGTCATCCTGTCATCACCCGAAACTGAGCGAAGCTACTATCCACAAAAAGGAGCTCTTATGTCTACCCAACCACCGATTCGCTTTGCCGCCATTGGCCTAAATCACAACCATATCTATGGCCAGACGGGGCTCCTCTTGCGCGAGGGTGCGCAACTCGTCAGCTATTACGCCGCCGAAGATGAACTGGCCCACGAATATGGCAGCCGCTTCGACCAAGGCACGCGGGTGGCCACGCCCGAAGCAATCTATGAAGATGAATCCATCGACCTGATCGTCAGTGCGGCGATTCCCTGTCAGCGCGCCGGCATTGGCATCAAGGCGATGCAGCATGGTAAAGATTATATGAGTGACAAGCCCGCTTTTACCACACTTGATCAGCTGGCAGCCGCGCGCAAAGTACAGGCGGAAACCCGACGTATCTACTCGGTCAACTACAGCGAGCGTCTAGAGACGCGCACCTCCCAGCGCGCCGAAGATCTGATCCGCAGCGGCGCGATTGGCCGGGTGATTCAGACGTTGGGCCTTGGCCCCCACCGCACACGGCTGGAAACGCGCCCCTGGTGGTTCTTTGAACGGGATCAATATGGCGGCATCATCTGTGACATTGCCGCACACCAGTTTGATCAATATCTTCACTACACCGGCGCCACCGCGGCCGAGATCGTCCATGCCCAAGTGGCTAACTACAACCACCCAGCCTACCCTGGCTTTGAAGATTTCGGTGATATCGTGCTGCGCAGTGAGGGCTGTACCGGCTACATCCGCGTTGACTGGTTCACGCCTGACGGCCTCTCCACTTGGGGCGATGGCCGCCTGGTGATCATGGGCACCGATGGGTATATTGAACTGCGCAAATATGTGGACATTGCCGGCCGCCCCGGCAGCGATCATCTTTTCCTGGTCACCCAGGAAAAGACCGAGTATTTTGACTGTTCGCAGGATCCATTGCCCTATGGCGCACGCCTGATCGCCGACATCCGCAACCGCACGGAGACCGCCATGAGCCAGACCCATTGTTTTAAGGCCTCCGAGTTAGCCCTGACCGCACAGGCAATGGCGACGCGGGTGGGACATTTGCAACCATAGGGCGCAAAGGCGGCATTTAGGGGCCGACCAGCCGCGCGCCGATTATGTGCCTGCGTTTGTGGCGCAGGTGACTATCACCTGTGCCACAAAACATGGGCACAATTTTTACGCACCCCGGCCAAGTGTGGCGGCTGAGTAACTGAAGGGAACTTACTGGTGATGTGAATGATGATTCCGCGCCGGCTGCTCCCCTACGGCCGCACCGGCGTCCCATCGGCCAACCGCGGCTGTGGCCAGATCGAAATCTCTTCGCGACAAGGAAACTCGGCGGCCAACTTTTCGTCGATATCGATGCCCAACCCTGGTTTATCATTGGGGTACATGTAGCCGTTGCGCACTTCGGGTAGACCAGGATAGATGGCGTAAACCTGTTCAGGGAAGCGACACCATTCCTGCACCCCAAAGTTGGGTGCCCACAGGTCGAGATGAAGATTAGCGGCATGGCCAATCGGCGAGGTATCAGCGGGACCATGCCAGGCGGTGCGCACCCCAAACATATTGGCGAAGAGGGTCACCGCGCGGGCAGGGGTAATGCCGCCCATCTGGCTCACATGCATGCGCAGAAAGTCGATCAGCGTGTTGGCGATCAGCGGCTGCCATTCGCGGGGATTATTAAAGAGTTCGCCCATCGCAATTGGGGTTGCACACTGTTCGCGGATGCGGGTAAACCAGTCCAAATCTTCGGGGGCCAGCGGATCTTCGAGAAAGAAGAGGTTAAAGCGTTCCACATCTTTGGCGAATTTGACCGCTTCAATCGGGTGCAGCCGCTCGTGGATGTCGTGCAGCAGTTCAACTTCTTCGCCCACTTCGGCGCGCACATGTTCCATCATGCGCAGCGTGTTGCGCATATAAGCCTTGCGGTCAAAGTAGCCACCCGCGGCCGCGTTGTCGGGTTTGACGATGGCGTCTGACTTACCGCCGTAACCGCCCAGTTGAATCCGAATGTAGCGATAGCCCTCAGCCATCAGTTGTTTAACATTCTGGGCAACCTCTTGCGGTGTGTGGCCGTCGGCATGGGTATAGACATGGGCTGCCTCGCGCATCTTGCCGCCGAGCAATTGGTAGACCGGCATGTTCGCCTGTTTGCCCTGGATATCCCACAAGGCTTGGTCCACCCCCGAGACAGCATTGTTCAAGACCGGGCCATTACGCCAATAGCCATGCAACATCGCCATTTGCCAGATCTCTTCAATCCGGGTGACATCGTGGCCGAGCAGATAGGGCTTGAGATGTTTTTCCAGGGCGGTGACGACGGCGTGAAACTTGGTCGTAAAACTGGCACAGCCGACGCCATATAGCCCCGGCTCCGAGGTCAGCACTTTGACTACGACATGGCGCGCATAACTGTAGGGCTGGGTGGTGATCACTTGGATGTCGCGAATGGTGATGGGTTTGGTCATAGTGGCACGCTTTCGATTGGGTTTGGTGGTTTGGTGGGTAGGCGGGGAATCGTTAACGCGAGTATCATCTGATTGTCCCCACTTTGTCAAACCTCGCAAAATTGCGGCCTAATCAACCAACATAAATCTAATCAATGCAAGGTTATCGCGCGCAGCCTAACAATTGCAGATAACAGATAGATATTTTTTAGGATACCAACTATGAATGAGCGACTGACCCAGCAGCTTGTCTTTCTAAACGAGATCGAAAAATTGAAGATCGTCTATCGCCGCAACCGCACGCTTGACCGGGTGCGCTTCGAGAACAGTGCCGAGCATTCGTGGCATGTCGCGCTGATGGCCCTTGTCCTGGCCGAGCATGCCAATACGCGTGATCTCGATCTGTTCAAGGTGGTGAAGATGCTCCTGATTCACGATCTGGTGGAGATCTATGCCGGCGATACGTGGTTATTTGATGTTGCGGCGGCCGATACACAAGCGGCACGCGAACAGGCGGGGGCGTCAACTTTGTATGCGTTGTTGCCGGCCACCCAAGCGAGTGAATTCACCGCGCTGTGGGAAGAGTTTTCCGCCCGCAACACAGCGGAAGCAAAATTCGCCGTCGCCATTGACGCATTGCAGCCGCTCGCTAACCATCTGTTGACGGGTAGCCCCGACGACGACGGCCCGCGCCCGCAAGTGGCCGCAGTGCTTGCGCACAAGCAACAGATCGGCGAGAGCGCCCCAGCCCTGTGGGAACTGGCCAAGAGCATCATTGCGCAGTCCGCGCAAAGTGGTTTGTACGAGTAGTGTTATTTGGGATCAATCAAGGTTGTCGCACACTCGTCCTAGTAGTGCGCACCGGCCAATCGTACTCAGTTCGGTAACGGCCGGGGTAAAATCCCACGGCACCCGTTCGGTTACCCGCATCCGGTTCACCACTGCAGCCACATCCTGGGTATTGGGCGCCAGATCACCGGCCCAGGTGCGTTACTCTGTCCGTCCCGTCTGGTGATGGAGAAAGACGACGCCATCACGCACGGTCTTCTGTGTTCTCTGTGACTAAGAATATGGAAACAACGCAATGGCTCCGATACAACATGCAAGGGGCAACTTCATCTTTGGTCGCGTTGTTGACACCACACCCCAATCATCTGCGCCACTTCCCGTGCGCGCCGGCTTAACAGCGGCCCAACATGGCTCATGCCGTGATAGAGCATCACATCCGCCGCGGCCCAGTGGGCCAATGCCAGCCCCGTCTGATAGGGAATATCAGTGTCGTGTTCACTCAAGACGACCAGGGTGGGACAGGTGGGCGGTTGCGTGGGAATACCGGCCGCGATCTGGTTCAACACCGCGCCGGACTCATCACGCCAACGCGGCCACGCCCATTGGATCGTCGCATCGTCGCTGTCAAAGAGGGCGGCGCGGGTTTCGGCCAAAGGCCCATTGGCCCAGCCCACAATGGCGGGATGTTGCTTGCCGATACGGGGCATTCCGACCCCATACGGTGGCACACTGTTCACCAGCACCAACGCTGCCGGGTTGATCGCGGCGGCCACCTGCAAGGCCAGGATGCCCCCCATGCTCGCCCCCACCAGGATGATCGGTTCCCCAGCAGGCACCCAACTGATCACTTGCGCAAGATAGTCGTCAAAGGTCGTTGCCGCCAGGCCCGCCGCGACCGGCAACAGGTCGTGGGCAACCACCCGATAGCCGGCTGCGGTGAAAACTGGTTGCCACAGGGCATATTCCCAAGCACCGCCCCCGGCCCCATGAATCAGGATCAGCGTTTTTGTCATGAGCGGGGGCCGGCCTGCTCACGGTGTGTGCGCCAGATTGTTTCCACCAAGGGTGAAGCCGTCGCGCTTTCTGCAAAGCTAAATTTTGTCATTGTCTCTTCCATCCGCCTGGCGCTTCTCGACCAGTGATGCTGATTGTACACAGCAGATTTGTTGGCAACATCGTAGCGCGAATGTTCTAGAACGGCAAATAGCATATAATTTAACATTGTCGGACGATAAACAAAGGGAGGTGCCGACCTATGGCCGGCACCTCCCTTTGTGCTTGACAATCTATTGCTTGACAATCTATTGCTTGACAATCTATTGCTTTGGACCTGCGCTCAAGCCAGGGAATTTCCAAATCGCAGCTAACCGTGGGGCCTGCGTAACCGGGAAACCTGGGCGCAGGCACACGAATCACTAGGCTACTTTTGGATTAACGGGATAAACACCTGTTGGAGCACAATCACCTCATCGATCGTTTCGATTTGAAGCGCACGCCCTTCTTGGATGATCATCCGCCGGACGGTGTGACAAACCGTGGCGTTTGCACAACCCTCACGCAAGAGGACATTAGTCTGTTGGATCAAGGCAAAGTCACTGGTATAGGGTTTCACTTCCTGGACACCCTGTAAAAATAAGCCCGCTGGTGCCGGTCCCACAATGACTACCATTGTATAGTTCTGTGCTGTCGCGGCCGTGCGCAAACTGGCCGCCAACTGAATATCACAACCAATATAGATGGTATTGGCTCGCGCCGGTTGCGGTGGCAGCAGGCCGCGATTGATCGGCGTGGTCAGGCTGGCCTGTGTCGTCGTAATGACCCCATTGGTGGCCGTACCGGTAATCGTGAGGCTATTGGTCAAAGACGACGCACTATCACACCGAGGCACAACGATTTGATGCCGCGCGGTGGCGGTTGTTTGCGGGGACAAATAGCGATCCGGCAAGAGCGGCGTGCCATCAGCCAGCTGCGTAAAGGCTGGGATCCCCAACTGCGCACTCAACGCTTGCACGGTCACGGAGAGATCGCCCGTATTCGTGATCTGGTATTGATAGGTCAGCAGTTGGCCGGCAGTCGCCACAACGGGCGAAGTGGTAATGGCCACGGACAAACTGACAACTGGCTCACCGGTAAAGGTGGCGGTGAGTTGTTTGCTGCTATCGATGTCGACCACACAGGGCCCTACACCACGACAGGCACCGGCCCACCCGGCAAAGAAAGAGCGTATGCCGGCCGTTGGCGTCAGGGTGATGGCGGTGCCATCATCAATCAACGCCGTGCAGGTCAGGCCACAGTCGATCGCCGCCGGGATACTGGTTACCCAACCGGCTCCGCTGCCGTTTTTTGTCACGGTCAACGCATATTGCTTGCGGGTGAAGGTGGCGCTGAGGGTTTGCGTCGTCGTCAACGTCACCGTACAAGTGAAGGTCGTACCGGTACAGCCGCCTTGCCACCCGCCAAAGGTTGAGCGGCGATCGGGGGTAGCGGTCACGGTGATGACACTGCCATAGTCGGCTTGTCGCGTGCAGGTGAGGCCACAGTTAATCCCCGCGGGCAGGCTCGTGATCACACCGGCACCGGTGCCGATTTTGGTCACCGTTAGATCATACGCATTTAGATCAAAGGTCGCCGTGAGGGTTTGGGCACGATCCATTGTAATGACGCAAAAGGGCGCAGCATTGGTACAAGCACCGTCCCATTGTCGTAAGGTTGAACTAATCGCCGCCGTCGCTGCGACGGTCACCACCGTGCCATGCTCTAACTGTAGCGTACAGGTGAAAGGACAGGCCAAACCAGGCGGGACACTGGTCAGATTGCCGGCCCCATCGCCAGTTTGGCTAACCACCAACGGATACTGTTTGAGGACGAAAGTGGCAGTTACCGCCTGGGGGCTCGCGACGAGCAGCGTGCAGACCGGATCGACCCCGCTGCAAGCGCCCTGCCACCCCATAAAGAGCGAACTGTTTTCTGGCGTTGCGGTCAAGGTCACGGGCGTACCGTGATCCACTGTGAGCGTACAGGTAAGGCCACAAGTGAGCCCAGCCGGGCTGCTTGCAATCATCCCCGCCCCATTACCGGCCAATGTGGTACTGATGGCATATTGTTTTAAAGCGAAGGTGGCGGTCACTTGGGTCGCCGCGGTGACGGTGAGCGCACAGGTCGGCAACGCGCTGTTGCACGCGCCCTGCCACCCCCCAAAGGTTGAATCGTCAGCCGGGGTGGCGGTTAAGGTAATCGGCGTCCCATGCGCCACACTTTGCAGACAAGCCAGCAGACAGGTGATGCCGCTGGGCAGATTCACCACCGTGCCCGTCCCGTTGCCACTGCGATCCACCTGCAGCGCATATTGTTTGAGGGTAAAGGTGGCCGTGACACTTTGGGCGCTGGTCATTGTGAGCACACAGCGCGAATTAAATCCAGTGCAGGCTCCCTGCCAACCGGAAAAAACCGAACTGATGGCCGGCGTGGCCGTCAAGGTGACCATTGTACCGTGATCGAGCGCTTGGGTACAGGTGAAGGGGCAAATAATGCCGGCGGGAATTGAGCTGATCAGCCCCGCGCCGGTGCCCCCATTGTTCGCCGCCAGCGCATACTGTTTGAGGGTAAAATGGGCCGTGACCGTTTTGGCGGCGTCTAGTGACACGACACAGGTTGGCGCGACCCCGGTACAACTCCCGGCCCAGCCGTCAAACAAGGAACTGCTCTCTGCGGTGGCCGTCAGCGTGATTACCGTACCATGATCATAGTTACTGCTGCAAAGCGTACCACAGTTGATGCCGACCGGGTTGGTGGTAATCAGGCCGGTACCGGTGCCGGTTTTGGTCACTGTCAGCGCATACTGTTTGAGCGTAAAATGGGCCGTGACGGTTTTGGCGGCGTCTAAATTAACGACACAGGTCGCCGTGCTCCCTGTACAACTTCCTTGCCAGCCGGTGAACAGGGAACTACTGTCCGCAGTGGCCGTCAGCGTAATCACCGTGCCATGTGCATAGAGACTATTGCACAGCAGGCCACAGTTAATGCCTGGTGGGGTTGACGCAATCAAGCCGCTGCCGTTGCCGGTTTTGGTCACCGTTAACGCATACTGCTTGAGCGTAAAGAGCGCGGTGACGGTTTTGGCGGCGTCCAAATTAATGACACAGGTGGCCGCGGTCCCCGTACATCCTCCTTGCCAACCGGTGAACAGGGAACTGCTGTCAGGCGTTGCCGTCAGTGTGATCAGGGTCCCATGATCATAGCGGCTGCTACAGAGCGTGCCACAGTCAATGCCCGCCGGTTGACTCGTAATCGTGCCGCTACCAGATCCTTGCGTGGTGACAATCAGCTCATATTGTTTGATGACAAAGGTTGCGATGACGGTTTGGGCAGCGGTGACGGTGACCGTACAAGTTGTTTCGCTGCCGGTACAGGCCCCGCTCCAGCCCGCAAACAGCGAATTGGCGGCCGGGCTGGCTGTCAACTGGACCAGGGCACCATAGTTGTAGAGGGTGCTACAGGTCGCGCCACAGTCAAGCCCGCTGGGGCTGCTAACGACCGTCCCACTACCGTTGCCGGTTTTCGTCACTCCGACCCCATACTGTTCCAGGGTGAAGAGCGCGGTCACGGCTTTGGCCATCTCCATCGTCACCACACAGGTGGTCGTCACGCCGCTACAAACCCCTTGCCAACCAGTAAAGGTGGAGCCGGGCACGGTGGCAGTCGCCGTCAATGTGATCACGGTGCCATGCGGATAGAGGGCACTGCAAGCGCTACCACAGTCGATGCCACTGATCGTACTCTGCACGCTCCCGCTGCCATTGCCGGCTTTGGTCACCGTTAGCGCATATTGATTGAGGATAAAGATCGCCGTGACGCTTTTGGCCGCGTCCACCGTAACCAGACAGACCGGGTTTGCGCCACTGCACGCGCCACTCCACCCAGCAAAGGTTGCCGAGCTATCAGCGCTGGCCGTTAAAGTCAGTAGGGTCCCGTGTAGGTAAAATTCATTACAATCGTTGCCACAGTCGATCCCTGCTGGTGAGCTGATCACTTTGCCGCTGCCCGAGCCGGCCTTGGCAACCGTGAATTGGTACTGATTTAAGGTAAAAGTGGCGGTAACCGCTCGTAACGCATTCACGCCAACCGCACAGACCGCGCCAACGCCAGTGCATGCGCCCTCCCAACCGGTAAAGGTGGAACTGCTATCTGCCGTGGCCGTTAAGGTTACCAAGGTATCTGGTGGGTACAGTTCAGTGCAATCATTACCGCAATCGATGCCCGCTGGTGTGCTGGCCACGCGGCCAAAGCCGTTCCCAGCTTTGGCAACGATCAAGTTAACCTCATCGGTGTCAGCATAAACCACCGCGCCCACACCGAGCAGCGCAAAGAATGCCAATAAAATAGCAATTCCCCAGCTTGCCCCCCACTGGTTCAGCAAAGGCGAGAAGCAAGCGCGCATTTTTTGTAAAAACATAAATTTCCTTGAGATGCCTTCGGCCAACAACGGTTAGGGTTTAATCCTGCCGAAAGTAGCGGAGCAATGGAGATGGGTGAAACTATCCCTTCTCAGGTGTCTGTGTCGTGGGCATTAAGATTGCCAATAAATTACAAAATTTACCAGCAATGGCAGATGATCACTAAAATACCGCACTACAAAAAAAATGTCAAGCGATTGACTCTTGCGATTAGCTGACATTACTGTATGGTTTCCGGGAAATCCAGGTGACAGTCATTGCCCACAAATTGATTGCTTAACAGAATTGCCTGTGGGCAGTGACTGTCACCTCGCGATCAGTCCGTTGATGGTTTGTTGCAACAGCGCAATGTCAATCGGTTTTTGCAGCCAGGTCACTTCACCGCCCTGCAGTTGGCTTTTGATGACGGCATCCGGTTGATAGCCGGTCGCAATAATCACTTTTACGTGTGGATTCAACGCCCGCAATGCGTTGGTCAACATAATCCCACTCATCTGCGGCATGGTGAGATCGGTAAGCACGAGCGCGATTTCATGGCGATGTTGCTGATAGAGTTTAAGCGCCTCATCACCGGCAAGGGCAGAAAAGACCTGATAGTCTAACATGCCTAACAAGTCGGTCAACATATTGACGACCATTTCATTGTCGTCAACGACAAGCAGTGTTGCGTGATTGCCGGTTGCCGGCAAAGCGCTAACGGCTATCGCGGCCTGAGCAGACACCATAGGGGACGCACCCGGTACAACCGCGCCCACAACCACGCCCGGTACAACCGCATCGGCCAGGCGTGGCAAATAAAGGATAAAACTTGTCCCTTTGCCAAGTTCGGTCACGACCTCGATTTCGCCGCCATGCTGTTTGATAATGCCATACACCTGGGCCAACCCCAGCCCGCTGCCTTGTGGGGCGTGGGTCGTAAAAAAGGGTTCAAAAATATGTGGTAGCACCTCTGGTGCAATGCCCGGTCCGTTATCGGTGACAATCAGCATTACCCACGCGCCGGGGCCGATCACGGTGGCGGCGGTGATCTCCTGCGCTGTGAGATCCAGCTGTGCCAAATCAATGCTCACCGCGCCACCTTGTGGCATCACATCCCTGGCATTGTTAATCAGGTTAATCAGTACCTCTTGCAACTGGGCAATATTCCCATTGACATGACAATCTGCTTCACATGGATGCAACGTCAGTTGAATGTTGTTGCCCAAGCTGTGGGCGAGCATCGTCGTGAGGTTAACCAGCAAGGCGTACAGATCGAGCGGGCTGTGGACGGCCTTTGATTGCCGGCTGAAATCGAGGATCTGTTGCACCAACTTGGCGGCATAGGCGGCTTGCTCTTTAATGATCAGCAAGCGGCTGTGTGTGCTGCTTTCAACCGTCGTTTGGTGTAACAACAAGCCCGTATAACTGCTAATCACGGTCAAAATGTTATTAAAATCATGGGCAACGCCGGCGGCTAATTGGCCCACCGCGGCCAGCCGCTCTTGTTGCAGCAACTTTGCTTGGGCAGTATGCAGTTGCGTCAATGCGCTGGTTAGCTGTTCGTTGCTGACCAGGAGTGCAGCCTCACTCTGCTTACGGGGGGTAATATCACTGATAATCGTGCGATAGCCCGCGTTTTGCCCTGGGCGGATGCTGATAGTGCGACTTTCCAGTTGGGCATAAAAAGGTGTGGCGTTGGCATAGGTCAGGCGTAATTCAACCCGCTGCAGCGCTTGGGGGTCGGCGAAGAGCCGGCGACGGTGTTGGTAGAGGAGATCTTGATCGGCCGGGAAAACAAAATTGGCTAAAGGTTGCTGGGCTAAATCGGCACGCGGCACGCCCAATAACAGCGCGCTGGTGAGATTCGCTTGTTCAATCAGCCCGTTGACGCCAATGGTCAGATAACCAACCGGGGCAAAGTCATACAGCTCGCGATATTGATCGCGCGCTTCACTGAGCTGGACCTGGGTTTGCCGCAGCTCTTCGTTCTGCATCTCCAATTCAATTTGATGCACTTGCAATTCGTAGATTAGTGCTTTTACCGCTTGTGGGTGATATGCTTCGCCGGCATTCAATTTGGACTGCACCGCAGCTTCGGCCTGTTGCCGTAAAACAGCCAATCGACCTGCCGAAATCTTATCGTTTGTCATTTTCTAGCCTATTCTGGGCGATTATACCCAGTCCCGATGGCAGTTGTTTTTCGGTGGTGGCGATGGCATAGGGCGCGCCATTCTGATCCACCAAGATCGTGGCCGTGAGCAAGATATTCACGGTCGTTCCATTCCGACAACGATGGGCAATTTCCAAGGGGGATACAATATCGCCCTGCCGCAAGCGCGCAAGTAAATTGACGATGGCGGCCTGCGGCGCGAGGTCAATCATATCAAAAATCTTCATCGTCAGCGCGTCGCTTTCGCGCCAACCATAGAGCCGCTCTGCCCCAGGATTCCAGGCCAAAATTTCCCCATCAAAATTGAGCACAGTAATCGCATCATACGCATCGCGGACGACCACGGCCAAACGCTCAATCATTTTACGCTCGGTAATATCTTCTTGCACAATCACCAGACCGGTAATCATCAGGTCGGCAGCCTTTAAAGGCGAGATCGAAACCGCGGCCCAATAGGGCGTACCCTGCTTCTTTTTACTTTGCCATTCGCCACGCCACGGTTGACCGGCCAGCGCTTGGGCGACGATCTGCGGGTAATGCGCTTGGTCGGCGGCCACCAACCAGTCGGTCAGCGGTCGGCCGACGGCATCCGCCACTGTGTAGCCGGTTGTCGCCGTCACCTGTGTATTGATGTATTGGATGATGCCGGTGCGGTCGGTGATGATGACCAGATTGGGACTTTGCGCCACCACTTGGGTCAACTGGCGCAACGCATCTTCCACTTTTTTCTGCTCGGTAACGTTGACAAAGGTGATGACCGCGCCTTCAATCACATTGTTAACATTGCGGTAGGGGCTAATGCGCAACAGATACCAGCGCCCGGCAGTCGTCTCAACCGTGTGCTCCTGTGGAATCAAGGTCTCTAGTACCTGTTGGATATCTTGAATGAGCGTACTATACTTTAGATTGGTGACAATATGATGGACTGGGCGACCAACATCGCTCTGAATGAGATGAATCACCTGGGTCACCGCCGGTGTAAAGCGCTGCACCCGGAGCTCGAAATCCAGAAAGATCATCCCAATTTGGGTGCCGGCCAATAGGTTACTCAAATCACCGTTGACGCGTGAGACTTCTTCAATTTTCTGCTGCAATTCAGTGTTAACGGTCAGTAATTCCTCATTGACCGATTGCAGTTCTTCTTTGGCGGTCTCCAGCTCTTCATTGGTTGATTGTAATTCTTCGTTGGCCGACTGCAACTCTTCATTCGTCGATTGCAGCTCTTCGTTAGCCGTTTCCAATTCCTCGACCGTCGTCTGTAAATACGCTTCTTTTGTTTGCAGCTCCCGTTCTAAACGCGCGATCTGCTCATCTTTATTCGGCAACGCGGGCGGCACGGCGCTTGCCCCGCGCGCCTGTGTACTGGCTGGCACGGCGGCAAGCACGACCAACACTAAACCAGGCATGGTCGCTGGTGTGGTGATTGGCTTCACCGTCAAGTTAACCCTGTGAATGGTCTCATCGACCTTGACCGATAACCCCTCAATGGTGACCGGCACTTTGTGCTGGAAAACTTTGCGCACAGCGGCCGTCAATTCCATGCGCAGGCCAGGACGCGCCATTTTCAGCAAATTGAGTGTTGCATCACCGGGTGATGGCTCCAAATAGTGGCCGGTTCGCCCATGCACATAGAGAATCTCAGCTTGTTCATTGATCAGAATCGATGCAGGGGTGTGGTGCGTAAGCAATTCTTGCTCGGCCACCTGGCGAAAAGTGGGCTTGGGCAAGTTGTCGACGCTTCGGCTGGGCGCGGCCGCGGTTAGTGTGGGCCGGATCGCTGGTGTCGTAAAATTGAGCGCCGGTCGCGCTTTTCTGGCTAACCCTTGACGCTGGAAGAGCTTCCATTTACGGTCAAGCGTCATAAAAAGATCACCAAACTCACCGACTGTTTCCGAATTACCCAGCAATAAAAAGCCATCGGGATTCAGCGCATAGTGAAAGAGGGGAATGAGCTTCTGCTGCGCGGCGCTATCCAAGTAGATCAGCAGATTGCGACAGCTGATCAGATCAACCTTGGAGAAGGGCGGATCTTCCACTACATTTTGGGTGGCAAAGACGATCATGTCGCGGATCGTCTTCTTGACGACAAATCCACCGTTTTCTTGCGTAAAAAAGCGCTGCAAGCGTTCTGGCGAGAGATCGGCGCTGATTCCTTCGGCATAGATCCCGGCGCGCGCTTTGTTAATCGCCAGGTCATCAATATCCGTCGCAAAGATCAGCACTTTGGGTGAATGGTTAGATTGACCCTGCTGTTCGCGAAACAACATGGCCAACGAATAAGCTTCTTCACCGGTGGAACAGCCGGGTACCCAAATGCGCAGCGGCTGGTCAAAGGCAAGGTTAGCCAAAAGTTTGGGTATGACTGTTTCGCCCAGCACCGCAAAGGCGTCCGGATCGCGAAAAAAGTGGGTAACACCAATCATTAAATCGCGAAAGAGGATTTCGATCTCTTGTGGATGTTCCTGTAAAAAGCGCACATAGTCGGCCAATTGCCCGATCTGATTAACCACCATGCGTCTTTCGATCCGGCGCTGGATCGTCTTCGGCTTGTAATAAGAAAAATCATGCCCCGTGTGCGCGCGCAACAAAATAAAGATCTTTTGCAGCGCGTCACTTGTAACCGCTTCGCGCAGCGGCACATCTGTCGTCATGCTGGTCGGTAACAGGTGACTAAAGAGCTGTTGGACATAGGCCAAAAGTTTGGCCGGCATCTGGGCCGGTGCTAAGACATAGTCGCTTACATCAGTGGCAATGGCGCTGCGCGGCATGCCATCATACTGGGCACTCTGCGGTTCTTGCACCATGACCATGCCCCCCTCACCCGCAATTGCGCGTGCGCCCAACGCGCCATCGCTGCCCGTCCCGGACAGGATAATGCCGATCGCGTGCTCATGTAAATCAGAAGCAAGGGAACGAAAAAAGCTATCGATCGGCAGGCGGTGACCACGCAATGCTTGCGGGGTAAAGAGATGTAGCCGCCCATGCAACAGTGCCATCTCATAATCTGGGGGAATAACATAGATGTGATTCGGCTCGATGGCCAGCCCATCGGTCACCTGGTGTACAGGCATTGGGGTAAAACGGCGAATCAGCTCCGCCAAGAGACTTTTTGTGGTTGGCTGGAGGTGCTGCACGAGGACAAAAGCGATGCCAGCCTGGGCCGGCATCGCCGTAAAAAATGCTTCAAAGGCTTCTAGCCCACCCGCCGACGCGCCGATCCCGACAATCGGAAAAGTCGGCGGTAACGACTGTACTTGTGGCACCGCGCTTGGTGTTTGGGCGCGGTTACGCGACGTACGCCGGCGCTTTACATCAGGCACTTTGGTTCGTTTATTCATTGATGAGGTGTCTTCCACATAAGCACCGATCCCTCGCTGCGGTTACAGGGTAGGTTGCTTATCTAAATGAAGAAAATCTTACCAATCGAATTATACTTCCCTGGCCTGGGAAACCCTAATGGCTATAAGTGTTAGTCATGTTGTCGCATATTTTGTTGGATATATTTAAGCAAAACCATCTTCCCACGTTGAGCAGGCAGTTGCTCCCTAAAACGCTGGCCCGTATGGATCAAATGGGATTGGTAAGTGCGCTCGTTTTGAAAAGGGTAGCAGCAACAATGTGGGCGGTCACAGCCGTCGACGCGCCGCCGGAAAGGCGGATCTTCAGCCGCTGCCGGCAGCAGCGACGAGCGTGCCTAACTGCCCCGGCTCAAGCGCCACGCCCAACCCCGGCCCTTGGGGTACCCTGATCGACCAACCGGCGGTGATTAGTGGCTCCGTCAGAGCATGCGCCGTGTGAAAGAGCGGCCCGACAATGTCCGCCGCATAGCGTTCGACCGCGATGTTGGGCAAGGCGACAGTCACATGCGCCATCGCCGCCGAGGCAATATCCCACTCCAGATTGCTCCCAATCGTACAGTGGACCCCCGCCGCCTCGGCCATGCTCACAATCGCGACTGTGTTTAGGATGCCCCCATGTTTGCCAGGGTAGACGCTGATAATGTCCGCCGCGCCCTTTTGGATACAGGCCAAGGCATCTTGCATGGTAAAGATCGCCTCATCGGCCATGACGGGGAGGCGGATCTGGCTACGCACGCGCGCCAGCCCGTCGAGATCCAGCCGATGGACCGGCTGCTCCACAAAGGCGACACCATACTCTTCCAGCCGAGGCGCGGCGCGGATTGCGTCGTTGACCGACCAGCCACCATTGGCATCCACCGTCAGCCGTATGTCGGGACCGATGGCGTCACGCACCTGCGCGATGCGCGCCAGGTCAAAATCGAGCGGATCATGCCCTACCTTTAGCTTGATCGTGCGGCAGCCCTCTTCGACAATGCGTTTGGCTGCCGCGGCTGATGCCACCGGCCCAACCGGCATGACCGGGAAGCGCAGCGGCAGTTCAAAGGAGCGCACTGCGCCGCCGAGCAGTTGATAGAGCGGTACGTCCAACGCCTTCCCCAGAATGTCAAAGAGTGCCATTTCAAGCCCAGCTTTGGCAAAGGGGTTGGCAAAAGTCCGCCCGATCTTGGCCATACAGTGGCGGATCTGTCGTGGATCTTCCCCGATCAGCTTGGGCGCTAGATGTAGATCGATGACCGCCTGCGCCCCCAGGTAGGTCTCCCCACTCCAATCAGGTGAGCCATTGACCTCGCCAATGCCTTCAATGCCCGCATCGGTCTGTATGCGGATCAGCACAATGTGCGAGGTAAACCGAAAACCCTTCGTCTCTGTCACCTCCCCCACCCGCCGGTCAACGCCAATGCGCAGGGGGATCGTTTCAATTGCCGTAATCTTCATCGCAATCCTTCTTATCTGCTTAGTGACAAGGTGGCAGGGTGACATGGTGAAGGGGTGAAGGGGTGACAAGGTGAAATTTACCCTTCACCTTGTCACCCCTTCACCCTGCCACCATGTCACCCTGTCACCTTGTCATCTGCTCTCTCCATAAAACTCGACCATTGCCGCGGCCAGTGCTTCGACAATCGCGGTCCAGTACGCTTTGCCCAGGTCGGCGTCGCCGCGGTCGGGGCTGTCGCTGTAGCCGTCGATTGTTTGCCAAGAGCCATGTTGCTCGGCGCGATAGGGGCGATAGAAACTGCGCGGGTCAGAGCCAACCACGTGATCGCGATGGGGGCGCGGCTCTTGCACCAGATCGGGATAGAGTGCCAGGATCAACGAGGTCTCAAACGCGCCGGCGTGACCGGGCAAGCGCCCCGGCTGATGCGCATCGAGCGCCACTAGCGCATCCCAGGCCACCGTCCAATAGGAGGCGGCGGCGATGCTCACCGGGTGTTTGAGTGCCAGATCGCGGGCGACCAATTGCACCAATTCATTGTTACCCCCATGACCGTTGACAATAAAAATCTTGCGAAAGCCGCTGATAATCAACGACTCGGCCAGTTCATAGACAATGCGATAATAGCCCTCGGTGCTCAACGACATGGTGCCGCCAAAGGGCAGATGATGTTGTGATGAGCCAAAGGGCAAAGTCGGCGCAACCAGGACAGGGATCTGCCCCGCGGCCTGTTGTGCCGCATTGCGCGCCAGCGATTCAACCGTGAGATAATCGGTCCCCACGGGCAGGTGTGGCCCATGTTGTTCCAACGCTCCCACCGGCCAGACGAGCAGCGTCTCGGCCGCCTGTTCGCGAGCAACGGTGCGGGTAATTTCCTGTAAGAGCAGACGCTTTGTCATCGTACATGTTCCTTGCTAAGAACAGAAGGCGGATTTGGCGGATTAGGCGGATTTTCGCTGATTTATCCGCGTTCATCCGCCTAATCCGCCAAATCCGCCTTCTATTACTACGCCCACTGCGGAAAAAAGCTCTTCCAATTTTCGTAGATGATCAGATCTTGAATCTCGGTCGGGATCTTGGGCAGCCCGGTGCCCTCCACCGGCTTATTGATCGCGCGCAGGCCGTTGATGACATTCGTGATCGTGCCGGAGGGGAAATCGGAGGCGAGCAGGATCTTGTGGACCACCCCATACTCCATCGCCGTCGCCATCGCTTGCCAGTAGCGCCAGGGGCGGTAGTGGACGGCGGAAATGTCGGTGTAAAGGTTGGGACATTTGCGCATCAGCACCACCGTATCGGTCTCCCACGGGTGGCCAAGGTGGGCGATGATCATCTTGAGATCAGGGAAATCCATTGCCACATCTTCCAATTGCAGGGGCAGCGCCCACTTAAGCTTGGCTTTGCTGGGAAAGGTCGTGCCCTGGTGCCACATGATCGGCAACCCATGCTCCTGGCACTTCTGGAAAAAGGGCCAATGTTGACGATCCTGCGGGTCAAAGTGCTGATAGGTTGGGCCGAGTTTCATGCCGCGCAGCCCCAGTGTTTTGACACAATAATCAATTTGGTCGAGACAGTCCGGCTCGTTCGGATCAACCGAAGCCCACCCTTCGAGCTTTTCCGGGTGTTGCCGCACATAGTCGGCGATCAGTTCATTTGGCACCCAGATGCCGGTCGCCTTGGCTTGCAGGCCAAAGACCACCACTTTGTCCGCCGGCTGCGAGACCTCCCAATGGTTCTCCGGCGTTGAGTCATACGAGTGCAGATCCAGCCGCCCGACATAGGCCTCGCCCCCCGAATATTTGAGCTTGATCAACTTGGAGGCCAGCGCTTCCTGGGCATACTCTTCCGCGACGTGATCTGGGTACCACATGAGGTGGGTGTGACAATCGACGATCATATTATCTTCTCTCCTGCATGGTTCTACAATGGCAACGTTATGGCTGGGTGGCGACCGGGGTATAGACGCGGATTCAGGGGACGCGGATCATAGGAACACGGCAGGGGGATATTCGATAATCCGCACCGCCCGAATCCGCGTCTATACCCCGGCTGTAACGCGACCATATCAGTTACCGCCGACAATCGCTTTAACCCGCGCCGCAATCATCAGCTCCTCCCCCTCCTGCAAACCAAAGGGGTGAATGATCACTGCGCCTTGCGCCAACTCCCGCTCACCGGGGTGGATCGACGGAGTGCCGGATTTGAGCGCCCAAATGAAATCGTTGCCACTCATGCCCAGCGCTGCCTGGTCGATCTGAATGCGCGCCAGCGGGAAACCGCCGCGATCCCCATCCGGCGTGATCAGCTCGGCGGTGACATGGGGCGTCCCGTGCAACTCTTCGCAGATGGTCTGGAGTTTGGCCCAACAGGCCGCTTTTTCGGCCCCGTGATCGCGCTGAAAGTAGAGGCGCAGCGCCGTCACCAGCCCGATGATCTCCTCTTTGCCCGCTTTGTAACCACGTCCAATGCCCTGGCGCGGAACAAAGGCCAAGGCTGCCGGGTCGAGCAGTTGCCGTGGCGCAGTCCATACTTCCGGCGTAAAATCCATATCGAGATGTTGCCAGGCAATCGCTGAGATCAACGCTTGGCGGCCACAGACAAAACCCGACGCCTGGGGGCCCCGGATATATTTACCCCCGCTAAAGCAGACCAGATCCGCGCCGGCGGCGACAAACTTGGTGAGATTCTGCGGATCGTCACAGCGCCCGGCTGCATCGACCACCACGGCGATGCCATGCTCGTGGGCCAGGGCGACGACATCCCCAATCGCCAACTTGCTCTCCTGCCAGGGTAGGTGAAGAATCGCCACCGTCTGCGCATTGATCGCCGCGGCGATTTCAGCCAGACTGCACGCGTCGTCGCTGCCCACCTCAATGATCCGTCCACCGGCAGCTTCGACCGCGTGGTCATAATGGTTGCGATGAAAACGGGCCATGATCACTTCATTTTTCATGCCTGTGGTGTTGGGCAATTGGTCCATCTTGGCCGCATCCAGCCCGGTGATACAGGCTGCAATCGACAGCACCAGGGCGGCCTGCGCCCCCGAGGTGACATAGGCCGCTTCGGCCCCGGTCATGCCGGCAATCGCCTGGCCGGCGGCGTGCTGCAACTCTTCCATGCAGACAAATTCTCCAGCGGCGGCCTGCATTGCCGCGACGACTTCCGCGGGCATCAGGCTGCCGCCCAGGCGGGTGAAGGTGCCAATTGCGTTGATAATCGGCCGGACGCCGAGCGTAGCATAGATGCTCATGCGCCCCCCAAAAAGCGGGTAATCACATTCGAGGTAATGCGCGAAATTGCATCATCGACCAGCAGACAGGGCACATAGGTGATCGAGCCGACGGAGAAGACGGCACCCTGTTGGCCGCTGGCGCTGGTCGTCTCGTAGTAGACAATTTCCGCGCCGCCGTCGTCGATGTTGGTGCCCTTGGCGAGCAGCACCGTGCCGGGCGGCGAGTGCGGACTCATCTTGTCGGTTTCGTGCCCGGAGGCCCCGCCGTTGACCCGCTCTTGCAGACTCTTTTCGCCAAAGATCGCGCCATTCTGCAACCCAGTGCCGGCAAAGATCCAGTGGTCGGTGTTGATCGCACGGTAGGGTGCGGCGGTCATAATGCCCGTTTCAGTGCAGACGACGCCCAGCAGATTTGCCTCCGATTCGAAGGTGCGATGCATGCGGCTTTCCAAATAAATATCGGGGTTGTTGGGATCGGGCATGCCCAAGCCACCGCCGGTCGCGGGGGCCAGATGGGTTTTGAAGCGCATACGATCTTCGCTTAGGAACTCGACTTCGCAGTTGAGGCCGTTGCCGCCCAGGTACATCAACTTGCCGCCCCGCTGCTGCACCCAATCCTTGACCTGCTGGTACATCTGGCGCGACCAATATTCTGGATGGACGCTGATGATCAGAATCTTGTAGGCATCGAGATCAAGGTCGCCATTGTGCAACTGCCATTCCGAGTAGTAGTCATAGGCAAAACCTTCGCGCTCTAGCCAGCCCAATAGCCGCCATTCCGCCGGGGCCATACCACAGGGTAAGCGCCCTTCAATCGGATCGGTCACCTCTTCGTGTTCGCGCACGACATTGCCCGGCTCAGGCCGTTCAAAGGAGAGCGGCAGATACTCTTCATCCTGAAAGCCCCAGACATTAAAGGAGCCAGCCATCGTATAGCGGATCAGATCCTGGCGCGCATTCACCGTCGGTTCGGGCGGCAGTTGATGGGCGTTGATATAGTTGCTGCGCCCGCCAAAGTTGTTATAGGCCAGCCAGGTGTTGGACGAAGCGAGCACCGCAATTGGCGCGCTCGGTTCGGCCGGCGCGACAATCCACGGGAAGGAGAAAAACTCCCCCGACTTCTCGCCCTTGGCGTGGAAATAGTAGAGGCCGGAGCGTTGGGGACCAGGCACCAGTTGGGTATGGTGCGGGCTGCCATAGCCGGTCTTGTTCCACTGCACGCCGGTTTGGGTATAGTCGCCATCGGGGGTAATCTGCATGACAGCGCGGGGGCCATGTTCGTCAAACCAACCCAAAAGTTTAACGAACTCCCGCTGCCAGCCATAACGCCAGAGGCTAAGGCGATAGGGCTCGGTGGCATGGACCCGAAATTCGGAGCGTTCGCCACTCTTCACCGCCCGCGGCCAGGCATAACCCATAATACAGTCCGTCAAGAGGCGGAAATGATAGGGTTGGGCGGGGTCGACGGTCATCGTCACACTTTTGGCGCCAAAGCCATCCTTGACCAGGGTGACATGGTATTCACCCGGCGCAATTTCCGCCTGCACCGCCCCGCGTGGAGTCGAACGGACAATGGTGACCGTCTCGCCCCCCTGTTGAAATTCCAAGAGCACATCTGCCACGGCGACATAGCGCTCGTCACTGACATAGCCGATTAACACAAGGTTCTCCTTTGTTGATGGTTAAAGGGGGAGGGATGAGGTGATGACAAGATCATCACCTCATCCTATCTTCTTTTATTTTTGCAAAAATCGCGTCAACACATTGCGCGTCACCTTGCTCACGCCATCGTCGACAATGATCGACAGGGTCCAGCAGAGGGAGCCGGTGGCAAAGACCGCGCCGCCACCGGGAGTTTCAAAGTAGGCTAGGTCAGCGCCGTCGCCGTCGGGCATGGCCGCGCCTGGCGTGGCACCGTTGATACCTTTAGCCAAGTGACAGATGTTGGCCGGCGAATGGGGCTGGATCTTGTCCAGTTCATGGCCGGACGCACCGCCGGGGCAGCGCTCATGCAAACTCGCTTGGCCGAAGAGATCACCCCGCTTGAGCCCAGTGCCGGCAAAGGCCCAGTGGCTGTCATCGATCACCTGATAGGGCGCGCCGGATTGATAGCCGGAGTGGGTATACTCGACCCCCAGCAGCGTCGCCGCCGGTTCACCACGCAGATCCCATCTCTCTTCCTGGCGGCAGATCATGGTATATTCGTCGGCCATTTCAAATTCGGCGAGCAGCCCACAGCCGCCCAGGTACATCAGTTTGCCGCCCCGTTCATAGACCCAGGTCTTCACCTGATCGTACATCGCTTTGGACCAATATTCGGGGTGAGTGTTGAGGATCAGCACCTTGTAGTGATCGAGGTTGAGCCGCCCAAAGTGCAATTCAGTCTCAGCATAGAGGTCATAGGCGAAGCCCTCGCGCTCCAGCCAACCCAAGAGCCGCCACTCGGCCGGGGCCATTGCCGATTCGAGCCGCCCTTCGACGGGGTCGGTAATCTTTGCATCCTCCGGCACACAGTTAAAGCGCTCTGGGCGGTCAAATGAAAGGGGGGGCGCACTCACCTCAAAGGGCCAAACCGTAGGCGAGGTGTAACGCTTCAGATCCTGGCGCGCGTGAATCACCGGCTGCGGCGGCAAGGCATCCTGGTTGACATAGTTGCTGCGCCCGCCAAAGTTGTTATAGGCATTCCAGGTGCAATTCGAGGTGAGCACCGCGATCTCGGCCTGCGGCGTCGCGGGCATGACGATCCAGGGAAAGGAGAAAAAGCCACCCCCCTGGCTCTTGGCGTGAAAATAGTAGAGGCCACTGCGTTGGGGCGCGGTCACCCGCTGTTGATGCCAGGCCGAGCCATAGCCAATCCGATTCCACTGCACACCCTTTTGGGTAAAGTCGCCATCGGGCAGCAGTTGCACCGTGACGCGCGGACCGTGATTGTCATACCAGCCCAGGTTGCGGATCAACTCCTTTTGGTAGCCATAGCGCCAGAGGCCCAACTTGTACGCTTGGGGCGCATGGACACGGAACTCGGCCAGTTCCCCTGCCCGGCTCCACTTGGGCCAAACATAGCCTAACAGCTCATCGCGTAGGAGGCGAAAGTGGTGTGGTTGCTCGTTGCCGATGGTCACCTGTATCCGCTTGGCCCCATAGCCCGGCTTGTTGAGGATCACCTCGTAGTCACCCGGTGCAAGATCAGCCACTAACGCGCCGCTCGCAGTTGAATGGAGCGCCCACCGTTGTCCCGACCCATCAATCAACTCGACCGCCACATCGGGAATTGCCAAAAATTGTTCGTCGCTCACATAGCCGATTAGCATTGACTCTTTCCTCTGCTCACTTGGGGTTGGTTTTGCTGATTCCCACGCTCTGCGTGGGAATCCTGCGTGGACGCTCCGCGTCCAGGGCGCAGAGCGCCCCGTTGGGCATTCCACGCTGAGCGTGGAACGAGCAAACCCCTAAAAGACGCGCACCACCTGGCCGCGCTCGCGTTCCAGCCGTGCCAACACATCGGCCACGGTCACAGGGTTCGCCGGCCAATCGGCGGGGTCGACATAGGAAAGGCGCAACAGGAGGCGCGCCAGTTGCCCCACATACTCTTTCAGCTCGCGCGGGCGTACCTTGTCCGTCGTATCGCCCGGTTCATGGTGAAAATCGCTATCGGGGTGGCGACCCGCAAAGCGCCAGCGCCAGAGAAAGGCGGCGTCGATCCCCGCGCGCAGAAAAGGGTAGTGATCCGACGAGTAGTCGAGTTGGGCCATAACGTGACATTGCAACCCGTCTCCCATCTGGTCGAACTGCTGTTGAATCAGTGGGCGCAGGTGCGGAAAGCCGAGGACCAGCCCCTTCAGGTTGCCCGCGGCCAGTTCATCCAGGTTGATCGATAGGCGCGGGGGCGTTTCCGGGCCATAGTGCTGGTTGACAAAGGCATAGGCCCCTTGCAGCGTCTGCTCTTCGGCGCTATAGGTGGCAAAGCGGATGGTCCGCCCCGGCACAATGCCTAGCTCTTGTTGAAGGCGGGCGAGCACACGGGCCGTCTCTAAAACGACAATCGTACCCGACGCATTGTCATTGCCCCCCGGCGTGTCGTAGACCGTATCATGGTGACCGCCCAGCAGCAGGTGCTCGTCCGGCCAGTGTGTCCCCGGCAAGGCGGCCAGCACATTGTGCGCTGGTGCGGTGTAAAATTCACTTTCCACCTGTAAGTATAACGATTGCCCCAGGCGCGCCCGTTTGCGCAGCAGCCCGCCGACCTCACGCGTCACCGCCACCGCGGGCAGCGGATGTTCGTCGGGGCCAGGATCGATCCAGTCGCCGGCGCTGTGATATTCGACGCGGCCGCCGTCCTTGCGATCAACGACCACCGCGGCGACGGCACCCGCCGCGGCCAGCGCAGCCAGCCGGGTGGCGAGCGGCTGCGGGGGAGTAAAGGGTTCCAAGGTCAACGCCATGATCGCGATTGCGCCGCGCAGCCGCGCCCGTTGCTCGTCAATCAGGTGCGGCGTGCCAAAGCCGACATCCACCAGCGGCGCGGTCAGCGTCACCGGCGGGCAGCGGTTAAAGGGCAAGATCAGCACAGGCGTCTCATCCTCGACGATCTGGGCCGCGGCCTCCGCCCAACGCCAACTGTGGAGGGCATACTCCTCCAGCGTCGCCTCGGCCAACCCACTGGCTGCGAACTGGTCGCGGATGTAGTTAACTGTCTGCCACTCGGCCGGCGACGAGGCCCAACGCGGGCCAATCGTGTCACAGAGCATGGTAAGATGATCGGCGATGCGTGATCCCACCCACGCTTCCCCGATCAGAAACCGGTCGATCACTTGCCAATTCAACATCATTGTTGACTCCTACTTGCTTGGTTATACCAGCGGTTGTCATCATTTAACATTTTCTACACGAGTAATAATGTTAAATGATGATAGAGCCGAGCCATCCCCGCCCCGCCATAAACGCGGCCAGTGGGCACCCGGGCTAGAGAACGACGCCGGGTAAACCCGGCTAATGGAGCCGGGTTTACCCGGCGTCGTTCTCTAGCCCTGTGGCTTTAGCCCAGGGCGAGCGTGTCAAACCCACGACTTCCCGCCGGCAGAACCCGTTGCATAATCACGTTTTTTCTTCGTGTGTCTTCGTGCCGGGAGCCCATTGGGCGCGTGGAACATCGTTTTTTATTGCCGCAGCCGCGGGTCAAGGGCATCGCGCAGCGCATCACCAAAGAGATTCCAGCCCAGCACCGCCAGCGCAATTGCCAGCCCTGGATAGATGGCGACCCAGGGGGCCAGTTCCATAAACTTGCGCCCCGTCCCAAGCATCGCGCCCCACGAGGGATCCGGCGGTTGGGTGCCCAGCCCCAGGAAGGAGAGGGTCGCTTCGGCCAGGATCGCGGTGGAAAAGGAGAGGGTCGCCTGCACGATGATCGGCGCGGCAATGTTGGGCAACACATAGCGCCACATTACTTGGAACTGCCGTGCGCCAATCGCGTGGGCACCCTCCACATATTGTTGCTGCATCACCGCCAGGGTGGGGCCACGTACAATGCGTGCAAATTGGGGCGCATAGACGATCCCAATCGCCAACATCGCGGTGGAGATGCTTGGCCCTAACACGCCGGCCAATACAATAATCAGAATGACGGTCGGGAAGGCAAACATAATATCCACGACCCGGCCAATAATGCTGTCGAGCCAGCCGCGGTAGTAGCCGGCGACCAACCCCAGCGCGCCACCAAGCAGCAGGGCAATCCCCACCGAGATTACCCCGACCTGGAGCGAGACACGCGCGCCATAGATCAGCCGACTCAGAATATCGCGCCCAAATTCATCGGCCCCCAACCAATAGGTGCCATCGGGCGGGAGCAGGCGCTCAGCCGGCTGGGCAATCGGATCATGGGGGGCTACCCAAGGGGCCACCCCAGCCAGCACGATAAAAAAGAGCACCAGCAGCAGCCCGACCACGCCCGAGGTGCGGCGTCGCCACATCTGCACGACGGCACGCAAGCGACTGCGCTCTTTGCCCAACGCCATTGGTTGTTTTAGTTCAAGTGTAGCCATTAGCAAGATAACTCAATGGTAAGTGGTGATTGGCGATGCTGTTGGTCTACCCTACGCAATGGGGTTGAAACCCCTTGCTAACACCGAGAAGCCGCCTCAGCGGCTGCATGCGATTGACCAGCCGCTGAGGCGGCTTCTCGGTGTTAGCAAGGGATTTGAATCCCGTTGTAAGGTAGACCAACCGTATGACTAGAGATTGGGTGATTTTGCGCCCAATCACCAATCTCTAATCATACCGAATCCGTGGGTCAACATAGGCATAGAGCACATCGACCAGCAGGTTGATCAGGACAAAAACGACGGCGATAAAGAAGACACCGCCCTGGACCAGGGTGTAATCACGCTGGTAGATGCCGTTGAGGATCATCCAGCCGATGCCGGGCAGGCCAAAGATCTGCTCGATCACCACCGCGCCGCCCAAGAGCAAGCCGAGTTGCACCCCCATCACGGTCACGACGGGGATAAAGGCATTCTTCAGGGCATGGCGCACCAGGATCACGCGCCCGCCCAAGCCTTTGGCGTGCGCCGTGCGAATGTAATCCTGCCCCAATACTTCCAACATGGAGGAACGCACCATGCGCATAATCGCCGCGACCAACGCTGCGCTTAGCGCGATCACCGGCATGATCATCATCTGTAGATTGGTAACGGGATCTTTGAAGATGCTCACCCAGAGCGGTGACGGTTGCCAGCGCAGCCAGAGCGAAGTGCCCAGCAAGAGCATCGTCGCCAGCCAGAAGTTGGGCACAGAAAGGCCGATCAACCCGACAACCTGTGAGGTAAATTCGGCCATGCCCCGCCGCCGCACCGCGGCCCAGATCCCCAACGGCACGGCGATCAACCAGGAGACGAGCAACGAAAGCAAGCTCAACTCCAGCGTAATCGGGAAGCGCTGTTGGATGATCGCGAGCACCGGTTGGCTGCTGCGCAGGGAAAGGCCAAAGTCGCCCTGCAAGACCGCACCCAGCCAGCGGAAATATTGAATATGGAGAGGGGCATCCAAGCCCAACATCCGTTCCAACGTCGCCCGCTGTTCTGCCGAAATATTCAGTTCAGGACCAACCAAGACGCGCACCACATCACCCGGCAGCAGGCGCATCAGCCCAAAGACCAAAAGGGAGATGCCCAACAGGGTTGGGATCAGTTGCACCAGTCGGCGCAGGATATATTTGCTCATAGGGTAAATCAGTAAATCAGTAAATCAGTAAATCAGTAAATCAGTAGATTGGTAAATCGGTAGATCAGTTCAGCTGTCCCGATTTACCGATTTACTGATCTACTGATCTACCGATTTACCAATCTACTGTGCTCACTTATCCAGCCAGACGTGCTTCAGCGACCAGGAGCGGCGGGTGAAGGCGCTTTGCTCGTAGTCTTTGACATAGGGTTGCAGCCCTTCGACCATGTTGTCAACCGCGACCCAGATCATGGGTGATTCGGTGAGCAGGATTTCCTGTGCTTCGCGGTAGAGGGCATGGCGCTTTTCCAGGTCCAACTCGGCGCGGGCCGCGGGTAGGATCTCGTCCATACGCTCGTTTTTGTAGCCGACCGCATAGGGATTTTCCGAGAAGAAACGGGCCCAAACGAAGCCATCCGGATCGTGGCGGGGGCTAAAGGCGTTGATGCCCACGTCGTAGTTCCAGTTGCCGTCGGGGCTGGCTTCCTGGATGTAAACGCCCTGTTCCACCAGCCGAATCTGCACATCGATGCCAATGCGGGCCAGTTGTTCTTTCCAAACGACGCCGGCCCCGGTATAGAAGCCGGAACCGCCAAAGTCGGCGACGAGCAGATCCATTTGCTGCCCTTCGGCAACGCCAGCCTCTTGCAACAATGCCTTGGCCTTCTCCAGATCTTCCTGGTAATATTTTTCGCGCAATTCGTCCGGCGGGATAAACCAATCGCCAAAGCCGGTCGGAATCGGGCCGGAGATCGTGCCGGCGCCCAGCAGCGCCTTTTCGATCAACTCATCGCGGTTGGTGGCAAGACTGATGGCCTGGCGGACCCGTACATCACTCCAAGGCTCGCGCAACATGTTAAAGACAAAGATAAAGAGGAAGGTGCGTGGCCCTTTGAGCAGCACCAGATTTTGATCATCGGCCAGGCGCTGTTCGCCTAAGGCAGTGAGGAAGGCATAGTCGACCTGACTGGCGCGCAGGGCGGCAATGCGGGTATCCTCGTCGACGAGGATCTTGAAGGTGACCTTGTCCAGGTAGGGCAGCGGCGCGCCCCAGTAATCGGGGAATTTTTCTAGTTCAATCACATCCTGCGGCACATATTGGATCAACTTGTAGGGGCCGGTGCCGATAATCTCACTGTCGAGATTCGTCTCTTCCATCGCGCCCTTTTTGATAATCGCCGAACTGCGCAGAATCGCAAAGGCACCGAGCAGCGGTGGGAAGGGCGCTTTGGTGGTGAACTTGATGGTGTGCGTGTCAACAATCTCGACTGATTCGACCTGGTCAAAATTACTGCGCCAGACCGCAGGACCGTCAGGGTCGAGCACAATGTCAAAGGTGTATTTCACATCCTCCGCGGTGAAGTCGGAACCGTCATGCCACTTGACCCCCTGGCGCAACTTGAAGATATAGGTCAGATCGTCGGGTTGCTCCCATGATTCGGCCAGCGAGGGGATAATGCTGAGCTTGGCGTCGTAGGCGGTCAGGCTTTCGTAACAATGTTCAAAGCCCTGGGTCGAAGCAAAGTTGGAGTTGGTGATCGGGTTGAGGGCGACCGGGTCGCTTTCGGCGGCCCAGATCGACTCGCCGCCGGCCACGGGGCCGGTTGGCGCGGCCGCCGTATCACCACCTGGCGCGGGCGCTGCCGCCGGCACAGCACAGGCGGCGAGTAAATTGACCACTGCCGGCAATCCTAGCCCTAAAAGTGCCGCCCGTCGCATTAACTCGCGGCGGGAAAGCCGACTGTTGCGCAAATCCTCGGTCAAACGCTGAAGTGAATCTTGATCGTTCATCGCTTTGTCCTTTGCTCTGCATTTGGATGGTCTAACGCTTGTTGCGGGGGGTGGGTATGTCGGTGCTGTCAGCTAAAGAAATCTTCGGCAACGTTGTTGATGTGTTGCAACATCGCCGCGGCGGCGGTGCTGGGATTGCGCTCCCGGATCGCGTGATAGATGCGCTGGTGATCCGCCAGAAATTTCTGGGCGAGCACCCGATCTTTCGGGGTACGTTGATTCAGTGAGGTCCAGAGTTGGCTTTGCATGGTCGCCACCAATAGTTGTACCTGGCGCACTAAAACACTATTGCCGGCCGCATTGGCAATCGCCAGGTGAAAGCTACTGTCTGCTGCTGTTCGCTCAGCCTCGATTGCAACGGCATCGGTCAATGTTTGCAATGCACGCTCAATCTGGCTCAGTTGTTCATCGGTTGCCCGCTCGGCGGCGAGTTGGGCAACCATTGGTTCCAACAAGCGGCGTGCCTCCAAAACTTCATGGGGGCTATCCTCGCGCGCCAAAAATTCCTCAAAGATGGTACCTAAATAGGTCCATTCGGTGGGTAGCCGCCGCACAAAAGTGCCATTGCCGGAGCGGCTTTCGACAATTCCCAAAATTTCCAGCGCACTCAACGCCTCGCGCACCGAAGCGCGGCTGACATTCAACTCTTCGGCCAATGTCCGTTCCGGGGGTAAGCGGTCACCCACTTTGAATTGCGCTTGTTGCACCGCTTCGGCGATCTGACGCGCAATTTGCACATAAAGGCGGGTGGTGCCAACCGGCTTCAATAAAGACAAAACAAAAGTTACCTTTGCAGAATTGGTCAGGCCACCAGGCAGTCAGGCCACAATTTAATCGTAACATGGGCGATTGAGCCTTGTCAACCGTTGAAAATTGGGTGCTGCCATAAAGCATCTGTGGCTTTGGTGGCGTTTCGAATAGGGTTATCCTATAATAGGTTAGCTGTTACTTGTAAACAAGACACGAAAAGTCCAAAGAGTTTCTCCTTTTCATTGTACACATTGATGAATCAAAATGATACAAATGGAATAGCGAACAAATGTGCGGTCTGCTATAGTACCCCCATGGGCATTGATCAAGGACTAAACCATTACGAACGTATCAATCAAGTCAGGGATTATATCCGTTTGCATATGGATGAACCGCTCAACCGCGAGGAATTGGCGCGCTTGGCCGGCTATTCGGTCATTCACTTTCACCGGATCTTTAGTGCACATGTGGGCGAACCGGTGAACGCATATGTGCGTCGCGTGCGAATGGAACGGGCTGCGCGCCAACTGCTGGCAAATCGGCTGAATATTACCGCAATCGCCCTGGCTTCCGGCTATGAAACGCCGGCCTCCTTTGGCAAAGCGTTCAAACAGACCTTTGGTCATAGTCCCAGTGAGTTTCGCGAACTCCATCCGCTGGTGGCCGGCCACCTCATCTATCGCCAGTTTTTGTACAATCGAAAGGAACAGATCATGCAACCTTTGGAAATTCGCACCCTGCCGGATCTGCAGGTGCTTTATGCCCGTGCCACCGAAGTGATGACCACGCCGGCCTTCCAGACGGCTAACCAGGCCGCCTTTGGCCAGTTGATGCGCTATCTGGGTGAACATAACCTGATGGGGAAAATGCGTCACTGTGTGGCCATCTACCCCGATCCAGTCGAGGTCGGCAAGGAAGCACGGTTTGATGCCGGCGCGATCTTTGCTGAGGGCGTCGAACCAGCTGCAACGGATGGCCTCGCCTATCAAACCCTACCCGGCGGGCGCTGGGCCGTCTTCCGTCACGTGGGACCCTATGACACGCTCTGGCAGACCTGGCAGACCACCTACCGCGACTGGCTGCCCACCGCCGGCGAAGAGCTGCGCGACGCCATCCCCTTTGAAGATTATGTGAATGACGCCAGCCAGATCGCACCGGAGGAGCTGCTTACGGATATCTTTATCCCGATCAAGTAGGCCGACGACTGACGACTGATGACCACCGGCGATCTTCCAAGAGCAGACCGAGAAGTTTGCTATTGTTGGTCGTCAGTCGTCAGTCGTCGGTCGTCGGTCGTCGTCTGTAAACAAGCGAGGCAAACATGTCTGACTACTATATTGCACAAAGTCCCACCTCTGATCCGGGACGCTACGGCGATCTCTTCAATAGCCTGTCCCCCGACTTGATGGGGATCGCGCAGGTGACGCAGGGGTTGGTCTATCACTACTTTGCCGATCAGTATCAGTATGGCTGGCAGCCACCGCAGGAACGGTTGCCGGAGATCAACACGCGGACCGTGGAAAAGATCCTGGCGGCGCTGCTGGAAAAGGACGACCGTCCACTGACCGTGGCACGACAGTACGAAGATCGCGTCGTCGGCTGTTGTCGCGACTTCTCGCTGCTCGCCTGTGCCATGTTACGCCATCAACGGCGCGCGGCGCGGCTCCGTTATGGCTTTGCCGGCTACTTTGACAAAGGCTATTGGGGGGACCATGTTATCGTCGAAGTGTGGAACGGTGACCGCTGGCAACGTTTTGATCCCCAAGTAGTCGGCAAGCGCGATTGGGGCGTTGATCTGCTCGACATTCCTGCCACAGCTTTTGCCACTGGCGGTCGCGCTTGGCAGATGTGCCGCCAGGAAGGGGCCGACCCTGATCGTTTTGGCCTGGGGCCGGATGCAACCGATGTGCGTGGCTGGTGGTTTGTGCGTGAGCGGCTACAACTGGATGTCGCCGCGCTCAACAAAATCGAGTTACTCTGCTGGGATGGGATCGCCGGGCTCCAGGAAGGCGAACCAGCCGACGACGCGATTCTGGATGAAATAGCGGCCATGTCGCTCGATCCGGAAAGCAGCGCCCTACGCGCCCGCTGCCAGACCGATGCCCGCTGGCAACTGCCCACCACGGTTAGCTGTTTTCACCCAGCAATTGGCCCCGCTTTCGCAGTTGAGGTCGCTTAATTATGTATTAGCCACAGAGGGCACAGAGCACACCGAGCCAAGCTTGGCTCGGTGTGCTCTGTGGCTAAGCTAAAATCTGCGTAGGCTCTATTGCCGCAGTGCGCATTATTGCTGGTGCCATGAGGGGTAATCGGGCAAGATTTGACATGGCGGTAGCGGTGTGTAATACTGATCGATAGAACTTTTGTTTGCCTGGCCTGTCTGATTAGGAGTAGTCATGATTGCCGCAAGAATGAAACCGCGCTGGATCAGCCCAGAAGAATATCTCGAGCAAGAGGAAACAGCCACTGATCGCCATGAATATTTTAATGGTCAGATCTACTTGATGGCAGGGGGAACATACAATCATGAGGTGATCGGCGTCAACATTATTTCTGCTTTACGCCAACATGGCCGCTCTAGAAAATGTATTGCCTTTGGCAGTAATATGAAGATTCTGGTCAAACAAAATGGCCTGTATACCTATCCGGATGCGATGTTGGTCTGCGGTAAACCTGAGTTTGCCGCAGATCGCAATGATATTATTACCAATCCCTTGCTGATTGTTGAGGTACTATCCGATTCAACTCAGTCCTATGATCGGGGCGATAAGTTTGCGCTCTACCGTGCGATCCCTGCCTTTGCCCACTATCTGCTGATCCACCAGGATCGCCTGCTGATCGAGTATCACCAAAAGACCAGTCGCGGTTGGTTGTTGACTGAGTTGACTGGATTAGAGACGGTGCTGACGTTGGTAGAACTCGAATTCCAACTGCCATTCACCGAGTTATATGCTGATGTTGATTGGCTACCCGCGAACGCGTAAATCGCTTTGGCTTTTTATCCAGCATATCAATCGATGCACCAAATTGTTGCCATATTACTTTGCCTTTCTCCGGTTACTATCGCCTATACCTGAGCGGTTAGTGAGCTGGCCAGATCCAGCAACGTACTGACCGTGCGCCAATTGCGGGCGGTGATATTCACCTGCCAACCACGCCCAAACTTCTCTGCCAACTTTGAACGGCCGATGCCATCCGGCGCGTGGAGATAGAAAACTTTATCAAGCAGGGCAAAGCGCTCGCTTTCTGCTTTTAACGCGGTGAGTGCATCCAGATCGGGATTAACAGGCACCCCATCCATAAAAAAGAGATGCAGTGATTTGTGGTCAGCCTCGCCCTCCGGAAAAGGATTGTCCTGCATGGCTTGCTGCAACTCGGCAATCGTTAACAAGAGAATTGCCGGCGCAAACCCATGACTTTGTCCAATTGCAGCCGTAATTTCGGCTGATAGGGCAGCGAGATCGGTGCGTTCGCTCTGGAAAACCACATTGCCACTTTGGATATAGGTTTTGACCTGTTGTAAGCCCAAACCTTCGAGCACGGCTACCAGTTCGCGCATGGGGAGTTTATTGTTGCCGCCGACGTTGATGCCGCGCAGCAGACCAATGTAGATGTTCATGAAGTCCCTTTGGCGCTCACAATTTTGCAATGATCGATTCGATGAATGCCGCCCGCGTTTCGGGCGTGACGGTGACCGCACAGGTTTCATTGCTGACCATCGTGTTGGCTAGCAGCACCTGCCAGTCCAACGCCGCCACTGTGCGCAGGCTGGTAATCAGCTCTTGGCGTCCGGCCTTGGTGGGAAAGGCGCCCCACGCATCGCCAGTGTGCCAGATAAAATCGCCGGCCCACAAAACTGTCTGTTGCGCCATTGTCACCAAATAACAGACGCCACCGGGGCGATGACCGGGCGTGGGGATGACTTCGAGATCCGGCGCTAGCTTGTGTTGGGTGAAGGGAAAGATTTTAACATGGGTCAGCTTGGGGGCCACATCGGGGGCTTCCTTTTCGCTGACATAGAGGGGCGCGTTAAACCGGGTGGCAACGGTATCGCAGTAGGGCGACTTGAAGTGCGAATCACCCAACAATTGATAAGCGAGGCCACCGCGGCGGTCGAACTCGTCAAAACTGCTATCAATCGTGCTGCTACTGCTGTAACAGGGAAAGAGTAAATTGCCATCCTGACGCTCGATAAAAAACGAGATGTACTTTTTCGGCGTGGGTTTACTCGGTAGAACCTTATACACACCTGGGAAAAGCGCTTCCATGATCACCGCATCTTTCATCAGTTATCTAGCCCCACGTAGAGGCATGATATTGTAGATTTACAAATTTACGCCAGCAGCGGGCTTACTGTAGGTCAGCGCCTTCGGCGTGACAGTCTGCTCAAGTGCGCTGTCACGCCGAAGGCGCTGACCTACGTGATACCAATACTATTTTCTAAATCTGCATTATCATGCCCCGACGCGAGCGAGATGTCAACCGCCGGCCATCGCGCCCACAATCAGAAATGGCTCTTTGCCGGCCACGACTTCAGCGGGCAGCGGGGCATCCGGCGCTTCGTGGGAGAGATCTTGTTCACAGGCGAAGAAGCGGATGAAGGGGCGCCGTTTCTTGGTCGTGTGATCGCGGATCGTGCCGCGCAACATAGGATATGCGGCTTCCAGTGCATCCAGTACCGCTTGTTGGGTCACTGGTTCAGCCACGGCAAGTTCAACTTCTTTGCCAACCCCTGACAAATTTCGCAAATGGTGTGGGAGAATGACGCGTATCATGCGAGGGTTTGCACCTCCACCGAGAGCACCTTGGGCAGATCGCGCACAATCGCTTCCCAGTGATCACCGCCATCAGTCGAGGCGTAGACCTGGCCGCCGGTCGTGCCAAAGTAGATGCCACACTCATCAAGTTTATCAACCGCCATCGCGTCACGCAAAATGTTGACGTAACAATCGCTTTGGGGCAGGCCATCGGTCAGCGCTTCCCACTCGTTACCGCCGGTGCGGCTGCGGTAGACGCGCAATTTGCCTTCGGGCGGATAGTGCTCGGAATCGCTCTTGATCGGCACGACATAAATGGTCTCCGGCTCGTGGGCGTGGACGGCAATCGGGAAACCAAAGTCGCTGGGCAAGTTGCCGCTGACCTCATGCCACATGTCGCCGGCATCGTCGGTGCGCATCACATCCCAGTGTTTCTGCATAAAGAGCACATCGGGCTGTGACGGGTGCATGGCCAGGTTGTGGACACAGTGGCCGACATCGGCATCACCATCGGGCAATTCATATTGGGAGAGCAGCCCCTTGTTGATCGGTAACCAGGTGGCACCACCATCATCGGTGCGGAAGGCCCCGGCCGCGGAGATGGCGACAAAGATCCGGTTAGGATTGTTGGGGTCCAACACAATTGTGTGTAGACACATACCCCCGGCCCCCGGTTGCCAGAGATGACCTTTGGCCGCGCGCAGCCCTTCCAGCTCTGTCCAACTCTGCCCACCATCGGTCGATTTGAAGAGCGCGGCATCTTCCACCCCAGCATAGACTGTATCGGCATCTGTCAGCGACGGCTCCAGATGCCAGACGCGCTTGAACTCCCACGGGTGTTGGGTGCCGTCATACCACTGATGGGTGCCAGGGTTGCCCGTATAGGCAAATTCATTGCCCACCGGCTGCCACGTCTGACCGCCGTCATCGGAACGCTGAATCAACTGCCCAAACCAACCGGTTGACTGCGACGCATAGATACGGTTGGTATCAACCGGTGAACCCTTAAGATGATACATCTCCCAGCCGGCCAAGTGCGGCCCACTAATGTCCCAATCTTTGCGTTTTGCATCCGAGGTGAGAATAAAGGCACCCTTTTGGGTACCGACCAGCACACGTACACCACTCATGGTTTTGCTCCTTTTGCACGCTCTATGATACGCTTTTAACGACACGCTTTGTCTCACACAAGCCGCCGCTGAGGTTGCCAAAGTTGTGTTGCGCTGACCCAACAATGGCTGCGCCGATCTGCCTGAAACAGTGAATTGCTAAACGCTCATGTTACCAATACCCAATCACATCCTGCCACCACCGGCCGCCTAAAGGGCGGACGATATCCACGATGACTGTACTTCTTTATACTTTACGCTGAGTGCATAGCGGCGTTGTTACGCGGACAAAAGCGCCGCTCGCTTCAAGCACAGTATAACCACAGATATTTGTGCCGCCTTCCTTCGCGCCGTGCGCACCGCAGTGGTTGCGCACGCAATTCCAAAACCAATTTCTCATCGATTTCTAGGAAGGCATTTCCCATGCAATACAAGAATAAATTACACTCTGCGCGCACCGGGCTTTTTCTGGTGATGCTGGCCTCTGTCCTCTGGGGGACAGGCAACCCCGTCGCCGGCTCGATCTACGATCTGGCCGATACCAATGCCATTTCGGTGGCTTTTTTACGCATGGCCTTGTCGGTGCCGGCGCTGTTACTCGTCTGCTATTTCACCTTGGGCCGGCGCATGTGGGCAATCCAGCGACAGGATCTTCCTTTCATGTTGAGTGCCGGCACGTTGGTGGCGCTTTATCAAGTTTCCTTTTATGCCAGCCTACCCAAGGTCGGCGTGGCGATTGCGACGGTAGTTGCCCTCTGTAGCGCGCCGGTGGTCGTCGCAGTTTTGTCTGCGTTGGTCACTCGTGAACGACCGACACGCAGCACATTGATTGCCTTGACCTGTGCCCTGATCGGCACTTGGTTGCTCGTCAGTGTCGAACCGACGGCCCAACAGCGTGATGTCTTTGGCGGCGTGCTGCTGGCACTCTTGTCCGGCACCCTCTATGCGATCAACACCTTGATCGGGCGCAAGTTGGGCAGTGACCGCCGCGCCCATCCCTTACAGACCATCACGGTCGGCTTTACCTTTGGCGCCGTGCTCTTGTTTGTGATTGCCCTGGCCTCTGGTTTAGTCTTGAATTATCCGGCGGCGGGTTGGTTACGCCTCACCTATCTGGGCCTCTTCCCCACGGCGGTGGGGTATAGCATCTTCTATACCGGGATGCAGACAACTACCGCGGCGGCGGCCAGCATTGCTACCTTGCTTGAACCGTTGACCTCGACCCTGATCGCAGTTACCTTGTTGCATGAACCACTCAGCACCCAGACGATCAGCGGCGGCGGCTTGCTGATCGGGGCGATGTGTTTGCTGCTCTTTAGCCGACGCTAAGCCGAGGGTTAAAACCCTCGGCTACCTTCAGTCGTCACTCCGTGACTGGCTCTGGTGGGTAACCTACTTTGTTACAAGCAAATCACTGCCCTAACCCCAATCTTCCCGCCGGTTGGTCCAGGGGAACGGCTGCTCAGGCACAGGCACGTCGAGGGCGCGACAGAGCGGTTCCCAGCCTTCTATGGCATGCCAGACCAGCAAGCGGTGCCGCGGCATTGCCTGCTGCACTGTGGCATTGTGCCGTTCATAAGCGGCCATCAACGTCGCCGGATCATCCCATTCCTTACTGCCTGTGAAGCGTTCCAGCAGGTCAACTAAGCCACGGCCCTCGGTCCAGTTCGGGGCCAGTGCCAGCCGTGCCACGGGAAGGATGGTCTGATTGGCACTTTGCCACCAGGTCTTGGCGTTGTCGCGCAGGGAGAGCAGCACAAGCGCTTCGGGGTAAGCTGCGCTCAGTTCGTGCCAAAACAGCGAGGCCGGCCAATCCACGGCGGCGACAAATCCGTCCAACAGCTGATCCCAAACGGGCATGTCATCTGCTAACGCCTGGTTCCAACCGGCCCCAAGGTCAAAGGGATGACCGGGGATCGTGCTCATATGCGCAATGCGACCGCCAAGCAGTTGTTCCAGCGCGCTAGTCAGCGAAGATGTCCCTGTGCGCGGTAGACCTGCCCCAACAACCCGTAATGTCATCTGCTTTGCGCCTTATGCCTTCTGCTCGACGGGAAGGTAGATCGACAGGGTTGGATTGTCGGGGCTAAAATCCTCACCGTAACGCTCAAAATAGGGGGCGTTGACGGGCTGATACGCTGCCGTGGGCAACCAGGTGTTGAAGATGTAGCCAAAGGTCTCGCTGAGCGTGGGGATGGTCGTCTCAAAGACCGCATAGGTATTGGCGGGGATATCCCAGCGGCTTAGCCCTGCGGGTAGTTCATCCACCTGGGTGACGGCGTTCCCGGCCATATAATCCAACTGGCTCATCGCTTCGTTATGCGCCATCACCCCGTAGCTGACATGTGGCTCTGCCTCATGTTTGATCTCGGCCATGCGCCCGACAAATTTGTCCCAGAGTTGCGGAATTTCCGGTGTCATCGGTTTGGTATGGATCAACAGGCCAACGACAGTGAAAGCTGGTTTGGTTACAAACTGTGGTTGCATCGTTTCTTCCTCCATGCTTGCGCTTGGTCAACGTTGGTCGGCAGGCAAGCGCCGATCGGTTGGTTAAAATTGAACTAAGTGAACATCTAAACTTAACTTCCCGATTCGCTCGCAAGGGATCGTCAGATTCCGGCTGGGATCTGACGATCCCTTGCGAGCGAATCGGGAACTTGTTTTCGTCGTCATCAGTTGATGAATGGGGATTTGCGCGATTAACGCAGCTACCGTTGCTGGACAGGGGCGCAACATTTTACCCCTTGTGTCAAAGAATTTAACGCGCTCGGCAGGAATATCCATGATTAAATCCGCTTGTATGGTCATGTTGTTCCCTACATAGATAAGTGCGTAACGCAACCAAAACCTTATGGCATTTTCAGCCTTGTCTCTGCGTGTGGAGAGGTATTGCAGATTACAAAACTCAATCTAAATTATAGAACATGCATTCTGGTTTCGCTAATTGAGCATGGGCCGTTTTTGCGGTGAACAGGCGATGCACATTGTCTAAGATTGATTAGCACATTTGTTCCGTCAACATGATATTACAATTAGTTCAAAATGTCAAGTAAAAAATTCAAAAACGATAGTTGCTTGCTTGCGCGCTATCGCGCTAGACTGGAGTTTGGTTGACAACTTGTACGCCTTCCTGTACTCTACAATGCGCCTACTGGGTAAACCATACGACCATACTATTACACAAGGAGCTTTCATGCAGGTTGATGCCACCACCAGTTCACCGATCCGCCCACTCGCCCTTTGGCTGGCGACCGCGGGCGGTTTTTTTGCTTTTTTCACCTTTGGCTTTGTTGATAATATTAAAGGGCCGACGCTGCCCAATCTGTTGCAGGAATTAAATTTTAGTTATAGCCAGGGGGGCGGCATTCTCTTTGGGGCCTATTTTGGTTTTGTGATTGCCACCCTGATCGCTGGTCCCTTATCCGACCGGCTGGGCAATCGGTTGATCCTGTTGGCTGCAGGGCTTTTGATTGCAGGGGGCACGCTGGGGCTGAGCATGGTCACGACCTATGGGTTACTTTTTACCATGATGCTTGTGATCGGGTTGGGGACGGGTGCCATTGAAGTCGGCGGCAATGGGTTGATTGTTGCGCTGCATCGCCAGGCGCAGGGACGCTTCTTGAACCTGCTTGCCACCTTTCATGGCGTTGGCGCGATGATCGCCCCCCTCTATGCGGCCTGGATCTTGAGTGCAACAGGAGATTGGCGGCAGGTCTTTCTGTACAGTGTACCGCTGGCCGTACTGATGGTGCTGATCTTTTTGGTGACCCCTGTGGGGACAACCATTCAACGTGAGCCACAACCCTTTGATTGGGCCACGCTGCGGCGTACCGGTTTTAGCCAGACGATGCTTACCTTCTACTTGGCGATTGGCCTCTACGTCGCGACCGAGCTGGGGATCGCCGCCTGGATTGTTGAATATTTGATTAAGAGCAAAGGTCTTGCCCAAACCACCGCGGCCTATTATCTGTCCGGCTTCTTTGCCTTTGTGATCGTCGGTCGGCTGCTGGGTAGTATTTTTGTCGAACGGATTGGTTATCTGCGTTCGGTGCTAGTGGCACTGGTGGGCACCCTGCTTTGTATTCTGGGCGCGCTCTTTGCGCCGCCCGCCCTGGCCTTTTTGTTGCCATTGAGCGGGCTCTTCTGTTCCATCATTTTCCCCACGATCACTGCGGCGGTTTCGCGTTTGCATCCACAAAATACTGGCACGATTCTCGGTTTACTCTTCACCGCGGCCGGTTTGGGGGGGACGCTTGGCCCCGCGGCCATCGGTGTGGCCGGCGATCTGGTGGGCATGCAATGGGGCTTTGGCCTCAACGCGCTCTTCTGCGCTGGTTCGATCGTGGCGATTGGGGTGTTGCTACGCACCCGGCGCGCCACCCTGGCTTAGCGAAATTATACCCAATTGGGCAAGGGGTTCGCGGCCATTTTCTCTGGTAATGGATTCTCATCTAGTCCGAGCTGTGTCTAATACACAGCCTGGACTAGATGAATAGTGGACGCAAGCGACGCCGATTTGCCAAGCGTAAAATCAATATTCAAGAAAGGAACAACCATGCGTTGGGAAGAACTAACCGGCGACCGCTTTGCTGCGGCCGTCACCGAATGCGAAGGGGTCTGTTTGATCGCGCTTTCCGTGGTCGAGCGCCACGGCCATCATCTGCCGATGGGGACGGATATGTATGAGGGGCGGGGCATTTTAGAGCGGGTCGCCGCGCAGGAGAAGGTCATCCTTTTCCCCGACTATATCTTCACCCAGATCCCCGAGGCGCGCCATCTGGCGGGCACGATCAGCATCGACCCGGACCTGATGATCAAGTTACTCGACAATGTTTGCCGGGAGATCGCGCGCAATGGGTTGAAGAAGATTGTGCTGGTCAATGCGCATGGGGGCAACAATGGACTGGTCGCCTTCTACAACATGATCCAACTCTATCAGCCGCGCGACTATGTGGTCTATCTGGTGAATCCCTTTTTTGCGGCCTTTGGCGGAGACTTACAGCTGCCCTGGCCGCGCGAAGAAGATGGCCATGCCGGCCCTGGTGAAACGAGCATGGTGCTGGCGCTGCGTCCCGACCTGGTCCAGATGGATCTGGTCCCTACCGATGACGAAGGCAAGGCGCGCAATCAGCTCCAACCGCTCCGTGAAGCGGGCGTGCAGACCGGCATCTGGTGGTATGCCGATCACCCGACCCACTATGCCGGCAATGCCGCCTACGCCACGGCAGGGGCAGGGGAACAGATGTTGGATGTGATGGCCGCGGCCGTTGTGCGTGCGGTACGTGCCATCAAGGCGGACACGGTCGCCAAACAACTGCAAGATGAGTTCTTTGCTGGCTCAGCCGTGCCGGGCGTTGGGCCGCAGCCATCGCACTAACCACGCCGCGTAAGCAAGATCGATTCCACTCCACTGACTAAAGACACTGGTATTCAGGACAAAATCACATAGGACTTACGCAGCGTACGGCGGCTGAGCGGGGGCCCTTCGGGCGCGAAGCCAGAGTACGCTGCGTAAGTCCTATCACAATCAGGCCTTTCCCGTAAAATGGCTGATTGTTGTGTTTATGCTGGATATCCAGTGTGAGCTGCCTTTGTAATGCGCAGGCGGCTCCGCTACAATCGTGTGGTGCTCAATCCAGTTAATGGTGTATAATAACAACTCTTCTCAACCGGGCGGTTAGGTTGCCCAGGAAAGAGCGCCACCCGTGAATATCAGCAGGAAATAGGGGGATCGATGGCTTCTCAGTTGCGCGCAGCGCGCGGTGTCCTACTCTGTGGTTTGGTCGGTCTCTTGCTCACTAGTTTGCCGCGTGACTTGGGCGTCCTGGCGGCCCCTCGTCAACAGCCGCTGACCATTCCCAATCCCATCCTCTTTGTGACCCAGGTGCCGATTGTCGCCGATTTTACGACGATTGGCTCCACCTTTGGCAACCACCTGGGCCAAATGAGTAGCGTTGGGCGCGGGGGTGATCTGTGGATTCGCTATCCGGATGGCACGCTCAAGAACCTCACCGCCGCCGCCGGCTATGGCATCGCGACGGGGTTACAAGCGGGGGCGAATGCGATTGCGGTGCGCGATCCTGCTGTCCACTGGAGCGGGAGCAAGGCAATCTTTAGCATGGTCATGGGCGCGCCACCGGCACAGTTTGACAACACGGGGCAGGATGCGCGCTGGCAGTTGTATGAGATCACGGGCTTGGGGCAAAGCGATACACCGGTGATTACCAAAGTACCCAATCAACCGGCAGACTTTAACAACATCAGCCCGATCTATGGCAGTGACGACCGCATCATCTTTACCACCGACCGCCCGCGCAACGGCGCGGCCCACCTCTATCCACAACTGGATGAATATGAGTTGTCGCCCACTGTCACAGGGCTATGGCGCCTCGACCCGGCGACCGGTGAGCTGCGGCTGCTCAACCACGCGCCTTCCGGTGATTTTACGCCCATCGTTGATTCCTATGGCCGTCTGCTCTTTACACAGTGGGATCACATGCAGCGCGATCAACAGGCCGATGCCGATGATGACGACAGCCTGGGCGACAATCAATGTAACGATCCCGGCAACCGCTATGGCACCTTTAACTACAGCGATGAAAGCGCCGCCGCGACCTATACCCTGGGTGTGCGCGGCGAACTCTTTCCCGAGCCGCGCCGCTGTCGCCAGGATCTCTTGGCTGGCACGGGCATTCAAGGCCACGACTTTAATCAATTTTTCCCCTGGATGATCAACCAAGACGGCACCGAGGGCGAGATTCTCAATCATCTGGGCCGCCATGAATTGCATACCTTTGTCGAGCGCGCCTTTACCGATGACGATAATTTGGTCGACTATTATGGGCAATTAGAACGCTTTAATTCGAACCCCATTCTCAACCTGTTCCAGATCAAAGAGGACGGGCTGGTGCAAGGGCGCTACTATGGGGTCGATGCGCCGGAGTTTGGCACCCACGCCGCCGGGCCGCTGGTCCGTCTGGATGCCCCCCCAACGCTTGATGCCGATCACATTCAGATCACCTATCTCACTCGCCGCTCCGAGAGTGATGATCCCACCCATCCCGGCCTCTTCCGCGAACCGCTGCCCCTGCGCAATGGCACCTTGCTGGCCGTCCACACCGCTGATACCGGCGACGAGGCGGGGGATGGCGCGACCAATTCGAGCTATGCGTTTCGGATCAAGGTGTTGACCCAAGGATCCAATGACTTCTGGACGGCTGGTACGCCTCTAACCAACGGCATCACCAAGAACTTGAGCTACTGGTCACCCGATGAGTTGGTAACCTATAACGGCATCCTGTGGGAGCTCAATCCGGTAGAAGTGCGCGCCCGGCAGGCACCACCGTTGACCAGTGCACCGCCCATCGCGGCGCCCGAACAGCAGATCATCACCCAAGCCGGGGTCAATCTTGCTACCCTCCAGGCCTATCTGGTGCAGAACAATCTGGCCCTGGCTGTGGTGCGCAATGTCACCGAGCGTGATGATTTTGATCTCCAACAACCCTTCAACCTGCGGGTGCCTGGTGGCGTGGAAGGCATCAACCCCAATCTGCCAGGGACGGTCTATCCCGTAACCGCGCTGCAATTCTTTCAGGGCGATCAGCTGCGCGGCATGACCGGCTGCTGTGCCACCGAACCGATGGCGGGCCGCCGCGTGATTGCACAATTTTTGCATGATCCGGCCGCCGTGCGCGCCAACGCGAGCTTGCCGGCGAATGGCGCGACGGGGCAGATGCGGGTGGCGGCCGATGGTTCGGTGGCGGCGTTTGTCCCGGCCGGGCGCGCGCTCTCCTGGCAGTTGACCAACGCTGCGGGCGCGGGCGTCGTCCGCGAACGGTATTGGATCACCTTTCAAGCCGGCGAAATTCGCACCTGTCCCGCCTGTCATGGCCTCAGTGACAAGGACCAGATGGGCAACGACGAATCAACGAATGCCCCGCAGGCGCTGTTGACCTTGTTACAAACCTGGCAGGGCCAACAAAGTGGCCAACCCACCGTGACGCCAACCCCGGTTGCCACGCCAAGTGTGACGCCGACGCCGATACCAGGCTTGGATCAAAAAGTCTTTTTACCGGCAACCATGCGCTAGGATAGTTGCGCTGGTAGCCGTCGCTGTCACCTGCTGCTAATGACCCCAGGCTTGGCTGGGCAGACGACTCACGTCCGCCCCCATGCCCTGTTGTTGGCCATTGGCAGCAGCGTTGGCCTACTCGTGAAAACGGTGATATACTCTCCCCAACCTACCTGTTGGAGCAATCACCTCAATGAGTCTTTTCTATCTGGACTTTGATTTACAAATCGATGAACTGGCCGATGGCAGCTATCGGGCCCGCGTTTTAAACTCGCCTGCCGGTCAAGCGGAGACGCTTTTTGTTTTGCCCTTTTCCGATTTGGAAATCGAAAACTTCTTTCTGCGTATTGGTCGTCCCCGCCGCGGGGTGCGGCGTGCGAACTCGCCGGAGCTTGATGAAGCGCGCAAGTTTGGCAGCAAGCTATACGATGCCGTTTTTCAGGACGATTTGCAAAGTTGTCTCTTACGGAGTCTTGACTATGTCGAACAGCAAGAGCAAGGCATCCGGTTGCGCTTGCGGCTGCCGCCTTCCTTGATTGAGCTGCCGTGGGAGTATCTCTATGACACCACTCGCAACCGCTTCCTGGCCCATTCAACCAGCACACCGATTGTCCGCTATTTAGATCTACCTGAGAGCCTCAGACCATTGATTGTCCCGCCGCCGCTCAAGGCATTGGTCGTTATCGCCAGTCCGCGCGACTACGAGTTGTTAGATGTCGAAGCCGAATGGCAAAAACTAAAAACTGCCGTGGCGACATTAGAACAACGGGGCATTTTGAAACTTACTCGTCTCCCCGCCGAAGAGCAAACAGGGGCGACACTGGCCGCATTGCAAAAACAACTGCGCCAGGAACAATATCATATCTTCCATTTTATCGGCCATGGCGGCTTTGACCAACAGACCCAGGATGGCGTATTACTCTTCGAAACGGAGGATGGGCGCAGCCGCCTGGTCAGCGGCAACTTTCTCGGTACATTACTGCACGATGAACAGTCGCTGCGGCTGGCGATCCTCAACGCCTGTGAAGGCGCGCGTACGACCAAAAGCGATCCCTTTGCCGGGGTGGCGCAACAACTGGTGCGCCAGGGTATTCCGGCGGTACTCGCCATGCAGTTTGAAATTACCGATAACGCCGCCATCCAATTGACGCGCGAATTTTACGACGCGCTGGTCAACGGCTACCCAGTCGAAGGGGCATTGGCCGAAGCGCGTAAGGCACTTTTTACGGAGGAGAAGGATATTGAGTGGGGGACGCCTGTACTCTATTTGCAGGCGGTGGACGGTCATCTTTTTGACATCACGGACCAAGCGCATAACGCCGTAACCCAACAAAATCCGCCAAGTTCGGCGCAGACGGCGGCGGGCAAGGTTATGGTCTACACGCTTGCAGCGGCTGCACAACAAGCGGTTAAGCGATTGCAACCGTGGCAGGTGGCGTTGCTGCTGGCCTTGCTCCTGGCTGTGAGTGGGATCGCTTTACGGTCATTGCTGAACCGTGGGGCAGCGAACCCACCGGCAGCGACACCGTCGCCATCTATCCCACAAACGGCGGCATCAACCGCGACGAATACGATGACACCTGACACACCAGCGGTTTCCAATCTTAACCCGGTGAGCCAGACGCTCTGGTTGGTTGAAGCGGAAACGCTTATGAACAACAACGATTATGCGGCTGCCCAGCGCGTTTATGAACGGCTGTTAGCTGTCGACCCAGAAAACGTTGAGGGCTTGTTGGGGCTGGGGCTGGCGCTGCGTTACACAGAGGGTGGTGCGCAAGCAGCGCTGCGTCTCCTCTATGAAGCCGCTGAACTTCAACCCGACAACCCAGCGGTCAATGCCGCCCTTGGCAATCTCTTGCGTGAAACCTTTGATCGCCACCAAGACGCGATTCCTTATTACTCACGGGCGATCTCGCAAACGGTTGCCGCCCAACGCGCCCCGCTCTATGGGGCGCGCGGGTGGGCCTACCAGGCTGTCGGTGACGATGAACAGGCAATCGCTGATTGGAATGAAGTGATCCGGCTTGATCCAGGCAATGAGAATTATTTTCATCGCGCTGAAATCTACAAGGCCTTGGGGCAGGATCGCGCCGCCATCGAAGACTATGGACGCGCCATCGAACTTTTACCCACGGATGCCAAATATTATTTTTATCGCGCTGAAGCCTATGCGCGGTTAAATCAGGTGGATGAAGCAGTGAGCGATTACGACGCTTTCCTACGCCTGCAAGACCCATCAACGCCGCCGGCAGCCATTGACCAAGCCCAACGCTATCTTGCCACACACGGGGCGACGCCGACACCCTCTTGATATAGCCAACTGCCTAGGCCTATGATTGGAGAAGGTTCTACGATGATCATTCTCGAAACCGAACGCCTGCTGTTACGTCATCTAGAGTTGGGCGACCTAGACGATCTCTACGCGCTCTATCGCGACCCAGAAATGCGCCGCTATTTTCCCGAGGGGACGCTGAGTTATGCCGAGACCAAAGAAGAGTTGGCGTGGTTTCTCAATGGTCACCCCCGGCATCCCGAGTTAGGGCTGTGGGCGACCATTCACAAGGCAGATCACCGCTTTATTGGGCGCTGCGGCCTCTTGCCGTGGACGCTTGCTGGGCAGGACGAAGTCGAAGTCGCGTACATGATTGACAAGGCGTACTGGGGACAAGGACTAGGGGCCGAGGCCGCCCTGGCGGTGCGCGATTACGGCTTCAACACCTTGCAGTTGCCGCGGCTGATCTGCTTGATCGATCAGGCTAACCTGGCATCGATCAAGACGGCCCAGAAGATCGGCATGGCCTTTGAAAAAACGGGCGAGGATGAGCACGGCCCCTACCTCCTCTACGCCATGACCAGCCCGCGCAAGGCCGGGGGTTAAGCCGACGCGACGGCGCTCACTTAACGCCTTTCCACACCCCGGCGTACTTCTTACGATATTTGGTATCTTCTTCACGGTCGATCAGCGCCAGCGCCTTGCTCTTCACCCCCTCATCGCCCACGGCCGCATAGAGGTGATGTAGCCCTTGGATGATGTCAAAGCGGATGAGGCTCCAATTCTTTTCGGCCAAACACTCGAAATAGCGTGTTTCCAACTCGCCTAACAAACGCGCCCGTTGGGTTGGGCCCGCCACGCCCACTTTCCACAAATTTTGGAGACAATGGCGGGCCGTGACAAAGCGCTCATCTTTGGTAACTGCCAGCAACTTGTCCAAATCAGACAAGATGCGTTCCTCGGGATCGCTCTTGGCCAGGTTGCAGAGCAGTTGCGCGGCGATGGCGCGGTTGTGGTTATCCTGGTGGGTGAGGTTGGCCACGGCCTGATCCCAGACCAGATAAGCCCAATCAACTGGCTGTTCGGTCGCCGCCATGATCGCCGCATAGGCTTCATTTTGTCCTGGGCGGTCATTCCCCCACAAGGCAGCGAGATCCGCAGGGATTTGTGTCACCAGCGTGCTCATTGTTACCCCATCAGCTGATAAATCTGGATCAAGTTGCCACAGGTGTCGTTGAGGATGGCAATGGTCGTCGTCCCCATAGTGGTTGGCTCCATCGTGAACTCTACGCCGAGCGTCTGCATCCGTTCGTACTCGGCGTAGACATCATCGACCTGAAAGGCGGTAAAGGGGATGCCATCACGCATGAGATCAGCTTTGAGCGCTTTCATCGCCGGATACTCGGCGTTGGGTTCGAGCAGCACCTCGGTCCCATCCGGCTCTGCCGGCGACACAACGGTCAGCCAGCGTGCGCCGCCACCAAAATCAATATCATGTTTTTTCACAAAGCCCAGCTTTTCGGTGTAAAAGGCTAAGGCTTTGTCATAGTCAATAATCGATACGCTGTTGAGTTTAATTTTGATCATCGTTACCGTTTGCTCCTATCCTGAGAAGTGGTTAATCGTTGTGTCGCCGCCGCACAGCCCAGTTCACGAAAAGCTTGGGGGGAGAGGCCAAAGTGCTGCTTGAAGGCCTTGCTAAACGCATTGTGACTGCCATACCCCGCGGCCAACGCCACTTCGCCAATGTCGCTCGCCCCCATGCGTAACTTGCGCCCAGCCCGCTCCAAGCGTAACCGGCGGAGATAAGCAGTGGGGCTTTCACCCACTTGCGCCAGAAAGACGCGGTGAAAGTGGGGTAGCGAAAAGCCGGCCAGGGCGGCTAACTCGGCGCGGTCGAGCGTCTCGGTGATATGGCGCTGCATATGGCGTTTCACCGCCTCAATGCGCTGTTGTTCACTTTGATTGGGTGGCATTTCACAAGACATGGCAGCAGTGTACCATAACAGAATGTTTGTTCGTTATTCCAAAAGTATCATGGTAACGCACCATTTATAGGTGGTGATCGGCCTCAACCGGCGCTGCCGACAAGGCTCACATCAGCCCCCATAACGATAAAAATCTTTTGCCACAGATGGACGCAGATAAACGCAGATGTTTGTCGGTGGTCATCTACGACGATTTACCGAACAGCTATTTTAGACCTTCCAAGCTAAACCGGCTGATAGATCAGCGCAGTAACCCCAGAACGAAAGGGTTGGCTTTCCATCAGCTTCAACTTGAGCGTGCGTTCTGCCCGAAAGAGCCGTTGCCCTTTCCCCAGCACCACCGGATAGATCAGCAAGCGATATTCGTCGACCAGACGCCGCGCCGCCAAGTAAGCAACCAATTCGCCGCTGCCAAAGACCAACAGATTGCCCCCGGGTTGGGCTTTTAGGTGTTGGATCGCAGCCGCAACGTCGCCGCTGATAATCGTCGAGTTCTGCCACGGGGCGCATTGGAGCGTGGTGGAGACAACATGTTTGGGCAACTGGTTCATGCGATCGGCATAATCATCAACCCCGGCGCGCCGGGGCCAGGCCTGGGCAAAGCTGGCATAGGTCTTTCGCCCCAGCAGGAGCCCATCACCCGCCACCAGCTCTGCATATTTGAACTGCGCGATCTCCTCGTGCCAGTAAGGGAAGGTCCATGTCGGCGCAGCCATGACTCCATCCAGCGATAGAAATTCGGCAACCGTGATCTTCCCCATCTTGCTCCCCCCGCCCCATCTACCGGCCCCATTGCTTGACCGCCCTAGCATACAACCGTGACCCACCCCTTGTCTTGAACGAAAACGACAGTTGGACACTGTCCACTGCCTCACTCGGCCAGCCCCGTCATAGAGAGGAATGACATGCCCTGCTGGTGCGCAGGGGCAAGCAGCTGGGTTGGCGTCTGGCCGATGAAGCGTTTGAGCGAGCGGGTGAGATGGGGCTGATCGGCGTAGCCAGCCTGATCGACGGTATCAAGGATCGGGACGCCCTGCTTTAACAGCGCGACGGCTAAGCGCGCCCGTTCGATCTGGGTGACGAGCCCTTGGGTTAAACCGGTGGCGTGGAGAAAGCGCCGTTGGACGGAGCGCGGGGAGAGATCCGTAGTCTGGTTTTGCAGCGCGGCGGCCACAACCGGCTCATGGACCAGTAACCCTTCCCGCACGAGCTGCGCAACAAAAACATCGACGTTGGCAAAGGTGGGGAATTCCCAGGCCGCCCCGTGGAGCCAGAAGGAGCGATCTCCGGCGCCGGCCAAATTAACCTCACCGTTGACCAGCTTGATCGTGGGCAGGTGCGGCATATACGTGCCCAATTTGAAGATAACGCCCAGCCACTCACCGTCGGCAGGACAGTGAGCGGGGGTGGATTGAGTCTCCGGCCCGCGTACGGTCAGCTGAATCTTACCGTCAAGCTGCGTGATCACCATCTCCCAGTTGCTGGCCGCGACGGAAAGAAATGTTTGCGCCCGCGTGCTTTGACTCCGCCAGATCAGTTCGACATAGGGTGAATCAATCGGGGTGTCTTCAAAGGCAATGAGTTCGTTTGTTTCGTTCATAATAGGAGTCTAGCGTATTTTTGTCGCTATGTCTAGGCTTCCTTGCGCCGCAAAAGTTACGCGCAGCAGCGCGCTGGTGACGACGGACAAAATGGATATCATGGGCGCGAGTACGTCCCTATCCCTGATGGAAGTTAAGAAATAAATTCGGTAATCGAGCGGACCCTGAGCGGGTGCCCTCTGGGCGCGAAGGGGAAGCGGCGCCATTTGCCGAATTATTTGCTTAATCTCCATAAGGGATTATTCACCGCGCAGCGGTAGATCCAAAAACTGGCTATAACGCTGTGCAGTCACGGTCAGCGCGGCTGTCTGTGCGGGGGTAAAGGGTTGGAATGGCGTCCACTCGACCATCACCCCCTTTTTCTTCAACGTCCGTTTCCAAGTGCCGGCAATCCTGCCATCGATCACGACCGTGGGGCTAAAGACGCCGTTGCCACCAGGACAGATGCGGTTGGCATAAATCGGCTCAAGCACTGCGCTGCGCTCGCCATAGCCGAGAACAAATTCATCAAAGCCCGGCAACAGATAGACCACCGTGGCACTAGTGGCAGTAGCAGGGATGCTGTGCGGCAACCAGTACGCTTGACCAGCGACCGTCTCTTGCTGCAATTCGTGCTGGATGGCGGCCAATCCTTGGCGCGCATCCGTCAGGGTGATCCCCGCCCAGCGCGCCAGATCCGGTACCGTGGCAGGGCCGTGGCTGGTGAAGTAGCGCCGCGCCAACGCGGCCAACGCTTCGTCGCGCGCCAACGGCGGGGTTGGCCCAAGCCATTCATCGAGCAGGACAAAGGTCTGTTGCGTCCCACTCGGCGCGCCAAAACAGATCAACCCATCTTGCGCGGCGCGCAAGAGCAGATGATAGCCACGCTGACCGGCGGTAGCAATGTTATCTTGCTCCAGCAATTGGTACATTTCATCACGCGTGAACGCTTTGCCCCCTTGTAACGCTTGGGCAAAGCGCACCTTGCTGCGGCTAAAGCTGGCTTCATCCAAGGCCAGTTGGCGGTAACGACCGGCCGATTGCGCGATCATGCGCGGGGTCAGCAGTGTGAGCAGCCAGCGCGCATCCGCCGCCGCGACAAAGTGCAGGGTGCCGCGCATGGGCCAGGTGCGAATGATGGTGCGATCGACCAGCGCCTGGATCACCGTCTGCTCGGTTGCCGCGGCCATTCGCAGCCCAATCGCCCATAACCCACCAAGATAATCTTGCGCCTGCAACGCCCCTAACCAGGCAACCACTTGGGCTGGTTGGGTAAAGGAAGGTTCAAGCACGCCCTGGTTCGCAAGTCGTGTCAAGCCGATGTTCATAGGTCTGCGCTTCTTACCCTTCCGCCGCTTGGCGTTGACGACATTCCACCCAGTGCAGTAGAACGAACAAGAACACGAATGAATTAAACAACCCATCAAGAAGTAACATTACCGCAGGAGGCGTCTCTTGCGTTACGGTCAAATCCACGTCACCATTATAGACTTGTTCATACGAGCTCGGTTCAAGCTTGGCCTGTCCAAATTAGCCTTTGCCCGTGCGCAGTTGGCTGATTGTTTTGTCAATGCGCTGCTGGCGCGTCTCGGCGGTCTTGGCCTCTGCGATGGAGAGTACATGCCGCGACTTGTTGCTGTATGACAGCCCATCAAAGGTCTGTTTGGCATCATCGTTTTGATCGAGTGCCGCCTGGAAATCGGCTGGAACCGTAACCACCCGTGGCTCAGTATCGAGCTCGATCGCCACCTCGATCTCATCGCCGCCAGCCACGCCGGCCCCCTTGCGATGCTCGGCGCTGACACCCACCATGTAGACCCCACCCATTACCGCTACTGTGTTGCGATAGGTATAACCATTGATTGTCACGCGCACCGGTGGGCGTTTGCCCGCGCCCAGGCTCTCCACGACTGCGTCGGGAATTTGGATGCCGGTCGCGTTTTTGTCTGCCTGGAGCAGGGTGGTGCGAAATTTCATCGATTTCCCTCCCTGGTCGAACGTGCGTTCAGTAATCGGGCCGATAGGGCTGAAAGCCATGACCAGGCTAGCACGATCCCGATCCAAAAACCCAGGATGGTCCACGGGTTGCCGGCACCCGCGCCAATGCCGACAAATGCGGCAAAGAAGATCACGCCCGTGAGAATCGAAAAGCGGCTCCAGCCTTTTTGTTGTCGCAGGGCAAAGCGGCGGGCGAAGATAAAACAGGCTGCGATCAACGCCAAAAAGCCAATGCCGCCGCTGACAAAGTGCAGGATGCCATGGGTGGTGACAGTATTGGTGTCGGCCGGTGTCCCTATGGGAAAACCTAACCCTGGATCCGCTTTAAAAATGCCGGCACCGATCAAGCTCACCCCGTAAATGCCGATGAGCAATGGACCCCAGTGCCGCCCATAACCATGCGGTAATGCCCGTCGCAGCCCGAGCGCAGCACCAATCACCAACAGGCCACTGAGCCAAAAGTTGGCAACTTGGATCCAGCCCAGGTCGCCATTGCTCAACATGCTGAGGGGATGACGCGTAATGTCGAACCCAGGCCGGGTGAAGGCTTGGAGCAGCCCCACAACTAAGTAAAGCGGGCCGGCAACGATGCCGCCCCCAAGTAACATGCGTGTGCTGTTTGCACTTGGCTTAGTTGCACTGGTGGTCATGTTTGCGTCTGCTACACTTTGCATAAAATCTGCCTTTCTAAATTGGGACTGGCCAGTGAAGTCTAAGTTCATCTTCACCGGCCAGAGGGTGTTATTCCGCAAGGGGCCGTACCTCAATCACACTGTAACTTGCCTGCCCCAACTGAGTGGCCACCTGAATGGCTTCGTTGAGATCGCGCACAGCAATCAAGTAAAAGGCGCTAAGTTGCCGCTCAGTTTCCTGCAAAGGACCAGCCGCTAACGTGATCGCGGTTTGCTGAACACAAACGGTCGTGACCGCACTGCCAGCTTGCAACTGCGCGCCTGCCAACAGACGGCCACTCGCCCGCAACCACTCCTCGTTGCTGCGTCCGGCCTCGGCGACAAGGCTGCGATCACTGGGCGACAACGCGGCCAACTGCTGCGCATCAGTATAAATCAAAAGTAGATATTTCATATCCATTTCGGGTTGGTCAAACCGCCCTGTGGCCCCGTCGCACAGAAGCTTTTCAGTAACAATTGTCAATTGACCATTCTCAATTAACAATCGTTACTCAGTTCAGGACTCAGTGCATCCCCATATCGCCTGGCCCCATGATCCGCACAATCTCGCTTTCGCCGTCACCGATGATCTGGCGGAAGCGTTTGCACCATTCAACCGCAGCTTCGAGCGAATCGGTCTGGAGCAGGGCAAAGCCGGCCGTTAACTCTTTCAATTCGATAAAGGGGCCATCGGTCACGGTGAACTTGCCATCGGCCAGCTTGAGCCGCGCCCCGGTCGGCATTGCCCCGCCGGTGGCGACAACAATGCCGGCTTGCATGGCCTCGCCGATAAACTGACCCATCTCCATCATCATTTCTGGTGTCGGCAGCGGGCCAGGGTTGTTGGGGTCCCAATGGGGATCATAAACGAGAAATTGCATGATCGGTTGCTCCTTTTTGTTTAAAGATTAACGCACATATCAGTCGTCAGGCATCGGTCGTCAGTCGCGGGTGCCCACTGGGCGCGTCAGGCGGCCCGATACCAGCGCAACGGTTTACTTTTTTCGCGAATCAGGTTGCCTTTGGCCTCCTGATCCAGTTGGACTCCCTTCGCCCACCAGCCTGCCTTGGCCCCACCAGGGAACAGATCCGCCGGCAAGTGGGGCATGACCGCGTCGTAGATCTCCTTCTGGGTCAGGCCCGGTGACGTTGTCGGCAGCACGGTCCACATCGCCTGGTGCATGGCGTCATACATCGTTTTGCTGACACGCGTGGTCTGGCCTGGGGTATTCACATTTTCCATTATAATCTTTTCATCAGGACTGCTCATTATGCCTCCGTTTCAGTCTCTATTTATTGATCGGTTATACGGGAAGGTCACCCTCATCAGGAAAGTCCACATAGGTGAGAAAGTCGGTGTCGCCGGGTGGGTAGCCCACGTCGGTGAGCATGCGCGCCAGTTCGCTGTGATGCTGCATCCCATGCAAGATCACATGTTGTAAGGTCGTCCACATTGTAAAGGTATGACTACCCCAAGGCGTCTCGCGGGCGAAGGTTTCAAACAGGGTCGGCGTGTCAAAGGCTGCTAATAGTTCATGCCACCCTTGGCGTTCGACCGCAAGCCAGGCGTCAACTGCCTCAATGTCGGCACTTCCCGGCAAACGTTCCGGGTCCGGCAGATTTGCAATCACTTTACGCCAGAGTTGGTCGGCCCCCAGCAGGTGAACAAAGGTGTTGTGAATGCTGCCGTGGCTATAGCTGCTCGGCGCATGGTAGAGCTCGGCAGGCAAGGCGCGTGCCAACGTCAGCAGGCGTTGGGTTAGCGCAAAATGAAAGTCGAATTGAATTTGATAGGTCTGGGGAATAGTCGTAGCGGAGTTGATCATGTTTTTCCTCCTTTTAATTTATCGACGACGGAGACCGGCGCGCCCGACACAGCGGACGTCGGTCGTCCGTCGTCTCTTACCCCAGCAGCGGGACAAGCATCGATTCGCCATCGCCATTCAGGTGCTGCCACTGTTTGCAGAACTCGATGGCCTCGGCCAGTGAGGCGGCTTGCACCACCCCAAAACCGCCCGTTAACTCCTTCAGCTCGATAAAGGGACCATCCGTCACCGTAAATTTCCCGTCGGCGAGACGCAGGCTTGTGCCCTTTGGGGGCAGCGCGCCGGTTGGCGCCAGTCCGCCAGCCTTCTGCGCTTCTTCGGCTAAGTCGCCATAGCCAGTGGCAACCAGCCAACCGGCCGCCATCCCTTCGGTTTCTAATTTCCCCATTGCGGCCTCCACTTCCGGGCTGAGCGGGGGGGCAGTTGTGGGGTCCCAGTTGGGATCATAAACAAAGAATTTCATGCGTGGTTGCTCCTTCAATTTTATCGCAGACTAAGCTTGTACCAGCTTCGCCCGGTGAAACGATGCCCGGTGGAACTACCCTGACACAATGACTTGCAGCCAATAGTCGTTTGGCCAGACGCCAAATCGACAAGTGGTTTGACGAGTTTTGAAAATTGGTTTTTTCTCGTTCAGTCAACCAGTTCTTGTAGCCGGCGTGTCAGATAGCGCTGCTCTGGTTCTTGCTGCGTGAGGCGGATCGCATGTTCATAAGCGGTGCGTGCGGCGGCGATGTTGCCCAGCCGTCGGTATAAATCTGCCCGCGCCGTATGAGCGAGATGATAGTCGGCCAGCTTGCCATCGGTCATAATTTGGTCAATCAGATCCAGCCCGGCCGCCGGGCCAGCGTGCATCGCCACAGCCACCGCGCGGTTGAGCGCCACTACAGGCGAGGGCGCAACTTGGAGCAGCAGATCGTACAACTGAATGATTTGTGGCCAGTTGGTTGCCCCAAAGTTGGGGGCCGTGGCATGGGTGGCGGTAATCGCCGCCTGCAGCGTATACAAGCCATAGTGCCGCGCCGCCAATGCCCCGTGGGCCAGCCTAACCCCCTCACTGATCTGCGCCTGATCCCATAGCGTCCGATCTTGCTCCTCCAAGAGCACCAGATCGCCAGTTGGCGTGGTGCGCGCCCCACGCCGTGCTTCGTTCAGCAACATGAGTGCTAACAAGCCCAACGCTTCGGGCTGGGGCAGCAGTTCAACTAACAGCCACCCCAGGCGTAATGCCTCACCGGAGAGATCGGTGCGGGTTAAGGTTGCGCCGGATGTGGCATAATACCCTTCGTTAAAGACCAGGTAGATCACTTGCAGCACGGTGTCGAGCCGGGCGGACAATTCGGCCTGCGCCGGCACTTCATAGGGAATCCCCGCCTCGCGAATTTTGGCTTTCGCCCGGACAATGCGCTGGGCCAAGGTGGTAGGGGTGGTGAGGAAGGCATGGGCAATCGCTTCGGTGGTCAGGCCGCAGAGCTCGCGCAGGGTGAGGGCGACCCGGGCTTCGGGCGCTAATACGGGGTGGCAACAGGTGAAGATCAGCCGTAGCCGATCATCCTCAATGGTTTGATCCGGCTGCTGGGCCGGGTCACTGGCGGTGTGGTCGATCCGTTCGGCCAGTTCCCCCAACAGTGCATCAAAGCGGCTGCGCCGACGCAGGGTGTCGATGGCCTTAAACCGCCCGGTCGAAACGAGCCAGGCGCGCGGGTTGGCGGGAATGCCGTCCTTTGCCCACTGCTCGGCGGCCGCGCGAAAGGCATCATGCAAGGCGTCTTCAGCCAAATCGAAGTCGCCCAGCAGGCGGATTAGGGTAGCCAGCACGCGCCGCGATTCGGTCTGATAGATGATTTCGAGCACTTGGTTCAATTGTGTACTGCTCGGTTTAGCGGGGGCAGATGTATCAGTCATGCAGCCTGTCCTTTCGTTCAGATCGGTTGCTGATCCTTGGTGCGTTGCCGTGTCTGTTCGCTGCGTCTATTATTGCTTGTAGCATCGTCTTTCGGTAACACTGTACTATTATAACGAGGCAAATCATGACCGATAATACGACACAACCAGTTGAGCAAGCCGCTCCCAGCAGCGCACCCCTTGATCTCGACGCCTACTTTGCGCGCATCGGTTATCACGGCTCCCGTACTCCAACCTTGGCAACCCTACAAGCCATTGTACAACAGCACACCCAAACGATCCCATTTGAGAATCTGAATCCTTTCTTGCGCCTGCCGGTTAAACTGGATATTGACGCGTTACAAACCAAGTTGGTGCACAGCCGACGCGGTGGCTTCTGTTTTGAACAGAATGGCCTGCTGCGCCAAGTCCTGCTGGCGTTGGGCTTCCAGAACAAGCCGCTCGGTGCACGGGTCGTGTGGAATCATGCGTCGGGTGACCTGCCACCGCGGTCGCACATGGTGCAGCTTTTAACCATCGACGGGCAACCTTATATCGCCGATGTTGGCTTTGGCGGCATGACACCAACGGCGCCGTTATGCCTCGCACCGGGGCTGGTGCAGGAGACGCCGCACGAGCCCTATCGTTTTGTTCCCGCAGGTGAGGATTATATTTTAGAGGCGTTGGTGGGCGAAAGTTGGCAGGCGCTCTATCGCTTTGACCTGGCAGAACAACAGCCGGCTGACTATGAGGTGAGCAACTTCTGGGTCTGTCATCACCCCTTGTCGCACTTTATCCGCGGCCTTAGCGCAGCGCGGGCTGCACCAGGACGGCGCTATGCGCTGCGGGATAACAGGTTGACGATTCACCATACCGGCGGGGTAAGTGAGACGCGGGTGTTGACGAGCGTGGCTGAATTGTGCGAGGTGCTGGATACGATCTTTTATATCACCGTGCCGACTGAAGTCGATAGCGCGGCGGCCTTACAGCGGCTCATTCCCTAGCCGGAGTGGCGAGCCGCAGGCTGCGCGCAATCGCGGCGTGGCTTCATGACTAAGCGACGATGCGACTGCGGGTTACGGATAAGCTACCTGGCAACTGCGAGCTTCCAGGCAGCTCATCCGTGGTGCAGGCGCGCTTACCGGACAATGATGGGCAGGAAGAGCTGGTTGGCGCTAGTGCTGTTGGCCGATGTTACGGCGCCCCAGAAGCCGCCGCTGTGGGTGTATGGTCCAGCCGCCAGCACGGGGGTGCTATCCGCCTGACCGATGGTGCCGCTGAGTTGAAAGCGCTGGCCACTGTTGCCCAATCGCGCGCTGCCGCCATCAATCGTGTAGTTGCTGATCTGGTACGGCTGCGTGGGGGCTGCTGTCGCCGGCAGTGTCCCCAGCAAGAGCAACGCCACCAGGCCAAGGGTAATTCTAATTTGCTTCATCGGTAGTCTCCTCAACTTAGTTGTTTTGTGAAATAGGTTGTGATAGGTTGCGGAGTGCGCTAAGGGGATCGTCAGATCCCCGTTGTGGATCGGGGATCTGGCGATCCCCTTAGCGCGATTTCACCTATCATAACTTTCTTGACAGAACATTAACCATTTGCGTTTTTAATTAGTGAAGGTCAAATTGATCTCGCCAAATTCCAGGGCGACGGGGCTGGCGGTGATCTTGAAACGCACCCACAGCGATCCATCCACGGTAACCGGCGCATCAGCGTTGATGGTCACACAGGTATCGTCGGCGCTCAATGGTGAGTTGTAGGTAGCCGCCAACAGCGTACTGACCGTCATCTGGTTGATCTGGCGGACGCCCGCTTCTTGAATCCCCGCCAAGGTGCCGACGACGTTATCGGCATGACCGTTGTAGCAGAAGCTCAACGCCGTCAACTTTTGGTTCATGCCCATCATCTGCGCCGGCACATCAACCGGAATGAAGACAAAGGCGTCGCCGGCACCACTGGGGCGCTTGACTTCCAGCCGGCCTGTGCCCTTGGTCGCAAAGGTTAAGGTGCTGGCGCCGTCGGATTCCGCCATGGCAAAGGTGGCAACCTGGATGACCGTTGCTTGGCCACTTTGCAACGTTGCTGCGGTCTCAGCCGCGCCGGCCGTTGCCGCGTGGTTGGCCTGGCGGGCGTAGAACGCATAGGGCGCCGGCTGAATTTCGACGGGTTCGCCAATCGCCACATAATCGGTTTCCCCATCCGCCCGCGCCGCGACCCCTAAGAAGCGCCGTTGCCCATTCCACATCCCGCTGCCGGTGATGCCTACGGTCGTCGCAAACAACCCGTCTGTCACCTGAACATTCTCCGCCTGATACTCGGTGCCGACAATCCCCCCTTCCGCTAACAGCTGAAAGCGAAAGTCATAGAGCCCATTCGCCGGTTGACCGCCGTCGGTCAGCGTGCCCTGATAGGTGAAACCCGTATCAAAGGCACTGGCGGCGTTGGCGCTTAACGCGAGCGCGGCCGCATCGACGGGCGGTGTGCTAGGGCTGCTCAGCAGTAAAGTCAGTGCCAAGCCAGCTATAAGCGCCCAGCGCAGTGGTGCGTGAAAGAAAATTCTGTTCATGATCTATCCCCTTGTTAAATGAACTTGCCTGATTGCATAATCAGCGGTCGTATCGTGTACGAAACTGATGGCGTGATTATGACATGGGCTGGCCGCGGTGAATGCCTCACATCGGGGCGTCTATGCATCAGCAAGTGCGCGGTAAAAGGGGAAACGGGTCGGCTGTCGCGTAGTCGCGTGGTCTGGATGACGCGACCACGCGACGATTTTCAGGATAGTGAGCTGCGGTGGGAACGGCTGAGGATTGGTCGGCTGTTATCTGCTTGACGGCGATGCCATAGAAACTGAGCTTCTCCAAGAAACTCAGTTTCTGGTCTCAAGGGCGTACAACGACAGACGATAGCGCAGATTTATCAAATGCTAGCCTTGTATAGCGATCCGAGCGGGGGCGGCCGGCTATCTGCTCAAGGATATCGCGCCGGAGGAGTTACGCCGCGCCGTCCACTTGGTTGCTGGCGGCGAAGCACTTTTGGCACCGGCGATCACGCGGCGCGTCATGCAAAAACTGGCCGCGGCCCCGACCAGCGTCACCAATCCGGCGCTACTCGCCGACCTGACCGTGCGCGAACAAGAGATCCTGCGCCACATTGGCCTGGGTGAATCCAACGAAGAGATCGCCGATAACCTAACCATCAGTCCCGCCACCGCCCGCCCCTATGTCAGCCGGTTGCTGGGTAAACTTGCGGCGCGGGATCGGTCGCAGTTGGTGATTATCGCCTATGAAAGTGGGTTGGTGCGGCCAAGCGGATAATGTGATCGCGCCGGGGTGGGTGAAAATTTTCGCTAAGGATGTTAAACAAAATTGACCTATTTTCGTCAGGAAACTTGTCATTTTTGGCGACGATCATTTGTTAATTAAGATGTAAACAAATTGATGCATAACGTAAACAACATTGCTATTACAACAGACTACAAGCCTTATGTTACAATAGCGATTGATTATGCGGCAATCGTCAATCTTAATGCCATCCTGCAATTCGGCCCTGGCGCGGTCACGACACTGATGGCCAAGCTGGCCACAGAAAAGCGCAGGATGGCGACTTGGCGTCGAATGAAAAGAGCGTCGTCATGAAATACCTTACACCTGCTATGGTCGCCCCTCAGACTCGCCCATCATCAAAAGCATTCGCCGCGCTACAAGCAGAGCTCCAGACGGTAAAAGAACAGTTGCGGCAAACAGAAGAGCAGCGGGCATTACTACAGAGCGCATTCGATGCCTTGCCGGTGGGTGCGGTTATGGTGGCAGCCGATGGCACGATTCTACAAGCCAATCCGACCTGGCTGCGCGCTCATCACGCGCAGGAACCCCGCAGCGATAGCGGCTATTTAGGGCAGCACCATCATAGCCTTTGTGAGGCACCATCGCCGCTCGTGACCGCAGCGCCATCCGTTGCCACTGGCATCCACACCATGATCGCCGGACAGGAATTAGAATTCCGCCTAGAGTTTCCTTGGTCCGACGGCAACCAATGGTTGACCCTTCAAGCCGCACCTGTTGGCGAACCAGCACCCTGCCGGGTTGTCGTTACGCAGCCTGATTGTACCGTCTGTAAAATCGCAGAAGCCACCGAACGCGCCCAGCGCGCCTACACCGAAGCGCTGCTCCACGCGTTGACCGCGCTGAACAGTTCGCTCGATGTCGAAGCGATCATGAAACAGATTTTGGCGTCAGCGGCAATGGTGGTCCCCAGCGAAGCGGGCAGCATCATCTTGTTCGAGGGGGAAGTGGCACGGGTTGCCTACTCGCGCAATTTTTCAGCGGAAGCAATGGCCCTTTTCCAAAGCCATCGCTTCCGCTGTGAAGAAATTATCCCCCGCGGCAACGTGGCCCACGCCCAATCCTACTTCATCCCCGATACAACACGTTGGCCGAATTGGCTCCCGTTGCGCGACACCGAGTGGATTCGCGCTTCGATTGGCGTACCGATTACGATTCGTGGGGAAGTGATCGGTTTGCTGGTGGCCGATAGTGCAACGCCGCACCACTTTCAGCATGTTGATCTGGAGAAACTCCAGGCCTTTGCCCACTATGCCGGCTTGGCGCTGGAAAATGCGCAACATGTACAGCAACTTGAAGCGCATGTACAAGAGCGCACCACCGCGTTGCAAACCGCCGTCGAACAGACCGAGGCCATTTTACATAATAGCCTTGACAGCATCTTACTGATTCACCCCAATCTCGAAATCCAGCGCGTCAATCAGACCTTTCATCGACTCTTTGCCTGTACCCGTGAGCAAACGGGGGGCGAATCGTTGCGCTACTTTATCGACAAGGCTGATACCGCGACGGTGGTGGCGGCGGTCCAAACAGTGCGGGCAAACGGCACCGGCCACCTGTGTGAAGTGCGGGCGCGCCGCTGCGACGGCACGGTCTTTGATGCCGAACTCAGTCTTGGGCCACTCAATCACAATGGCTTGGTCTGTACCATCCGTGATATTAGCGAACGGAAACAGGCGCAGCTGGCCTTGGCCGAAGAGCGCAATCTGCTGCGCACGCTCATTGATGCAATCCCCGATGTGGTTTTTGTCAAGGATCGCGATCATCGCGTGCTCCTGCGCAACCAGGCACGGGGCGTGCTTTTACCCTCCGTCCCCCCGGCAACGCTCGTTGGGAAAATCGGTGCCGACTTCTTCTCGGCGGCAGATGCGGCAGCGACCCGCGCCGAAGAGAGCCAAATTTTGGAAACCGGCGAGTCTGTTCTGCACCACGAACGACAAGTCACGCGGGCGGATGGTAGCAAAGCCTGGGTGTCGCGCACCAAGGTGCCATTGCGCAATCTCCAAGGTGAAATTATTGGCTTAGCCGGCATTATACAGGATATCAGCCAACGCAAGGAACATGAGCAACAGTTGCGTTTTTATGCCAGCTTGCAAGAAAATGTCAGTGATGCGGTGCTCACGACCGATTTAGACTTTCGGATCCAGAGTTGGAATCGCGCGGCGGAGACTATCTACGGCTGGCACGCGGAAGAAGTGATTGGGCGCTGCGCCAGAGATGTGTTGCGTACCCAGTACCCAACGGATATCACCCCACAGGAAGCCAAGCGCATGCTCCAGGAACAAGGTAGTATTGCTGGTGAAATTCTCCAGCACCGGAAAGATGGTACACCCATTTATGTCTTCATTTCGGTAACCCTGCTCAAAGATCCTCAGGGCATGCCCTACGGACTCGTGAGCATCAACCGCGATATTACCGAACAGAAATTGGCCACCGAAGCCCTGCACGCCCAACATGATCTGCTACAACAGGTCATTGATGTCGTACCGGCGTTTATCGTAGTGACAGATGCCGGCGGTACCATCCAGCTGGCCAATCAATATACGGCGCAACAGGTTAATCTGACGCCAATGCAACTGGTAGGGATGCACGCGATTGAGATCGGCCACTACGCGCAGGATGAGCCTAACTTGCAGCGGCTCTGGTATCAGGCGATGGTCACCGGAGAACCGCTGCAACAAGAGCAGCCAATCAGCGGTCGGCTCTATCAGGTGGCCATGATCCCGCTCAAGAATCAACAGGGGCAGCACGATCGGCTGCTCTTGGTCGCCAATGATATCACCAATCACAAAGAAGCCGAAGCCACGTTGCGCGAGGCCCTACAAAAAGAAAAGGAGTTAGGCGAACTCAAATCGCGCTTCCTTTCGATTGCCTCCCACGAATTTCGCACCCCCCTGACCACCATTTTAGGACAAACCGAACTGTTGCGCCGCCTGCATCCACGGCTGACCAGTGAACAAATGGTGCAGCGGCTGGATAAAATCCAAGGTCAGGTGAATCACATTACCCTGATTATGGACGATGTTCTCCTGCTGTCGCAGTCGCAACGGGGTATCTTTGCCCCCATTGCGATTAATCTTGATGCGCTTTGTCAAACCATCATTGACGACCTACGCAGCAATCCGGAGCATGCATCCCGGCTTGACTACCGCTGCGTCGGCCCCACGCCACACCTCCTCTTGGATCAACGGCTGCTTCGCCAGGTCATCACCAACTTGATCACCAATGCACTCAAATACTCGCCACCGGAGAAGCAGGTTCACATCGTGCTTGAACGGCGGGGGACAAAGCTGGTTTTGGCCGTGTGTGATGAGGGTATCGGCATCCCCGCGGCAGATATCAGCTACCTTTTCCGGCCCTTTTACCGGGCCGGGAATGTTGGTAAGATTTCCGGCACCGGCTTGGGCTTAGCCATTGCCAAAGAGGCGGTTGAACGACATGGCGGCACGATTGCCGTGCAAAGCGAGCAGAGTGTTGGCACCATGTTTACGGTGAGCTTGCCGGTGCCGGAAACGATTTAGCCGCGGCCGGTCAAGCTGCGCGGTTTGCGATTGGCAAGGGACAAATCTGCGGCGACCAACCACCGGCCCAACGTTGGTAAGGCCGCAAAGGCGCGGTAGAATTCCTCGCCAGCCGCCGTTGGCGTCGGATACGAGCTAACTTTGGCCACCACCAACTGCGCCACGGGGTCGATGTAGAGGCTCTGTCCCCCATAGCCCAGCGCGAGATCGGCACTGTGATCATTGTGCGTCAGCCACCACTGCTGGTGATAGGATCAGCCTTGATTGCCCGGTTCGGCGGCTGGGCCACAGGCAAAGGCGGCCTGATCCCCGCCCCGTTCGAGTTTGGCAACCACCGCTACCGGCACAATCTGTTGACCGTTAAGGTGCCCCTTTTGCAGCAGCAGCTGTCCAAAGCGTGCCATATCGCGCACGGTGGTGACCAGCCCCGAACCAGCCGTCGCCACGACCGCCGGCCCGACAATTCAGAAGGCATCGCACGCGGCCCCCAACTTGGACCAAATCCGCGCCTACATGACCTCGGCTAGCGACTGCCCCGTTACGCGCATGATGAGCCAGGCCAGCACGTCGGTGTTTGGCGTCAGGTAGGCAAAGCGGTGACCGTGATTTCCTCAGTCAAGCCTTCTAAGTCGCTGATGATTGCTTCCAGCGTAGATGGATCGAGCTGCTGCGCTTGCAATCGGGTAATCAGCAACGCCATTTCGGCGATGGTGGGTCGATCAAAGAGGGCGCGCAAGGGAAATTCTACCCCGAAGCGCTGATTGACATGGCTCACAATGCGCGTGGCCAATAACGAATGTCCACCCCATTCAAAAAAATCATCATGGACGCCAATCGCCCGTACTTGCAGCAGTTCACACCAAATGGTGGCAATTTGTGTCTCCACTGCATTGCGCGGGGTCACAAAACAGGCCGTCACTGCCATCCGGTTGAAATCGGGCACCGGCAAGGCCAGCCGATTGATTTTGCCATTCGCGGTCATCGGCATGGTCTCGATCAACACAAAGTTTTGGGGGATCATGTAGTTGGGTAACTGTTGTTTGAGATAGTGACGCAGCTGTGGCCCGTTGATCAGCGCGCCCGGCGCCGGGACAAGATAGGCCACCAGTTGCTCTGCGGCCTGATCCCTGTGCGCGACGACAACCGCGGCGGTGACGGTTGGGTGCGCCATTAACTGTTGCTCAATCTCCTGTAACTCGATGCGAAAGCCCCGAATTTTCACCTGGTGGTCTTGCCGACCCAGAAAGTCAAGTTGCCCGTCCGGCAGGTAACGGGCCAGATCGCCGGTCTTGTAGAGGGTCCCGGCCCCATAGGGGTTCGCGATAAATTTTTCTGCCGTTTGCGTGGGCTGATTGCAATAACCGTGGGCCACACCAGCCCCGCCAATGTAGATCTCGCCGGTGACCCCAATCGGCACCGGCTGCAGGGCCGGATCCAACAGATAGATTTGGGTATTGGGAATGGGCCGCCCAATCGGAATGCGCGCCAAGGGTTCTGTGCTCGCAAAATCGGCTTCGTACCAGCTGCTCGCGCAGGTGGTCTCGGCTGGTCCATATAAATTGATCCAACGCAGTCGTTTGCCGATCTTTGTTTGCCACAGGGCGAATGGTGCTGGTTTCACGACATCCATGCCCGTAATCACCAGCCGCAGGCGTGACGGGATGGGCAACGGTTCTTCGGCCAGGGCGAGCGCCCACTGTTGCCAATACGCGCTGGGCAAAGAGGCAATCGAAATTTGTTGCGTTTCCAGAAATGCGAGAAAGTCCCCCAGCACCAGGGCTTCCTCGGCTGGCCGAAAAACCAAGGCCGCGCCATAGGCTAAATAAACGAGCATATCCGCAATGAAATGTTCCGAGCCAAACGAACTAAATTGTAACCGGCGGTCGGTGTGGCAAATCGCAAAGGTCTGGGCGGAAAAGGCGGCATAATTGCTGATCGCCCGCTGGGGTACCATAATACATTTGGGGATGCCCGTGGAACCGGAGGTGGTAACAACATAGGCCAGATCTGCTGGGTCAATCGCAACCGCTGGATTGGTCGTGGGCGCTTGCCGGATTTGCTCCGCCTCCCGATCCAGGTAAATGCTGGTTCGTTGAGCCGGCGCTGGTAGATTTTCCGCGGCATCGCTACTGGTGATCAGCCATGCAACCCCTGCCTGCTGGAGGACGGTGGCCAGGCGCTCGGCTGGCCAGGCCGGGTCCAAGCAGAGGAAGGCACCGCCCGCTTTGAGCACCGCCAGCAGCGCAACGGTGGCTTCGGGTGTCCGTTGTAGGCAGATCGCAACCAGGGGCGTACCTTGGCCGGCGGGCGCAACCCCGCGGTTTTGTAGATGGTGTGCTAATTGATTAGCGTGCACATTCAACGCCTGATAGGTGAGCGCGGTCTCACGGTAGATCAGCGCTGTTTGCTGGGGGTGACGGTGACAGTGGGCTTCGAATAAGTGGTGTACGCAAACCGCGGCCTCAACCGGTTGTTGGGTGGCGTTCCAATCAGTCAAGAGTTGCCGGCGTTCCGCAGCGGTTAGAATGGGCAGTTGGGAAAGGCGTAATGCGGCCCCTCCTGGTTGTGCGGCGACCATTGCGGTGAGCAACGTGTCAAAATGGCCCAACATCCGGCGCACAGTGGCCTGATCAAACAGGTCAGTTCGATAGTAGAGCGCGACTTTCAGTTCGCCCTTGCTGTCAGTGATGTTCATATATAAATCAAACGGTGCCGTGCCTTTGTCAATCGCAAAGGGCTCAAGCGTGAGATCCGGCAGGGTAAGGGTGATGTCGGGCAGATTCTGGAGCGCAAACATCACCTGAAACAAGGCGTGGTGACTCGGATCGCGCGCGATCGGGAGTTCCTCTAGTAACTTTTCAAAGGGTAACTCGCTATGGTCGTAAGCACCAAGCGCGACTTGGCGCACACGATCCAAAAGTTCGCGTACGGTGGGGTCGCCGGTGAGATCGCCGCGCAGGGCCAGGGTATTGACAAAGAAGCCGATCAGCCGCTCGGTTTCCAGCGGTGTGCGATTCGCAATCGGGGTGCCAATCACAATATCCGTTTGCCCGGTGTAACGGTGGAGCAACGTTTGAAAGGCTGCCAACAGCGTCATAAAAAGGGTGACATTTTCGCGCAAACAAAAGGCGCGGGTGGCAACGGTTAACGCTGGCGGCAGCAGATAGATCTCATGGGCACCGTGGTCGGTTTGGTGCAGGGCGCGCGGTCGATCAACCGGTAGATCCAGCAGTGGTGGCGTGGTGGCAAATTGTTGCTGCCAATAGGCCAATCGCGTTGCCAGCCGTTCGCCCGTCAACCACTGGCGTTGCCACACGCTATAATCGGCATATTGGATGGCGAGCGCCGGCAATGTCACCGGCTGGTTGGTACAGACCGCGGTATAAAGCTGGGCAAATTCTTGGGCGAGCACACGCATGGACCAACCGTCGGTCGCACTATGGTGGATGACCAGCAGTAAGATCTGATCATCCGCGGCCAACTGCAACAGAAACGCCCGTAACATCAAATCGGTTGTTAGATCAAATGGTTGATAAATGGCCTGGCGCACTAGCTCACGCGCCCGTGTTTCGCGGTCGGCCCCCGCGTGCCCTTGCAGATCCTGCCTTTTGATGGGGACAGGTTGTGGTGGGCAGATCACTTGCACTGGCAGATCAGCGCCAGGGGAGGAAAGTTTGGGAAAAATTGTGCGCAATACTTCATGGCGTTGCACGATCATATCCAAGGCAGATTGAAGGGCGTGCTGGTTGAGTTTACCCTTGAGCCGAAAGAGCTTCGGCATGTTATAGACCGGACTGGTCGGGTGTAACTGATGAATAAACCACAAGCGTTGTTGCGCAAAGGAGAGCGGGCTAGGGTCAGCCGTATTACGGGGCTGAATTTGTAACTTTGGCTTGACCGCCTGATTGCGCTCGAGCAGCCAGTACTCAAAGAGGGCGCGCTGTGCGCTGGAAAGGGCTGCAAGCCGCGTTGGGAGATTAGACATAATTTTTCGGCCGGAACATAACAGTGGGGCAGCGTTCCCCCAATTCGTAGGTGGGGGTAGCGACCTTGCTAACGACAAAACAAGCGGCCAGCGCTTGTTCAATCTCAGACAACGTTGGAAATGAATACCTGGCATCGCTGAATTGGTAATGATTGATGGTGGCGATGGTAGCCGCCGACCACCCGGTAACGGCGCGCAGCCGTCCCTGATCAAGCCCCGCTTGCTGCCACGTTTGCCAGATGTCGCGTACGGCAATATTCACTTGGTGCTCGCCCAGGATTGCCATCGCCAACCGCCATTTAAAGGCATGAAACGAACGAATGTGGCCAGCCAGCGCCGCTTGAAAAACGCGATCCAGGGTTTCTGGTTTGGCCGGCTTGATATAAAAACGGGTAATGAGCGCGCCTTTGGGTTGCAGCGCCTGCTGCGTAATGTTGCCCAATTGCTGATAGCCCATAGGATAGGGCAGACAATTAAAGCTGCCGTCACCAACCACCACATCATACGCACCCGTGGCCGGGCGTAATGAAAACCAATCGGTACATTGGGCGGCACGCTGCTGGGGAAGATCCCCTGGCCAGACTAACTTGAGCATCCCTTGCGAACGATCAACCGCCAGCAAGCGGCTGCCCGCCGGCCAATTTAGATTGGCCAACGCCGGAGTGGCACCCCACATCAGCGCGTTTAGCCCCCGGCCCCCAAGCTCATTATTTACCTGATTAAGCAATTGGGTCAGCGCGAGAATATCTTGTGCCGATGGGTGCAAAGGTGACCCCAACTGATTATATGCGCGCGCAAGCGCATCCCAATGTTCAGACGGTGGGGCAACAGTGTCGGGCTGTTTCAGGAGGAGAGCCATGGTGATTTCCTTTACTGGCGTTTCTTTGCGCTCTTTGCGCTCTTGGCGGTAGAAATCATGTTTCGCGACAAGAACTAGCTAAAATGCGGTTACTTTTGCGCTGAGCAGTTGCCGGGCTTCTGCCACCGAAAGCCGCTCGATTGTCGCGAAGGCATCAAGTAGTTCGTTTTCTGGTCTTTGTTCCAACTGGGTGTAGACCATCACGTCCGCCAATTCGACGACGGTGGGGGCCGCAAAGAGCGTGGATGGGCGCAGTTCGATCCGCAGCAGGTCAAGGATGCGCGCAATAACTTGCATGGCTAGCAGTGAATTGCCGCCCAGGGCAAAAAAATTATCAAACAGCCCAATCGGCGCTTGCCCCAGGACTTCGGCCCAGATCTGGGCGACCAGCTGCGCAAATGGGCCAGCCGGGGCGACATAGGTGTGTTGTAACTGGTCGGCTAGCTGGATCGCGATGGCACTGCGTTGCAATTTGCCCGCCGCGCTTTGCGGCATGGCGGCCACAATGATAATTTGGGTTGGCACTTTGTAGGGGGCGACCTGGCTGAAGACAAAGGCGCGTAGCTCGCGCGCTGAGGTCACGCGGCCCGCGTGCAAAACTACCGCCGTGTTGACATCTTCCCCCCAGGTCGGATGGGGCACCCCAAAGGTGACGGCCTGTGCCACCGCCGGATGGCGCAACAGCAGCTCATCCACTTCCTGGGGGGCCACCTTTTCACCACCCCGATTGATCACTTCCTTCAACCGCCCGCTGATAAAGAGATAGCCATCCGCATCCAGGTACCCTTGATCGCCCGTGCGAAACCAACCTTGGGTAAAAGCAGGGGGCAGGGTGGTCTGTTCGTTGGCATAACCACCCATGACACTGGCCCCGCGCACGACGATTTCACCCACGTCCGTTGGCCCCAGCAACTGCTCCCCCTCCGTGGCCATAATGGCAACCGTTGTCCCCGCTGCGCTCCCGACCGAGCCCACTTTGCGTTGGCCTGGCGGCAACGGATTGCTACAGATCTGGCCGGCGGTTTCGGTCATGCCATAGGCCTCGATCAGGGGGACCTGGCAGATCTGTTCCAACGCGCTCGTGACGACTGCGGGTAAAGGGGCCGACGAGGAACGAATAAAACGCAGGGCCGCGCACCGATAGGGGGCCGGATCAAGGGTGGCTTGGGCCAAAATTGCCTGGTGTACGGTCGGCACGGCCGTGTACCAAGTGGGCTGAAAGGTGGCCAACCAGGTGGGAAATTGGTCCAGCGCAAAGCCGGCGGTACAGACAATACTGCTGCCAGCGCTAAGGCTAACCAGCAGCGCGCCGACCAAACTGTGAATATGAAAGAGGGGCATCACATTCAAACAGCGATCGCTTGGGGTCAGTTGCACGGTGGCCGCAATTTGTTGGGCCGACACCCAGAGATTGGCGTGGCTGAGGGGCACCAACTTGGGCCGCGCGGTGCTACCCGAGGTATGCAAGAGCAAGGCAATATCGGTTGGCTGGGGTGCCGCGGCTGCCGGCGAACGGTTGCCGGGCGGTGACTGGGTTGTCAAAGTAAATACGCCGGCGCGCGCACCTACCTGGTTGACTTCAAAGATCGGCAGCCCACGCGCCTGGGCAACCGCACGCACGGGTGAATCGAGATCGGCGGCCACGATGACAGCCGTCGCGGCGAGATCGGCCAAATAAAATTCGAATTCGGCGGTAGTGTAGCCGGGATGCAGCGGTGCCCCAATTGCTGCGCCACTGACGGCCAACAAGGCCACCGCCATTTCCGGCCCATTGGGCAACACAAGCGCAATCCGATCCTGCGGCCCCACCCCAAAGTGCCTGAGCTGTTCGATCGTGGTGTTGAGTTGGTGATCGAGTTGTCGATATGATAAGGCGGTGCACTCTGGTGCCAGGAGCGCGGGTGCATTGCCCTGTTGGGCCGCATGCACTTTGATTCGTGCACATAAGGTGTTCATGGATACGGTCATCAATCGGGGCGTAACATGTCTAAGTGGTAGACAAACGTAAGCGTAAGATAATGAGGAGCATACTATAGATTCAACGACTGAGGATCAGTTAATCTGCTTAGCTTTCAAAGTGACAAACAAGGCTAGCGGTCTGCGTAGCTTATGGCCGCTGGTTCATGGTATCATCTAGGCAAATGACCATTTGGGGCGCAACCGGTGAAAGTGGCCAACGGCTGACCTAACCAGCGGTCAACGGCAGGCCGGCCATCCTCGTACGGCTCGCCATCGAAGCGGACGAACTTGAAGTGCTGCTGCGCAATGGTTGGCGTTGTTAGGCCCATCGGCGCTGGTGAAAAGTTTTGACCAGCAAAACCAAACCGCGTACTCATCGTCCCAAAAACAACGGGTAGCTTTGTGCGGGGCGCGTCCGTGACGCGCACCACGCGTGAAGTTACCTGAGAACGATGACTACGCTAGCCATGACGCGCCGCGCCAGCTCACCAGGGCGGCGGATCGCCGGCAATCTCTTGCGCCCACAACGCATAGATCGCCTGCACGCTCTCGGCGGGTAGTTGCTGGTCGGCGGCGGCGATGTTATCGAGCGCCTGAGCCACACTTTTGGCACCGGGGATGACGGTGGAGACCGCTGGTTGCGCCAGGCAGAATTGCAGCGCCGCATGGGCCAGTGACCGATCCGCCGGCACCAGTTGCGCGAATTTTTCGACCAATTCAGTGCGCCGTTCCAGCACCGCCGGCGACCAACGATCACGGATGTCATCAAACTGATGTTGACCCCGATAACGCCCGGACAGCCAACCCGAATCGAGCGGCACTTTGACAATCAAGCCGATTCCTTGCTGTTGGGCGCTGGCAAACGCGGGCAGCATCTCTTGATAGAGGGCGTTGAAATAGACCTCGAAGGCTTGGCTCTGCGTGGTGGCCATCACCATCGTCATCTCTTCGCGCCAGTCCAGCGATACCCCATATGCGCGGATTTTGCCCGCTTGTTTCAACCGTTCCAATTCTTCGTATTGGGTGGCGACCCGGCCATCCAGCAATTCGCGGGCCGGGTTGTGCAGCAGCAGGATATCCACATAGTCGGTTTGCAGCCGCCGCAAGCTGGTTTCCAAGATCGGCGCGATCGCGCCGGTCGAAAAGTCTTCTGCTCCGGCGGCAGTGTAGCCTGCTTTGGTACAGATCACAATCTCCTCACGTTTGGCCGCTTTTAAGGCCTTGCCCAAAATTTCCTCGCTCACGCCCTTGCCATAACCGGGGGCCGTGTCGAAGAAATTACAGCCCGCTTCGAGCGATTGGTAGACAATTTGCATGGCTTCGTTTTGATCGCTGAGCTTCCAGTCCGGGTTGGCCAGTTGCCACGCGCCTAACCCAATCTCGGAAACCTGAATGCCCGTTGCGCCAAAGGGTCGATAGTTCATTATTTTTCCTTTTGTATCGATAGATCTACGATTTTGTAACTGATTCAGCCGAAGGCCCAGCCCCCAATCGCCTGAATAGTTACGCGATTTTGTTGACTGCCAGCGCAGGATAACACGAAAGTGGACTGCTGGATATAGCCACTTAATGACCAAAAACAGCAGTCCACTTTGCGGATCTGGGTCATCTGGTCCTATAATTATCCCTATGCGCATTCCACTTGATCACCAGAGTGCCACGCCGCTCTACCAACAGCTGGAGAACTATCTGCGCCAACAGATCAGCACTGGGGCATTGGCCGCCGAGACGCGACTGCCCGCCACCCGTCAACTGGCGAAGGAGCTGGGCATTAGCCGCATCACCGTGAACAACGCCTACGCAACGTTAGAGAGCGAGGGTTTGCTCTACAGCCGTGGGGGGAGCGGGACCTTTGTCTTGGCGCGCCCGCACCTGTCTGGCCACCACGCCGCGCGGCACGAGAGTCACTGGCCGCTATGGCAACAGGCACTCGCCACCGCAATTGAGGTGCCCGCGGCGACGCCCGCCGGCACCCAAGGCCGCGCCAAACACCCCAACCCCATTGCCTTCACCGGCGTTGGTGACCCGCGCGAGTATCCGATCAAAGCGTTGCTCCATGCCATGCAAGATGTCTTACAGCGGGATGGCCCAAGCGCGCTGGAATATGGCACGTTTGACAATGGGTATGCCCCGCTGCGCAGCACGATTGCCCAACTGCTGGCCAGTCAGGGCATCACGGCCCACCCGGATGCAATTTTGATCACCGCCGGTTCGCAACAGGCGTTGGCCCTGGTTTGTCAGCTTTTGCTCAAACCCGGCGATGTGGTCTTGGTGGAAAACCCCACCTACAATCTGGCACTGGAACTCTTTCACTTGCTTGAGTTGCAGATTGTTGGCATTCCTGTCGATGCCGAGGGCATGCAGGTGGCACAGGTGGAATCGTTATTGCAGCAGCACCATCCCAAATTGATCTACACCATCCCCAATTTTCAGAACCCAACCGGGGCGTGCCTCAGCGGGGTGCGCCGGCGGCAACTGGTGACCTTGGCCGATCGCTACAATGTGCCCATTTTGGAAGATGACTTTGTGGGTGATCTGCGCTACGATGGCCGCGTCCAACCGGCGCTCAAAACGCTTGACCCTGGCGGGCGCGTGATCTACATTGGCACCTTTTCCAAAATGTTAATGCCTGGGTTGCGCGTGGGCTTTTTGGTGGCAGAAGGGCCCATCTTCACGCGGCTGGTGGCCTTCAAACGGGTGAATGATCTGACTGTTTCGACCTTGATGCAGCGTGCGCTCGATGCCTATGTCAACGTGGGCCAATACCAACGTCATGTGCAGCGCTCTTGCCGACTGTATCGCCAACGCCGCGAGCGCATGCTGGCGGCGATCCGGCAACATCTGCCGCCGGACGTGCAGGTCGACCCACCACAGGGTGGGCTCTTTCTCTGGCTGCGGCTGCCACCGGGGATCACATGTTGTGCACTACAGCCCCTGGCCAGCGCCGCGGGGGTCGAATTTGCCCCTGGCCCCCGCTTCTTTGTCCAGCCGGCCGAGGGCGAAGGCTATCTGCGGCTCAACTTTGCCACCCTGCGCCCAGAGGAGATCGAAGAGGGGATCAAGCGGTTGGGCATGGCACTTGCCGGCGTCAAGCGCGCATAAATTCCGGCGTTTTCTCATTTACAGGGCTTACACTAACAGCAGCGGGTCGCCTTTCTAGTTTGTCGAGCGTCGTTGGCGGCTCACTTGCCCATTACAGAGGAGATTTTCCCAATGACCCAAGATCGAACGTTTGTGGAGCGCAATCACACCGCCACCAATCGGCTGCGCACCTTGGTTGCGCGCTTGAGTGACCAGGAGTTGCAGCAGCCGGTTGGTGAACATTGGACGGTCGCCATCGCGTTGGCCCATCTAGCCTTTTGGGACCGACGCGTTCTGCTCGGCTTGGACGCCATTGAGCGCGAGGGCAAACTGAACATTCCCGTGATTGATCTTTCGGTCAATGATCTGTCGCTGCCCCTCTGGGCTGCCATTCCGCCGCGCGCAGCAGCCAATCTTGCCGTTGAGAGCGCGGCCGCGCTGGATGAACGGTTGACGAACTTCCCCCCGGCCCTCCTTGATGAACTCTATCGCTACAACCAGCGCTGGGTGGAGCGCGCGATACATCGCGACGCACATCTGGATGAAGTTGAGGCCACACTGAAAGGGTAATCTACACCATGCTGCCCAGCATAGAAACAATGCAGCTCACCCTGCGCCCGTTCCTGGCCGCGGACCTTATCCCGCTTTACCAGATACAAAGCGACCCGCAGGCAATGCAATACACCTATCGCGCTGCCACCCTGGACGAGTTCACCGCGCACATCTATGCGTATCTCAACTTGGAGACTACGATTGGTTATGCGCCCTGGGTGATCGTGGAACGGGCAACGGCGCAGATCTGCGGCTGGGGTGGGCTTTGCATCGACCCCTTTGCGCCTGGGTGGGGGGTTGAGCTCTCCTACTACTTTGCCCAATCGGTTTGGGGGCGCGGATATGCCACCGAGTTGACCCAGGCCACTCTGGCGTACGGCTTTGATACCCTCCACTTGCCATGCCTCGGTGCGTTTGCTCATCCGGAAAATAAAGCATCCAATCGGGTGCTTGAGAAATGTGGCTTTCGGCTGCTGGGCTATGAACCGGCATTGGCGCGCAATCACTATGAAATCCAGCGGGCAGCGTGGCGACCGCTCACCAGCAAGGCCTAATGGCAGGAGCATGACAATGGAACTGAAACAGATGTTCAACCAAACCTTTGTGGCAACGCTTGCGACCGCCATCCAGGGCGCCTATCCGCCGTTTGACATGGCGGCCTTTGTAGCGCAGCTTTTTGACGGGGACTGGGAAGGGCGTGAACTCAAGGCGCGCATGCGCCATATTACCACCACCCTGCATGATTTTCTGCCCGCGGATTATCCCCACACCCTGCAGATTTTGCACCAGGCCGCCTTACAACTGGGTAAATATGGCTTCGAAAAGATGATCTTCTCCGATTATGTCGAAGTCTATGGCTTGGACGATTGGCCGGCTTCCTTGCCCATGCTGGAGGAATTTACCAGGTTGGTTTCAGCAGAATTTGCCGTGCGCCCCTTTCTGGTGCGCGACCTGCCGGCCATGATGGCACAGATGGCAAGCTGGTCACAGCACCCTGATTTTAATGTGCGGCGGCTGGCCAGTGAAGGGTGCCGACCCCGCTTGCCCTGGGCCATGCGCGTCCCCGCCCTGATCCGTGACCCTGCGCCCATTCTGCCGATTCTGGAGCGGCTCAAAGCCGATGAGGCCGAGACGGTCCGCCGCAGCGTGGCCAATAATCTCAACGACATTGCCAAGGATCATCCCGCCGTGGTCGTTGACCTTTTGCAGCGTTGGCAACCTACCGCCACCCCGGAGGTGCGCTGGGTGATCAACCATGCCCTGCGTTCGCTGGTCAAACAAGGGCATATAGAGGCGCTGACGCTGTTGGGGTATGGTGCTGCGCCCGCGGTTGCTGTGCGCAACCTGACCATCGAACCGGCTACTATTCCGTTGGGCGGTGCAGCAAGCTTCAGCTTTGAGGTCATCGCCCAGAGTGATCAACCCCAGGATCTGGTGATCGACTATGTGCTGCATTATCAAAAGGCCAACGGCAAACTCGCGCCCAAGGTCTTTAAGTTGCGCAAAATAACCTTGCTGCCGGGGCAGGCGGTTACACTGCAGAAGACGGTCAGCTTTCGCCCCATTACCACCCGCGCCTACTACCCCGGCCCGCATACAATTGCGCCGCAGATTAACGGCGTGCTTTACCCAGCCCTGCCCTTTGCGGTGATTGGCTGATCAGCACGCCGGCGTAGTTTGGCCGCGCTGCGCCTCTCCGTTACGCTGGGCACCTATGCTGATTCCACCTTATTTGAGCAATTTATCGAAGTCGGCCTGCCCGTGATTGTTGGCGTGACCACCCTCGGCTGGCAGCACTGGCATGGGGAGATTACACATCATGCGGTTGTGGTGGTCGGTATTGATCGCAGCAATGATCGCATTTATATTCACGATCCCTTCTTTGCCAGTGCGCCGATTGAGATGGCATTGATCGAATTTGAGCTGGGCTGGATCGAGAAAGAGCAGGAGTATGCAATGATTAGTTTGGTTGCCCCTGATTAAGCCGTTTCACCCTCATGAGGATGGCTTTAGGCCAGCTTTATCCCACAACTATTCTTCCCATTCTCATTCAGCGCAGCGTATAGATGGCAAGCTGCATCCAGCATCGTTTATAATAGGGGAACTACCCGCCACTCATTTCAAGAACACAAGAGAGCAGCTTTGTTATGGACGCGTTGACGCTACAACCGATTACAAAAATTGAGGGAGAGATCAATCTCCCTGGCTCGAAAAGTCTATCGAACCGGGCCTTGCTGTTGGCGGCCCTGGCCAATGGCGAGACGGAGATCCTGAATCTGCTGGATAGCGATGATATCCGCCATATGCTCAACGCGCTGCAGCGGTTGGGCGTCACCTATACGCGGTCGGCTGATGGTACACGCTGCACGGTGGTGGGCAAGGGCGGGCCCTTCCAGGTTGACGGGAGGGTCGAGCTCTACTTGGGCAATGCCGGCACGGCGATGCGCCCCCTCTGCGCCGCGCTCTGTTTGGGGAGTGGCGAATTTATCCTGACCGGTGAGCCCCGCATGGAGGAGCGCCCGATTGGCGCGCTGGTGGATTCGTTGCGTCAGGCCGGCGGCCAGGTTGACTACTTAAAAGCAGCAGGCTTTCCCCCGCTGCGGATTGTCGCCGATGGCCTGCAAGGGGGGCAAATTAGCGTCGACGGCACGATCTCCAGCCAATTTCTCACCGCCATCTTGATGGCTTGTCCGCTGGCGCACGGTGACACTACGATCCAGGTGCTTGGCGACCTGGTCTCGAAGCCCTACATTGATATTACGATCCATACCATGCAGCAATTTGGCGTCGCCGTCCAGCACGCGGCATATCAGGAATTTGCCATCGCCGGCGGGCAGCAATACCAGTCACCAGGGAAATTTTTGGTGGAAGGTGATGCCTCGTCCGCCTCTTACTTTATGGCCGCGGCCGCCATCAAAGGGGGTAAGGTCAAAGTAACCGGCATCGGCAAGGGCAGTATTCAGGGTGATGTGCAATTCGCCCAGGTGTTGGCGGCAATGGGTGCCCAGGTCACCTGGGCCGATGACGCGATTACAGTCGAGCGGGGTCAACTGCGTGGCATTGACCTGGATCTCAATCATATTCCCGATGCGGCGATGACCATTGCCACCACCGCGCTCTTTGCCGAGGGGCCAACGGCCATCCGCAACATCTACAATTGGCGGGTCAAGGAGACCGACCGGCTGCACGCCATGACCACCGAACTGCGCAAAGTCGGGGCCACGGTGGTGGAAGGCCGCGATTTTATCGAGATCACCCCGCCGGCCACCCTGCGCCACGCCGCCATTGACACCTACAACGACCACCGCATGGCCATGTGTTTCTCGCTCTTGGCGCTCGCCCCCGCTTCGGTCACGATCAACAACCCGCAGTGCACGGCGAAGACCTTTCCTGACTACTTTGAAAAGTTGGAGAGTGTGGCCTTGCATTGAGCTGCGCAGTAAAGTCGCCACCTAACGCGTACCCTATTCGTACCTTGAGGATGACCAGCATTCATGGCTGGCTGCTGGTTAGCGCTTGTCACGCGCCGTTTCTGCACAAAGGAGCAAATTCATGGCAAACTTAGCCGATCTGGAAAGAATTGCACTGTCACTGCCGGAGACGATCCAAGAGGAAGGGCGGCTTGCCTATGCCGTCCAACATAAGGGTAAAAACAAAGGGATTGCCTGGGTGTGGTTGGAACGGGTTGATCCCAAAAAGGCACGTGTCCCCAACCCGGACGTGATCGCCATTCGTGTGCGCAACAATGCCGAAAAAGAGATGCTGGTTGAGGCCGAGCCGGCCAAATTTTTCACCGAGCCGCACTATAATGGCTTTCCCGCCGTTCTCGTGCGATTGGCTGCGGTCGACGCGGACGAGCTGGCGATGCTACTGCATAATGCCTGGCGTTGCCAGGCTCCGCCTGCCCTTGTGAAGCGCGTTGAACAGCAGAATGGTGGCTAATTGTCAATTGCGCACCTACTGTTCGTCATTGGCCACGTGCTGATTTGACGGACCATCTACCTCGGCGCGATAGACTAATTCCCAACCGCTGTAGACCAACACCAACTGCTTGATCGTCACCTGGGAAGCGATAAGCTGTAGAGCAGATCTTGGATGGTGCGGTTGGGAATGCATAACAGGGGCAGGCTGTTGCGTTCGCCGGCAAAGGTCAATAACCCAAAGAAGAGCAATTGCGAGACAAAATTCTCACTCTCGGCCAGGCGTACAAGGGGAAAGCTGGTAACAATCGGGCTGGCAATCTCATTATTCTCAATAATCGTGCGCAATTGACGAAAGTTGCCGTTGAGATGGCGATCCACGGTGAGCAGATGACGCAACTTGTCGTAATCAATCCGCATGTTGGTGTCGATCAGTTCGGGCGAATGAGAAAGACAAAATACGGCTGCGCTTCCAGTAAGGGGAGGAAGCGCGTCTTATCGACGTAATAGGAGTTGTCCTGTCGCATGCGCCCAAAGTCGGCAGAACCGTAGGGAATGCGCTTGGCTTGTTGTTCGCTCATGCTGGTAGTGTACCATAACTTCGCTCACGGCTCTAACGTTGTGCGCCTAGCATTCCCCACCATTGTCGCGGCGAGCGCTTGCACCACTGTGCGCAACTCCGGTGGACGGCGAATCACAAACGGGCAATCCAGCCAGAAAAGATAGCGGGCTGTTACCCGCAGGTCCGTGCTATAGAGTCGCATGAGTACGCCACCGTTGCACCCTTCAAGCACGGCACTCCCCAGGGGAATATGTTGCTGCGCCTCGGCCAGCTCTAGCTCCAGCAAAATTTCCACCAACCAGCCGCGCGGCGCAGTGGCCAGAGATTCGAGCACGTAGTGTAGGCTGTCAAAATCTGCGGGCCGAGTAAAGGTGACCTCTTCCCGCGTGACGGTAAGCATCCGATCCAGCCGAAAGACGCGCACCGCCTGCCGCAAATGACACCACCCCACCATGTACCACTGTTCCCAGTGTGAGACAATGCCGTAAGGGTCCACCGCACGTTCCGTCTCACCCTCACGCGATTGATAGCAGAGTTGCAGCCGCTGCGCGTTCTGAATGGCGGTGCTGATCAAGAGCAGCCTTTCGCTGGGCGGTGTAGAGGTCGTTGGCGCGTCGACAAAGGCGACCGCTGCCTGCACCGCTTGTAACCGCAGCCGCAAACTGTCGGGCAAGACCCGTTCGATCTTGGCCAGCGCGCCTTCGATCAGGTGCGGCTCCACCCCAATCCCCTGCCGCCGCGCCGCAAGTAGGCTCAACATGATCGCTAGCGCTTCGTCGTTAGTCAACATCAGCGGTGGCAACTTAAAGCCGGGCCGCAGATGATAGCCACCAGTTGGGCCGCGCGTCGTTTCGATCGGGATGCCCAGATCTTGCAACATCATGATGTACTTGCGCACCGTGCGTCGGTCCACTTCCAACCGTGCGGCAAGATCGGCACCGCTGAGCATGTCACGCGCTTGCAATAGTTCGAGGATGGTCAGCAGACGGGTGGTTGGGTGGTACATGGGCAGGCTCCTACTTGGTCAAAAATCCGTTTTTAATTAGGAACGATTATATCCTATACGCCTGCTACACTACAAGGGCAGCAGGCTAGAACGGATCATACTGATCCACGAAGGTACACGAAGGCTCACGAAGAAAAATACAAGGAGCAATGAACATGCAAATTCAACCCTTTACCATCAATATCTCGCAAAGCGAGATCGACGATCTCCACGACCGCCTGGCGCGCACGCGTTGGCCGAACGAGCTACCCGGCGTGGGCTGGAGCCGCGGGGTGGCGCGTGATTATCTGAAAGAACTGGTTGACTACTGGCAGCATGGGTACGATTGGCGCAAGCACGAAGCGCAGCTGAACCAATTTCCGCAATTTACCACCGAGATCGACGGCCAGACCATTCACTTTTTGCATGTCCGTTCGCCGGAACCCGATGCCTTGCCGCTGATCCTCACGCATGGTTGGCCCGGCTCGATTGTCGAGTTTCTCCAGGTGATCGGCCCGCTCAGCGACCCACGCAAGTATGGCGGTGATCCGGCGGATGCCTTCCATTTGGTGATTCCCTCGATCCCCGGGTTTGGCTTTTCCGGCCCGACCAACGAACCGGGTTGGACGACGGCGCGGGTCGCCAAAGCGTGGGCGGAGTTGATGCGTCGATTGGGCTATGACCGTTATGGCGCACAGGGGGGTGACACCGGTGCGTTTGTCTCGCCCGAACTAGGGCATATCGATCCCGCCCATCTGGTGGGGATTCATCTCAACGCGGCGAGCTATGGCTTTATACCCTTTGGTGAGGTGAGCGAGGAAGAGTTGAGCACCATGACGGATACGGAAAAAGCGCGCATCGCCCGGATCAAGCACTACATGGCAGAAGGCAGCGGTTACTTCCAAATCCAAGGAACGCGGCCACAGACGCTGGGCTATGGCCTTAACGACTCGCCGGTTGGGCAGTTAGCGTGGATTGTGGATCTGTTCAAGGAGTGGAGTATGCCACTGGATGCATTGCCCGAAGCGGCGATTGACCGGGATGACATGTTGACCAATGTGATGATCTACTGGCTGACCGGCACGGGGGCGTCTTCAGCGCACATTTACTACGAAGATATGCATGCCGGGGCCTGGCACGAGGCGCCCTCCGGCGTGCCCACCGGGGTTGCGGTCTTTGCCAATGATGTTGCGATCCGTCGCTATGCGGAATCTGCCAACAACATTGTCCACTGGTCCAACTTTGACCGCGGTGGTCACTTTGCGGCGATGGAAGTGCCAGATCTGCTGGTGGCGGATGTGCGCGAGTTTTTCCGGCCCTTGCGCTAATCGACAGCATTCTTGAGAAAAAGCAGCCTTCCGTGTCTACTAAGCACGGAAGGCTGCTTTTTATGTAGATTCGACAGTGCTGCCCCGCGTTGAAATTACCCTGGTTGTTTGCTCGCGATCAGCAGCTTCGCCAAGTTCAACGGTGAAATTTTCACGCCCACCCTTCATTTATCCCAGCTTTCATACGACAAATTGCATAGTAAAAGCCCTGAGATTATCAGCCGAATGACGATATTGGTTCTGTACATCTGTCGCGCTGCAAGCGCTCTAAACTATGGTATCCTCTGCTCAACAAGAGATCAGCAATATTGCTGAGAACATAGCTGAAGTAATAAATTCCGGGCAAGACTGAGCGATATAGGAGAAATGGGCAAATGATTACAACAATTATTCTTTCATTCTTTGGTGCATCATTTTTGGCATCGCTATTTGTCTTTGCCGCTTGTGTCGCTTCCTCACGTGCCGATCGGATTCAGCAGGGCGCGTTTGGCCCAGCTTTTGTTGGTAGTGAGCAATTTGCGGTCGCTGATAGCCAGCAGGCCGTCGCCAATCCACAACTCAGCTTGGCCTCTTCTGCGATCTAATGCGCGTTCAGCCAATCGCTGCTGGCTCTACTTCAATGCGTAAAGGTCCACACCAATTTGGTGTGGACCTTTTTTGTTTCCAAAGATAGGCATGACCCTGAAGCACTGTCCCTGCAACTGGTATGGGAATGGACTAAATCCAACCTAACTCCCGCATTGCCCACGGCGCATTCCACACTTTGACCATGCGCTCGACCTTGTTCTCCGCGTTCATCGTCAAGAAATAGACATAGTCGGTATGGGTCTCTTTGTCTGGCGGTGGGACGGGACCACCTTCCCCCGTATGTTTAGCATGATAGGTGGCAAAGAAGATCGCGGTGCGCGTCTGCTCGTCATAGGCAGAGGCATGCAGGTCATAGGTGGCGCCGGGGGCGGTGATGGTGCCAAAGCCATACATCCACTCGCAATAGGCTTGCACCGTTGCGATCTCCACTAGCGGCTCGCTTTGGGCGGTGAAGATGGTGCCTTCAGCTACGTAGGGTTGACAGCCGGCCCAATCTGCAGGCGCTTCACAGGCGATAAAGAATTTGGTTGCATTTTCGAAAGCAGTCATGGTTTTCTCCTATAGTTGTTCAAAAGTCATTAGTCCAAAGTCACTCTCGGCACGACTGCGGCCGACTGATACTATCGCCTGTTTTGATCGGCTCGCTCCGTCATCACCTTAACGGATCAATCAGCATTTGATAACGACGATGAATTAGGAAGAGCTACCAACCCGATTGCACAAATTCGTGAACCGTTTGCGGGGCGGCTTGTACGTCTTCCCAGCGGCGCAGATACGCCTGTGTCTCTTCTTCGGTGTACACCTGGCGAAAAAGAACCGTAAAATGATAGGGTGCATCGGCAATCCAGGGATCCATCAAAAACGCATAGGTATAGCTGCCATCGGCGTTCGCTTGGGTTGGGTAGAGGGCGCGCACCTGGCGATAGACAGCAGGCGCAATTTGCCGAAGTGCTGGTGCCACAATATCTTGCACGAAATGCTCAAATTCGGCGCGCTTGTCGGCCTTGATCGGTGTGAGGACAACCCATAGCTTGTCGCCGGTGGTGGCGTGTATTGTGGCGTGATTGGCAGGCGTTGTCATGGTTTGTTTTCCTTATACAGACGGATAGGATTGGTTGAGGATGAAACAGCTTGCTAACGATCCACCAGCGCCCATCGACCTTGAACAGGTAGAGTAATAGCTCACTGGGTTGGTGGAACAAGTTGATCGCCAAGTTGTTGTAAGATGTCGGCTGTGGGAACGGTCTGCCAGATCTCTGCAATTTTGCCGTTGTCCAGGCGGTAGATGTCAATTTATGTCCAGGACACAGCTTTCCCTGTGGCAGCGGTGCCGGCCCATTCTCCTTGATGTGTACCGCTAAAGGTCGCATGGACCGTGAGCAGGTCGTCCGCTTAGGGGAGTACGATCAGTTCATTTATTTCGCGGACAGGCGCTGCCGCCAGCACAACCTTGAGTTTAGCCACTTGTTCTTGATAGAAGCCGTTGGTCTCGCTGGCCTTGAGATCAGCCTCTGTCTCCGACATGCTAAAGGCGATGCACTTGTCGCTGGCGGTATCGGCCAGCATCACGAACCCTTGAAACCCCTGCTGTTGCTGGAGCGCCGGTACAATCGAATCGCGACAGATACTGATCCACTCCTCTTTCTTGCCAGGTTGAAGCTGGCTCGTCACTACTCTGGCGTGCATAATTTTCCCTCCCAAAATGAAATTGTCAGCGGCTGGTGGCTCAACCGACTGCGTAATCGGTTGGCAGGCTGCAAACGTTGCCACTACGGCTGTGCCTGCCATCATCTGTAAAAAAGTACGCCGGCCGAGCGTTTGCTCCGTGTTGATCAAATGGTTGGAAGATATCATTTTTCTCCTGAATTTTCCTCCTGAAGCAGTCATGGTTTTCTCCTTTTTTACCCTGTGCAAGCGCGGCAGAGGATGCGCGTCTGCTTGCTTGATACGATTGCCAATCCGGCGGTCACGGCAATTCCACCTCGACACGCATGCCGGTGATCTCAAAGGGGCCAGACCACGGATGCTCCACCAAGTTGCCTTCGAGATCGTAGACATCGGTTACGCCCTGGCCGGTGTATTGATCAGGGCCATTCATCCGAATGGAGGTGCGCACTTTGCCTTTCAAGTTGTATTGGCCCTGCTCGTCATAGTTAAAGGCATAGAAGGTGACCACATAGGTGTTGCCGGCGCCGATCCAGACGCCTGGGTTGGTCTCCCGGACTGAATTGATGTCGAGAAAATTGCCGTCAGCCGAGAAGGTGTACAACGCATCGACACTGCCCTCCAGGCTCGGCACGTTGATTTTGGTGTCCCAGACACCCACAATCGTTGGCGTGGCGGAGTGATAATTGGTCGCGGCATAGACCGTTGTCGAGAGCGCGGCCACTAAGCCAACCACGAGAAAGAGGATATAGATTCGTTTACTGCGCATTTGGGTTCTCCTTGACTAACATTAGGGCTACAGATTGATTCGGTGCAACGCCACTGTACAGGATTCGTCACGCCGGCGCATCGGTAGTTGTAACAATCCTGATACCTATTTCCCGTAAAGCAGACATAGGTAACTGTACCGATAGCGCCACTTTACACCGTTTGCGGGTGGCATGGAACCAGTTTTTACACAAAAGTACACAACGGCAAGCAAAAAGAAAAAGCGGTGGGGCGTTGGCAACGTCCAACGCCCCACCGCTTTTTCATGCTATTTATCTACCCGATTGAATCACAACCGGTCTGATCTTAGATTCTCAATTTACTCGATATCCAAAATGCGGATAGCATGTTGCTTTATATAAGGCGCTGCTCCACCGCCAGACGTGTCGCCATCGCTCGCGAGGTGACGCCCAGCTTGCTGTAAATTGAAGTGGCATGGGCATTGACCGTGTGGCGGCTCACGACCAATGTGTCGGCAATTTGGGCGTAGGTCAGTCCTTGTACCAAGAGGCGGAGGACTTCGCTTTCGCGGATGGTGAGGCCAGCGGAGTTGGTAGCCAAAGACAGTATGGTTGCTTTTTCACTTTCGATCAAGGGGGTCGCTTCTGCTGTGGGAGAGATTGATAAGGCAAAGGCAAGTGCTTGATCCAAATTCATGGTTTGACCTTCCATCCACAAAACGACGAAGGCTTCCTCGCCAAGCGCAACACGTGCTGTGGCAATGGCTTGCTCTTGTTCGGCTGGTGTCGTAGTCGTATGTGAACCGAGGCCGCCTGCACTCGCGCGTAACGCGGCTGCGCTGGCGAATAAACGCACTGCGCGTTGGATCTGGTTTTGCGCCTGGGCGAGGGTCCCTAGTTGATGGAGCACATGCGCGATGACGGCCCGACTCCCGTTTTCATGCGCAACCAGCAAACAATCAGTATAAAGGTTGCCAGCGCTTTCCCAGTCGCCTTGGCGCTGAGTCACTTCACCCAATAGTGTTAACGCTTCGGCCAGCGTCAATTTTTCTGCCTCAGCGCGGCGTAGCGCTAGTGCCCTGGTGAAATAGACATGCGCTGCGGTGTAGTCACCTTGCTGGCCAGCAATACAACCCAAGCCATTTAAGGCAGTGCCCTGTCCCCAGGCATCGCCAACCGTTTCGAAGAGCGCCAATTCTTCTTCAAACAATAGGCGTGCGCGCTCTTTGTTACCCTGCGCAGCAAGGGCAAAGGCCAGATTATCAAGCGCCATCGCCAGATCCCACGGACTGTTCGCTTCTCGCCAAAAGGCTACACTCTCCTCGCCGCACTGTTGTGCAGCAAATGGTATGTTCAGAAAGTGCAAGATCGCACATAATTCACGTAAGGTCACGGCCAACCCATGTCGATCCCCAAGGGCGCGCCAAAGCATAACGCTTTCCTCAAACTCAAGTTTTGCTTGCTGGTACTCCCCCAATATCAAGGCCATCAGCCCTGCGCCCCAGAGCGCCTTGGCAACCGCGCTGGTTGGCTCGGTAGCACTTTGCCGTAGTGCTGGCAACCAGCTATGCACCTCGTTGGCGTGATTGCTAAAATGGGCAAACCAGGCGAGCGCTCCAACTAGGCGCAACCCTATCTCGGCTTGGCTGGCATTCGCTTGACTCCAATGTACCGCTGCGCAAGTTATCCAGATCGGCTTCCAGTTGCGCTAATCCCTGTTTACGGTGTCGCCCCAGTAGCGTCGGCTCTATTCTTTCCGCCAGCGCCACAAAGTAGGCGGTATGTGTCCGATGGATCGCCTCAATTTCACTGCTATACTGAAGTCAAGTTGAGAACCGGCGTTTTGCTGGCTAACGGGATCGCGTGCGTCGCACTGACCGCCAACTGTTTCCAGTCCGCTAGATGCTTTGGTCAGTGCGACGCACGCTG
>JALHQH010000056.1:0-24857 GCA_022842065.1 Caldilineaceae bacterium
GCTCACGGGGGAGACCCCGTCCACGTTCCCTGCCAGCGTTTTAACCAGCGAGCCATCGGTCTTGTTGCGCAGCTCGCCGGGCGCATTGCGGTAGGACACCATAAAGAAGGAGGCCGCCTCGCTCACGGGGTAGACCCTGTACACGTTCCCTGCCACGGATGCAACCAGCGAGCCATCGGTCTTGTTGCGCAGCTCGCCGGGCGCATCGTCGTAGTACACCGCAAAGAAGGGTAACTCCTCGTACACGGGGAACTCCTCGTACACGTGCCCTGCCAGTGTTTCAACCAGCGAGCCATCGGTCTTGTTGCGCAGCTCGCTGGGCGCATCGCCGTAGCTCACCACAAAGAAGGAGGCCGCCTCGCTCACGGGATCCACATACTGCACGTGCCCCGCCAGTGTTTCAACCAGCGAGCCATCGGTCTTGTTGCGCAGCTCGTCGGGCGCATCGCTGTAGCTCACTACAAAGATGGAGGCTGCCTCGCTCACGAGGTAGACCCCGTCCACGTTCCCTGCCACGAGCGAGCCATCGGTCTTGTTGCGTAGCTCGCCGGGCGCATTGCGGTAGTACACCGCAAAGAAGGGGAACGCCTCGCTCACGGGGTAGACCCCGTTCACGTTCCCTGCCAGTGTTTCAACCAGCGAGCCATCGGCCATGTTGTGCAACTCGTCGGTTGTGTTTTCTATGTTCAGGATAATCTGCGATGGTGTTAGACCGTCAAGTAACCCCGACACTGCATCCCCAAGCTGCTTAATCCGACCGTTGCGCAGGCGGCTGTAAATCTCTGTATCAATCTCAATTGGTGTGGATGCCTGATCCGGAAAATATTCGCGTGCTTCCAGCGCCAATCGCAACCCCAGTAGTGGTTCCTGCGCCGCAATGGCAGCTGCTTGGGCAGACAACTGGCGTGCCCCAGCAATGCCAGCTTGGTATTCAGCAACCGCAGCGGCTTTTGTTGCTTTATCGGCTTGGTATAAAGAATAGCTCGTTAACCCGACCAACAAAATCGCAACAATGACGCCGGCTATCAGTAGATTGCGCCTGCGTACTGCACCACGCGCTGCTTCCGCCTCTTCTGCCTCCCACTGGCGGCGGCTGTCAACGAGATATTGCGTTTCTTCGCCCTCAATGTCTTTGGGGTGTTGGCGGGCATAGGCTTCGGCCACGCTTAAATCGCGGTCGCGTAGCAGGTTTTCCGGGCCTTTGACTTGCGCCCAGCGTGCATAGGCAGCGGCGACTGGATTATCATAACTTGCCTGCCAATCAGCATTCACCGCCAAAATCGGCTCGACCAGACGGTCATGGGCCAATTCATACCAGACATCACCATCCCGAATATCACTGCGAATAATCCAGGCGTCGCGCAAAATATCAACCGCGGCATTGGTCAACCCTGCTGTTTTCCCCTTTTCCTCATCGCGATAGACCAACCCTTTGGCGCGCGCCGGGGTAATCAGCTCCTCGTTGAACCAACGGCGTACGGTTCGTTCGCTCACGGCGGTCTCGGCAATGACTTTGGCTAGCGTACTTTCATAAAAGTTGGTCAGCGCCTGATCCACATCGCCAAAGCTGGCTAGATCACTTGCTTGAATTTCGGTTCGTTCTGGCGGCAGCCCCACCCAGAGATCACGACAGACGATCTGCAGGTGGACCGGCTCAATATATTCGCCCTGGGCAAGCGGCTGCGCCGCCTCCTGATTCTCCGCCCCTGCCTGCGCGGCCCCAAGGCGTTGGTTGCGTTGCGACCGTTGGATCCGCCGCAGATTATCGACCAACTCCTCCGCTACCCCCAGGGCAAAGGTGCGCGGTGGATCGGCGGCGGCGGCCGGTTGGGTCACGGCCAAGAGCGCACCCGCCTTGCGCAGTCGCTCCATGCGAAAGCGGTGGCGCAGGTCGTCGGTCAGCAGGTTGGCATAGGGGGTCAGCTCGGCCAGGTAATCCTCGCGCATGGTGAAGAGAATGTGGAGGGTGGGGAAACGGGTCAAGGTAGCATCAACCTGGCGAAAAAAGTCTTCGCGCTCGCGCCACCGTTCTGGGTGGACGGTGAAGATCTCTTCAAATTGATCAAAAATCAGCAGCGCGGTGTCCGGCTTGAGCAAAGGGGGCCGCACCCGGCCATCACGTGCCTGGGCCGGCTCCCAGATCGCGCCGGCATTAATGCCATCATCGAGCAGGATCTCAAGTGTATCAACCAGTGGCAGAACGGCCAGATCATTGGGATCGGCTGAGGGCAAGAGGGCGAGTTGAGCACTAAAGCTAAAGATGTTGCTGATCGGCGCGCTGGTGCTGGGCGGTACGCCACGCCCGACCGTCACAATCGGCAATACTTGCATCGTCTGGTAGAGATAGGCGTCATCACCGCTGCCGATGCGCGTCTTACGGGTGAGGCGGGGCAGCAGCCCTGCGCGCAGCAGCGAAGATTTGCCGGCCCCGGATTGGGCATAGAAGAGGCTCAGCTGATGGGCGACTACCAGCCCGCTCAGGATCTTGGTCTCTTCGTCGCGGCCAAAGAAAAACTTGCTCTCGTCCTGCTCAAAGGGGCGCGGGCCAACATAGGGGTTGACGCCAATGATAGGTGCAACGCGCGGCGCGCCGGCATCACCAGTTGTCATCGTTCCACTCCTCTTGCTCGACCACCCCATTGCTGCCACTTAGCTGCTGCCATTCATGATGCAATTCGGCCACAAATTGTTGGGGCGTGCCCCAGTAGATCTTGATATTGTACTGCCCCATATAATCGCCCAGATATTGGATCACTTTGTCCGCATCCTGCCCCGGCCCTTCTTCCAGTTGTACCCCGACGTTAACTTTTTTGGGGCGGTTGAGCGCCGCTACCAACCCTTGCAATACCACCCGAAATTCCCAATCGTTCAGGCTATAGCCGAGGAAGAGAAAGCTGCTCTCGCCTAACATTTCGATTACATCCATGGGCAAGACATGGTTATGGTCGCGACTCAGCCGCACAAAATGGGTGAGAAAATCATCTTCCGAGAGCACCAACTGGCTGGCCTGGAGTGGATCTTCATCATAACCATTGAGGTGAAAGACCACCGGCTTTTCGCGGCTCGGTTCGCCGTCCAGCGTATATTGCGGGGTGCCGGCCTGGGCTTGGCTCCAGCGTGGGCCGGCGCGCCGAACATTGGTAATGCCCTGGGCAAGCAGCGCTTCGGTCATAAAGTTGTCACAGTTGGTTGTCATGTAAAGGGGCAGGCGCAACTCGGCCAGCAGATGGTGGATCTCGTTTTCGTGGAGGGTGAGCACCTTTTCCGCCCAACCAAGCCCTTTGGCGGTCTCGGTAAAGTTGGCATCCGCATAACGTTGGCGATCTTCCTTGGTCGGCTTTAGCCCTAAATAAGCGAAGAGACTACGCCGTAGCAGCCGTGTATACTCGGCGCGCAGATCCTGGGGCGCGTTGAGCGCAATATAGCGGGCCACTTTGGCCAGATCGCGCGTGTCGGCCAAGGGGTAGTTGTACTTCTCGGCCAGTTTGGTCGCGATATCGCCTGGCGCGGGCAGCAACCCAGTCGCAACGCGTGGTCCCAAAAAGGGTACACATTTACCCTTGCGCAGATCGTCAAGCAAGAAGGGCCAGAAACTTTCACTCTTGTCGCCGGCAATGCGCCCCCGTTTGCCCAAGAGCGCGCCATCGCGCAGCCGCATAAAGAGCACAGGGATGCTCGCCCCCGGCAGCTTTGCCGTCAGCAGCTGGGACCGCGCCTCGTTCGCCGCCAGATCAACCTGGCCATGTTGCAAGAGTTGGCGGTAGAAGGTCGTGGCAAAGAGGCGGGCCGTCTCGACTGCCACCAGATCTTGCATAGCCAGCACCGCGGGCACCCCTGCCTGCACCAAGTTTGGGGCAAAGCCACGAAAGGCATCAGCCGGGCTACGTTCTGCAGTTTGGCAAGAAGAGAGGAAGACAAGCCGCAGTTTGTCGTCGTTGTGGACATTCGTGTCGGCCAATTGACGGGTGAGCATCTCGGCAAAGTCGGTGTCGGTGACAAGTTGTACTTGATTGTCATTGTCGGCCAGGAAGAGTGCGGCGTTCTGGGTTTTGGCATTGTATGCACCGTGGCCGATGAAGTGCAGCACATGGACACCCGCTTTGAGTGCGACTTCGATGGCGGCGGATGTACATGGCTGCGGCAACTGAATCAACTCTACATCAAACTTCGCCACTGCCGTTTGGAGCGCGTTCCACTCTTCTTCCACATCAATTGCCTGCAACCCACGCGCCACCAAATTTTCCGGGTTGGCGATCGCGACCAGCACGCGGATGGGACGGCGCAGAATCGGACTGCCCGGTTGCCAGCGCCCGGCCAGATAGCGCGAGAAGGGGGTGGCATTGGCGGCAGCAAGGTTGCGGAGTGCGACATCGTCCTGTGGCACGCATAACAACTCCCATGGAATAGTGTGCAATTCTGGCGCATCGGCATCAATGCGCAGCCGCACGCGGCGTTGACTGTGTTGACCACGTATTTCGGCCCAGGCGTTTTGGAGCTTGTCATCGGTAAAGAGCCAGTTAAAGAGCCGCTGCCCGTCGGCGACCGGATCCGCGGTCGGCAGCCAGGGCAAGAAACCAGGCGCGAGCCACCCTTCGGCAAACTGCTGCTCGCTGTTCAGTGTCAGCTCGACGGGGTAGCCGGCAGTGGTTTGCTTGCGGATGCGGATTTCGAGATCGGCGTAGGTTGGTTGGGCCATTGGTTTACTCTACAACAAATTTTAGCTTTGATCTGAGCTTCAGTCTGCTCATGGGCAATCGCTCACTTTGGCTGACGGCGGCTTTACAACGGTCGATTAGTTAAAACGCCTATTGCAAAATCGCCGTAGGGTTCAAGCGATTTACTCTATTTAGGACTTACGCCGCGTCCGGCGGCTGAGTGGGATCCCTTTGGGCGCGAAGCCAGAGGACGCTGCGTAAGTCCTACTATTGTTAACGAGAAAAGCTAACTGTTGACTGATCTGATGCTAACCGGTGACTAACATAATGCTTGTCAAAGTCAGCAACCGCTTTGGTCGTTCAAGGGTAGAAATGGTTGCCAGTGTAGGTACTGCTGCGTAGCTATGACGACAATGTTAATAACCCAGTGGTTGGAAACCACTGTACTAAAGCCAATGTAACGTTGTGGTGATAGCTACCACCATAACGTCCACTTGTATGATCATGTGAAATTGGAGAAATCTGCAATAGATGAATTACTTGTAAAGTATATTGCAAACGTGTTATGGTGTCAACGGTGAAAAAGTGGTGGGGTGTATTTCATTTTTGGGGCGAGATTTTCAAAGGGCCAGAAATTGAGGGATACCAGATCGCATGTGGTTGATAAGTTTTCGTAGCGGCATAGCCTGCCGCTACGAAAACCACTCCAATTCCCGCAGAAGCAAAATTTTAGCCCGTCACCAAACAGTCCGGCACATGTTTTTCCAACGCCCCCACAAAAGTATCCAACTCCTCCTGGGTGGTGTAGATTTGCACGGAGAGCCGAGCAATCTTAACGCCATTCCAATTGATCATCGGCATTTCGATCTGATATTCGTCCCGTAAAAGCTGTCCCAACTTGCCCATATCCGTCTGATCGGGCAGGCGAATTGGGATGAGTTGGCTGAACCACTCAAAGGTTTCCGGACAAATCGCTTCGGTGTCAAACAGCTGCTCGACGGTGCGTTTGGTGGCAAGCCCCATTTGATGACAGCGGGCGCGCACCTGCGGCCACTCGTGGGCCTGCATATAGTCGAGCGCAGCAGGCACGGCGAGGAAAGCTGACGGATCGCGTGTGCCAAATTGCTCGACATAGTCAATTAACGGCTTTTCCGATTTTTTGTCGGGAAACCAACCGTGGCCGACGATCAAGGGTTCGATCAACTCTTGGACCTCTGGGCGGGCATAGAGAAAGGCCGAACCTTTTGGCGCGTTGGCCCATTTATGCAAATTGCCTGTGTAAAAATCGGCTTCTAGATCATCCAGCGCTAAATCGCGCTGCGCCGGCACATGCGCGCCATCGATCACGCTCAAGATGCCGGCAGCACGCGCCCGGCGACAAAGTTCTTGCAACGGAAAGGTGAGCGCGGTCGGTGAGGTGGTGTGGCTGAGATAGATCACGCGCGTGCGTGGCGTGACCCCGGCCCAAAAGCGTTCGATAAAGTCTTCATCCGAGTGAATGGGCAGCGCAATCGGGTAGTTGATATAGTGGGCACCGGCCTTTTGACAGTTAAATTGCCAGGCATGATTACAGGCACCGTACTCGTGATCGGTGGTCAGCACCTCATCGCCGGGCTTGAGCCAACTGCGCAGCGAGTGGGTCACGACGTTCACCCCCATGGTGGCATTGGTGACAAAGGCCAGGCGGCTTTGGTCGGTGTGGAGATATTCCGCCAACTTGGTGCGGGCGTTGAGCATGTTCTCCGCCCAGTGTCCCATAAAGCCACCGGGATGATCTTCAAACGCGGCCTGCCATTTTTGATAAACTTCAAAGACCGGTTTGGGACAAGCGCCAAAGGAGCCATTGTTGAGCAACCGCCAGTCCTGGCGGAGTAAAAAGTCATTGCGGATTGAGTGATTCATAACTTTGCCGGTGCTGATTAAAAATGATGAACAAAGAAAAACACCAACAAATGTTTGTTGGTGTTTGCGATTCGCTAGAGTGTAGCACAGAGGTAACTATTGCGGCAAACGGCTTGCCTACGTCTACCCTATTGGGGCTACCCTATTGGGGCTACCCCATTGGGCATCAAGCCTCCACGCCCGACATTGACGATGCACGCCAGCTATGGTATCCTCACCAAGCCACCCGCACCCAACAATCCTTAGATAGGTAGATCGGTAAATCGGTAAATCGGTAGAACAGTAAATCGGTAATTTCTTTACTGATGTACCGATTTACCGATGTACCGATTTACTGTTCTACCTAATTTATTCTACATCGTGAGGAAATCTATGCCGTTACCGCGTCTGCAGGTAAGTGAAAACCGCCGTTTTTTGGTGACTGCCCAAGGCGATCCCTTCTTTTGGCTGGCCGATACGGCTTGGGAACTCTTTCATCGCTTGACCCGTGAAGAAGCCGCTTTTTACTTTGCCGCCCGTCAACGCCAAAAGTTCAATGTCATTCAGGCGGTGGCACTGGCCGAGTTTGATGGCCTCAACACCCCCAATGCCTATGGCGAACGACCGCTGATCGACAATGATCCCAACCGTCCGAACGAAGCCTATTTTGCCTATGTCGATGAACTGATCGACCTGGCCGCCCAGCATGAGCTCTACATCGGTCTGCTGCCCACCTGGGGCGATAAGGTTAATCATGGCCAGTGGGGCATGGGGCCGATCGTCTTTACTCCCGAAAATGCAGCGAGCTATGGCCGCTTTCTAGGCGAACGCTACCGTGACCGCACTAACCTGATCTGGATTCTCGGTGGCGATCGCCCGGCGGTTTTTGAAGATGCTGACTACCGCCCCCTCTGGCGCAACATGGCTGCGGCCATCGACACGGCGACTGGTGGCGCGGCCCTGATGACCTATCACCCGCGTGGGGGTGCCTCAACCTCGGCCTGGCTGCACGAGGAAGAATGGCTCGACTTTAACATGATGCAGTCCGGTCACGGCTCTGGCCGCGATACGGGGGTCTGGACGATGATCGAACATGATTATAACCTTAACCCGATCAAGCCAACGCTCGACGCTGAGCCAAACTACGAGGATCACCCGGTCAACCCCTGGCCCAAGTGGGATGCCGCCAATGGTTACTACCGGGACATTGACGTGCGTAAACAATCCTATCGCGCCGTCTTTGCTGGCGGCTGTGGCATTACCTATGGCCACCATTCGATCTGGCAATTTTGTGGGCCACGCAACCCCGGTATTAATCACACTGACCGCACCTGGTGGGAAGCGTTGGAACGACCAGGGGCAAACCAGATGCAGTATTTGCGCACCCTGATGGAATCCCGCCCCTATCTCACCCGCATTCCTGACCAAAGCTTAATCGTCAGTGGAAATGGTGAGCGCGGCGAGCAGATGCGCGCTACCCGCGACGCGGATGGCACTTATGCCATGATTTACTTGCCACGCACCCGCCCGGTGACGGTCAACCTGGCCGCCCTCAGCAGTGAGATGCTGCGGGTCTGGTGGTATAGCCCCAGCAACGGGCAACTCAGTTATGGCGTTAAGGTGAGCCGCGATGAACCTGTCACCTTAACGCCGCCGGGCGAAGGGCCGGATTGGGTGCTCGTGCTTGATGATCCCACCCAACATTTGTTGCCCCCTGGTGTGATTGAAGCAAACCAATGACCCAACCCCGTGTGCAACCCAAAATTGTCTATGAAGTAGATGTGCCGGCTGGGTTAGAAATCGTCGTCCATCAAGAATTGCGCCAGGCGCTAGGCAAACTCTTCCGTTTGACGCAGCCGCTGGAAGCACAGGTGGGCAGTGGCGCGCTCAGCTTTTACTGTCATGATGCTGCTGAGCGTGAACTGGCGACCGTCTTGCGGCTACGGACGGTATTGAGCGCCTATCGGGTGCTCGCGTTTGCGGTGCCGCGCCCCAAAGCACTGTTGGCCCATGCGCACTTTACCCAACTTACTGAGGCGATTGGGCGTCTACGTGAACAGTTGCCTGCCGGCTATTATCAGAATTTTGGGATCAGCGCAGCGGGCGCGGAGTCAGTTGTCTTTCAGCAATTGGCAACACAACTGGCCGACGCGCTCAAATTACCTTTTGCCCCTGAGGAGATCGACCTGCTCTTACGGATCCGGCCTGCGCGTAGTCAACAGGGGTGGGAAGTGCTGGTCCGCCTTTCGCCACGTCCCCTCTCTGTACGCCCCTGGCGGGTGGTCGATCTGAAAGGCGCGCTCAATGCCGCCGTTGCCCAGGCGATGGTCCGCTTAAGCAATCCCCAGCCGGCCGATCGGTTTCTCAACCTGGCCTGTGGCTCCGGCACCTTGCTGATCGAGCGGCTGTTGGCCGCGCCAGCCAAGCGGGTGATCGGCTGTGACATCGCGCCGGAAGCGTTGCAAGCCGCGCAGGCAAATGTGCGTGCGGCAAAGCTGCAAAACGCGGTCGAACTTTATGATTGGGATGCCCGTGCGCTCAATCTGCCCGCGGCCAGCATTGACGCCCTCTGTGCCGATCTGCCCTTTGGCATTGCCGTCGGCGCACATGATCAGAATGTGGCCCAATATGGGCAAATTTTGCAGGAAGCAGGACGCGTCGCCAAAGCAAAAAGTCACTTTGTGGTCATGACCCAAGAGGTGACGTTAATGGAGCAATTGCTGCAAAGTAGTGTCGCTTGGAAAGTGTTGGAAACGATCAAGGTTGATCTGCGCGGCTTACAGCCCCGTATTTTTGTGTTACAGCGGACTGGTGTCACCGGCTAGCACAACTGTGCGCGGCAGGTGAATATAATTTGATAAAGGAGAAAAGCTTCATGTCATTCAGCACAGCGGCATTGTTAGATGCCCTGAATTCGGCAATTACGATTCCGATTATCCCCTTCAAGGATGGCCGGATTGACTACGATGGCCACGCCAAAAATATCGAATACCTGATGAAGAACAACCGCTTGGCATCGGGCCGCCAACGGGTGATCTCGGTTGCCGGCACCAGCCTGATTCATCACATCGAGCCGGAGGAGCAGACCCGCCTCTTTGACATTACCGGCCAGGTGATGGGCAAAGAAGGGGTGCTCATGTCCGCCATTGCGCCGAATCCAATGGTCACAGCAGGCAATTTGGTCGAGATCCAGGCCAAATTGCGCCGTCCGCCGGATGTCTATTTGGTGATGCCATTGGGGGGCACCTATAGCACCGAAGGGCTATACAGCGGTTTTATGGAATGGGGCGAACGCTACGGCGGCGGGACGGGTGCCCGTTTTCTCTACTATTACCGGCTGGAGCGTGACCGCGCCGCGGTGATCCAGTTGCTCAACGATTCTCCGCACTTTGTCGGCGTCAAAATCGGCACCAGCGAAGCCGATGTAGAACCGATGATCGATGGTGTTGGCGACAACGCAATGGTGATCTGGGGCATTGGTGACCGCAGCACTAAGGCGGCAACGTTGGGGGCCAAAGGTCATACTTCTGGCACCGCCGTGCTCTGTACGGGTATCTGTGATGCGATCAGCAATGCCCAGCGCCAGGGTGATTATGCGGAAGCGCGCAAATACGAAGCCGCGATTGACGAATTAGAAGAGATCCGCTTTAAAAATGGCCGCGTCTACAACTATTCAGCCGTGGTCGAGGCGATGCGGCTGAGTGGTTTTACCGACATTGAGGGGGGCGATTGCAGCGGCCCCTTCAACCCGCCAGTGCCAGCGGAAGTTTCCGCCCGACTGGCTAAGATCGTGCCGACGCTGGCTGAATATCACTAAGTACAGTATCGCCGTAGGGGCACGGGGTGTGGCGAGACCAATCCGAATAATATAGTGCAGGTAAACTTGCTGCGCCACGCTGCGTGCCCGTCCCCCTCCACCAAACCAAAACCGGGCACGCAATGCGGCGCAGCAAATTGGGACACCAGCGTAGATCGCTTTCGCCGCACCGCGTGCCCCTACATAAGAATTCCGGCATCACGCCGGCAACCACAGCGATTCAACTTGAATCGCTGCGGTTGCCGGCGTGATTTTTATTATACAGGCAGCCGATCTAGAGAATACAACAAAGTGTTTATGAAGTTAAGCAATTTGACCGATAGCTTTCTTTTATGACTAGTGGGATACTAGCACTGTAGTTAACAACCGTTTGTTGCGCCGCTTCCCCTGCTACGCAACGGGTCCTGTTAACGACAAATGTGGGTTTGTCCACCTCCCCCGATGGGCAAACCAATATGGTTAGGGTGCACCAATACGTTCTTTTGTCCACGTCCCCCGATGGGCAAATCACAACGATTTGCGTGCGCAAATCGCAGTTCTGTTGGACGCCCGGCCCCTTGGCCGGGCCTTCTTTTTGCCTGTGTGCAGCCTTGAAATAAATTTCAGGCTAACAGCAAAAGTCCACTAAAGTGGACTAAGTTTGATGGCCGAGTCGTCTTCAGACGACTTGGGCTGTTAGCCTGAAATTTATTTCAAGGCTGACGATCTTCCTCTAATGTCTTACCGACCAACCACACAACCAAAATTGCCTACGGCCAGCGTGCATTGTGGAGATTGATAACCTTGAGCCGTCAATAATTCAAGATGATGCGCAATTGGCAAGCGGCCTGGATTGTCTGGCCGCTGCTCCCCCGTTGGGACAACTAAATCGGCATTGAGGAAGAGACCGCCTGGTGCTAACAGCCTTTTGGCTAGACTATAGAGTCGCGCAATCACCTGCTCGTCGCCCACATCATGCAGCGACTGGAGTGAGATGATGGCGTCGAATTGCAGTGGGCCACCTTGCGTCGTAATTTGATCCGACCAGTCGGCGACGCTGAGATCGACTTCCAAGAGGTTGACCCGGTTGGCATGTAAGAGCAATTCTTCCTGGGCAAAGGCCAGAAACGGCGGGGAGAGATCAACCCCAGTGTAATGCATGGTGGGTAGGGCCGCTAACAATTGTGCCGCCAACCAACCGGGACCACAGCAGAGTTCGAGCACGCGTGGCGCGGGCTGGCCCAGAGCGCTAATCGTTTGGATCATGTGCTGCGCAATTTGAGGCCGTTCAGGCCAACCGTTGGCCAGCCGCTCCAAATAGGCGGTCACTGCGCCGGGGCTGTCATAGTGCCGAAAGCGGGCGCGGCGGTCGGCAAAGAGATCATTGGGTGGGGTTGCCATAAGCCTCCAATCCCAGCCGCACATATTGCTCAGGCGGGGCGGCGTTGGCTTGCATCCGCTCAACCAACAGAGCGATCATGCGCGCTTCGACCGCGGCATCTTGGATGGGGTGCTCCTGCTGTGGGTCAGTTTCCAAATCAAAGAGTAAGGTCCCAAAGCTGTGCGCCTGCACCTGGGCCTGGCTGGGTACTTTGAGCACTGGCATACCCTTGGTAAACGGCAAGGGCGCGCTCAACTCGACATGCTGTAATTCCGCAGTTGTAAAGAGGCGACGCATTCGTGTCGGCATCAAGGTGTACTCAAAGAGCGGCTGATTATCGGCATGGACTGGTGCGCGCATGTAGACATAACGGCCATCGGTGACATTGACGTGGCCGCCGTGGGTGCCAAAGAGCACCGCTTGATGGGTGGGCGCGCCACTGCGGACTGCTTCGCCTAATGGTAAACCTTGCATCGCGGGCGGGCGCTCTACGTCGAAAAATTCGAGCAGGGTGGCGGCCAGATCGGTCATTTGGGCCAGGCTATCGATGGCCACGTCGCGCCGCCGGCAACGGGGATCCCAGATGAAGAGGGGCGTGCGCGCCAGTTCGCTGTACCAGGGTTGCGTATTTTTGGCCCACCATTCATGTTCACCGAGCATAAAGCCATGATCGGTGCAGACGATCAGCATGGTATCCTGCCACAAATCCAATTCGTCCATCAGATCCAGCACCTTGCCCAGGTATTCGTCGCACATGGAGAGCAGCGCGGCGTATTGATAGCGCATGTGCTGCACCTGCTCTGGTGTCTCTTCGATTTGGCGATAGGGGGGCCAATCGAAGTGGGGGCCGTTGTAGTCGTGGGGGTAGAGATCTTTGTACTGCTGCTGGGTAAAGAATGGTTCGTGGGGGTCAAAGGTTTCGATCTGGAGGAACCACTTGTCCGCTGCGGCGTTGGTGCGCATGAATTCCAGCCCATTTTGGAAGGTGCGCGGCTGCGGTTGATCGGCTACCGTGGGCATGTAGTCGCGGTTGATCCAATCCTGCCGCCACATCTGTTTGAGCGACTGGGGATTCGAGTTGACCGAGCGCCGCTCGACCAGTGTTGGTGGCGTTTCATACGCACCGGCCACCCCTTTCCACGGATCGCCTTCATGGCCGCGCTCAAAATCCCACGAGGTGTAGCGGTTGTGATAGGTCATGCCGCCATCCTCAAAGTAGTGATAGTGATCAGTGGAGAGATGGGTATAGATGCCGTGGTTGTCGAGGATTTCGGGCACCGAGTCATCAAAGGGTTCCAGCGGTCCCCAGGCGCGGTGGAGAAAGTTGTAGCGGCCGGTGTGCAGTTCACGCCGGGCGGGCATACAGGGCATACTGCCGATGTAGCTGTTGTCAAAGCGGACGGTACGCTGGGCTAAACGGGCAAAATTAGGGGCGTGGGTCCAGTCACAGCCGTAGGGGGGCAGCATGTGGCGGTTGAGGGAATCGAACATCACCATGATCGCTTTCATGGATCTCTCCTTGGTGTAGGCTTCATCAGGGAAGCAAGGCAGGTGTCTGGGTTAACCGTTTGAGGATACAAGCAATTGAGGCAACTTGTCAACCAACGTTTGTCGCCATTGCTCCTGCGCTGCAGCGCTTAAGGCGAGTTGAAAAAGATGGGTGGCGTTGGGGTGATCGCTAGCACCCAGGCCGGCGGCAACCAGTTGCGTTGCTGGATCAGCCTGTAAGTGGCGGGCAATGGTTGCTTCCAGGGGTTGGGAGGTGCGCAGCGCATAGATGTGGCTTAACTGCGCGGCCGGCTGGTCAAGCAGATAATCCACATGCCAGTGGCAACGTTTTTGTTGGGGTAGCTTGGCGGCTAAACCAACCTGCTGCAACGCCAGCTGCAGTGCCGGGCGAATGGCGTGGGGCAGCTGCTCCTCTGTGCGGGTAGCGTGGCGTAACAGGCGACCCGCGAGGGTGGTTGCCCCCCGTTGGCACAATGCCGAGCCAACATAGAGATAAGTCCCCGTGGGCAGCGCGAAGTGTCTGCCCCGCTGGAAACGACCAAAGGCCAAGGTCAGGGGTTGGCTAAGGGCAATTTCCAATAGGTAGACCCCTTGCACGCCATGGTCACCCCAGAGGTGGATGGATTCAGGCACTATATTGCTACTTCCCATTGCCCCGCACTTCTAATTTCAAACGGATCCTCGTCACGATGCTCTGCGTCGTGATGCAGATGGGACGCTCTGCGTCCGCGGACGCAGAGCGTCCTGGTGTTCATTCCACGCTGAGCGTGGAACGAGCAAGCCTACGCCACCTTCTGAAAGATCACCGTGGCGTTGTGGCCGCCAAAACCAAAGGAGTTGCTCATGCTCACATCAATCGTGCGATAGGCTTGCTGGCCAAGGGTCAACTGGAGATCCGGGGGCAGCAGTGGATCAACCTGCGTCGTGTTGATCGTCGGCGGGATCTTGCCTTCATGGATCGCCAAGACGGCGACCACCGCTTCGATCGCCCCGGCCGCACCGAGTAGGTGGCCGGTCATCGACTTGGTGGCGCTGATCTGCACCTGGGTTAAATGGTCGCCAAAGAGACGGGTCATTGCCTTCATTTCGCTGATGTCACCGACGGGGGTGGAGGTAGCGTGGGGGTTGACATAGTCGATCTGGGTGGCGGTGAGACCAGCATCATCGAGCGCGGCAAGCATACTGCGATAAGCGCCATCACCTTCGGGGTGGGCTGCGGTGGCGTGATAGGCATCGGCGGCAATACCACCGCCGACGATTTCGGCATAAATGCGGGCACCGCGGGCCTTGGCATGTTCATACTCTTCTAAGATCAATGCTGCCGCGCCTTCGCCGATCACAAAGCCATCGCGTTCGACATCAAAGGGCCGCGAGGCGTGGGTTGGGTCGTCGTTGCGGGTGGAGAGCGCCTGCGCCGCGCTAAAGCCGCCCAGCGAAGAGGGCGTGATCGCGGCTTCCGAGCCACCACAGACAATGATTTCGGCCTTGCCCAGCCTGATCTGATAGAAGGCGTCGATCAAGGCTGAATTGGACGAAGCACAGGCCGAAACTGTATTGTAATTGACCCCGCGCAGGCCAAAATGGAGCGAGATCACCCCGGAACTGGCATCGAGCAACATCTTGGGGATATAGAGCGGGCTAAAGCGCGGGTTCGTCGGCTCGGGCGCGTACTTGAGCAACTGCTCCTCGGTGGTCTCGATGCCGCCCATCGCCGAGGCCCAAATGACGCCGACACGCGTGCTATCCACTGTGGCCAGGTCAACCGCACCATCTTTGAGTGCTTCCGCGACCACCACCAGCGCATAGTGCGAGAAGCGGTCGGTGCGGCGCACCTCTTTGCGATCCAGATAGGCTTCAGGATCAAAGTCCTTCACTTCACAGGCGAATTGCGTCTTGAATGAGGTCGCGTCAAAGCGGGTGATCGGCGCTGCGCCGCTGACGCCGCCTAGCAGATTGCGCCAGGTGGTGGCTAGATTATTGCCGACGGGGGTCAAGGCACCCATGCCGGTGATGACGACACGTTTTAGATTCATGAGTTTATCTGATCGCTTTGGTTTACGCCCTGGCCTCGCGCGTTGCCGAGGGAATGGTCGTCCGGCAGCCGGGTCAAAGATAATGACGATGATGACGCCAACCGTGGCGTCAAAACAGTGACTGCATTATACCATAGATCGCGGAAATTACGTGTAGTACCAGCCCATGCTGGGGTGTATTTCAATTTGACCGCGGGTCGGTAGGGCAGTGGACAGTGGACAGTAACTGCCCACTGTCCACTGTCCACTGTCCACTGCCCTACCGACTTACTGGCGAGCGTTCATCTGTGGTTGGGGGATACCTGGGTTAGCGATAGATCAGCGGCAGGTAAAGGCGTCCTGTGCCGCCGGTCTGGATCGCTCCATCCAGATAGTCGGGAATGCCGTCATTGTCGCTATCTTGTGGCTGCAAGGGGGACGCCCCGACCTCCGCCTGATCACCAACGCCATCACCGTCGGCGTCGGTGTCGAGGAAGTTGGGCAGGTTGTCGCCGTCGATGTCACCGGCTCTTTCTAAGTTGTCGGGAATCGTATCTTTGTCGGCGTCATCGGTGGGGCCGGAGATGCGGACGGTGGCCGCCTTTTGCGCGGTGACGGCGAATGGTGCCAGCAGACTGCTCTCCGCCGGCGCGGCGATGGCCGTCCAGGTCGCCACGTTGGTTGTCGTCACGCTCAACGTCTGCGTAAAGGTGGTGGAATAGGTGGCGCCAGGGGCCAGGTTGTAGGCCATATTGGTGAACAGTTGACCCAGGTGGCTGTCGCGTAACGAATGGCTGGTGACCACCTGTGTGCCATTGTTGCGCACCGTGTAACAGTAGACGATAGTGGTCCCGACGGGTACCTTCATTTCAGTGACCGTCGTACAGCGCGGCTTGATCCCCTCAATACTGACCGTTTTGCTGAAGGTGAGCGGCGCTTCGTCGACGATGGTGATCGTCACCGTGGCGCTATCGGCGGCACCAAAGCCATCCAGCGCACGGTAGGTGAAGCTGTCGCTGGTGGCGCTGTCACCGTTGTGGTGATAGGTGAAAGTGCCATTGCTGTTTATCGTGAGCGTGCCATGCTGGGGGTTCGTGAGCACAGCCGCCGTCATGGTCGTGTCATCAGCATCGTTATCATTGGCGAGCAGGCTGGTTGCACCGCCGGTGAGGACGGTGACCGTGCCGCTGCGTACCACCAGGGCCGCGTCGTCATTCGCCACCGGTAGGTCGTTAACCGGTAAGATCGTGATCGTGACCGTGGCGAGATTGGATTGCTTGACGCCATCGTTGACGCGGTAGGTGAAGTGATCACTGCTCGCTTCGCTGCCGTCGTGGAGATAGGTGAAGATGCCGTCGGTGTCGAGATTTAGGGTCCCGTGCGCAGGCAGTGCCACGGTTATGGCCTGTAACCTGCCCTCACTATCATTAAAATCATTGTTAAGTATGTTTGGATGGTTGATCATCTCCCCTTCGCTGACAATTGTTTCATCATTTTGGGCCAGCGGTGGCCAACTGAATGGTTCGGTGGCCAGCTGCGCGTTAATGCCGGTGAGGACGGTCTCGGCTGCGAGCTGGAAAGTGGTTGCCGTCGCTTCATAGCCTCGATTGTCATACCACTCGCCCTGATAGAAGCCGTTGTAGTCCTGAATGTGCAGGCGATAGAGCCCTGGGAAAAGCCCAGTGATTGTATACTCTCCATTCTCGTCAGTTTCACCGTATTCCGCGGACTGCCAGTAGCGTCCATCGATACCCAAATCGATATAGCGCTGAGGGGTTATTAAAATGAAGGGGAGTGGTTCACCATTTTCATTGGCCACCTGGCCTTGTAATGTACTCAGTTTCGCTAATTGCGCATCAATCCCAGAAACAAGCGCATCGTCAGTCGGTATGGTAATGTCATCCGCTTCCTGCACGGTGGTGGCACGGTCATTATAGAATTCATTAACATACCTGCGCGGGGCCTGTTCATCGCTAAAGCCAATGCGATAGACGCCACTTTTTAAGCCGCCGATCATGTAATTCCCATTGCTGTCTGTTTCGACGGGAAAGTTTGATAACCAACCATTAAATTCAGTCTGCTCGTAGAGGGAAACGCGGATGTTGGCGGCTGGATTGCCGCTGCTGTCGGTCACTCTACCAGTAATGCGTGCTTTTGCTGCCAGTGCAGCATTGATCGTAATCGTCGATGAGCCTGTAATAGTGATATCTGTAGCCGCAGCTAGCGTCGGCGCGTTCTCATAGTATTCATTGATGTAATAGTTTGGAAAAGCTCTAAGATCAGAGAAATAGATACGGTAGCGTCCTGGCAGCACCTGACCACTGTACGCTCCATTTTCGTTCGTATAAGCAGTGTTAATCTGATTCCAAGAACCCCCACCGGTTAGATCATAGCGGAACATATTAACCGCAATCTGGCTGGCGGGGTTTCCTAGCTCATCGGTTACGGTACCAATCATTTGGCTATACATTGACAACTGCGAGTTAATATTCGTTGTTGTCATGGAGGGCGAAACCTGCACCATTGTTACGGTCTCAGGACCAAAAGCGTCGGGGAAGAAGACCCTATCATAATATTCGGTAATATAGCGCTGACGGGCATCGTTAAATCGAATCCGATAAGAGCCGGGGTTCATACAACAGAGCGTATATTTACCGGCGACATCACTATAATCGGATGAAACCTGTCGCCAATTATAGCTACCAGTGTGAAGCTGATAATATTCCTCTGCGACTACCTCAATCTCTGCAATTGGTTGACTCTGGCCGTTTGTCACCGCGCCGGTAATCGCACCGCGCGTGGAAAGCTGGGCATTAATATTGGAAGTCGTCGAATTGAATGTGATCGTCAACAACGTGGCTGCATTCGCATCATAAGTATCATTAAACCATTCCGTATTGTAGCTTCTGTAACGATTGTCAGTGAAACGAACGCGCCAGGTGCCAGCGTAGAGGCTAGTCATTGTATAGACGCCATTGGCATCGGTATCGGTATAGATTTCGTCAGAAATCGATGTGAAAGGCGGCTCATCGGAGAGTTTCTCGCCGGTAACTGAAATCTCCGCTAGTGGTAAATTAGCGATATCGGTTACGCGTCCTTTAATGACAGCTAGCCGATCAAGTTGCGCATTTACATTGTTGCGGATCTGACCATCGGTGAGTGTAATTGTCGTGGGTGTTTCGTTCAAACGTTTATTGTTAAATAACTCGGCGGCGTACTGGGGTCGTTCGCTAATATCACTAAATTTGACGGTATAGGCGTCGGCAGTCAAGCCGCCAACGTCATAGGTGCCGTTGGCCTTAGTGTCTACCGATTTAAAAAATTTTTGGTTAAAGACTTCAACGTGTATTCCTCCTAAATTTTCATTAGCCAGCCCTGTAACTTTCCCTTTAATGTGCGCACCGGAGTCGAGCTGTACGTTGATGTTGGGCACAACGGTGGCTGCCGGCACAATCACGTCGGTCGCGCTGTAGACATTGGTTGCGCCGCTGTAATATTGGTCGAAATAGTCGCGTTGTTCACTTTGCGGTAGAAAACCGACGCGATAAGTGTCACTTTCCAGATCGCTGATCTGATAATCACCAGTGGCGTTGGTGGTTCCTTGTGCAGTTTCTTCCCAAAAGATAAAGCCGGTAATATTGTTGGGGCGATAGACGACAACTAGCACATTCTCCACCGGCATCCCTCCATCACCCGTCACTTTGCCGGTGATCGAACTAGTGCCCTGAGCGCGCACGGAGAGGGCGAGGACAAAGGTGCCGAGCAGTAAACAGAAAATGCCGAAGCCATATAAACGCGGATAACGTCGCATAAGATATCCCTTCCCGATGAGTGGCTTGAATAAAAGTATGATGGAATGTCAATAAAATTGAAAACAGTGTGTGGCGGTGAGGCTGCCGAATGCCACGAGTGGAGATCGAATTGTCCAAGCCGAGCGGGATCAGGAGTGGTAGGTGAGCAACCGTCAGGGGCGACAATTTACAATTACCAAGTAATTGTAACGCCGAATACAAATGCCGTCAAAAAGTTGACTTGAGGGTACCGAACAACCTGGCACGGAAAGTCCAGCGACAAGGTAAGAGTAGTGAATGAGCACATAAACAGACTATAGTGAGACAGTAGAACAGTGGTCAACCACTGTTCTACTGTCCTACTGTCTACTATCCTACTGTCTACTGTCCTACTGTCTACTGTCCTACCTACACCTCGCTGATCGTCACCTTGGTCATCGTGTCACCCTGCTTGATCGCATCAACCACATCGGCGCCTTCGGTCACGGTGCCGAAGACGGTGTGTTTGCCGTCCAGGTGGGGTTGGGGCGAGTGGGTGATGAAGAACTGGCTGCCGTTGGTGTTGGGGCCGGCATTGGCCATTGACAGCACTTTGCTCGTGTGTTTGAGCGGGTTGCCGCGGGTTTCATCCTCAAATTTGTAGCCGGGACCGCCACGCCCACTGCCCGTCGGATCGCCACCCTGCACCATAAAGTTGCTGATCACGCGGTGAAAGGCGATGCCGTCGTAGTAGCCCTCTTTGGCCAGGAAGACAAAGTTGTTGACCGTCTTCGGCGCATGCTCGGCGGAGAGCGCAATCACGATGGTGCCACGGTTGGTCTCAATCGTCGCGGTATATTTTTTCTTGGGGTCGATCTGCATTGCCGGGGGGGTGCTCCATTGCTGTGCCATAAAATTACTCCTTATTTTGGTTTGTTTTGGCATTGCTTTTATCGCGCAAAATCCAATTGTACCACAGCCTGCGCTTTGCTCTCGTAAGCGCTTTCCCATAATTGCTGAAATAAATCAGCATTGTGCTTTGTGCTCAACGAAAATGATGGATAGTAACGTGTAGAGCACAATGTATAACTGTAATTCTCGATAATCTGTAACTGTTGCACAATGCGATGCCGACCAACTGATGATATTGTTGTACCATATCCAGTACTCTGTGCTCTTTCACCTGGCTGCGCGCAAATTGATGATCAGTTGCTAGCAACGATTCAGTGATGCATCGCGCCTGCCTACTCCACACGATCCACCATGAGCGAACACGATATTACGATTAGTTCGGTTTCTAAGCGCTATGGCCATGTCACGGCAGTCGATGATATTTCGCTGACGATTGATCCGGGCACCTACTGTTGCCTGTTAGGGCCAAGCGGTTGTGGCAAGACCTCCACCCTGCGCATGATCGCCGGCCATGAATCGGTGAGCAGTGGCCGCATCTTGATTCGCAACCAGGATGTCACCCATCTGGCCCCGGCCCGGCGCAACACGGCGATGATGTTTCAAGATTATGCCCTCTTTCCCCATATGACAGTGCTGGACAATGTTGCCTTTGGCCTGAAGATGCGCGGCGTCGGCAAAAAAGCGCGACGTGACCAGGCCGCCGCGATGTTGACCAAGATCGGCCTCACCGAGTTTAGTGAACGTTACCCGGCCCAGCTCTCCGGTGGCCAACGCCAGCGCGTGGCCTTGGGGCGAGCGTTGATTACTGAGCCAGCGGTGCTGCTGCTCGATGAGCCGCTGTCCGCACTTGACCGCTTTGTACGCATCCGCATGCGGGGCGAGTTGCGCCGCATCCAGAAGCAACTGGGCATTACCTTTGTCCATGTCACTCATTCACAAGAAGAGGCGTTGGCCCTGGCTGATCTGGTGGTTGTCATGGAAGGGGGGCGGATTCAACAGGCCGGCTCGCCACGTGAAGTCTATGATGGCGCACGCACGCCCTTTGTGGCTACCTTTATCGGTGATCACAATGTGGTGAAGGGTAAAGTGATTGAGCAAAATGCACAATTGCTTACCTTAAAGGGCGAAGCGAGCAGCCGTTTTGTCGTCCCTGGCACTGCAGCCGTCGGCGAACGGGTGACCTTTTCCGTACGCGCCGACCATGCGTTCCTGGTGCCGGACAGTGGTTTGGCCCCAGAAGAACAGACGAATGTGCTTTCTGGTGTCGCTGCGGTCGTTGAATACGCCGGCTATCAAGTGCGGGTCAAGCTCGAAACCGTAGCCGGCCTCGAATTTACCGTCTATGTACCCGAAAAAGCATTCTCCCAGCAGCCCATCCAACTCAACCAGCCCTTATCTGTTGGTTGGCAGACAGAAGATGGCACGCTGTTGAATATGGTGTAAAACGTGAAACGTAAAACGTAAAACGTGATGCGTCCCATCATGCACGCATCACGTTTTACGTTTTACGTTTTACGTTTTACGTTTTACGTTTTACGTTTCACGTTTTACGCATCACGTTTTACGAAAACTGAAACATTATTCTGAACGTTGTCATTATTAATCTTTAGAGGAGAGCGAAGCGTATGGTAGTGCAAACGAAGGTAAGCCGCAGAACGTTTTTGAAGACGGTTGGGGTTGTCACCGGGACGGTGATGGGTGGGGCCCTGTTGGCCGCCTGTGTACCAGCCGCCGCACCAGTTGCGGAACCAGCGGCTTCCGGCTCAACGGCCAGCACCGGGCAGATCAAGGATATTGTGTTGCGCCAGATCGGCACCGGTGTTTCGGCGATGAATGAGATCCAGCAGAAGGCGCAGGAAGATCTCGGTTTTACGATTCAGATGACCGCGCTGAGCACCACTGACAACAATCAACGCTCGATCACCCAGCCAGGGACGTGGGATATCTTTGACGGTGAATATTTCAGCTTGCCGTTGGTTGTGCCATCGGGCAATCTGCTGCCGCTTGATGTCACTCGGATTACCGAATTCGACAAGATTGCGCCGCTCTTTACCACCGGCAAATTGACCGAGGAATCGGTGATTGCGCAAGGCACCGCCCCCCACAAAGTGATGTTCCTCACCGGGGCGGACTCGACTGAATTTGCCACCGAGCAGACCGGTTTTGCAACCTTGATCCCCACGATTTATAACGCTGACACCCTGGGCTATCGCCCGGATCTGGTGGGCCGCACGATTGAGTCGTGGGCTGAGTTGTTCAACCCCGAATTTAAGGGCAAAACCTCGATCCTCAACATCCCCTCGATTGGGATTATGGACGCCGCGATGGTGGTTGAATCCGCGGGCATGATGAGCTTTGGTGATAAGGGCAACATGACCAAAGAAGAGATCGACCAGATCACGGCGATTCTCATGGAGCAGAAGGCCGCCGGTCAGTTCCGGGCGTTCTGGGAAACCTTTGACGAGTCGGTTAACCTGATGTCGTCGGGCGAAGTGGTGGTGCAGTCGATGTGGTCACCGGCGGTCACCGCGGTGCGTGCCAAAGGCATTCCCTGCATCTATGCGCCGCTGAAGGAAGGTTACCGGGCATGGGGTGGTGGCCTTGGGCTGAACAAGGCACTCGAAGGGATGGCCCTCGATGCTGCCTATGAGTATATCAACTGGTGGAACTCAGGCTTTGCCGGCGGTTTCGTCGGTCGCCAGGGCTACTACAGCGCGATTCCCGAAAATGCTAAGAATTTCATGAGTGAAAACGAGTGGAATTTCTGGTACGAGGGCCAAGCGGCTGCTGAAGATATTGTTGATCCCTTTGGCACCACCTTGGAAAAGGCCGGCGCAACGCGCGATGGTGGCAGCTTCCTCGAACGCATGGGCGGTGTGGTGGTCTGGAATTCCGTAATGCCTGAGCAAGATTATCTGGTACAAAAGTGGAATGAGTTCATTGCTGCATAAAGAGTCGGCCACGGCTCTGCCTTCACCAAATTTGTCTGAAAGCAGCCTCGCGCTCGCTGACAGCGCGCCCACAACTGTGGGGGCGTTGTCGGCTGCGGTGCCGAGCGGTATTGTCGTGCGCGGTTGGCGGCGGATTATCCCCTATCTGCTGGCCGCGCCCTACACGCTGGTGCTGCTGCTCTTTCTGGTCGCGCCGATTGTGCTGATTGTGACGATCAGTTTCTGGCAATACAGCAGCTTTGTGATGAAACCAGCCTTTGTGCTGGATAACTATCTACTCGTTTTGTCGCCGGTCTATCTCAAGACTTATCTTAATACCTTTCGCTTTGCGGGGATTGTCTGGATCTTTACCGTGCTGATTGGTTTCCCGGTCGCCTATTTTCTGGCGATTGAGATCCAATCCGCGCGCTTGCGGATGACGCTCTTTCTGCTCTGTACTGTACCTTTTCTGACTTCAAACATTATCCGCAGCATCTCGTGGATTCCCTTTCTAGGGCGCCAAGGGCTGCTCAATAGCGCGCTGATGGGGCTGGGCGTGGTTGACGAGCCGGTGAGCATCTTTCTCTTCTCGGATGTCTCGGTGATCCTCTCGATGGTGCACCTTTACACCCTGTTTATGGTCGTGCCCGTTTTCAACACGATGATGCGTATCGACCATTCGCTGCTGGAAGCGGCGCGTGATGGCGGCGCGTCCGAATGGGGGGTGATCCGCGAAGTGGTGATCCCGCTGAGCATGCCCGGCATTATCATCGGCACGATCTTCGTGATCGCCCTGGCCTTGGGCGATTACAGCACTGTACGCTTGATGAGTGGTGGTCAAGCCTCAAGCGCAGGGTTGGCGATCAGCAACATGATCAACAGCCTGCAATACCCACCCGCCGCAGCCAACGCCGTCATCTTGCTGGTGGTTACGTTGCTGATTGTCGGCACTTTGCTGCGCTTTGTCGATATTCGTAAGGAGTTGTAGGTGGTAGGTAAATCGGTAGAACAGTAAATCGGTAGAACAGTAAATCGGTAAAGATGGAAGATTTCTCAGTCTACCGATTTACTGATTTACCGATTTACCTCTCCACCCACCCTCCCTATTAGGAACCAACCATGCGTCGTCATAGTAAACTCTTCTGGCCGCTGGCGATTTTCTTCGGCCTCTTTTTGCTCTTTCTGTACGGGCCGATCTCGACGATTATCCTGCTCTCCTTTCAGGGCGAACAGGGTGGGTTGACTTTCCCGATGAATGGGGTGAGCACCCATTGGTTCTATGCCCTTTTTCAACAGCAACGCGTGGGTGACTTTAACGGCTCCTTTCTGCGCTCGTTGGGGTTGGGTTTTATTGTGATGACCATCTGTATCACCTTTGGGTTGATGGTCGGGCAGGCTTACCGTTACCGCTTCAAAGGCGCGAGTTTGGTCTTCTATCTCTCCGTCGCCAGTTTGATTGTGCCCAATATTTTGGTCTCGCTGGGCATTGGGGTGCTCTTTGATCGGCTGGGCTGGCGCTTGGGCTGGTATACCTCTGGCTTGGCGGCCCATTTGACCTGGACCTTGCCTTTTGCACTGTTGATCATGTTGGCGATCTTCAATCGCTTCAACCGTTCCTACGAAGAGGCGGCGCGCGATCTGGGGGCGGGGGAACTGGTCACCTTTTGGGAAGTCGTTTTGCCGATCATTCTGCCTAGCCTGGTGGGTGTGGGGCTCTTGGGCTTTACCCTCTCCTATGACGAATTTGCCCGTTCGGCGTTGGTCATGGGAGAGTTTAATACCCTGCCTCTCGAAATTTATGCAATGACCACCAATGTCACTTCGCCGGCCCTATATGCACTGGGCACGGTGACCACACTCTTTTCATTCCTGATCATTGGGCTCTTCCTCGTTGTTTCGCGGCGCTTGCAACGGCGCACCGGCGCGTTGACGACACCGGTGGCACAAGAGTAATGAGCGGAGGCTGAGTGGAATGGAGAGTGGAGGCTTATCTTGTTGAAGCCGCAGCCGC
>JALHQH010000056.1:24867-81229 GCA_022842065.1 Caldilineaceae bacterium
GCTCTGGCTTCGACAAGCTCAGCCTCCGCTCTCCACATCATGACCAACCGACATCGTGACCAACCGACAAAACAACCAACAGACCACGCGACTAAACCATGATCCGTCTGCACATTATCAATGGCAACACCTTTGCGGCCATGACCGCCAACATCGACGCCCAAGCCCGTGCTGCCGCCCGCCCCGATACACTGATCCGCACGACCCAACCGGCGGCTGGTCCCCTGACCATTGAAACTTATTACGACGAGTATCTTGCCATCCCACATATCCTGGCCGAGCTGATCCAGAATGAAGCCGAGAGTGATGCCTTTATCCTCGCCTGCTGGGGTGATCCCGGGATTGAAGCAGCGCGCGAGATCACGCGCAAGCCAGTGATCGGGATTGCCGAGGCGAGCCTCTATGTGGCGAATAGTTTAGGGGCTAAATTTGGGGTGGTCAGCACCCTCAAGCGTACGCAACATATGGTGGAAAAGACGATTGAAAAGGTGGGGCTGAGCAGCCGCTGCGCGCTGGCACTTTGCACGGATTTGCCCGTTGCCGCCACGGAAGAGGATCGCGACCACACGGTCAACGTGCTCGAAGCAGGTGGCCGCCAGGTGATCGCCGCCGGGGCCGAGGTGATCGTGCTGGGCTGCGCCGGGATGAGCGGGCTCGATCAACAGTTGGCGGCACGGCTAGGCGTCCCGGTGATCGACGCGGTGGCCGCCGCCGTCGTCTGGGCCGAAGCACTGGTCCAACTGGGTGTGCAAACCAGCAAAGCCATGACCTACCGCGCCCCCGAACTCAAACCAATCGTCGGCTACCCAGACTTTATGCAGCCGGGCAACTTGCGGTAGAATAGAGCCAACAACAACTACAACAACGGATTCAGAAAGTAACGGATTTCCCTCCCGTTAACTCCTGTCTACCGATATGCCGATTTACCTGTCTACTGATTTACTTATCTACTAGTTTCCTACCCACACACCTATGAAAACACTTATTAAGAACGGAACGATGGTTACGGCGGCTGATGAATATAAGGCTGATCTGTTGATTGATGGAGCCACGATCAGTCTGATTGGGGCCAAGCTTGACGCGAGCTTGGCGGATAAGGTGATCGACGCCACGGGGCTTTATGTGTTGCCCGGCGGTGTTGATGTCCATACCCATCTCGATATGCCCTGGCGCGGGGTGCGCACGATCGATGATTTTTACACTGGGCAGCGCGCTGCGCTCTTTGGTGGCACCACCACCCATGTCGACTTTTCAGTGCAAAGTAAGGGCGGCACGTTGACCCAAGCGGTCGCCGACTGGTCAGCCAATGCCAAGGACAAGGCGGTCTGCGACTATGGTTTTCATGTCGCGATTACGGATCTGACCGACGCAGTCATGGCCGAGATTGCCGAACTGCCCAAGATCGGTGTGACAAGCATTAAAATGTTTATGGCCTACAAGGATTCGTTGCAGGTCGATGATCTCACCCTTTTTAAAAGCTTCCAGGTGGCCAAACAGAGCGGCGTGCTCTCCCTGGTCCACGCTGAAAATGGCGATGCGATTGAAGTGTTGATCGCCGAAGCGCTGGCCGCCGGGCAGACGGCGCCGATCTATCACGCCTTGACCCGCCCGCCGGAACTGGAAGCCGAAGCCACCGGGCGCGCGATCTGGCTGGCCAAGGTGGCCGGCAACGCACCCCTCTTTGTCGTCCACTGCACCTGTGCCGATGCGTTGGCCGCGGTCAGTGCCGCCCGCGCACGGGGGCAAGCGGTTTATGCCGAGACCTGTACCCAATATCTCTTCCTCACCAAAGATGATCTGTTGGGCACGGCGGAAGATGAATTTAATGGGGCCAAGTTTGTTTGTTCGCCGCCGTTGCGCGAAGTCAGCGATCAGGTCGCGCTCTGGCGTGGGCTGGCGACGGGTGATCTCTCCTCAGTCAGCACCGATCATTGCCCGTGGGGGTATGCCGAGCAGAAGATGTTGGGGCGGGCCAGTTTTGCCCAGATTCCGAATGGCGCACCGGGGATCGAGGACCGCCTTTACATGCTCTGGGAAGCGGGCGTCAAGGCGGGACGTATGACCCCCAGTCACTTTGTCAACCTGGTCGCCACCAATCCGGCCAAACTCTTTGGTCTCTATCCCAAAAAGGGCACCATCGCCGTAGGCAGCGATGCCGACCTGGTGCTTTGGGATGGCGAGGCCGAACATACGGTCAGCGCCGCCACCCATCACAGCGCGATCGACTATAACCTCTTTGAAGGGTACACGGTGCGCGGCAAAGCGGTCAAAGTGCTGCTGCGCGGTAACGTTGTCATCGACGGCGATGAACTGCTCGCTCAACCGGGCAGCGGGCAGTTTATTCATCGCGGGACGCCGCTGTTGTTGTAAGTGTGTAAAACGTGATGCGTAAAACGTGAATTCGTCGCCGACGTATCACGTTTTACGCATCACGTTTTACGTTTTGCCCACTCCTCTCACCTAACTTTTCCCTCCGCTTTTCCCTTCTCGTGCGCTTCAAATTATGTTAGAATAAACCGTAGCTTGTTCTTGGCGCGCTGAAAGTGAGAAGCAACTGATGAACCGCTCAATCAAAATACCCTATGCTGTCCGTGATTTTTATGCACTGATTACGGAAGGCTATTATTATTTAGATCGAACAGATCGCATCCCATTACTGGAGACACTTGGCAAGGAATTGCTCTTCCTCCGCCCGCGCCGTTTTGGCAAAAGCCTCTGGCTCTCTACCCTGATGAACTATTATGATGTTGCCAAGGCTGACGATTTTGATCGTCTCTTTGGTAAATTGGCGATTGGGCAGCAGCCCACACCACTGCACAATCAATATTGGGTAATGAAGTGGGATTTTTCAGAAGTGCTCTCCTATGGCACGATTGAGCAGATTGAAGCTTCCCTGCATGATCAGATTAATGGCTCGATTGAACAATTTATCGCCCGTTATCAAGGCGCCTTTCAGTATCCGATCACCCTCCACGATAGTGCGCTGCGATCGTTCAAGTCGGTTTTGGCGGCTGTCCAGACCACGCCCTACAAGCTCTATCTCTTTATTGATGAGTATGATAACTTTGCCAATGAAGTCATGATGGCACCCAGAGGGTTCCCGCAGGGGGATAACCGGCAGCGCTACAGTGCGTTGGTGCAAGGCGAAGGGATGTTCAAGACTTTCTTCAAGAATATCAAGAGTGCTGGCGCGGGGGAGGGGCTGGACCGGGTTTTTATGACCGGTGTTTCACCGATTGTGCTGAGTGATGTGAGCAGCGGGGCCAATGTGACCAAGCATGTGACCTGGCACCCCTACCTTAGCGATCTCTGTGGCTTTCACCAGGAAGAAGTGCGGCGCATGGTCGATCTGATCAGCGCCGATTGTGCGTTACCGGCGGCCAAAGCCGCTGAAGCGATGGAGAGATCGCACCGCTCTGCGCCTTTGTCGAAGAACACTATTTCCCGCTCTACGACAATCGTGACTACAAAGGTTTTAACGAGCTGACTCTGAAAACCCTCTTCCTGGCCCTGCTTCATCACACCAACCTCTACATTATGGATTCAGAGCCGGCCTTGGGACGCACCTATGCGGATCTCACCATGATCATCCGCCCCGAAATGCGCCACTACAGTGTCTATGACCTGCTGCTTGAGTTCAAATATGTCGCGTTGAATGAGGTGCGGATGGGTGAGAAAAAGCTGAATGGGCAAGAAGTACAGGGGCTGAGCCAGGCCGAAGTGGCTACACTCCCTGCTGTGCAACAGAAATTGGCCGAGGCGAAGATCCAACTGCAAGGCTATCAACAAAAACTACAGCAGAAATATGGGGCAGCGCTAAAGTTGCGCACTTATGCTGTAGTCAGTGTTGGGTTGGAACGGCTGGTGTGGGTTGCCGTTTAACTTCGGCGCACCGTGCGTTCCGGGGACGGCCCAGGAAAAATTTGGGGTTCAATGGGATCTTAGGGGGTTGACAACCCGCCCCGCCGTCAACGCGCCCAGTAGGCACCCGGGCTACCCAACAACGCCGGGTAAACCCGGCTCCCTTAGCTGGGTTTACCCGGCGTTGTTGGGTAGCCCTGCGGCTTTAGCCCAGGGCGATCTTGTCAACCCCCTAAGATCCCGCTGAGCCAAATTTGGTTAACCCGATCTTAAGGGGCCGTCCCCGGAACGCACTCTATAGATGTTACTACACTGCCGTAAAGCCACCATCCACACACAAGACCTGGCCGGTCACCATGCGCGCGGCAGGCGAGGCGAGGTAGATCACCGCCCCGGCGATCTCTTCCGGCTCGGCCAGGCGCCCCATCGGCACCTTTTCTAGATTTTTGGCGAAGGCAGGATTTTTGACGGCTGCTTCTAACATCGGCGTGCGTGTAAAGGTGGGGGCGACGGCGTTGATCGTGATCTTGTTGGCCGCCCATTCGCCGGCCAGCGAGCGGGTGAACTGCCCGACTGCACCCTTGGACGCCGCATAGGGTGTGCGTAACGGCCCACCGACGACCCCAACCTGCGAACTGATCGTAATGATGCTGCCTTCCGTGCCCGCCTCGATCATCTTGCGCGCCACCGCTGTTGACATGAAGAAGGCACCCTTGAAGTTGACATCCGAGATATAGTCGAACTCGGCCTCGGTGTAATCAAGCGCCGGTTTGGGGGTGTTGTACCCCGCATTGTTGACCAGCGAATCGATGCGGCCAAAGGCGGCCATCACCTGGTCGACAAAGCTGTTAATGCTCTCCACCTTGGAGACATCCAGCGCCCACGCCTCCACCTTGCGCCCCATCGCCCGACACTCCGCAACGACCTCGGCACAATCCTCGACATTCCGATTGCCCAGGGCCAGATCCGCACCCCATTCGGCTGCCGACAGGGCGATGGCCTTGCCAATCCCCTTGCTCGCCCCGGTGACAATCATCACCTTACCGCTCAGGTCAAAATTTACACGCTTGCTCATGGTTGCTCCTTTGTTTGCTTTGTTGCTCTGTTGCAAATGCACCCAGCGGGTTCCCGATTCACCTACTGGTATGACAAAATCCGTTGGTGGAAGTTAAGAAAATAGTTGGGTAAAACGCTAACCCCCTCCTAACCTCCCCCTGTTAAGGGGAGGAACAGTCACCCCGGCAACTGTTCCTCCCCTTAACAGGGGAGGGCTGGGGTCAATGCCATTAAGGTAAGCGACCTCACCCCTGGGGTCCCTTTGGGAACCTCTCCAACTTGGAGAGGGGAGATGCAGTTCCCCCTCCCCGCGCCGGAGTGGGGTTCCGGGGGTGAGGTAGAGCGGCCCTCCCTTAACTTAATGGCAGTGAGGGCTGGGGTGGGGTCCTTTTGCCGAACTTAATTCTTAATCTTCATTAACGGGTTTTGCCTATCAGGCACGTATTTCAATGCGTGCCTTGCGTCCCTACTGTGTCTGTTCCACCTTGACGACACTCTTCGTTTCTGCTGCTTGGTAAATGGCTTCGACCACAGCCATCGTCCCCAGGTTGTCGCGTCCGGAGGTAATCGGCTCTTTGCCGTCCCGGATCGATTCGAGAAAGTGGCGTACCTCCGCATTGACCGAATCGCTGTAGGGATAGGAAGGGATCTCCAACTTGGTCAAGCCGCCGCTGTATTCGGGAATTTCGGTACTGTAGATGTACCAGCCCAACACATTGTGGATCACCCCTTTGTCCCCATAAAAGACGGTGAGTTCGTGGGTCATCGTCGGAATCGGCGTTTTATAGGCGCCAAAGAGATAGAATGCTTCGCCAATGATGCCACTGGCAAAGGTCATCAGGATGGCGACAATATCCTCGTTGCCCCCCGGCTGATAGCCCGGATTCAACCCCGTATAGCCTTGAAAGGCCGCCACCTCGGTGATCTCGCCGAAGAAATGGCGCATGAGGTCAATCTTGTGGACCGCGGTCTGCGCCACCATGCCGCCGCCGGAAAGCGACTTGTCAAAGATCCAACTGTCGGGGGGATACATGTGTTTGACAAATTGGTTGCAGTCGAAACGCAGCGCGACAATCCGGCCAATCGCGTCGCGATCCAACAGTTCTTTAATTTTAACATGTTCGGGCTGAAAGCGTTGATTTTGGCCGACCATCAATGTCGTGCCAGCGACTGCGGCGGCTGCCACCATTTGGCGACTCTCGGCCAGGTTCATCCCCATCGGCTTTTCGACTAGCACATGTTTGCCGGCTTTGGCCGCGGCGAGGGTAATCTCAGCATGTTGATAAGGGGGCATACAGATCGAGATGGCGTCGACATCGGCGCGTTCAATGACATCTTGCCAGCGTGCGGTGACAGCGGCCCCAAAGGGGGCGGCCATCTTTTGCGCGAGTTCAACGCTATATTCATCACAACAGACGACCACCTGGGCCAGGTCGCCCGCCGTCTGGTAACCAAGGGCATGCAGGCGCGCAATTTTGCCACAGCCTAGAATCCCGACACGAATACTCATAGGTGCTCCTTGCACATAAAACTGGTTGAAATAGGCGAACAGATCGTAGATCAGGATGGACGAAATGGCAAAGCGCTTTTTTCGGCAAAATGGCGGATCCAAGCGCGGTGTCGCGGGGTGTAGGATGGAGTAACACTTGCTGCTTAAGGAAAAGGGTGTAAGGTTGACAGCAATGCGTAATACTTTTAACACAGAATGTGTGCGACAATTGTTAAGGCAAGTCACCCTTTCAACGTCGCGCATGAATTAGCTGGGAACTGCATAGCGCAAATTCAACGTTTACTTAGTAGCTAACATTTTACCCGTGTCGCCAATGCTAAATCATAACAACCGCCCGTATCAGCAACACTGCCGTCGGAAATTTGAGGCGCGACCATTTTTTACGTACAATTATCCTCTGCTGCGTAGCCACTCTCATCGCTGCTAGCGCAAAGGCTGAGGACGCTTTGTTCCTGCGGTCATGGACATTTGAAGATTTAGATGCCTATGTATTTACGTCATACTTGTACCAAAAAACTACTCGATGAGCTGGTCACCGATACGCAGATCAATACCCTGCTGACCCGCCTGCGTGAGCACCATGAAGAGAGTTATGCCCACAGCTGTCGGGTCTGCCTCTTAAGTCTGGATTTGGGGATTCAGCACCGGCTTTCTCCTTCTGATCTCTGGTATTTGGGGCGCGCCAGTCTGCTCCATGATATCGGTAAATTGGAGATCCCATGTGAATTGCTGACCAAGCCGGCGGCCTTGACCCCTCAGGAAGTAAATGTGATGCGCCAACATGTGCGTCTGGGCTTTTGGACGATTCAGGCCATGGAGCGTGATCTGCCGGCTTATGATATTGTCAAACGAGTCGCCGTTGCCCATCACGAATTTACGACCAATCCCTACCCACGCAGCGGCCGCGATCGGCGTCATCTGTCCCGTTTACCGCAAGAACGGCGTACGGTCGAGCAGAATATCTATTATCTCTCCCAAATTGTGGCGATTGCCGATATGACCGATGCGCTGCGCCATGCCCGAGCCTACAAAAGTGATTTTGCCAAAGAAGATATTGAATACATTTTGCGGCGCGAATTTCAAGGTGATCCCTCCCTGATCGATCAGGCCATGTGGCGTGTAACCGAGCACGCCCGCCAGGTCAGTGATTACTTTTGAGCGGTGCCGGTCCGGCGATCACGAAAAGGCGCAGCCGTCAACGCGACCACTGCGCCTCTCAACTGCTCAAGCAAAAAGCCCTTGCCCCTTGTTGCCTTCACCCGGTGGCTGATCGCGAATACCTTGTAACCGTTCCAGGTTGGTGACACGCTGCCCAAGCTGTTGCAAATGCAACATGATCTGCCCAATCGCCTGCTCCTGCGTAATTTCGACGTGCTCCCACATTTTGATGATTTGGCTGATGTCGTAGGTGTTCACTGGCGTTACTCCTGACTTTATGTGTGGCTGTTTTTTTGAAGCATTATATACGCTTGCGTATTAAAATATATACGCGTTCGAATAATTTGTCAACCAGTGAATCTAAAAAAACTGGCCGCAAAGCCAGCCAAAATTCCTTCAGGGATTACGCCGCAATTACGTGGTTTGCTCCTCCCCCTCTACCCGATAGCGAAAACCTGCTTGCTCGGCGACCATCGTCAATAGTTTAGAGCTGGAACGCCGTGGGCCATAGGCCCCCGTTTCCCACTCACTCACGGTCGGTTGGCGCACGCCCAACTCCTGCGCAAATTCTGCTTGCGTCAGTCCCATATGCTGACGTAACGCTTTCACCAACTGCGCATCCCACAAGATGATGTTGCCCTTGCGCGCCACTTGATAGATCTGCGCGATTTTGCGAAAGGTAATCTGTCCCCCCGCCAAATCGATCGCGACGGCCTGGTAGCCGACACCCAGCCATGCCGTGGCCTGCACGGCCCCACTGCGTCGATTGCTCCACCACGCCCGCTGCTGCCGCGCCGAGGCCGGTAACCGCTCCCCGATTAGCTGTTCGATTCCATCAATCGTCAGCGTCACCTCATTTTGCCCCTGGTGACGCAGATACTCTTGCAGCGGTTGATACTTGCTATGCGGCGTTGACATCAATAGTTAGCTGCTACCCTGTTTGTCTGTCTGGCTGAGAATTGGCACTTAGCGCTTGGCGCTTTTAAGCCGCTGCTTCGTCTTCGGCGCAATAGATGGCTTTTACTTCGGCTAAACTAACTCGCCCTCCACTAAGGGCCTTGACCTTCTGCATATGCAAGTAGTCGAGATAGTCGTTTAATTTCTCTTCATCGGAAAGCAACTCTTTGAGTGATAGATACTCAGCAAAGGGAATAACCGCAAATTTAGCTTGGCCATTCTCTTCTAACACCTGGACTTGCTCTAACATATTATTCTCTCCGGTACGCTCGACCACGCGGTAAGATGTCAATTACATCGATAATTCTAACCACATCGTCCCGATCAAACAAGACTCGATAGTTGCCTACACGCAGGCGCTACGTCACATCAAAAGCAACTAGCCGTTTTACATTGACCATCTGTTGCGGATTGGCTGCCAGCTGTTCAATCCTTGCTAAGATCAGTCGTTGATCTTTCTGTGGATAACGTGCTAGATTAGTGAGTGCTGTGTCAGTGAATTCGACGCGGTAAGATTGCGCATCACTCATATGGTTGCCAAAGGATTGCTTTCTGGCACAACGATCAACACCATAATGTTGAGCCAACTGATTGGATAATATGTAAATTGTACCGTATTCCTACCCCCTTTACAATTTAGGTAAAGTGTAGCAACCACCCATCGCTACATTTTCTGCTCTTTGCATTTCTCGCCGGGCGCGGTAAAATCAGTGGAAACAAGAAAACAAGTAGATCGGTAAATCGGTAGATAAGTAGATCGGTTACCGATTTACTGATTTACTTATCTACCGATTTACTTATCTACCGATTTACTAACTCCTCTCACCCAGAAAGGTCAACTTACATGTCCACCCCTTACCGGGTCGCGATTATTGCCAGCGGTCGGATTGCGCGCGAACATGGGCGCGGCTGGCAAGCGTGCGATCAGACCGAAATCGTGGCGATTGCCGACGCCCACCCCGAGGCGCTGGAAAGTTTTGGCACCGATTTTAATGTCGCTAATCGTTATCTTGACTACCGTGAAATGCTCGACAAAGAACGCCCCGATATCATCAGTATCTGTTCCTGGGATCCCATGCACGCCGAGATGACAATTGCAGCCGCGGCCCGGCGGCCCAAGGCGATTCTCTGTGAAAAACCAATGGCTGTCTCCTTAGGCGAAGCCGACGCGATGATGGTCTCTTGCCAGCGCAATGGCGTCAAGTTGGCGATTGGTCACCAACGCCGTTTCTACTCGTGCTGGAACGAAGCGCGGCGGTTGGTCCAAAGCGGCGCAATCGGCAAGCCAGAACGCATCTGGTCTGCGGTCACCGCCGGCATGATGAACACCGGCACCCACTGTATCGATTTCCAACTTTATGTCCTCGGTGATCCAACCGCCGAGTGGGTGATGGGGTCGGTGGAGCGCCACACCGATCACTTTATCTTTGGCCATCGTGTCGAAGATCGCTGTGTTGGCATTATCGGCTACCCCGGTGGCGTCGAAGGGGTGATCGAGAATGAGATGAACAAGCGCTATCAGGTCGGGGCGACGGTCTACGGCACCGATGGCATGATCGAGGTCAACGACAACACGTTGCGTTATCTGACCGCCACCAGCAACGGCTGGCAAACCTTTACGCCCACCGAAGGCGAACAGCAGGGCTATGGCCGTGCCCACATCGATCAAGCCTACGCGATTGTGGATTGGATCGAAGGCCGCGATGAAAATTACCGCGGCAGCGCCCAACATGGCCGGGCCGCGTTGGAGATCATGCTCGCCGTCTACGAATCGGCCCGCTGCCACGAGCGGGTGATCTTGCCGCTCCAAACCCGCGCCAACCCGCTGGATGTCGCGGTCGAAAGCGGGGCCATCCCCGTCACCCGCCCTGGCCAATATGACGAACGCTCTTTCCTCGTGCGCGGTGAAAGCATGAGTTGGATGGGCAACAATCGATAAACCGTGCTACGCCCCACTACCGCCCCCTGCGTGGGGCTTTTCGCTATTTGGGCCCACCCCCAGATGCGCACTACTCGCTTAATGCCAGTGTCCTGCGCCTGTCGAAGGGCGCGGTAATGAGGGCGCAGCACCCCACTTCAGGGAGACAAAATAATGAAAATTTTTTCAGGCGCGTGGCCAGCCTTGGTCACCCCCTTTACCCAGCACGATGAAGTTAATGTAAGTATGACGCGCCGGCTGGTCGATTATCTGCTGGCGAAGGATGTTGGCGGCCTCTATGTCTGTGGCAGTACCGGCGAAGGGATCTACATGACGGTGGCCGAGCGCCGTCTGATGCTGGAAACCGTGGTCGAGCAGGTCAATGGCCGCATCCCGGTGATCGCCCACGTGGGCGCGTTGGTGATGCAGGACGCGGTGGCCCTTTCTCGTCACGCGCAGGAGGCGGGGGCCGATGGCGTTGCCAGTATTATTCCGCCGCTTTATCGTACCACCGAAAGCACCGTCGCCTATTTTACGGCCTTGGGGGCCGCGGCACCCGATATTCCCCTCTTGACGTACATCTTTGGTGGCCCGACGGATGCTGTCGCGTTGATGAAAGCCCTGCGCCACATTCCCAGTCTAGGCGGCAGCAAATATACTGGCCCCAATATGTTTGAGTTCCGCCAGATTGTCGATCTGGGCGCGGGCGGGTGGACCGTTTTCTCGGGCATGGATGAGCAGGCACTCTTTGGCGCGATGTTTGGAGCCAACGGCAATATCGGCTCAACGCTCAACTATATTCCTGGCCCTTATCGGGCGATCCATCAAGCTGTACATCAGGGTGATTTTGCCCGTGCCACCGACCTGCAACTGCGCGCCAACGTCACTACGGGCTTGATGATCGATGCCGGCTTTATGGGGTCACTCAAAGCGGTCATGGCGCGCATTGGCTTTGACTGTGGCACCCCGCGTTTGCCCAACGCCGCCTTGCCCGCCGAACGGTGGGATGCGCTCTTTAACCAACTCGACGCTGCCGATTTTGCAACCTTAGTGGAGATGTAACATGAAGTATACTGCGCAAATCAGCGCCGACGCGCTCCATACCTTCACCCGTACCCTTTTTGAGCGGCTGGGGGTGCAACCTGACCACGCGGCTGATGCGGCCGATGTCCTGCTCTATGCCAGCCGCCGCGGCGTCGAGACGCATGGTGTCCGCAACTTAAAACCGATCTACCACAAGCAGATCACTGCCAATATCATCAATCTCGCCCATAACTTTACGATTGACTACGAAACGCCAGTTTCGGCGCGCGTTGATGGTAACGCCGGTTTGGGGCTGGTGGCGGGTCCGTGGGCCATGCGCTTGGCGATGAAAAAGGCGCGTGAGAGCGGCATCGGCATGGTCACCGTCCACAACAGCTATCACTATGGCGCGGCCGGCTACTACCCGTGGATGGCGCTGGGCGAGGATATGGTCGGCATCAGCATGACCGGGCGCTTTTATGCCGAAGGGTCCGAATATGGGGTGCTGCCTACCTATGGTTCCAAGTCAATGTTCTCTACCAACCCCATCGCGATCTCTTTTCCCACCGCTAACGAACCGCCCTGGCTGCTCGACATGGCCACCTCCGTCGTGCCCTTTAACCGCGTAATGATGTTGCGTGACAACGAGATGCCGATTCCCTTAGGCTGGGGCGTCACGCTGGATGGCGAACCGACGACTGACCCAGGCCAGGTGCGCTCCCTCTTCCCGCTGGGCGGTGAACGCGCCACCGGTGGCCACAAGGGCTATGGGTTGATGATGATGGTCTCGGTGCTCTGTAATGTCTTATCCGGCGGCTGGGACGCTGGGGTGGCAGGGAAGGGTATGGGCTTCAACAATGACGGCCACTTCTTTGCTGCGATGCGGATCGACCTTTTCCGGCCTTTGGAGGAGTTTAAGCAGGCAATGGATGATATGATCCGCGCCCTGCACGAGGCGCCCAAAGCCAAAGGCTACGACCGCATCTACGTGGCCGGCGAGATCGAACATGAGACCGAGGCTTTACGGCTGCAATATGGCATTCCGCTGACCGAGTATGTCGCGAGCGAGTTGCAGGAATTGGGCGCAGCACATGGGGTCTCTTTCCCGATGGAGCCTATTTCGCCAGAAGCCGCGGCGGCGACCAAGGATTCATATCGCTAAGGACACTTTCGTTAACAATTGTCAATTGCCAATTGACAATTGTTAACGCGTCAACACCTGATCCCACGTCTCATCGTCCATCACGCGGAAGAAACGAATCGTCGCATCTTCATAACAGGCGACCAGCCGCCCAAGCTGAAAGCGCTGGGTAACGGTGTGTTGACAGAGCCGTTCCTCGCGTTCCACCAGCCCCATCGTTTCCTGTAAGCCTTCGATACTACACCAGAGTTTGCCAAAGCCGCGGCGCGGTAGTGGTGGTGAACTGGCTTCAGCTGGCAGCGGATTACAGCTAAAGGTCTCCTGATCTTCCGTCCACGTATCGGGATAGGCGGTCCAGGTTTTGCTGGGCAAGAGCACATAAATCTGATTTTCACTGCTAAACCAGAGCATAAAACGATCATAATCAGGGCCGACGCCAAATTCATTAATCGCCACTGGCTCAAAGCTGGCGGCTTGCAGCGCACAACCCATAATCGCGATCAGGTCGGGGTAACTGGCCAGCGCAATATCGGCTTCCGTTTCACAATCAGCCGCCACGGCGACCGGTGTCGCAGCGGGTAGACTGATGGTGAGAACGCTGCTCGCCGCCGCGGTCATTGGCATGGTGCTGGTGATGGGGGTGCTGGTGGTTAATGGGCTGACCAACGCTGCGCTGACGGTTGGCAAGATCGACGGCGCAGCCGGTGCGACTATTGTCGCGGTGGCTGCAACAGTCGGTAAGAGCGGTACATCAGGCGTTGGGGTCGGCTCCGCTTCTGCGCTACAGGCCACTAAAAAGAGGAGAGCACAGAGGAGCATCACCCAGCTTGGATCGTGCCGCCCGCGCATCAGCTTGCTCTCGCTTTGACCGCAATCACCCTGTCGCCACATCGCATCCCCAGCAAACCACTTCAATGTGCTCTCCTTATTAACCATTAACCCCCTCCGCGCCCAAAGGGCACCCGCCCCCTGGTAAGGGGAGGAACCGTCACCTCGTCAACGGTTCCCTTCCTTAGCAGGGGAGCGCGCCTAGAAGGCAACCGCTGTTAGGCGCGGGAGGGGTAGCTTTATTAACTATAATCGCGCTAATCAGCATCCGTCACCAACACCGGCCCCAATTCTACCGCAAAATCACCTGGTCCGGCGCTCACTGGTAACCGTTGGCCGGTAACCGGGTCATAGAGGCCGACCACCATTTCGTAGTTGCCGGGCAGGGCATCGTTGGGCAACATAAAGCCATAGTGGTCGATAATCCGTTCGCCGGGTTGCCAACTGCTGGTTGGGCGCAGCCATTGCACCGGCTGCCCATCCCGTTGATCGATCTTTTCGCCGCGCGGGTCGATCAGGTGAACGAAAATGTGGTAGTTGTAATCAACCTGGCGCAAACTTTCCCAGCGCAAGGCCAGCACAATATCGCCGCCTGGGCGCGCTTGGGTGGTCAAGCCATAACCATTCAGCCGCATCCAACCGTTGGCCTCGGTGACGGTCTGTTCCGCGGTTGGGTCACCAAAGACCAACCCCAGGCCACCTTCTGTCAGTTGCTGTGCCCCAGCCAACGCATACAGGGCCAAACGACTGTTTTCGGTGGCGGGCAGCCGATTTTCACCAAGCAGATAACTCTCCGTGCGCAATGGCCGTTCCCAGCCCGATTTTTCGGGCGCACTGTCGTCGGAGATGACCCACAGCCGTTGATAGTTGCGTTGCAGGTGTTCAAGCCAGGCTTCGTTGGCCCCATCGAGCTCCTCTTGTGCGATCAGCCCGTAGGTGGGCAGCCGACCATGATAGAGATTCGCAAACTGTTGCGTTTGGGCCGGGCGCAAGAGCAGAATCGCATCGCCTGACTGTTCTACCCGTTCGATTCGCCCCGCCGCCGCCCGTTGATCGACCGGGGCCAGGGTGCGCTGATAATTGACCAGCAACGCAACGGCCAGGGCAATCAGAATAAAACTATGCAAAAGGCCATAAAGCCGTTGTGACGTTTCACGCGTGGGTTGCCGCCGATAGCCTAAAAGCACGGCCAGACTCAGCACGAGCCCAACCAAGGGCAGCAACAGCCCCTGCCAATCAATGTCCCACCCTGCTTGGGCTGCCCGCCACCAACCAAAATGAATATTTTCGGCTGTGACGAATTGCCACTGGCGGAGGAGTGGTGAGTAGGCCAGGCTGGTAAAGGTCTGTGGCGCAAACAGGGGCTGCACTGTCGTTGCCAGCCAATCCTGAACCAAAGCAAAGGGAATGACCAAGCCCAGCCACTGTACCCCGAGCGAGATGGCGATCACGAGCACTGCGACCGGCCACCCTAGCTTGCCCCATTTGTGTGTGATGAACAAACCTTCCCAAACCGGGCCTAGTAGCAGGGCCAGGAAGGGCAGCACAGGGACCAGAAAGCGTGGTCCCCAACTGTAACCGCCATGCCACATGTACCACTTGCCATAGAGCAGAAAATAGAGCAGGCTCACCAGCGCGATCACATAGAGCAGCCAGCGGGCCTGTTGCCAGAACCATTTGATCCCGAAGATACCCAATAAGAGCACCGGGCTGTACCAGAAGAAGCCGCGTGCCGGCCCTAGTAGTAAACCAAAGAGCCCAAAGAGCCATGGCGCACTAAAGGACTCACTCTCGACATAGCCACTCTCCCAGATGCTGCCGTAGCGCACCCCATTCCACCAAAGGGAGAGTAGCCCGGCCACCACCACCGGTAGTAGAAAGCTGAAAAGGGGCCGCCAATGATGAGTCAACAAGCGGCGGAGCGTCGCGACATTAAGTAAAAGCGGCCCCGCTTGCCCATGCCGTCGATGGAGCGCAACCACGAGCGCGGCCAAAAAGATCGGCAAGGTGAGCAGGTTGACCGAACGGGCCAGATAAGCCAAGCCCCACGCCATGCCACTGCCCAGCAGATACCGTTTGCGTCCAACCTGGCTGTAACCCAGCAAGCCATAAAGCGCGGCAAAGAGCCCCCAGCCACAAACCGGGTCACTAAAGAAGGTTTGCGTATAGGGCCAAACCATCGTTGCCAGCCCAAAGAGCAGCGCGGTCGCCGTCGCCGTGCCGACCGACCAACCCAAGCGCCGTCCACTGCGATAGAGCAGCGCGCCGGTCCACGCCGTCAACAATGGGTTGAGCAAGAGTGCCGCTTGGACCAGCCCCACCCCCGGCCACTGTTGGGCCAACCAGACCAGCGGGTAGGCCAATAGGACAGCCCCCAATCCCTTGCGGCTGTAGAGTTCACCATCTGGCCCAAAGCTACCCTGTTGGATGCCCATCCAGAGCAGTTGATTGCTGTCAACTTCCCCGCGACGGACCATACTCTCCACCGTGGCAAACATGGAAAGGCCATCGCTGCTCTGGATATAGCCGGTGTAGGTGAAGAGGTAGGCGCTAAAGAGCAGGCCAAAGATGGCCAGTGCCATGCCCCGGTTCGTGATGCGTGTTTTGTCGATTACAGGTGCTACCGTCATGGTTGTTTGTCAAGAGATCGATAAGGCAGACAAAATTTCATTGGTGGGGACCAAGGAACAGTTCGCCGTCAAAGTGAATTAGATGTGTTGGCGCTTCTGCCACCCACACCTCGGTCTCCCAGCTAATATCGCTGAGATATTTGCTCATCAGCTGGCGCGTGGGAAATGCTGTAACGTAGACAAGGCCAGCAGTAGCTTGGCTAAACAGATTCGCTAGTTCCGCATGTCGTTTTGCATTGACCGGGCCGTGACTGGTTACTGCTTCGATTAAGAGCAACCAGTTCTTTTCGCGATAGTATAAAACTACATCTGGGAATTTGCCGTGACTATCAAATTCTAAGCCCAGCTCCTGAAATATTGCTTCGGCAAAGTAACCCATTTTCGCACCTGTGTCACCGATATAGAGCACTTCTGCGCCTGGGGCAAAACGTGGTCCAAATTGCTCAATAATCGCTTGGATGAGTTGGCTGTGATTGCCGGGAGTTAGGTATAGTGACTGCTTTTCGCCAAAAACCAAAGGAATTCTTAACATTTCACGATTTTGTGCATAGCGGTTGGCTAAAGTTTGACGGTCGAGTAAATACTGCTCAAGCGTTGTTGCCCACATTGCACTGCCAAAGGTGCGGAACAGTTCAAGTGCACTTGGTTCGATTTGATAAACCCACTTTGGGCTGTTCACCGCCCGCTCTGGCTCATCCGGATTGGGGATGGCAATCCCTGCATCCACAAATTGATGCATTGTCTGCCGGCGAAAGGTTTCACGCGTATTCGGGGCATAGGCGCGCCCATAATGTTCTTTTACAAAATCCATGATTGGCGTAATGCCTACCAATGGTGCGCTCGCACTTTGCCAGGTAAGATCGGGTTTCAACCCAAGTAGTGCTAACAGCGTGAGCGCAGAGCGCTCATTGCGTTGACCGCGGGGCATGCCAATTTCATCAAGAATGGTCAAAGCCTCTTGTATCTTCTGTTGAATTACCATCGGATTCTCGCCATGTTGCGTGTGTTGTGCAATAATTTCAATTTCACTGTCAATGATAGCATCGATTTCTTCTTGATCAGGAAAAGAACCATTGACATATTCTCCAAATCTGACCAAAGTACCTAGATCTGGGTAGTGTAGCATCCTTAGATCGGTTGCATTGACCTGTGTATGCCCGGAAAACTGTCTAAAATAGAGATCAACCAATGTCGAGTTGAGATAGAGGGCCAACCCTTTGGCAACAACCCCTTCTAGCGGGCTCTTTTCGTGATGGAATACATTAACATGATTTTCAAAACCAACTTTCTCACCCGGTACGTGTGTAGGATCATGAATCGCGGCCACGATTCTACGGCGTTCTTCGGTCGAACTAAAGCGTCGCGTAAGTACATACCACCCATTAGGCATTAACCAGCGCTTACTTTGCGCTGATTCGCGAATCGCATTGGGCTTTTTGCCATCATTGACTGGCCACTTGATCGCATTCTTGTGAAAATGGCTCGGGTAGATTAGCGGCACCGTATCTTCTTCGGGCTGCTGCCGAAGATCATCTTTCAGGCGAAAATCGACAACTGGACCTGTACTGACGCTAAGTCCAAGTTCATCGAGCGAATGGGAGAAGTAACCGATGCGATCTAAAACTAGCTGATCAAAATCATTGGATGTGATATGGATAAATTGATCTCGATCCCCTGGTTTGACTAGCCTGTCAAAGGGGACTTGACGATAGGTCATGTCACTGAGGCTGGGATCACTGCTCGAAGTAATCGTGACCTCTTGTTGCGAACCATGTTTTATAGCATGAAGAATAATATTTTCTTGCAGAACATCATCTTCTTTGAAGGCTTGCGTTCTACTGGTGAAAATGTGCAGTTGTTTGATGGCCATTTCTGCCAATAACAGCTGTCGAAATGGCTTAAAATAAACGCCATTACAAAAGCTGCGTGGGATAATCGCAACTAACTCACCCGCTGGTGCAAGCAACTTGATAGCAATCGCCATAAAGGCGCTATATAGATTGGAGGTCTCAATCTCAATTTGGCGTAGCTGCTGTCGATGGTGCGAATCGCTCCGAATTTTTTTGTACGGCGGATTCATGATGCAATGTGTGTATTGCCGAATAGGTTCACCAAATAAACTATTGGCCTTCCACAGCAGTTCGGTGCCAATCGTGATAAAATCCTGGTGAATGATCTTTCCAGAAAAATTGACCTGCGTATTCTGGCAATGAAAGAGGCAGTCTTTAATCGTTTGTTCAAGATAAGTGAGCATGAATGGATCCAACTCATAGGCATCGACAACGATTTCTGTTGGCGAAGAACTATGGGTAAGTTGGTGCTCAATAAATGCCGCGGTGAGACTGCCAACCCCAGCGCCCGGATCGAGTAGGACAACCTCGCTATCTGCTTTTGTAAACAGCGAAGCCATGAAACCGGCAACTGAACTTGGCGTTAAAAATTGTCCAAGTTCCATCTGCGTTTCGCGGTCTAAATTTTGGTTGGCGTCAATTCGGTAGGATTCTGCTCTCTCCACCAAATTCATTACTGCGATTGTCATAATGCTCCGAGTAGCAGGTGCAAAGATCCGTGCTACTGAATTTTAATGTTGTATTCTAAATGATCCGCCTGCATCCCATCGCGCATCGTCAAGGGCACACGTCCATCCGCCGTGTAAAGCCCAATGTGCAACTGGTAGTTGCCGGGCGTTACCATTGGGGGCAGCACCAGCCGATAGGGATCGCGGATCACCGTGCCCGGCTGCCAGGTATCGGTCGGGGCCAGCCCGGCTACCGGCAGGTTATCCTGCTGTACGACCAACTGGCCGGCACTATCAAGCAGGTGGACAAAGACAGTATAACTCTCGTTGACGGGAGCAACCGCCTGCCAGTATAACACCAAGTGCAGATCCGCGCCTACTTTGGCCGTTTCCCACGCCAGCCTTTGTAGTTGAATCGGGCCACCAGCCACCGCCGCCTCGGCCAGGGTTGATGCACCAGCCCGGATGACCCGCTGCACCTGGCAAGCACCCAACGTTTGCTCCTCTAACACCTGAACTCCAGGTAGCGCAAAATAGCCGTCCGCCCGCGAGGGCTGCCCACTGTTGGTGATCCACCAGAACTCTGCACTGCCCAGCCGCTGATCCAACCGTTCGGCCACTACTTGTTCCCACGGGCGGTCAGTGGGGTCATAGCCATCGACAATGTAAAAATCATAGGTGGGGCGCAACCACGGGTAAAAATCGCGCCAGATTTCAATTTGGTCGCTGGCGATCTGGCGCGTGGGCCAGGCGGCTTGCGTCTGTAAATAGGTGATCGCCGCGTGGCAGGGCTGCATTGCCAAGCGCTGGTCCGCATAGGCCCGCGCCGCGCGGGGCGCACTGCCAATGATCGCGACGACTGTGGTGCCAAGGAGTAGCCAGGTGCTGCCAGCGGCGAGCCGGCGCAATTGCCGGCTGCGCGCCGGTGTCGGCCAGATCTGGCTCAATAGATCGGCAAAAAGGGTGACCAACAAGAGCGTGCGCAGGATAATCACCCCAGCCAGGATCCACCGTTCATTGCCCAGCATGATGAAGTAGATCGGCGACTCGATGATATTGAGGACGGTCAGGCCCATGCTCAGTGCAATACCGCGCCCGGTGGGCAATAAGAGCACAATAAAGGCCAGCACCCAGACCAGAAATTGGGGACTCCACCCTTTGCTATAAAGAAAGAGCCAGATCACACTGAGCGCGGCAAAGACGATGGGTGTCCGCCGATTGCGCCAGTTATAGGGGCGGGTGTAGAGCCAGAGATAGAGGAGCGCAAAACCTAGGGTAATCCAACCCCAGGGCAGTTGTGGCGTTGCCGGCGGCTGGTCGAGCGCTACTAGATTGCGCATGTCAACCGGTACGCGACCCCAATCATAGTTGCCCACCAGCAGCGCCCAGACGCTTTCCCACGGTGGACGCAAATTATTAACCTGGAAGCTGCTCAAGGCCAGGGCCGTGTGGCCCCCGACCAACCAGTAGCCGCCCCCCAGCACTACACCAAAAAAGAGCAGAGTATAAAGGGTAGGGCGCAATAGATTGCCGGCTGACTCGCGTTTGAACCACTCGCCACGCAGCGCCGTCCAACTTAACTTGCTGCCCAGCCAACGGACGGCAATCGGCACGAGTAACGCTGGGGTAAGTTTGGTCAGAAAGCCAAGGGCGGCGACGACGGCACTGCTGATCCACCCGCGGCGCCCCTTGCTCAGCAACAGATCCAGCCCCCACAACATAAAAAAGAGTGGCATACATTCAAACCAGCCCAACAAAGTGTAGACCGGCGTGAAGAGGAGCGCGTAGAAGAGGGCTGGGTGGAGGAGGGGCGTAGATGATTCGTGATTCGTGATTCGTGATTCGTCATGTCCCAGCGGGGGATAGCCTAGTTTGAGGGCCAGGCGGTAGATGAGGAGGATGTTGCCGCTTTCAAAGAGCAGGAGCAGCAGACCAAAGAGCAGATGGAAGAATAGCCGTGGTTCAACCCAGGGTGGAATGCGGCTGGACCACTCAAAAATCGGCAACATCAGCGCCGGAAAGAGCGGTGGGTAGGCCGTCCACAGGTTGACAAAGGTGGTGTAGCCCTGGGGGATCTGTTGCCCCCACAGGTAGTAAAAATCATAGTCTGATGCATCGGCAATAAAGCCGCCAGGGCGGAAAAGCAGCAATGCCAGCAAACGGAAGAGCAAGGCAAGCGCAAAGATGGCAACAAAGGTGGCATGGCGGTGGTTGGTAGCGCGCAGATGTGCAAACATAAGTTGCTATTTTCTGTGACAGGTCGGCAATTTACCAAATTTGGTGATGGATGGGTGTGCTTCACCATCGCTGATCGCGCAAAATTGTCATGAAATTGTTATCGATTGATCCCCCTTTTTACCGTCATCACCATTGCTTACGGGTGTGTGTCGCTAGGTAGCTTGCCTTACGCGCAAGCAATGATGGTCTATGGGAAAGGGTTGTTATGGCACGATTAATTAATGGCAAAAAGCAGGAAGTAACCGAATCGATCTATCAACTGGTGACTGCCTACCAGCAAGGGGTGCGTGAGCAGGAGATTGCAAGTTTGGTCGAGATGGAGCGGCGCAGTGTCAACAACTATCTGCGCGAATTAGAGGCCGCCGGCAAGATCTACAAAGAGGGCTGGGAATGGTTCCCTTACGAAAGGTAGCGAAAAAAGTGCCATAGCTTGTGAGATAGTAAGAACATTGTCAGCAATCAGCCTATTAATTTTCCAACTTTCCATTATGCTAGAGTTAACGGTTGCCTTTTGACTTTAAGGAACCAAAGCCCAACCACCCGCTCGATAAGGAGATTGCGCCGATGAATATTACCCCACTGATCATCACGCCGCTACTCGTTATGATTGCCTTTGCCAGCCTACTCTGCACTGCTGCAATCATCGCCGCTGCCAAAACATCCAGCCATATGACCCGCCGGTTGGCAAAACGTTACCCGCTCCTCATGCGTGAGGAAAGCTTTGTTATCACCGATTCGACAACTTAATGTACTGCTGTTTTGCTGATGCCTTGGTAACGAATAATTAATGGAAAACAATTAATTATTAATTGTTTTCCATTAATTATTCGTTACCCTTTGATCCCGGACATGACAATCCCCTGGACAAAGAAGCGCTGACCGATAAAGAAGATGATGATCACCGGCAACATGGAGAGTATACAAGCGGCCATCAGCAGATGCTGCAACGGTTCACCGCCAACTTCGGGGGTGTTGTTAAAGAAGCGCAGCCCCACCGAGATGGTGAACTTCTCCGGCGAGTTCAAGTAGACCAGTGGCCCCTGAAAGTCACCCCACAAGTCAATGATGACGATAATGGCTAAGGTCGCCAATACTGGCTTGCAGAGCGGTAAGAGGATCGACCAGAAGATGCGGAGATAGCTGGCGCCATCGATTAGCGCGGCTTCATCCAGATCTTTGGGCAGGGAGAGGAAAAATTGGCGCATGAGGAAGATCGCAAAGGCCCCCCCGCCAAACCAACTCGGAATCCACAGCGGCATGAGTGTGTTGATCCACCCCAAGTTGTAAAAAAGCACAAATTGAGGAATCAAAGTTACCTGTGCCGGTAACATGATGGTGGCCAGCGTGATGGCAAAGAGCGTATCGCGCCCCCGGTATTGAAAGCGTGCAAACGAATAGGCCACCAGCGAAGCAGTCAGCACCGTGCCCAGCGTCCCCAACACAACAATAAAGGTTGAATTGAGGGCCCAGGTACTGACGGGGTGGCGCGAAATCGAAAAGACGCGCACATAGTTCTCCCATTGGAGATCTGCCGGGACCCACGGTGGTGGAAATTTTGCCATCTCCATCGGCGTCTTTAATGAACTCATCAGCGTCCAAAAGAGCGGAAAGCCAAACATAATACAAAGCAGAATGACCACCCCATACAGCGTCATCCGTCCCCAGTTTACCCCTTTGCCCTGGCCTGCCATCCGCGTTGTCATCGCTTCTGTCGTCATTCAAATTTACTCCTCATTGACCGTTAACCATTCAGTATTACCCATTATTCCGATTTAACTTTCTCGGAGGTGGTAGGATGACAAGGTGACAAGGTGACAAGATGATCGGATGAATAAACGTATGGTCATCTTGTCATCCGGTCATCTTGTCACCCGGTCACCTTGTCATCCTTTCCTCCGGTCAAGTGACAAAACGAAATCGGAATAAACACCATTAGTTTCCACCTTCATAATGTACCCACCGCCGCGAATAAGAGACCTGGATAAAGGTGAAGAACATGAGGATCACGGCTAACACCCAGGCCAATGCACTGCCATAGCCCAGGCGGAAGTACTGAAAGGCTTCGGTGTAGATGTGGAGGGCAAAGAACCAGGTGGCATAGGAAGGACCACCGCCAGTGGCAACCCAAGCTGTGGTAAAGACTTTGAGGGCACCGATAATCGCCAAGACCAGGTTGAAGAAGATCGTCGGGGTGAGAAGGGGCATGGTCACATTGCGGAATTTGCTCCACCCGCCGGCGCCATCCATATCCGCCGCTTCATAGAGCTCTTTGGGCACCCCTTGCAAGCCGGCCAGGAAGATCAGCATGGTATTGCCGCCCATCGCCGCCCACACATTGATCATCGTCACCGAGTAGAGGGCCGAATCGCGCGAGGCCAGCCAGGAGGGCGGGTCACTAATGCCCAGCGAGCGTAACACCTGGTTGACTGGTCCCAACCGTGGCTGCAACAGGTAAATCCAGACCACCGCCAACGCCACCGCGGGCACCAGGTGCGGAATAAAGAAGATGGAGCGATAGATGTTGGTGCCAACGAGCTTTTGGTTGAGAATAATGGCAAGCATCAACGCCCCAAAGATCGTGGCCGGCACAAAGACCCCGGTAAAGAAGAACGTACGCCCCAGCGAATCCCAGAAGAGGTCATCAGCGGTAAAGGCGCGAATATAGTTCTCCAGCCCCACCCACTTGGGCGCGCCGATGATCTCGTAGTTGGTAAAGCTAAAGTAAAGTGATGCCAAAATCGGCCCACCCCAAAAGATGATCAGTCCCAGAATCCAGGGCAAGGCAAAGATATAACCCCAGACCGCCCGGCGAATCTGAAAGCGGGTTTTCGCCCCCACCAGCGTACCAAACCAGCCCACGTGGGTTGGTTTGCTGGGTAAATGAGTTGGATTGGTTGCAACGGCCAAAGGAACCTCCTTTTTGTCACTATTTTATAGGATGACAGGATGACAAGGTGACCGGGTGACCGGGTGACAAGGTGACCGGGTGACAAGGTGACCGGGTGACCGGGTGACAAGGTGACCGGGTGACTAAAATCACTTGTTAGGGCAGGATTTCAATCCCGTTGTCAAATAGTACAACAGGATCACCTTGTCACCTTGTCACCCGGTCATCCCCTCATCCCTTACCACGGCAAACGCCAGTACGCCTCCGGCGCGTCCGGCCACAGGGGCATACTCAGCCCTGTGGGGTCGTAGACGACCTTGCCCGCGCGCAGGGTTAACATACATTCCAACTTCTTGTCGCCCATCAATTTAGCCTTGCCACAATCAACAAAACCAAACTCGCCGGTGTGCAACTGGAAGACTGCCACATCCGCTTCTGCCCCTACGGAGAGATTACCCAGCTCGGGGTGGCCGATCTCGTTCGCTGGGGTCACCGTCGAGCGGTAGATTACCTCCTGTAAGCCCATGCCACAGTTGAGGATCTTGTTCATGGTCGTCTGCATATCAACGACAACACCATGCACATTGCGGGTGTGCAAATCGGTGCTAATCGAGTCGGGGCTAAAGCCATTTTGGATCGCCGGGTAGGCATTGCGGAACCAGAAACTGCCGGCCCCATGCCCCACGTCAAAGATAATGCCGCGCTGGCGTGCCTCAAAGAGGAATTGGTTGGGCTTGCCCTGCTCATCCAGCACGGGAAATTGTTGCGCATAGACATGGGTGTGGATATCGCCGGGACGCATCTTCTCCAAAATCAACTCCTGGTAGCTGCGCTCGGGCGGGCGCGGCCAGAAATCGACCATCAGTGGTTTGTTGCAGAGCTTGCTCGCGGCCACCCCGCGATCAACCGCGGCCCACGGTGGATGTTCGGCATCCCAAGGCAATTGGGTCCAGTAGTGCGCGGTTTTCACCCCCACACAGACATCGGGGTACATCAGCACCGTCGCCGCGCACAGTTCCGGGTCCATTGTACGGATATCCTGCTCAAAGTCGCCGATCATGCCCAGGTCCACAATGTTGACGTAGGCAAAGATGCGTGTCGCGGCCTGATCGATCACCGTGCGTTTGAAGTGCAGAAAATGTTTCGCCCCCGCCGTTCCCGTGTCCACCATGGTGGTCACGCCCGAGCGAAAGGAATGCGAGTCGGCCATCACACTCAAGCCTTCCGGCTCGCGCGTGTGGTAGACATGGACATGGATGTCGATAATTCCCGGCGTGACATAGTGGCCGGCCACATCGACTACTTGCGTAGCCAGGGCCGGATTAATGTCCGCGGCCACCGCCGCCACCTTGCCCCCCTGGACTGCCACATCCATTTTGCCGTCAATATGGTTGAGCGGATCGATCACATGGCCATTTTTTAAGAGCAGGTCATAATTGGGTTCGGTCATTTCCTTAACCGTTTCTAGTGAAAATGAGAGGGTGATTCGTGATTCGTGCTGCGTGATTCATGCTGCGTGCTGCGTGATTCGTAAAACGTAAACCAGCTTATTTCGCGGAGACTATCACGAATCACGAATCACGCAGCACGAATCACGTTTTTTGTAACGCTTTTTGATAAAGGGCGACGCTGTAAAATTCATAGGACGCGGCCTTGTCCGGCACGTCGACGACGTGGACGGTAAAGCGGGCCGGCAGCCCGTTCTCTGGGCAATGTTCACGGAACCAGCCGCCATAGGCTTCGCGGTAGGCTTTGTAAAGGCGCTGTTGTTCCGCGGCAAAGCCTTGTGGATCGAGCAATGGGTTGGGGGCTTTGGGCTGACAGCCAAAGACATGCATTTCGACAAAGTCAACCTGGGCCAGCGATTGGCAGATACCGGCCTCTTGCAGCCATTTCTCCCAACATTGAAAGACCAGCGGGATTTCACGGGCCGGATCCATCGTGACCAGTTCCTCTAGCCCTAACACCCCTTTAGCCGAGTAACCGCCGGTGAGGCCGGCAAAATGGATGCGGAGGTCACCATCCGGCTGCTCTTCTACCACCAGGCTTGAGAGCACTGGTTCATCGCCGTCGTAGTAATAGGTGAGTTTCCCCCGTTTTTTGACCTTGAATGGCACAAGTGGCTCCTTTGTCTGTGGCAGGTGGGTGTAGCTGGTGCAAATGAGTGGGGTCACGCTTGCTGGTGACTCGCCTTGGCACAGTGGCTAACACTGTTTCATGTTATACGTAACGTCTCTTACTATTTGAAAACATTGTTTGTTGCGCAAAATACGCTGGCCATGCTGCGTGTGGTATACTCGCAGGTTGGAGTATGCGTGGGTTGTCCCCATTATACCGACAATTTGCGCTAAGACAAATAGCAAATTTGACAGGCAAGGGGACTGTTCATGCAAAACACTTTGCACAACAAATCGAGCCGTACCGGTGCTAACTTACTGTTGGCCCCAAAAATTTTCTACTTCTGCTACTACGCCGCAATGGCCGCCTTTTCGCCCTACCTGGCGCTCTACTACCGCCAACTGGGCATCGGCGAAGCGCAGATTGGACTCTTAGCGGGCATCCCGCCCCTGGTTGGGCTGATCGCGGCCCCGCTCTGGGGTGGCTTTGCCGACGCCACGCAAAAGCATCATCGTCTCTTGCAAATTGCCATTACCGGGCTATGGGGGGTCGTGCTGATCTTTTCGTTGATTCGCAACCCGCTCTGGCTGCTGCCATTGGTTATCCTCTATGCCTGTTTCAGCGCCCCGATCATGCCATTGGTCGATAATTCTGTGCTGTTGCTGCTTGGTGACCGCCGTGAAGCCTATGGTCGTCAGCGGCTGTGGGGGGCGGTGGGCTGGGGCGTGGCGGGCACATTGTTGGGGCTGTTGCTGGATCGGGTGGGACTCCATTGGGCTTTCTACGGCGCGCTGCTCTTTTTGGGCGGCTGTTGGCTGGCCGCCCGGCAGCTCGCCGTGCAACCAGTGCAGATTGGGCAACCCTTCTGGCGTGGTATGCGTTTTTTCATCAGCAGTTGGCCGTGGTTGGTCTTTTTGATTACCCTCTTTATCAACGGTCTGGCCTCTGGGGTAAGCAACAGCTTTCTCTTTCTCTACCTGGATCAACTCGGGGCAAGTCGTACGCTAATGGGCCTTTCGCTCTTGATCGCCACCTTGAGCGAACTGCCGATCTTCTTTTTTGGTGAACGGCTCTTACAGCGCTTGGGGGCACGTGGTCTGCTGCTGGTTGCCCTGGTGGCCACGGTCCTGCGCATGGTCGCCTATGCGTTGATGCCGGCCCCAATCTATGTCCTGCCGATCAATCTGCTGCATGGCTTTACCTTTTCCGCCATGTGGATTGCGGCGGTCTCTTATGCCAACCGCGCCGCACCGCCAGGTATGGGGGCCACGGCCCAGGGCTTGTTAAGTGGCATCAGCATGGGCTTGGCCGGCGCAATTGGTGCGCTGCTCGGTGGTTATTTGTATGAAGCGATTGGGCCGGCGGCAACCTTTGGCTGTGCAGGCGTGGCTGTCCTGGTCGGTTTCCTCTTCTTTGCGCTGGTTGGCCGCCGTGCGCGTGAGATTGGGGCGCAGGAAGTTGGCTCTAGCGCGTCAGTAACGCGTTGATCTTTGTTGCGAGCGCAAGGTCGAGCGCAGTGATCGTGTCACCTGCATCGTGGGTGACCAGGTCGATGGTCACCTGATTGTAGATATTATAAAATTCGGGATGATGATTCATGGTGTTGGCTTCAATCGCCACTTGGGTCATAAAACCAAACGCCGCCGTAAAATCGCGAAAGGTGAACGCGCGGTGGAGCTTGCCGTTTTTTACGGCCCAACCAGGCGGTGGCGTCAAAGGGTCAGAAGAATTCATCTTCGTCTTCCTCGATTTCAATTGGTGTCTCTACCAATTGTTGCCAAAGTGCCATGATCGGTGCCCCGGCACCGGCTGCAAGCAAGCAACTTGTTACGGTGCTGCTTTCGCTTTTTAGCTCAGGAAAGGTAAGCAGCAACAATGCTAGATCGCGCCAATCTGTGCCGGATTTTGGTTTGCCACGCCTTTGATGGTACGAGATTACTTTGGAGGCAATCAACTCATCCGGCGCCATCACTAGAATATCGGCAATACGCCTTGCCGCAGGCACGATTTCTGCACTGCGTAAATCCACCAGGTGGCGATTGCCGGCTTTGCGTACCTGAAAAATCCGATAACCGCGCCCATTGGCTACGTCGCGTATACGCACCGCAATATGAAACTGGGCCACTAAATAGGCGCGAATTTCTTCTGCGACCGCCGCTGCGCTGGTGGCAATCAAGTCAATATCTTGGGTCATGCGCGGCTCGTTCACATATGCGTTAACGGCCTGTGCGCCAAAGACAACAATGTCATCTCGACCGCGCAAAAATTCCAGGACAGCTTTCTGGATGGTCGTTAGGGGTAACTGCTCTTGCACGGCAAACTCCTGCAGCGTTAATACATCGGCATGAAACATTTTGACTCCTTCGCCTTAATTACCACGTCGCCGACTTGGGGCTGACGACTAACAACTCGGCCATGTCGTGGGCCAGGGCATGGTGTTCGCCGTCGACAGCGATTAAGAGTGGGCCAGCAAAAGGGGCACGCTTGAGCAGGATCACCGTTGCATTTAGATAGAGCCCCAGCGAACCTAAATAAGTCAGTCGCTCGGGATCCTGGGCGAGGACGCGCACCAGCCGGTAGGGCGCATCAATATCAGCAATACTGAGCAGCGTCCCATCCACGTCGGCAATCTGCCCATCCTTGCTGGGAATCGGGTCGCCGTGCGGGTCCACCGTAGGGTCATTCAGCGCGGCCGCGATGGCATCTTCCAAGGCTTCGCTGATCACATGCTCCAGCCGATCGGCCTCTTCGTGCACTTGATCCCAGGGTAAATTGAGCTTCTGGTGCAAGTAAAGTTCGAGCAGCCGATGATGGCGCAAGACCTCCAACGCTACCCGCCGCCCCGCTTCCGTGAGGGCGATGCTCTGGTAGGGTTCATATTCGACCAGCGCCAACTCGGCCAACTTTTTTACCATGTTGGTCGCCGAGGCCGGCGAAACATCCAGGTGACCGGCTAAGGCTGAATTGTTGACGCGGGTGCCCTCCGCCATGAGCAGATAGATCGCCTTGAGGTAATCTTCATGGGCAGATGAAAGAATTTTTTTGCTCTCTACCGATTCTACTTTAGTCATGTTAAAATTTTAGTTCCTGATCGGCCTGCTGTCAAGTACAGCGCTCAATATCCTGACAAAGTTTTTCGCATAGAGATAGCAGCTGCGGTTTCCAACGGTCGTGGAGTTGCAGCGGATCGATCCAGTTCAAGCGTAATGGTTCGGCCGGTAACTGGGTCAGATCGAGGTTCCCTTCATCGAGCAGCCGTAGGTGTATCTCGCGGCTGGCATAGGGCCCATATTGTTCGTGTGAGATATAGAGGGGGGGCACCCGATAAACGGTCTCGTTGCACCACCGCCAGACTTCGTTGAAGAAGAGGCGCATGCCATGATAGCGGCGGTGGACATTGGGCACGGCCGTCACCAGTTGATGCCAGAAATTGCCGTGGGCAAAGCTGCGTTCGGTGCTGGGCAAGGGCAGACGATAGAGCACAGCCAGCGCGACCGCGCCACAGTCAAGCTGCGCTCGGATCGCGCCCAAATAGCCGACAAAAAATGAGCGCGTCAAGATCGCAGCCTTTGCATCATTGCCCTGCTCCAACCCGTGCCGCTTGCGCGCATCTTCGATCAGAAAGGCGTACATCTCCACATCGGCCATCCGTGCGCAGAGACTTTCGGCGAAGACCACACTCACATGAGGATTGTTGGCCTGGATCACCCCCAGGCGCTGGTCAAAATAATCATCCAGTTTGATGAAACAACTGGGGACCGGCTGTTCGGAGAGCTTATACGCGCTGCGTTCGTAGAAGTGAGTTTTCATGCGTTTTGTTTTCTATACTTTGGGCGCTGAATGGGAACCCCAGTTTTGACCAGCAGGAAAAACGGGGCTTCTCATTTTAACCGCAGTATAACCAATGGGCTGAGCATGCTAGGATGCTGTTGCTTGCGCCTGTCGTCTGAAGGGCCACAGCCATTAAGTTAAGGGCGGAACGTGTACTCAGCGTCCCCAGACGCTGAGCCCGTCTTGCTGGGCTGCGCATCGGGAGATGCGCACTGCTCCCTTAACTTAATGGGAGTGCGTCTGAAGGGCAGGGTATGTTGCAAGCCGGTTAACCAGTAGGTGTGCAAGAGCACGCCGCTGCTGACGCCCACGGCTAACTTGACGGGCCAGGGCAGGCCACTGGGGCTGATAAACCCCTCGATCAGGCCGGCGAGAATGAGTAAGGGCACACAGCCCAGGATCACCATGACGCTGGTCCGGCTGCGCGCAATGACTGCCTCGTGGCGACTTTGCAACCCGGGCCGAACCAAGGCATCACCCATATAAAGCCCACAGCCGCCGGCCAGAAAGATCACACTCAACTCAATAAAGCCATGAGCCACCACAAATTCGCCCAGATTCAGGCTCATGCCGTGCGCCTGCAACAGGCCGAAGATCGCGCCAAAATGAATGCCATTGCTGAAGATGACCCACAGCGTCAGCAGTCCGGCCGTAATGCCACCCGCAAAAGTCAAGAACATGACCCGAATATTGTTAGTCAAGATAAAGCTGGATGCGGCCGAACGGGTGCTTGGAGTAATGTTGGTCCACATCTCGCCTGCTTCGACCTGGCGTACCAACGATTCCATCCCTTCACCGCTGAAAAAATAGATCTGCTGCGGTGCGCGCCAGACGCCAATAAAGGCAACCAGCGCGCCAATTGTAAATAGCGCAAAGCACAAGGTAGTGTAAGGCAACAAAACACGGTATAATGCGGGGAATTGGGTGCGGTAAAACGCCCGCAACTTGCGCCCCTGTAGCCCTTCTTCGCGATAGATCTGCGCATGGGCGCGGCTGACCAGTCCATTGAGGTAGCCGGTAATGCGCTGTTGAGGAAAATCGCGCTGGGCCAACGCCAAATCTGCCGTTGCCGTACGGTAAAGCCGGCCCAAGTCAGCTAATTCCTGGCGCGAGAGTTTGGTTAGATTCGCCTTACTCTGGTTCAACAGGGTTTCGAGTGCTTGCCAACTTTGCCGCCGCTGCTGCGCAAAGACATCTAAATTCATTGTGTAAATTTATCTCTTTCCCATAAGGAGCATCGGTATGACCGAGCCCAAGCGCTGGCCCCCCGGCCACCTAACTGGCCACCTAACGGGGCAACCTGCTGGCCAACCGAATGAACCAGCGATCGAATCATCCGCTGCGCAGTGGTTACAGCAAGAGTATACCATTGATACGCCGGAAAATGTAACCTTTGGTTACGAAGTAGCTGGGATTGGCAGCCGCTTTATCGGTGCCCTGATCGATAATTTGATTCTGGGCATTGCCCTCTTCCTGCTCAATCTGTTACTGCTACAGCTCCTCGGCTGGCTCGGTGGCGCAGAAGGAGCGACCACATTGGCCGGCGCAGCGATTGCCGGAGAGTGGGCCAGCGGTTTTGTCACCGCGCTCTATATTCTGCTCAACTTTCTACTGCTTTGGGGCTACTATATTGTCTTCGAATTGATCTGGAATGGACAGACCATCGGCAAGCGCATTGCCAAGACGCGCGTGGTGCGCCTGAATGGCAATCCCGCCGGCGTTCTAGAAATTGTCGTGCGCAATCTCCTACGAATGGTGGATTTCCTCCCCGTAGCTTATGGTGTAGGATTAGCTGTGATGTTTTTCAATCGCCATGCGCGGCGCCTAGGTGACTTTGCCGCTGGCACCCTGGTGATCAAAGAGGGCAGTATGGTCGGCTTGGAGAGTGTGGCCCCACTGGTTGCCACCCATCGCCAGGATGTGCCTTCCGATAGCGCCGTTGCCGCGTGGCGGCAGCGTTTTCCTGGTCTACGCCGCCTGACCGCCGCCGACTATGAGCTGATCCAAGATCTACTGGCGCGTCACGATCAGGGGAAAGTGCAAGGGGTCACCCTTTCGCGCCTGGCCGCCGCCATCGCAACCAAACTAGCCCTAGACCCCCCTGCGCGCGACTGGCACGCCAGCCGTCGCTTCCTCGTCGAAGTCGCCGAGGCCTATCGTCATTTGGGGGGGTAGGGGATAGTAGATCGGTAAATCGGTACATTGGTAGATCGGTACATCGGTAGATCGGTACATCAGTCAGCTTGTATTTACCGATCTACCGATGTACCGATTTCCCAATATACCGATTTACCGATTTCCTGATGTACTGCTCTACCCAACCACCCAACCACCCAACCACCCAACTCACACACTGGAGCCAACCAATGGAACGGGTCGAATCCTCCGCCTACCTGCCCATGATTCGCGATTTACCGCTTGATATGCGCCCGCGTGAGCGGATGCTCTATGCCGGTCCGCATGCCCTGAGTACCACCGAATTGCTGGCAATTATCCTGCGCGTCGGGCAGCCTGGCGAAAATGTGCTGCGGCTGGCCGAGCGCACACTGAGCCAATTCGGCGGGCTACCCGGCCTGGCGCAAGCTACCTTTGAAGAATTACGCACTGTCCATGGCGTGGGCGATGCCAAGGCCACCGAAATCAAAGCCGCCCTGGAACTGGGCCGCCGCCTGCTCGTTACCGCACCCCAGGAACGTCCTCAAGTCCGCACCCCCACCGACATTGCCAACCTGCTGATGTTAGAGATGAGCCTGCTGGAGCAGGAGCATCTGCGTACGGTCATGCTGGACTCAAAAAATTTCGTGATTCGGATCCACACCGTCTACGCCGGCAGTCTCAACAGCGCGGTGGTGCGGGTGGGCGAAGTCTTCCGCGAGGCGATTCGCGCCAACAGTGCCTCGGTGATCCTTGTTCACAACCACCCCAGCGGCGACCCCACCCCCAGTCCCGAAGATGTGCGGGTGACCGAATTGATCGTCGAAGCGGGCAAGTTGCTCGACATCGACGTGTTGGATCATTTGGTGATTGGGCGCAACCGTTATGTGAGTTTGAAGGAGCGGGGGTTGGGGTTTAAATAGCGCGCTTACCGCTCGTGAGGGATTGCCAAATCCCGGCCGCCAATGCCGGGATTTGGCAATCCCTCACGAGCAGGTCGTAAAATCACTTCGACCAATCATCCATTGTCACCACTGCCGGTTGCTCAGCGGGGATTGGGGTGGGGACAACTTCTGCTGCCACTGGCGCCGATGGGGCTACTGCCGACACAGCCTCGACCACGACTGCTGACGAATCAGCAATGCGCCCCACTTGCCGTTCATCGCGCGCAACCTTACCATCGCGGATATGCACCACGCGCTGACAATAGTCAGCGGTCTCCGGATCATGGGTGACAAAGACGACGGTGATGCCCTGTTCGCGGTTGAGGCGCTGGAAAAGTTCCATGATCTCGACGCTGGTCTTGCTGTCCAGGTTACCGGTCGGTTCGTCGGCAAGGATCATGGAAGGGCGGTTGGCCAGGGCGCGGGCGATGGCGACGCGCTGTTGTTGACCACCGGAAAGTTCATTCGGCTTGTGATCCATCCGTTCGCCTAGCCCGACCAGGCCAAGCATCTCTTCGGCCTGACGACGGCGTTGGCGACCACTGATGCCCGCATAGATCAAGGGCAATTCCACGTTGGCGCGCGCCGAAGTGCGCGAGAGCAGGTTAAAGCTCTGGAAGACAAAGCCAATCTTACGGCAGCGGATCTCGGCCAGTTGACTGTCACGCAGCTTGCTTACATCAATGCCGTCGAGCTTATAGCTGCCGTCGGTGGGCACGTCGAGGCAGCCGATGACATTCATCAGGGTTGACTTGCCGCTGCCGCTAGGCCCCATAATCGCCACCAACTCGCCGGGCCAGATCTCAAGGTCGATGCCGCGTAATGCCTGCACTTCCACATCGCCCATCTGATAAAATTTGGTTACGCCGCTCACCGCAATGACCGGTTCGGTTTTGGTTGCTGTGCCGTTGCTCTGTTGGCTCATAAATTGACCTAATTGTTTGGCCGCTTAATTTTTAGAAATCCCTTACGTCTCTACCAGTGTGGTGATTTCTAAAAATTAAATGTTTGCGGCACTAATCCCCGCCGAAGATTTGGCGCAATTGTTCACCGGCGCTGCGTGAGACGAGGGCCACGCTGTCGCCATCATTTAAACCGGCCAGGATCTGACTCTCTTGCTCGTTGCGCAACCCTAGTTCCACCTCTTGCAAAACCGGCTGGTTGTTGACCATCTTGTAGACAAAGGCCTGATCCGTCTCACGGTCAAGCTGGATAAAACGATTCGGCAGCAGGATCACATTGTCGACCTGCGCGGTGGTGATGATTGCCGTTGCACTCATCCCGGCGCGTAGGGGCGCATCGCTGGGATCAGGTGTGACCGTCACTTCGTAGGCGATCACACCGGAGACATTGTTGGCGACCGGCGCGATCTCGGTGACGCGCCCGGTGAGGTCACGATCCGGCAGGGCGTCAACGCGCAAGCGCACGGTTTGGCCCACCGCCACCTGGCGCACATCAATTTCATCCACCAGCACCGTCATGTGAAAGCTGTCCAGGTTGGTGAGCACGATGGCGGGTAACGCCCCGGTCAACTCGCCCTGGCGCACGTTGACCTGGCTGATCACGCCATTGGTCGATGCCGTCAACTGGGTGCTGCTCAAGCTATTCTCAGCCTGTAATTGGCTTAACTGGGCTTGGCGTACTTGGGCCTGCGCCACCCGCACATCTTCCTCATCGGCGCCGTTCAGCAGTGTCTGCAAATTGTTCTGCGCGGTGACAACATTGCTCTGGGCCTGGCGCAATTGCACCTCGGCTTGTACAATCTGGTTGCGGGCGGCGGCAATTTCGGCCTGATTCGCCCCTTCTTCGGTGAGGGCGGCCTGCGCTTTGGCCACTTCATAGGCGACCGTAACTTGTTCCAGCTCGGACGATTGGGGCAATTCGCCAATGTTTGGCTGATTTTTGACCTGGTTGTAGGCCTGTTGTGCGCGTTTTAAATTCGCTTCGGCCTGCCGCACTTGGGCGAGATTGACGGTGCGCTGTGCCGCGGTTGGGCCGACCAACAGTTGACGATAGCTCGCCTGGGCACTTTCCAACGCGGCTTCGGCCCCAGCGACACCCCCTTGCGCGACGACGACGCCCGCCTGTGCGGCCGCAATATCATTCGTGCTGGGCGGTGCGATCAGTTTGGCTAACTGGGCCTGGCTGATCTCCAGACTCACTTTGGCTTGGGCCAGGGCTAGGGTGAGGTCCGTGGTGTCGAGGGTGGCCAACAACTGCCCGGCGGCGACACTTTGCCCAGCCATGACCAAAACCTGGGCGACGCGCCCGGTGGTGCGAAAGGAGAGGGAAAGCTCGGTTTGGGGTTCAATATTGCCGGTTGCGTTGACGGTACTCGCAATCGAGCCGCGACTAATGGTGATGGTCTCGTAGCTGGGACCAGCCTCAGCGGCTGCCTGGGTGGTTTGGTACCGTTGATAGGCGTACCAACCCCCGCCACCCAGTACAACCAAAACCAACAAGATAATGATGATTCGACGCATACCTAACACCTGTCTATGCTCTTAAGATACTTTCCTCCATTTTAGCAGGAAAATGCTGTTCTTACCTATTTCCCTGTGCTACAATAGTGTAAAACGTGAAACGTAATACGTGAAACGTAATACGTGATGCGTGTACCATGACCAGTTCGCATCAGGAGCGCTTTGACGCAGCACGAATCATGCATCACCGGATGCCCACGAGGCGAGGTTTACGCATCACGCTTTACGCATCACGCTTTACGCATCACGCTTTACGCATCACGCTTTACGTTTTACGTTTCACGTTTCACGTTTTACGTTTCACGTTTCACGTTTTACGTTTCACGTTTCACGTTTCACGTTTTACGTTTTACGTTTCACGCATCACAACTCAAGGAGTATTCCCATGTCTAAATTTCGGATTGCCGCCTGCCAGATGAATTCGCGGGCGGATAAGGGGGCGAATCTGGCGATGGCTGAGCGGTTGATCGATGAGGCGGCTGGCCTGGGCGCGCAGATGGTTGGTCTGCCGGAGATGTTTAACTTTCTCGCTGATGATGCCGAACTGGCCGGTGCTGCAGAAGCACCCGATGGGCCGACGGCACAGTTGCTCAGCAGCAAGGCCCGTCAACATGGTATCTATCTGCACGGCGGCAGTATTCCCACGCTGATCGAAGGGAGCGAGCGGGTCTATAACACGACATTGGTCTTTGATCCCGAAGGGCAGACCATTGCCCGCTATAACAAGATCCATCTTTTTGACATTCACATTGAGGGGCAAACGGGCTATAAAGAGTCGGCGCGCGTGGCACCAGGCGCTGAGATGGTCACCTTTGAGACCGAACATGCGCAGATGGGGTTGACGATCTGTTATGACATTCGTTTTCCCGAACTCTACCGCGCCTTAACCCTGGCCGGCGCACGGGTGATCTTTCACCCCGCGGCCTTTACCCTCTACACCGGCAAGGATCATTGGGAAACGTTGATCCGTGCCCGCGCGATTGAAAATCAGGTTTACATGGTCTCGCCTGCCCAGATTGGCAGTCACGGCAGCGGCAAACAGTGCTTTGGCAGCACCATGATCGTTGACCCGTGGGGCACCGTGCTCGCCCGCGCCCCAGAACGTGAATGTGTCGTCGTCGCCGAAGTCGATGATGAGGCGCAGGGCAAGATCCGCGCCCAGTTGCCTGCGCTACAACACCGCCGGCCCGAGGTTTATGGGTAGCATGAGTGTAGTGCGCACCTCTCGATGCGCACCACATCGCGTAACGACGCAGCCACCCCCTCCCTAACCCCACTGCGATTAAGGTAAGCGACCTCACCCCCTGACCCCCTCTCCGCGCCGGAGCGGGGGAGAATTGCGCCCCGCTCCAAGTTGGAGCGGTTCCCAAAGGGACCCCAGGGGTGAGGTCGCTTACCTTAATCGCAGTGGGGTTAGGGAGGGGTGAGTAGTACGACACTGCAAGCATTTACGGTGTGATCGGCTCACTGGCTGCCAGGGTCGCGGCCTGATGACGCGGGTCAATCACCCACCACTGGAGTGCCACCAAGGCGACGACACCGGCGACTGCCGTTGCCGCAAAGAGGCTGTTATAGCTTTGGGTTGCCAAGAGGCCGCCCACCAGCGGCGCTAGCGCCACCCCCACGCCATTACTGGTATTGGCCAGGCCAATGTAACTGGGCCGATCCGCAGGGGGAGAAAATTCCATCGCGGCCAGTACGCCCGAAATCGTGAACATGCCCATCCCGATACCCATGAGCACGAAGACGCCATAGTACCAACTGGGGTTTTGCGCGATCAAGGCCAGGGTAAAGGCGAGCACATTGGCGATAAAACCACCACTCAACACCCGCTTGTGACCAAAACGGTCGGCCACGATCCCAGCGAGTAAGGTGCCCACCGTCTGGCCGATCAACAGGGTGAGGGTAAAAATCCCGACAATGCCATCCGCTACCTGCCAGCGTTGCAGGGCAGCCAGGGTGACAAAACCGATCCCCATGCCACTAAAGTTGCCCAGCAGCCGCACCAGCAGAAAGCGGCGAAAGTTCTGGTCGCTGGCCATGATCGCGCGAATCTTCTGCCAGGAGGTCGTGCGCACCCCGGTCTGCACCGGCAACGCTTGCAACGGTTCCCGCACTTGGGCAATAAAAAACCAACTCACCACCATCATCACCGCGGCAATCAAAAAGGCATAGGCAAAGTTGGTAGGAAAGGGAAATTCTTCCAAGAGCCGGCCACTAAACAGCGCGCCGATCGCCCCCAACCCCGTGCCCACAAAGCTGGTAAAACCAAAGTACCACCCCCGCCGCTCCACCGGAAAGCAGCGCGCGATCATGTCGGACCAGGCCGGCGCAATCACCCCCGCGCCTAGATTGTGCAGGCCATAGCCGGTCAGCAATAGGACCAACGCCAGCGTCGGATATTGGAGGCTGATCAGCGCGGCTAGCGGCATCAGCCAAATCGGTAGGCGTTCCGTGAAAAAACCGACATTGACCACCATCAGCTTTTTGTGGGGCAACCGTTCGGTGAAGCCGGCCGTGAAAAGTTGGGGCAGATACCAACTCGCCTGTCCTAACAGCGGCAAAAGTGCAATCGGCAGCGGGTTATCGGTCAATTTACTGACAAAAAGTGGCAAAATGGTGGTGGCGGAAATAAAGCTGGCCCCCAGCCAAAAAAAGGCCCCATCCAACATACTGAAGGTGAAATTCCAGCGATAATTCTGCCGTGCCTCCGCTTCGACCTCGGCATCGCTGCGCGCAGGTGGATGTTGATTCATGCGCAGCAGCCAGCGCAGCACCGCTTGCCGGCGTAAACTCAGTTGACTCACAGTAGCTCTCGGTTTCTTGCTTAGGTTGATGAAATTCAGCAATTCTCAATAGGGAAACGTGTAGTGAGCATCCCCAGATGCGAACGGTCGTATATGAGTTGGGCTGCGCATCTGGGGATGCGCAGTACACTGGTCCCAATTTCATATTGAGAATTGCTGGATGAATAATGGCGACTTGCGCAAAGTATCAGGTCGATTTAGGATCAATGGACCGTAATCACTGGTGTGTTATGGGTACTCGATCGCAGCACCCCACCTGGGATGTATGGTACTATACACACATTAACAATTGTCAATTGATAATGTGTGTACATCAAGCCATTGTAGCAGAGCCCCGATGACAAGCCGCAACCACCAAACCACAAAAATCATAAAGGATGCCGCTATGAGCACCACCGTTTCACCCTGGCCTGCTGCGCAGCAGGGCGCAATCTCACTAACCTTTGACGACGGCGTCGCCTCACAGTTGGAAATCGTCATTCCCATGTTAAACCGCTACGGGTTGCAGGGTACTTTTTACGTCAACCCGCGCGATGACTACCAGACGCAATTACAGCCCTGGCGCGCCGCCGCCGCCGCCGGCCACGAAATCGGCAACCATACCATCAGCCATCCCTGTTCGCAGAACTTTGCCTTTATCAGTGACAATGGACGGCGCAGCCTGGAATCGATGAGCCTGGATGATATTGAAGCCGAGATTGTCGAGGCCGGCCGGCGGATTGACGAAGTGATCCCGGAACAGGGGCCGGTCTCCTATGGTTACACCTGTTATCAACCCTTTGTCGGGCGCGGGGCAACGCGGCAGAGTTATGTGCCGGTGGTGGCGCGCCACTGTGTGGCCGGCCGCGGTCGCGGCGAACGGCCTAACGATCCGCGTTACTGCGATCTCTGGTATCTCTGGTCTACCCCTTGCGAGCGGATGACCGGTGCGGAATTGGTTGGACTGGCCGAGCAGGCCCCGAGCCAAGGGCGCTGGTCGATCTTCACCTTTCATGGGGTCAACGATGGTCACCTGCACGTCGCGGCCGGCGATCTCGAAGAACTCTGTGTGTATCTGGCCGCCAATCGCGAGCGCATTTGGACCGCACCCTTGGCCACGATTGCCCGCCAGGTCAATGCTTATCAACAGGCTAATGGTTTTGTGGGGTAGCCTACACGACGACAGGATTTTGCGCCCGCAAAGGTGACAGTCACTGCCCAGAATTTAGTTCTTCTCTCCGACTGTGCTTGGGCAGTGACTGTCACCTGACTAAGCGTATCCGCAAGCCACTGGGCCACGTCTTTCCATTGGAAGGCAGCTTGTCGGTGGCTTGTTTTGTCGACTTGTGCTGCCAACGCCATTGCTACACTTCTTGCTTGCGTCAGTTTTATCTTCTCAATAAGAGAATACTACAACAGATTCTGAAAACAACAGATATCCGTAGCGCGCTTTATCTGTTGTTTTCAGAATCTGTTGTAGTGTACGTCCTCAACATTAAGAAGAAGCGTCAATCCTATAATTTGCGCTGTCCAATCGTTCATAAGCTTGCGTAGATCGATATAGAGTGTTAATTGTGGCACTGTTTGTAAGGCCCATACTTCTCAGGAGGAACCATGTTCAGCACGCGCGTCCGGCCGTTAACTATTTTTTCGCTCATACTCTTGTTTTGTCTGGCTGGGCTTTGGTTTGCAAGTGGCGTCCAAGCAGTGCAGGCCGCGCCTCAAGCCAGCGTTCAACCGCAAGAGACAACCACCTACACTGTGCAACGCGGTGATACCCTCTCTTCGATTGCGCGCCGCTTTGGCATGACGGTGATCGAGCTGATGCGGCTCAACAGTATTAGTAACCCGAACTTGATCCGCGTTGGCCAGACGCTGACGGTACGGGCAACGCCTACCCCCACGCCGGCCCCCACCCCAACCACCGTCGCAACCACCACCTATGTCGTGCAGCGTGGTGACACCCTCTCCGCGATTGCCCGCCGCTTTGGCACGACAACCACCGCTTTGATCCGCCTGAATGGCTTGCGGAGTGGTAACTATATCTATGTTGGCCAGCGGCTGCGTGTCCCTGGCCCCGCCGGCGAACCGGCCCCCATACGGATCAACTTTGCCGCGGGGACAACCACGGCGACGGTTAACGGCAGCGTCACCTTTCCCAACCGGCCCTGTTACATCCTGGGCGCGCAGGCCGGCCAAACCATGAATATCTCCATCACCTCGCCCGGCGATCTGGCCAATTTCCTGCTACGCGCATCCGATCCGGCGGTGAACGGTGGGGTGCCATTGAAACGGCTGGAGAGTGAAGCCCGCACCTCGTCCATCACGCTGCCGGTAAATGGTGATTATATTATCTGTGTGGCAACACCGTCCGGCACTGTGACTTATACCCTGACGGTTGCGATTCCGGCGCCCAGTGCCTGCACCCCGGTCAACCAGGCGATCCGCAGCACCGATTGGGCGACGTTGTTGACCACCGATCCGGCGCTCACCCACGAAGTGATCGGCAGCGATGACTATGTCACGGTGATCGGGGCCGCCACCGCGGTCAGTGGCATTCCACAACTTGACCAACTGGTCTATGGCGACTTTGATGAGGATTGTGGCGAAGAGGCGGGCATCCCTCTTTTCTCTGGCGGCACCGCGGGGAACATCGGCTTTCTCGTCTATGACAATACCGCGCCCCAGCCGACGTTGGTGGCTTCTGGCGCTGGCTACAAGTTGGGTTTGGCGGTTGAGGGCAATCTGCTGGTGGTCAGCAATGCGCTTTATAACGGTTGGGAACCCAATTGCTGTCCCAGCGGCCGTGCCTATGATCGCTATCAGCTCGCCGGCACCACATTGATACTCGTCAGTAACAGCACCGAAGGCTTTATCGAGATGCAGCAGCCGACAGTCGAGCGCTTCTATGCGTTGCTTGGTGCCCGCGACTTTACCAATGCCTATGCGCTGCTAGCCGCCGACTTCCAAAGTGCCAATCCCTTCCCGGCCTGGGAAGCGGGCTACGCCAACACCGAAAGTTTCACCGCTACCGTTACCCCGGATCCCGGTACGCCCAATCGCGTGTTGGTGGAACTGGCTGTAACCGAACGACTCAGCGGCGGCAGTACCCGCATTATCCATTATAGTGGCCACTGGGATCTCGTGTGGAATGGCAGCGCGCCCGGCTGGCAGTTGCAAGCGGGTAGTTTTACGGTTGTACCCTAATGCAGTGAAGGGATGACGATGACCATAACATTGACCGGTTTGCAGGGTGCGATTGGCTGAACAGCTTTTTGCGCAAGGAGAACGGCCAGCGCGCTGGCCGTTTTGAACGGGCAGGGCAGCTCGCCAATGACAAAAAAGCTCGTCCCATTGTGGTGCCTGCCGACAGGCACCACAATGGGACGAGCTTTTCCTCAAAACACTACAACCGATGCAGAATGCAACAGCTTGTCGATGCTTGTGGTCGGTCTTACTTCTGAATCACCGGCAGATAGAGGCGATTTTGTGCATTCTCATCTGATAGTTGACTGTTTGCGTTTGCACGGTTGGTGATAATTGGCAGGTAGAGCGTGCGCTGCCCAGTGGGGATTGCTGCTGTTGTTACCGCATATTCCCAGGTGCGGAACGCTTGCTGACCTGTGCTATCCGCCAAGAGTACGCCGACGTTGAGGGTGAGTGTCGTGTCACTCAGCACATCGGTATCGGTGATTGTAGTCGTTGGCGGTAGGAGCGATTGCGTAATCGTCAGCGGCACGACGCCGGCAATCTCAAAGCTCTGTTCATCCAGGCGGGTCAATTGCAGCCAAGCGGGCATCGGTGCAGTCGTCACCGTAATCTGGTCGCCCTGGGCCAAATCGAAGTCATCGATCCACACTTTGGTGTAGAGCGTCGCACCCGGCGCAAAGTCTGCCCACAGATCATTGCTGGTACGTACAAAGTAGGGCGTGTTGCTCAATGGCTGCGGCGGGGCTGCAATCTCTAACGTGTATGGGCCCAGTTCACTCATGTTGCCCAGTGCATCGTAGGCCCGGATGTCGTAGTGATAGAGACCCGGCATGACAAAGGCTGCGCTGCCGGAGGTTGGTGCGAAGCGCCAGGTTGTATCTGTGCTGTTCGCGGCCGCCAACGTGGCCGTGTAATACGCATACTCGCCCAGTGGGGTCAGGACGGCCAGTTCCAGCGCGTCAACCTGCCCCCGATCCCGGACGCGACCGCTCACCGCGAAGGCACCGTTGAAGTCGATCTGGGTGACCGGCGCGGCGTCCAGCGTGATGGTTGGCGGCTGCGTGTCGATTGCCAGGAGCACCACTTGCTGCGCCTGATTGCCGAAGGCGTCGTAGGCGGTGATGGTGTATGGCACAGTGGCATTTTCGATGCCCTTGGCAATGCTTGTTTCCAACACCCAATACGCCTCGTCCACCAGTTGCGCCGTGGCCGCTGTGCTACGTACCGTGCCCGTCAGATCGTCAGTGAAGAAGTAGAGGTCCGCTTCCTGGCATGATTGATAGCCGTTGAGTGTATCACAGACTTCTACCCAATCCAGCCAACGATCATCACCCGCGATGCCTTCGAGAACGAGTGTTTCGGTCGTGCCTGTCGTCGCCCCCACGCCGGCCGCCGCGCGCGCCTGCGGTGCCAGCAACAGCACTTCAGGATTGCGGCCATCAACTTCGACGGTCCATTCGCCAAGCACACCGCTGGCATAACCGTAAGCATCGGTGGCAGAGAGCCTGACGGTCACCAGCGTGCCATCGGCTGTGTCTTCGGGAATCGTGATGGGACAGAACCAGTCGCTGCTAAAGGCATCGATCTGGTCTGCGTCATTGCAGACCACCGTTTCGCCCAGACTGGTTGCGAGCGTGATTTCGCTGATTGGCGATTGGTCGTAGAGCAGCCCTTGCAGATATTGCACACCGCCACCGAGTGTGTCATTGAGCAGTTCGCTGGTCAGCTCGGCGCTGAAAGGGGCGCTGCGGTCGATGTCGTGGATCACCGTGTGCGGTGCGTGTTCGTAGCTCACGGTCAACCCTTCTTCGTCGTCGGTCACCGCTTCGAGCGGGAAGATGGTCATTTCGGTATAGTCATAGGCTGCGTTCGGATCAACCATTTCCGTAAAGCTGATCACCACTGTCTCCAACGGCTCAAGCTGGCCAACGGTTTGTTGCGCGCCATTGCTCGGCAAATTGCTCGCCAATTCGAGGGTAATATCACCGGTTGCCTGCGATGAGAGATTGCGCACGGTCGCATAGTAGACCAACGCATCGCCTGGCCCAGCCGTGGCCGGCAACAGGCCATTGGGGCCTGCCGCAGGACCGCCACCGCCTGCGTTGTTTGCCACCTGTGCCGCCAATTGACAGACCGGGCTGTTGCTCGGATCGGCGACCCCGGCACAGAGGCTGGTCAGCACTGTCTCTACATCATCCGGGACAACGGCGCGTACCCCTTCGTAGACCACCGGGTCGTACAGTTCGCCCGCCGGGTCTGCCATCAAGAAGATTTCCAGTTGCGACTGATCGAAGAGCACGTTGGTCGGACAGTTGTCGAGACTCGTGTTGACTGCCGGGTTAGACGATAGCCGCATCGAGGTTTGTAAGTTGACCAATGTGTTGTTGACTGCGATTGGTGCCGCGGCATGGGCGGGCAACAGCTCCGGACTGTTGAGCGGGTTATTACCGGGCATTGTTGCCCAGACTTGCAGTGAATCCTCTTCTGTGGCAAAGCCAACCAGCGAGACATCCATCGCCGCCGGGTTGGCACCGAGCAGCGAAAGTGGCAGCCAGATCAGCGTTTCGCCCGCGGCATGGCTGAACTTGAGTTGCCCGGCGTCACTCGTCTGCCAGGTGGCACCATCCCATTGTAACAGACGAAGCTGCGCGCCATCCTCGACGATCACGGCATAATCTGCCAGCAGCCGATCCGCCCCTCCCGATTGGAACTGCCGCCGCTCGGGCATCGTCACCAACGCGTTGGCCTGCTCGATCGGGTGATACGGATTGTACGCATAGCGCGCACCGCCCGCTTTGCTGTCGAGGTAGAGATGCAGATCACCGTGGCGCTCCACATCCAACCCTTCCCAGGCAATGGCCAACCATTCGCTGTTCCACGTGGCATAGAAGTGCTGGGTGCTGCTGCGTGGGCTGGTGCCCTTGCTATAGATGGCCGCACGCTCGTCCACGCCCAGCAAGTTACATACCTGCCCGGTCGGGCTGACGGCATCTTGCCACAGGCGGTAGGGTTGACCAGTGCCATACTCATCCCAGTTGAGGTAGGATGCCGGTGTGGCACCGTCGAAGTAGATTGGCCCCAGGGTGTAGGTATTCTCGTCGCCATTGTCATCGACCGCGATGACGTGGGCGTAGTAGCTACCCCCATCCGCCAGCGTTTGGGCGTAAACGCCTGGTGCGCCATAGGCGATCAGTTCGCTGATCACCGCCGTCTCGCTAATCGTCCAGCCCACGTAATAGCTGGTGGCGCTGATCGATTCGCCAAAGTCGATCTCCGTCTGGGCATCGGCGAACGCGTTTGCAAAGGGGCGAGTGGGCGCCAGCACCGCGTCGTCGATCAGGGTGAACGGCTCGGTGATCTCGACCCATGCCGCCGTTGCCGAGCCTGGTTCTGTGCCCGGTTGATAGGCATCGGGGCGTGCGTAGCGCAGCGTAACGGTAAAGGGTTCCGGCCCAAGCAGTTCGGTGTTCAGCGCTTGTTCTGCCGCCTCTTCTTCCGCGCTGGCAAAAACCGGCGCTGCGAGTGCCAGCGCGCTGGCGCTGCCGATTGCGCTCGCCCGCATTAACTGCTGTGCCGCGTCCGCCGTGTAGGTGGTGCAGACCGGCGCATTCAGCGCGTTATTGGTGACCGTGCATGTTGTGCAGTTGCCATAGGCATCACAGCTTTCGGCGCGGTTGTTGGGGCCGAAGAGGTCGCGATTGCCCAGTTGCAATGCATAGAGCCGTGCGGGTGGCGTGCTCTGGCGATAGAGGGTTGTGAACCATTGCGGATTCCAGCTCAGAGTGGTGCCGGCCAATGTGCCTGCGGCGTAGTTGGCGGCGGTGGTGCCGGTCGCGTCCACGGCATCGGCACAGACAAACTTGCTCTTACCCAGGCTAAAGTCCGCCACGACACATTGATGCGTCCCCGCCGTGGTGCCGCTGAAGGTGATGCGTGGCGCTTGGGTATCGAGCACCCCCGTCCACACGCCACCGACGGCGCGGCTGTTGCCCAGGGTGTCGCTGGTGCGCAGCGAGAGATCATAGATCCCTTCCAACCCAGCCGGTATCTGTACTTGCCACAGGCTTGCCGGCGCGTTCGTGGTGGCCAGGGTGGCCTCTTTCCAGACAACTTTGCCGGCATCTTCTCGATCCTGGCGATGGAGGAAGCCCACTTCGACCTTTTGGATCGGGTTGGGGGTGGCGTTGCTCAATTGGCGCACTTCCAGATCGCTGAGCGGTCGGTCGTAGACCACAATGTCGTCGATCTTGCCGGCAAAGCCGTTCGTGGTGGCGCCAATGGTCAACGGTAGATGCGATGGGCGGATCACTTCATTGCCCGTCAGGGTGATCGTTTTGGCTGAGTTTGTGCCATTGCGTAGATTGAGCGAAATCGTTACCACCTGCTCGCTGCTACTGCGTTTCTCCATCACCACGGTCAGCAATTGCCACTGCCCCGCGACGACGCGCTGTCCCGTCTCTTTGTCGATCACCGTGCCATTGTTGCTGATGCGCAGCACAACCTGATCGCCCTTTACGATCAGCCCCATCCCAGTCGCACCATCCTGATGCAGAATTTTCTGCTCGGCGGCGGCCACGGTCGTGGGGTTGATCCAGAGTGACAAGGTGGCGCTATTGGGATCGATCGAAAAGTGCCGATTGGTCAAAGTGGGATTGGCGTTGGTGATGACCAACGTCTGCCCCACCTGGAAGTCGGCCTGGTGTTGGCTGCCATCCAGCGCAATCGTGGGCGCGCTGCCGCCTGGGATCGCTTGCCACTGCTTGCCCGAGAAGTCTGCCACGCCGGCAAGCGCGCCGCTGCTTGGCTGCTCTTCAAAGTTGAGATAGAGCTTCATCCCGTCGGGGTACGGCTGATCGCTAACATAGCCTTGCAACACGGGCAAATTGTTGCCGATCCCGCCATAACCGACCTTATTGGTCGCCAGGCCGAGGACTGGCGCGGCATTATCAATCTGGACCGCGCCGATGATGCCTTCGAAGCGGTTGCCAAGTTGATCAACCGCGCTTGCCCACACCTGGAAGGCACCGTTGACCACGGGGGGCAATTCCTGGCTATATTGCCAGCCGCCATTGCCCACAGCAAGGTCACGTGGTGAATTCAGCGGCTTACCCAGCGGGTCGATCAGCATGATGGTGGCCACTTGCAAGCCGCTGCCGCTGTCGGTAGCGGTGCCTGCCAGTGTCAGGGCCTGCCGGGTGCCGGTCGTCGTCAGCGCGATGGTCGGCGGGCTATTGTCCACGGTAACGGTTTTGGCGTCGGTGCGTACATTGCCCACCTTGTCCGTGGCGCGTACTTCGATGCTCTTGCTCCCTTGAATCTCCATGCTGAACGCCCACACGCCGGCTGTGGCGGTCTCCGTACGTGCGGCTTTCCAAGCGCCATCGTTGTCTTTGTATTCCACCAACTTAATGCCGGACTCGCTATCGCTGACCGCCACGCCAAAGACGGTGGTGCCGGCTTTGAGATAGTTGTTGCTGGTCAGTTTGACGGTGGGCGCGTTATAGTCCACTTTAAAGGTCTCGTTCGTCACTACATCGAACCAGGTGTTCTGGTAGACATACTGCGAGAGCAACTCTGTGATCGCCAATGGCTTGTTGTAGAAGAAGAACTCGTCCAGCTGGCCTTTGTACGCTTGACCGAGGCGTAGGGTGTCGCCGACTCGACAGAGCAGCGCAGCGCGCCGGTCCTGATAGGCAAGTTGGCCATTGATAAACAAGCTCAGTTCTTTTTGCGCCGGATCATAGCTGACGCCGAGGTGATACCACTGATTGAGGGCCAACGTGACATTGGCCGGCGTCACCGTGAAGCTCTCGCCGCAACTGTTGCCGTCCACCGTGGTCATGCCCACAAGCTCAGGGACGACCTTGCCGCTGCTATTGGTCAGTTGCAGACGCCAGGTGGGCGTGGTGGCTGCGCCGTTGTGCAGGGCAACCAACGCGGCGCTGCTGGTCGGCACGCTGGGCAGCTTGACCCAAGTTGCAAAGGAAAAGGCTTGGTTACGCTGATCACTCAGGGTGATGCTGGGCACATTGCTGGCGGCGTTGAAGAGGAGGCCTTCGCGCACCTGGCCCTTGACCCCACTTTGCGGACAATCTGTTGCATTGGCGCAGGTAAGGTTGCCTTTGCCCGTTGTGTTGACAAAGGTTGTGCTGCCGGCCACTTCGTCCAGCGCCAGATAGACTACGGCACTGTCTGCATAAGGTTTGCGGACCACGTCTTGGAGTAATGAGCTGCAATAGAGACCAAAGCTATCCACCCAACTGCCGGCACCACCGTGGACGCCAGTGGCCGGCAGGTTGTTGCCACAGGCGCGACGATCTTGCGGGTTGCCACCATTGCCACCGATTTGGGCAAGTTCAACCGGGTTGCTGGGGTCGGTGGTGCCATTTGTGCCCAGTGGTGTACAACCCAACACCAACTGATCGATGCGTGATCCGGTGCGCGCCCGGAAGCTACTTACGGTGTGATTTGGGCTGCAGCTCTGCTCAAAGCCACCACCACCAAAACCGCCGGCATCCCCAATGCGGAAGGGATTGCCGATCCATTTGCCTGCTTGATCGACCAGGGCGCAGATGGCACCAATTCGGTCTAGGCTGGCGCCGGAGCGCCCATAGAGACCAACCAGCACCTGATTTGCGCCACACCGCAGGTTGTATGAACCACCACCGCTTTGGCCGACTGTGGCCGTGCGGCTTTCTGTCATCTCCAGACTTTGCACTTGCACTTCGTCCATCAAGGCGGTGAGTTGGCCACCGAGGGTCAAGTCATTGGTGTAGGAACCTGTTAAACGATAGTCGTCACGCAGCGACGGCCCAAACCAGAGACTCTGGCGCAACTGACCATTGACAAAGAGCAGCAATGTCTCACCGTTTTGGGCAAGTGCCAGGTGTGACCACTGCCCATTGGGAATGGTCAGTGCTTGATTGGCGGTAAACTGGTTGCGACAGGTCAATCCAAAGGAATCCACCGCACCCCCGGCGCGCCCGGTAATGCCGGCGGCCGGCAGGTTGGAGGGGCAGATGCGTTCTGATTGCTCATTGCCGCCGTTACCGCCAGCGGCTTGTAAGAGCGTACGCGTGGCGAGATCGACATAGCCATCGGGCAACAACTTGGCGCACTGCAAGGTGATCTGATCAACCACTGCACCGGAGCGTCCGCGAAAGCCGACGACTGCCAAGCCAGTGGGACAAGTTCGTTCGTAATTACCGCCACCGCTGCCGCCCGCCGTGCCGATCTGGCGTGGTGCGCCAACCCAGTTGCCGTTGCCATCGATCGGCACACAGCTTGCACCGACGCGATCTAGCCGGGTCCCGGCACCGCCGTGGATGCCAACCAGCGCTTCGTTGGCGTTACAACGGAGGTCATAGGCGCCACCGCCGCTGCCACCGATGGCATCCACCGCATTGTAGGCAAAGCGCGCGTTGAGCGCGGTGCTGCCGCCGGTGTTGGTCGCCAGCAATTCGTAGCCCTCGCTGCCCTGTCCGGAGCGCACCAATGTGGTGCTGTTGGCTGCGCCGGCTGCGGGGTTGAGCCAGAAGCTGAGAATAAAATTGCTGCCAAAGCGTTGGCGTAGCTTTTCAATGCCTAGCGTCTGGTTGGCCTGGCCTGTAAAGCGGACGGCCTGACCGGAATAGCCCTTTAGACCCGACGTGGGGCAATTGCCGGCATTTTGGCAGACAAGTTGGGTCGAATCAGGGCCGGCGTTGCGGAATTGGGCGCGACCGGAGGCTTCGTCCAGTTGGTACAGCAGCCCGCTGCTGTTGACCAATTGACTGATCTCACGGCTATTAAGCGTCTTTTCGTAGATGCGTAGATCATCCAAATTGCCCTGGAAGAAGTTGTTTTGCACGTTGAAGCGTAGTTGCCCGCGGCCGTAGTTGCTGTCGTGTTCCCGGTTAGTACGGGGGTCAATCACCACGCTGCCTTCGGCATCATCGGAATCGACGCTGGAGTCGCTTTTGCACTTGCCCTCCTTTTCGCCGTTATCTTCCTCGCAGATGTAGACCGTGCTGTTACTGTCACCGTTGCTGATCGTGCGGATTTCTAGCTCTTTGCCGACATGGGACGTGTCATCATTTTTAACCTTTGTAGTAAGGAAGAAATGCTCTTTATTCTCATTCAACTGCAGATAGGGTTCCGCACGACTAAACAGACTGTCCCCTTCATCGATAAAACGCGTATAGAGATTGTAGACATAGAGCGTCGCCTGGCTTGGCCCGCGCCCGACGGTAAAGCGATCGCCGGCGGGAATTTTGTTGCTACAATTTTGTAGGTTGTAGCTGTTCACCTCTACCCCATTGCGGTAACCGCGCACCACCGTGCCATCGTAGGTGACAAAGACATGGGTTTTCTGTTCATAAGCCAGAGTCAGATCGGTAAAGACCTGTTCACATTTGCTGCCATCGGTGGCGGTAAAGCTGAGTTTGATCTTGGGCGTGGCGTTGAGATTGGTGACGGCGAGTTGCAGATAGTTGCCTGCCGCGTCGGTCGTGTTGTCAGGACCGAGGAGCACGCGTTCGTCATATTTATTGCCAAAAGCTTTCCCCAGCGTCACCCAGCCGCCGAGGCTAAATTGGGCTTGGGTAAAGGCCAGGTTGTTGCCGGTTGCCAAATACCAGTTTTGGGCAGCAAAGCGACCAAAGCTATTGGCACCATAGATCACGTTGGGGCAATAGCTACCATCCGGGCAGCTGAGATCGACCTTGCCCGTGGCATCCGTAAAGCGCGTGGGGTTAGACTGACGTTGTTCAAAGTTGAGCACGAATTTCAGCCCATCCGGTACGGCCAGCCCTTGCAGCAAGTTGGCGTAGCTCGCACTGGGATCGACCATGTTGGCCCCGGCCCGGTTGCGTAGCGTAATCTCGGCTGATGTGGCGTTGGGCGCGGTGGCAGGCACATTGATCGTCCCCCGTACACTAGTGTTCTGTTGCGGCAGCAACTCAAAGGTCACCGGGTTGATCGCGCTTGTGGAGTTGAGCACCTCGGCTTCGAGCAGACCATAGGCGACGGGCTTTTGTAGCTCGTTCTTCACTGTCGAAGTGAAGGCGATGCTCTGTTGCGGTGCCAGCCAGAGGCTATCGCGCTGATTGGTGCTGGTTACCAGCGAGAGAATCTTCGGGTCGAGCGTGCGCGCACGTGGGTGGAAGACATAGGCGCGTTCTTGCTGATCGGAGAAGCCATCGCCATCGGTGTCGAAGAGCAGCGGATTGGCTGTGACCCAGGTGCGTTTGGTGACATTGTCGGCATCCACATAGACAAACTCCCAGCCCTTGATCTCATCGGCATCATTGAGCCCATCGCCATCAGAATCGGCGCGGTCGGGGCGGCTGCCATAGCGGATCTCTTGGTAGTCGTTCAACCCATCATTGTCACTATCGGCGGCTGATGCGTTGAGCCGATAATCCTGTACTTCAAAGGGATCGGGCAGCCCGTCATTGTCCTTGTCGCCTGTCTTGTCGTCGGGGTCGAGCGCGCTCGTGCCATCCGAGCGTAACCCATCGCTGTCCGCGTCGACCAGGATCGGGAAGGGCTGTGCGCCGCCCCAATTGAGGCGATAGCGGTTGACAAATTGACCATTCTCCTGCACCTGTTCCAGCGCGCGGAACTCAGTGAGCGTGGCCGGGAAGATGTCGTAGATCAAGTTTTTCCCCAGATCAAGGATTTCCCTGGCGCCATTTTCATATTTGTTGAATTGGTCAAATTTGTAGTCGCAGCCATCGTTGAGGATCCCGCATTCTGCCACCGGGAACTTATAGTATTCACGCACATACAACCCCGGTGTGATGTTGATCCCGGCCGTGAGGGTCACCTGAAGACTGGGTATGACTGTTTTGTAAAGGCGGTCGCGGTTGTTAACATCACCGATCGATTTCCAGGCGTCGGGCGAGGTACTGTTTTCCAGCGCGCTGTTCTTTTTTGCCTCTTTTTGGGTAACCAGCTCATAGTTAAAGACCGACTTCTGCTTGATCAAGCGGTCGTACTCGCTCAGTGTCATCACTGTGGTTAACTCATGTTCAATCGCAATTTGGTTTGGGAAAGTATTCAGTAGCGTGGTTGGGTTAAGCCAGTGTACATCGGGGATACGAACCGTGACGCTCACCGGCTGTTTGACTTCCAGCTTATTGCCGGCGCTGATCCCCACCTGGCCGTTTTGTTCGACCAGTTTGGTGTCGGTCTGTCCAAATTGCAAACGTTTGTCATAGCTCATATCTACCATCGGGAGGGTGCGGTAGAATCTCTCTGCAATCAATTTGACCGCATTGCCGACAACGCCCGCACAAAACCATTTGTTGCGATCCTCAAAGCTCTTGTCCTTGTCATCTTTGTCGCCGATCCAATTCGCCATTTTACAGATCAAGGTGATGAGGCCGTCGAGCAAGCCGATGATCAGGGCAATTGCTGTACCAATCGGGAACAGGAGACCAATCACAAAGAGGATCGCAATGACAACTGCTGTGCCAAGCCCCTGCGCGAGGGCTGTCTTGGCGGCGACCCGATGACCATCTATGAACAATTTTGCAAAGATGACGATTGCCGCGATGACAATGACGGCAATGATAATGATTGCGATCACCATTGCGGTTTTGCTCACTTCCGATGCGGCGCGCAAACCATCTGCAACCGTCTTGCCCTCGCGCAGCACATTGACGAGGTCAATGGCGGACATTGTAAAGCCGATTGCCGCATTGGTGGCTTCCAGTGCCGCCACGGTGCCATCGCTCAGCCCCATTTGTTTTTGGAACGCCAGCACAACCGATAGGGTGGCCGAGAGACCCGCAAGGCCGGCGGTGGCAAGCCCCACTTTCTTCTCAAATTTCGCATCCGCGAGATCTGCCTGTTGCGCAATATCAGTCAGTCCGGCTGCTTGCTGACTGGCTTTTCTGAAATCTTTCACTGTGTCGCGTATGGCGGCAACCATATTGTTGCCACCGTTGTCAAAGGCCGCGCTCAGTTCGTCGACAAAGCCTTTCTGCTCCTCATTTTTCTCCTTAAAAGAGCTCTCGAAGCTTTTGGAAACCGTCATCCCACGCGTCAGGTTCCAATGGAGGCTGAGCGCAGCTTGCTGAAATTGTTCGACGTTTACGCGCGTCTGCACTGGTTGAGGCAACTGTTGCCACATCTGGATGCTCTGATTTTTGAACGATTGTGTCCAGACTTTGCCGGGATCGACTGAATCCCAGTTGGGGTTGGTCTTGCCGCCAATGGTTGTGGGATTGGGGTTATAAGTAAAGCTGCCCAATCGGATCGATGTGCTGGATTGGGGCGCGGCATCCTGCAGATTGAGCGTCAGCTGATCGCCCGTGGCAATCCCGGCCAATGCCTTAACTTTTGATTTACCCCAGGTGACGTAAAGCAGCATAGGATAGGTGATCTGCTCCTTGTGGGGTTTGAAGACGCTATCGAGCAGGTTGGGCGCAGCCTGGGTCGCAACTTTTGTCAATAAGCTATACATTTCCGCGTCTTGGACAAGCGGTGCCGCCACTAAACGGGACGCTTGCTGGGGATTTTGCGCTTTCCACGTTTGTAGCGTTGCCGTGGGACTGATGTTTTGGCGTAGATAGAGTTCCATCACCGTCCCCAAGCCGAAGAGTTGATCGGGGACATAGGCCGCCTTGTTGGCAACCAAAGCGGGATCTTCGTAGAAGATCTGGGTATTTAGGCCATGCTCTTCTTCGGCGGTAAAGGCGTTGAGGTAGAAGCTATCATAGTAGCGGTGGACAATCTGCTGTTTGTTCGTCTTCCAATGGGCGCCATTCTGATAATTTTTGCCGGTGGGGGTACAACTGTCCGCAGTGGTGCTCTGCTCGGGCACCACACAGGTATCCGTATCCATTTGGATCAGCCAGGCGAGCCGCGCTAAATGTTTCGTGCTAAAAAGCCCCGAACCATTGGGCAGGTAGAGCATCTTTGCTACAAAGTTGAGTGGTGCATTGCCGCGGCTGTCGCGAATCAGGGTGGCGGGCAGGTAGATGCGTAGACTTTTCTGATCCGGGGTCCAAGAGACTGCCATCTGATAGCGTTCGAGCACCGGCATATCAAGCCACTCGGCCAGACGGCTGTTGTCGCCCACAACGGGCTGTTTACCGGCAATGGTGGGCAGGTGGCTGGCTTCGGCAGCCGGTATCGTCACTTCGAGCATGGGCACCAATTGCATATCGCCATTGGCCTGTAAACCGCTGCTGCCGATCTTGGTATCATGAACGCGGCGAATCTGGCCTTCACGATCATCTGCGCGCCAGTCAAGCACGTTCATGCTGTACCAGAGATGTTGGGCATTGGTGGGGCGCAACTCAAAGGTGATGCGCAAGGGTTTGCCGCTGCTGTAATTGTCCACGCCATAGGCAAAGACTTTGTCTTTAACCCCGGTCGTCAGATCGCCAAAGCGCCCTTGTGGTTGACCATCCAGCCAATCCCACACGCCGTCGTTGTCATTGTCATCGTCGGCGAAGTCTGGGGTGCCATCGCCATCTGTCTCATCACAGGTGCCGTTGCCTTTGGGCGCGGTTTTGCTGCTCTGGCCACTGGGGCTGACGGTAATGTCAATGGCTTGGATACACTCGGCGGTATCGGCCTGATTGTCGCTGTTAGTGTCCCGATTTTGTGGATCGAGATACCACATGCGGTTGCCAACCATCACCCCGCCAACTTCAAACCCATCGGAGAGCAGGTCGCCATCGGTATCAGGATCGATGGGATTCAAGCCGAGCGTGTTGTATTCGGTGCCATCATCAATGCCATCACCGTCCGAGTCTTTCTTGTTGGGATCGGTTTTGAGCAGCGCTTCTTGCTTGTCGGTCAGCCGGTCGCCATCCGTGTCGGGATCGCCAATGGCCGCGGCGTTATAGACGGCAGCGGCATCGACCGGCGTATCGTTCTCGAGCAAGTTGGCCGCCATTGCGAGCTGCGCTGCTGCTTGTTGTCGTTGCGCCGCCAGGCTTTGGGTCGGGTCGAATTGGCTGGCGAACTCTGCCTTCACCGCTGCAACTGCTGCCCCAACCTTGTCATCTTCCGCGCGTGTTTGTAGAACGCTCGTAACGCTCATTTCTCGCCGCAAACTGGTCGCCTGTACGACCGAGGCGCTAAGCAGCGGCTGGACAAGTAGCAGCCCCACCATCGTGTAAATGGTGGCGCGGTAGAGGCGGGGGGAGGTGCGATAGCGGACGAGGGCATAGGGCAACAAGGTAAAGGCAAATAACAGCAGCGTCATAAGTAGCGTGCTGGTCGCCTCGCTTGCATTCTGTGGTCCGCTGCGGCTGATCGTCGTTGTAAAATGCCGCCAATGATCGACGGCCGACTTGCGTGCCAGCCCCTGAAAGTTGCTATAGTCGGTGACAATCTCGGTTTCGCGAAACTCACTCTCGCCTGGCAGCGGCGGATAGACAGCATGGACTTTAATGCGCTGTGGCAAACCGGCACTGTTAACCCACACTTCGCCCTGCCCGGTCATCTTTTCGTAATATTCGAGCGAGTCGATTAACTGCCCTGGCGCAAGTTCGCCCCGGCGCATCATCTCTGCTTGAATCTGCCGGCGCATTAGATTGGCCCAGGCTTTGCCATCCAGCTCGAAGCGATAGATTTGATAGATACTGCCGAGCCATTCCTCTTCGCCCAGCAGTTGGACATTGTGGGTGGCCTGCAGAAAGGCAACCGGATCGCTATCGGCCGCATCGGGCGTGGATGATTGATCGAGCTTTTCCCAATCACGGTCGCGCAGCCGGCCCCAGAGTTCGCCCCCCTGTAACTTCATCTGGATCTCACCGGCACCGTCGAGCAGGTAGCCGCTCTGTTCGCTGATGGTAAAATAGCGCAGATCGGTGGGCTTATCGACGGTGCCAGTCACCAAGATGGCTGCCGCTTGACTGCTCAGCCCAATATTGGCGACGGTGGGCAGGGGGTGGGTCGTCTGTTGCACGGTGGAGCTAAACGCATAACCATCCAACGCGGCCAGCGTGCGGTAGACCCGACTCAGCACTGTGCTGGGACTGTTGCTGCCCCAAGCCGTTGCGGGCAGGAGCAGCAGGAGCAGCAAAATGATTCCAATAAATGCCGTAACAGGAAGAGATGAGTGAAAGGTGCGTTTTTTCATGGATTGTTCCAACTACTGAGACGTCATCCCGAAATTTGGTTGTGGCTGTGGTCGCTTGATGGACAAACGAACTCAGCCCAGCGCATTTCAGGATTGACGCGGAGGAAAGTAAAACAGTTGTGTTCAGCTCTTATCGGTGAAGTACCACGACGCTGAATCGCATAAGCGCGCCGCCAACAGCGCAGCGAGCGCCGTTTCTCTGAAGGAAATCGTAAATTATTTTTTTTATTTTTACACTAGCTGTTGTCCATTGCAGAATGATCGCAAAGACACCGTAAGGTAGTCGCAGGGGCGTCGAAAAGCGATGAGGGAGGCAGAATAGGAGGTGGTATGGACATACCCGTCAGGCAACTTCTGCAACTTATCCATAGAATTTGCTGGTGTACTTTGTGGGACAAGCCGGTCGCAGTCTGCAGCTTGCCAGGGATCAACTTCAAGTAATAGGACTTACGCACGCCCCGGCGGCTGCGCGTGTCGAAGCCAGCGGGGCGTGCGTAAGTCCTATTAATACCTGGTAAATTATGTAAGCCGAAATTCGCGTAGGGGCATGCGGTGTGGCGAGACCAATCAAGCCCAGCAGGAAAAGTTGCTGCGCCACACTGCGTGCCCATCTGGAAAACACCAAAAAACTTAAATTACACTGTGCTTACTTTGGCGGAAATGAATTGAGTACAAGTTTAGTATACATTTGCTTCAGCTGACAGAACAACAGCCATTTCTACTAGAATTTACACCGAGCTAGCCCTTGCACTGAGACCAGGGTTTCCACTAAAAAGTATATGAGCTTATAGATACGACAAATAGAGTTGGCACCAAGCGGGCTGCGCATCAGGGGATGCGCAGTACACGATTGTGCCATGTTAATCTACGTTGTCTATTAGATATTATGTAAAGAAGATCTTCTTGTCTTCTTGTCTTCTTGTCTTCTTGTCTTCTTGTCTTCTTGTCTTCTTGTCTTCTTGTCTTCTTGTCTTCTTGTCTTCTTGTCTTCTTGTCTTCTTGTCTTCTTGTCTTCTTGTCTTCTT
>JALHQH010000057.1 GCA_022842065.1 Caldilineaceae bacterium
GTGGAGGTACACCCGGTCCCATCTCGAACCCGGCAGTTAAGTCCACCAGCGTCGATGGTAGTATGCGGGTCGCTGCATGCGAGAGTAGACCATTGCTAACTTTAACCACTTTACCTTTTCTTCTAACATTGGCCTTGTTGCTTATTGATTTAGGTGACTTCTGAAGCTTATTCAGCACAGTTGATCGGGTGTTTCATTCTTACCGAAGCTACTGTGCTTTTTGTCTTTTCAATGGCAACTGAACTTCCCCCGCATTCAACCCTTATTGATTGCTGGGATAAACATTTTTACAGTTATTATGAATTTTTGAACCAGACCGTTCAATTTTATTGGACGCGTCTGGTTTTTTTATTGGCTTGAAATAAAGATTCCAATTAGAGGTCTTATGGAAATTGCCAATGTGATCCTGGCGGCTGGTTATGGCACGCGCATGAAGTCGGATCTGCCGAAGATGTTACATCCTGTCGTTGGGCGACCGATGGTCGATTGGGCTGTACGCACAGCCGAGGCTGTAAGCCAAATGCCACCGGTTGTTGTCGTTGGTCACAAGCGCGAACTGATTCAGGCCCTGCTTGGCCAACGTGCTACCTATGCTGTGCAGCAAGAGTTACTTGGCACTGGCCATGCCGTAATGCAAGCCGCGCCATTATTGACTGGTAAGGCTGATGTGGTATTGGTTACCTATGGCGATATGCCGCTGTTACGCCAGGAAACTTTGCGGGCGCTGCTGGCATCTTTCTTAGCGGCACAGATTGCGACAACGACAACCGTGCCACCAGTGATTGCCATGCTTACGGTAACTCGTGATGATCCGCAAGGTTTTGGCCGGATCGTGCGTGATCCGGCTGGAGAAATTCAAGCGATTGTTGAAGAGGCGGATTGCACCCCTACCCAGAAAGCTATTCGTGAACTTAACCCCGGTATCTATTGTTTTGCCGCCGAGTGGTTGTGGGAAAATCTGCCCAAAATTGAACTTAGTGCTAAAGGGGAATATTACCTGACTGATCTGGTCGGGATCGCGGTGGCCCAACAACGGCGTGTTTTAACGATGGCCGCACCGGTAGAAGATGTTGATGGCATTAATACGCGCGTTCAGCTGGCACAAGCCAGTTTGGTGATGCGGCAACGCATCCTCGAAATGCACATGCTTGCTGGTGTTACCATTATTGATCCTACCTCAACGCTGATTGAAGCTGATGCCGTAATTGGCCAGGATACAACAATCCTGCCCGGGTCGCTTATTCAAGGTAAAAGCCAGATTGGCGCGCACACTACGATTGGCCCGCACAGCCAAATCGTCGACAGTAGCGTTGGTAGCCATTGCCGTGTTACCTATTCTGTGCTTGAAGAGGCACATATGGACGATCATTGTCAGATTGGACCATTTGGTCATCTGCGCAAAGGTGCATATCTGGCTGAGGGCGTACACATGGGCAATTTTGGTGAGGTTAAGAACAGTTTTCTTGGCGCTGGGGTTAAGATGGGCCACTTTAGCTATATTGGCGATAGCCAGGTGGCAGAGAATGTAAATATCGGTGCCGGGACGATTACCTGTAACTATGATGGCGTGAACAAACATCGCACCGTGATTGAGCAGGATGTTTTTATCGGGAGTGGCACTTTGTTAGTGGCACCACTTCATATTGGTGCTGGTGCCGTAACGGGGGCTGGTGCCGTGGTCACGCGCGATGTTCCCTCTCAAACTTTAGTCTATGGTGTGCCGGCACGCCCAGCGCTACGCCATTCCAATGAAGAAGCTGCTAGCAATGATTGCTAGTTGTAAAATTATATCAATTGAATCCCGTTTAGAATTGCTTACATCAAGGAGTACATTGTGGAACCTGACCCTTTGCCGTGGTTGAGTCTCGGTCTTGCCGTTGCTCTACTTGCCTTTGTTAATCTGCTTGAAGTCGCGTATACCTTTGTAAACCGCACTGAAGTACGCCGAAATTTTGCAGAAGGCGATCCACGCACGCGTCAACTAGAGAAACTTCTACACGAAGGTATTCATCTCTTCCTCGCCTTATCACTTCTAAAATACTTGGCGCTTTTGCTAATCGGCGCAACCAGCGCTCCCCTTATTTTTGAAACACCGAATGGTTGGCAAGATGCCTTTTATGTTGCCTTCGGCTGGGGTTTCCTAGCGCTGCTTCAGCCCTTCTGGCGCGCCTTTATCTTGCCGCGCGCCGAGACTGTCGCTGTGACATTAGCGCCTGCCACCCAATTACTTACCAGCTTGCTGCGCCCGTTAACCATGATTATCCAACGGCTTAATAGTTGGATGAACAGCAGTGATGGGAAAAATGAAGAAAACGGCGCGCTTTCTGATGAAGCGATTCGGCTACTCGTCAATACTGGTGAAACTACTGAAGAGTTAGAAGAGAATGAGCGCGAGATGATCGTCAGCATCCTGGAGATGAACGATACGTCGGCGCGCGAAGTCATGGTGCCACGCATTGATATTGTTTCGCTCAGCGTCACCGCCAATTTACATGATGCGCTTGATCTAGTCATCAGCGCTGGCCACAGTCGGATTCCGGTCTATGAAGAGAATATTGATTCGATCGTCGGTATTCTCTATGCTAAAGATCTGTTGAAATGTTTCCGCGATAATCAGATGGATATGCCCGTTCGTGAACTTTTGCGCCCCGCCTATTTTATTCCTGCGAGCAAAAAGGTTAATACGTTGCTGCAGGAGCTGCAAAAAAATCGTGTACATATTGCCGTCGTCGTGGATGAGTACGGTGGTACGGCTGGCGTTGTCACGGTGGAAGACATTCTCGAAGAAATTGTTGGTGATATCCAAGATGAATATGATATCGAAGAAGATTCATATGTCCGGGCTAGTGGTCCAAATACCTACTTGCTTAATTCGCGCTTGGATGTGTACTCGCTTTGTAAATTGCTGGATATTGATGTAGATACCGACGTAGCTGATACACTGGGCGGTTTACTTTATACCCTGATGGAACATGTCCCAGAGCAAGGTGAAGCGGTCGAGCATGAAGGGTGGCGGTTTACGGTGCTTTCGCTGGATGGGCGGCGCATCGAACAGGTGCGCGCTGAACCAGTGCAGCCGCATCTTGGTGAAATGACCGACGCGACACCGACACGACAGCAGGATGCCGAACAGTCACCGACACGCAACTCATTAATCAAGATGCAGGCTGTAGACTAGTGAGTACATCTACGATTAATGCGGTGGCCCTAGTTCAAGCGGCACTTGCTGCGCGCCTGCGCGCCTATGCGCCGTATAGCCGTTATTTGGTCGGCGCGGCTGTGCTGACGGTGGACGGGACTGTGATCGTCGGCTGCAATGTGGAAAATGCTTCATACCCGGCTACCATCTGTGCCGAACGCGTCGCCCTCACGGCAGCAGTTGCTCAGGGATACCATGACTTTGTGGCGATTGCCGTGGCGACCCTTAATGGTGGTACACCTTGTGGCATCTGTCGCCAAGTGATGGCAGAATTGGGGCCGGCCATGACGGTCTATATCAGTGACTTGCAGGGCACCTTCCAAACAACCTCAGTCGAGGCGCTGTTACCAGGCGCTTTTCGGGGTGATAGTTTAGTCACTGGGGAGGCATAACTATGACAAAGCCTACGCTGGCACAGATTGTCGCCAATAAGCCATATCCTGACTATGCGGACTGGTGGGCGATGGGCAGTGATTTTATTGCTTTCATGGCCGAGGCAATCGGTTCGGAGTGGCGCGCACTTAACCGCGGACCGGGTGATCTGATCGCGGTGCAACACGCGGTCGATGATTACATTAAATTGGTCTATGCTCGTGCGGCGCGCCCAACACTGGTGGCCGACTTTGTGCAAGGACGCGGGCTCAGCACGATGCAATCGGGTGAGTTTGATGCCCTTTCCTATGCATTTTTCAAGGATGCTTATACGAAGTTGGCGGCGGCAATGGCAGATGATGTTGCACTGGACCAAGCGCGCCATACTTTTACCCAACGCGTCGGACGCCGCTTTTATAACCAGCTGCATGAACATCTCGCTTTATGTCTACCCCAGCAGCTGGCGGCGGCAAGTGATCTTGCCACTTTGCAAGCAGCACTGACCCGGGTTGGCAATTTTCTACAGGAACAGGGCTATCTGCGCGATCATTTTGCCTTTACTTTTGATGTGCATGCCGCGCCGGGCGGACGGCAGATTGAGCAAACGGCGGCTGACGTGATCAGTCAACTGCAAGATCAGCGTACAATTTATGCTCTATACGAAATGGGCTATCCTGCTATTTTACCCTCAGCCGTATATCTTTATCACACCGTCGGCGAGGCACAACATCATTCTTCCCGTACCATTGAGGAGCTTTTTGGGCGGATCGGTTATCGCGCCAGCGAAACGGCAGATTTTGATCCAACCGGCTATCCATCTGATCTAGTGGTGGAGTTATGGGAAATTGTCGCCCAATTCAGCTTAAATCGGCCGCACCATTGTAGCAGCTCCGCGCACTTGCTTGTGTGATAAACCCTACCTCCCGCTCAAAATCCACTCTTATACGGCGCGCTGATTGAGAACTCGCGTTTCTACACCGGAAAGAATGCCGGTCTGCAATCATCGTGTTGCATAAAGCTGGTGAACGCCATCATCACGCGCTGGCGCTCACCAGCTTTGGTTTTGTTTACCCTTGTCACAGAGGCGTTTTCGCCAACTGGTGCAAGCCATGATGCGCCGCGCCAAAAAGCGCCGCTTTGGGATTAAGGATCACTTGCACGGGAATACGCGCCATCATTTCGGCAAACCGCCCTTTCTGACGGAACGCCTGGGTAAAATGATCGCTGTGCAGCGCATCAAGAATGCGGGGCGGAATGCCGCCACCTAAATAAACGCCCCCTGTTGCCAACAATTTAAGGGCCATGTTGCCCGCTTCTGCGCCCAGGATCGCGACAAAGGTCTCTAGCGTTGCCGTGCAAATGGGCGCGTCTTTGCTGGGATCTAAAGCCGTATTGATAATGATCGGCGTAATATCTTTGGTTGCGGCGAGCGTTTCGGCTAGCCATTGGGGTTCGGTTGCTCGACCACTTGCCTTGAAAAAGTTGTAGATATGGGGAATACCGATGCCCGAGCAGACGCGTTCCCAACTGATATGGTGGAAGTGGCCGCGCAGGTAGGTTAGCAGCTCATCTTGCAAGGCATTGCAGGGGGCAAAGTTTGCGTGTCCCCCCTCGGATGGGTAAGCCTGATACATTTCGCCATCATGAACCAGGAAGGCTTCCCCCAAGCCGGTGCCCGGCGCAACCACCGCAATCGGGCCTGTTGGTGAGGGTTCGCCTGGATTGAGTGTATGCAGATCACTGGCCGCTAGGATCGGGATGGCGGTGGCAATGGCAGCCAGATCATTGAGTAGGTAGACTGCCGGCAATTTCAGCGCAGTCGCTAAGGTCGTTTCGCTCATGCGCCAGGGTAAATTGGTGGCATTAACACTGCCATTCACCACCGGCCCGGCCACTCCAAAGGCGGCGCTGCTGATCGCTAACTCGATCTCGGCTAGATAGGTCTGGACAATGGTTTCGAGATTTGGATAATCGGCGCTGGGGAAAGTCTTTTCCAATTGTGGTTGGCGTGGCCCACCTTCGAGGGTAAAGATTGCCAAGGCCGTTTTGGTGCCGCCGATGTCGCCGGCTAAGAGTGCCGGTCCTAGTGGTTGCATGATAGCTCCTTATTTTTTTGATTGCGACTGTACTTCGCTCTAAATGAGATCCGGTGTTTTGACCAGCGTAAAAACGCATCTCATCTCAACCGCAGTATCGTTCCACGGGAGGTCGCTGCGCTTAGGTGAGGTAGCGCGTTGTTTTTGTGTCGTTGCTCTATCATACCTGTGATTGCCGCTAGGATCAAACAAAAAGAGGGCGGACGAGTAGAAGTCCGACCTCTTTGTTTGCTGACACCGGGTAGATTGTGGTGATTTATCGTTGGGCAGGTGCTGGGTTGATTAGGGCGGCAAGTAATTGATCAGCCTGTTCGACCGTGATTTTCCCTTCACTAACCATGCGCAGGATCGTCCGCCGCTCATCATCGGCAATCGGTGGCATTGGTGCTTGCGGGGCCGGTGGGGCTGTTGGGGGCATCGGGCGTACACCGTAGGGCGGCTGCGGTGGGTGGCCTGGCCGCCATTGGGGTTGGTTGCGCTGTGCCTCACTCTTCTGGGTGGCACGCTCTTGGGCTGCGCGCATGCGTTCTTCAGTGCGCCGCATCGCTTCCGCCATCTTCTCTTCGGCGCGGCGCATGGCGCTCTGTACCTTCTCCTGGACCCGGCTGGCAAATTCTTCATCGTTGCCAAAATGGGCAAATCGCTGGTCCAAATGGCGGGCGAGATGTTCCATCTGCCGTTCGACCTGGCTAACCACCTGTTGGGCAAAGTCAGTCGCCTGGAACTCAAAGTCTGCGCCAAAATTCTCACCCATAAAGCCGCGGTTACTGCGTTCTTCTTCGCTTGCCCCTTCTTTCTGCCCGATCAGCCGGATATCGCCACCTCCGTGGAGTTGCAGCCTTGCTTCACCTGTACCCAAGGTCACATTGAGTAGATGTTCGCTCCGCCGAATGGGCGTGGCCAGTCGTTTCGCCCGAATCTCGCCGCCACAACTGGCGGTGATCTGCACATTGGCCGGCTCTGGCAAGTGGCAGTTAATGTCACCGCCGACGTGAACGCTGGTTTCAGTGTTGGGTTGCAACTGCAAACGCAGGGCTGCGTCGCCGCCACCGTGTGCTTGCAGGTTGCCCTGGACGTCGTCGATGTGCAGATCACCGCCACCGTTAACCTTGCAGTTGCCGAGCACTGCCGCAATGCGGACATCGCCGCCAACTGTCTCGACCCGTAGATCTTGCGCGATCTGGCGCACGCTCAGATCACCACCTACCTGGCTAATCACGACGTTGCCAAGCTCGTGGAGGCGCGCGTCGCCAGCAATGGCTTGAATTTGCAGCTCGCCATGTAATGTATTCAGGGTGGCATTGCCATTGACCGTACGGATCGTTACCGTCGCGGCGATGGGCACGTAGAGTGTACAATCATCATCACCTTGCACATAAATAGTGTCACCGTCCACCTGGAGGGTAATTTCATTGTCTTGCATCAAGGTGACTTGCTGTTGTTCCCAGCCGCTTAGCCGTAGATCGCCACCGATCTGATTAATTACTACCATGGGGGCAATACTGGTCGTGATATTCTTCTCGCGATTCATCAATCTCCTCCTTGTAATTGTTCCATTGCTTCCTCAAAACTCAATTCGCCTGCTTCCAGATCCTGCAAAATTTTACGCCGTGCTTCGGCTGATAGGGTGGGGGGATTGCTGCGCGTTTCATCGCGTCCGGGTTCATGGCCCATCGCGCGAATCACCTCGTGTAGACGAGTACGAATGGTCGGATAAGAGATGTCAAGCTCTGCTTCCATCCGGTTAAGTTTGCCTTCACAGCGAACAAAAATTTCGACAAAACGGCGTTGTTCGTCTGTGAGTTGGGCAAAAGGTAAGGTGATGGCAAACTCACCTTCCATCGTAATCCCACTATCAGGACAATAGATTCGTGTGACAATGACTGGTCCACCGGTTAGGGGGCACTTGGTTGGTAAAGGGTTCATGAATGCTCTGAGATTTCCTTCCCTGGTTAAAGTATACGGTTATACGCTGCTCTGCTTGATAACCGCAGTACAAAGCCACGAATCGAGGGTTGTTTATCACTTACCGTTCACTAATCAGTTGGCCGGTTTGCGACTGGGGCAGTCCATAGCGTTTAAGCCACTGGCCGATGTTGATCAGCAGGTTGCCGGCAACGAGTGCAACCTGTGCCCCTGGTAGTGGTTTTCTGTGCCCTTCGATGGCTTTGCGATAGAGCCGTTCCCGCTCTGCTTCCTGGCGCAACTTCTTGTAATGTTCTGGCACCTGCATAAGTTGCATGTGAGGCTGTAGTTCAAACATGATCTTCTCCCTTGGTCTATAATCAAGCATATTGAGAGAATATCATAGATAATTAATAAAATCAATAGTGAGTTTTGGAAAATCAATATTTTTAATATATAAATTGATTTTTCGTGATATTTTTGAATTTTTGTGCCAAGTTGTGCTAAAAGTGCTCCGTCGTAGACCGCAACCGTGCGCGACAGGATCAGTAATCTGCCGTCCGTCACCGTGCGCCCAGTGGGCGCGGTTAGGGCCACGAGATTACTCGATGCGTGCATAGGGCGTTGCGCGCTACTGATCATTAAAAGCCAGACAGCCCACTCGCTTTGTTACTTGGCTAATTAACCAGCCAACGTCACAGGCGCGACCGCTCAACTTACAAGCGGGTTGGATATACTATACTTGATAAAGTGTGGGTAATGACGAAGAAAGTAGCTTAGGTGCTGCGTTGCGTGGCCTTAGTCTGCTCCAGATTTAACGCGACTGCTGTTCCCCACAGCAGCCAGACCAAAGGAGCCGTGCGAACGCCGCTCCAGGTGACGGCATCAACCAGGCCATGGGTGAGTAACGCGACTTGGCTACCTAATAATGCAATAGCAAGCAAATAGCGCAGTAAGCCATGCGCTGCCGCAAGCTGCACCGCTTCCTGTTTGATCACCAAAAGTAAACTAGCCGTGACTCCGATCACGATTGCGAGCCAACTGATCAGCCCAATCAGCCCAAGGTCGGTTGCAATTTGTAAGAAAAGGTTGTGCGCATGCGGAATAATTTCGCTGGTTAAGAAAAGGGGGTACATTAATTCGTGGAGCTGCTGAAAGTTGCCCATACCGATCCCTGTAAAAGGGAAATCTTGAACCATGTAATAGGCGCGCGACCAGATTTCTAGTCTTACGGCACCAGTACTGATGGCGCTATCGCTGGTAATTTGGCTGAGCAGTGTCGAAAAATAATGAGGGAACAGCCCGCTCAATAGCGCCGCGACCAGCGTGCTACCCAAAATCAGGCGACGCATCTTCGACCCGCCCAGACTAAAAGCAATCACAATGATCGCTGCGCTGAATCCTAAGAGCGCACCGCGTGATTGGGTCAGCACCAGGCTACCGAACAAGAGAAGTGCTGTGGCACCATGCCATAACTGCCAACCTTTGCCATACAGCAGCGCAAAAAAATCATAATTTTGCGACTGTTGTTGACTAAGCAAGGGGCGCAGCATAAAAACCATGGGGATGGGTAGAAAAAGGAGCAGCGTTCCGGCCAGCACATTGGGGTGGATACTGCCCGTCGAAAAATTAACTAGATGGATATAGATAAGGTCGAAGGCCCAACTTTTGCCCACCGGCCATTTTGTGCTGACGAGCCCCATCACCACGACGGCTGCCCCAATTGCTTCAAAGGTAAGGACAAGCCTGTATAATTTTGCGACGGAGAGTTCGTGGTCAAACCAGCGAATAGTCGCATAAAATAGCCCAATGCCATTGAGCAGGCGTAAGATCTGCCACCCTGTGGTTGCGCCGTCAATCGTAACCCACCAGGTGATAGGCAACGTCAAACATAAGCCAACAACGGCTAAATCAATTGGTGTTGCGACCGACCACCGCGATTGCGGCTGCCCAAAGAAATCAATTAACCACAAAAGAATGACAAGGCTAACCACCACAATCAGTAAAGGCTGGCTAGCCATTGCGCTGAGCGTGGCTATGAGCAGGATCGGTAATTCATAGTGGCGTAGCTGGCTGAGCCTGGCTTCAAAAGTCATAGTGGCTTCAAAAATATACGGGCACGACTGCGCGTGCCCGTATGATTTAGTTATAGCGTAATGCTTGTGGTTGTGGCGGATGTTGGCGTAATACAACCGTGATGGTGACCGCGATTTAGTACGCGCCTCTGCCTTGAACGACCACCCAAACTGTCTTGAACAGAATTTTCAGATCCAGCAAGAGCGAATAGTTCTGAATGTAGTATAGATCATCTTCTGTTTTGAGATGGGTAGATTTTGTACTGCGCCCATTCACTTGCCACCAGCCGGTAATGCCCTGGGGGACCGCAAAGCGCTTGCGTTGCCACGGCTCAAATTGTTCGGCCAAGACGGGCATCTCCGGGCGAGGGCCGACTAGACTCATGTCGCCCGTTAGCACATTAAAGAGTTGTGGTAGTTCATCAATGCTGGTGCGCCGAATAAAGCGACCAACCGCAGTGATCCGCGGGTCATCGGGATCTTTTTGATGGACAAGCTGGCCATTCGGGTCGCGCTGGATCATCGTGCGTTCATTGCGGTCAGCCCCTACGATCATCGAGCGAAACTTGATCATCTTGAAGCGGCGTTGATTTTCGCCAATCCGATCCTGCAGATAGAAGATCGGTCCTGGTGAGGTGAGTTTGATCGCTAGCGCAACCGTAATCATTAATGGCGCCGCCAGTAGGACCATTAACGAACCAACTGCCAAATCAAAAATGCGTTTGGCGACGCGCTGATGATAACTTAAGACCGGCGATTTCAAGGAGATCATGGGCAGCCCGCCCAGCTCTTCAACCTTGCCCCCATAAACTAACATGCTGAAATAATCGGGGACGATCCACACATTACAGGGCTTGTCGGCAATTTGGGTGAACATGGGTTGAATTTCGGCATGGGCCTCGGTGGGCAAGGCCAGCAGTACATCATCGATCTGTTCTGTATGGAGAATATTGGTCAAGTTATTATAGGCTCCAAGGTAGGGCAGCGAAAAGGTTTTCTGTTCAATCGGAGCCAAATAGCCGACCAGGTGAATTCCCGCCCAACCAAGCTGATGCAAACTGTTTGCCATGCGCCGTGATGCTTCGCCGGCCCCGATGAGCAACACCCGCTGAATGCCTTGATTGTTATTGGGATTGCCCCGCAAGATCACACGGGCCAGCGCTTGCCAGAGACACATCAAGGAAAATTGCGCCACATAAAAGTAAATCAGGAGCATACGCGAGGTATTGCGTTCGACAAAATAGATTAAACCGGCCAACACCAGGCTAGCTAATAAAGAGGCCAGCGTTAACTTCTGGTATTCATCAATGGCACGGATTGTCCGCTCCGGATCATACATGGCCGAGAGCAGGTAGACACAAGGATAAACCAATGCGCAAAGATAAAGCACAAGTGGTCGCCCAGCGAATTCGCTAATGTATTCGTTGCCCACCGGTAAGGTCAGCCGCAATGTAAACGCAATCCACACTGCGGCTAGCGTAATCAGGACATCAACAATGAATTTAATAATAACGTGATTAGTGTTGCGCCGTAGCATAATTGACAATCCTTTAGTGATCGGATGGATTCACCTGTCTGCAACCATTGGTAAGACAACGATTTATTCTGATAGCGTGATGACGATTGACCCCGCAACCGTCGTTGACTCCTGCCAACTCAGTTAATTGCGGATAACCCAAATGCCTGGCGATGTTCGGCTAGTTTCTCCTGGACAAAGGCCAGAATCCGCTGCTGAAAGACCGCCACCCCAAACGTTTCAGCGTGGGCTTTAATGGTTTGGCGATCAAATGACAGCGTTTCAAAACAGGCGAGGGCCTCAATCAGCGCTGCAACCTCCTGCTTGGCAAAAAAGATGCCCGTTTTGTCGGCTACGACTGTCTCCAAGACGCCACCGGCCCCATAAGCAATCACCGGTCGGCCGGCCGCTTGTGCTTCCAAAGGCACAATGCCGTAATCTTCCTTTGCCATAAAGACCAACGCCCGACAGCCATTATACAACTCATTTAACTCGGCGTCTGGAATCCGACCCAGAAAGCGCACATTCGGTTTTGCCATTTTCTGCAAACTTTCGCGCTGTGGGCCATCGCCAACAACGAGTAGCGGATACCCTAGTTGGTTGAATGCTGCCACCACCAGGTCTGTCTTTTTGTAGGGCACAAGTTCCGAAACCGCCAGAAAATAGTCACCAGGTTGTGCTTCATCCAGGATATTAAACATCGACATATCCACCGGCGGGTGAATAATCGTACTCTCGCGCCGGTAATATTTTTTGATCCGCTGTTGGGTGACCGCTGAATTGCTCACAAAATAATCGACACGTTGTGCTGCGGCTACATCCCAAGTCCGTACCCAGCTTAATAATGGCGCTAACAGAAATCGGCTAGTTGCGCTACCCTGGCGCATAAAGTCATGATACCAGTTCCATGCATAGCGAAAGGTATTGTGGCAGTAGCAAATATGACAGGTCTCCGGTGCTGTCAGTACACCGTGGGTAAACCCAGCGCTACTGCTGATGACCAGATCATAACCAGCCAGATCGAACTCTTCTACTGCCAATGGGTAAAACATAAAGGATTGTCGGAAATAACGCCAGCTCCCTGGAATTTTCTGTAAAAACGAGGTTGTCATTTGGCGTTTTGCCAACCATTGTGGCTGGGAAGCCGGATTGTAGACAACGGCGAAAAGATCGGCTTCAGGAAACATTTGCGCTAGACTATGAAAGACCCGTTCGCCACCTCGTACGCTCACCAAGTAGTAATGGATAAGCGCAATTTTTACATCGCCTAATGATGAATATTCATGCTGATTCATCATTAGGTGTTTCTAATATAATGGGCTAGACCGCAATCCAGACCTTGGAAGTGTTCTATATTTTTGTTGTAAAAGCCTGCTGCAACTAAATGGCTGGTGACATCAGTAATACTAAACCCAGAGAAAGTGTGATACTCAATGACAATACGTTTACAGCAGCGAAGTGTATCTGTATTCGCACCAAGCAAGGCATCCATTTCGGCACCTTCACAATCCATCTTGAGCAGGTCAATTTCATTACCATCGGCAAAATCTTCGATAATATGTTGTAATGATTTGGTTTTTATAGTCTCAGTGCGATCAGTTTGAGCCTGATAAGAACTGCTATAGGTTCCAGCGTTGCCTAGATAAATAATTTGTTCACCATCATTTGCTGCCACTCCAACCTTAGTCCACGTAATTCTCGAGTCCAGCAAATTGACTCGAACATTGTGCTGTAACTTTTCAAATGTCCCCGAAACTGGTTCAATCGCCAAGATGTTGGCATTTCTGTTCTTGTTGGCTGCAAATAAGCTAAACGCACCGATGTTTGCACCAGCGTCGATGATCACCTTTTCGTTACCCCAAACTGGATAATCCTGACGAATCCAACAGCCCCAAATAGAAATAAGATCATCTGGCGTATCAATCTGAATTTTACATCCGCCACGTAGTTTAACAATCCGTGATGAAGGTAATTGGGTGATACCTAGATACAACATTATTTGGGGGATAGGATCGCAAAAAACACGCAACGCTATGTAAATCTCTTTAAGTTTTGACGGAGAAATTCCTGCAATGATACGCTTTAGACTACGATTCGTTCTTTTGCTCATGATTTAGACTTAGGTAGCTCGATCTTCAGGGATAATTAAATTGAAGGACCATAAGTAAGGCTGGCTTTTGCTGTTTTAAGCCGAACAAGAAGCTAACCGAGACAGGCTTTGATTACTTTAACGGTTTCTGCGGCACATGTACTATAACTAAATTTATGGGCTTGTTGTTTACCTTTTTCAATTAACGTTTCACGCAATTCTATATCATCCGTTAGTCGTAACAATTGTTGAGCAATATCATTAATTGAGTAGGGGTCACAATATAAAGCAGCGTCGCCACAAACTTCCGGCAACGCTGTGATGTTCGATGTCAAGACCGGGCAATGACAAGCCATTGCTTCTAGCGCCGGCAGACCAAAACCTTCATAGAGTGAAGGGAAGGCTAGTGCTGTCGCATGAGCATAATATTGACGAAGCTGCTCATCGTCAATATAGCCTGTAAAGAGGATACGCTCCTCAAGACCAGAAGGATACGCCAAAGCTTGACTATCACCAATGATAAAACCTTCTTTTTTGCCGACAATAACCAGATTGTGCGGAATTTGGTCGGCGATCTGCGCAAAGGCTTGCAAAAGGCGGACAAGGTTCTTATGGGGCTTGACATTGCCCACGAATAAAAAGAAGGGCTTAGATTGAGGGTTTTCTCGGTGTTGAAGTGGCTCAAACCATTGCGGGGGGGTACCAAGCAAAATGGCGGAAACATTATCGCGTTTGCCGGGCACCAAGCGCATAAATTCCCGCTTGCTGAATTCTGAAATACAGAGCACATGATCAGCCTTACGCCGGATGGCTGCGAAGATCAACTTGGCATAGATGCGCTGCGCAACGCTAAGGAATTGGGGTAAGGCCAAGAAGTTTACGTCATATACCGTTACCAACAATTTGCCTCGATAGAGGACAGGGATATTGATAAAGGGCACCCACAGTAGATCGGTATCGCGGGGGATCAGCGGCAGGATATCGATCTGTTCGCGAAGCGAGTAGGGACGCGTACAGTAGTCAATGAGCGTAACGTGCTTGTGACTACCAAAGTATGGGGTCAGCTCTTCACTGTGCCCGAGGAGCGTGAAGTGATGTTCTGGTAACTCATCAACTATTTTTGGTACAAGATTTTGAATATAAGTCCCAACGCCGCTGTCATGGAGTTTACGAGCATCGATGGTAATCTGCATTATGGTCCCTTACTGAACGTATTAGAGTTGTGTTCATATCGTATGGGTTTGATGTGCTAATGCCATGCAATTGTAGTCATCTTATCTCCGTCAATCTAATATCGCGGATACTGAGTATTCCATGTCCATCATCAATGACTATATATACGAAATCTTTTTGTGGCTGCTCAATGGCTTGAAACAGAAAAGTTACAGTTTGCCACTCTGCTGACACCGGAAGTGGTAGACCTGGCCATTGGCTACGCACACCTAGCCATGCCCTGAGCATCCCCTCCATTTTAATACTAGCACTAAGCTGATAATTTATATTAGATTTAAATTCCACATTTTGTGCCAAAATAGCATAACGATTAGGCAAACGATCAATACTTACGCTGAGATGGGCAACACATTGATATTTTGTATTTGCCACATACTCCATCGAAATCGAAGCAGAAGCGTCGTTGCTTATACCGAAATACCAAACAGACAAGGGGTGCGAAAAATCTAGTAACTCGACAGGTCGGTAACTACTCAACCGTGAGAGCTGACGTACCCAGTTTGTTTGGCCAAGAGTACAGTATCCGTTACCTCCTCTTGCTAAGTCTGCCACCATTTGCGCTTGGTGAAAGGCGGCATTATAGTTATCGTCAGACAAGTACATACTTGCAAGCCTAGCTTGAGAAATTACATTGCTCGGTTTAAGCGTAATAGCTTGTTGTATTCGTGTTAACCCCATCATTAGCTCATGTGAGCCATTATTTGCTATAAAAGAATGATAGTTAAGCATAGCGAGATTATGGATAAATGCTCGCTGATAATCCTTATAATCTAGCAAAAAAATAAGCATCAGTAGAATCAGCACCCATAACTTGAGATGCATGTTTTTTATATGCCTATTATACTTTTGATTCACTAGTCTGTAACGTCCTATTTAGCGATTGCTCACGTTTGTATATTGTTAAAAGTGATGCTGCTAATCCAAGAAGCACCCAGAAATATAGGAAAAGAAAATCGGGGATTGCTATAAAACAAGCAAACAAGGCTAGAATGAGCGCATAAAAAAATGATAAACCAATAGTAGACAACGTGTGATCATGTGATCTTTGGTGTACTCGTAGCACAATTCTGAATATAGTCATCATTACTAGAATATAGGAGGCAAATCCAATGATACCAATGTTAGCAAGAAGCGTTGTTGCTAAATCGAAAGATCGATTTCGACCCCAGCCTGTTCCGATAATTGGATTTTGCAAAAATACTTCTAACGTCAGTGGAATGGCTGATGTTCTTATTTGTCCTGAACCACTTTGAAGTTTGCCGATTGTATTTTCAGAAATAAATCTAATAAAATTTTCTGAGGGAATGTCAGAGTTAAAAATGATCAAGAGTGAAAGTATAATAATTATTACTATCACCACAGAAACTAAAATGATGAGGCGGAAGAAACGTAAATTTATGGCCAGTTTGTTGATAATAAGATGAATAGTCATTACTATCAAGCCGAAGGCCAACGTTACAATCCCAGTTGTGCTAGTTGTTAGAATTATGCCAGTAAGAGCAAGTAATAATGAAAATTCAAAAAATCTCCTTGGCACTATATAAACTTTATTCACCCACAAAGTGACAAAAATTGCTATGTAGATTAGCAAGAAGAATGCTTGATGAGAGGGTTCCGCTGCAACTGAATTCATTCTCGGCACTCCGTAGAGTGGCACACCTGCAAACTGTATATATCCGATATGGTTATTAAACAGCCAGGAAGGATACTCCATCCCTATAAAAAATCCTACAATTTGCGTGAGAAGTCCCCATATTATTGTAAACAACCCACTATAGAAGAAGAAGCGTAAAGAATTAAGTAGCTTTTTTCGCGAATCTACTTTTATTAAAGTCAAAATGGGTAAAAATAAAAAGAATGTCAAATAAGTAAATGCTGTTAATTTGAATTTTCTTATGCCTAAGTCTTCCAAAACGCCGGGATTGAAGGTCTTATACTCAAAATCGAATCCGATATATAATATGATAGAAGCAGCTAGACTAACCAGCGCTATTAACCAGAATAACCAAATTGTTACGATAAAAACTTGCTGGATCTTAAAAATTTTAGCAATTCTTAATGGCCGTCGTACGAAATCAACAGCAAGGCTAATTAAACACAAGGCCCCAAGCAAAAATGCAGGCTGCATACCAAACTGAATAGATGGGACATTCAACACAGAGCTTGCACTAAATGGCGTAAAAAATATAAAAATATAGTATAAAAGGTCTCGATTAAATAGGAGTAGAAACAATCCTAAAGGAAGGAGAACGTAACCTAACGCAGTAATTTCCATTTTAATTTTGCTGCTAACATTAAGAATTTTAAATTTTTTAGATTATAAGTACAAGAAATCAAGATTCTGGGGAATAATCCTTGTGTAAAAACAGCCTTCATTCCCTAAAAACTTGGTTGCTTGTACTTAAATTAGATGCGAAAAGAATGATTGGAATCGATGTCACGATTTAAAAGGTTCTGCAATTTCATTATAAAGCTTCATAACCTTATCTGCAGAAATTTTATAAGTAAAGCTCTTTACACGTTCTGCGCCAATTGCGATCAAAGATTGTCTTAACACTTCATTGCTGGATACGTCACGGATTTTTTTTGCTATATCGTCGACATTGGTTGGGTCGAAGTAAATTGCCGCATCACCGGCTACCTCTGGCAAAGAGGAGGAATTCGATGAGATGATGGGACACTTACATGCCATTGCCTCTAAAAGAGGGATGCCAAACCCCTCATAGAGTGAAGGAAAGATAAATAGGCGTGCAGAACTATATAGCGCAGCTAAATCATGATCAGAAACATAATCCAAAAATTTAACTTTTTCTGTAATGCCCAATGTTGCCGGCAACTGCATGATCCCAGGATCTAACTTGTTTACTTTGCCAACGATTGCAAGTTTTAATTGGGGTGCTTCCAGTCTCGAGAAAGCTTCAATCAAGCGCCGGATATTCTTGTATGGACGCATTTCCCCAACGGACAGAATAAACTGATCTAATCCATATTTGTTTTTTACCGCTTCGGCTTCCCATAATTGCCTCGCAAAAAAAGTTTGCTCATCGTAGCTTGGATATACGACATGGATTGGTTTATCCATTGGTGCATAGTGGTGTTCAACATCACGCTTAGTTGCTTCAGATATTGCCACCACAGCTGTAGAAACTTTTAGCAGTCTAGGTAATATATAGCGAAAGTAGTACTTTTGAACTGGCATGAATTCGGGAAATAAAACTGCAACCAGATCGGCAACCGTTATAATTTGTTTACACACTGGAAAAAGCATGCCCTCTGGAACCGGTGAGTAGAACAAATCGGCATTCTGCTGTGCGAGCAAAAGCGGCAGACTTGTTTGATACCACAAAAAACGCCTAAAGTTCGCTTTTGTACTAGGTTCACTTAATGATGGAGGTACCAAATTTACTTTTGTATAAAGACTTTTGAACTCATGAATACTTGTATAAGCAGTAACATTCTGTTTAGGGAGCAACTCGGTAACTAGGCCTTCAACATATCTGTTTAATCCACTTGCACTTACTCGATTTAATGTGACAGAATTAATTACCATCTCTGGCTACTCCTCAGTTTATGTCCAGTAAAAAAGTGAAAGTCTTTAGAAAACCAATCGAGGATTTGGTAATTCTCTCAGAGTAGCCGTGAATTTTAATTACTTTCTGCGCTTTACTGTATATAAGTAATCTACTGTGTATTTAGAGCGTATTTGAAAAGTCCAAATCAGGTAGTAATGCGGCGCAACATGGTATGAATGGAAGCGAGATAAATCATGCCTTCACTACTGTGAGTGCAGCGTTCATCGTCCTTGCTGAGGCGACAGTAACGACCCAGCCAGGCGAAAGAACGCTCCACCACTCCGCGCCATGGCAGAACGACGGAGCCTTGCTGGCTAGGAGAACGCTTGACCACATCAAGGGCAATTTGTAGTGCATCGCGCAACCACTCAACCAGGCCGTCCTTTTCGTATATGTCGTCCGCACAGATGAGCGGAGGGTAGTGACGGTTTCGGTGACTTTGCCTAGGACGCGCTTGGCACTATGATAGTCCTGAATTTTGGCAGCGTAGACCACAACATCGAGCAAGTTGCCGAGGGTGTCCACTACAATGTGGCGTTTCGGGAACCTCCTGGGTGCCATTGGCTTAGGTCGTTTTGACGCTTTGGCTGTCGATCATGACCGCACTGGGATCAGGCATGTGCTCTTGTTACATCCGGTCATACCGCCAGAGCGCTGCGTTCAAATCGCGCCACGTGCCGTCAAGGCACCACTTGCGAAAGTGATAGTAGACGCTGTTTGAATTGAGCAAATCATGAGGCACATTCCCCCAGTCGACCCCGTTGAGCACTTCACTCAGTTCCAATTTCATCGACCGGCCCAGCGGATTCTGGGTCAGTCGATCTTCCTGCTGCGGTTCGAGCCACGCTCACTAGCGGTTGCCTTTTAGGCGCATTAAATCGCTTGCGTATGCTTGCCGTTTGGGTGACAATGTCTTTCTCCGGTTTGGTAAAATGGTTGCTTTCCACCTTTATTTTACCAAACCGAACTTTTTAAGTACACTTTTAGAAATAGCCGGACTATTTCTTCAATTCAATGCAAGCAACTGATCGAGCAGCAACTGCTCCATCAGGAGCTAAAAACTTTGTAGTAAGTAGATCATTGTACTCACAATCAGCAGATTCACTCTCTGTAGAAATTTGCCAACCATCTTGATTATATCGATAGTAAGCGATATCTTGAAGGTTACCATTGAATGTTTCAATCAGTTGACTAAGTGTAGTGCGATCAAATTGCTGTAACCAATTTAAGTTTTGAAAACGACCAAAGGGAACAGTAATTAGCAACTTTCCGGTAGGCTTCAGCAATCGACGCAACTCTTTGATAACAAATTTGTAATCCTCATGCTTTTTTTCACGATACATAGCATTATCGGTGTAAATTATGCTATTATCCATTCCTATGTGTTCAATCGTAGAAATGCAGACAATCTCATCAAATAACTCATCACGCAAAATTGTGCTACGCAAATCCCCGTATACATAAGAAACATTAGCGTTAGGGATAGTGTTTTCTCCGTTTGGAGAAAGTGTATAAATTACAATTTGTTTTTGCGATAAATTAGAGTGTGTTAGTAAGTACTCAAAATTTAATGTTGAACCTGCGTCTAGAAGGGTAGCAACATCAGCAGATAATCTTGATAACACCCAAGGATATTCTATAACACGTTCATCTAAACGATATCCATAACCTTTTGGAAGGGGTTGATTATATTTAAACAATTCAAGCAAGTTTCTATCATAAACTAATTTGCCCAACTGCTCTCGACAGTAAACCCCATAACCCTTTGTGCCTGTTTTTCTACCATTAACAAGGTAAAAAGATGTAAGTGCACGATGGATAACAAAGTCTAGGGATGTTTTTTGTGCAATTCTTCCTGATCTTGTAACAAAAAAACCATTGTTCATTTAGATTAAAAACCTTTAAATATTTACCTGTCTTCTGGCGTAATAGAAAGTAATTAGACTTGTTCTCTATTAATTTTGCCTTGGTGTAAGCACAAGTGCTGACCCACTGGACGAAGCTTATAAAGGAACAACTCTATTGTTGTAAAATTTATTATTTTCTAATAAGGAAAATGATAATTATCAGAAATAATCTTAGCTTTACAAGTATTATATATCGAGCTTAGTTTTATTCTGCTAAAATTTCTTTTATAATGACCAGATGAATGATCGTATTTACAACTTCGCCTATAACTAAAGAAAGCGCTGCTCCCTGCGCTCCCAACCATGGAACGAAATAAAATAATAAACTGCTAATCATTATGAGATTAAATGTTGCTATCGATGTAACCCACGTAAACTTTCCTGCTGCTAATACGGTGTTATTTAGAGGCGTATTAAGCGTTCGAAAGACTAATGCTAACGTTAGAATCTGGAGAATAGGGATGGCCTGTACATAAGCAGGTAAAAATACTTTGATGATTATAGGTGCAAGAAAGATGAGCAAGATGCAACACAATAATCCATACACCAGTGAGCCTACTGCATAACGTACCACTAAAAAACGAACTTGCTTCTTTAAATTACTTACTAACGCTACTGAAATATGACTATATACTGACATACCAAATGCTGATACGACCAGTAAAAATGGTTCGGTCATACGAAATGCAAGTGCATAATAGCCCACGGTTTCTGCACCTAATAAATTTTTTAATATAACTACATCTAACCGTGTGTATAAAGTTACAAGAATAGCTGTCGCAGCAATAGGTAAACTATATCGGATTAACGGAATGATCTCACGAAATCGCCAAAGTGAGGGAAGAATCCTTACTTCTTTGTGGAGACGGCGCAGCAAAATTGATGTGGTTACCAATTCTGATAGAGGTAAGATTGCAATGCCTAATAGCAAGCTTGGCCTGAATACTGACATTAATGCGATTAGAATAATTGTAATCGCATTCGTAAAAATAATAGGTGCTAGAATGTCAGCAATACGCAACCTAGCCTGGAAATAGTTAATTGCTAAGTTGCTCCATAATGAAGTTAATAGTAATACCCCTAGCAGTACTACTTCAAGTTGAATAGAATCTTGTCGGAATCCTAAAGCAATGACAATGGTTATATAAGCTAGCGTGCCACCGATTAGCTTAGCGACCGCAAGCGAATTGATAAATGCTTGAGCAAGTTCAACCTGGTTCTTAATTGCTAGCTCTCGTACGGCCAATGTGTCTAAACCAAAATCTGCAATAATTTTAGTAATCTCTACAACTGATAAAAGAAAGGCTAAATTACCAAAGTCATTAGGTGCGGCAAAGCGAGCGATCAAAAACATTGCTAGAACTCGTGTGCCAACAGTCGTTCCCCGTAGCAAAATTAGCGCAGCAGTATTAGTAATTATAGGCCGACGTAATGTAGAGGTAATTGTGCTAACCAAATCTAATTTGCTCAACTTCGCCTCAGAATTTTCTGCGTTCTTAAAACTCTCAAAATTTTACTTTGAAAAATTTTATGTCCAAAACGGTGATTTCCCTAAGTACTGTGCTAGTAACACAGAAATTATTGCAGCGAATACACCTATTACTCCCGCTGTTAATAAACCAAGAGCAAACCCAATTCCCTCCACAGCATCTACCGGCGGGACCGCCTGTGCCCCAAATCGTACTTCACTACTTGCTGCCGCCCTAGTCAAATTTAACTCTGCAACTTTGTTACTCAGCGTTTTGTAGGTTTCCCAGGCGAGGTCACGTTGTTGAGTGAGCAGTTGTTGGCGTGCCGTTTCGGCTTCTAGTTGGGCTTTGGCATCACGTAGCTGTTGATAAGCTGTACTGACCGATTGATGCTGTGTATCACCGGCTGCTTCGGGTGTAGTTGACTCACTTTGTCCTAAGCGCTTATTGCTATTGCTAACTAAGGTAGTTAAATCTTGGAGCCGTTGACCCAACGAACTAATCAGGCTTTCGATATCAGCTAACATGGAGGCTTGATTAACATCCGGTATGTCGCGCACTTCGATTTGTAAATCTTCGGGTGCCATGCTATATGCGCTCATTTTGAGAATTTGCAGGGCCACCATATTGCTCCGCGCTGCCCCCTCACCCCCTTGTTCCACTTGTGCGCGTAAAGCTTGGGCAGCTGACAACTGTTCTTGCACCTGTTGCCACTGTTCAAGAAAGGCTTCTTGCAATTTGACTTCTTGCGTGGTGTGCTGTTGTAATGCCGTTACTTGATTGGTCAGTGCATCAACGCGGTTATTCGCAATAAAAGCTTCTAAATTTGCTTGATTGGTCAAATAAGCTAGCTCTGCCGTTGCTAGCTCTGCCTGGATCGATTCCAAAACTTCATTCGGCACCTGACCGTAGATCGTATTAACCGTGTGCACATAAATAGGTGCCCACGCATTGGCAATAGCTGCCGCTTTTTCTGGGTCATCCGACGTCACCGTAATCCGAATCAGATCACTATCACTACCGGCACCGTTTATATTGGCTAACTCCCCCTCAACCATTTCAAGCAAATTAGCGGGATTCTGCTCTTCTGTACTTAGGGTATCACCTAGTTGGGTCACGACTTCTTGTGCAATGGCCCCCGTGGAGACCAATCCGAGTAAGGCACTGCGCCGCGCACTTAGGTTAATGGTATCAAGCCCCAACTCCTCAGGATTCGTGCGAAAGCGTTCATCAAAATTAACATCGCTGACGGTGCGTACGATCGCTACATCGGCGCTGGCTTCAAATTCGGGTGGCAAAACCAATCGCATAATCATGATGCCAACCGCTGCCAAGACGACGGTGCCCAACGTAATTGCCACAATCTCGCGCCACCAACGGATCAGGACATCCAGGTATTGGCGCAGGTCAATTTCATCTTCGGCGGCCCAGGTGTCGCGTGGTTGTTCTTGTGTCTGAACGGTCATGCAATGTAACTTTCTTTTTCCTATGGATCGTCATTTATACGCAGTGTTATTCATACGCATTATAGCAATGATTAGGTACGTTTGAATCGCTAGCATATCGCGTATACCGCAAACCAAATGAAAGCATACACAACTTGCCGCTTGTCCGTCAATTTCCTGCCAAAGCGATCACAAAAAAAGCTGTTCAGGATTCCTGAGCAGCTTTTTTGCGTCACCGGTTGTGATTGTATGAGTTTGCTGCGCCTAGCTTATCGCAAACTGTACTACTTATCTAATCACATGGCGTGTATCGACAATCAACGCCGCTTTGCGTGCCACTTCGTCCCACTGATAGGCATCATGGTCGGTGGCAATCACCACACAGTCAGACATGCTCAACGCCACATCCAGATCGGTAACACCCACCATTTCCATCCCTTCATGGTGGAAAGAAGGGACGTGTGGGTCATGGTAGTAGACATGGGCACCCTTCTCTTCCAACAGGTGGATAATATCGAGGGCCGGTGACTCGCGCATGTCATCGACATTCTTCTTGTAGGCAACGCCCATCACCAGAATGCGACTGCCCTTGACGGCACGTCCCACATTATTAAGCGCATCCTGCACTTTCTGCACCCAATGGCGTGGCATCTCTGTGTTGATCTCACTGGCCAATTCGATAAAACGGGCATTGTAGGCTAGAGTGCGCAGCTTCCATGACAAATATTGCGGGTCAATCGGAATGCAGTGCCCACCCAACCCAGGCCCAGGTGTAAATTTCATAAAGCCAAAGGGTTTGGTGGCGGCGGCTTCGAGCACTTCCCAGGCGTCCAATTCGAGCTTGTCGCACATGAGCAGTAGTTCATTGGCCAAGCCAATGTTGACCGAGCGGAAGGTGTTTTCAAAGAGCTTTACCATCTCGGCCGCATCGGGTGATGAGACCGGCACCAAGGTTTCAATGGCGGCCCGATAATAGGCCGTCGCAACTTGCAAGCAGGCCGGTGTCACGCCACCGATGACTTTGGGGGTATTGTGGGTCATCCAATCTGTGCGCCCAGGGTCCACACGTTCTGGCGAGAAAGCAAGAAAAAAATCTTCACCGACACGTAGGCCATCTGCGTTTTCAACCAGGCGTGGCAACATTACTTCCGTTGTAGTCCCAGGATAGGTGGTTGATTCTAGGACAACCACCATGCCACGATGCAAATGCCGCGCGATCTGTTCAGTGGCCGACAAAATATAAGAGACATCGGGATCACCAGTTTTGTTGAGTGGGGTTGGCACACAGATCGAAACTGCATCACAGTGGGCTAGAATGCTGTAGTCACTTGTGGCGCGTAGGGAACCTGGCGGCGTGCTATTCTCCACTGTGGTTACGCTCGAAGTGGGTGCCAGTGTTGTGGCCTGTCCGTTTCCATTGCTCGGTGACAATGCCGCCAAGGGCAAGTCAGCACTCTGGCGGATCAAAGGCGCCAGTGTACTGGTGGCGATATCGCCGATATAGGACTCACCGCGGTTGATTGCCTCAACCTTGCGCTGATCCAGATCAATCCCCGTGACCTGATAACCAGCCTGTGCAAAGCTCACCGCTAACGGCAAGCCGACATAGCCCATTCCAATCACTGCAACATGCGCACGCCGTGATTGGAATTTTGTTACTAACGTCTCTTGCATAAACTCACCTCGGCTTCACATTGGATTTTAGCAATTGGCACAGCTGCGCAATCGCTCCCTGTACGTATAATTCTTTATATGAAACAGGCCCTGAGGATATTCCCCAGGGCCTGTTAACAGTTATTCACCCGACCTGTTGCCGTTGTGCCGGTCCCATGTCGACGCTGTTTCCCGATCGAGCCCCGAAACTATGTCTGCTCATCTGCACAAAGCGGTGTGATGGCCAGAAACGCAGCCACTGTAAACTTATCACCCTTTGGACTAATGAACGAAAGATTGAGCTGATCTTACCTGCGAATCGGCAAGTTGTAAACTATGCAAGCATACAAGTAATAGATATGAATAAAGTAACTGGTTCACAACTAATGGCGCACAACTACTCATTCGCTGCTTCACTTGCACCGTTCTTTACGCTTCCTTGATGATTCCCTGGCGCAACAGATAATCAACAATCTGGTCCACCAACGCATCGGCACTCTGCAGATCAGTTTCCACAACCAATTCGGGCTGTTGTGGCTCTTCATAGGGCGAAGTAACGCCGGTGAATTCCGGGATCTCGCCGCGCATGGCTTTGGCGTACAACCCTTTGGGGTCACGGCGCTTGCAGACTTCTACATCACACTTGACATAGACTTCGACAAAGCGTCCCTCCGGCACCAAGCGCCGAGCTAGATCGCGATCAGTGGTAAAGGGCGAAATAAAGGTGCAGATGGTGAGGTTGCCGTGCTCAAAGCTGAGGCGCGCCACCTCGCCTACCCGGCGAATATTTTCTGCCCGGTCTTCGGCCGAAAAGCCCAGATCTCCATTCAAGCCGTGGCGCACATTGTCACCATCCAGATAGAAGGTGTGACAGCCCAATTCGAAGAGGCGCTTTTCCAGTTGGCGCGCAACCGTCGATTTGCCGGAGCCAGAGAGGCCCGTAAACCAGAGCACAGCTGCCTGATGACCATTCTGCCGTTCGCGCAACTCACGGGTGATCTGGCTACTCTCCCAGACGACATTGGTCGATTTCTGTCGATTTGGTTCGCGGACAACGACTTCGTCCAGCGTGCGGGCCCGGCGGCGGATCATCCCTGCCGCCACGGTCGTGTTGGTGTGCGGGTCGATCAGAATAAAGTTGCCAGTGGTACGGTTGAGCCGGTATGGATCAAAAAAGATCGGCTGGGTGGTCGTGATCTTGACGCGCCCAATCTCATTGAGTTGCAGGGTTGAAGTCTCCTCGCGGTGCAGCGTATCGACATCAACGCGGTAATTCAGCTCGTTGATAAAGGCGCGTACCTGGCGGCTCGTGTGCTGCAAAATGTAAGAATTTTGCAGGTTGAGCGGATCTTCACTCATCCAGCAGAGAATGCATTCAAGCTGGTTGGCGACTTGGGGCAAATTGTTCTTGCGCACAATCATGTCGCCACGGCTGATATCGACTTCATCCTGCAGGGTGAGGATGACCGCATCGCCGGCAATCGCTTCCGCCAGTTCGCCTTCATAAGTAACCACTGATTTGATCCGGCTGCTACGGCCGGAAGGCAAAATCACCACTTCTTCATCCGGCCCGATACTGCCAGAGGCAATCTGGCCGGCAAAGCCGCGGAAGTCTTGGTGAGGGCGAATGACGGTCTGGACTGGGAAACGGAAGTCAACCATATTGGTCCCGGCCCCGATATTCACATGTTCCAGATGATGCAGGAGCGTTGGCCCTTCGTACCAGGACAGTTTCTCGCTCTTGTGCACCACATTATCACCCATGAGGGCCGAGATCGGGATAAAGGTCAGATCTTGGATCGAGAGTTTGGTCGCAAAGTCGGTGTACTCCGCCACAATCTGGCGATAGACATCACGGTCATAATCAACCAGGTCCATCTTGTTGATGGCGACCAAAATGTGGGGGGTTTGGAGCAACGAAGCAATAAAGCCATGCCGCTTGGATTGGGTCAACACCCCTTTGCGGGCATCGATCAAAATAATTGCCAACTCGGCGGTTGAAGCCCCGGTGACCATATTGCGTGTGTATTGAATATGGCCGGGGGTGTCGGCAATAATAAACTTACGCTTGGGTGTCGCAAAGTAGCGATAGGCGACATCAATCGTAATGCCCTGTTCACGCTCCGCGCGCAGCCCATCGGTCAGCAACGCCAGATCGACATAGGCGTCACCGCGGTTGCGGCTGGCGCGTTCGACTGCTTCCAGTTGATCTTCAAAGATCGACTTGGTATCATATAAAAGCCGCCCAATCAAGGTGCTTTTGCCATCATCGACGCTGCCGGCCGTGGAAAGGCGCAACATATCCATCGCCAGGTAAGCATCGCCCGAAAGGTGGACGTTGGGCTGCGCGCTGTTGTCGGTCGCAGGGGTATCATCAACGGGCATATTATCAACAGGGGTATGACCATTGACCCCATGTTTAACTGCGGTTTGTTCTTGAATCATCTGTTATTACTCCAGCTTCTTTCTTTTCATCTATCCTTGGCTCTGTCATCAATTCGCGTTTTTACTTGTGTAGAAAATGCGAATTGATGACAACCGCGGGTATATATTGTGCGCTGTTTGTGAAGCAGCCGCACTTTTCGTCAGTACCGGGGCTAATTAGAAATAACCCTGACGCTTGCGATCTTCCATCGCCGCTTCGGAGCGTCTGTCATCGGCGCGCCCACCACGTTCGGTGACACGGGCGGCGGCGACTTCTTGGATGATATCATCAAGGGTACTGGCGGTAGATTCGACCGCACCGGTGCAGGTCATATCGCCAATGGTGCGGAAGCGCACGATCCGCTCCGCCACCTCTTCCCCTGGCTGTGGCAGGACAACATCCGATGTCGCCAACCAGTTACCATCGCGCCGTACTACCTCGCGGTGGTGTGAAAAGTAGAGGTTGGGAATCTCCACCTGGTTGAGTTGAATATATTGCCAGATGTCCATCTCGGTCCAGTTGCTCAGGGGAAAGACGCGAAAATGCTCTTTGGGCAACTTGCGCCCGTTGTAGAGGTTCCACAATTCGGGGCGCTGATTTTTGGGATCCCACTGGCCAAAGGCATCGCGATGCGAGAAGAAGCGTTCCTTGGCGCGCGCCTTTTCCTCATCGCGTCGTGCGCCACCCATCGCTGCCTCAAACTTCAATTCGGCTAAGGCATCGAGTAGCGTCACCGTTTGTAACGCATTGCGACTGGCGAAGGGGCCGGTCTCTTCCGCAACCCGGCCCTGATCAATCGAATCCTGTACATAACGTACAATCAGTTGTACATCAAGCTGCTTGACCAAATAGTCGCGGAACTCGATTGTCTCGGGAAAGTTGTGCCCAGTATCAATATGGAGGAGTGGAAAAGGGACGCGCCCTGGGTAAAAGGCCCGACGCGCCAGATTAGCGATGATGATCGAATCTTTGCCGCCGGAAAAGAGTAAAACTGGACGCTCAAATTGTGCCGCTACCTCGCGGATCACATAGATTGCTTCTGATTCCAACTGTTTTAGATGGTTACGTACATACGATGACATAGGTTATTTTCCAAATTCTCTTTTTTATCCTGCTACTGTAACGCTGCTCTTTTATCGTTCGCTCTGGCATAGCTGTGCGCTTTGCCCGTTTGGACAAGCTGAATTGCTTCTGGTCTATGCCCAACCGCACTATAAATCTGTGACAATCCTACTATAACTAGTAACTTTATGCTGATTATACCCTAACCCTTACGATTGCAGTATAAAATGTATAGTAGCACTTTTCGTTCCAAAGCGAATAGCGAATTTGTCGTACTTATTGCGGATTTTTGTCCGCCATTCCGCCCTTGTTATTATAGACGAACTGTATTTTCTTCTGTGTTTACAATCTGCTTACAGATATTTGTTGTTATCATCTGCGATTACAGCAGACTCTACCTAGGTCGATACCGTGTGTGCCACAAAGCGGCCAGGCAGCTTTGTGGGTAACTAGTGTGCGTCGCACTTGTCATACGCAATCGGGGTACCGAAAAAAGACTGGACCAGTGCGACGCACACTAGTGGTAACAGAAACGCGCCCCCAAAGCGAGATACACCCTTATCCATTGGATTGTTTGACCAGTTACTGGTCCGGTGCTAAAATAGTTTGCTATGGCAAAACAATACTACGGCGGCCAAGCCGTCATTGAAGGGGTTATGATGCGGGGGCGCAAAAGCATGGCAGTGGCTGTGCGCAATCCGCAGGGCGAAATTGTCTTACATGAAGAGCCGCTTACGGCTAAGATCTATACAAGCCGTTGGGGACAGTGGCCCTTTATTCGCGGCTTGGGCATGCTGTGGGACGCCCTCGGCTTGGGCATGCGCGCCCTCTTTTGGAGTGCCGAGGTTTCGGCTCAAGAAGAAGGTGGGGAAAAGATCGAGTTTTCTGGGCCGATGGCGTGGACGACTATTGCCGGTAGCCTGGCTTTTGCGATTGGGCTCTTTTTTCTGTTGCCCACCTTTGCCAGCCGGCTGCTGGCTGCGCTCTTTGATGATCATCCCGTGGTGGATGCCGTCTTTGAAGGGGCGATTCGCCTGCTCCTCTTTGTGATCTATCTGTGGGCAATTGGGCGTATCCCTGAAATTGCGCGCGTCTTTGGCTACCATGGCGCAGAACACAAGACCATCAATGCGTATGAAGCGGGCGCACCATTAACGGTTGCCTCTGTCCAACAATATAGTTTGCAACATACGCGCTGTGGTACCAGCTTTTTGCTCTATGTGCTGGTGCTGAGTGTCATTCTCTTTGCGCCGCTCACCTTTGCCGGCGTCGAGTCGGTTTGGTTGGCGTTAATCTTGCGCTTTATTACACGCCTGCTCTTGGTGCCGATTGTGGCGGGCATTGCCTACGAGATCATTCGGTTCAGCGCAGCGCACGATGACAAAGCGATTACACGCCTTTTGATCGCCCCTGGGCTCGCGCTGCAAAAGTTGACAACGCGCCCACCAGACGATGAGATGGTTGCCTGTGCGATTGCGGCGTTACAACCAGTCCTGGCCGCTGATGGCCATCTGGCTTCTACGCCGGTTGCGGAGCCGTTAACCCCAACGCCAGAAGCAGCGTCGATCTAATCGCACTGCCTAATCGCACTGCCTAATCGCACTGCCTAATCGCACTGCCTAATCGCACTGCCTAATCGCACTGCCTAATCGCACTGCCTAATCGCACTGCCTAATCGCACTGCGTAGCGTTTATTGCTCGCCATCATCAATCCCGAGTACCAACTCTTCGCCGTCGACTTCGACGGTATCGCCGACCTGGAGTTTGCGGCCACGGCGCGTTTCGACAACGCCATTAACGGACACATGACCCGCTTGAATCAACTGTTTTGCCTGCCCACCGGTTTGGACAACCTGTGCAAGTTTCAAAAACTGGTCTAGCTTAATCGTCTCATCTGTCATTCTGCGCTCCTTTGATCACAATCCTCAGCTAATGGAGCCACTGCCGCCATCTTGGGCAAAGCTTCATCTTTATTACACACTCATTGTATCCTAGTGATCGCAACGTTGTAACATTTGCCGCAAGATTTTTTGCTGCAGCGGAAATGTTACGGCGTGGCGCGCCCTACTATAGCAGGCGGCTTGCGCCCATGCAAGCAACCTTGGTTGGTTGTTGGTTGCATTCACGCGCAAGGTAGTGTAAAGTAAGTGTCTTACGCGGCACTTTTACTTGGTGCCGCTGCTCACCAATCCATCAACACAAAATACGATTGCCCTGCAGAAGAGAGAATCATATGAGTAGCAGTACATCCCATATGAGCATGTTGAGTTATGCTATTGCGCTACTTGTCGTCATGACGGCGGCTATCCATCTCTATCTAAGTTCACAATTCCCGCAACCGCCTGACTTGATTTTTTTACTGAATGGGTTAGGCTATCTAGGCCTATTAGTTGCGCTTTATTTTCCTCATCGTCGCTTGTTGGCGGTGCGTAAACGCATTCGTTGGATACTAATTGCTTATACCACATTGACGGTCGTCCTGTGGATCTTTTTGGGTGTACGGACCCCCCTTGGCTATTTTGACAAAGTGATCGAGATCATGCTGATCGGCCTCTTATGGCTGGAAAATGGACGACCACAACCAGCGGCGGATCGACCCTGAAACCTAATGTCCCCAAAGCATGTGAAAATTTGCGCGAACGAAAAATGCGATGCTATAATCTCGCACAAACTCTACCTGCCCGGATGTTTGTCGGTTAGTTTTTTGTTGTTGATAGGCCCTAGCTGGATTGGGGTTTGGCACGGGTTAGCGTGCTATCTGTATGCAATGTGCCTGTCCCAACTATCTTTAGGGAAATATCGCGGAACTATCGATGACCGTACGGATCAACGTTCGTAGACTGGCGTCAAGTGTTGTCTTTAGCTTATGGTTGCCCGTCGGATTGGCGATCTTGTTTGATTGGCAGTTGGGCTTTTTTCCGTGGCTCACAATCGGGGCAAGTATTATCTTTATCCCTCTTTCCACTTTTATTGTTATACGTGCTGCACTCGCTGAGATGGACCAACTGATTCAAACGGTGGCCCCATCGCAACCGGCTGCTAGCGAATAGCTGTTTGGGTAAAGTTAGCATAGGCGCAAATGGCAAGTAAGTTAATGATTTGAATAACAAAGTTTGCTTTTGAAAAGATAATCCCTTTGGAGAGGTTATTCAGATGGAATCGATCCAAAAAATATTGAAGGGACTTGGTGATCGCATTATGGCCTTTATTAACGCAAATCCTCGCCGTGCGCTATTGATTGGCGGCACTATTTTGCTTATAATCATAGGCTTCTTTATTGATGTTCCTCAGCCGCACGTTTCGTTGGCTGCTGAAGCACTCTTTGAGGATGGTCCGAGCTGGCTGACCAACGGTGTTTTGACCACCGTCGTGATTGACCTGCTATTGATTATCCTGGCCTATGCTGCTACCGCCAAGATGAGTTTGGTGCCCAGCGGCTGGCAAAATGCCATGGAAGCAATGGTCGAATATCTCTATGGCCTGGCCGAGAGCGTCTCCGGCAAAGCGGCTAGCACCTACTTCCCCTGGGTGGCAACGATCTTCTTTTTTGTGATATTAAGCAACTGGTCCGGTTTGATCCCTGGCGTTGGTAGTATCGGCTTTTTCCACACCGGCGCGCACAGCACCACTGAAGAACCGGTGGAAGGCAAAGAGCCGGCTGAGGGCGGGGAATCACATGGGTTTGTCTTTGATCAGAAGCTTGCGATGGTTGATGGCGATCTGTTGTTGATCCAGACCGCTGATGCTGCCGTTATGCCCGCCGCCGCCGAAGAAGGCTACGGCAAATTTATCCCGTTGTTCCGTGCCCCCAGTGCCGATCTCAATGTGACCTTTGCCTTGGCAATTGCCACCATGGTGATGGTGCAGATCCATGGCTTCCGGGCCTTGGGTGGTAGTTACTTTAAGAAGTTTTGGAATACGAGTGGTCATGGTTTTATGAAGGGCATCAACATCTTTGTTGGGATCCTTGAATTGATTAGTGAATTCTCGCGTATCATCGCCTTTGGCTTTCGTCTCTTCGGCAATATCTTCGCCGGTGAAATTGTGCTGGCAACGATGGCCTTCCTCATCACCTTCCTTGTTCCCCTGCCCTTTTATCTTTTGGAAATTTTAGTTGGTGCGGTCCAGGCGTTGGTCTTTATGATGTTGGCCTTGGTCTTCTTCACCATGGCGACGGTCAGCCACGGTGGCGAGCATCACTAAGCCGGGTTGCTTGTTGTATACTGGCGGTTGTCATAAATTACATTTTCCTCCGGGTAAAAAGTGTTAATTTTTGACAGAGCCAAGTCTATTTTTTGTTAATTAACCAGTTTGTTTTACATAAGTCCATCATTTTAAGGAGAATCAATAAAATGGATGTATTAGCTGCAAAAGAACTTGGCGCTGCATTGGCTATCGGTTTGGGCGCGTTGGGACCTGGCATCGGCATTGGTCTGATTGGTTCCAAGGCAATGGAAGCCATGGGCCGCAATCCAGAAGTTGCCAGCACCATTCAGACGAATATGATTTTGGCCATCGCCTTCGCTGAATCACTGGCCATTTTCGGCTTGGTTATCGCCTTGTTGGTCAAATTCGTCTAGTCTTTGCCCAGTTTTCCAAGCTTATCGCGATCATCACGCGTGATGATTGTGTTTCTGAGAGAACTATCAAAGATATCTAAGCGTTCACTGAGAATCGTCCAGCGAGCTATAAAGAGAGGAGGCTGACCTTGGGTGCAGTACTTGGTCAACTCGGTATTGAGGGGGGTCTACTGATCTCCCAGATTGTAAACTTTCTCATCTTGATTGTCATCCTGCGTGTTACGCTCTACCAGCCGGTGTTGAATATGCTGGAACAGCGCAAACAGCGCATTGCGCAAAGCATGAAGGAAGCAGAGCGCACCAGTGCAGCTGCGCGCGAAGCTGAACATGACAAGGCCAAGGTGATCGAAGAGGCGCGGCGCGAAGCACAAGAGATTCGTGCCCAAGCGACTCGCGATACAGAAAAGATTGCACAAGACATTCGCTCCCGTGCAGAGCAAGAAGCGACAGAAATTCGTCAAAAGGCACAGGCTGACGCGCGGATGCAAGTTGAATCCGCCCTGTCTGATGCGAACAAACAGATTGCGGACTTGGCGATTTTGGCCACGCAACAGATCTTGGGCCGTGAGCTTGCCAATCGTGGCGAGCACGAACGGTTTGTGGCTGAGTTTCTGAATCAGCAGGAGAATGCAGCCTGATGAGTACAAACGGTGCACGCGCGAACCAATACGCACAAGCGATCATGCAAGTCATGGTTGAGCGTTGGCAGACTGCGCTCACTTCGGTTGCGACCGCATTACAGGCCGATCAACAACTCTACAACACGCTCAGTAATGGGGCCACTCCGGTGGACGAACGTGTTGCTGCATTGGAGAACGTTATTCCTGCTGATGCGCCACCCGAGTTGCGCAACACGCTCAAGTCGATGGTGCAAGATGGCTCCATCGGGTTGGTAGGAGAATTGGGCGATGCACTGGCGCAGGTGACAACCGGCAAGGCCGCACCAACCAAGGCAGAAGTAACCAGCGCTGTTGAACTCACTGCCGAAGAGCAGGAGAAGATGCGCAGTACGTTGGCTACGCGCTATGGTCGGGAATTGGTCTTTAGCTTCCATGTTGACCCATCATTAATGGGTGGGCTGCGTGTCCGGGTCGGCGACCGTCTGATCGATACGTCGGTCGCCTCTCGCTTGCAGTCTATGCGCGAATCGCTCGCCAATGTAGTCCGTTGAGAGATAAAGCTTAGTTAACATACTATTCGTCACTTCGGTAGCTGCGGGTACGCCCAGCAGGCAGACCAAAACACCGGCGAATAGATGCTGAGGAGGAATGCCAATGGCTGTGCGCACAGATGAAATCACAGCTTTACTGAAGCAACAAATTTTAAATTTCACCGTTGCCCCCACGCAGATCGATGTGGGTGAAGTCATGGAAGTCGGTGACGGGATTGCCCTGATCGCCGGTCTGCGCGGTGCAATGGCCGGTGAACTGGTTGAATTTACCCGGACCGGCACGATGGCCCAGGTTCAGAATCTCAATGCCGATAATGTCGGTGTCATCATTATGGGTGACTATGCCGGCATTGAAGAAGGTGACCTTGTCCGTAGTACTGGCCGCATTGCCTCGGTTCCTGTCGGCGATGCGATGATCGGGCGTGTCATTAACGCGCTCGGCCAGCCGATTGACGGTAAAGGGCCGATTGCGACCGATAAGTTTCGCAACGTTGAACGCATTGCCCCCGGTGTGATTGCCCGCCAGTCAGTAAAAGAGCCGGTTGCGACCGGTATTACCGCCATCGATGCCATGATTCCGATTGGCCGTGGCCAGCGTGAGTTGATCATCGGTGACCGCCAGACCGGTAAGACGGCTGTCGCGTTGGACACGATCATCAACCAAAAGGGCAAAGATCTGATCTGTATCTATGTCGCCATCGGCCAGAAGCGCTCGACGGTGGCACAGGTCGTGGGTACATTGGAAAAGTATGGCGCCATGGAACATACCATTGTCGTCGCTGCGACCGCTTCTGACCCGGCGGCGCTCCAGTTCCTTGCCCCTTACGCCGGTTGTGCCATCGGTGAGGAATTCATGGACAATGGCAAACATGCTTTGATCGTTTATGATGATCTCTCCAAGCATGCCCAAGCCTATCGCCAGGTTTCACTGCTGCTGAAGCGCCCACCCGGACGCGAAGCTTACCCCGGCGATGTCTTTTACCTCCACAGCCGCTTACTCGAACGTTCGGCCAAACTCTCTAAAGAAGAGGGTGGTGGTAGTTTGACGGCTTTGCCTGTGATCGAAACCCAGGCGAACGACGTTTCTGCTTACATTCCGACCAACGTGATTTCGATTACGGATGGTCAGATCTTCTTGGAAAGTGATCTCTTCTACTCTGGTATTCGCCCTGCGATTAACGTCGGTATCTCTGTGAGCCGCGTGGGTAGTTCGGCGCAAACCAAAGCGATGAAGAGTGTGGCCGGCCGTCTCAAATCTGAACTGAGCCAATTCCGTGAGTTGGCCGCCTTTGCTCAATTCGGCAGTGACTTGGATGCTACCACCCAGCGTCAGCTTGACCGTGGTTACCGCATTCAAGAGATTCTCAAGCAGCCTCAATTCCAACCAGTTTCGTTGGATAAACAGGTGATGAGCCTATGGGCAACCGGTAATGGTCTTGTCGATAAGGTTCCGGTTACGCAGGTAAAGCAATGGGAGCAGGCGATGCATGCCTACATGGATGCCAATCGTCCAGAAATTGGCCAGAGTATCCTCCGCACTGGTGCATTGGATGAAAATTCGATCAACTCGCTTCGCTTAGCGCTGCAAGATTTTAATAATTCCTGGGTGCCGGCTGAATAACATCTAGGTGATAATAAATGGAAAACAATGATTAATTAACTGTTTTCCATTTATTATTGAGGCATCTCTGCCATAGTATTATTGTCAAGATATTCTATAACAGCGAGGAGTTATCCTCTTGGCCAGTACACGTGAAATCCGCCGACGGATTAAGTCGGTTCGCAGTATCTCACAGGTTACCAAAGCGATGGAGGCTGTTTCGGCCGCCAAGATGCGCAAAGCACAGTCGCAGGTGTTGGCCACGCGTCCGTATGCTGAGCGCGCCCGCGAGGTGCTAGCTTATATTGCCCGCCTTGCTGGTACCGAAGTGCATCCGATGATCAAGCCGCGGGCAGTCATCAAGCGCGTGGGCATCTTGTTAGTCACGGCGGATCGTGGGTTGGCTGGTGGTTTTAATGCCAACGTCATTCGCCATGCCGCTGCCCTAATTCGCGAAAAACGTAAAGCCGGCGCTGAAGTCGAAGTCGTGACGGTCGGACGCAAGGGGCGTGATTGGTTGCTCCGCTATGATCCCGTGGTGCGCGCCGAGTTTACGAAGATGCCGGATAATCCTACCACCTATGACATTGCGCCGGTCATACGGGTCTTGATTGATGACTTCAATCAAGGATACTTCGATGAAGTCTATACAGTTTATACAGACTTTGTTAACACCATCAAGCAAATTCCGGTTACTCACAAACTTTTGCCGGTGGAGCCCGCAGAAACTTCGGTTGGGATGGCACCAGAGTATGTCTTTGAACCAAGCCCTGAAGCCGTGTTAAATCAAGTGCTCTTTGGTTTTACCGAAGTGCAAATTCTGCAGGCGCTTTACGAGTCACTTGCCAGTGAACACTCGGCCCGTATGGTTGCCATGCGCAATGCGACTGATGCTGCCGACGAGATCATTGATAGTTTGACATTGACCTACAATAAAGCCCGCCAAGAAAATGTCACCCGCGAGTTGATGGATATTATCGGTGGCACTTCAGCAATTGCGCGGTAACGTCACTCTTGTCAAGTAAAAATGATTAGTCTTTGGGGTAGCATAACTGCCTGAGTAAAATAATAATTAATTGTTTTCCATTAATTATTAACTAGATACCAAGAATTTATTAAGGAGGTCCTATGGCCGAACAAATTGTCGGCACAGTACGCAGTGTGATCGGACCCGTGGTAGACTTTGCCTTCTCCGAGGGGCATCTGCCAGAAATTTATGATGCGATCAAAGTCAAGATGGATGATGAGTCCATGCTGACCTTTGAAGTGGCCCAACAGTTGGGTAACAGTGTGGTGCGCACGGTTTCGATGGGCAGCACTGACGGTTTGCGCCGTGGGATGCAGGGTGTCTCAGACGGTGAGCCGATCCGCGTGCCCGTAGGGCCTGCGACGCTCGGTCGCCTCTTCAATGTGGTGGGTGATCCGATTGATGGCAAGGGTCCAGTCAATTCGGAGATCACTTATCCGATCCACCGTCCCTCCCCTTCCTTTGACGATCAGAGCACACAGGCCGAGATCTTTGAAACAGGGGTTAAAGTCATTGACCTGATCGCTCCTTTTACCCGTGGTGGTAAGACGGGGATTTTCGGTGGTGCCGGTACAGGCAAGACCGTTATTTTGCAGGAGCTGATTCACAACGTTGCTGAATTCCACAGCGGCTACTCGGTTTTCGCCGGTGTGGGTGAACGCAGCCGCGAAGGCAACGACTTGCTGGCCGAAATGACCGAATCAGGGGTTATTGGCTCGACAGTCATGGTCTTTGGCCAGATGAACGAACCGCCTGGCGCGCGCTTGCGCGTGGGGTTGACTGGTGTGACGATGGCTGAATACTTCCGCGATGAAGGCCGCGATGTGTTGCTCTTTATCGACAACATCTTCCGCTTCGTGCAGGCTGGTTCGGAAGTTTCTTCACTGCTCGGTCGTCTACCCAGCGCTGTCGGTTATGCGCCTACGCTAGGCACTGACATGGGCGATTTGCAGGAACGGATTACTTCAACCAAGAAGGGTGCTATCACGTCGATGCAGGCTGTCTACGTGCCTGCTGACGACTATACCGATCCCGCGCCGGCAACAACCTTCGCTCACCTTGATGCGACGATTACGCTGGTCCGCTGGATGGCTGAACAGTTCCTTTTCCCGGCGATTGATCCGCTCGGTTCAACGAGCCGCATTCTGGATCCGTTGATCGTTGGCGAAGAACACTATGCCGTTGCCCGTCAGGTGCAGAACACCCTACAGCGTTACCGTGATCTGCAGGACATCATCGCCATTCTCGGTGTTGAAGAGTTGAGCGAAGATGACAAGCTGACTGTCTCGCGTGCTCGTAAAATTCAACGCTTCCTCACCCAACCCATGTTCGTGGCGGAGCAGTTTACCGGCACACCTGGTAAGTATGTCAAGATTGAAGATACGGTGCGCGGTGTCCGCGAAGTTCTGGACGGCAAACACGACGATCTGCCTGAAGCTGCCTTCTACATGGTTGGTGGCATCGAAGAGGTAATCGAAAAGGCCGAACGCCTGCGCTCACAAGGATAATGCACATGAGCATTCTGGTTGATATTGTCACACCGGAGCGTCAATTGCTCTCAGAAGAAGTCGATATGGTGACCATTCCGGGGATCGACGGGCAAATGGGGATCTTGCGTGGTCATGTGCCGTTGCTCACCACCCTTGATATCGGCGAAATTGTTCTCCATACCAAGAGTGGTGATCGCCACATTGCGGTTGGTGGCGGTGTCGTCGAGGTGCGGCCAAACAAGGTAACCATCATGGCCGAGAGCGCCGAGCGCGCGGAGGACATTGATCTACAACGCGCTGAGGCAGCCAAGCAACGCGCAAACGATTCACTTGCAGGGGCGGGGCCACGTCGCGACCCAAATGCAATTCTGGCGTTACGCCGGAGCAATCTCCGTTTGAAGGTTGCCCGCAAACGGCGCGCGCGCGGCGCACATTTCGAAGGCGATGAGCAATAGGCATATAGCTGTTGCATTGCTGGGATTACAGGTAAACAGAAGCCGGGTTTCCGTTAGGGAACCCGGCTTTTTGCCATAAAATGGCCTATTTGTTGTTATATCGTGAGATCGATTGCACGAATTGCTGCCTTTGCGTTACACTATAGACAGTTGCTCTTGGAGCGCTGATTTTTCCTTAACACGACCGCTGCGCCAGACTTTTTAATCAGGGCGACATCTGGTTGATGTGATAATAAAGTAGTTAGATATGTTTGAAAAACACATTGGAATAGATCTCGGCACGGTTAACGTGTTGGTACATGTCAAGGGTCGTGGGATTGTCATGCACGAGCCATCTGTTGTTGCGATTCGTCTACGCGACAACACCATGGTCGCTGTTGGGCATGAAGCTTATGATATGTTGGGACGCACACCAGAAAGTATTGAAGTCGCGCGCCCGATTCGGGATGGTGTGATTGCTGACTTTGTTGTCACTGAAGGAATGCTTCGTTATTTTATCCAAGCCATTGTTGGTAACCAGAATCCGCTCTTTCGTAACCTCTTTAAGCCAAAAGTGATGATTAGCACTCCACGGGGCGTCACCAGCGTGGAAGAGCGCGCTGTGCACGATGCCGCCATGCAGGCTGGTGCTGGCGCGGCTTATCTGATTCCCGAACCACTTGCCGCGGCTTATGGGGCCGGTTTGCCGATTGGGACACCTACCGGCAATATGGTGGTTGACATGGGCGGGGGCACAACCGAGGCAGCTGTCGTTTCGATGTATGACATTGTGGTCTGGAGTAGCGTGCGTGTTGGCGGTAATCGCTTTGATGAGTCGATCGTCAACTATGTGCGCAAAAAGTACAATCTGTTAATCGGCGAGCAGACCGCAGAAGAGATCAAAATTGCGATTGGCAGTGCCCTGCCGCTGGAAGATGAGCGCCAGATGGAGGTGCGTGGGCGCGATCAGGTAACGGGGCTACCAAAGATCATCCAGATCAACAGCAGCGAAGTCACCGAGGCCATCTCCGAACCGTTACAGGCTGTTGTCAGCACGGTACGCGCAACATTGGAAAAGACCCCACCCGAATTAGCCGCTGATATTATTGACCGTGGTATGGTGTTGACTGGTGGCGGCGCGCAACTGCGCAGTGTGGCGCAACTGCTGACGCAGGAGACGGGGGTGCCCTGTTATGTTGCAGAAAATCCAATCGCCTGTGTTGCTTTGGGCGCTGGACGTGCCCTGGAAAATTATGAAATTATGCGGCGTAGCCTACCAATCGTGCCAAACTAGGGTGGCGCTCTGAAAATCCATTCTACTTTAACCAGAATGTAAGCCCTTTTTTCACCAACGATGTAAGCATTTTTGACGAACTTTGAGAGTTGAATTACAATTTCAATCATTCTTGTTTGTGCAATAGATTTTGCGTGCTTTGTCTTAGCGCTAATTTTTAACGCTAGTGTCTAATAGATACGACAAATAGAGTTGGCACCAAGCGGGCTGCGCATCAGGGGATGCGCAGTACACGATTGTGCCATGTTAATCTACGTTGTCTATAAGGGTAGTGCGGTAGTCGCGCAAGCGCCTACCATGATTACCATGATCGATATACAACAGACAAATGTGACGCAAATTGCAGGGACAAGAAAAACTATTGTTTGAGAGGTATCTGGTGCAACAGCGCAATATAATTCAAACCCAGCACGCACCTGCTGCTATTGGCCCCTATTCCCAAGCGATTCGAGCGGGTGACCTGATCTTTGCCTCCGGCCAGTTAGGCTTGGACCCCGAAACCGGAAAATTACAAGAAGGCGTTGAGGCGCAAGCGCGCCAAGCGTTATCCAATGTAAAAGCTGTTTTGCAAGCAGCAGGCAGCAGTGTTGATCGCGTCGTCAAGGTGACAATTTTCTTGGCAAGCATGAGTGATTTTGCCAAGGTGAATGCGATTTATGGCGAACTATTTAACCACGAGCCGCCGGCACGTAGCACTGTACAAGTTGCTGCGTTACCATTGGGTGGGTTGGTTGAAATTGAAGTGATCGCACTGGCTACCTAATCACTCGGATAGCCATTCTACGGTGGCTGTGCAGATAGCGATAGCTATCTGCACAACGCAATGATCTCGTTTTCTCTTAAAGTGCGTTTTGTTTAAAGGGGTTATTCGCTGGCTGGTAGATACTGACCGGCGAAGTCAAAAAATATCCTGCTTAAACAACCGCAATTTAGCTCCTTTAAAGGAGCGTTTGTCCGCGTTTCGGTTTGCCACCACTATTGGGGCAATTATTATATTTTATTGGAGGAAATTTTTTGCATGAAGGCTAACGGTCAAGCACTTGATTTGGCAATGCTGCCAATAACGCAGAATTCGTGGCTTGCAGCGATGGATGAAACCCACCCAATGGCGCTTCTCCTCGATGAGATCGAAAGTTCGATCCAAGAGCCACAATTTGGGGAGATCCGCACCGGCATTATTGTTGATAAGCGCGCCCATGAAATTTTGGTCGACATCGGCTTTAAGTCCGAAGGTGTGGTTACCGGTCGCGAGATTGAGCGGATCAGTGATGAATTCCGTTCGCTGCAAATTGGCGATGAGGTGCCTGTCTTCATCATGCGTGAAGATCGAGACGGCAACTTTTTGCTCAGCGTCAGCCGTGCCCTGGCCGAAAAGGACTGGGAACGGGCCGAGAATCTCATGCAGAGCCAGGAAATCTTCGACGGCGCGGTGGAGACCTTTAACCGCGGCGGCGTGATTATTCGCCTGGGCCATGTGCGCGGCTTTGTGCCTGCCAGCCAATTGAGCAGCACCGGCGCTGAAGGGGGCGCAGAGGTTGAACCCACGGGCGCTGAAGGCGAGGAGCGGTGGGCAAGTTTAATCGGTGAATCGCTCAAGCTCAAAGTAATTGATGTCGATCGCAAGCGCAATCGCCTGATTCTCTCTGAGCGGTTGGCCATGCGTGACTGGCGCCGTCACCAGAAGGAACAACTGCTGGAGACCCTGAAAGAGGGTGATGCCTGTGTCGGCATTATCAGCAACCTGGCTGATTTTGGTGCCTTTGTTGATTTGGGTGGGGCTGACGGTCTGATCCACCTGAGTGAACTCAGTTGGAACCGTGTGCTGCACCCCAATGAGGTGGTTAGTGTCGGTGAAAAGGTTAAAGTACAGATCTTGTCGATTGATCTTGATCGCAAGCGCATCGGTCTTAGCCTGCGGCGCCTGATGCCCCAACCATGGGATGTTATCAACGAGCATTACGAAGTCGGCCAAATTGTGCGGGGACGTATCACCAAGCTGGTCAACTTTGGGGCGTTTGCTCGTTTGGATGAGAATGGGGTCGAAGGGCTTATTCACATTAGTGAGCTTTCCGACCAACGGGTTGCGCACCCGCGTGAAGTGGTGACGGAAGGGCAGGAGTACGATCTGCGTATTATCCGCATCGACACCGACAAGCGCCGGATGGGCTTGAGCCTCAAGCAGGCTCTGCCCCAAGATGAGAAGATGGAACTCGACTGGCAGATTGCACCAAGTGATGAACTGTCGTCAGAAGATGGCGCAATTGATACACCGGTGTTGGTGCCGGCCATGGCTGATCAAGCATTACAGGCGGCCGATTGAGCAACCGTACTGTGCTGACTGACCAAACATAATCGTGTACAGGAAAAGCGAGGACGCTCTTGATGAGCGACCTCGCTTTTTTCTTGGCTTGAACCCAACGCAATCAGGCTATAAGGTGTTGCTGATTTTTGGCGTAAAGGTGGGAACATTGACCCTACTGCAAACGTTGTATGACTGGGTTTTATGTTCGTAATGAAGCTGATAACTTTGCCCCCATCTAGCTGGTTGACAAACCCCGCTTAAACTCGGTACAATACAAAGTGTGAATATTTTGTCCCAGTCAATGTATACTTGTCTCTGTCACAAACTAACATTTCATCCAGAGACAAAGATGTTAGTTTATGACAACTGTGGGTATATTTTCATCACACCAATCAGCCTTTCCTCTACTTTGTTCGCTGTTGCCGTTCCTGCTGCATTGGCACAATATTGAATGATTGTCATCAAGTAAGATTCAGATGCCAACAGACCGCGGATTCAGCTTACGCACGCTAAACAACTTGATCTGCAAAGAGGAACTCAAGTTACGGCAGTCAGTTGGTAGTTGTGGTATAGTATGTGTAGCCAACGAGTGTGAGAATCTTCACTGGTTTTGAGGAAGAGATATGTCAGATAAACTTGATCGTTTTACAAAGCGTGCCCGGCGTGTCTTAACGCTGGCACAAGAGGAGGCACTGCGGCTTAACCATAATTATATCGGCACCGAGCATCTCTTATTGGGGTTGGTGCGCGAAGAAAATGGTGTTGCTGTAAAGGTATTGCGCGAGCTTGGTGTCGAACCCGGCCAAGTGATCCGTGCGGTTGAACGCACCGTTGGTCGTGGCGAACGCGCCCCTTTTGGTAAACCAACGCTGGCGCCCCGCACCAAACGTGTGATCGAGCTTGCGGTTGATGAAGCCCGTTTGATGGGTCATCACTATATTGGGACAGAACATCTCTTACTTGGCCTTGTCCGTGAGGGCGAGGGGATTGCCGTTAATGTTCTGCGTGGCTTGGGCATTAATCTTGATCGGGTGCGTACCCAAACGGCACGCAATCTGCTGCAGAATCAGGCGCAATCCAAGGAAAAGCAGAAGAAAGAATCTAAGACGCCGTTGGTTGATCAGTTAGGCTATGACCTGACGGCGGCCGCCGAAGAAGGACGCTTGGATCCTGTGATTGGTCGCCACAACGAGATTGAGCGCGTGATTCAGATTTTGAGTCGCCGTAACAAGAATAACCCAGCCCTGATCGGCGAACCTGGTGTTGGCAAGACGGCGATCATCGAAGGGTTGGCCCAGCGGATCATTGAGGGCAATGTGCCTGAACCGCTGCTCAACAAGCGCGTGCTGATGCTGGATGTCGGCAGTTTGGTTGCTGGCACTATGTATCGCGGCCAATTTGAAGAGCGCCTCAAAAAGGTGATCGAAGAAATTATTACCTCCCAATCAATTCTCTTTATTGACGAGGTACACATGTTGGTCGGGGCCGGTGCCGCCGGTAGTAGTGTGGATGCAGCCAACATTTTGAAGCCCGCCTTGGGGCGTGGCGAATTACAAGTAATCGGTGCGACAACGCTGGATGAGTATCGCAAATACATCGAGAGCGATGCTGCCCTCGAGCGCCGTTTCCAACCGGTGATGGTCAATGAGCCATCGGTGGAAGAGACAATTGAGATCCTACGTGGCGTTAAAGTCCGCTACGAAGAGCACCATAAGCTGATTATTACCGATGAGGCCCTCAACGCCGCAGCCCACTTTGCTGCCCGTTATGTGCCGGATCGCTTTATGCCCGATAAGGCCATCGACCTGATTGACGAAGCTGGGAGCCGCGTACGCATGTACAAGGCACCCTATGCTGCTAACCTGCGTGAAACCTTCATGAGTCTCAAGAAATTGCAGAAGATGAAGGATGAAGCGCTAGAGACCCAACGCTTTGACGACGCAATCGATCTGCGCTACCGTGAGGTAGAGTTGGAAGCGCGGCTCAATGAGTTGCGCGAAGGTTGGAACGAAGCCGCCAATCAGCCGAAGGTCAACCCTGAAGATATTGCTGAAGTGGTTGCTATGTGGACGGGTGTGCCGGTCAATCGCATCGCCGGTGAAGAGCGCGAACGTTTGCTAGAGATGGAAAAGGTCCTGCGCCAACGCATTATCGGCCAGGATGAGCCACTCAAGGCGATCAGTCGGGCTGTGCGCCGTGCGCGTGCCGGCTTGAAAGATCCCAAGCGCCCGATTGGCACCTTTATGTTCCTAGGGCCAACCGGTGTGGGTAAATCGTTGACTGCGAAAACCCTGGCTGAATTCCTCTTTGGCAGCGAAGAGGCGTTGATCAAGCTCGACATGAGCGAGTTCATGGAACGCCACAATGTCAGCCGTTTGGTCGGTGCGCCGCCAGGCTATATTGGCTACGAAGAAGGTGGCCAGTTGACCGAAGCGGTCCGCCGCCGCCCATACTGCGTGGTGCTGCTTGACGAAATCGAGAAAGCCCACCCCGAAGCCTTTAACATCCTCCTCCAAATCATGGAAGATGGCTATCTGAGTGATGCCAAAGGCCGCCGCGTTGATTTCCGCAACGCCTTGATCCTGATGACGAGTAACATAGGTGCCAAGTTGATTCAAGGTGCCAACAAGCTCGGCTTTGCGATCACTGGTGATGAGGAACGGGCGCGCGATCAGGAGTATGACTCGATGAAGGCCAAGGTCATGGATGCGCTCAAGAAGACTTTCCGCCCTGAGTTCATCAACCGCCTGGATGGGGTGATGGTCTTCCGCAGTTTGGCCCGTGATGAAATTGCGCAAATCGTTGAACTCGAATTGCGCCCGTTACGCATCCAGATGACGGAGCATGAGATCGAACTGATCTTCACCGAGGCGGCTCGTATGGCGATTGGTGATGCTGGTTTTGATCCCGAATATGGTGCCCGTCCGCTCCGCCGTGTCATCCAGAATCAGATTCAGGATCCGTTGAGCGAAGCACTGCTCAGTGAACGCTTTAACGCCGGTGACACCATCCAGGTTGATTACCAGGATGTGGTCAACGCCGACGGCAAGACGAAGAAGGAATTTGTCTTTGATGCGATTGACCACAAAGAGGTTGATCTACCCGAAGATGCGGAAACCACCGCTGCCCTTGAAGCGCTCTTGCAGTAAATTAGCTGTCATCCTATAAATTTGATAAACCCGGCATCTGCACAGATGCCGGGTTTATTTTTGCCAATTTGGCTAATTACTCGATTCCACGTATCATGTACCGACAAGGTTCATCGATATCACACAACAGGGAGGCAACGCATGGCGGAACGAGTCGGCTTTATTGGGTTAGGCATCATGGGTATGGGGATGGCGCGCAATTTGCGCAAGGCTGGTTTTGAATTACAAGTCTGGAACCGCACGGCCAGCAAAGCCGAATCACTGGTTGCCGAAGGCGCAACTGTTGGGGCGACCCCAGCCGAGGTCGCCGCCAATAGTGACATTATCATCACCTGTGTCAGCGATACCCCCGATGTGGAGAAGGTGATCCTCGGTGAAGATGGCGTGATTCATGGCGCGAAAGCTGGCGCACTGGTGATTGATTGCAGCACGATCAGCCCCCAAGCGACCCAGACCATTGCTGCCAAACTCGCTGAGCGCGGCGTGAAGATGCTCGATGCCCCGATCAGCGGCGGCAGTGAAGGCGCGGCCAAAGGTACGCTGAGCATCATGGTCGGCGGTGCCGCCGAGGATTTTGAGCGCGCCATGGGGGTTTTCCAGGCGATGGGTAAGACGATTACGCTGGTTGGCGGCACCGGTGCCGGCCAGACCGTCAAACTGGTCAACCAAGTCTTAGTGGTGGGCAACTGTCTGGCCATGTGTGAAGCGCTGTTGCTGGCTCAAGCCGGCGGCGTCGATCTGAAGAAGACCTATGATGCGATCAGCCAGGGGGCGGCCGGCAGTTGGATGTTTACCAACCGCGGCCCGCAGATTATCAACCGTGACTGGCGCCCGGGTTTTATGGTCTCGCTCCAACAAAAAGATCTGCGCCTGGTGCTTGAAGCCGCCGATCAGTTGGGGGTGCCACTGCCCGGCACCGGCCTGATCTTCCAACTCTACCGCACCTTGGAAGCCCAAGGGCTGAGCCACGAAGGCAATCATGCCCTCGTCAAAGCCCTGGAGCATCTGGCCGGTTTTGAGGTCGGTGGGCAGGCGTAATGCCAAAAGCGGAGGCTGAGCGGGAGCCTTTTGGACGCGAAGCCGCAACCTCCGCTGGCTATGTTTTGATGGATAAGGATTTTTGGTTGATGGCCCTTTCACCAGAGCAAGCAGTTACCCCAGAGGGACCCGCCCGGCGCCCAACATTGTCGGGCTTTTTGCCGCCCCATAAAGCGATTGCGTTGTTGCTTTGGCTGCTGTTGATCGGCGGTTATCTTTATTACTGCTGGCGCAGCGGGTTGACCGTGACGCAGGCAATTGTGCAGGTCAGCGATCAGTTGCGCTCACCGTATGGTGGGGTACTTTATCTACTGCTCTTTGCTCTGCGTTCGCTACTCTTCTTTTCGGCTGGGGTTTTGAGTATTGCTGGCGGTGTGATCTTTGCCGGCGGCGTAGCGGGAAATTTTCTGCTGGCTTTGAGCTATGTCATGGTTGGTACAACACTCTCTGGTTTAATCAGCTTTGGGCTGGCCCGCTTCTTTGGGACCGCAGGTAACACGAGCAACGTGACCCAAGAACGACGGTGGACGCCCTACCTGGCCCGGCTGCGCAGTAATGGGTTTATGGCGGTGCTGCTCATGCGCTTGCTGCTCTTGCCCTTTGACCCGATCAACTACTTGGCCGGCTTTGCACGGGTTGGCTGGGGTGCCTTTGCCCTGGCGACGGTGCTGGGCATTATTCCGACCGCCTTTGTTTTTGTTTCCTTTGGCGCGGCGATTGACTTGCAGGCGTTAGCCGCTGGCCAACTGCCCCACTTTGACTGGCGGATGTTGGGCTTGGCCGCGCTGATTTTGACCGCCAGCTTTTTAATCTCGCGCTATTATCAGCGCACTGGCGAATCTGAAAGAAAAGTTTATTAGGACTTACACAGTAAGCGGTGGCTGAGCTTGTCGAAGCCACCGCTTACTGTGTAAGTCCTAATTTGTTAACGCGGCGACCACGTCGCAAAAGTTCCCGCCACCACCAACTCGGGGGCGGCTTCCCCCGTCACATCCTGCACCCATACCCCAGCGGTACCGTCCTCGGCTTGGCCAGTGTAGACAATGTGCTTACTATCCGGTGACCAGAAGCGCAGGCTGTGCATATATTGGTCAGCAAAGGGCAGATAGTTGCGCAAGTAGGTCGCGCTGGGAATAAAACGCGCAAATTTTCGTACGGCGGTGCCGTCCCAGACGTTGATCCGCAGCCACGGCAATGTGGGGCCGGCTTCAACGGTGAGGAAGAAGAGCGAACCGCCGTCAGGACTCCAAAAGAAGGCGATTACCGGTGTGGTGCTCAGTTGCTCAAAGGTCTCTGCGGCGCGGTCATATAGAAAGAGCGGTCCAAAGGCGTTAAAGCCCACCGTCTCGCTGGTTTCGATATAAGCGATCTGGCTACCGGTGGCGTTAAGGCCAAAGCTGATCTGATCCTGGCGGGTGAGGTAGGTGAGCCGTTCGGGATCGCTGCCCTTGTTGTCTGCCAGGACTAACTGCGCCGTTTTCTCATCTGCCGTGACATAGAGGAACTGATCGGTTGTGCCAATCCATTGTGGGGCAGCAAAATTGGCTGGTCCCTCCTCTAATACCATCGGCTCGGTCGCATCGGTGTCGATCAACAGCAACTGCTGATTGCCCACATGCGCGATCAGCTGATCGCCAGCCGGTGCCCACGAGAAGTAAAAGGGTTGACCGGTGCCAAGGATGTTGCTACCGTTGCCGCCGCCCGCAATATCAACACTCTGCAGGGCAATGGTCGGGCCGCTATCATCCAGCCAGTTGCTCAAGTAGGCCAACTGGCGGTCGTCGGGACTCCAGTAAAGATAAAAAGGCGGGAAGACAGTTTCGGTGCGCGTTTGGGCCTGGCCATTCGCCTGGCTGGTCACCAAGGTGCTGATCACTTCGCCGGCGCGGCGCTCAATCACGGTCCAGCCAATACGTTCGCCGGTCGAAGACCAGGTCGGCTGGGTATAGGCGCGATTCGGATCGGCATCAGCGGTCAAGTTGAAGCGGCCGCTGCCATCCGGACTCACTGTGAAGAGATTGCCATCCACACCGGCGACAAGCAGGCGGTTGGTGCTGGCGTCACTTAATTCGATGGTCGTCGCGGCGACCGGTGCGCTTGCCTGCCGCCGTGCCAGCAACTGTTGGCCAACGAGTTGTGCTACCGGTGCTGCGGCACAGCCGGTCAGCAATAACAGCAAAAGCGAAAATGTGCATAGCATCTGTCCACGCCGCGGCTGGCTGGCCCAAACCACTGCTTCAACGGCTAACCTTACGTTCAACATTGCAAACCTCCTGTTGTGAATCCCTCCCTAAACCTTCGCTGCGCCGGCTCTACCCTACCATAGCTTTGGTGAATACTCTGTAAGTTGTGCCATCTCAAGCCCGCAAAAATTGGCTTGATTAGGGCTACGTCATTGATTGTACACGGCTTGCCCATTCATCTTATCGCCGCTATACTAAACTTGGTATCATTTGGCGCAAGGGCCACGGCGATGGGCGGTCATTTTCCCACGGGATGGCAACCCCACTTCGTAAATTAGACAAAGCGGAGCTACTAATCCTTTTTTAATGCTGGATGCCGCAAAAATCCGGCTCATTGGGATCTCAGGGGATAAACACCGCTGGTTAAAACCTGCCCAGAGGGCACCTGCTGATACGCACAAACCCGTTTAAACGGGTTTCGCATCTCAGGCACCTGTTTCAACAGGTGCGCCCAGTTGTCAACTCCCTGAGATCCGGTTGATCCAAAAATCCTTCATCTTGATCAGCATGTCCTTCGCGCGGTCGCACATTTCGGAGGTATCTTATCAGCTAGCCGTAGCCGCTGGATCTGCCAACTGCTGCTTAGCTGACGCTCGTTTGCCGATCAAATGGCGTTGGGAACATTTCACTTATGTTCAGGCGTCTTACGCTCTGTCTGCTCGATTTTGTTGCCTGAATTTGGCAGCAACAGTCGTTTAATCTTGCACAGAGTCGTTGTCTGTGCCCTTGGCTCATGTTGCCACGCCCAACCACTGCACTCATGCGCTGCACAGCTTTCGTTCAGCACGCACCGCGATCCCAACCAAAGCTGGTGACACCCTAGCCTCCCTGCACGTGAGCCGGATTAGGGAGAACCAGATCATGAACGCTTCTGCATCGAGTGAACTGTACTGTAGTAGCGAGCCGTACCCTAGATGCCCGCAGTCTGGCCTTTGCCCGGCTGGGCTGCGGCGCACATTGAATGTTTCTGCAAATGTTGCTGCTGCCGGGGGCGCAATGGCCTTTTTGCCGACACCACCCTATCTCGATTTTGATCTACAACTGACGTCTGACGGCGCGCATTACCGAGCGCGCGTGCTCACTTCTCCGGCTGGGCAGGCTGATGCGACTTTTGTGGTCGGCCCACTGGCGCAGGCTGTTGTGCCTTTCCTGGAACAAGTGACCGCCGCTTCTGTGCCAGCCCTGCGCCCTGAACTGCAAGTTGCCATCAAGCAGATTGGCGGTGCGCTCTTCAACGCCCTCTTCCATGATGATCTGCTGGTCTGCCTGGAGCGCAGCCTGGATGAAGCGCGCCGCCAACAGGCAACGTTACGCATTAAATTGCGGCTGGGCGCTGTGCCGGCCCTCTTCGCTCTGCCCTGGGAATATCTCTACCATGCACGGCGTAATCTCTTTCTGAGCCAGAGTAGCGCTTCTTCGCTCGTCTACTATTTAGAATTACCCGACCCACCCGCCTCGCTAACGGTCACTTTGCCGCTGCGCATGTTGGTTGTCATTGCCACCCCCAGCGACCTGCCACCATTAGATGTCGAGCGTGAGTGGACCAATCTGCTCGCTGCGCTGGCCCCCCTGATCGAACGCGGCTTGGTGATTGTCGACCGTCTCCCGGTGGCGACCCTGGCGGCGCTGCAACAGTATCTACGCCGCCAGGCCTACCACATCTTTCACTTTATTGGCCACAGTGGCTATGATGAAGTCGCCGAACAGCCGCTGATCGTGCTAGTTGATGAGACTGGCCATGCGGCGCCGCTGACCGGCGAAGCGCTGGCGCGCCTATTACACAACGAGCGCACCCTGCGCCTTGCGGTGCTCAACGCTTGTGCCGCCGACCAACCCATCAATGCAACGGTGGATAGCTTGCCAATCACCCCGCCCGCGCGCTTCGGCGCGGTGGCAATGACACTGGTGCAACAGGGGACCCCTGCGGTCATCGCCATGCGCCATGCTGTCTCTGATGATGCCGCCACGACCTTTGCCCACGAATTCTACGCGGCCCTGGCTGATGGCTATAGTGTCGATGGGGCCGTGACGGAAGGGCGCGTGGCCGTTGCGACCCGGCTGGGCAATGGCGAATGGGGCGTGCCCCAGTTGGTGATGCATGCCAGCGACGGTATGCTCTGGCAGATCGCCGCGGCCACTGGTCAGGAGCTGGCCGATGGGACGGCGATTGGCCAGGATCTGCATGTGTTGGCGCAACTAATGGGGCAGGCAACGGTGCGCGATCTGGTGACGACCTATCGGGCCGACTTTAGCGCCGCCTGTTTACAAATTGATATTCTGAGCAATTATAAGGCCCTGCACGATCTGCTGCACAAGCTCCAATATCGCTGCTACAATGTCATTGTGCAGGAAGCGCGCCGCTTTCCCGACGATGAACTGGCCTTGGATAATCTGCTCAACTATGAGGTGACGCTGCAAGATATCGTGGCCGGGCTGCACACGGTGGTCGGACAAGGTGATTTCCCGGCCAATGATGTGGCCTGGATCGATGATGTGGTCATGGCGCAGCGCACCTTGCGGCAGGCGTTGGACGAAATGCACCCCGAACCCTTGCGCCGCGTGATCCTGCTCATGCGCCGTACCCTGGCCCTGCAACCCTCGCATCTCAACCACCGGATGAATAGCGCCGCGCGCGCCCTGCGGCTTGACAACATTGTTGCCTCCTTACACGCGATCCATGCCGCCCTGCGCCCGCTTGGGGTAGAATCGACCCGTCTGCGCCAATTGGCGAGTGGGATTGACGAATTGCGCACCTTTAGCGCACAACTGGCGCTGTTAGTGGATGAACATGACCAATGGCAGGAGGTGCAGCGGGTGCTCGGGCGTATTGAAGATATGTTGGTCTATGACCTGAGCGAGTTGGAGTTCTCCTGGCCGGATCTTAGCCAACAGGTCACCACCCTTTGCAACCGCTACACTGGCGATTGGGTAACGCTCTTTTTGCAGGATAGCGAGCAGTTGCAGCTTGCACTGGGGGCCCAAAACCCGGTCCGCATTCGCAGCTATTTTCAACGCTACCGCCAGCGGGCCGGCAACCGCTTTTTTCAGCTTGACACCGAACTCAACGAGCTCTGCACCGAGCTACGCCAAGTGGGTGAGTCACTGGCGTCGATCCTGCAATTGCTGGAATGATAAGGTGGGTGGCCGTTGATCATTAACAATTGTCAATTGTCAATTGACAATTGTTAACGATGGAGTGCCGGGACCGCAATGGTGCGACCAAAATCATGAACGCTGTAAGTCTTGCTATAAAGTAAAAAGGTAATTCATACCATGAGCAACGAAATGCGTGCCCCTACGACGGCTGCTGGGGCCGGTGATCATGAACCGCCGGACGTGCCACCCGCGCCACCTGCGGCGGAACCGTCTGAATCCTTCCCTTCCCTGAGCGCGTTGCGGGCCGCGCATAGCAGCTTGCTGGAAGCCCATCGCACCCAGGCGGCGCTGCCTGACTTCTGGGTAACGGTCGCGCACTTTCTACGGCGTGGCCAGGCGACCGGCGCGCTGCTGGACAACGAAGGGGAACGCGGGGCCGCGCAGAGTCTGCTTGACTATTGGACAGCAACTGCCTACAGCGTGGGGCACAAAGTTGCCGATGCACTGTTGCTCGACTTTGATCCTACCCTTGCCCCTGAAATCCCTGATGAGCACTGTCCCTATGTCGGCTTGGCTGCGTTTCGCGAAGGGCAAGGCGCTTACTTCTTTGGTCGCCGGCAATTGGTTGAAACGCTGATTACTAAAGTGGCCGCCGCACGTTTGATTGCGATTGTCGGCCCTTCCGGCAGCGGCAAATCCTCCGTGGTGCTGGCGGGTTTGTTAACGGCTTTAAAGGCCGGCGCAGTGGGGGCAACTGCGGAAAGTACCGCCAGTGACCAGTGGCGCTACAACGCACGTCTGGTCCCCGGCTCCGATCCCTTAGCCAACTTGGTGCGCTCGATCCAGCCGACCCAGGACATCGACAATTTTGATGTCGCGCTGGCGGCGAAATTTGTCTTTGCCGCTGATAATATGCGGCGTGAAAACAACTATCTGAGTAAACTTGTGACGGAAGGTGCGCTACAGCCCCTGGTCTTGATCATTGATCAATTTGAAGAACTTTTTACCCTCTGCACCGATGACGGGTTACGGCGCGCCTTTATTGATAATTTACTCGGACTAATCCAAGCACCGGGTCTCCGCCACAGGGTGATCCTCACCATGCGTACCGATTTTGAAAGTTATGTCGCCCGTCTGCCCACCTTTCAGCCCTTTTTCGAAGCGGCAATTGTGCGCGTAACGCCGCTCAACGCCGCGGAATTGCGCGAGGCGATTGAACGACCGGCGGCCATGGTGGGCCTCAAATTTGAGGAAGGGGTCGTCGATGGTTTGGTCCAGGATCTGCTGGGTGAACCGGCGGCGTTGCCCCTGCTCCAATTTACGCTGCTCAAACTCTGGGAAAATCGTGAGCGCAACCGCATCACCTGGGATGCATACCACCGGCTCGGTGGTGGTCGACTCGCCCTCGCCCGCAGCGCCGATCAGCTCTATGAAAAGTTGATCCCCGAAGAGCAACTGACGGCGCGCCGCATTCTGCTGCGTCTGGTCCGCCCTGGCGAAGGGTTGGAGATTACCAGTAACCGCGTCCGCCGCGCGGTGCTCTACCAAGCTGGTGAGGCGCGCGACCGCGTTGATCGGGTGCTGCAGCGGCTGCTCGACGCCGATCTGCTGCGGCTCAGCCCCGGTGATAAAGCTGAAGATACACAGGTTGAGGTGGCACATGAAGCGTTGGTCCGCAACTGGCCACGTCTGGTTGGCTGGCTGGAGGATGAGCGTGAGCGATTGCGTGAGCGGTTACGGCTGACGGAAGCGGCAGAACAGTGGCTCAAAGTGGGGCGCGATCCTGGCGCACTCTTGCGCGGTGCCCTCTTAGCGGATGCCCAACGCCACCCTGATCTGAACGAATTAGAACAGGCGTTTGTGGCAGCCAGCTTGGCGGCCCGTCAAGCCGCCGTGGCTGAACGCGAAGCGGCACATGAACGTGAATTGACACAAGCTCGCGCTCTGGCAGTTGAGCAAGCCGAGCGCGCCAATGCCGAACGGGAGTGGGCGGAATATCAGACCCGCGCGGCGGCCAAGTTACGGCGGCGTGCCTGGTCACTGGGCATGATTACGGGAGTCGCGCTGTTGCTAGCTGCTGTTGCTGTCTGGTTGACGATTGTGGCTAATCAGCAAAATCTGACCGTAAACCAACAACGGGCCGCGGCCGAGACCGCACAAGCGGATGCCCTCAACCAAGCGGCCACCGCTGGTGCCGCTAGCACCATTGCGGTACAACAGGCAGCGACAGCCGATGCGGCCAGTGTCCTTGCTTTTCAAAAAGCCGGCACTGCCATTGCCGCCCAATTTGCCGCTTTAAGTGACGCCAAATTAGCGCGTACTGCCGAAGCAATCGCGGTCGCCGAGCAGACAAAGGCTGCGCATATTGTCGCCGCCCTCGATTACACCGGGCAACAGTTAACCGATATTCAAGCGATCATTGACAATGCGCTGAGCACCACCACCGCAGCGGGGGATGAGCCAACCCCAACGCCGCGTATAACACCAACCCCGGTTGCTGCAACGGAGCTGACGAGCACCCGTGCCGTTGCGCCAACGACAACCCTATCACTAGCACCTGAACTAACGTTGCCGCTCACGATCAGTGCCGCTGTTGCTGATCCCAATAGGGTAGTGCTGACCCAAGTAATCAGCAACACTGGTGTGGTGAGCACGGTGGTTGCGCCCCTGGCCGACCCCTTACCTGGCATCACCGCGATTGTGCCCGATATTGAGGTGCCGCTCTATGCCGAGCCGCGTGACGACGGGGTGGTGTTGACAACCCTGCGCGCCCCGCTGACCCTGCCGATCCTACAGGCTACTTCCTACTGGGTACAGGTGTTGGTGACGCCGGAGACGGCTGCGGACGTGGCACAAATTGGCTGGGTGCAGGCTTGGCTACTGACCTACCAGGGTGATGCGGCCATGTTGCCGGCGGAATTACGCTATCTGGTGATCAGCAGTGAAAAAGCGGTCACCGCGGCCAATGCCGGTCTGCCCTTTACCTATGGGATTGTGATCAGTGTGGACGGGGCTGACGGCTATGCCCTGCGCGATGCGCCAAACCAAGCCGCCAATGAAGTGAGTTGGAGCCCAGTCGACACACCGGTGACCCTGCTCTTTGCGGCCCAAAGCAAGCCAACGGATTTGGCCAACGGCACCACTGATGGGCTTAACGGGCAATGGTACTTTGTCTCAATGGTCGATCCAGGGGGGGCGAACCTGATCTGGCGGGGCTATTTGCCGGCAGCGGTGATTGCACCGCGTTAAACGGAGGGGCACGATGCATCGTGCCCCTCCATTGGTAACTCTACTTACCAACCACCGCCTTGATGCTCTCCAGGTGGCTGCCAATATGCCCGATCAAGATGTTTTCGATGGCCCCTTGCGCGCTGATATCGGTGTTGAACAGGGTGAGGTGGCTAGAGCGATCCAATGCTTCATCACTCAACTCGCTCACGATCGCACTCGCTTTGGCACCGCCGCTCTGCAGTGTGTCGATAATCGCCTGTTTGCTCACCGTGGCGTGCTCGGCGGCGTGTTGTGCATTGCCGTGGTGAAACATCTCCATTGTCAATGGCGGGAGTGGTTGGCCGCTGGCGATCAGTTGTGCCAAGCCGGCCACAGGTTCATGCGAAACGGCGATATGATGGGCCGCCACGCGCACCGGCCACCCTTCACCAGTGGTGACGCGATCCAACTCCTCTTCCGAACAGCTTTCAATATAACGAATTAGATCCGCGTTGGCGGCTGTAAAACGTTGGGCTAACTCTTGGGCACGTTGACTCATAATCGGTTTCTCCTTAAAAGAATTATGGAATTACTTGGGAAGCACTTAATACCACAAATTGCGCCAGGTTGGTTAGTTGCCGGCCGGTTGACGTAGTTGCGCCAGTTGACGCTTGAGTTCCTGATAGCCCGGTTGGTCTACGTCTGTCACCTCTTTAATAAAAGACCAGCCCATTTGCATGGCCAGGAGCTTCTCAATGGTTTCGATTTTGCCTTCGATTTTGCCTTCGATCTTGCCTTCTTGTACCCACTCTTCTGCTAAGGTCATCACAATTTTGTCTCCAATCTGCTGCTGTTGCACAGCTTCCACAAACTGTTGTACGACTTCACGTTCTTGGGTCGCAACGACGTAATGCACAAATAGATAGATATAATTAACGCCCGCTGTTGTCGGCAAGCTGGCGAGCAATTGCGCGGCCAGTTGTAATGCCTCTTGGATTGGCTTATGATAGGCCGCTAACATGAGCAATTGCATAATTTGCGCTTTGAGGTTACCTTTCACCTCGTTGGGACGCAGGCTGGATTGATCGATCAGCACATGCGAAAAGTGTGGAACGAAGGCCCACTCGCGTACCCCCTCCGGTAATAGATCGGCAAAGGCTGTAGAATAGGTCCAAGCTGACTGCCCCTGATAAAAGACCAGCGACAAAATGGGTGGTAGCCACTCCTGTTCCGGATGCCATTTGAAACTTTCTTCCCAGATGCGCCCTTTGTATTGATAGAGGCGCAGACGCATCCATTTATCCGGGACAGATTGATGCTCAAAGAGCAGGTAGAGCAAAAGTGGCTACCCGGTTGCCAACCGTTGAATCTTATAGAGTACGTCCGATTCACTATCACGCAGCGCTTCGTCGACGAAACTTGTCTCGACTAAAGTGAGTGTTGACCAATCTAGTTGAGTGCTGACTGTCTCCGGCAGATAGGCCCGCAGTAAACCTTCTGCTTCCTCTTGATCCGCTAAGACGGTGCGGAATAGTTTATCGTGGGGGTGATGTCTTGACGGCGGCACAAATTTCCGGCTTTCTGCTTGGTTACTGAAAAGTTTACTTCTACTTGGGTAGCCATTATAGCAGATCACGCAAGGCATTTCAATCATTTTGCCCTTTGTCAGCGATTCTCCATTTGCGCAATCGGTGTTCACTCCTTTCCACTCTCGATCTGGTTTAATCGCCTGTACCAATGGTGCTATAATGGTGCGATGATCGTGGCATCACTGGGGATTAACCACGATCCATGTGAAAGAAGAAGCGTATGCAAGAGACTATTTTATTAGGCGAAGCGCGCGAACGCGCCCTTTCCATTCTCCACCGCTGTGTCACCCCCCACGGCTTTCGCGCTTCGGCGTTGACGGCCGGTTATCCACAAGTCTGGGCCCGCGACAATGGGGTGATCTTCCTGGGCGCGGTGGCAACGGGTGACGCCACGTTGCTTGCCACCTGTCGTGCCGGGCTGGAAACGCTGGGCGCGTATCAATCACCGCTGGGGTTGATCCCGCTCAATGTCAACCCGGATAGCGGCTATGTCAGCACCGAAAATGCCGGCGCAGCCGATGGTAACCTCTGGTTTATTCTGGGCCATTATCTCTACTACCAGCAGACCAAGGATCTGGCCTTTTTGCAAAAACATTGGCCGACCATTGACCGTGCCCTGCTCTGGCTCGACTATCAAGATATGAACGAGTGTGGCCTCTTGGAGATCCCCGAAGCGGGCGATTGGATGGATCTGCTGGCGGTGCGCTACAACGTGCTCTATGACAATGTGCTCTACTACGCCGCCTTACTTGCCCATGAAGAACTGGGCAAGGTACTGCCGGTTGATCGCCCCTACCATCGGCCCGCGGTCAACGCCGGCGGGGTCCACGAGCGGATCAACCTGCTGCTCTGGGTCGACCGTTGCTGGGTGGCCGAGCACTTTGCCGAGCACCTGGAGCGGCTCAAGACGATCCGCCTGGAGTGGTATATGCTCTATCACAACGTCGGTACCATCTCCAGCCGCCCCTTTTACTTGCCCTGGGTTGCCTTTCGCGAATATGGCGACTGGTGTGATAGCCTGGGCAATCTGTTGGCGATCCTCACGGGCGTGGCCGACTTTCACCGCAGCGAACACATTGTGCGCTACATGCGCCAGGTCGGTATGGCCGAACCCTACCCAACCAAAGCGATCTACCCGCCGATCTACCCCGGCGAAGCGAACTGGCGCGACTACTACCGCAGCCGCAACCTGAATATCCCCCACCAATATCACAACGGCGGCATCTGGCCAATGATTGGCGGTTTCCATGTCGCGGCGCTGGTGGCCCACGGTTGGCAGAAAGAAGCGGAGAAGATGTTGCTCAGCCTGGCCAACGCCAACTTCCAAGGGGTCGCCGTCGATTGGGAATTTAACGAGTGGATGCATGGCCGCAGCGGCCATCCCATGGGTTTTGCCGAGCAGGCCTGGTCGGCCAGCATGTATCTCTATGCTCACAATGCGGTGACTACCGGCCAACTCCCGCTCTTTGGCGACATCGTCGCCGCCAAACCGGCCGCGGCCAAGGCTAGCGAGAACAACGAGTTTTCCGTCCATGCCGGCGGCGGGCCGGTGTGAGGGGGAAGGTAGAACGGTAAACTGGTAAATCAGTAAATCGGTAAATCGGTAGATAGGTCCATACTTACTGATCTACCGATCTACCGATCTACCGATCTACCGATCTACCGATCTACCGATCTACCGATCTACCGATCTACCATGAACCGCATTGATCGTCTCTTTGCCATCTTACTCGTCCTCCAAAAGCGTGATGTCGTGCGCGCTGAGGACCTCGCTGCGCGCTTTGAGATCAGCAAGCGGACGGTGTATCGCGATGTGGCGGCGCTAAGTGAGATGGGGGTGCCGGTGGTCTCGCTGCCGGGTGAAGGCTATGGCTTAATGGCGGGTTACTTCCTGCCGCCGCTGCTCTTTACGCCGGATGAGGCTGCGGCCTTGGTGTTGGGTGCGCAATGGTTGGCCCAACAGGCAACCGGACGGCTGCCGACCACCACCGCCAGCGCCTTGGCCAAACTCACACATGGCCTGCCCAAGGCGACCTCCCAGGAGGTAGAACGGCTGACCCAGATCCTGCGCTTCTATGCCACCAGTAGCACCTTTGATCTTGATGATCCGCTGCTGGCCGCACTACAAGGGGCAATTAGCCAGCAACAGGCTGTGCGCATTACCTACCACAGCTTGCGCGGTGACGAAGTTACCACGCGCATCATTGAGCCGCATCTATTGACCTTTGGCAATGGGGCCTGGTATGTCGAGGGCTATTGCCGGCTGCGCCAAGGGCAGCGCTCGTTCCGCCTCAGCCGGATTGAGGCGTACACCGTTTTGCATGAAACCTTTGCCGACCGTGCCGGCGCAAGGTTGGTTAGAGAGAAAATTACCGTCGTCGTGCGTTTTACGCCAGCAGTACAACGTTGGGTACAGGAACGCCAACATTATGCGTTTGTGCGGGAAGTTGGTGCGCAAACGATTTATGCCGTGGATGAGCTACAAGAAATTCAATCCTGGCTCTTGGGCTGGGGCGCACAGGCTGAAGTTATATCCCCGCCCACCCTGCGCACCGCCCTTGCTGCCGAGGCACGCAAACTGTGGGAGATGCTGACAGCGGAGGCTGTCAACTAAATTACTAAATTATAATGGATATGTCCTGTCATTCCGAAGCGAAGCGAGGAATGACAGAGCGCGCATTGGAGATGCTGACATAGGGTTGTCACTGCCACTTGTTAAACTGAAGGGGAAGTACAAACGCAACTGAGCATACTTGCCGACAATCAGTGCGGCAACGAAAGGAGTAACCATGTTACGCGGACTCACCACCATCAGTTTCTGGGCAGACGATCCGGCCGCGGCCAAAGAATGGTATAGCGAACTGTTGGGGATCGAACCCTATTTTACCCGTCCCAATCCAGACGGCACATTGGCCTATCTTGAATTTCGCCTCGGTGACTATCAACATGAATTGGGAATCATTGATCGCCGCTATGCTCCAACCGGTGCAGTGTCCGACCCCGGAGGAGCAGTCGTCTACTGGCACGTTGACGATTTGGCCGCAGCCTTCGAAAAGTTGCTCGCGCTCGGCGCAAGCCCCTATCAGCCGATCACGGAACGGGGCCAAGGCTTTGTCACCGCTTCCGTCGTCGATCCTTTTGGCAACATTTTGGGGATTATGTACAACCCGCACTATCTAGACATTTTGGGTGCAGCGCAAGTGGCTTAATCTATGCGCGGTCACCGGAGACCGCGCAGCAATGCTGACATAGGGTTGTCACCACAGCCTGCTATGGTGGATACAGCGTACAAACGCTGACCAAAAACCAATCCACTCTACCAAGACCGGAGCCAATTATGTCTCAGCAACCAATGATCGAAATTGTTCTCTTCCATGTCAAAGCCGGGGTAACCGATACACAAGTGTTAGCCGCTTCTGCCCGCACCCAGGAATGGCTCGCCCAAGCCGATGGTTATCTCGCCCGTGAACTGAGCAAAGATGATGAAGGGCAGTGGGTCGATATTGTCCACTGGCGCACATTGGCTGCCGCCCAAGCCGCCGCCGAACAGATTATGCGCCAACCTTGCGCCGCCGATTTCATGGCGATTATCGACCCGGAACGCATCACCATGTTACACGTGAAACAACAGCAACACTTTATGCTGGCCTAATAAGGTGGGGTTGAAACCCCCAGCTAACAATGAGAAGCGCCCGCAGGCGCTGATTCTGTGCCTAGCGCCTGCGGGCGCTTCTCATTGTTAGGGCAGGATTTTAATCCTGTTCTAAGGCAAGCGAACTTGGAAAGACCCAATGACCAATCACCCAATCACCCAATCATCCCCAATCCGCTGCGGCTGGGTCAGCGACGACCCGCTCTATATCCAATATCACGACGAGGAATGGGGGGTGCCGGCGCATGATGACCGCCACCTCTTCGAGATGCTTTGCCTGGAAGGGGCGCAGGCGGGGCTGAGCTGGATCACGATTCTGCGCAAGCGGGAGAACTACCGGGCCGCCTTTGATTACTTCGATGCAATCAAGATCGCCGGCTATGACGAGGCTAAGATCGCCGAACTGTTGACCAATCCCGGCATTGTGCGCAACAAACTCAAAGTCAACGGCTTTGTGAAGAATGCACGCGCTTTTCTCGCTGTGCAAGCCGAGTTTGGCAGCTTTGACGCTTATCTCTGGCGCTTTGTCGGTGGGCAGCCGATCCAAGCGCAGCGCGTTTCCCTGCGCGACGTCCCGGCCCAAACCCTCGAAGCCGAAGCGATGAGCAAAGATTTAAAAAAGCGCGGCTTTACCTTTGTCGGCCCGACGATCTGTTATGCCTTTATGCAGGCGTGCGGCATGGTCAACGACCATACGGTCGATTGTTTCCGCTACGGGCAGACATAGAACGCGGATTTAGCTGATTTTACGGATAAGACCGAATTATCCGCGCAAATCCGCCAAATCCGTTCAATCCGCGTTCCATCGAATCCCTCGAACTTTCCCCCGCTGCTTGCGGGGAAGGCGGCATGGTGATATGATAGGATCATAACCACTCATGACGACCCCCGTCATCCGTTGCAGGTTGACTGCTTCATTTGCTAATTACCCTTTTCGAAATTAATTGAGGAGAAGACGCTATGCAGAAACGTTGGTCCTTTATCCTAGTTGCCATGCTACTCGCTTTATCCCTGAGCGCATGTGCGGCCCCTGGTGGCGCGCCGGCCGCGGCCCCAGCCGAAAGCGCCGGTGAAACGCCGGTCGCTGCGGAAGAAAGCAGTGATGCCGCTGCCGCAGCTACCACGATCACCTGGGCCATGTGGGGCAGCCCGGAAGAGATCGCCACCCATCAGGCGGTTGCCGATGCCTTTATGGCCGAACACCCTGAGATCACCGTGGAGATCTACAGCCAGCCGTGGGGTGATTACTTCACCAGCATCCAAACCCTCTGGGCTGCGGGCGATCCTGCCGCTGTGCCGGATGTGCTCTTCCTTTCGCCGGTGGTGAACTATGCGGCGCAAGGGGTGTTGGAGGATCTCGGTCCCTTTATCGAGGCGTCTGGCTATGCGGTCGAAGATTACTGGCCGACCCTGCTTGACTTTGCGACCTACGAAGGCAACATCTATGGCTTCCCGCGTGATGTGGGTCTGGAAGTGCTCTACTACAACAAAGATATCTTTGACGAAGTGGGGGTTGCCTATCCCACCGACGAGTGGACCTGGGATGACTTCCTGGCCGCCGCCGAACAATTGAGTGTGGTCGAGTCAAGTGGTCAGGTCACCCGCTATGCCCTGGGCATGGAAGGGGGCAAGTATCAGCTCTGGATTGGTCAGAACAAAGGCAGCTTCCTCGACGATATGTACAATCCCAGCACCTGTACCCTTGATTCGCCTGAAGCCCTCGAAGCGATCCAATTCTTTGCCGACCTGATGGAAAACAACTATGCCATGCGCCCCGCCAACCTGAACCAGGCTGGTGGTGACGCCGGGGTCTTTGCCAATGGCCAGGCAGCGATGATTATTCAGAACGCCAGCCGCATTTCGCAATTCAACGCGGCTGAACTGAACTACGATGTTGCCGTCGTGCCGATTCCGGCGGATGGCCAACGCTCGGCTAGTGCCGCCGGCGCCGCGTGGACGATGAGCGCGTTAAGCGATAACAAGGATGCCGCCTGGACCTTCCTCAGTTGGCTCCAAAGCACCGATGGTGGCCAGCGGCTCTACACCGAATCCGGCGAAATTCTGCCGGCATTGCAGTCAACCGCCAAGTCGGATGCCTTCCTTGGGTTGTCGACGCCACCAACCAACCGCCAGGCCTTTATCACCGAAGGCGAAAACTCGAAGGTTGGCCGTACCGGCTACTTTGCCGAGTGGAACGAACTGAGCAGCACCATCATCAGCCCGGTGATGGACAGCATCTGGGCCGGTGAAGCGGTTGCCGCCGATGTCCTGCCCGGTGTCTGTGACCAGGTTGATCAATTCCTGGCTGACGCCGGCTACCCGAAATGAGTTGATAGGGGCTGAAAGAGGGAGAACAACCGTTGACTTCGACAGGCTCAGCCGACGGTTGTTCTCCCTCTTTCAGCCAGAAATAAGCTATGACCACAACCACTGCAATTCGCAATTCGCAACCTGCAATTCGTCCTGCTACCCGTTTCCGCTGGCGACCTGATCAACAGTGGGAAGCTTACCTCTTTTTGCTGCCCAGCTTACTTGGCTTTTTAATCTTTGTTGTGTTGCCGGTGCTGGCGTCACTCTGGCTAAGTTTTGTCGAGTGGAATCTGCTGACGCCGCCCAAGTTTGTGGGCATTCAAAATTATGTCCAACTGTTGACGCGCGATTCGGTCTTCCGCAAGGTGGCGTGGAATACGCTCTACTTTATGTTGACCATTGTCCCCTTGCAGTTGGCCTTTGGGTTGGCGCTGGCGATCGCACTCAACCAGCAGATCCGTGGGCGGCTTTTTTACCGCGTGCTCTTCTTTATGCCGGTTGTAACAACGATTGTTGCCGGCGCGATTATCTTTCAATTTCTGCTCAACCGTGACTTTGGCCTCTTTAGCAACGCGATCTGGAAACTAGCCGAGTGGACCGGCCTGGGCATTCAGCCGCCCGATTTTCTAAACAGTTCGCAGTGGTCGAAGCCGTCGGTCATCCTGTTGACGCTCTGGAAAAATGTTGGCTTTACCATGGTCATCTACCTGGCCGCCTTGCAAGGGGTGCCCCAGGAACTCTATGACGCCGCCGATGTGGATGGGGCCAGCGCTTGGCAACGCTTTCGTAACGTGACCATGCCCCTGGTCAGCCCGACTACCTTTTTTCTCTTTGTGATCCAGATGATCGGGGCCTTCCAACTCTTTACCGAAGCCTTTGTCATGACCCGTGGCGGACCGGCGCAATCGACCCTGACCGTCGTCTACTACATCTACCAAAACGCCTTTGAATTCCAAAAGATGGGCAAAGCCTCGGCGATTGCCTGGTTCCTCTTTTTCTTTATCTTCCTCTTTACCTTCTTCCAGACGCGCATGCAGCGCCGCTGGGTGCATTATGAAGCGGGGTAGAGGGGAGATACGAGATACGAGACTGGGAGACACGAGATGGGGAGATACGAGACTATAACTCGTGTCTCGTCAGCCGCACCAACACTTATGGCAACAACAACCGTTCGTCCCATTTTACACAGTAGCCAACCACGACGACCGCGCTGGCTTTTGCAGCTTTTTTTGTTGATCGCCGGGTTTTTTATGGGGTTGCCTTTTCTCGTCATGTTGCTTGGTTCGGTGATGCCCAAGGCCGATATTTTGCGCCGGAGTGTGGCGCTGGATCGATTGACGCTGCAAAACTATGTGGAAACCTTCCAGGCGATTCCTTTTGGACGCTATTATCTCAATAGCTTGATTGTTGCCACCACGACGACCGCCTTACAGATCCTCACCGCGTCGCTGGCGGCTTTTGCCTTTGGGCGGCTGCGTTTTAAGGGCCGCGAAGCGCTCTTTCTCCTCTACCTGGGCACGCTGATGATCCCCTTCCAGGTTACCATGATCCCCAACTTTATCATTACCTCGGCCCGCTACCTCAACCTGCACGACAGCTACTTGGGGTTGATTCTGCCTTCCGCCTTTAGTGCCTTTAGCGTCTTTCTGTTGCGCCAATATTTCCTGGGGTTGCCGCTCGATTACGATGAAGCGGCGCGCATGGATGGGGCGGGCAGCTTTCGCATCTGGTGGCAGGTGATCATGCCGCTCGCCGGCCCGATCTTAGCGACGTTGGCGATCTTCAACTTCCAGGGCGCGTGGAATGATTTCCTCTGGCCACTCGTCATCACCCGTTCACCCGAAATGCGCACCATCCCGATTGGGCTCAGCTCCTTTCAGGGCCAATTTAACACCGAATGGCACCTGCTCATGGCCGGCTCGGTGATCGCACTACTCCCCGTGTTGATTATTTATATCATCGGGCAGAATTGGTTTGTGCGGGGGATCACGTTGTCGGGGTTGGGTGGACGATAACTTTCCCTTTCCACAGTATCGGAGAAATTGATGTTAGAAGATATCACCATTGAGCGGTATAAAAGCCTTTTTCATGTTTCAGTTAAGCTAGAGCCACTTACTGTTTTGATTGGTCCTAATGGATCTGGAAAATCAAATATTTGTGAAGCAATTTTGTTTTTGTCTAAATTGCTTGAATGGATCGCCCAACAAAATAAGCCAAATGTTAGCTTGAATTTGGGAGCAGTGCGAGCAATTATACGAAATGTGTTTGGTGACATTAACCCTGCGTCTAAATTTTGGCGTGGGGAAGAAAAAGGAATGAAATTTTCGATAGGAATGCGTGATAATGTTTATGTGAGCAGATCTGTTACAGCCCCATCAGAATTTGTTGAACTTCCCGAACGAATTATCATTGAAAATTTGAAAACTGTTAAAATTTACGATTTTAGCGCGACTTTGCTTGCACAACGTACTGGTCCAACGCGCTCTATGGAGCGTTCTGGGCAAGGAATTGCCTATGCTCTTGCCGACATCTTACTAAATGACCGCACAAAATTTGATGAACTTGAGAAGCGATTCATCGAACTTGTACCTAATATTGCTAGAATTCACTTGGAGAGACAAGCAGAAAATAACCAATTTTCGTTGTTGCTGGGCGATAGACACTCTGATTATAAGATTCCTGCTACAGACATATCTGATGGCACTTTGCGACTCTTGGCTTTTCTGACAGCAATTTATGAGGTAGAATCACCACAAATTATCTGTTTTGAAGAGCCTGAAAATGGAGTCCATCCCTGGTTATTAAATAAGCTTGTAGAATTGTTGACTATCGTAACAACCGAAGGTATACGAGGAGAACCTATACAGGTAATTGTGACAACCCACTCCCCAGCATTTTTAGATTTAGTCGATCCAAGACAAGTTCGTGCTGTTGAATTGGACGCGGCAGGAAAAACGAAACTTTATGAACTTCCGCTTGAACAAGCACGATTTCAAAAAGCTTTAGATGCATTTGATGGCTCATTAGGCGAACTCTGGTTTGTCAATATGTTCGGAGGGAATCCGGAATGACAATCGGTGTCCGTATTGGATTGATTTCAGAAGGTGAAGCCGAACTAGGTACCAGCGTCCCATTTTTATATGATCCAAAGCAAGGCGGTACACCTATTGATCATTCCCAAGAAGGGGCATTACATACTTTAATTAGACGAGAGCTAACAGCCGTTGGATTTCCCAATTGTGTATTTATTCATCGACATCCTACTCCACGTGATAATCTAATGCGGTATCGCATGGGATATTCTGTTATCGAAAAGCGGTATCTTCAGCAAACAATAATCGCATGGAAACCACAAGAAATTGATATCATTGTTGTAGTTGTGGACGAGGATAGTGATGTTGCAACTCGCACGAGACAATTGGAAGTGGCAAAAACTATTGTAGAAGCTAATCATTTGGATGAGCAAGGGAATACCATTGAGAATGGTCACGTCATCGCCGTCGCAATTAAGACTTTTGATACGTGGTTAATATCTGATATACAAGCGGTTGAACAATTGTTGCAGATATCGTTGCCTGCGGATTTGCCTGATGACTTTGAAGAGTTATCCAGTGATACAAAATCTCCCACTCATGCCAAAAACATCTTTGATAACGCAGTAGATAATTCAGATTATGTGCCCCTTGAACCAAGGGTAAAAAATCGTAATCTTGAAGCACGCTGGGCAGTTGCACAGATGGTAGATCTAGACATAATCAAAAAAAGATGTAAACGTGGATATCTTGTATTCACAAACTTGCTGCTTAATGTCGTTTCAGCTTTCTTTTCGGACAAAGGGTGAAAATGACAGCTTAATTTTTTTCCCATCTTACGCCGTCAAACTCCTCGAAAACTTGCATTCGCACAAAAGTTCTGGTTTGATAGGGGCAGCACATTTTACTAACCCGAAGGAACCCGCCCATGATCGACCTGAACAACATTACCATCGGCAAGATCGTCAAATCAAATACCCACATTGACTACATCTGCCAGATCTATGGCCCCAATGAAGACAAGTATACGCCCGAGCCGATTGACTACTCCTTTGGCACCTTTGTCAGCATCAAGCTGGAGAATACCAATGGCGGGGTGGATCGGCTGATCGGCGTGATTTACAACACGCTGCTGGTCAATCCCGACTTTGGCAACCTCGGCCCGCGCCTGAGTCCACGTACCGAGTTAGAGGTCTTTGCGCCCGACTATCTGGCTGAAACCGCCATACTGGTTGGGGTGATCATGCTTGGTTGGTATGACACCGCCGGCTACTATTTTCAGGGCATTCCTGCCTTGGCTGCTGCTGTCAACAGTGTCGTCCAATGTCTGGATGAGCAGGAACTTTACAACTTTCACTGTGACGATGACGATCAGCCCTGCCTGCGCTACATGCCGATCCTGCTCGCCCAGCGCGACCCACTCGTACCCCAATTGCTGATGACGGTGATCGACCGTTTGGGCAATCTTTTTCCCAATAGCCGTCGTCAACTGTTGGTGATGCGCAATAATTTGGCGTGGAAGAGTATTGTCCAGCCGGCGGGGTAAGCCCTCAACCCTTGGGAGGAAAGATGAAATCCACCATCCAGACCCGTCTTGATGAAATCGAACAAACCGAACAGGTCCGCATCTTCTTCGCCTGTGAATCGGGCAGTCGCGCGTGGGGCTTCCCCTCGGCGGACAGCGATTACGATGTGCGCTTTCTTTATGTCCATCCCATTGATTGGTACCTTCAGATCGACGAAGGGCGCGATGTGATCGAGCGGCCGCTTGACCAAAATCTGGACATTAATGGCTGGGATCTCAAGAAAGCCTTGCACCTCTTTCGCAAATCCAACCCGCCGCTGATGGAATGGCTTGGCTCGCCGATTGTCTACCGTGAAGTCACCACGATCGCGCAGCAGTTGCGGGCGTTAACCGCGGTCTTCTATTCGCCGGTGGCCAGCACCTATCACTACTTGCAGATGGGGCGGCGCAATTTTAAGGAATATCTCCACGGCGAGGAAGTCTGGGTTAAAAAATATTTTTATGTGCTGCGCCCCTTGCTGGCTGCGCGTTGGGTCGAAGCCGGCTATGGCGTTGTTCCCACCGAATTTGGCATCTTGGTGGACCGCCTGATTACCGATGCGGAATTACGGCGCGCCATCGATGACTTGATCGCTCAGAAGCGCGCCGGAGCCGAGTTGGACGCCGGGCGACGGATCGAGCCGATTAGCCGCTATATTGAGCAAGAGTTGATCCGCTGGGAAAACCAGCCTGTCCCGACCGTCACTGGGCATGGCGAGACTGCGGCGTTGAATCGCCTGTTTCGTGAAGCACTGCGTGAGGTGTGGGGTGATTAAGCGGCGTGCTAGATTGTAAACTCAGATCGAAAATTGTGCTATCCCCAATGAGGCAACAATGCCAGAATTATCAAGATTTCATGGCCTGATCATACGCATGTTCGTGGAGCAGGGAGAACGTCATCATTTACCCCATTTTCATGTATATTATCAGGATAGTGTGGTGACTTATTCGATTGATCCAGTTGAATCTTTACGCGGTTCTTTACCGATTCGCCAGCGTCGTCTAGTGGAAGCATGGGCCGAACTTCACCAAGCTGAATTGATGCATAACTGGGAGCAATCACAACAGCACTTCGCAGTGACAAAAATTGCACCATTACGCTAGACTTGCGTAAGCTTAAAATAGTAATTGGAGGGAAAATGTCAACAGGAACCTTTGTGCATGAATTATACCGAGTAACTGCATTCGAGATTGTTGCGCCCTATACGCTACACATTACCTTTGATGATAAGAGTGCACAAACCATCAATTTCGAGCCGATGCTCTATGGTCCCATTTATGGCCCATTGCGCAATATTGACCTGTTTAATCAAGTGCGGCTTGATGAAGAAGTCTTTACGCTTGTTTGGCCCACTGATGCCGACTTTGATCCCGAAACGCTGCGCAATTGGCTGGATTATAAGGATGTATGGATTGAACGGGCCAAACGTTGGCAACAGGTGCCGGCTTGATTATGACCCAATCCATCCGCCCCAACTACGGCCACGGCTGTTTTGCCGACCTGCCCAACTTGCTCCAATCGTGCCTGACCGATCAGCCTGCACCGACTGGCCTTAATGGCATTCCCGACGGGTTGCTGGGCAAGTACGACACGGTCATCCTGCTCATGATCGACGCCTTTGGTTGGCAGCTTTTCCAGCGCTTTGCCGACCGCCATCCCTTTCTGCACGACTTCGTGCAACAGGCGACCGTCGCCCAGTGGACTTCACAATTTCCCTCGACCACGGCGGCCCATGTCACCTGTATCCACACTGGGTTGACGCCCAGCCAGAGTGGTGTCTTTGAGTGGGAATATTACGACCCGGCGGCCGACGCCACGGTGACGCCGCTGCTCTTTTCGTATGGCGGCCAATTTGGGCGCGATGCCTTGCAAAAGGCCGGGGTGAAGGCTGAACAGCTTTATCCGGCGCAGAGTTTGCACCAGCAGTTGCACGCACAGGGTATCGCCACCCATGTCTTTCAGCACCGCGAATATACGCCATCAACTTACACCGATTGGGTTTGTCGCGGGGCGGAGATGCACCCCTATACTACCCTGGCGGAAGCCTTTTACAATTTGCGCCAGACGGTGCAGCAGGCAGCCAAGCCGGCCTATTACTTTCTCTATTTCGACAAAATCGACGCGCTCTCTCACTACTATGGCCCCGATTCACGGCAGGTGGAAACAGAGGTCGAAGCGTTTCTCTTTCTGTTGGAAAAGGCTTTGATCAAGCCTGGGCAAAAGGAATTCCACAAGACGCTTTTACTCCTCACCGCTGATCATGGGCAGATGGGGGTGAACCCCCAAGCGACCGTCTATCTCAACACCGATCCGCGCTTTGCCGGGTTGGACCGCTATCTGCGCCGCAACCGCAAAGACGAGTTGATCGGCCCTGGCGGTTCGGCACGCGACTACTTCCTCTATGTGAAGGATGAAGCGGTGGACGAAGCGCACGCTTTTCTAGCTGAACGTTTAGCTGGCCTTGCTGACGTGCGCCACGTCCGGCCCATGATCGACGAAGGCTACTTTGGGCCGCTGCCCGCGTCGCCAAATTTCCTGGCGCGGGTGAGTAACCTGGTGATTCTACCCCATGCCGAACAGACCGTCTGGTGGTATGAAAAGGGGCGTTATAGTATGCACTTTTACGGCATGCACGGCGGACTGAGCCCACAGGAGATGGCGATTCCCCTCTGTCTGCTGGGATTTGATTGATTATATTCAGGATCAAGGATACAATAGAGCGAAATGGTAGATCAACTCTCAGCGACATCGGCAGATTACCTTCAATTGCTACAGCGTCTAACCGAACAAATTCGCTTAGCACAGATCCGCGCTGCGCTCTCTGTTAACCAAGAACTTGTGCTACTCTACTGGCACATCGGTCAGGAAATTTTGTTGCGCCAACGACAACAAGGCTGGGGGGCGAAGGTGATCGATCAACTCGCTCATGATCTACACCGTGAATTCCCTACAATGAAAGGGTTTTCTGCGCGTAATCTCAAATACATGCGCACCTTTGCAGAAGCATGGCCTGACCAAACAATTGTGCAACAGGTTGTTGCACAATTGCCCTGGGGTCACAGTGTACGTTTACTGGAACATACCAAAAATCCTGCGGAACGTCTTTGGTACGCCCGCCAGACGATTCAATATGGCTGGAGTCGTAACATTCTTATCCATCAAATTCAAAGTGGGCTACATCTACGCCAAGGTAGCGCGCAAACTAATTTTGCGCGTACGCTGCCTGCACCACAATCAGAATTAGCCCAGCAGATCCTGAAAGATCCGTATAACTTTGATTTTCTTGATTTGGGTATTGAGGCACATGAACGCGATTTAGAGCGTGCTTTGCTACAACATCTACAGCAATTTCTGCTTGAACTGGGTGTTGGTTTTGCCTTTGTCGGTAGCCAGGTGCATCTAGAAGTCGGCGAACGGGACTTTTATCTAGACATGCTGTTCTATCACCTGAAGTTACGCTGCTTTGCCGTAATTGATCTCAAGATTGGCGATTTTGAACCAGAACATGCCGGCAAAATGAATTTTTACCTTTCTGCCGTGGATGATCAGTTGCGCCATCCTGATGACCAACCAAGCATTGGCTTGATCTTATGCCGTAGCAAGGATCGTGTGATTGCTGAATATGCTTTACGCGATCTAAATAAACCCATTGGAATATCTGCCTATCAATTGACCCAGGCGTTGCCGGAACAGTATCACGGTAGCCTCCCGACAATTGAACAACTAGAAGCAGAACTAAGTACATCAGCAATGGGAAACGAGGAGTAACTTATCCGTGGTAGAGTGTATCGGCACCGTCAAAGGACCAGGGGAAACCCCTCACGAATTCACCTTTATCGCGCCCGACCCTGAACGGCGGGTCAAACATGGTGAGTTTGTCTATTACATGACCGAGGTTGATGGCGAGGAACGCCAGATCATTGGTCGCGTCACTGCGCGCATGTCGGTTAAGCTCTTTCCCGACAGCTTTATGGCCGACCCTTCGGTCTCGCCCACGCAGATTGCCGCGCTGCTTGGCTATGACAGCGATGCCAGCGAACTCTTTGAAATTACGGTCGCCGTCCTGGGCTACCACAGCCCGGCCATGGGTGACTTTATTAACCCGCGCGTGCCCCCCGCTGGTGGCTCGCAGGTCTTTATTGCCGAAGATGAACTGCTCACCCAGGTGCTCAGCAAACGGAAACAGGGGGAACGGGGCAGTGCTTTTCTCGGCAGCCTGCTCAGCCGCACACCCGATGCCGTACCAGTCGCGCTGGATGTCAAGGGTTTTACCAGCACGCATTTGGCCATCATTGCCAGTACGGGGAGCGGGAAAAGTTATCTAGCCGGCGTGCTGCTCGAAGAGTTGATGATGCCCTACAACCGCGCCGCGGTGATGATCATCGACCCCCATGGCGAATATGGCACCTTGCAGGAGATGCAGAATATTGCCGCCTTTAGCGAGGGGAATTACAAGCCCAAGGTGCGCGTCTTTCGTCCCGATGATGTGCGCGTGCGTATTGACAGCCTTTCGATTGCTGATCTGCGCTATCTGCTGCCCAACCTGTCCGAGAAGATGCAATACCAGTTGAGCCGCGCCTATGGTTTTGCCCAGCGCAGCTTTAAGGGGGGTGTCTATACCTTGGAGCAACTGCTCTACGCCGTGCGCCAGACCGCCGAGGGCAAAAAGAGTGGCGACGACGAAGATAGTTTTGACAGCGAAGATGATCCGACCACCGGCGCGCTGGTCTGGCGCCTGCATGCGGTGCTCAACAACAGCCGCATTTTTAACGATTTTGAAAACTTGGAACTGGACGAACTCTTCCGCCCCGGTCAGTGTACGGTGCTGCAACTCAACGAGGTGGATCAGCGCGAACAGCAGGTGATCGCGGCGACCATGTTGCGCCGCGTCTACCAGGCGCGCCTCGACACGACCAAAGGCAAGGTTGACCGTGGCGACAAAAACTATGTTCCCTTTCCCGTCTTCTGCCTGATCGAAGAGGCGCACAACTACGCGCCCGCCGCCGCCGATGCGGTCAGCACCGATGTGCTCAAGACGATCCTCAGCGAAGGGCGCAAATTTGGGGTGAGTGTTGGGCTGATCTCCCAGCGCCCCGGCAAACTTGACGCCGATGTGCTCAGCCAATGTATGACCCAGTGTATCATGCGTATCACCAACCCGATTGACCAGAACCGGATTGCCGAGTCGGTGGAAAGTGTGGGCCGCGACCTGCTCAAAGAACTGCCCAGTCTGAGCAAAGGGCAGGTGATTATCAGCGGAGCCGGCGTCAACACACCGGTGATGTTACGCGTCCGCGCCCGGTTGACCAAACATGGTGGCCAGGATATCGACGCCCCAAATGAGTGGATGGCGTGGTTTGACAATGGCAGCGAAAGTATCGCTGCCCGTGACGGCGCCCTCTTTGCCGAGCGCGACGTGCCGCGCGAGGAGGATGGGGATCTGTTGTGGGCTTGATCTTATGGATGCGGTCCAGCGATTGTTGTTGTCTCGTACGCGCCGTTAGCTTCCTCAGCGTATAACGTGGGTATGGTATAATTCTAGAAGGATTCTAGATCTGTGGATCAAGTAAGGAGAAAACCATGACTGTTCGGCTAGAGGCAAGGACCCCAGAGGCAGTGTTGGCGCGGATTGATGAGATTATTCAGGAATTGGAGTCGTTAAAGATTGTCGTATGGGAGGGCATGCGCACGAAGACAAATGGACAGATGCATCCAAATTTATCGCAATCTGCTCATGCCGAAAAGATTGCCCCCCGTTCTGGCAGCATGACCGCACAGCTTTGGGGGGCCTTGGGCCAAGGCACAATGGAAGAAGTACAGGAAGTCTTTGCTTATGATTACGCGCATGGGCTGAGCGAGCGATGAGCAACCCGATTGCGCAGTTGACCAGTGGCAAAGTCTATCTTGATACAATGATCTTATACCATCAACTGCGGGCCAGCAATGCAAGTGTCATTGATCTGTTTCAGCGCATTGAAGATGGCACGTTACAGGCGTACACTGCCGTTCTAATGTTTGATGAGGTGGCTTACCGCTTGTTGCTGGGGCTGATCCGCAATCAGTATGGCAATTCGCCATTGGATCGATTGCGTGAAAACCAAGCCGGAATGATTGACGAATTTTATGCCTTGATCGAAATGCAACTGAACCTGTTGCAACGCTTTCCTAATTTGAATGTAGTCGCCATCAGTGCCGTGGATTTGGCTGCAATGCATCGTAATGTCCGTCAATTTCGTCTCCTCCCTCGTGATGCCCTTCATCTTGCCCTCATGCAACGCCTCGGTTGCACCAACTTGGTCAGCGAAGACAGTGATTTTGACACGGTAACGGGGATCAAGCGCTTTGTCTTAGCCTAGGCTGATGACTTCGCCGGTGATGCCTGTGTTGCCGCTGGGGTAGGTCCGGCTGCTCTTGGCGTTGGCTTCGTTGTCGGCCGAGTCAACGCGGAAGGTGCCGCCACCCGCGCCGGCTCAGCGTTTGACATAAATTTTTCGAAGGTGTTCTCGCTCCCATCGAAGCGTTGCTATCATAAATGCAAGCATACCTCCCGCGCCGCCTCCACCCATAATAACCCAACCCCAAGCCATGATAGACACCAAAATGATCTTGCACTCCTCTGTAACAATGCGGAGGAAGAATGCGATTGTATTGCCAGACCAGCAAGATCGCGAACAAATGTTTACACAAGTGCTTTGTTTCGCCAACCCATTTGACGTATCTTCTGCTAGAACCCCATCGTCTAACATAGTGAGTATCTTCTTGCTAAGGCCGCCCTTGCTGGTGCTACCTGCCCAGGGAACTATGCCTTACCCACGCTGCGTTTAATCGTCAGGTAACATAAATTTTATAGAATGTAGATTCGATTGAATCCCTGTCTGCCCCTGAGGCAAAGGAGTCTCTATGCGCATTGGCTGGCGTGTTTTCTCCAAATCGTTTGTCGTTGTTTGTTGTGCATTCATGCTGAGTTTAAGTTGGTTGACATTCCAGCCGGCTACCGCCTTCGCCGCCGGTGGTTCGATCAGCGGGACGGTGACGGATGAGAATGGCGCGCCCATCGAACAGATCCTTGTCGAGCTTTATCAAGAATATACCACGCCTGTCGGTCCGGCCTACACAAAAGTCTATGGCATTGACCAAACCAGCAATGCCACGGGCCAATACACCTTTTCTGCGCTAGGGGCAGGCACCTATCGTCTTTCCTTTACAGACACGATCCTGCCGCGCCGTTATCTGCCCCGCTTTTATGGTGGTGGTACGACAGTAGATTTTGCAACTAATGTGGTGGTAGCAGCTGACCAAGTTGTCACCGGGATTAACCTTTCGTTGACCGCCGCCGCGGCGATTACCGGCTATGTACGGGGTGAAGATGGCGTAGGGCTGGCCGGCTATCTGGTCTCTGCTGCGCGGCTGGTCAATCCTGCTAACGATTATTGGGAGTATGGGGCACAGGTACTCAGCGGCGCGGAAGGTGCTTATGTTGCCGCCGGTTTGTTGCCGGGGATTTATCGGGTTAACTTTGCTAATGAAAGTGGCTCCTTTCGTTATCTATCTGAATATTACAACAATGTGCAGCGCATGGAAGAGGCAACACCGATTACAGTGCTAACTGGGACGACGGTAAGCAATATCAATGGTGTTTTGGCCCGTAGTGGTACCATTACCGGCCAGGTGACGAATCAGCAAAATCTTGGGTTAGAAGGTGTATATGTTACTGCTGCTCGACCGGTAGCGGTTGGCACACCCAATGAACGTTGGGAAGTTGTGCGCGAGACCAGCACTGATGCCAGCGGCGTCTATACCATCACTGGACTCTATACCGACACATATCGGGTTGGGTTTCGACTCACGCCGCGCTATCTCGAAGAATTTTATGACAATGCCCGCACGGTGGAGACGGCGACCTCACTGCTAGTCAAATACGGCGATACGCACACCAATATCAACGCCCAACTTGATGCAGTGAGCACGCTTGCCGGCTTGGTGATCGATGACATGGGCCAACCGGCTGCGTCCGTCCATGTGCTACTTTACGCACACGTTGCGCAGCCTGATGGCTCCTCGTTATGGGGTAGAGTCGACCAGACGGTGACGGCGGTGGATGGGCGTTATGAATTTCTCGGCCTTTCCCCCAATCGCTACCGTGTCGAGTTTCTGGTCCATGAAGTGCCGCCCCGGTTTATCACGCAATACTACCCCGGTGTTGCTACGCTGGAAGGTGCGACTGATATTGTGCTTGGTCTCAATCAGCAACTCACTAACATCAATGCGCAAATGCAACCCTATAGCCGGATTCAAGGCCTGGTGACGAATGCGCAGGGGGAGCCGCTGGCCAACATTGATTGTCGGTTGTGGCGACAGGTTATCACCAATGGCCAGATCAGTTGGACAGAAATGCCGCAAACATTTACCACGGCAGATGGCACCTATGCCTTTCTGGAAGTAACCGCTGGCACCTATCGGCTCGGCTTTTTCCCACCGGTGAATGATCCCTATGCCACTGAGTATTACAATGATGTGGTCGACTTTGCCACGGCGACCGAATTGGTGGTGGCAACGGGCGAATATCTCACCGCCATCAATGCCCAACTTGGCCTGCGCAGCCACATCACTGGCCGTGTGACCAATCCTACTAGTGAACCGATCAGTAATATCAGCGTCCAAGCCTATCGCTGGGCAACCGAGGGCCAAGCTGCGAATAGTTGGGTCGGTGCCGGCTCCCCGTCAACGACCGATAGTAATGGCAACTATGACCTAAGCGGGCTGGATGTAGGGCTCTACCGTTTACAGTTTACCGAAGATGGGGCGCGCAACCTCTACCTGGATGAGTTTTACGACAATGCGTACAGTGTTGCGCTTGCCACGACGATCACTGTGCCGCGCAGCAGCACGGTAGCCAACATCAACATCACGCTGACCACAGGCGCTAGCATCAGTGGGCGCGTCACTGGGCCGACCGGGCAACCGGTAGCTGATGTGCTGGTTTCGGCGCTGCAACAGCAATTGAATGAGGGTGGGGATCTCGTGTGGGACTTTGTTGGTCATGGGGGGACCACCGATAGCAATGGGCGTTATACGATTACCCACCTACGCCCAGGGGCCTATCGGGTCTACTTTGATGATTTTAATTTGCGCCGCTATGCCGCCGAATACTATAACGATGCTGCCGCCGTTGAAGTGGCGGCTGATGTCATCGTGCAGGCCGACCGCGATACGCCTAACATCAATGCCCAACTGGTCAAAGCGGCTGGGATCAGTGGCCGTGTAACTGGGCCAAATGGCAGCGCCGCCGCGGGTGTCCATATTGCCGCCTATCAGCTAGCAACCGACGCCGACGGCGACTTCTGGCAGGCGATCCTTTACACCGATAGTGATGAGCAAGGCAACTATCTATTGGGTGGTCTTTTGCCGGGGCGCTATCGTGTCGGTTTTGCGGTGATCGATTTTGACCTGAACGGTGCTTATGTGGCCGAGGCTTATAATAACGCCCCAACGCTGGATGATGGGGTGGATCTGGTAGTCACTGCCGGCCAAACGCGTAGCGGCATCAACGCCCAACTTGACCGCCGCCCTAGCCTGAGTGGTCAAGTCACCGATCCGACTGGTATGCCATTACCCAACATTGTCGCAACGCTGATCTACTCGGCAATCGCGCTTGATGGGACACATTATCCCCTCACCGTAGGTTTTTCCAGCAGTGACGAGCAGGGGATCTATCGTTTTGCCCAGATTCTGGTCGGTGCCTACACGGTCTGCTTTGGTGATCCCAATCAGCCACCACACTGGCGCAGTAAATGTTATGCCAATGCACGTACTGTGGAGCGCGCAACCTGGGTGACGCTACAAGCAAATACCACGCGCAATGACATCAATGTGCAACTAGCGTCGACTGCCGACAATGTTTCGCCGGCTGCCGTGGCTGATACACTCACTCTTTTCCGTGGGACAAGTACTTCACGCTTAGACAGTGGCGCAACCTCTTTGTTAGCCAATGATAGTGATGCTGATGGCGATCTGCTCGCTGCCTCCACTGTAGAAAATCCGCAGCATGGTACCCTCACTTTGGCTGCTGACGGTACCTTCGCCTATACCCACAACGGCGATGAAGCTACGACTGATCGTTTTGTCTACCGCGTGACCGACGAAGTTGGCGCCGCCGACACCGCCACGGTCACGATCAGCATTAAACCTGATGCCGCCATCGAGTTGACGAAAACGGTCTGGCTTGCCGGCATTGGCAACGACTGTCGCGGCACCAGCAACTTGCGCATTCCCGTCAGCACCACCGTTGCCTACTGTTACACCGTCTACAACAGCGGCATCGTCACGTTGACCACTCATTCCTTGGTCGATGATCAACTGGGGACGTTGCTGGCGAATGTGCCTTATACGCTTGCCCCAGGGTTGCGTTATCATGTGATCAGCACGGCAACCATCACCGCCCCGCTGACCAACCGCGCCACTTGGACCGCCGCAGCCCCAGCCCTCCAGCCGATCACGGCCACCGCCACGGCGACAGTCACCTTTTCCACCACAACCGATGATCAGGATGATGACAGCATTTTTGATCGCATCGAAGGAGTAGGTGATCCTGACCAAGACGGTCTGCCCAACTTCCTTGACCCCGACGCCGATGGCGATTGGGTGGCAGATCGCAAGGAGTGGGGCGATAATCCGGCCACCGCGCGTGACAACAACAATGATGGCCTGCCCGATTATCTTGACCCCATGTTCCCTTATAATCAACGGCTCTATCTGCCGGTGATTGCGAAATAGGCTGATTATACTCGGCTCTGTCATAATTTAGCATTTTTACTCTTGTAGAAAATGCTAAATTATGACAACCGCTGGTATAATCAAAACCGGTTGTTTGCCTTCTATATAACAGCAAAGCGGTCAGGTGTTCAAACCTGACCGCCTTGCTGTAAGTGTCGATTAAATTTCCTCACTGAGGGTGTCACTCTGCAGCAACCCCTCCAGCGTCACCGGCGGGCGCCCAGGGAAGGCAACAACTAACTTCAACTCGCCGCCCATAGCTTTCACATAACTATTCAAAGTCGATAACAAAAGGTCAGTGCGCTTCTCAATGCGCGAGACACTTTCTTGCCGAATATTCAACTGCTTGGCGAGGTGTTCCTGCGTCAGTTGCTGTGCTTTGCGTAGATCGCGCAAAGATAATGCTTCTGCATAAAGCACCTGAAAGCGCGCTTCGATTGCATTTTGCTGTTCCGCTGGTAACATTTCGATCACTTCTTGCAGTGACTTGCCCATATATTATTGCCCTTCAACTCCATCCAGATGACGATCAAACCGTTCATCTGCAATGCGAAGCAGCCGTTTGTAAAACCGCTGCTGATTGGTACCTACCTTATTCCCTGCCACCAGCAAAATCGCTTGCCGTTTTGGATCAAAGGCAAATGCCAATCGCCACACGCCACCAGCAGCTTGGAAGCGCAGTTCCTTCATATTCGCATGGCGGGAGTCTTTTAGTGTATCAACCTGCGGTCGCCCTAGCGATGGACCAAACTCGGTTAACAATTTTGCGTGTGCCAATAACTCAGTTTGAACCTGTTTGCTCAGGCTGACAAATTCAGGCACAAATTCATCGTGAAAGATTACAAGCCATGCCATCTATAGTATACCCTCAAAGTCATATGTTTTCAAGTGCATATTCACTTACAATATATCAATCGCCCAAAACAGCCTAACATATCATCGAACAACAAACGATTGAGGTAGCGCGGATAACTTTAGTACTATAGTAATGATGAATAACAACTATACCTAGCTCATAAAAAGGCAGAGCCGTGTAGGCTAGTTGATGCTGCAACAAAAATCAAAC
>JALHQH010000058.1:0-957 GCA_022842065.1 Caldilineaceae bacterium
CCTGGGGGAGGTTAGGAGGGGGTGTTTTCGCGTTAACACCAACTGCTGGGCCAACGCAACCCCACCCCAGCCCTCCCCAGTTTGGGGAGGGAGTCTTGAAGAGGCCGGCAACTTGGTGTGTTTCGCTGCAACAAGATCAGTTTAATTACCTCGTCACGGTTCCTCCCCCAAGCTGGGGGAGGTTAGGAGGGGGTGTTTTCGCGTTAACACCAACTGCTGGGCCAACGCAAACCCACCCTAACTTGGTAAGGAAACTGTGTTGAAGTATGCTACTGCATAACATCATCAACCTAGCCAACTCACCATGATTTCTCCCGAGGCAGGGGAGGTTGGGAGAATGAGCCTTTGTCCAACCGTAATGATTGGCAACCATCACCAGCACTCTGGGATAAGTTGAAACCACTTGCTCGGCAGATGCGTAAAGAACCGACCGCTGCAGAAGCAAAACTGTGGCAGCGCCTTCGCAAGGAACAAATCCGAAACGTCAAATTTCGCCGGCAATTTGCTGTTGATCGTTTTATTGCTGATTTCTGCGCACCGGCCATCCGACTGATTATTGAAGTCGATGGTCCAATCCATCAATATTCGCAAGAACAGGATGCAATTCGCCAAGAATTTTTGGAAAGCGTTGGCTTTACGGTTATTCGTTTTACGAATCTGGAAGTGCTCAATAACATGGTAACTGTTTTGGATGTGATTGATGGCGTAGTGTTGGCGCGTTCGATTATTATTAATGAGACCAACCCCACCCCAGCCCTCCCCAGCTTGGGGAGGGAGCCGTGAAGAGGTCGGCAACTTGGTGTGTTTTGCTGCAACAGGGTTAGTTCAGTTGCCCCGTCACGGTTCCTCCCCCAAGCTGGGGGAGGTTAGGAGGGGGTGTTTTCACGCATGCGAAATATTGGGCAAACACTACCCCACCCCAGCCCTCCCCAGCTTGGGGAGGGAGCCGTGAAGAGG
>JALHQH010000058.1:967-38590 GCA_022842065.1 Caldilineaceae bacterium
CACGGTTCCTCCCCCAAGCTGGGGGAGGTTAGGAGGGGGTGTTTTCACGCATGCGAAATATTGGGCAAACACTACCCCACCCCAGCCCTCCCCAGCTTGGGGAGGGAGCCGTGAAGAGGTCGGCAACTTGGTGTGTTTTGCTGCAACAGGGTTAGTTCAGTTGCCCCGTCACGGTTCCTCCCCCAAGCTGGGGGAGGTTAGGAGGGGGTGTTTTCACGCATGCGAAATATTGGGCAAACACTACCCCACCCCAGCCCTCCCCAGCTTGGGGAGGGAGCCGTGAAGAGGCCGGCAACGTGGTGTGTTTCGCCACAACGATACCAGTTCAATTGACCCGTCATTGTTCCTCCCCCAAACTGGGGGAGGTTAGGAGGGGGTGTTGTTTCCTATCAAAAGGTCAACTGCCCGCCATCGATCACCAACTGGTGGCCGGTGATGAAGCCGGAATCCTTGGAGGCGAGAAAGGCGACCGCGGCGGCGACCTCTTCTGGTTCGCCAAAGCGATTGAGCGGGATCTTCTTGAGGTAGTCGGTACGCCATTCGGGGTTTTCACGCGCCGACTGGGTCAGACGGGTCTTGATCAGGCCAGGGCAGACGCTGTTAACGCGAATGTTGTGCGGGGCCAGGTCGATGGCCATCGTCATCGTTAACCCAACGACGCCAAATTTCGAGGCGTTATAGTGGGCGAGATTGGCTTCGCCTACCAACCCATTGGTCGAGGCCATGTTGACAATGCGCCCAGCGATGCCCCGTGTTGCCATGTGGCGCGCCACGATCTGCGAACAGAGAAAGACCCCGGTCAGATTTACCCCTAACGTGCGCTGCCAAGCATCGTCGGTTACTTCAAGAAAGGACTCGCCGATGGCAATGCCGGCGATGTTACAGAGCACATCGATCTGACTATGCGCGGCCAGGACAGTATCGACTAACCCTTGCACCGACGCCCGGTCCGTGACATCGACGCTCAGCGCCTGTGCTACGCCACCGGCCGCCTGGATCGCGGCCACGGTGGTTGCCGCCGCTGCTTCGTCACGATCAGCAACGATCACCGTTGCCCCCTCAGCCGCCAACCGTTTTGCGGCTGCTGCGCCAATCCCGTTGGCGGCCCCGGTTACAATGGCAACTTCACCTATAAAACGCTGCATTAATTATTCCTTTAACCGTTAGATTGTTTGATCATTAGAGGTTATGCTGTCAGTTTGTTTATGCTGTCAGTTTTCGCCATGCGTCCGGCATCACGCCATAGTCGATTTGCTGCGCACCTAAAAAGTGGGCCAACTCTTCAATCGCCTTGATCACCGCTTTGCCGCTCTTCACCAGCGGCTTAACCGTCGGCTCCAGGTAGATCGCTTCGATGGTCAACTGTTTGCTTTTCCACTCCATACGTGGGCTGATGCGCCCGATCAGCTGGTCGTCGTGCAGAATCGGCAGGACGTAGTAGCCATATTGGCGTTTGGTGGCGGGGACGTAGATCTCGATCCGATAGTAGAAATCCCACATCAGCTCGGTGCGATCGCGGTCGCGGATCAGGTTGTCAAACGGGGAGAGCAGCGTTGTACGGCCTTGCCACGTCCCTGTTTCAATCGCATCGAGCAAGGGCAAATTTTCTTGGTGGATTAACCATTCGCCGGGCCAACCCACCACTTCGAGCGGCACGACTAAGTCTTCCTTGCGCAGCGTGGTCAGCGTTGGGCCAATCTGGGGGTAGCGGCGCTCGATAAAATGCCGTTCAATATCGCGTGCGCGGCCTATGCCCAGCGCCTTGAGCGATTTCTGGGCGGCATCGTAGGTGATCTGCGCTGCTTCCCAGCCACCGCTCGGTGCCCAGGTGGGATGCACGCGTTCGGCCAGATCCCACCAACGTTCCAACCCTTTGCGCCGCGCCACCATGATCGTGCCGGTTGACCAGAGATAGTCCAACATATAGGCGACACTGCGCCCGGAAGTCCACCCGCCGGATGCCCACGGCACTTTGGTGTTGTCGACAAAATCGCCGGTGCGCAGTGGGCCGCGGCTGCGCAACTCACCCAGGATATAGTTGCGAAATTCAGTGTTGTCACTCACCCAGTTCGTCAGCCGCTTGGACCAGGCCGAGCCGCCTTGGCCGTAGTTGCGCATCATATATTCGTGGATCGGATAGTCCTCGGTGAGTACGAGCGAGGCACAGTGGGCCCAATATTCAAAGAGCTGACGCTGCCCATAAGTCAGCTCGTGCAAGTGCTCACGCTCATAGCTTCCCAGCCGACTCCAGAGGACTAGATATTGCGTGCGTTCCACGGCACGGATGGGATCAAGCTGTAGACAGCGCAGGCGGCGCAGCAAGGTCAGCATGTTTTCCTGGGTGGGGGCCGGTTTGGGCGCGGCCAAACCCTGCGCAGCAATCGCCAATCGGCGCGCAATTGCAGGGGTAAGCTGTCGGATCATGGGTTGTGTTACCTTTCCGTGGGCGCTGTTTTTTGTTGCTCTACCAACCCCAATGCGGTTAAGAGCGCTTGGCCTGCTGTCGCTAGATCACCGTCCAACCCAAAGCTAAGCGACCGCACCTGTACGCCACCCACCTCAAGATGCAGTGGCGTCGGTAAGGGCTGCGGGTAGATTAGATAAGCGGCACTTGCCCCTTTGGCTGCGGCATAGGCCACCACTTGGGCGATATCCGCAGTTTGGGGACCCTGGGTTGCGACCTTATATTTGGTGTCCAACACGGCCCGTACTTGCCCAGAAGCGCGGGCATAGAGGACAAGATCAATCGCAAAGTAGAGCTCACTGCTGAGCTGATGACGTTCCTGCGCTTGCAAGGTCCATGCTGGGGGCAAATTGCTCTGTAACCATGCCGCTACAAATTGCTCATACAGGCGTGCCATATTGACCACAAAGGGGACACTTGCCGCTGTCCCTGGCCGATGGCCTGGCCCGCTCGCCTCCAGAAAAAAAGCGCAGAGGGCATGGAGCGGGGCGTAATCCTCATTGAGCCGACTATAGGCGCGGTGTCGACAGTCGCGCGCCGTAAATGGTTGCAAGGTAACTAACGGCTGAAGCGCACGTAACGCCTGGCGCAACAAGGCGCGCGCGGTTTCGCTGCAAAAGTCGCCCCCCAGGATGGTGTGCAAGGTCCACGCGAGAAGCTGGTTGTCGACGACATCGACCCGCTGCTCCTGATAGTGACAGGGTAGCTGTTGTTGCAGCGGCTGCCGGGTCAATTCGTCTACCTGCAACCGGCCCCGCAAATAGGGCAGCACGGCCCGTTGTGCTTGATAGGGGCGATAAAGCCCGCGGCGGCAGCGTGCCAATACCCATTGGGCCAGCAACTGTGCGAGCCGTTCGTAGAGATCTGGGACGGTCGCCGCGTCTACGGTACCCCTAAAGAGTTGGAGCGCACGCAAATCAAAGGCGATCTCCACCATGCGCAGCAGATTGGCAATCGTCACCTTGGGCTGCAACACCAGGGTCAGCTCGCGCGTCAAGGGCACCATCCCCACCCAGCCCTGCGCCGTCAATTGCCACTGGTCGGCGCTTTTGGGCGACGGGAATTCCACCTCGACCAGGTGGCCGTAGTGCTGCCAAAGGTGTTCGGCGACCGTTGTGGCTAAAGTGTCGCTGGGCAACCGTTGGGGCTGAAATTCAGTCAGAACAATCGTTCTTTTCATGCAATGATTATACTATGACGGGGCGTTCTCAGCAACCGTTTATTGGGCGGCGGGTGTGTCCCAGAAAAGGGGTGAGGTTCACAACGTCCCCGGCACAGGCGGGCGAATCGTCCGCTAACGAACCAAGCCTTCGCCTGTGCCGGGGACGTTAGCCCCAAATTGGGACACACCCTTGGGCGAAAGGCGAGTTCAGCAATGCTCAATTTTAAAGTGTACTGCGCATCCCCCGATGCGCAGCCCAACTCGCCGCGCCCTTGCGGGGGATGCTCACTACACGTTTTCATATTGAGCATTGCTGAGGTGACTTCAGCCATGGTTGATGAATTCTACTCGCCCATGTATACTTACGCCACCAGATTGACCGCTGTTTCCACCCAGATCAACAAACCACGAACAGGAAACCAACCATGACCATTACCGCATTAGCCCCCGACCTGATCCTACACAGCGGGCAGATCTACACGATGGACGCCCAAAACAGCGTGGTCGAAGCGGTCGCGATCAAGGATAGCCGGATCCTGACCACCGGCGGCACGGCGCAACTGCGGGCGCTGGCCGGCGCGCAAACGCAGCAAATAGATCTGGGGGGCCAAACCGTGTTGCCCGGCATCTTTGACAGCCATAATCATCTGCTGCAAGTGGGGATCAAACTGACGCGTATTCGGCTTGATGAGTGTCAATCCCCGGCGGAGATGATGGAACTGGTGCGTGCCCGCGCCCGTGAAACACCGCCCGGCCACTGGATCATCGGCGAGGGCTGGAGTGAACATAACTTTCCGGCCAACCAGTTACCCACACGCCATGACATCGACCCGGCCACGGATCAGCATCCGGTGATCCTCATGCGCTTCTTCAACATGGATGTGGTTAACAGTGTGGCGCTAAGGCTGGCCGGGGTTGATCGCCGCACCCCTGATCCAACCGGGGGCCGCATTGAGCGTGACCCGGATGGTACACCCAACGGTATCCTGCGCGCAGCAGCTAAATTGCTTGTGCGTTCGCTGATGCCCCAGCCAACCTTACCCGAACTCAAGCAGGCGTTGGCCCTTGGTTGCCAGGAGATGAACCGTTATGGGATCACCAGCGTCATCGATCCGGGGCTCTATCCCTATGAAATGCACGCCTATCAAGCTTTCTATCAAGCGGGTGGTTTGACCGTGCGCATGAACCTGATGCCCAGTTGGCATGGCTTTCGCGAGGATGAAGAGGAAGCAGCGTTGGATCAGCGGGCGACGGGGCTGGGTATCTCCAGTGGTCTGGGCGATGAGTGGTTGCGCATCGGCGGGCTGAAGATGGCGATTGATGGGGGCACGTCGTCGCACACCGCTTTTATGTATGAACCCTTTGTGGGCGAAAGCAGTGTGGGCAATTTCAACCGCCTCAACCCTGATCAATTGCGCCGCTACTTCCGCACGGCCCAGGAACATGGCTGGGATGTGGGGATTCACACCTGTGGCGACCGCGCGATGGATATGGTGGTCGATGCTTTTGCCGCGGTGTTGCAGGACTTTCCCGGCAGCGATGCCCGCCACAACGTGATCCATGCCTACTTCCCCAGCGATCGCGCCTTGGCACAGATGGCTGCCCATCAGATTGGTGCCGTGATCCAGCCAACCTTTCTCTATTGGGAAGGTGACATGATCTTTCGCGATGTGGGGCGAGAACGGGCTGCTAACTACAAACCTGCCCGCAAATTTCTCGACCGTAATATTCCGTTGGCCGCCAACTCGGATATTCCCAGCACGGTTTCAGTCAACCCCTTTGTGGCGCTCTATGCGCTGGTGACAAGGAAGAACAATCTAGGCAATCTGGTGGCATCTGATCAGGCGCTCAGCCGGGCCGAAGCATTGCGGGCCTATACAATGGGGGGGACATGGTTAACGCGTGAAGAAAAGCTGAAGGGTACGCTCGAAGTGGGGAAAGTGGCAGACTTGGTGGTAGTTGACCGTGATTACTTTACTGTTGCGGAAGAAGAGTTAAAAGAAATTGCGGTTCTCTCAACCATCGTAGACGGACGCACCGTCTGGTCCGCCACTTGAGTCGCCCAACACACTAACTTTACTACTTTGCAACGCTGCCACCTTGCAACTCTGCCACCCTACTTTCTAGTTCTGCACCATGGGCAGGAACAGTTGGTGGCTCGTGGCACCGAGAGCAAAGGTGCCGGTCTGCATCACCTGCATGACTGTCTGATTGTGGACCAGATCCTGGCTAACGATGACCGCATTGGCGTTTGACCAGACGCCGTTGGCATCGACTGTGTAGAGGGTGAGGGTGCTTTCGTCAAGGTCGGCGATGTTGGTTTCACTGTAATTGATGACGATGGTCACCGCTTTGGCAAAGGCGAAGTCTGTTGCGAGCTGACCATTCTGCTCGATCACGAGGGTAAAGGCGACACCACTATAGTGGAAGAGATTCGAGCGACTTAAGGGCGCATTGTACTCGTTGTAGTGAACGACCGTCGGTGCATTGACCGCACCTGTTGGAATGGTCATCGCAATACTGCCGCTTTGATTGCTGTACGAGAAGTTGACATCCTGATCAGGCAAAGCTGTTACCGTTACATCGCTGGCAACTGGTGTCGGCGTAGGGGTTGGCTCGCTGGTGCCGGTATATTCTTCGATCCAGGTGGCAAATTGCGAGACCCGGGTATAAACCCCGTAGAAGTCCTGGCGAGCACAACCGTAGCCAAAGCTCACGACCCCAGCCAAGCGCCAGCCCCCGTTGTTGTCCGGCACAACCAACGGCCCGCCACTGTCACCCTGACAGGAATCCTTGCCGCCTTCAGCGTAACCAGCACAGAGCATGTTATCTGTAATCGTGCCGTAGGAAGCGTTGCAGGTTGTATTATCAACCACCGGCACATCAACTTCCATTAAAACTGCCGCGGCACTGCCACCTTCGCCGCTGGTGCCCCAACCGGTGACAAATGCCATGGTGCCTTCGGCGGTCAGGGCGTTCTCGGCGGTGGTCACCGGCTTGATGATGGCGACCCGTGCATTCAACGTGGCGGGGGTTGCCAATTTGAGCAGCGCAATATCATTATCATTGGACCATTCATCGTAAGCGGCATGGGGGACAACCTCGACAACCGCCATCACCTGCTCATAGCCATCATTTTGCACACGGCTGTGATCGCCAAGCGTGACCGTAATCGCATCGGGACTGAAGACCGCACCCCGATCATCATAAACACAATGGGCAGCGGTAACGACCCAACCACTATCAACCAATGAACCGCCACAAAGGTAGCCACCGGCACGCACCATTGCTTGCCAGGGCCATTCACCCACATCCGCCGGCTGGCCACCGACGATCTGGGTGCTGCGCGAAGTGGGAAGCTCAGCCTGTGCCTTCACTGTCACTGGCATGCTCCAGAGCAGCCAGGCAACCATCACCATCAGTTGAGCAATCAAGAACTTCGCTTTCATCAGAACCTTCTTCTGTACGAATCAACTTGCGTTTTTCTACCTTAGATGTGTTGTCTTTTGACTGAGCACACCGGCCGGTTTCTACGCTTTTTGTCGTTGTATTACCTAACAAATATGTTAATTCAATTTGCATCAAAAGCAATCTCGTTTGCCCTTGTGTAAGCCCATTATGCATTGATAACTATCAAAATGAGCTGTCAAAAGCTTATCACGTTCCTGTCAACAATATTACTGGACGTGACCAGTGCCCGCTGGTAATCGGGTGGCGCAGGGCAAAATGAGACGATAATGTGCAACCGCGTCCACCGTGCTGGCGACATGGCAAAAGACGTATTTGTGCAAATTTTCGCTTTTGCTGAGGAGTAAAGGTTACTGCCATTAAGGGAAGCGAGTAGCGCGCCTCCCCCGCAAGGGCGCGTCGCATACACGCGTCGGTACTCGCCGCGGTTCCCCAGCTGCACAGCCCAGCGCGACCGGCTCAGCGTCTGAGGACGCTGAGTACACGGCCAGCCTTTAACTTAATGGCCGTGGGGGTAAAAGTAGCGTAAGCTGTTTAGCTGGTAGAGGAAGTTATTTTGTGTTAAGTAGGAAAAAGGGGTAGGGGATTAGATTTGGCCGCAGACTTCCTGCAACCGGCGCCGGAGATAGTGGCGCTCTACCTCGTTGTCAACCTGCGCCAGGGCCTGCCGGTAGGCGACTGCCGCCTCGGTCCAGCGCGCGGCCCGGCGCAGTAGATCGGCGCGCGCCGCTGGTAACCAGTGATAGTGCGCCAATGTACCGTCGGCTGCTAGCGCATCCAATAAGGCCAGCCCGTGCGCTAGATCGCCCGCCATCGCGACCGCCACTGCCTGGTTGAGGGCGACGACCGGCGACGGCTGGTAGGCGGCCAGCGCGTGATAGAGCCCTGCAATCTGCGGCCAATCCGTGTCAGCCGGTCGTGGCGCCTGGGCATGGAGGGCGCTGATCGCGGCCTGGATCTGATAGGGGCCAGGCGCACGCAGGGCCAGTGCTTGTTCAAGCACAATGAGGGCCTCAGCAATGGCTTGATGATCCCACTGCGCGCGATCCTGCTCCTCTAGTGTGACCAACTGGCCGGCTGCGTCTAACCGCGCGGCGGTGCGCGCATGGTGCAGCCGCATGAGGGCCAGCAGCCCCATTGCTTCCGCAACCAAGCCTGGTTGGATGAGTTCTAATGTGAAGCTCCCGGTTTGGGCTGCGCTTGGTGGGCCGAGCGCCGGCACCTGTTGTAATAGATGGACGAGCAACTGTGCCAAGCGGATCGCTTCCTGGCATAATTCTTGCCGGATGAGCGCATCGCCGGCAGAGGCGGCATAGCCTTCGTTAAAGATCAGATAGAGCGTGGCCAGCACGGCATCCAAGCGCGCCGCCAATAAGTGGCGCGGTGGCACCTGAAAGGGGATGCCGGCATCCCGGATCTTGCGTTTGGCGCGGACCAACCGCTGGGCCATGGTCGGCACCGGCGTCAGGAAGGCATGGGCAATCGCTTCTGTGCTTAGGCCGCCCAGGGTGCGCAAGGTCAGGGCCACCTGCGCGTCCAGCGCCAACGCCGGATGGCAGCAGGTAAAGATGAGCTTGAGCCGCTCGTCAGGGTATTCCTCCGGCTCAAGGACGGGCGCGCTGCTTGTGTCCACAGTTGCTTGTGCTGCTTGTAGCAGGGCAAGCTTGCGCGCCAGCGTCTGATTCCGCCGCAGCCGGTCAATCGCCCGATGGCGCGCCGTTGTGGTAATCCAGGCCGGTGGATTGGTGGGGATGCCCTCGCGTGGCCACCGTTCCAACGCCACGATAAAAGCTTCCTGCACCACCTCCTCGGCCAACTCCAGATCATGAAACGCGCCAATGAGCGTTGCCAGTACCCGACCCGAAGAGGAGCGAAAGGTCTGTTCTACTGTCGTGATGATGTGATCAGAAAGCATAGTAGTTAGACCCCAGACAGGGAGACACGAGACAGGGAGACACGAGAGTCTCGTATCTCCCTGTCTCGTGTCTCCCTGTCTCGTCCCCCCTTTTTGCTAGTTAAATTCCACAATCGGGCGCACTTCGATCATCCCGCTGCGCGCACCGGGGATCTTGGCGGCCCAGGCGATGGCTTCGTCGAGATTGTTGCAGTTGAGCAGGTAATAGCCGCCCAATTGCTCTTTGGTCTCGGCAAAGGGGCCATCGGTGGTGAGTGTCTTGCCCTCACGCACGCGTACGGTGGTAGCGGTGGCGGTGGGGTGTAATGCCTCACCACCGAGGTTGACCCCGGCCTCATTAACTGCGCTAGTGTAGGCCCAATATTCGCCCATCTCTGCTTCTTGCTCAGCGGGGCTCATGGCGGCGCCGGCGCTCTCGTTGCCGTAGATCAGAAGTAAATAACGCATGGAAATTGTTCCTTTCTGCTTGCTCTTATGATAATGGTTAGTCAGCGAAGGCACTCACGTGGCTTATCTCACGCCGCCTTCATGCTAATGACGAATGGGATCACGCCAGATCGACAGCAAAATCGACAAATTGCCAAACTTCGTCATACTGGTTTTCTCATTATAGTGCGGTTAGCCCACAGCAAACGGCGCGGGGTAAATAGGCGGGTGGACAAGGGTCTGCCACCAAACTTTGCAAGCGACTTGCTTCCTGCGCATAGACCAGGTAACCAGTGCGTTGGGCTTGCATGATCGTGCCTTGGGTAATGGCCAGGACTTGCTCGCTTTCCGCACGCACCAACGCAATCATGCCGCGCAAGAGACCCTGTAACAGCTCGATCTCCATCCCTGCCAGGGGGTGGCCAAGGCCGGCGATGATCGCTTGCGCCGCCGTGACCCGCCCTTGCGCCACATAAACGATACCTAGAAAGAGCTGGACACTTTCTTGCAGTTGGCGATCGTTGCAAAAACCCTCATTGGCTAATGCTTGCCCAAAGAGCTGTTCCGCTTGAGCCAGCTCAAGTTGGAAAGCGGCGACAATGCCGCTGACGTAGTGCGTAAGCCCGGTCAGCCAGGCGTTGTCAAATAGTTGACATTCAAGCTGCGCATGGGCCATTAATTCCCAGGCGCGCGCCGGCGTACCCAGCGCGGAATAGACCAGCGCTTGCAAAATATCACAGGCCACCACCCCTTCGCCATCGACCATCTGCCGCTTCTGGGCCAGGGCTTGCTCTGAGCGACTTAGGGCCTGGGCCAGGTCATTATGATAATAGTCATTGATTGAGAGATAGTGTAGCGCGTTGGAAGCAAGATAATCGTTGCCAATCGCCTGTGCCACTTGCAAGCTCATTAAGCCCGCGGCTTCGGCCCCGGCAAAATCACCCACATCGCGGCGCGCGGCGCTGACATAGGTGAGCGCTTCGGCTTCGGCCGCGCGCTGACCACTTTTGCGCGCATGGTGTACGGCCTGTTCCAAATAACGATGGGCCTCGGGATGCTGGCCGCGAATGCGCGCGACATAGCCCAGTGCCACCAGCGCGTGGATGCGGATCAGATCGGCGGCGCTGGGCTTGAGGAGCCGCAGCACCCGGGCCAGATCGACCGCTTGTTGGCAGAGCTGATGGGCCTCGTCAAAGCGGGCCAGTGCAATCAGGGCGCGCACGCGCGTGCCACCCAGTTGTAGCCGTAAGCGCATCCCCTCTGCCGAGAGATCAAGGGCTAGGGAGCTAATGGCCTCTTCACACAAAATCAACGCGTCCTGCGCCTGCCCAGTTTGATAGAGGCTGGTTGCCAGCCGTTCTGCCAATTGCGCACGCGCAATACGCCCCTCGGTCAATTCGAGCGCCTCGCGGTAACTCTCCTGCGCAATCGTTGACTGTAGCGTGTTAAGTAACAGATCACCCCGCAAGAGGAGCATCTCGCGCACAATCGTGGCGTTCTGGTGATTATGTTTGCGCGCCAGCGTCAACACCGCGTCAACAACGGCCGCCGCGGCCACGGCTTCCCCTCGATTGGTAAAATCTGCGCCGTGGGCAGCCAGCAGATCACAGGCACTTTGCAGGTCATCCGCACCACAATAATAGTGTGCTCCATCCAACAGATTCCCCTGCCGGATGGCCCATTCGGCGGCCAATCGGTATAAGCTGCGCCGCCGTTCGGCTTGCGCCTGGAGTGCCGTTAACAGCGCTTCGCGCAAGAGTGGATGGGGCGTGGCGTGGTGGGGCTGTTCAATCAACCGCCGCCGCTGCACGGTATTACGCGCGCTAGGATGATCATACGCCTCACCCAATTCGGCCAACATTTCGGGCAGATGATTAGCTGTCAGATCGACGGGGCTACGCCAGACGGTGAGGAAATCGAGCAGCAAACGGGCCGCGGGCGGCAATTGTTGCAGCACCCCTTCGACAAGATTGTGAGCGAGCCTGGGCAGCTGGCGCGGGGGCAGCGCTTGTTGCTCGATTTGGGTGAGGGCCAAGCGCAGCAACAGGGGATTGCCGGCCGTCTGTTGATATAAGCCATGCAGCAGCCCGTCGTCCAAGCTGCTGGTGGGCGCAGCCGGCGTTTCGACCAGACTTTGGACCAGCGCCTCACTCTCTGCCGTCGTCAGTCCATTGAGCGTGAGGTGAGGGATGGGTAAGCTGCTAAGCTCCGTGCGCGTCACAAAGAGCGCGCGACAGTAAGGGGCCAGGGCAAAGAGCCGCTGTAAGAGGGCCAACATGGCTTCGTCATCGGCAATCACATGGGCATCATCAAAAACGAGCAAAGGCGCATCGAGCGTGGCCAGCGTACTGCTGACCAGGAAGAGCAACTGCCGGGTCAGATTTTGCGTTTCTGCCGGCTCCTCACTACCGGCTTGATTGCCAATGCGATTGCCGGACTGCTGGCGTAGCAGGCGCACCAGGGCACGGGGATCCGGGGCATAGGCCGCGGCAAAGAGTGCCAATTGGTGAAGCAAGCCATCGGGTGAAAGGGGCAGGACAGGGCTAAAGGTCAGCCAACAGACGGGATGGCCGCGCTCATAGGCATGGGCAAACTCAGCCGCCAGGGTACTTTTGCCCATCCCTGCCAGCCCACAAATGGCCGCACGGCGCTCGCGTTGCAACCACTGGTTAATGCGCTGATAGGGTTGTGTACGCTTGATATAGACCTGTGGTAGCGGCGGGATCTCTTCGAGTAACCCCAACTCTTCGTGCTGCCAGATCACCTGCTGTTCGATCACAGCTTGCCCTGCCCCTGCCTCTGGCCGTGTGGGTGGCTGATTTTTCTCTTTACGCGCATTGATGGCGCTTTGCGCCAGTTGCAGCAGTTGTGCCGTCGCACGTTGATCGCGTTCTACCCCCAATGCCACAATAAAGAGGGCACTTACCGCCGTCAGATCGGGGAGCCGCTGGCCATTTTCCAGCATCGAGATCTGACCGGGGCTATAGCCAACCGCAATGCTCAGCTCTGTCTGGGTGAGACGGGCGCGGCGGCGCAAGTAGCGGAGATAGCTGCCAAAGGTCGTGCTCGGTTCTACTGGTGGACGCATCATAGCTGAACTGTGAAATAATGTGAACTTTTACCCTGGGGTTAGGGCTAAGCTGTTGCTATCAAATTCTGTTTCGAGTTTACACAGCGCGAATGCCGGCCATCATGGCCCCGTAATCTTCACTTGGCAACCTGCGTAGGCTCCACGCCAGATCTTCAGGGAAAACACGCTCACATGCGCCGCATTATCTGCGATGTACTCATCGTGATCACGACGATCTCGCCACTGGAGGCCGATCCCACCAACAGTGATGAACTCACTTCGTTTGGCGAACAATCGCGCCCGCCGATTGTCGATTCCCTGACCGACCCGCCACCGCAGATGACCGATAATAGCGCCAAACAATGGTGCATTTACCAGGAATTCATCTTTGTCCATTGTGCGCGCGCCGTAAAGGGTGATCATCACGTCATTGACAGTGATTGTGTTGCAAGTGATTACTCACAATTCGGTGATGACAGCCGTTGCGAAACATGGTAAGATCAAGCTGCTGTGTCAGCGCAAGTATACTCGGGTTAATTGCGCAAAACAACTAACAAATTATCCATTTAGTGCGCCAAAAAAGCCGCTGCCGGGCGTCAGCGCTTACGTAATTGTTGGGATAAGCGTGAAAAGGAGAGCATTTATGAATCGCATCGGACAACTAATTCTCATCGTGGGCGGCTTAGGCATGTTCGTGCTGGCCTGGGGGTTTCTCAATCAAGCCACCTGGGCAACCTATTGGTGGCCCATGCCGGATGGCCCCCTTTCCTATACCTTTATTGCTTCGATGCAGGCCGCCATTGCTGCTGCCATGCTCTGGATTGGCATCACACAAGCGTTTCACATGTTGATGGCCGGTGCGCTTAATCTCTTTGTTATGTTGAGTGGTACCGCCATCTATCTCTGGACGGCACCGGCGGCGATCGCTGCGCTCCAAAGCGAGACGGAAACGCATCTGTCTGTCTCCACCCTCGCCCCGGCTGTCACGATCTTTGCCCTGCTCAATCTGGGGCTACTCTTCTGGGCCCGCCGCTTTCGGCTGACCGACACGCGCCCGATGCCAATGGGCCTGCGCGTTGCCTTTGTCATCTTTGTGCTGGCCTTGATCGGTGTCGGTAGCGCCCTGGTCATGCAACGCGAACAAGTCTTCCCTTGGCAATTGACTGGGCCAACTTCGGTGCTCTTCGGTTGGATGTTTTTGGGTGATGCCTTCTACTTTCTCTATGCGCTACTTGCCCCCCGCTGGCGCAACGCGGCGACGCAGTTGTGGAGCTTTCTGGCCTATGACCTGGTGCTCATTCCGCCTTTTCTCCGGCGCTTTGGTACGATTGACGCTGAGTTGTTGCCCAGTTTGATCGTCTATACAGCGATTTTATTCTTCAGCGCGGCGGTTGCGGTATACTATCTGCTGATTAACCCCGCCACCCGCGTTTGGGGACAGTCATCTCAGGACCAGGGTGTTTATGCACAGTAACTGGTTGGTTGGTGGGTTAGTTGGTTGGTTACCAGCGCACAAACCAACTAACCCACCAACCCATCCATCCACCTACTCTCCCTGTCCGTCTTTTCAAGGTAAGTGACAATGTTGAAGGTTCAATTGCTCGGCGGCTTCCAGATCAGTTGGCATGAAGGATCGGTGGCCGGTTTTAATAACATGCGGCTCCAGTCGCTGCTGGCCTATCTGTTATTACACCGTCACGCCCCGCAATCCCGTCAGAGCCTGGCCTACTTGTTCTGGCCGGAATCGGGGGACAGCCAGGCACGCACCAACCTGCGTAATGCACTGCATCTGCTGCGCAATCAACTGCCCCAGGCTGCTGATTTTCTGCTGATCGAGAGCCAGACGGTGCAATGGCGCGCACAGGCCACGGCGGAAGTTGATGTGATTGAGATTAGTCGGCTGCTCCAAGTCGCCCAAACGGCGAGTGATGGCAGCGCACGGCGCAGCGCGCTAGAACAAGCGGTTGCGCTTTACAATGGCCCTTTGCTGCCCGATTGTTACGACGAATGGATCCTCCCGCTGCGCGAGGAGTGGCAGCAGAATTACCTAAACACGGTCTATACGCTGATCGACCTGCTGGCCGAACAGCGCGACTATCGCACCGCCATCGAACATGCGCAGCGCCTGCTCCAATACGATGACCTGCAAGAGACCACCTATGCGCGCTTGATGCAACTCCACGCCGCGCTGGGGGATCGGGCCACAGCGTTGCGCATCTATCATCTCTGTCGCACCACGTTGGATCGGGAACTGGGCGTTGATCCCAGCCCTACCACCCAAGCGATCTACGAGCGGTTGCTCAATCTGGAACATACGGGCGCCAACCAAGCGGCGGTGGCTGAACCCATGCGCATGGCCACGCCACTCGTCGGTCGTGATCACGCCTGGGGTTTGTTGCAAGAATGGTGGGGCCGTGCCAGCAGTGGCCAGCCTGCCCTGCTCATTGTCAGCGGCGAAGCGGGGATCGGCAAGACGCGCCTGGTCGAAGGCTTGGCCGACTGGGCGAGCCGCCAAGGGGTCACCACCGCCCAGGCGCACTGTTACACGGCTGGTGGCCGGCTGGCCTTTTCCCCTATTCAGGCGTGGCTGCGCACCCCCGCCTTGCAACGCTATCTGCCCAAAGTTGCCGAGTTATGGCGCGTCGAGCTGGCGCGCCTGTTACCGGAATTGCTGCCGACCGCCCCATCCGTTAGCGCCGCTTCACCTATGACCGAAACTACCCAACGGCGGCGGCTCTTTGAGGCGATGGTGCATGCCGTCGAACAGTGTCCGCCGCCGCTCTTGTTGGTGCTGGATGACATTCAATGGTGTGACAGCGACTCGCTCGACTGGATTGAGTATCTGTTGCGCAATGCCCCCCAAAGTCGGCTGCTGGTGGTTGCGACCCAACGCAGTGGTGAAAGCACGCCACATGATGCCCTTGCCAATTTACGCTTGCGCCTCAACCGCACCGGCCACCTGCATGAGATCGAGCTGGCGCGCCTCAACCTGGCGGAAACGGGGCAACTGGTGGCTAATTTAACCGGGCGCAGTGCCACCGACAATGAACTGGCCCGCCTTTTTGTGGAGACTGAAGGCAATCCCCTTTTTATTGTCGAGACACTGCGCGCCCGCTTGAATGGACCACCAGCGCAAGGGGCCGATAAGTTGACAGAGGTATTGACCCTGCCTACCCCGCTGCCGCCGAAGATCCAATCAGCGATTGAGTCGCGCCTGGTGCGCCTCTCGCCCGAAGCGCGCGCACTGGCTGATGTGGCGGCGGTGATTGGGCGCGCCTTTACCCCTACCCTGTTAGGGGCCGCCACTGGCAGCAGCGAAGATACGCTGGTGCAGGGGCTGGATGAACTCTGGCAGCAGCAGATTATCCGTGATCACGGCATGGGGGCGAGTGCGGTTGACGCCTATGATTTTACCCATGATAAGCTGCGTGAAGTGGTCTACAATACGCTCAGCCCTATGCGGCTGCGGCTGCTGCACCGGCGTATTGCCGCGGCACTGGAAAGTTTATATGCCACTCGCCTGGAGAGTATCAGCCCCCAAATTGCCCTGCATTATGAGCGTGCCGGTCAACGCCGGTTGGCGGTAAGTTGGTATAGTCGCGCCGCCCGCGATGCCCACCGGGTTTCGGCCTTGCAGGACGCGCTGACTCATCTTGACCAGGGGTTGACGCTGTTGGCTGGGGAAGAACGCGATGGCGAAAGCGAAGCCCTCGAACTCTCGTTACAGATGGGGCGCGGCGCACTGCTGTTGGCGACCAAGGGTTATGCCGCCCCCCAGGTCGAAGAGGCGCTAACACGGGCGTTGCAACTCTGCCAACAAAGTGGCGCAGGGCTGATTCAACGCTTCCAAGTCTTGTGGGGTCTGAGCCGTTACTATCTGGTCAAACCCGATCTGGATCGCGGCTTAGCCGTCTCGCAGCAACTATTGGAAATTGCGCAAGAACAAGAAGATCGCGGACTGCTGGTAGAAGCGTATACGGCACTCGGGACCCACCTGTTCCATCGGGCTGACCTGCAGGATGCGCTAGCTTATTTTGACCAGGCAATTGCCCTCTATAACCGCCATCAGGATTGCAACCACACGTTGGCCTATGGGCAAGATCCCTGTGTGGTGAGCCTGAGTTATGGCGCGTGGGCCTGCTGGTGCCTGGGGCTGACTGAGCGCGCCCAAGCCCAAACCACCCGTGCGATCCGCCTGGCCGAAGAGTTGGGTTATCCCTACAACGAAGCGATTGCCAAGACCTATGCCGCGGTGCAATTTCAATTTATGGCGGATGCCCCTGCTTGTCTGCGCCAGGCCGAGCTGGCCAGCGCCATCTCTACGCAGCATGGTTTCATTCTTTGGCAATCCATGGCCGATTTTCTGCGCGGCTGGGCGCAGACCCAACTTGGTGAGGTGGAAGTGGGAATGCAACTGATGTATGACAGCGCCGAACTCTTTCAGAGCACCGGCGCTGAATTGGGGGCCGGTTATTTTGGTGCCTTACTTGCCGAAACACTGGGCCGCCAGGGTCAACCCGAATTTGGCATCATCGCCATGAACGAAGCCTTTGACCTGTTGGCGCGCACCCAGGATCGCTGGTGCGCCGCTGAGTTACACCGCATTCAAGGTGAGTTGCTGCTGCAACTGCCCATTGGTGAGGGTGAGGCCACCCTGGCGGCCAATCGGCAGGCGGCACAGGAAGAATTCACCACTGGCCTGCAGATTGCCGAGGCGCAAGAGGCCGGTTGGTGGGCGGCGCGCTGTCGCCAAAGTCTTGCGCGGTTAACGCAGTGATCTGTGCGGCCACGCCGGCGGTTGAAACACGCCGGCTGATACGCCAAGCTGCGTTAAAACGCACTGAATGCGGCAAATTCACCCACCTTCACTTACCTTGCGCCACATCGGCCGCATTGTCTGATCGTCCCAACGCCTGTTGATATTGGGTGACAAAACGCGCCCGCTGGGCTAGATCGCTGAGCTGCTCTGCCTGCCCCTCCATGTGCAGCAGGGCGCGTTGTTGGATCAGTGCGGCGCGGCTGTCGCCGCTGGCTTCTAAAACAGCGTAACAGGCCGCGTAAATGCGTAATGGATCATCAGCAACGCCCACCGCTTTCTCTCCAATCTGCCCCAGGATGGTTTCTACCAGGTTACGAGCGGCTGGCAACTGGGCTAGGGCCAGGTGCGCCAGCGCTAACCCAGCTTGGGCGCTGACAATCTGTACCCGATCCCCGCTGGCGCGCCGCAAGGCGATACTCTGTTCGAATGCCGTAACCGCGGCCGCGGGTTGGGCCAGTGCCAGTAAGGCAAAACCGTGCCGGGCATGGGCCACCCCCTCTATGCCGACTTCCTGTGCCGCCTGGGCCAGCGCGATCGCGCGTTCGATGGTGAGTAACCCATTTTCATCACCTGCCGTCACCGCAAACCAGCCCAGCATGGCCAGCGCTTTGCATTCACACCACTGATCGCCAATCGCATTGGCCAGAGTTAACGCACGGTTGGCGTGGTACCAGGCCGCGGCCTGATCGCAGAGAAAGGCGCAACTCAGCGCCAGATCAGCGCGGGCATCGCCCTCGATCCAGCGGTCACCAATCGCTTCGGCAATCGTTGCCGACTCCTGATAGTAATTTTGTGCACCCACATAATCGCCCTGAAAGCGGCGCATGTTGCCCAGGTTGTGCAGCCGGGCACAGACATGATAGCGATCTCCGCTGGTGTGGGCGACAGCCAGCGCGGCGCGATAGTGCCCTTCGGCAGTCGCATAGTTGCCTCCATCGCTGGCCAAATTGCCCAAATTGTTGCGCAGCGCCCCTTCACCGCGCCGATAGCCACTCTGTTGCGCAATGAGTAGAGCTTGCTCAAAATAACCCTGTGCCGCCTGGTGCTTGCCCTGGTGCAACTGGTTGACACCCAGGCTGTTCAGCGCGTTGACTGCGCCGATCTGGTAGCCGATGGCGCGCGCCAATTGCAGGGTTTGCTGAAAATAGCGGTCGGCATCGGCGAAGTTGTTTGCCTTGGCATAGAGGCCGGCCAGGCCATTGAGGGTGATCGCCTCATGGTGGCGATCACCCAAGGCGCGATGAATGCGCAGCGCCTCTTCATAAAAGGCCTGGGCTTGGGCAAAATCACTCTGCATTTGGGCAAAGAGTCCCAAACTGTAGAGCGCCGCTCCTTCACCGCGGCGATCCTCGCTTTGGCGATAGAGCGCCAAGGCGCGGGCAAAACCGGCGCGACCAGCGGCGTCCCCTTGATACATCTGCACTTCGCCCAGGCTCAACAGGCAGTCGGCGATGATGCGCCCCTGTTGGCTAGTTTCCGCAAAGGTCACCGCCTTTTCCAGTGTTGGCAACGCCATTGCGTGATCGCCACGCCGGTAGTGGGCAAAGCCCAGTTGTTGATAGATGGCGGCTAACAGGGCGGTTGTGGTTGGTAACGATCCGTCCGTTTCGAGCAGATCAAGTGCTTGGCTGGCCTGCGTGATTGCTTGCGCGTAGTCACCAAGGACATTCTGTGTGCGCGCCGCTTCCAAAGCTAATTGGCTGACTAGCGCGGCGACCGGCGCTGGGAAAGGGACTGCGGTCACCGGCCACGCAGCGAGGGCGAGTTGCCAGGTGGTGGCTGCTTCGCGATAAAAGCCGGCCAGATCAAAGAGTCGCGCCAGGTTGGCGACCGCCGCCGTCAGTTCAGGGACCAACGCCTGGTCGACGCCCCAACGCCAAGCCTGGCGGATATTTTCCAACTCCTGCAAGAGCTGATCCACTGCTTTTTGCGGCTGTGGGCCAAAGAGCCCATTCTGTTCGGCAACCAGCTGTAGGTAGTAGCGCGCATGGCGGGCCTGCACCTCTTCGGGGTGGGGCAGGGTCGCCGCGTTGGTTTGTGCGGCTGCCGCAAATTGGCGCACTAGCTCATGCAACAGATAGCGCCCAGGGGCAACCACCCGCACTAGTGATTTGTTGACAAGCGCCAGTAGTTGGGGCAGGGCGACTTGGGTCACCGTCTGGGCCGCAGCACGACTAAAGATCCCGCGAAAGACTGTCATCTGGGCCAGCGCGATCTGTTCACTAGGGGCCAGCAATTGCCACGAATAGGTAAAGACGGCGCGTAAGCTGCGGTGACGCTGCGGTCGATCGCGCTGGGTACTTTGCAAAAAATCGAGATTCGCAGCCAACGCGGCGGCAATTTCGGCGCAACTGTAATGTTCGATCCACGCTGCGGCCAGTTCAATCCCCAAGGGCAGGCCATCAACCAGCCGGCAGATGGTGGCAATCGGTGGCAGATCAGTTTCCGCAGGGGTAAAGCTGGGGGCTGCCTGTTGTGCTCGCGCTAGAAAAAGTTGGACACTGCTAAAGCGACCTAGCGCGGCTATGTCCCCATCAACGGGGGGGAGGGCCAGCCCATCGAGCGCAAAGAGTCGTTCCCGCTGCAAGTTGAGCCGCTCGCGCGAGGTGACTAACAATTTGAGCCGCGGCGACTGGGCCAGCAAGGTTTCGATCAGATCGGTGGCGGCCAGCAGATGCTCAAAATTGTCGATGATCAAAAGGGTCTCGCGCTGTCGCAGATAGGCGAGCAACTGTTGCTGTGGCTCGGGCGTGGCTTGAAAGGTAAAGCCAAGGGCACCGGCCAGCGCGGTGACCAGAGCGGCTTGATCATCAATACCGGCCAAAGCCATAAAGTAGACCCCATCGGCAAAGGCCCCCAGCAGATTGGTCGCTGTGGCCAGGGCTAACCGGCTCTTGCCCACCCCGCCCGGCCCCACCAGTGTGACCAGTGGCACTGCCGGGTCGAGCAGGGCAGCGCTCAACTGTTCCCCCTCGCTCTCGCGCCCGATAAAGGTGGTGCCGATGGTGGGGATTTGGGCGTAGCGCTCGACCGGGAGCGCGACTGATGGCTGTCCGGAGGCTGCCGTCAGCGTGCCCGCTTCAATGGCTTGGATCAGGGCCGTGGTCTCGGCGGCAGGGGGCACGCCTAATTCGGCATAGAGCAATTGGCTACATGCTTCATACTGGGCAAGGGCTTCTGTGCGTTTACCCCCCAACGCCAACGCCCGCATTAGTTGGCGGTGCGCTTCTTCATGCAGTGGATCCAGCCCAAGCTGCCGCCGGGCATAGTGGTCGGCGCGATCATAGTCACCCTGCGCTTCGTGCCAGGCGGCCAGATCATAGAGCGCGCCCAGGGCCTGGTGATGAAACCATTCACGCCGCAGCAGCAACCACTCTTCCAGGGCGGGGCTATCATCCACATAGATGCCCTGCATGAACTCACCCCGATAGAGATCAACTGCTTGGGCCAGCCGCTGGGCACAGGCTCCACAATTCCTGCGGTGACCGGTGGGATCGGGGGCGGCGCGGGCATGTTGATCACAGCTTGCCAGCAGTTGCGCAAAGGCAGCGGCATCAAACCAATAGTCACTCTGGCGATCAAACTGGACGGTGCTTTGGCTGATCTGCAAGAAGGGGGGTGTGGCCTGCTCATTTGCCAGCAGATTACGCAGCCGAAAGAGCGCCTGGCGCAGATTTAAAAGTGCCTGCGCCTCGGGCTGTTCCGGCCAGAGCAGCCCAGCCAGCCGTGGGCGCGTGTGCGGGCGATCGGCTTCACTGGCCAGATAGGCAAAGAGCGCCTGATTCTTGATCGCGCGGAAGTTGGTGACAGGCTGTTCCCCCAACTCGACTGCGTACGTGCCTAACAGGCGAATGGTTAATTTCGTCATTGCCCTATTATACATCAGGGCGGCGTACGGGGATCTTACAATTTAACGGCAGGGGTATAGACGCGGATTGAGGGGGCGCGGATGGTGGGGTATAGACGCGGATTGAGGAAACGCGGATGTGAACACCCGCATCCGCGTTTCCTCAATCCGCGTCTATACCCCTGTTCTATCAGCTACTCTACTATCGCTGCCACCGTGCCTGTCATCCCGCTGTGGTTACTGTGACGGCCGGATTCGCACCAGCGAGATCCCATGCACAGGCAAGTCAAAGGTCAATGTCACCTTGCCATCGGTTCCGGTGACCTGCTGTGGGGCAGTCAACAGTTCCAAGCCGTCGCGCGCTTTGATCGCCGCATATTGACCAGGGGGCGGGTACATCGGCTTTCCTTGGCGTACCCATTCGGTGTAAGCGTTGCTGTGCGTTTGATCGATGCGGTGGTGGGTGATCTGTAAGTTGCTGCCGCTAAAGGGTAGATGGTCAACTGTCAACTCGATCGGCTGAACCTCTTTCAGATCCCAGTCATCGTGATGGTTGTAGATGAGGATTGCCACTTCCTGGTTGCCGGCGAGGGTGGCGAAGCCGGAGATGTCCGGGCTTTCGCCAAAGCCGTTGTGATCCGTGTAGGCGAGCGGATCTTTGGTGCCGCTGCTGGTAAAGGCGATCTCCTGCGTGCCCATCTGCGCGTACATGCGGAAGAGGTTGAGGATCGCCTTGTCGATGCCCTGGGTAGAAAAGGCGCGCGTGCCTTCAAAACAACGCTCGCCGACAAACATAAAAGCCCAACTGAGCAGCCGCAGATCCCAGCCTTCCTGTCGCGCATAACGGCTGACCTTGTCGAAAGAGGCGGCGACAAAACTGGCATAATATTCGGTGTTACGGAAGTTGAGGTTGATGTTGTCCCATGCGCCACCCGCGGCCCAGCCATCCGGGTCGATCTCGGTGAGCACACATTCGAGATCCTTGACGGTGGGATATTTTTTGATGATCGCGTGGCCATAAGCCGTGTCGCGCAAAATCTGTTTGACCGACGGTGGGCGCTGTGGGCGATGTTTGGGATCGGCCCGATAGCCGCCGCCTTTCACATGAAAACTGAGAAAGTCGAGCGGCGTGCCTGTTTCACCAGTGACGGCATTCGTGCCATTGACACAGTGGTCGAGAAATTTGTCGAGATAGTCACCTGATTTGCGCTCGGGCGATGGGTTGGTAACCCCTGGTCCGCCGACGCGTGCCGCGGGCAGGGCAGCCTTGACCGCGGCGGCAGTGTAATCATAAAGTTTGTTAAACTCCTCCAACGTGCCGCGCCAGTAGAAGATGTCCGGCTCGTTCCACAGTTCCCAATACCAGCTCAGCACTTCGCTTTCGCCGTAGCGTTCCACACAATGGACCACCAACGCATAGACCAGATCATGCCACTTCTGGTAATCCTTGGGCGGACAAGCCCAGCCGATGGCGCGGTACTGTTGCGCGGTCCAGTTGTCTTTGGTGGTGTCGTAGTGGGCCGGGTCAACGAGATCCTGGGGCATAAAACCCAGCTCGACAAAGGGCTTGCAGTGATGTTTGAGCAGGGTATCAAAGGTCAGATCGACAAAGGTCCAATCATAGACGGGGTTGCCCTGCTCGTCTTCGAGATAGGCGTTGGTCGAGCCCCACTTGTAGGCGGCGTGGCCGTTGCCGGTGCAAAATAGATGGTGGGCGCGCACATAGTAAGGCTGCTCCTGAAACGCTCCGAACTTGGCCAGCAGCGCCTCGCCTTCGGGCACATAGGTGTAGTTGATCTCATCATAGCCGATGTAATTCCAGTTGTGCGGCAGCGCGCCGAGCCACTGGCCGGCATCGACGGTGATTTTGGTTGGGTTGGTGGTCATGGTTGGTTCTTTCTGATTGGTGGGAGGCAGGGAGATACGTGAATCGGTAAATCGGTAAATCGGTATACAAGGAATAGACGCAGGGTAAACAACTGTCCTATGCCCACGCTTCCTACTGATTTACCGATTTACCCATCTATCCATCTACCCCGTTAACGGTACACCGAGCAATTCGAGTTCATCGGCCCGGTGACAGGCGACAAAATGGTGGGGGGCCGTCTCTTGCCAGGTCGGCACTTCGGTTTTACAGCGCTCGACCGCGTAACGACAGCGGGGGTGGAAGTGGCAACCGCTGGGTGGATTGGCGGGATTGGCGACTTCACCGGGCAAAATAATCCGCTGCATGCGCAGATCAGGATCGGGGTTGGGGATGGCGGAGAGCAGCGCTTCGGTGTAGGGATGGCGGGGGCGGGTAAAGAGGTCGTTGACATTGCCCATTTCGACCAGCTTGCCGACATACATCACCGCTACGCGGTTCGACACATGTTTGATCACATTGAGCCCGTGGGCAATAAAGAGAAACGAGAGATTCAGCTCACGGCGCAAGTCCTGCAACAGGTTGAGAATCTGGGCTTGGATCGAGACATCAAGCGCCGAGACCGGTTCATCGGCGACGATAAATTCTGGGTTGAGCGCCAAGGCACGGGCGATCCCGATGCGTTGGCGCTGGCCACCGCTAAAGGCGTGGGGATAGCGGTTCATCTGTTTGACCTCTAGCCCGACCAGATCCAGCAACTCTTTCACGCGAGCAATCAGCGCATCGCCACGGGCGATCTTGTGTAAAATCAACGGCTCACTGACGATCTGGAGCACGGTTTTGCGTGGATCAAGCGCTGAATAGGGATTTTGGAAGACTAGCTGCGCCCGCCGTCGAAACGCTTTGAGGCCCGGTTTGTCGAGGGCCAACACATCGACGGGTGCGTCCTGTTGCCCGTAAAAAGTAATCGCGCCCGCGGTCGGTTCGATGGCGCGCAGCAGGCAACGGCCCAAAGTCGTCTTGCCGCTGCCCGACTCACCGACCAGTCCCAAGGTCTCGTTGCGTTGAATTGTAAAGGAGACGCCATCGACGGCGCGGACCTGGCCGACGACTCTTTTGAGCAGCCCTTGTTCAATCGGAAAGTGCTTTTGCAGGTTCTCCACTTTGAGCAGCAGATCGCCTTGCCCTTGCTCTTGCTGGTGATTGTTCATGCGGCCACCACCTTTTCATCATGGGCCAGGAAGCAGCGCACGGTGTGGCCGGGCGCAATCTCGTCCAATGGGGGGACCTGTTGATCACAGCGCCCAACTTCGGCGATCAGGCAGCGCGAGGTAAAACCACATTGTTGCGGTGGATCAAGCGGCACTGGCACGTTGCCGGCGATATTTTCCAAGTAGGTGTTGGATTGGCGGGTCAAGGTAGGGATCGCTTTGAGCAGCCGTTGCGTGTAAGGATGGTGTGGATCTTTGAAAACGGTGCGCGTCTCGGCATACTCGACAATGCGCCCCAAATACATGACCGCCACCATATCCGCCACCTCGGCGATGACGCCCAGATCGTGGGTGATGTAGAGCACCGACATGCCCGATTCGGCCTGTAAGGCTTGGATCAACTCGATGATCTGCGCCTGTACGGTCACGTCAAGCGCGGTGGTCGGTTCATCGGCGATGAGCAGCGACGGGTTGCATGAGAGCGCCTGCGCGATCATACAGCGTTGACACATGCCTCCCGACAGTTGGTGGGGATAGTCACCAAAGCGCTGGGTTGGGTTGGGCAGCCCCACGCGGTCGAGCATATCGAGCACAATCTCTTTCGCCTCTTTCTTGTTGCGCGTGCGGTGCAGGTGGACCATCTCCATAATCTGCTGGCCGATGGTGTGGACCGGTGACAGGCTGGCCGTCGGATCCTGAAAGATCATCGCGATCTCCCGCCCCCGGATCGCACGGATGGTACTGCCAAACGGGTCGAGCGCCGCCAGATCGACAACCTCGCCGTTGGTGCGCTGGAATGCCATGCTCCCCTCCACGATCCGGCCCGGCGGCAAAATTGTGCGCATGATCGACGCCGCGGTCACACTCTTGCCACAGCCACTCTCGCCGATCATCCCCAACGTCTTGCCTTTCGGGATCACAAAATCCACCCCATCCACCGCCTTGAGCATGCCTTCGTCTAAGCTGAAATGGGTTCGTAGGTTGCGAACGGTTAATAACGCGTCGTCCAAAGTAGATGCTCCTTAAAACGTGAGGCGTGAAACGTGAAACGTGAAACGTGGTGCTACGATAGATCCTCTTCGGGGAGGGTGTAGGTGATGGCCTCTTCACGCAGAATTTGTTGGCGCTGTTGGGGAACCATAATCAGTAAGAGGCGGATGCTCTCGCTGAGGAGGACGAGACGGTGGTTAAACACTTCTTCGCCGAGGATATGCCGCGCTTTAAAATACCAATCGCGGCTTTCACGGGCGGAGCCTAGCGAATACTCATAAAATCTTGCACGATCTTTGCCGGTTCCTCTGGAATAGCCTTCGGCAAGATTCGCACTGATTGAGCCTGTGGCACGATAGAGTTGATCACTCAACGACCACAACCAATGGTGCTGATTAAGCTTTTGTATATCAAACCAAGCGAGATCGCCGAGAAACAACGCCTTCCGGTAAGCTTGCATTTTCCAAAGCGAATCATCTTTGATTAACTTCGGTACACCAGCTTCCCACTCCTCATCGCTCCCAATTTTCACAACTTCAGCCATATCACCCCCCACTTTATCCATTTCACGATTCACGATTCACGATTCACGTTTTACGCATCACGTTTCACGTTTCACTTATACGGATCCGCCGCGTCGCGCAGCCCGTCGCCCATAAAGTTGAAGGCGAGGACGATGATGAAGATGACGAGCCCGGGCAACATGAGCCAGGGATAGAGGGAGATGGTTTTGACACTTTGTGCCTGTTGCAGCAGGACGCCCAGGCTGATCGCAGGAGGACGCAGCCCTAGCCCCAAAAAGCTCAACGCGGTTTCGGCCAGGATCATGCCAGGGATCGAGAGAGTGAGTGAGACGATCAGATAGCTGATAAAACCGGGCAACATGTGGTCAAAGATGATCCACGCATCGGACGCGCCGGCTAATTTGGAGGCGGTAATAAAGTTCTCCTCGCGCAATTCCAACATCTTGCCACGCACGACGCGCGCCAACCCACACCAGCCGATCAGCGAGAGGATGATCGAAATCGCAAAGTAGACCTGCGTGGGCGGCCAATCCTTGGGCACCGCGGCCGAGAGCGCCATCCACAGCGGAATTGAGGGAATACAGAGGATAAACTCAATCACCCGCTGAATGATAAAATCGACCACGCCGCCATAATAACCAGAGATCGCACCGAGCACACTACCCAGGATAAAGGTGAAGATTACCCCAACCAGCCCAATCGAAACTGAGATCCGCGTGCCATAGATCATCCGCGAAAGCATATCACGCCCGGAATCATCGGTCCCCAGGGGATAAAAAGCCCCTTCTCGTGTGCCGAAGAGATGAATGTCGGTCGCAAACAGCCCCCACAGTTTGTAAGGCTCGCCTTGGACAAAGAAATGGACCGGCAACTCGACCGTGGGATCAGGTGTATAGATCTTGCGCCAGGTGCGCGGATCTTCCTCGACCTTTAGTCCGTAAACATAAGGGCCAAAGCCCTGCGTCCCAAAGAAATGAATCCCCTGCGGTGGCACATGGATAAAGTCGGTGGAACGGGTCAACGGATCCTGGGGTGCAATGAACTCGGCAAAGATCGCGATCAGATAGAAACCGATCACAATCCACGTTCCCACCATCGCCAGCTTGTGGCGGCGAAACTTGCGCCACATCAACGTCCATTGCGTGGCGATAAAAAGATCATCGTCATGCGCTTGCGGCACTTTGTCAGCAGTGATCGCGGTCATAGGTTCCTTTCTCGTGTATCGGTAAATCGGTAAATCGGTAGAACAGTAAATCGGTACATCGGTTTACTGATTTACCTTCCCCTTCCTATGTAAACCGAATCCGTGGATCGACCACCGCCAGCAGTAGATCCGAAATAAACATCCCAATCACGGTCATAAACGAGAGTAGCATGATCGACGCCGCGGCGACATAGGTGTCCTGCGCCAGGAGCGCTTCGTAGAGCAGCGCGCCGATGGTGGGGATGTTCATGACGATGGCGGTCACGGTCGCCCCTGAAACAATGCTCGGCAAGATCCAGCCGATGGTCGAAATGATGGGGTTGAGCGCCAGCCGTACGGGGTAACGCCAGAGCAACTGGATTTCGGTCAGCCCCTTCGAGCGCGCCGCGATCACATAGGGTTTCTGCAACTCGTCGAGAATGCCGCTGCGCATAATGCGAATAATGCTGGCGGTACCGGCCATGCCCACCGCAATGACCAGGATCGAGATATGTTTGAGCATATCAATAAACTTGGCCACACTCATCGGCTGGTTCATAAACTCAGGGGAGTAGAGGCCGCCGACGCTAAAACCGGTGGCCCGGTTGACATAGTACATCAACACCAGGGCGAGAAAGAAGGTGGGCATCGCCAACCCCATAAAGCCGATAATGGTGAAGATATAGTCGCCAATCGAGTACTGGCGCGTCGCCGAATAGATCCCGATGGGAATCGCCACGGCGTAGGTGACCACCAGCGTCAACACGGCGGTGAGCAGCGTAATCCCCAGCCGTTCGCGGATCAGGTCGGTGACTTCCCGATTCCAAGCAAAGGAGCGCCCCAGGTTGCCGTTGAGCATGTTGCCCATCCATTTTGCATAGCGCACGAAAAGAGACTGATCCAGCCCATATTGCTGCTTTAACGCCTCGACTTCCGCCTGATCGATCTCACTGCCCCGTGCATCGCGCAAACTCGCCACATACGAAGTGAGATAATCACCCGGCGGCAGATCGATCAGAATGAACGAAAAGGCCGACACCGCCAACAGCAGCACCACCATATAAAAAAAGCGGCGCAGGAGATAGTATTTCACGCAGGCTCCTTACTTGGTGAAACGTAAAACGTGAAACGTAAAACGTAAAACGTAAAACGTAATCGCATTGCCTGACAAGTTCGTTTCACGCATCACGTTTTACGTTTTACGTTTCACGTTTTATTTAACGTACCACTGGTCACCGCGATAGGGGACCCAGAACATGTAGTCGCCGGAGAACATGCCTTCGGTGGGGGTGTTGCCCAGGCGATTGGAGATGATGATCACGCGTGGCGCAACCGAGACGCCCAGGGAGTAGAGTTGCTCGGTGTAGAGTTTAGTCATTTCGAGACCGGCGCTCATATAGGCTTCGGAGCCGGGTTCGGCGCTGGCATATTGGTCACAGAGGGCGATTAGTTGTTGGTTGATTTCAGAGGGTTCTTCGCCTTCGGTACCACCACTGTTGTACCAGGCCCGCCAGAGTGGTGCATAACTGTCGGCACCCAAGGGGCGGATGCGGCTACACTTGGCTGCGCGCAGGTTCGGTTCGGCAATTGCGTCGTAGGGATGGGCATAGGCATCGGCTTCGTTGGCTTGATTGCGTTCCAGCCACAGGGTACGCTCGATCTGGCTCATCGTCGTCTTCACCCCGACCACGCTCCACATTTCAGCGATCAGCTCGGAGTGCGGGCAGAACTCTTCCCAACATTCGAGCACAACTTCGAGCGGTGCACCATCGGAACGGGTACGGACTTCATTGGCGGCATCCCATACTAGGCCCATCTCGTCGAGTAGGGCATTGGCCTTGTCAAGGTCAAGGTCGATATAGTACTCACCCATCCAATCTTCATAGAAGGAGACCGATTCGGGAATTGTTGCTTGGCGCACTTTTGCCCGGCCAAAGTAGAGAATCTCATTGATCTGGTTGCGGTCAATTGCCAGTGACATTGCCTGACGGAAGCGCACATCCTGGAAGATTTCTCTGAGCACTGGGTCATTGTGCGTCTGATTAAAGCTGACCCCGACATCGTTGCCACGGCTGTTGTCAAAGAGATAAACTTTATAATCGCCGGCTTCTTCGTTCTCGACGTAGAGTGGGTAGTCCTTGACTGGCAGTGGATTTTCACCGGCATTATCCAGTTCCCGCGAGATAAATTTCAATGTGCGCACTTCAGCATCCTGCACCAGCACCGCAACCTGGCTATCAATGTAGGGCAGTTGATTGCCCGCCGTATCGACGGCCCAGTAATAGGCATTGCGCGTAAAGTTCTTGTTGCCCAGCTCATCAATCGAAGTCAACACCCACGGGGTAATATCCGGCAAGGCGGTATCCTGTTGCCCCTGTGTATGGTCATCGTGGTATTGGAAGGCTAACACCCAGGTTTCAAAGTTTTCCGTCTTGGCCAGGGCATCGGCATCCGAATTGTATTTACTGTGCCACTGTTGCAGATAATGTTTGGGTGCATACATGCGGTCGTTCCAGTGACTCTTTGACATGGTCAGGTCAAAGTTCGGATTCGGCTCGGCAAAATCGACCTGTACGGTGATGTCATCAACCTTGGTCATGGTCATCGGCTGGCTGCCGGAGAGATAGACGGCGGGGATGGCCGGCGTCAGATCTGTGTTGAGCAGAATATCCTCATACCAGAAGAGAAAATCGTCAGCGGTAAAGGGTGCGCCATCCGACCATTTCATGCCGGAGCGTAAGGTCATCGTCCAGCTTTTTTTGTCATCCGATGCACTGTAGCCGGCCAGGATATTCGGGGAGAGGTTCTGCAAATCAGGTTCAATAAAGAGCAGACTCTGCATGCGCAACGCTTCGGTATCAAGCTGGCCGGTGCGGGGACCAAAGGCCGCACCCCGTTGCTCACCACCGTAGACCCCGACTTCGTTGCGGGGGGTCACCACGAGCGGATCAGCCGGCAGCCGCTCTTCCACCGGGGGGAGTGTGCCGGCGTTGACCAACTCAGCCAACATGGGCGCTTCGTGATAAGCGCCATCGCCGGCGGCTTCTGCTGGGGCTGCGGCCTCAGCCACTGCTTCTGCTGGGGCTTCTGCTGCTGGGGCCGATGAACAACTGACAAGCACAAGGCACAACAAACTGAGCACCATCGTATAAAACGCGCTTTTCCTCACAACTTCCTCCTTGAATGATTGGATCGCTAGGCAATGGTTGGAACGTGACGCGTGGGGAATCTACTGCTTACCCCCACCTAACCTCCCCCTGTTAAGGGGAGGAACAGTTACTCGTCAACGGTTCCCTCCCTTAGCAGGGGAGGGTTAGGGTGGGGTGCTTAGCCATTACGGTTACTCTACCAGTACATCTAGATAAACGGCGTGGTCGCTGACCGGCATAAAGCCATGATCACAAGTTGACTGAAAGTAGACACTGTCGCCTGGTTTGAGATGATATTTGTCGTTGCCAATCTGTGCTTTTACTTCGCCCGCTAACACGATGATAAATTCTTCGCCGCGATGGGAAACCGCATGGGGTTTTACTTCACCTTTGCGGCCATAAACCAAGACGGGCTGCATCTTCTTGCCGATGAAATGGGGCGCAATGGCATGAATATTGTAGCCCTTATCGGTGGTGACAAAGGCCGTTGGTTGGTCAAGCAGGCTGGGGGTAAAGGTGGTGCCAACATCAATGCCATCTTCCATCAACGTCGAGACCCGCACCCCAAGCGCATTCGCAATTTTGGAGAGCGTGGCAAGCGCGGGCACCACCTTGCCCCGCTCGATCTTGGAGAGCAAACTTTTTGAACATTCGCAGACCTGCGCGACATCATCCAGCGTACGCCGTTGTTGCGTCCGAATGCTGCGAATGCGGATTCCGATATCCAGAATGACGATTCCTCTAGGCTATGGCTTGGGACTAATACTTTGGGCTATTCGATTGTTCAACTGGGTTTCCTTGGGTTCAACAAGGTTGAACAGATGATAAACGATCTTGGATGGTCTGTCAACTAGCGATTTTTTGCAACTTGGCAGCAGTTGAAACTGCCGGCTGACAGCGAGAAGCCGCCGCAGCGGCTGGATGCCGTGGCCGTAGCCGCTGCGGCGGCTTCTCGTTGTTATACTCAAATCAGAATGAGACCCCTAGTTTCGGTCAGCGTGCGTCGCACTGACCAAAGAATCTAGCGGACTGGAAACAGTTGGCGGTCAGTGCGACGCACGCGATCCCGTTAGCCAGCAAAACTCCGGTTCTCAACTTGACTTCAGTATAGCAGCGGGATTTATCCCTGCTTGTCTGCCGCCTCAACGAATTACTTGCTGGAGCAACCCAAAGAGCCGATCAATTTCCGCCTGTGTTTCGGCATCCAACTGATAACCAACCGGCCCGCGCACCAGCGTATTCTGGAAGATCCCGCGCTTTACCAGCAGATATTTCTCCACGGCCAGAAATGAATCGAGGCTAGTTTGGATCGCGATCAGCGCACCCAAGGGCAGCGAAAGCTGATAGACCCGTGCTTCATCCCCCGCTGCCAGCGCACGCCAGAGGGCGACGAGGACATCAATCAGATCAGCCCCAGGCATCGTGCCGATGACACCACGGCGATAGCTGTCCACCAGCGCAATGCCGCCCGTCCCTTCTAGGACGGGCGCTTTGCCGCCGGTCGCATCGCGCAGGGCTGAGAGCCGTGGCCCAATTGGGCTGGCTTCCGGCTTGAAGAGGACCTGTGCGCCATAGTGGTTATAGAGCGAGGCTTGCATGGCAATCGACATCGGTCGCCCGACATAACCGCTGGCATCCTGCACGACCACCGGAATTTTGATCGCTTCGATGATGGCCGCATAATATTGGTAGAGTTCATCTTCGCCCACTGCGACTGAGATGGGGGGAATCACCATCACGCCGTCGGCCCCGACACTTTCGGCATGACGGGCATAGTCGACTGCGGTGTGGGTCGATTCGGCCCCGGCGCTGATGATCACAACACCGCGTTCTCCCCCAAAGCGACAGGCCGCCGCGGCCAGCGCCTTGCGCTCTTCGCCCGACAGGCGCAGCGTCTCCGAAACCATGCCCATGACGATGCCGTCAGCACCCTGGTCATAGAGCCATTGGATCTCCCGTTCAAGCGTGGTAAAATCAATGGTGTAATCAGCGTGGTAGGGGGTCTGAAAAACAGGTAGGACGCCACGAATGGCGCGATTTTTTACCGACATAGTTCTCATCCTATTCGTTTTGGGCAGCAGAAATGGCAAAAAAACGACAGAAAAACAAACAAAGCACACTGGCTGAACGGTCACAGTCAACACGCGTCGTAACCTATGAAATTACTGATGAACCGATCTTGGATGAAGCGTACAGGCGTTTACCAAAAAATGTCAAAGAACAACTTGACCAACTGTATGAATTAGTGCAGCGCCGCCCCCAAGCGGCAATTCCCGATTTGCTCGCCTTGCGCGAAAGATACCCCAAGGTCCAACCGCTTGCTAACTATCTCGTGGTCGCCTACAACCGTACCGGCCAAACAGAAGTGGCCCGGCAGCTGATTGTGGAGAACTATCGCCGCAATCCCGAATACCTCTTTGCGCGGGTCCATTATGCCGAGATCTGTTTACACGAAGGTAACGATGCCGAAGTCGCCCAAATTTTCGAACATAAGTTTGACCTAAAATTGCTCTACCCCGAGCGTAGGCGTTTTCATGTCAGTGAAGTTGTCGCCTTTTTTGGACTGCTCGGTAATTATTTTCTGACCACAGGAGACCGGGCACGAGCAGAACAGATCTATCAGATGTTACATCAACTACAGCCTAAACACATGTATACGCGCTTGCTGAAACGCAAACTCTACCCCAGCCTACTTCGCAGATTAATCATACGCCTCACAGGAAAAAAGGAAAACGACAGATGACAACTTTAGCAATTGCCGGCGGCACACCAGTTTGGAACGCCGGTTGGCCCAAATGGCCGATCTATGGCGAACGGGAAGCAGAACTGCTACAGCAGGTTCTAACCAGTGGCAAGTGGGCGGGGGATGGTCCGTTGGAGGCCCAATTCCAACGTAACTTTGCCGACATGCACACCGCGCGTCACGGCATCGCGGTTAACAGCGGCACGATGGCTTTGCAGGTCGCACTTGAAGCGCTGGACATTGGCGTGGGCGACGAGGTGATCCTGCCGGTCAACACCTGGCAGGCAACCGCGGTGGCCGTGCTCGATGTGAATGCCGTGCCCGTGCTCGTTGATATTGACCCGGCGAGTTATGCGATTGATCCGGCGGCGATTGAAGCAGCGATTACTCCCCGCACCCGCGCCATCATCCCGGTCCATCTCTATTGCAACATCGCCAATTTAGATGCCATTGTCGCGATTGCGCGCAAACATAACCTGGGGGTGATCGAAGATTGCGCCCACAGCCACGGTTCGATGTGGAATGGGCAAGGGGTGGGTACGGTTGGCGACATCGGCTGCTTTAGCCTCCAGGCGTCAAAAACATTGAATGCCGGCGAGGGCGGTTTTGTCATCACCAACGATGATCGCTTGCACGAACGGCTCTACTCGATCCGCAACTGTGGCCGCATGCGCACCGGCGCCGATCCCGAAAACTGGTCACCCGTGCAGGGGGGCAACGCGCGCATGACCGAGTGGCAGGCCGCGATTCTCTGCGCCCAGTTAGAAAGGTTGCCCGAACAATTGGTCGCGCGCGAGCGCAGCCTGCATCAGCTCAACCAGGGGATCGGTGAGATTGAGGGGCTGGCCCCGCTGGCCCGTCGCCCCGAAATTACGCGCCAGGCGATCTATGGTTATGTCTTTCGTTATGACCCCGAAGCGTTTAACGAAGTGCCCGTGCAAGCCTTCCGCAAAGCGCTCGCCGCCGAATTGGGCACAAGTGCCGGCAGCGTCTACCACCCGCTCAACAACTCGCCGCTCTACCAGCCCCACACCAAAAAGCGTTATCATCTGAGCGACGAATACCTGGCCGCCATCGATCCCAAACGCTTTGTCACCCCCTTTGCCCAACGCGCTTACGAGCAGGAGTCGGTTGTCCTCAATCACCCCACCCTGCTGGCCGAGCCGGAAATTGTGCAGAAGATCGTCGAGGGTTGCGCTAAGTTGTATGACCAGCGCGATGCGTTGGCGGCGTGGGCGGAGACCAATAGCTAATACACGACGACTGACCAGCGTCCACTGACGACTGTTAACTATGAGCAGTTGTCAGTGGTGGCAACCCCACCGTGTTGACGATGGATTAGCCACGGCGTGGCGGCAGAAGGTAGGCCAGCCTTTATGTGGATTAAATAATTCGGTTTACGACGACCGCCCGGCGATGAATCACCGGGCTAGTCAACGGCGCCCGCTAAAGCGGGCTGATGCTACCGGGCAAGCCCGCTTTAGCGGGCGCTGTTCCTTAGCCCTGTGGCTTTAGCCCAGGGCGATCTCGGTACACCAAAACATTTTTTATCTCCATTAAGTCTGGCAATCCTGGCCGAGGGTTTTAACCCTCGGCTACCATCTGCCGTCACTCCGTGACTTAGGGTTCAATTTTACGCCAAAGGCGCTGCGATGAGGATAAAGCTCCAAAACAATTTGCAAAAGGTAGTTGACGGGTTTCGTCTGCCCGGTATGGCTGTGATTGTTGTACAGCACGGCGAGATCGTCTTCAATCAAGGCTTTGGTTATGCCAATCTTGGGGTGCAACAACCCTTCACCGCTGAGACGGTCTGTTTGATCGCGTCGGTCACCAAATCCTTTACCGCAGGGCTAACCGGCTGTTTGGTCGATCGGGGTGTGGTCGAATGGACGAGACCTGTACGTGACTACATTCCCCACTTCAAAATGGTTGATGAATTTGCCTCGCAGGCGATCACCTTGGCGGACATGCTCTGCCATCGTTCTGGTCTACCTTGGCACGAGCATCTGCTCGCGCATGGCGTAGATCGGGAATTACACGAATCAGGGCGGGCGTTTCGGGCTGAGCTGCTAAAACGGATGGCCTATTTTGAACCAGCTACGGCCTTTCGCACCCACTTTCAGTATCAGGATCTGGTCTATACGTGTGCCGGTGCCGTCTTAGAGCATGTGACTGGGCAAGATTACGAGACCCTGGTTGCAGACTATCTCCTCCAGCCGCTCGGCATGCAGACGAGTACATTTGCGCGGGCGCAGGCCCGCGCCAGTGGCCAATTGGCCCAGGGCTATGCCCTGATTGCCGATCAGCTGCAGTCCATTCCCTTTTGTGATACCCGCTATATTGCCCCCGCTGCCGGTCTCTATAGCACTGCCAAAGAGCTGACGGCGTGGCTCATGTTGCAACTGGCTGAGGGGCGCTTTGCCGGCCAGCAAGTCATCTCTGCGGCGAGCCTCACTTGGATGCAACGGCCTCACATGCTAGAGAGTGCGACTTCTGGCCTGGATGCGGGGATCACAACCTATGGCCACGGCTGGCGGCAAAATAATCTGCATGGCCACTGCATCATCACCCATGGTGGCTCGTTCAACGGCTACCGGACCTTTGTTGGCTTTATCCCCGACAAAGCGGCTGGCGTCGTTGTCCTCACTAATCTCCACTGGACAGAGGGTTCCTCAGCCGCGGGGATGATCGTGCTCGATCAGCTGCTTGGGGTTGACGCGGTTGCGCAACGGCTGGCCTTCTTTCAGCAGCGCACCCAGTTTTTCCGAGAGCTGGAAGCGCAAGAGGCGCAGGTGTTTGTCGCAGGGCGTAATCTACAGCATCCACCTACGCATAATCTGAATCACTATCCAGGGGATTATGTCCATCCTGGCTATGGCGCATTCACGATTCGCCTGGAAGCAGAGACGCTCTATCAGACCTATGACGGGCGTACCTATCCGCTGGAATTGTATGATGGCGACACCTTTGCCAGTCGTTTCCAATCCACCGAAAACCGGCTGCTCAATCTGCACTTCACCTTTGAAAGCGATCCACAAGGAAATGTGGTTGCTGTGCGCGTCCCCCTGATCCCTGGTATCCCCACGCCGTGCTTTGTGAAAGTCAATTAGTTGTCCCAACCACAAACCCGCTGATGATCCTGTACAATGTGCACAAAATAACCAGATAAGATCTCTAAAAAAAGCGGTTTGACAAAACTTTTTACTTTCGTTACACTGGCAGTTAGTACCAATTATCCTACAATCCCCTAGCTACCCCCTGCCTATATCACCAATGGCCGGTTGTCCACAGCAGCGCTCCCGCCTTGCTGTTACAAACTTATTCGCGCTCATGCCTATGTGCAAGAAGGAGAAAAGTATGCGTCATTTCCGTCGTTCCGCGTTTGTGCTCTGTTTGACTATGCTACTGTTGGCTGCCTGTGTAGCCCCCGGCGCAGCACCTGCAGGTGAAAGTGCCGCGGGTGATAGCGGTGCGAATGTTACCGTTGTCTACTGGGCGCACAATTTTGAGCCACGGGTGGAATTGGACAAGAAGTATATTGCCCAATTCATGGAAGAAAACCCTGGGATTACGGTTGAATATGAAGTCATTCCCGCGGACTTCGACGCCAAGCTGCGCACCGCTTTGGCTTCCGGCCAAGGGCCTGATCTTTTTGCCCAATGGAACGGCGATATCGGCACCTTTTACGCCGAAGGCGCAATTGCCCCGGTGAGTGCGGAAGCCTTGGGCTTGGCTTCGCAGAAAGAGTTGATGGATCAATATGTCGCCCCGGAGAATACCTTGCAAGGCGCAATCTTTGAGGGCGAACTCTATGGCATCCCCAACGAAGTGAGCATCTACGCCTGTTATGCCAACAAGGCGCTCTTTGCCGAAGCCGGCTTGGATGCCGAAACTGATTTCCCCACCACCTGGGAACAGATGAAAGAAGTCTCCGAAAAGCTGACCAAGCGCGATGCCGACGGTAAATTGATCCAACAGGGCTTTGATTTTGACTGGGGCGCCTCGGTCTGGATGTATCTGCAATGGGGCGCGATGGTGCGCCAACTCGGTGGCTCCGATCTCCAACCTGATTCGGAAGAAGCCCTGAAGGCGATGGAATATTGGGTGAACTGGGCAGGCGAATGGGGATTGGGTGGACCCGCCTATTGGACCGGCCAGACCGAAGATTTCACTGCCAGCAAGGTCGCCATCAAGTGTGGGATGGGTTCGTGGGCCAAGCCAGTGGTCGAAGAAGCCGGCATCGATTATACCGTCAAGCCGGTGCCGATTTGGGAGAATGCCGTCAACCAGAACCACTTTGACATCTACGCCTACTTCCACATGGTCAATGCCAGTGCCGCGCCGGAAGTGCAGGCCGCCGCCTGGAAGTTGGCCTATTTCCTCGATTCACATCCCATCGATTACATGGTTAATACCGGCAACTTACAGCCCAAGGTCGAGCTGATTGAATCCCAAGAGTTCAAGGATACCCCTTACATAGATATCTTCCTCGGCCAGATGGAAGTCAGCATGTACTCGCCGCGGTCGGCCAGCTTTATTGAAATTGCCGATGCTTTGGCCCGTGCGCGCGACCGCAGCATTGTCGACGGCATGGCGATTCCCGAATCACTAAAGATCGCCCAAGAAGAGATCGACAAGATCATGGCGGACGCAGCGCAGTAGTCGTGTGCTGACCATAAGCGTTTTGCCGACATAGCGCTTTGGATGCGGTTGTTGCGGCACGGGCCGCCCGGGGGCCACAACCCCCGGGTAAACCACGCCCCCCGCCCCGCCCACGTATTTGTTTTT
>JALHQH010000058.1:38600-74673 GCA_022842065.1 Caldilineaceae bacterium
TGGGGCCGCCCGGCATGGCCCCGCCGCAACAACCGCGTTATACCAGAGCCGCCTACGCACGCAATTTTAGTTGTTGGGAGAAAACGAGTGACCGGACAACCGCTATCCATGAATCCAAAAGTGAATATGCACAGGGCCCCTGCTTCATTGGCCGTGCGCTTTCGCCGTAATCTGCTTTTTCGCCGCAGTATCTATGGTATCCTCTTTGTGGCGCCGGCCATGCTCTTTTTCGTGATCTTCAATCTCTACCCGATGGCCAATGGCTTTTACATGAGCTTGACCGAATATACCTTGTTAAAGCCGCCGGTTTGGATTGGTTTTGAAAACTATATCGGCTTGTTTGATAACAAAGAGTTCCGCAATGGGGTGTGGGTGACACTGCTCTTTGTGCTGGGGACAACGGCACCCAAGTGGATCTTTTCCTTGCTGTTGGCCCTCCTTTTTGTGCGCCAATTTTGGGGGCGCGAACTCTTTAAGGTGCTCTATTTCACCCCGACGCTCCTCTCTGGGGTGATTGTCTCGTTGGTCTGGAAATTGATCTTTAACGCCAATGGGTTGGCGACTGCCCTGATCGGCCCCTATACCAACCAACCGGAAATTTTCTGGCTAGCCAGCTCCACCCTCACCCCATTGGCGCTGATCATGGTCGATAATTGGGCTGGGATTCCTTTCTTTATGATCGTCTGGATCGCCGGCTTGGTCGGGATTCCCAAAGAATTTTACGAAGCAGCCATCATCGACGGTGCTGGGCGTTGGCAAGCCTTCTGGCATGTCACGCTGCCCTTGCTCCGCCCTACCACGCTCTTTGTGGTGGTCGTTTCGACTATTGCTGCCCTGCAAGCTTTCTCGCTCCAATTTATTATGACCCGTGGTGGTCCCAGCAATGTGACGACGACGGTTGCGCTGCTGGTCTACAAATATGGCTTTGAATATTTTAAGATGGGGGTCGCGGCCGCCATGTCGGTCATCATGTTTATTGCCATTATTGCAATTACCCTGTTCCAAATTCGCAGCGTCCGCTCAGAAGAGACGAGCTATACCTAAAGGAGGCCCTTGTGTATCAGAAACGCCATGCAACCGGCTTATACGCGGGGCAAGCCCTTAAATCGCTGCTTTTATACGCGGTGGTCATCGGTGGGCTCTTTCTCTTTTGTGTGCCCGTCTACTATATGGTTAGCTCCAGTTTCAAGGCAGAATCCGAGGTCGTTGCCATTCCCATTCACTGGCTGCCCCACGAGTTTACACCACAAAACTATCCCGAGGCCTTTGCCATCGCCCCGTTTGCGCTCTATTTTTACAACAGCTTGGTGGTAGCCTTCGCCGTGGTCCTGAGCACACTTTTCTTTAGCGCGCTCGCCGGTTATGGCTTTGCCAAGTTCGACTTTCCCGGCAAAGGGCTTTCGTTTCTCTTGGTGCTGAGCACGATGATGATCCCTTTTCAGATCTTGCTCATCCCGCTCTATGTTATGGTCCATGGTTTGGGGTGGACCAATAACTTTGCCGGCCTGATCATTCCTGGCGCGCTCAATGCCTTTGGCGTCTTTCTCATGCGCCAATTCTGTTTGACTTTGCCCGAAGAACTACTCGATGCCGCACGCATCGATGGCGCCGGTGAGATTGGCATCTTTCTGCGCATTGTCCTGCCCTTGATCAAGCCCCCCTTAGCTTCGCTCGCCATCATCACCTTTCTGGGCAGTTGGAATAATTTCCTCTGGCCCTTGATCGTTGTCAATAAAGGGTATCTTTTCACCTTGCCCGTCGGGATGACCGTTTTTACCCAACCGCTGCGCTCGCCCTATTGGACCTATATTATGGCGGTTTCCACCGTGGCGACGGTGCCGGTGGTGTTGGTCTTCTTAGCGTTACAAAAATATTTTATCCAGGGGGTAGTGCTCTCTGGCATGAAAGGATAGGCATCACGTTATGACAACCTTGCAGGCCGGCTTTGGCCGCGCCGAGATCACCCCCAAGTTGGGCTGTAAATTGGTCGGCTATGGTGGCCGTGATCAGGGTGCCACCGCCGTGCATGATCCACTGCTGGCCCGTGCCCTGGTCATCGAAAATGAACTGGGCTGCTGGGGCTTGGTTTCCGTGGATATCTGTTATCTCGCGGATCGCACCGTCGCGGCGGTCCGCAGCGCGGTCACCGCGGCCACTGGCATTCCTGGCGCACACCTGTTGGTCGCCACCACCCACACTCACGCTGGTCCCCATGATGGCCACGTACAGAATTGGGATCGTCCGCTGCCCGAATTGATCGCCGATGCGGTGATCGCGGCCTTTGCGGCGCGCCAACCAGCGCAGATGGGCAGTGGCGCTGGTTTTCTCTACGGCTACTCGATCAACCGCCGCTGGCTGGATCGCCCCGTCGATCCCGGGGTCACTGTCCTGCGCGTCGATGATAGCCAAGGCAATGTGATGGGCCTCTGGTGTAACTTTGCCTGTCACTCGGTGGTAATGGGCTCGGACAACTTGCAACTCAGCGGCGATTGGCCCGGTTATGCCATGACCAAATTGGAAGCAACGTTGGGAGGTGGCGCAACCTGCCTCTTTACCCAAGGCGGTTCTGGTAACATTAATCCGCTGGTTGCCGGCGTGCGCAAACAACTGCGCAGCGGCAAAACCATCCGCGCCATCGGCGAAGTCAGTGCCTACTATGGCCGCGCCGATGATCCCAACCAGTGGAATATCGGCGACCGCAAAGGCGGCACCTTTGCCGAAGTCGCCGAGCTGGGCGATGCCTTTGCCGAGGAGGTCGCCTATATCGCTGGCCGGATCACGCCGACTACGGATCTGCCCCTCTGGTCACAGCAGGTGACGGTGAACGCCGCGGCTGATGCGGGTGAACATCCCACCCGCCCAGCAGCCCCGCTCCTGACTGAACAGCCCCTCTTTACCGATCCGGACAACATTCCCGCTGAGATCATGCTGTTACAGATTGGCGAGTTGCTGTTGGTCACCCAACCAGGCGAAGTCTTTACCGAGACGGCAATTGACCTCAAAATCAAGCTGCGCGCGCTGGGCTACCCCACGCCAGCCTTAGTCACCTATACCAACGGCTTCCTGCTCTACCTGCCCGAACCAGACGATTTCCCCGAAGGCGGCTATGAGGTAAAATGGGCCGTTTCGCTGGGGCTGAGCAAACAATTTCAGCCCCGCGTGCGTGAAGCTATTCTGCCGATCTTAGCGCAACATGCTGATCGCAAGGATTGATGGAAGTCAAGAAAATAATCTGGTAATCCCGAACGCTATCACGCCGCGCCCAAAGGCACCCGGATGACCTACGATCACCGAATTTAATTTTTAATCTCCATCAACAGGTTTTGCAAGTTATACTCAAATCAGAATGAGACCCCTAGTTTCGGTCAGCGTGCGTCGCACTGACCAAAGAATCTAGCGGACTGGAAACAGTTGGCGGTCAGTGCGACGCACGCGATCCCGTTAGCCAGCAAAACGCCGGTTCTCAACTTGACTTCAGTATAGCAGGTGAATTATGGAGAGTAAGCAAATCATTGGGTAAAACCCTGCCCCCCTCCTAACCTTCCCCTGGTCAGGGGAGGAACAGCTATGCCGACAACTGCTCCCTCCCTTAACAGGGGAGGGGTTATTTTGCCGAAACTTATTGCTTAACTTCCATCATTCACCTGCTACTGACCTACTAAACCGCCTAATCAACACCTGGACCGAACTATGACCACACCCCATGACCCTACCCTGCAACCCTTACTCGAACGGATGACCTGGCCCGAAGCGCGCCGTGCGGCGCAGAACGGTGGCCGCGTTGTCCTGTTACCCGTCGGCGCGATTGAGCAACATGGCCCCCACCTGCCCATTGATGTGGACAACCGTATTGTCGTTTGGCTCTGCAATGAAGCCGCCCAGCGCCGCCCCGATCTGATCGTCAGCGCGCCGCCGATCCACTATGGCTTTAACGAGCACAACATGGGTTTCCCCGGCACGATCACCGTGGCGATTGAGCACTTTATCAACTATGTTTTTGATGTCTGTAACAGCTTTGTGCGCCAGGGCCACACGCGCATTGTGCTGATCAACGGCCACGGCTCCAATGCCATGCCCTGCGCCCTGATCGCCCGCCGGATTGTCAACGAAAATAGCGATGCCTTGGCTGCGGCGATCAGCCACTGGAATCTGGCGCGCGATCTCGCCGCCACAATTCGCGAAACCGGCGTCGGCGGCATGGCCCACGCCTGCGAATATGAGACCTCGTGGTACCTCTTCCTTGATCCTGCTGCGGTGAAAATGGAACTCGCCGTGCCCGATGTCATGCCCATGCGCACCAACTACACCTGGGCCGACTTGATGGCTGGTGATGGGCCAGTCGCCTTTACCGACGATTGGTCACGCGTTTCCAATGGTTCCGGCGTGGAGGGGGATCCGATGACGGCGTCCATCGAAAAAGGGCAGCGTTACGCCGAGACAGAGGTGACCCATCTGATCCGTTTCTGTGAAGAGTTCAAAGCGCTGCCAACCCTGCCGCGCCGCAACTACACCGCCCGCGGCAACGATGAGAATCCCTACTATGACCAATAATCCGTGGGCTCAATTAGGGGCGGGGGAACAGTGGCGGGGTTGGTGGCAGGCCGCCGATCCTGATCTGCTCCCCTTGCCGGTCCTGGCGGCGCGTGGGGCAAGTGATGGCCCGACCACTTTGCTCACCGGCAGTGTCCACGGTGATGAATATGAGGGGCCGGCAGCCATTCACCACCTTTTCAATACCCTCGATCTTGGCCGGTTGCGCGGTCGGGTTATTGGCCTGCCGATTGTCAATGTCGCCGCCTACCGTGCCCGTTCACGTACGTCGCCGGTAGATGGCGTTGATCTCAACCGCACTTTCCCCGGCACCACGGCCGGCCAACCCAGCCTGAGCTATCGTCTCGCCCATCATATTTTCGCCACCTTTGTCGAACCTTGCGATCTGCTGGTTGACCTGCATAGCGGCGGGGCCAAGTTGCTGCACCTGCCAATGGTCGGCTGGTATGCGGGTGATGAGACGGCCGAACGGCTTGCCCGCACCTTTCACCCCGCCCTCCACCCTTGGCTGATCCCGGATCGAGAGGGGGTCCTTTCCTATGCCGCCCGCTGCGCCGGTAAAGTCGCAATTGGTGCTGAGTGGGGTGGTGGGGCGCGCCTGGATAACCAAGGTGTAGCCGCTTATGTCGCTGGGATTGCGCAACTGCTCACCACCTTTGCCGATCCACGCCACCCTGTGTCAGAATTGGATCAACGCCCACCCATCGCCGGGACTTATCAGGAAGTGCAAGCTGGCGGACTTTTTGTCGCTGATGTCGCGCTGGGCAATCAGGTTCAGCAGGGCGACACGCTTGGTCGGCTCTATGATGAATTGGGCGTCGAAGTGGCTGTCATCGTTGCTGAGCGCGCCGGTTTAGTCGCCGCCCTCGCCCATAACGCCCTCCTCGATCTCGGTGAACGCGTCGCTTATTTAGGCTAATCTCGTCCCCACGCAGAGCGTGGGGACTCCCACAGACGCTCTGCGTCCAGGGGACGCCACCCAATGGGTCCCCGGTCCCTACTGCATCACGCCGCAGAGCAGCGTGACGAGCAAAGGAATAGCTCATGTCAATTCGTGTTGCTGTTGTGCAAGATGCGCCGGTGGCTTTTGATGCTGATGCCACCATCGCGAAAGTTGAAACATTGGTCGCCCAAGCTGCGGGGCAAGGGGCACAACTGGCTGTCTTCCCAGAAGCCTTTGTCGGCGGCTATCCCAAGGGCGTTGACTTTGGCGCGCGCGTCGGGATGCGGTTGCCCGAAGGGCGGCAGGCCTTTCAACGTTATCATGCCGGGGCGATTGATGTGCCAGGCCCTCACACCCACGTGTTAGGCGAACTGGCGCGCCGCCATCAACTGCACCTGGTGATCGGCGTGATCGAGCGCGACTGGGGTACGCTCTACTGCACCGTCCTCTTCTTTGGTGATGAGGGCACCTTGTTGGGCAAACATCGCAAAACCATGCCCACGGCAATGGAGCGGCTAATCTGGGGCTTTGGCGACGGCTCGACCTTGACGGTGCTGCCCACCCCCTTGGGGCGCATCGGCGCGGTGATCTGCTGGGAAAATTACATGCCCCAGTTGCGCCTGGCCATGTACGCCCAAGGGATCCAACTCTATTGCGCGCCAACGGTTGATGACCGCGAAACCTGGCTATCAACCATGCGCCACATCGCGCTGGAAGGGCGTTGTTTTGTCCTCTCCAGTTGTCAATTCGCCAAACGCAGTGACTTTCCCGCCGATTACAACCCACTACAGGGTAATGATCCGGACACTATTCTTATTCGCGGCGGCAGTTGTATGATCAGTCCACTGGGCCAGGTGTTGGCCGGCCCCCTCTTCGACCAGCCAACCATCCTCACCGCCGATCTGGATTTGGACGAGATCGTACGCGGGCAGTATGATTTGGATGTCGTCGGCCACTATGCCCGCCCTGATCTCTTTCAGCTAACAGTGAATCGGGCCGTGCAGTGCGCCGTGACCGTTGTTGAATAATCCTTGCCGGCCGCCAAGCGCAATCAGTCACGGAGTGACGGCTGAAGGTAGCCGAGGGTTTCAACCCTCGGATCTAGTCCTACACCAAGAAACGAACTTCATGAACCAATTTGTGATCTCTATCATGTCGCGCGACCGGGTTGGCATTGTGCGCGATGTGGCTGGTTGCCTGAGCGGCCTCGGTGGTAATATCGCCGATTTGAGCCAGACCGTCTTGCGCGGCTACTTTACGATGATCCTGCTCGCCACCTTTCCGGATGGCGTCAGCAGTGAAAAGATCAAACGTCGGCTGCGTACCCTCAATGTGGACCATGCCCCGCCGCTTGAATGCACAATCTTCCCGGCAACCCATGAGGCCGTCGAAGCGCACGTTGCCCAAGAAAATATCTATGTACTGACTGCATCCGGCCCAGATCGCATCGGCTTTGTGGCCGCGGTCTCCACCTTCTGTGCCGACAACGCCATCAACATTCTCGACCTGGCTACCCTGGTCAACGACGGCGAATATGTGATGGTCCTCCAAGTTGACCTGAGCCGCGCCGCTGCCCTCAACACCATCCAACGCCAACTGCAAGCCTTTCGCGCCGAAAGTGGCATCCACGTGGTGCTCCAACACAGCGATATCTTTGCGGCGACCAATGAAATTAATATGCCGATTTGATGCGTGAAACGTAAAACGTGATGCGTAAAACGTGTCCCTGACTTGCGCGGCTTTCCTGGATCCCGATTTTGGGCGATGTACCACGCTTTACGTTTCACGTTTTACGTTTTAGCAAAACCACAACGAGACAATTCAACCTAATGATCCGATCCGACCAAATTCTTGAAACTGTGGGCATGATCCAGAAGGAGAAGCTCGACGTGCGGGCGGTGACGCTCGGGCTTGATCTGCTCGACTGTCATGGGGCCAGTGTGCATGATACCTGCAGCCGCATCCAGGCCAAGGTGCGCCGCTTTGGCGCGGGGTTGCTGCCTACCTGTAATGCGCTGACCGAAAAGTATGGCATCCCAGTTGTCAACAAGCGCATGGCGATTACACCGATTGCCCATGTCTGCGCCGGCTTTGATGAGCGCGGGTTGATCGCCGTCTGCCAAGCGCTTGACGCAGTGGCCAACGAAATCGGCATCGACTTTATTGGCGGCTTCTCGACCAATGTGGAGCAGGGGGCCACGCCCACGGATCGCGCCCTGATCCGGGCCTTGCCCGAAGCGCTCGCCCTTACCAATAAAGTTTGTGCCTCGATCAACGTCGGCTCAACCCGCTATGGGATTAACATGGATGCCATTGCCGAACTGGGGCAGACGGTGAAAGCGCTGGCCGAACGTAGCCGCGCCACCGGCGGTTTTGCCGCGGCCAAACTGGTCATCTTCACCAACCAGCCGGGCGATAACCCCTTTATGGCCGGCGCAATCCATGGGTTGGGGCAGCCGGAAGCGGTGATCAACGTTGGGGTTAGTGGCCCTGGGGTGGTGGCGCGTGCTCTGCAACGCAAGCTTGACAACGCCGGTGACAAACATCTAGGCTTGCACGATCTGGCCGACGAGATCAAGCGTACCGCCTTCCGCGTTACCCGTGCCGGCGAGTTGATCGGCAAACGGGTAGCCGAAGCGTTGCAGATTCCTTTTGGTGTGGTCGATGTTTCGCTGGCCCCCACCCCGGCGGTCGGCGACAGTGTCGGTGAGATCCTCAAAATCTTGGGGGTCGATGCGATCGGCGCGCCGGGCTCGACCACGATCATCGCCATGCTCAACGACGCGGTGAAAAAAGGGGGGGCTTTTGCCAGCCAAAGTGTTGGCGGCCTGAGCGGCGCGTTTATCCCCGTCTGTGAAGACCGCGAGTTGGCCGAAGCCGTCCGCCTTGGCCATTTGACCCTGGAAAAGCTGGAGGCAATGACCAGCGTCTGCTCGGTCGGCCTTGACATGATCGCCGTCCCCGGCTCGGTCGATGCGCTGACGTTGGCCGCGATTATCGCCGACGAGATGGTGATCGGCATGATCAACAACAAGACGACTGCGGCCCGGATCATCCCGGTGCCGGGCAAGGAAGAGGGTGATTTCGTCGCCTTTGGTGGCCTCTTCGGCGAAAGTGCGATCCTGCCCGTGCGCAACGTCGGCCAATCAGCGCGTTTTGTCAACTTCGGCGGACGCATCCCCGCCCCGATCCACAGTTTGCGCAATTGACGACTTAATACTTATAGGACTTACGCACGACCCGGCGGCTGAGCTTGTCGAAGCCAGCGGATCGTGCGTAAGTCCTAACTTAATCATCAACTTAATTTTGAATTTGACAGGTTGCTACTCTCATTTATACTTATAGGGTAGTGATCGTACGCTGAGAGATACTCCCATTGGAAAATACATAAGGCTGTCATGTCTGAATGGTCACAAAGTGCTGAAGAGCCACACGAGGATACCTTCTTTGCCAAACGCAAAGCGGCGGCCAAACGACCCGTAGTCGAGGTCGCGCCGGTGCTGCGCAATTGGCAAGTGCTCGCTGGTGATCTGGCCGAGAACGAACTTGTCGCCGATGAAATTGCCGCTGATGAGATTGCCGCCGACGAACTTGGTGAGGGTGAAATCATTGAGGGCGAGGCAACAGTCGTTACGCATGTAACTGCGCCAGTCGCGGTTGATGATCCCCCAGCGACGCGGCTTGAACCAACCACGCTCATTGCCGATCAACATGATCCGGCGCTGATTGCCACTTTAACCGAGCGCCAGCTCGCGGTTCACCCTGGCGCCAAGGTGACCTACACCCTGAGCCTATTGAATAATGGTCCCCATGCTGGGCTGTTTACGGTCACAGTCGAAGGCTGGATCGATGAGCGTTGGCTGGTGACACCAACCCCGGTGGTCGATTTGGCCCCTGGTGAACGGCGTACGGTCACCGTCACGCTCCAACCGACACGCACCACGCAGACGCAGGCGGGCACACGGGCACTGGTTTTTTGTATTCGCGCCGATAGTTATCCTGACCGCTTTTCGCGTGTAGGCGCGCTGCTGACCATCGAGCCTTATCGCGACTTACGCATGGGCCAGGTGACACCGCAAAGTGCTACGCTTTCGTGGTGGCAGCCGACCACAACCCTAACCCTGCCCCTGATCAACCGCAGCAATCATGCCCTGGCTGTGCGCCTGACGGCCCATGATCGTGAGCAGCAGTGTCATTTTACGGTGACCCTGCCAGGGCGCAAAGCCAGTGCGAAAAATGTGGTTAAATTGCAACCCGGCCAGCGGGTGGAGGCAGCCGTCCAGGTGCGTTTGCACCGCCATCCGCGCTGGCGAAGCCAGAAATTGGACCTGCCGATCCAACTGCGCCTGGTCGCGATTGACGGGGCAACCCCGGTCCAGCGGGCGACGGCGTCGTTAACGGCGTTGCCACTGATTGGCCTTTGGCAACTCACTTCTTTGGTCGGGGTGAGCGCCCTGATTTTGGCGGCTATTGGTGTGGCTGGGTTAAGCGCACTCCTCCTCTTTGCTATTAGTTTTGCGCAACCCACAGGGGCAGTACCAAACACCCAAACTGCGCCACCACCGATTGTGATCTATGTCCAGTCACCACTGCCGGAACGCCAGGTGACAAGCGCCGGTAGCGCGTCGCCGGTGGTCATGCCCGTCCTTGCTGTGAACCAGCCCTCTGTCGCCCAATCCAATGTGCTCCAAGTTGGGCAGGAGGCGCGGGATTTGACCGCGCCCTTGGTCTCAGTGGAGCAGATTTCGGCCCCAGGCGCACCGGCCGCAGCGGTGGCAGTCTCACCGGCCGCCGTGACAACCGCTGGCACGCCCAGCACGGCAACCATGACCTATGGGACTCTGTTCCAAGAGATTGCCTTGCGGTACGATCTGAACTGGCGCTTGTTGGCGGCCCAGGCTTATGTGGAAAGTGGCTTTGACTCACTGGCATTGGGCCAACGGGGTGATCTTGGTTTGATGCAGATCGCCCCTGGTACCTGGCGTGAGTGGGCACCCAAGGTGAAAGCCGCCGATCCCTTTGATAGTTACAGCAATGTGTTGGTCTCTGCCGTCTATTCTGATTACCTGCGCACGACCTTGAGTAAACGCGGTTTCGGTCAGCCGCAATGGACGCTGGTTGCCTATAACTGGGGGGTGGATAAGGTACTCCAGCACCTGGAAAGCGGTAAAGGTTGGGACGAGCTAGACCCCGCACGTCAGCAGTATGCAACCGAAGTCATGCGTCTCGCCGAGACGATTAATGTGGAGAGTAGGTAGATTGGTAAATCAGTAAATCGGTAGATTAGTAAATCAGTTACCTCTACCGGTCTACCGATTTACTAATCTACCGATCTACCAGACCCAAACGTAACCAATCCAACCCCTGATAGGATCTACATATGTCGCTAGAACGACCTGATTTAACGGGTATTAATGCCGAAGTAGTGGCCTATATTGAAGCGCTGGAAGAAGCGCTGGCGGAGCTGCAAGAGAGTAGTCGTAGTGGGCGCGCCGAAAGTCCGTTGGAACCGAGCGAACCGCCGACGACGATGAATGTCATCTCCATTAGCGCGGCGGGGCTGGCAAAACGGACCCCGCGCCACTACTATCTGCGGCAACGGCGCGGGGGGATGGGGGTCTTTGACCTCGATTCCAATGAAGATGATCCGCCCGCTTTCTTGGCCGTCGCTGATGAAAGTGCCGGGCTGATTCTGATTACCAACCAGGGGCGCGCCCTGCGCGCCGAAGTGCGGGAAATTCCCGAAACCGATGTGCGCGGGCGAGGGCAAGCGCTCTTTGGTGATTTTCCCCTGCGCAGTGGCGAACAGTTGGCGCTGGTAATGGCGGACCACGGTGGTGCCTATCTGATCCTGGTGAGTGAACGGGGCCAGGTGCGCCGCATTGGCAGCCAATATCTGGGCAAAAATCTCCAACCCGGCACCATGCTTTATAACACGAGTGAAGGCGGCGCGCCGATGGCCGCCTGCTGGACTTCGGGCAATGAAGAACTCTTTATTGCCACCCGGATGGGGCGCGGCATTCGTTTTGCCGAGCGCCAAGTCCCCGTGCGTGGCTGCCTGGGCCTGCGCGTCGAGAACGACGATTATGTCGTTGGCGTGGCCGCCACCGCTGAAGAGGGCGGCGTCTTCATGTTGACGGAAGACGGCAAGGGGACGATTCGGCTGATGAATGGCTTTGCCGCCAACAAGTCACCGGGGGCTGGCGGTAAAGTCGTTATGAAGACCGATGTGCTGGTCGGGGCCTTTAGTGTGAGTACCCCAAATGGCGAGCAGGACGACATCTTTGCCATCTCCCAGTTGGGCAAGATTATTCGCTTTCAAGCGGGCGAAGTGCCAGCCAAAGAAGGGGTCGTCCAGGGCGTCAACTGTATGAATCTGCGCAACGATGCCTGTCGCGCCTTCACCCTCTCGACCATGTCATAAACACACCTGGGTCGGCTTGTGCTTAGTAAAGCTGTTGCACTGCGCGCCAATCTATTGCACCTGACACTTTTGTGACGCTGGCCGGTCATTAGGAACAAAGACCCAAGTCCTTACGTCTGCACTGCGGTTATTCATCAATAACCGCAGTGCAGACGTAAGGACTTGGGATTTTTTATTGGCGGTTTTGGGCAACTTTGTGTAGGAAATGCATCAGGTTATTGGGCAAAATGAAACACAGTTCCTTAACAAAACCATGTTATGATCAAATTAGTGCAAACGGTTGCATCGCCAGTACACGGCTTGGACCTTCTACTTTTGGCGGATGACAAAGGGAAAATTGTCAGCTATTGTAAGTAATATGGGAAGCTACGTAACTCGCAGGTAACAGCCGTGTGCTACACTATAGCTGAGTGGAAAGCTTTGCTGCGCCCCCATCAAACGACTTGGTAACTGGTGGCCCAAGCGTAGTGCGATATGCGAACATATCGCCAGCAAAAAGGCAGAGTTGTCTATAACTGAATTATAACAATGGCTGCATTTGGGCGACTTAGCGGCAAGGTTTTGATAATGACAAGGAGTGCTTGATGACGACATCACAACAGCGGATTGTCGCAATTGAAAAATATAAACGCAGTCATACCCAAGCGCAGTTGGATGATCTGCTGAGCCTGATTACTGGTCAGAGCACTGACCTGCTGAGCTACGACGAAGTAGCCAAACGCCTGCGCGCCCGTCAACAGGTCGAGGTGGGGATTCAAATGGTGCCGCTGGCGCAGATCGTGGGCAGCGTGGGGCGCTACCGGGATTTTACACGCACCTTTCTGCCGCGTGCAGGTGCTAATGCCGAACGGTGGGCGCGCTTGGATGCCGCGATGAATGGCTTACAAGGGTTACCGCCGGTGGAACTCTTCAAACTGGGCGAAGTCTACTTTGTCCGTGATGGCAACCATCGCATTAGCGTGGCGCGTGCCAATGATGTCTCGCATATCGAAGCCTATGTCACCGAGGTGAAGACCGATGTCCCGCTGACGGTCGACGACTTTGAGCGCGATCAGTGGCTGATTAAAGCGGAAGCATCCGAATTCCAGGAATCAACCAATCTCAATCTGTTACGGCCGGATAATAATGTCTGTTTTACCGAACCAGGGCGTTACACATTGCTCTTGCAGCACATTGAAGTGCATCGTTACCTGCGCGATTTGGAGCTGGCCAAGCAACACGAGCACCATTGCCTGACATGGGAAGAAGCGGTCGTCAGTTGGTATGAAAATGTCTATCTGCCGGTCGTTGATGCCATCCGCAACTTTGATCTGTTGGCCCAATTTCCTGGTCGTACCGAAGCCGATCTCTACTTGTGGGTTGTGTTACACCGGGAACGGCTGGCCGAGCACTATGGGTTGGCCCCGCTTGACCCCCATACCGCGGTGACGACCTTTGCCGAGACGCATAGCGAGCAACTCTGGCGGCGCACGGTACAGGGGGTACGCCAGGGCATTCATCAGCTTTGGGACGGCAGCAAGCCCCTGGGGATGAGTGATGAAAAGTTCCGCCGGCTGCGCGAACGTCACGATGCTGGCGAATTGTCGGTGGGCGAAGCACGTCAACGCATGCTGGAGTTTCAGTAATCTACCGTGTCGGGGCATGATGCATCATGCCCTTGCGCGTAAGCTCTATCAATCTCAAAAGGCCGAACTTCACAGGAAGCTCGGCCTTTTGTTTGGATTGCAGCAAAATCAAACTTCACATTCTATCTGGATTTGTGGTACGATTACGCTGATATGCTGGTTGTACTGTATGACTTTTGTAAGTCTACTATCTGCTGAAACTTTATTTGACCATTTACCTGTCATCATTTGCCCGTCATAGTGACCTGTGGGAGGAACCGTGCTACGCGTCAAAATCATCTGCACAATTGGACCGTCCAGCCGCGAAATTTCGGTGCTGAAGCAGCTCATTCAGGCGGGTATGAATGTTGCTCGGCTCAACATGAGCCATGGTACACATGAGTATCACAGCGAAACCATTGACCGTGTGCGCATGCTCTCGGAGGAACTGGGGAAACCAGTCGCCATTCTCGCTGATCTACAAGGCCCCAAATTGCGGGTTGGTAAGATGCAAGCAGGTGGTGTCCCCCTCAAAGAGGGCGATGAACTGATCCTCACCACCGAAGAAATTGTCGGTGGCCCGGGCCGTGTGCCGATTCAATATAAAGAGTTGCCGCAAAATGTGCAGCCCGGTGAAACAATCCTCTTGGATGATGGATTGCTGGAGTTAAGCGTCATTGATGCCAGTGAGACCGAGATTCGTACCCGTGTCGTTATTGGTGGCCTCTTAACCGATAACAAGGGCATGAATCTGCCCCTAGCTTCTCTCGATATCCCGGCCCTGACTGAGAAGGATCGCGAAGATACCAAATTCGCGCTGGATCGGCAGGCCGATTGGATTGCGTTGAGTTTTGTGCGGCGGGCCAGTGACATCCAGGAACTGAAAGAGATTATTCAGCGCGATTCGAGTTTTGGCCGGGCCACGCCAATTATCTCCAAAATTGAGAAGCCAGAAGCCGTCCGCAATATCGACGAGATTATCGAAGCCTCCGACGCTATTATGGTTGCCCGCGGTGATCTGGGCATTGAAACCAGCCCCGAAGCGGTCCCGATGGTGCAGAAGATGATCATCACCAAGTGCCACATTGCCGCCAAACCGGTGATCACTGCCACGCAGATGTTGGATTCGATGATCCGCAATCCACGCCCCACGCGCGCCGAAGCCAGCGATGTCGCCAACGCCGTGCTGGATGGGTCAGATGCCATTATGCTTTCCGGGGAGACTGCCAGTGGCACTTATCCGGTGCAAGCTGTGCGCACCATGGTCAAGATCGCCGAAGAGGCTGAGCGCGTTCGGGGGGAAAGCCCCAATCGCATCATCTATGAACAGCCGGCGATCTTTTCTGCCTCGGGCGCGATCTGCCATGCGGCCATGCAGACTGCACACGATGTCCAAGCCAAGGCTATTATTGCCCCCTCCGTTAGCGGTAACACGGCAAAACTGATTGGGGCTTTTCGCCCACAAGTCCCCGTAATTGCGGTCACCCCCAGCCCAATGGTCCAACGGCAACTTTGTTTGCACTGGGGTATCTATTCACTGCTCACCCGCCGCTTTAATACCACCGACGAGGTGTTGGTTGATGCGGTGCGGGTGGCACAGAATGCCGGTCACGTCAATGAAGGCGATACGGTCATTCTCACCGCCGGTATGGTCGGGAGTATCCGTAGCGCTACCAACCTGATGATGGTCCGCACGATTGAGCGCGTGTTAGCGCACGGCGTCGGCATGGGCCATCGTGAGGTGATCGGCCGCATTGTCCGGGTGACGATCCCGGTTAATGGAGATCACTACACGGTTGGACCACAGGATATTCTCTTTGCCGAACGGATTGATCGAACTTGTTTACCGCTGCTGCAGCGCGCCGGTGGTCTGATCACCTGCGAACAAGGGATGGATAGTGCCGGTGCACTTTTCGCCATGGAACTGGGCCTTCCCGCCCTGCTCGGTGCCAAAGGCCACCTCGATGAACTGGTCGATGGTGAATCGGTTGTCCTTGATGCCACAAACGGTCAAGTCAGCCAGTGGCGCAAGTCGATGCCCGTCAAGCGTGCGCGCTGACGTAGTAGGAGACACGAGACAAGGAGACACGAGGTACGCGTCCAGGGGGCACCCGTGCGATACGAAGTAGTCTAACTTTCTATCAAGGCGGTCACCCTCTCGTGTCTCGTGTCTCGTCTCTCCCCCTCTTGTGTCTCGTATCTTTGCCCTTTTTTCCCAACCCACCACTCTAACCGGAGGATCCCGCCATGACTGAGAGCCAGAATCCATCCTACCACCGCGTTGCCCTCTATTTGCAGGATAAACATCCCATTCGCGATGGCATGGAATATGCGCGTTATGCCGAAGCCAAAGGCTTTGAAGCGGTCTGGCAGGCCGAGAGCCGGCTAGTACGCGATGCGATTGTACCAATGGCGGCCTTTGCCGCCGTGACCGAGCGCATCAAAATCGGCTCCGGTGTTATCAACAATTGGACGCGCAATATCGGTTTGTTGGCGGCTACCTTTCTGACCTTGGATGATCTCGCCCCGGACCGCATTATCTGCGGCATTGGCGCTTGGTGGGATCCGCTGGCGAAGAATGTGGGCATTGATCGGCGTAAACCACTCGCTGCGATGCGCGAGACGATTGAGGTGATGCGTCGCCTCTTAGCGATGGAAAATGTCACCTACAATGGTGAATTCCACCAGGTGCAGGGGATTGAACTGGATGTCGTCCATGGCCGGCGTGAACCGCGCAACGTGCCGGTGATGATCGGTGCTACCGGTCCGCAGATGATGGAGATGACCGGCGAAATTGCCGACGGCGTGGTGCTCAACTACTGTGTGCCGCCCGATTATAATCACCAGGCAATGGAACAGTTGGCTAAGGGCGCCAAAAAAGCGGGCCGCAGCCTGGATGAGATCGACCGCCCACAGTTGATCGTCTGCTCGGTCCATGATGATCGCCAAACCGCGCTCGACGGGGCGCGCGAACTGTTGACCCAATATCTGGCCCAACAGCCCCATATTGCCAAAGCCAGCGGCGTCAAACCCGAAGTCGTAGGGCAGATCCAGTCGATCCTTGGCTGGCCAGCCACGGTCGAGCAGGTCCGCAGTGCCATGCACCTGGTTCCCGACGATCTGGTCCAGCGCATCACTGCCAGCGGCACCCCTGCCGAAGTCAAGGCCAAAGTGCGCGAATATGTGGACAACGGTGCCACCTGCCCGATTCTCTATCCGCTGGGCGATGTTAAATTGATGATCGACACCTTTGCGGACGGATATTAAAACGTGATGTGTGAAACGTAATTCGTAAGTCCTTAACGATATACGAATCACGTTTCACGCATCACGTTTTACGTATCACATTCACTCATTCCATACTCACAACTGCACCATGAATCTACGCCTCTACGACACCTATAGCCGTACCCTGCGCGATTTTGTTCCGCTGACTGATGGCGAAGTCGGTCTCTATACTTGCGGCCCGACGGTCTACGACTACGCCCACATCGGCAACCTGCGCACCTATCTCTTTGAGGATATTCTGCGCCGGGTGCTGGAATTTAACGACCATCATGTCAAACATGTGATGAACATCACCGATGTCGGTCACCTGGTTTCGGATGGTGATGAAGGTGAAGACAAGATGGAGAAGGGGGCGCGGCGCACGGGCATGACGGCCTGGGAGATCGCAGCCTTCTATACCACTGCCTTCCAAGCCGATCTGGCACGGCTCAACATTCTCGAACCGACGATCTGGTGCCGTGCCACCGACTATATTCCCGAGCAGATCGAGACGATCCAGTGCATTGAGGCCAACGGTTTCGCCTACCGCACGAGTGATGGCGTCTATTTTGACACCGCTAAGCTGAACGACTATGGCTATCTGGCCCGGCTCAAGGTCGAAGGGTTGCAAGCCGGTGCACGCGTTGAGGTGGGCGAGAAGCGTAATCTCACCGACTTTGCGCTCTGGAAATTTAGCCCCGCTGGTCAGACGCGCCAGATGGAGTGGGATAGCCCGTGGGGCGTCGGTTTTCCTGGCTGGCACATTGAATGTTCGGCGATGTCGGCCAAATTTCTTGGCCCATTTTTTGATATCCACTGTGGCGGTGAGGATCACATCCCTGTCCACCATACGAATGAGATCGCGCAGACGCAAGCCTGCCACGGTACCCATCTGGCCAACTTCTGGCTGCATGGTTACTTTTTGCAGATCGACGATGCCAAGATGGCGAAATCAGCGGGTGACTTTTTACGCCTGCAAACGCTGATCGACCGCGGCTATGATCCAGTCGTCTACCGCTTTTTCTGCCTGAGCGGCCACTACCGTGCCAAGCTTAACTTCACTTGGGAAAGCATGGATGGCGCGGCCACGGCACTGGGGCGCCTGCGGACGGCCATGCATGGCTGGGGTGAAGCGAGCGGTATGGATGACGGCTTTGTCGCCCAATTTACCGACCAGGTCAACGACGATCTCAACATGCCGCGTGCATTGGCCGTCGTCTGGGAGCTGGTGCGCAGTGATCTGCCCCCTGGCGTGAAAAAAGGGACCTTGCTCCATTTTGACCGTGTCTTGGGGCTGGGATTGGCTGAGTGGCAACCGGCCATCACTGTTGTCCCCGACGCGATCCTGGCTTTGGTTGACGCCCGTCAGACCGCCCGCAAAGAAAAGCGCTGGCAGGACGCTGACCGTCTGCGTGATGAAATTCAGCAGGCGGGTTATGAACTTGAAGATACAGGGCAAGGGGCGCGCGTGCGGCTGCGCCAAGCCGGTAGTGGTTGATGAGCGTTAATAAAGTAATTGGGTAAAGCCCTGACCCCCCTCCTAACCTCCCCCTGGTAAGGGGCGGAACGGTTACCCCGGCAACGGCTCCCTCCCTTACCAGGGGAGGGCTGGGGAGGGGTGCTTTTGCCGAACTATTTTATTGATCCCATCAATGCCTGCCGTCCTGCCCCCTAATGTTACCCATAAAGCGACTAACTCTATGCTTCGTTTTCTCAGCAGTACCCTCTATCTGGCCATTCTCCTGCCGCTCTACCTCCAATGGAGTGGGGCGCAAGTCGAAGGCCAGATCGACAAAATGCAAGAAGCCGCCTTTAACACACCAGGGGCCGAGGCACCGATTACACCAGCGGTGGTGGTTGGCGGCATCACCCTGGTGACTAGCCACATTGTGATCGCCCGGCGTGCCCTGGGGTTGAGCAACTTTGCTGCCTTCCTCAGCCTGCTCTTGGGTGGCATGGCGGGTTTTATCGGCTGGCGCTATCGTAATCATTAGTTAATCGAGGTTCTCGTGATCGTTCGTGAACTGCCCACTGGGCAACTGCTCTGTCTGAACCAGACGACCCACGCCTACATGGCCGAACAGTTCTGCCGCCACTGGGGCAACCATCATTTTGACAAACCGACCCCCTACGCCGCCACCATGCTGGCGATTGGGCAACATGATAACGGCTGGTACGAATGGGAACTCGCCCCCCGGCTGCGCGCCGACGGTTATCCGATGGATTTTCTGCACGATGATGATTGGGTGGCCAAGGTCAGCCTCTGGCAACGGGGCATCAAGCGGATCTTTGCGCAACATCCGTATGCCGCGCTCCTGGTCGGTCGCCACGCCGCGCTGCTCTATGAAGGGTCGCTAATTGAGATTACCGATCCAGCGATCCGCAAGGCGGTGATCGCCTTTATTGCCGAGCAACAGCAACTGTTGATCACCGTGCGCACCCTCTATCACCACGAGCCGTCGATGGCCGAAGCGTTGAGCGAGCAGACCATTGACGCCAACACCCACCTGTTGCAATTCGGCGATTTTGCTGCGCTCCAGGTGAGTATGCCCTGGGGCGCTGAACGGACGATGAAAAATTGCCCCTTCCACGGCCGTGAGCGGATCAACATTGTCATGCGCCATGAGGGAGAGCAAGTCACCTTTGATCCCTGGCCCTTTGGCGTGGACCACTTTACGGTGACGGTGCATGGGAAAGTGATCAATCAGCGCACCTTTGCCGATGTGGGGGCTTATCACGGGGCGTTGGCAGCAGCGCCCCTGCAGCAGTTGACATGGCAGGTGGCACGTTAGCCAGCAAACGCTTGCTCATTGCCAAGGGGTTGCCGGCGGGGTAAAACGTCCCTCGCTGATGGCTGCTTTGATCTCTTTTACCTCTCTCATCTCGGCAATAATCGTCGCCAGTGGTTTTTGGAAGAAAGGGTTGGTGGCCATTTGCGTGGCTGGGTCGATCCAATAGCGCTCCCCCGTGATATAGTAGACTTTGCCGAATTTATTATATTTGCCCCGGTCTAGAAAAAACACAACCTGCTGCCCAATTACCAATGGTGGATAGCCATCATCAAAGACCAGCTGATCTGCGCCCACTTGTCCCCCCGTTTGGATCAAGGTTAGTTGATCCCCTGCCTTGGCATTACCGATTAACCCATCGTCAACCTTTACGGTGGTTTCCGTATAAATGTGATGGCGGTTTTCCCCATCATGTGGATTGGCAGGGCGCTTGCCATCTGCGGTATCCCACCACGATTGCACAGCGACCACTTTTGCCACCACCACTAGCTCACTCGAAACCCCCATCTGTTTACTCGCAGAAGGGAGCAGATCGGCGATCCCATAGGCGAAAAAAGGGGCTTCGGGGGGAACGGTTGGGGTCGGCGTGCTTGTCGTCGCATTTTCGCTCAACAGATCTTGGTTGCGGACAAAGAGTTGCCTGGGTGTTAGTGGGCTAATGGCTTGGGCGGGTGATAAAGGCGTGGCACTGGCTGATAGTGGTTCTGGCGCGCTGGTGCGTTTGTCCGGTGCCACGCTCTTGGTCGATGGGGAAGGCAGTGGTGAGAGTGCTGCAAGCGTGGGTTGATTGGCCAGGTTATTGATGATGAAGCTCAAGGCAACGAGCAGGGTTACAAGGCTGATAATCAACCGTTTGAACTGAGTTGGCATGATATCCGCCTTTCTGTTGGTAGGTAACGAATCAACCGCAGGCGTGTCGCACGTTGGCTGCCAAACTGCGTGAAGGGAAGCCGCGCCATATCAGCAACCTGAACTGCTTACCTTCACACAGAATAACCATATTCTAATACGAAATCGTTAGATTGTCGAAATAGCCGCGAAAAATGCCAGTAGGTCCGCTGACACCATTATCATAGGCAATCATAATATCCTTGACTATCTTACCATTAAGTGGTGATGTGTTAAGTGGTGATAAGTTGACTTTGAAGAAGTGCCAGACCCCTGTACCATAATTTCGACTGGCCGGATGCACAGAAACACCATGTTGATCGGTTAAGCCACTGTTGCGCAAAACTGTACCGTCTGTAAACAAAATATCGATCGACATCCGATTCTGCGCGTGGTTGTACTGATACCATTGCAGTTGCATCCCAGTGGCGATTTTTAAATATCTAAAATTGCTGCTGACCTCATCATCACTTGTGGAAAAAAGCTTAAAGTACGCATAGGCACCGCTATTAATTGCAGTGCCATAAATCTTACGCATTTGGCTACCACTATATGGCACAACACCCAGTTGCGCGGGTGCAATTTGGAGCGCAGTGCTTGCTACATTATTTGTATACGCAGCCCAAGTGTCATGACCTAGTGCTTCTGCGTAGTTGTGACCAGGGAACCACGAAAGTGTCACACTGTTCTCAAAACTAGTATTAGGTCCGTAATACGAAGTTGCACCGCGTTTGTCATCTTCGTAAATATTTGGATCATAAACTCCTTGTGGCATAACACTCACCGAAGGAGTAGCGGCCACAGTATGATCTAATCCCCAGATATGTCCAAGCTCATGAACCATTATGTCCTGTAAATCAGTTTGTATTGGATAGCATGAACATGCTACACTCCAAGGCAATACAGCATGTAAGCCTTGCGTATTCCATATGAGCCGATTAGTTGCATTAAGAATGATAAGTACATCCCCAGGACAAGTAGCCGCATAAACACTAGGGGACCAACTTGTTACATTACCACACATTGTATTGATCGAGGTCAAACCAAATTGTGCTGCTCTAATCGCATGGTGATTTACACTTGTTGGAATTGGGTTAGTACCGTTAGGTGTATCGAAAATCGTATACCAAGAGGCAAAATCCCACTGATAAATTGCATGTTGAATAAATTCACCACTATTCGTAATCCCTAACTGCGAGTTAATTTGCGCATAGTAGTACTGTACACTCGATACTGACCCGGGGAGTTTGGCATATGCAGGCTGATTGGGCAATGAGCGATATGCCTGCACATTTTGTGGAATGCTGAACAAACAGATTACACAGAAGATCAGAATGAATTTTGTCCATAGCGATTTGTGCTGCTTAAACCTGAGGATCACTGTGTGCTCCTTGTAAGTTTGATGAAAATGAATGATTCTAGATGAGTTACCAACTGTAAAGGAAGCTATTTTTGCGGCGGCGGTGGCGGCGTAAAACGCCCTTCTCTGATGGCTTCCTTCATCTCTTTCACCTCTTCCATTTCGGCAATAATCGTTGCTAGTGGTTTTTGGAAGAAGGGATTTGCGGCAATTTGCGTTGAAGGATCAACAATATAGCGTTCATCGACACGGTAATGGACTTTCTGAATCTCTGGGTTTAGGCCAAAATTCAGAAAAAGTATTACCGTTTGTCCAGTTCGAAACGGTTCATAGCCATCGTTTACAACTAGTTCATCTTCACCAATCCGCCCACCATTCTGGATCAGGGTTAATTGATCGCCTCTGCTCGCATCTCCAATCAGCACTTGTTCGATTTTTGCGGTTGTTTCTGTGTAAATGTAGTGTGGATCTTCATATGTGTGGGGATTAGCAGGACGTTGCCCATCACTAGTACTCCATCGAGCCTGCACATCTATGACTTGTGCAACAACCACCAACTCACTCCAAAGCCCTTGTTGTTTACTATCAAAGGGGATAACTTCAAGTATGGCAGCATGTAACCAAGCATCCTCTGGTCTCTTTGTTGGTTCAGGTGTGATTTTGGCTAGATTTTCCGGTGAGCCACGGAAATCGCGTACTACAGGTTGCCCAGGCGTAACTGGAATCGCCTCCTTTGGCGGGGGAACAGGTGTAATCCGGTTTGGCAAATAATCGGCGGCGTCGGTTGGCTTTAAGATCGTCACCCCATCGTATTTGTGATCACCTTCACTGGGGTCAAGTTGTTCTGCTTGCGAAGTAACCTTCCAAACGGTTAGGCTATTGGCAAGCAGCAGTAAAATCGCGAGGGCTGCGATGCTAACTACCAGGTACTTCATGCGCTGTTGCATAAAAATATTCCTTTCATTGGTTAAAAATCATTTTTTTTTTCACTTCTGTGTGAAGTGTAATACAAAATATCCCGGCTGTCAACAAAGATTGAATAATGTTTGTTAATTGACAAATAGATTACGAAACATGTAAGAAGTCCTATTTAGCAGTCATTATTCTATGACTAATAGCGTACAGCTAAGTTGGCGCTTTGCTTGCGTATACAGCTATCCCACAGAATGATGGCGCATTAGGAGAAAGTCAGAGTTTACTACCGCTTAATTATGGAGTAAGTAGTATCGGGTGGGTAGATGCAGTGGAATAATAGCGGATTATATTACTAGGCGTGATATGAAGTATTAGCCCCATTCTTTTTGCTTTTGTGCTAAACTCAGTGCGGCGCAGAACGTTACGCAATCGCTCCGGAATTTCATGCGCACGCGGCAACGGTAACGCAAAACAAATGATACAATAACGCAAATCTGGATTGACTTTGCGCCAAAAGTCGCGTTCATTAATGGTTATAAACGTGGGTTGCCGTTGCGTGCGCAACAAAGCGGGAATGCCGTCGTCTTTTATTACGCTCTCTGGCCGTAGCGCAGTGATAAAACAGACTGTCCCTGGATACCAGTCATGAATGTGCTGTTCCAGATCAAAACGCAGCAGTTGTTCATCCAGGACAATCATCGGGCATATTCGAGTTTTTGTGGTGTAAGATCAAGCCCTAATGATTGGAGGCGCTGCGCTTCTTCAATGGCGGCCTGTGTAAGGCGGCCGCGATAGCCAATCACAATTTCTCCTACCGTGTCACCGGCAGCGAGCAGCTCTAAAATGCCGGCAACCTCGATCCGCGTGTATTTGAACGTTGGCCGTCCACCACAAACGCCAATGGCGCTAACTACATACTCGCCCAGTGGATAGTAAGCATAAAGCTCACCGCCAACCATTTCGTTGCTGAGTTCTCTACTTTGTTGCATCATTTTGGTCCGGTTTTTCATACATTATCAACTTATAACAGGATTTCGGCCGATTGTTACAGCGTTCTAAGTCCAAAGTATATCATATAGGTTCGCCAATTTCAATGTACTAATGTTAGATGAAATATACCCAGCTATTGGCCGATATTTTCAGCTTCACGGCACAAATGATAGTATACTGCAACGGTGTTTATATGTGTATCATCGCTAATCACTTATTTTTTCGGCCTGTACCTTTGAAATCTAAAGGATCAACCCTTGCTCTACCCATTTTACCTGGCCCCTACTACCCTCAACGAAGCCCTGGCTTTAAAGTCCCAATATGGCGAACAGGCCCGCATCCTGGCCGGTGGCACTGATCTGTTAATTGAGTTGGACCGTGAAGTGCGCAAGACCCCGACCGGTGACGTGCCTGGTCTGATCGATCTGACGCGCGTGCCCGGCTTGGCTGAAATCTGGGCGGCGGATGGTTTGATTCATTTGGGACCGCTCGTCACCCATAACCAGTGTGTCGCCAGCGATCTGATTGTGGAAAAGGGCTTTGCCCTGGGGCGCGCCTGTTGGGAAGTGGGTGCGCCCCAGGTGCGTAACCGTGCCACGCTGGCCGGTAACCTGATCACCGCCAGCCCCGCCAATGATACGATTGTTCCCTTGATGGCGCTTGACGCCACGGTCACTTTGCACAGCGCGGCGCGCGGTGAACGTACCCTGCCCTTGCGTGAATTTCACACCGGCTTCCGCCGTGTCGATCTGGCCCCCGACGAGATCCTGACGCGCATCTCTTTCCCGGCGTTAACCGCTGCCCACCAGAGTACCTTTATCAAGCTGGGCTTACGTCGCGCACAGGCGATCAGCGTCATCACCGTCGCCGCGGTGATCGCCTGTGCTGGCGACCCGACGACCAGCCCTGTGCGCGAGGCGCGCATCAGCCTGGGCGCAGTCGCCCCCACCATTGTCCGTGCCCGTGAAGCCGAAATCTATTTGACCGGCCAAAGCTTGACTGACGACGTGATCGCCGAGGCTAGTCGGCTGGCCCAAACCGTTGCCACCCCGATTGACGATATCCGCAGCACTGCCGCCTATCGTCGCGACATGGCCACCGTGCTCGTCACGCGTATCCTCCGTCAGATTCGTGACGGTCAGGCCCGCGCCGGCTGGAGTGAAGCGCCGATCCTCCTCTGGGGTGAGACCGAAGGTAAATGGCCGGTTGCGCAATCAGCCCCGGCTGCGCGTCCAGGAGATCTCCACTCAGTTGTCAACGGCCAAGCCGTCGATCTCGCCGGCGGCATGACATTACTGGACAGTTTGCGCGCTGCCGGTCTGGTTGGTGTGAAGGAAGGCTGTGCCGAAGGGGAGTGCGGCGCTTGCACCGTTTTCCTTGATGGCATGGCGGTGATGGCTTGCTTGGTACCGGCGGAACGGGCCGCGGGCAGCACGGTGACCACGATCGAGGGGCTGGCCGTGGGCGACCAACTTCATCCCGTGCAAGCTGCGATTGTCCAGAGTGGTGGCGTCCAATGTGGCTATTGTACCCCTGGTTTTCTGATGAGCGCGGCCAAGTTGCTGGAAGAACGCCCCCAACCCACACGGGAGGAAGCGCAAGAGGCACTAACCGGCAATCTCTGCCGCTGTACAGGCTATCGCAAGATTTTGGATGCCGTGGTCGCGGCAGGGAGTGCGGGCTAGTAATCCTCATCGTTTCCTCGCTACACCTTTATCTCCCCATCGACGCCTGCAACTCTTTGGCCTGGATCGACCGTCGGGCGGCATCCAAGGCCGAGAGGGCATCCGCCCGCGTATAGGTGAGATTGGTATGTTGCACATTATCGTTTTCGTTGTCGCCATCATAGATCGAGACACCCCCACTTTGTAGCCAAGTGGTCAGCTGCTCAATCGTCGGCAATTCGTGCTGCCAGCGCAGGTAGAACTCTTGCAGGAGCAAGATCAGCCCTGTCACAACGGGCGTGGCCTGGCTGGTGCCATGTTGGGTGGACGAGGCGGTGGTGCTGCCAATCCCCGACGCGGTGACCGGTGCACCCGGCGCAAAGATATCGGTGGCAGTGTCAACGTTGGCGCTGCTGTGTAAACGTTGGGAGAAGGGCGTAATCTGCCCCCGTTTGCTGGAAAGCGCCTTGGCCCCACTGCCATAGTTGAAACCGCCGCCATCGCTGTCATAGACGGCCCCGACACTAATACACTCGCGAATGATCGCGGGGAAGGACATCCCCTGGCGACTGTTGTGGCGGAAGAAATCATTGCCCGCAGCGATGACTACGGCCACGCGCGCGGCCTTCAAACTTTGGATCTGCCGGCGGACGTTATTGCGCAACGATTGCCAAACGGAGAAGTTGTCACTGGTGTAATTGCCCGCATCACCCAGCGACATGCAGACCGCGGTGATGTTGTGCGCCGCGCGGTTGTCGATCACCCATTGCAACGCCTGTTCGATCCAGGTAAAGTCACCGCCGCCGTCATTGGCCAGCACTTTGAGGGGAATGACATTGGCCCCCGGTGCAATCCCCGTGTGATTCCCGCCGGCGGCGATGATCCCGCCCACATTCGTGCCGTGGCCGTTGCCATCGTTGGCATTGTTTTTGTCACGATTGTTGTCGGGCGTAAAATTCACTTGGGCCAGAACCCGTCCCGCAAAATCGATGTGACCGGTATTCAACCCCGTGTCCAGCACCGCCACGGTTAGCCCCGCACCATTGACTTTGAAGGCCTCACGTGCTTGGTCCACCCAGAGAAAATCGGTCACTTCGGGCAGAAAGGGAATGTTGGCTTCGTCGGTTACCATTGGTGGCTCAACTGGCGCAATCGGGATCGAAGTCTCTGCCTCTTGTGCGGTTTCCAGTCCAAACGCCGTATCATCACTAGATCCAGCCGGGCTACCGGCGCTTGCCACCCCCGTGCCGCGCTGTGGCGTTGTCGCCAAACTGAGGGCGTGGCCGACCATGTTACTGTGTAGATTCAATAAGGCCGGATCGGCGGCCCCCTCTGCCCCAAAGACAGTCGTATCGAGCGCACTGCCGGGTTGCATTGTGGTTTGCGCAAAGAGCGTGCGGTCGGTTGCTGCTGCCTCCGCGGCCCGATAGGTTGACACGGTGATTGGATTGTGGTCAGCCATTGGTTCATCCTCCTTGATCTTTACACTAAAATTCTGTTCAAGCGCTGGTTTAATGGGGGCGGCCCCCATCGTCGCTGTTGCGGTCGCCGGCCCAGTTGTCGATCCAGTCGGCGCGGCGGCGAGTTGGGTCGTGTTCGCCAGCGGTTGCACGCTAATCGTTGGTCGCGCTTGGGCACTGCTATGATCCTCGGCCAATTTCAGCCGCACCGCCGGGTCACCAATGATGGCATAGCCGCGGGCGTCGTTGTGCGCCGTCCATAGGCTGGAGATGTTGGTCGGCTCCACTTGCAGGCCAAATTGGACATCGCGCAGCGTTGTGCTCAGTTCGGTGGCCCAAGTGGCATAACGACTGTTGAAATGTTCAAGTGCCGAGCCGACCGGCTTGCCATCCATGAGATGGTTGAGAGTACTTTTAAAGACATCGGTCTGCTGCACATTGGCCCAGACAAAGGATGCTCCCCAAGCCCGTTCGACATGGGCAACGACGGCCAATGCGCCCCCTTTTTCGTGCCCTAGCATCTGCATTGGTAAACGCGCCATAAAGGGCTTAGGCGCGACCTGGTTTAACATGCTCGTGCCTGGTTTGGGGAACTCATCGGTTTGGGGTGTGCCACCGCCATAACAGGCAAAAAAGAAGGCGATCATGCCTAGTAGATTGGCATCACTGGGCAAATCATCACCAGCAAAGTAATGATCTTGCGGAATTTCGCCGCGTCCGTTCCAGGCTTTGGGCCCAGGCCAATTTTGGCAGAGCAAAGCACCTTGGTGTGTCAGTTGCCGGCCACTGCTTGGCGTGAAGGACATCCCGTGGCCGGCGGTGAAGAGCAGCGTTGGCGTCTCACTGCCGCCTAAAAGGTTACCCAATTGTGCCTTGGTCGCACCGGCCCGCAGATGCGCGCCGATCTGCCAGTCTTGCCGATCAGCCGTCATTTGGGCCAGCAATGGCTCCATTAGCCCCGTCGTGCTCAACGCGGTTGCGGGATCGTCAGGATTCATCACGCCAAAGAAAGCGGCCTGCTTTGGCCGGTGGGCCGTGTCCTGCTCCGCAGCAACCACACTGGCGGCATAGTTCGCATACTCTTGTAAGGTCTCAAAATAGATGCGTCCCACCGCATATTGGACATCGAGTTGCGACTGAAAGCGGTAGGGGATCTGTGTTGGGTCACCGACCAGCAACAGATAGTAAGGCATCTTTTCTGGGTTAGCTGGGTCAGCCGGTGGCACGCCGTGGCGCACCAGAAAATCGGTCTTCGATTCGCCCGGTCGTAGGGCAGCGACTCCCTCGTAGACGCGGAAAAATTCACCGGCCTGGCTTTGGCGCAGATCGAGCAGCGGTTTCAGCGCATTTTTGATGGCGGGCACAAACTTGCCTTCGGGGTCAGCCGGAAAGATCACGCCCCAACCCGCTTCCTCAATTTTGGTTGGGTCGACACCATCAACAACGCCAAGATGCTCTTCCGTCTCCCACTGGACCCGGTATGCCAGCTCTTTGATATTATCCGCTTCTGCCACGCCGCGCAGCACATCGAAAAGCCGCGCCGCGGTCATCGGATCCAGGTCATAGTTACCGGTATCACCGTTGACGCCGTTGAAGTAAAGCAGTTCTTCGGTCATGCTCGTCTATCCTTTCTATCTGTATTACTAGTGTGCTGACCATCACAAACTGAGGACTTACGTACGGCCCTCTGGCTTCGACAAGCCCTTCGACCGGCTCAGGACGAAGCTCAGCCGCCGGGCCGTACGTAAGTCCTCAGTTTTATACTCAGCGTTCTGTCTTGCTATCATCCTGTGGGGGCTGCCCGCCGCGCATCACCCCACCGCGCGTTGTCCCGCCACGCGTCGTGGCGGAACGTAACTGGCCAGGGCTCGATCTCCCCCCATCCCGGTAAACCGGTGGCGGCACAACCGGGGTGGCTTTGGCCGCTTGATCCAGTTGGCTATTGAGCTGATCGACCTGGCGCAGGGCGGTGGTCAGTAGCTGTTTAACAGACGCCGGTGTCTGTTGCCAATCGGTAACCGAGATCATTTGTGGCCGACCATCGACGGTGACGGGAATTGCGGCCGGACGCTGTTTGCTCCCGGCTCTCCCCTCCTGCGCGACGGCCACGCGCACGGCTGGATCGCCCAGCACAATGTAGTTGCGCGCATCGTGGTTTTCTGCCCACATCGTCGCCAGTTCAAAGTAGGCAAGGGGTGAGTTGCGCCAGCGCAGGCGATTAAGTTCCTCGCTCAAAGTGGCGGCCAACTCGGCATAACGATTGTTGAAAAACTCAAGGGCCCAACCCAAGGGTTGCCCCTGAAAGAGCCGCAACAGTGTATCCTCAAAGACGGCGGTTTGTGCAGTAGACCGCTGCTGATCGGCATAACTCCAGGCGCGGTCAACATGGCTGATCACGGCGAGCGCACCGCCATTGGGATGGCCCAAAAGTTTTTGTGGCAGCCGGGCAACAAAGGGGCGCTGGGCAATGGCCTTGCGCGCCGTGTTTTCGCTGGTCGATGTTGGGGGTTGTTCAAAGTCATTGTATTGGGGCGTGCCGCCGCCATAACAGGCAAAATGAAAGGCAATCATGCCACTAGGATTGGCGCTACGCGTCAGGTGATCCCCGGCAAAGTAGAACGCTTCGGGCAGTTCCCCCCGCCAATGTTTGGGCCCTGGCCATTCGTCACAGAGCAGCGCGCCCTGATGGCTTTCCTGGCGCGCATTGCCGGCGGGAAATTCGATGCCATGACTGGCGGTGAAAAGCACGGCCGGTTTTTGCGCACCGCCCAACAAGCTTTCGAGTTGCGTGCGATTGGCCGCAGGTCCACTATGGGTTGTTATCGTCCAATCCGCGTTGCCTGGTTTTAATGCATCCACCAATGGTTTGACCAGGAACTGATCGGTGGTCGCCGTGGCGCTGTCATCGACATTGGTAACGCTAAAGAAGGTGGCGGTGCGCGCTAACTGCTGTTGCCCGGTTTCGGCGGCAACGACCGCTTTGGCGTAGTTGGCATATTCCTCGACCGTGGCAAAGTCGAGCCGGCCCACGGCGAATTGCACATCAAGCTGGTACTGAAATTCAAAGGGGATCAGGGCTGGACTGCCGATCAACAGCAGATAGTAAGGGACCCCCTTCTTCGGATCGACTGCCCCGGCTCTAATGCCGAACCGATCGAGAAACTGGCGCTTCGTTTCGTCGGGACGATAGGCATCGACCCCTATAAAGCTGCGAAAATAGGAGCCGGCCTGTTGGGCGCGCATGGTCAGCAGCGGTTGCAGTGCCTCTTTAATCGCGTCAATGCGTGGATCCTCGTAGGCAAAGATGATGCCCCAACCGGCCTCGGCCAAATTGGTGCCATCCACCCCTTCGCGCACACCACGGAAGGTCTCTTGTTTTGTTTCCTGTGCTGCGGCCGCAAACTCGGTTTGGCGGCTGCGCAGTTTATCCTTTTCCGCCGTGCCGATAATCTGTTCGACTAGCATTTGGGCGCTTATGATCAGGCCATAGTCGCCGGTGACCGCGTTAATGCCATTGAAGCGCTGGAGTTGGTTTGCATTACTCATTAGTCCCTCCTTTGCCATTGCCCTAGAATTGACACACATGTGCAAATCTGCGCTCTTTTCGCGCTTTCTAAATGATTTTTGGGTGCTTTTTCTGTGCTTTTTGTTCTGAAAATAACCATCGCCAAGGCCGCAAAGAACGCAAAGTTCTGCGAAGGAAAAGCTTTGTACCCCTTTGCGTTCTTTGCGCTCTTTGCGTGCTTCGCAGTATGATTTTCATCGTTATTGGTGCCAGGGCCCTTGGAGCGCGGCAGGGGCCTGATAGAAAAATATTGAAGCTTTCCCGCCGATCTACCGCACACCCAACCCCGGCCGATTTTTCGACAGTTCGGCACTCTTATCGGTCAGCTTATTGATTTCCGTAATCGCATCGTTGGTGGCGTCTTTCAGATCGGCTTGGAGCGTTTTGCTCTCCTGCATGTAGAGCAGCCGGGTCCAGTAGGTGTTGTAGATCACCCCCAGCCGTGTGATCAGGAGTAGATTCTCTTCCAGCGCGGCCAGCGGACGGCTGATAAAGAAGGTGAGAAAGGTAATCACCCCTAACCCGCCAAAGAGCAAAGTTGAGAGATCCTTATCCTCGTGCGTACCCAACCACGCCGCGGTGAGAAAGAGGCCAATGCCGACAAGAAAAAGCAGGGCATACATGACGATGGTCAAATAATAAGGGCGTATAAAGGCCTTGAGTAACTGGTGAAACATGAGCACGTTGTTCTCTAGTCCCTGCTCCATATGCGCAGCCCATGCCTCTAACACTTTCTGATGAATTTCAGCCGAATGCTGCGCGAGCTTGTTGGGATCTATGCCCTCTGAATCTGGTTTGGGCAGTTTTGCTGGCTGCTCGTCCAGCACACTGACCAGGCGATCCGGCAATTCGGGCATGGGTAGGAAGGCGAGATTGGCATCCAGTGTGTCGGGCAACGGCGCGACATCCGGTGCCATCGGATCAAAAGTTACCAGGGCCGGTGCCTCCTGGAGTAGTTTGGCCGCTTGCGCACCATCGCGAATCTTGGCCCCATATGCCTGGGCTTGCCCAGCCCCATTGTAGCCGCTCGCAAAGGCGACATAGTCCTGGTTGCGCAATGCGGTGAGCAGCGCCTGGTCGGTGCGAATATAATCAAAGAAGCCAAGCAATTGGTTGCGCTCATCGCTGCTAAAGGCGTCGAACATTGCTTGGACCGTTGCATAGCCAATGCGCGCATAGTTACTGCCGAGGATTTGCGGCGCGCCCATGCTGATCGACATTTGCGCGGCCTGCTCATCCAAGCCGGCCGCAAAGGTAAAGACCTGCCATTCCAACGCTTGGGCGCCTGCATCATTGCGGTGCAGTGGCTGAAAGGGGGCTTGCGGCGTGGCGCGCCACTGGTGATTAAGCCACGATTCAGCGGTCGCCTGGTTAAAGGCGAAGTGCTGGAAGAAGTGCTCCCGATGGTGTTGCCCCCAAGCGCGATAGAAGAGATGATTTTCAAAGCGGATGAGCAGCCGCCCATCCGCGCCAAAGGCTGCACCCCCCGATTCGACGGCCAAGACCGCCAGGGCGACATTTACATCGATCTGCAGCCGGTCGGCGAGGAGGGTGAGCAGACCGCCGTAACGATTCCAGATCGCGGCCAGGTTGCGTGCGCCGGGTCCAGCTGCGGCACCCAGCACGAGCTGTTCTGCCGTGGCTGGTGCCAGCGGTGCGTGCTGTGCGGCTGGATCGGTGCGCAAAAAGCCGCTGCCCATGAGCGTTGGTTCGCTGGCGCGGGTCACAAATTGGGCGCTGGCAAAACCGGCTGTTTCGGCATCGGCGGCGACAAAGAGCCAATCAGTCATTTCGTGCAATACATCAAGCGGCGTCCCCATGCTGAGGGTGGTCAAGACGGTCGAATCCACGGTCGTTGGTTTGTCACGCAGATTTACGCCTGCGCTGGCATTGACCTGTCCCCGCCAGCGGCGCGCATTACGCAATTCACGCAGCAGGTTGTTGGCAAGCACCAGCCGTTCGCCCGCAGTTAAGTTGGGTAACTCACTTAACCCAGCACCGGTGTAAAGGCGTTGGCGTGTCGCTTCGTCTGCGGCGAGTTGCTGCACATCCAACCCCGCTTTCTGCATCAGCGCGTCGCCGACCACACTCAGCGTTTGCGCGGCATAAAAGAAGGCGTTGATCAACTGCTGGTTGGTAAAGATGTTGGGAATCGCCAAGGGGGGCGGCAGCGGGCGTTGATCGATCAGCGGACCATCACTGCCACCCTCACTTTGCTCTTTCACCGCGCGCTGGAAGACCACATAGAAGGAGTGGTGGCCAAAGGAATTCCAGATCTCGCCGGCGGCGGTGCGCTCGTCGGGATGCTCGAAATGGAGATTGGCCACCCGTTCGCTGGGGCGGCCATCGCCGACCAGCCAAAGCGTCAGCCGCATCCCCTTTTGGATCGGAATATCACCGACTGGTTCATGGTCTGGCTTGTCGAGTGGCGTCGTCAAGTCCGGTTCACTGCGCCCTTCCCAGGTCCAGCCGATTTTCAGGTTGGGATCACGCACGCGGTTGCCCTGCTCGTCCAACACCTCGACAAAGGCGTTATGGCGGCTACCATTTTCCTCTGGGGTTAGGTGGTGTACCCCGATCACGCGCCAATAGGGCGCACCGGGCGCGACTTCGATTGGCTGTACGCTCACGCCAAACTGGGGGTCTGGCTGCACCGGTGTACCATTGGTCTGGATCTGGCTGAGAAAACGGCTGTTGTAGGTCGTGTGTTGGAAGCTCATGGTTCCTCCCGGTGGGCAATGGCCTGATTGGTGCGCTGATCAGCAACGCAACATGATGGGATATTCTAGTATATGGTGACTAACCGCGGGCTACTGCGTTTCTATCACCTGGCTGATCCGCTAGGATAATTGCTGTTATATTTTACTATGTCGACCGTTGATTGCGCGTTGTTTCAACAATGCGCTGTGGCCGCAACAAAATGCCGGGGGAAATTAGCGGGGGAAGGGTCAGGAAATCGCGTTACCCATTCGATACAATCGGTAAGTGGAGCTGATGGGGCAAGGGCGATGTGACCGGTCCCCACCCAAAGGCGGCAACGGTCACATCGCTGCCGCCACCGCTGCCGGGGCTGCCAATGGTTTCGACCTGGACGGTGTGGCTGCTGTTGGGCAACGCCGCGATCTCGATATATTGCTCGAAGGTGACGCTAGCACCGCAGGTATTCCCCCGCCAGCATTCGGTGCCGTCGACGAGGAGGCGCGCAAAGCCATCGTTGTGGTCGCCCCAAAATTGCACACCAACCACGGTGGTCGGCTCCGTCCACTGGATTGCCACCCAACTGCCGGCCGCCTGCAGGATGAGCAATTGCAGGGCGCTTTCCACCAAGTCGGGGAGCGCAAGGGTTAAGGCCGCAACATGGCCGCCGCTCTGCACGCGTGGATCAAGGGCGTGGATGACAATAAGCGGACGATTGGCTGGTCTGCGGAGGATTTCGGTGTGGGTGTTGGTGATCATTGGGTTTGGCTCGTTATCTTAATGTTGGTCGCACGCACTGCGGGGAAGCTTTACTATTTATTCGTTCTTCAATACTTCCAACGTCTCGTAATTAAAAATAGTCTCTGGATCTTCGCTCGCCGCTAACCGCTCGATCCAACGTTCATGGCTGGCATTGCCACCCACTTGTTGAACATAAAATTTGAAATCAGCTACTGCCCCCGCAACATCACCGGTGAGGGCGCGGGCCAGACCACGGCTGTCGCGCAGCGCGGCAAGCTGGTCAGCTGTTGCCGCGGCAATTGCCCATTGGCATGCCCCATTAACGACTTGTTCGGCAAACCCATAGAGGCTCCCCCAGCGGCAAAGGGTATGCCAATCTGCGGCAGAATTGAGTAGCTGCGGTTGCGCCAGTGCTAAGGCCTGACCAATGCGTTGTGCAGCGTCATTTTTGTCGTCATTTTTGTCGTTAAACCATCTAATCGCTTCCTTTAGCACTACCAGCACTTCATGACCTGGCAGGCCGGTGCGCGCAGGGTCGAGCTTTGTCGCTTGCTCAAAGTGCGCAAGTGCTGCGTCTATATTGCCGTCAAAGACAAGCTGGCGGCCTTGCGTACGATAGGTGGCAGCCGCCAACACTTTGGCATCGTTTTCCGGTTTAACCGGTAACGAGGGATCCAAAGCCAGCGCGGCCTGAAACTTGACAATCGCTTCATCGACGCGCCCCATGCGGGCAAGGCCGCGGCCCTGCGCTAGCAGGCCAGGCGCATCCTGGCAAGCGCGTGGTGGCTGGTCGCCTAGATACTCGGGTCGGTTGAGAATGGTCATATCAAACGGACGCGTGGCGAAGGGTAGACATGAAAAATCGATTGTATCGGTGATGGGGCCTGTTGCATCCGCCAACTCGGCCAACCAGGCCAAGTCGAGCAGATCGGCGCGCCGGTCTTCGTAGCGAATTGCCAATGTCTGCTGCTCATGATCAAAGTGCAGCCCATTCGCAACAATCTGTTCATCATTCCACTCAATGCCGATATTTAGATCGACCAACTGCTGCGGGGGATCGAGCTGCCAGAGCTCAGTCCGTTGATTGTTACGCCGTATCCAGAAGTGCGCGGCTGACGCCGTTGGGTCATACGTTATCTGTGCAACCGAGCGTTCATATAGCGAGCCATCGGTCTTGTTGCGCAGCTCGCCGGGCGCATCGTCGTAGTACACCATAAAGAAGGAGGCCGCCTCGCTCACGGGGTCGACCCTGTCCACGTTCCCTGCCAGTGTTTCAACCAGCGAGCCATCGGTCTTGTTGCGCAGCTCGCCGGGCGCAGCGTCGTAGGACACTACAAAGAAAGGGAACGCCTCGCTCACGGGGTAGACCCCGTCCACGTTCCCTGCCACGGATGCAACCAGCGAGCCATCGGTCTTGTTGCGTAGCTCGCCGGGCGCAGCGTCGTAGTACACCGCAAAGAAGGGGAACGCCTCGCTCACGGGGGAGACCCCGTTCACGTTCCCTGCCAGTGTTTTAACCAGCGAGCCATCGGTCTTGTTGCGCAGCTCGCCGGGCGCACTGTAGTAGCGCACTACAAAGATGGAGGCTGCCTCGCTCACAGGGTAGACCCAGAGCACGTCCGCCGCCAGTGTTTCAACCAGCGAGCCATCGGTCTTGTTGCGCAGCTCGCCGGGCGCATCGTAGTAGCTCACCACAAAGAAGGGGAACGCCTCGCTCACGGGATCCACATCCTGCACGTCCGCCGCCAGTGTTTCAACCAGCAAGCCATCGGTCTTGTTGCGCAGCTCGTAGGGCGCATCGCCGTAGTCACCACAAAGAAGGGGAACGCCTTGCTCACGGGGTAGAAACTGTCCACGTGCCCTGCCAGTGTTTCAACCAGCGAGCCATCGGTCTTGTTGCGCAGCTCGCCGGGCGCATCGTCGTAGCGCACCATAAAGAAGGAGGCCGCCTCGCTCACGCGGTAGACCCCGTCCACGTTCCCCGCCACGGATGCAACCAGCGAGCCATCGGCCATGTTGCGCAGCTCGCCGGGCGCATCGTCGTAGTACACCGCAAAGAAGGGGAACGCCTCGCTCACGGGGGAGACCCCGTCCACGTTCCCTGCCAGCGTTTTAACCAGCGAGCCATCGGTCTTGTTGCGCAGCTCGCCGGGCGCATTGCGGTAGGACACCATAAAGAAGGAGGCCGCCGCGCTCAAGGGGAATCCCCTCACCA
>JALHQH010000059.1 GCA_022842065.1 Caldilineaceae bacterium
TTCCCGATTTCGTTGACCCGCTTTTAATTACTCAGCTGCTTGACGCCATGCCCCCGCTCGGTGCCATTCACTCTGAACCAGCTTTCAACACCATTCCCTGACTTGGCGAAGGGATTGAAGATAGTGCAACAGTATCACAGGGTGAAGGGATGACCAGATGATCCTGTCACCCTGTCACCCCTTCACCCCTTCACCCCTTCACCCTGTCACCCTGTCACCCTGTCACCCGTTCAACCACCCTTTATCCGCTTCCCCCAGGGTCACATCCACCACCCAGGTCATCAGCTCGATCAGCCCCAGGTTCATCGAGATCGGGGTGCCGTCAACCTTGGCTTCGGGCCGCGTGCTGTAGCCATCAATTGCCCCTTCCTCGGCACAGCGGCGGATGATGCCCGCCAGATCGATGCTGCGGTTGACCTGTGTGCTACCGCCCAGCGCTTCAATACAGACCCCAATCGCATAGGCGGCCCAGTTGGAGCTTGCGCCCACTACCGGCACATCGGCCTCACTGACGGCAGCAATTGTCGCCCCCACCGTGGCAATGCGCGCCAGGGTTGCGCGCAGATTGCCCATCCCCATCTCATTGCCCCCATCACCTAGGCCAATGCGTAGGACACCGTTGTCGCGCGCCAGGTCAAAAAAGTGATCGGCCTTAGCCAGATGTTCATCCACAATCGCGCGGCCCCCGGCGGTGTGGGCGAAACCATCGCTGGCCTTACCTGGCATCTCAATCGCAACGAAGGCCTTGGGTTGGTAACTTTGCATAAAATCCTTGGCAACCTGCCGCGCTTGGCGATCATCGACCGGGCAGTCGAGAAAGGCGACCGTCGCCGCGTTAACGCGACCCCGTTTGGCGATCAACGCTTGCTCAATCGTGGTGACGAGCAAGCCCGCATTCGCCGCCGGCTTAGCACAATATTTCTGCAACTCGCGGTCAATGATGATCACCGGCACCGCGTTGAGCACTTCTTCCAGCACGCGCGCCAGATAGATCGCCCCCACCGGGCCATCGGTCTCGGTGATGCCCCGCCCCAAAAAGGAGCGGGAAGGAAAGCCGGTGATAATGCCCACCACATCGCCAGGGTTGACCGCCGCCCGCAGCCGTTGCGCGGCGCGCATGGCCAGCGGTCCCTGCACCACTTCCACCGCGGCGTCATAGAGTGCAGGCACAATCCCTTTGCCGCGCGTGTCAATTGCCATCAACTGGTCGATCTGCCAACCGATGCGGGTGAAAAGTTCATCCACCTGCGGCAACGCGGCCAGCCGCTCGGCATAAATGTTCGCCATCTTTAGGTACCTCGTTTTGTGTGAGGGGTTACGTAACGACTAACCCTTCCCTAACCCTCCGCTGCTAAGGGAGGGGTGGGTTGGTTAAAAGGTGATCAGGCTGCTTTAGACCGCCGCGCCAGCAGATAGCCGAGAATACAGAGCGCGCCCACCAGCGGCGGGGTGACCAACAGATGCAACGCTGCGTCCAGGGTCCGCTGGTCGGCGATGTAGCCGATAAACGAAGCGCCCAGCCCACCCGGCACCCAGCCCCAGCCCATTACCAGTGCGGCGGCAAAGGCGGTGCGCTGGGGCCACGCATCTTGTGCCATCATAATCGCGGTGGGGTAGGTGGTGCCCAGCGTAATGCCGATCAGTAGCAGCGCGGTCAACTGTGCCGGGCCAGTGGTCGCCAGAAAGAGCCAGTAGATCGGTGCGACCAACAGGGTGCTGGCAAAGACGACCGCCCCTGCACTAAAACGATCCGCCAGCGGTCCACCCAGCAGGCTGCCCAGCCCCAAGGCAAAGAGCAGCAGCGAGAGCATCTGGCTCCCCTGCGCCAGCGTGCCGCCATTACTCTCCACCCAGGCCGGCAGATAAGTGGTCAACGCCACCTGGAACCAGGCCCGGGTCATCGCGCTGACGACGATAAGGATCAAGCCCAGCAGAAAGCCCTTGCCGACGGTCCCATGCGCAACCCGCGCTTTCGCCCCGCTGCGGCCTGTTGTCCCCAACTGGGTATAGAGCAAACCAACACTGACCAGCACAAAGGGCAGGATCGCAAAGGATGCATACAGCCCTAGGACGGTCACCGCCAGGGCAATCAACAACGGGCTGATCGCCGCGCCCAAATTCCCGCCCACCGAAAAGATCGCCAAACTCAGCCCGCGGCGCGCTTGGCCGGCACTCGCCGCCAATTCCGCCCCCGCCGGGTGATAGGCCGACGAACCGAGGCTCGCCAGGGTCAGCAGCACAATCAGCGCAATGTAATTCGGTGCAAGGCTGACCACACTCATCAGCAGCCCCAGCCAGAGCACGCTCAAGGTGGCGACGCGACCGGCGCCGAAACGGTCACTCAGCGTGCTAAAAAAGGGCTGAAGCAGCGAAGCGGTCAAGCTGACCGCCAGGGTCAAGATGCCCACTTGTGTATAACTCAACCCCATGCTCAGCACGAGCAGAGGATAGAGCACCGGCATAAAACTGTGGCACAGTTCGAGCGAAAAATGACTAAAGCCGGCCAGCCAGAGCGAGCGCCCTGGGCTCCATGGCAACGCGGCCGCGGTCTCAACTTTGGAAATCATCGACATACTTTCTAGACAATGAATCATAGGGAACGCGGATTTTACGGATTAGGCGGATTTTATCAGCGTAAATCCGCCTAATCCGTAAAATCCGCGTTCTATTCTGGTCAAAAAATCGCTGCTTTCACAGAACGGGCAGGATCGGCTACAATCATACCAAAGATTCTACACACCACACAAGGAAGGGAATTATGAATCTAGTTGTGACTGATATTGAACGCATCACCGTACGCGCACCGATGACGCCGCGCTGTGAAGAGTGGAACGCACGTGAGGTCTGGCAATGGTGTATCTGCGAGATCATCCGCGTGACGACCGATGCTGGTATCATCGGCTATGGTGAAACGCTGCCCCACTACACCTGGGGGCGCGTCTCGGATGAGGCGATTGCGCGCGTCAAGGGCAAAAACGCCGCCGAATTCTTGGGTGATGATTCCCTGGGCGCAGGGCTGCAAATGGCAATCTACGATGTGGTGGGCAAGGCGCTCAATGTGCCGGCCTACCACCTCTTCAATCAGCCCAAGGTGCGCGAAGCCGTGCCGATTGCCTGGTGGAACATCGACTTCCCCCCCGAAGCACTGGCGGAAGAGGCCAAAGACGCCCTCGCCAAAGGCTACACCGCGCTCAAAACCAAGGCGCGCCCGTGGTGGGATGTCTATGAGCAGGTCGCCCAGATGAGCGCGGTCACCCCGCCCCATTTTAAGATCGACATGGATTGGAACCAGATGTTGATCAACGCTAGCAATGCCGCACCGGTCCTCAACGAGTTGGACAAAGAGGAACGGGTCGCGCTTTACGAGTCGCCGATCTTCCAACGGGACACCGAGGGGCAGCGCCTGCTCCGCCGCAAGACGCAAAAAGCCATTGCCCTCCACTTTGGCGATCCGCCCTTCCCGGTGGCTGTGCGCGATGAGGTCTGCGACGGTTTTGTCATTGGCGGTGGTGTGGCTCGCGTGTTGCGCGAAGGCACCTTGGCCGCCCAGTTTGATAAACCCTTCTTCCTGCAAATCGTCGGCGCGGGGATTACCACCGCGCTTTCGATCCAATTGGGCGCGGTGCTGCCCATGGCGCAGTGGCCGGCGGTTAACTGTCTCAACAACTATGCCGACGACCTGATCGTCAACCCGATCCAGGTCACCGAAGGCTATGCCCATGTGCCCGACGCCCCTGGCCTGGGCATCGAAGTAGACGAAGCAGCCTTAGTCAAGTACAAAATGGAGCCGCCCTACGAAATCCCCCGGCCAAAATTGCTGCTCTCGATCACCTGGCCGGGTAACCGCGTCCGCCACTATGCCAACATGCCGCAATGTTGGACCGACGCCTTCGCCGGCAACATCCCCGTCCAAGATCGCGGCGCCCGCATGGTCGTCCGCGCCGACGACGGCTCCCCCGGCTGGAATGATCTCTACACCCGCGCCACGACAGCCCCGTTCTGGAGTAGTTCGTTGTAAGTAATTGGGTGATTGGGTGATTGGTAATTGCGTTTGTCGAAATCACCCAATCACGAATCACCCAATCACGAATCACCTAATCACCTAATCACCAATCACAAGGAATTCACTATGCGTCTTCTGCTTGTCGGCGGTTCTGGCCATGTAGGCACGCTGGTCAGCCCTTATCTCAAAGCTGCGCATACCCTGCGCGTTTACGATCTACGGCCACCGGCAGATGCTACCATTGAGCATTGGGCCGGCGATGTGACTGATTTTGCCAATCTGCGCCAGGCTGCCGAAGGGATGGATCTGCTGCTTTACATGGCGATGAATACCATGAAGGGGGATGAAATCACGGTGGCGAACTCCTCCTTTGATGTCAACATCAAGGGGGTCTATTTTGCCTTACGTGCGGCCCGCGAAGCCGGGATCGCCCACGCGGTCTATTGCAGTAGCATGTCGGTCTATGATGGAAATCTGGAGACGCGCTACTTCTTTGACGAGTCGATGCCCCACGATGCGCGCGATGTCTATGGTTTTACCAAACGGCTGGGTGAAGAGGTCTGTCACAACGCGTGGAAACTGCACGGCATGAGCGTCAACGCCCTGCGTCTCTGCCATCCCCGCTCCCGAGAAGAGTGGCTGAAGATGACGGTCAAAGGGATTGCTTCGATTCCTACCGAGGCCGAAGATGTTGCCCGTGCCCTCCTGGCTGCGCTGGCATACCGCAATGGTTTCCAGGCGTTCCAGATCAGCGGCGATTATGAAAATAAGATTATGAACATGGGCAAAGCCAAGCGGTTATTGGGTTGGGAACCGTTGGCGCGGCCGGAAAAGTAATGGATGATTTTACACTTCCGACCAAATCAATCGCTCAAAGCCGACACTGACGACGGCATAGGTGCGCAATTTGAGGCTCGTACCATACTTTTGCCTTAGAATCTGCTGATATAGCCCAAGTTGCGCTTTCGCCTGATCCACTTCGGTTGTGACCGCGTCAAGAGCGAGCAGCTCTTGACGCGGTAATTCACGCAACTGCTGCCCCGTTAATCTTTTCTTGGCGTGTCGAACGCGCTCCAACGGCACGTATTTGAACTCAAAGAGCAGATCATAGACACTGTAATGACGCATTTCTGGTCGAATTAACATGATCAGATCGCCATAGGTGCGTTGGAGCGTTGGTTCGGAATCCATGATATAGAGGTTGTTGTGTTGCAATAATGCCAAAAAGAGCGTCTTGAGGGTCAGCTCATTAAAGTGCTGGTGAGCTACCCAAGCCTAAAGGCGTTGGGCTTCAAGAGCAAGTCTTGAACTTTTCGGGGGCTGAGCGCTTTACTACGCTACTCATATATCCCGCCGCGTTGATTCCCGTAGCTCCTACGGTATTTGAAGGCTTTATCTTCAACCTTCGGTCGCTAAACATTTTACGCGTCGGACGATTTCCCGACGCAACGCCCAATATTTAGTTTTGAAGGTGCGCAGTCTAGTTGTAGGTGGTGAATCTTGGTTATTGAAACAACATCTACCGGTATAATTGTAGCACAGTGTGAGCAATTTAGCAAATATGTTCTACTTCATTGCTTACCATCGTGCTAACGTTCACACTGCTGCGCAGTGGGCTCCTGACCGGCGTCGCGTTCTGCGGCTGCGGGGAAAATTAATTCAAGGATCCGCTCGGCATAGAGTTTACGCATGACCAGGTTGGGGATCTCTAAGACAAGCTCGGCGGCCGCGGTTTTGCCACCAACAGTCAGCGCGCCCAAATAACAGAGTAGGACAGCCAGTCGATCGCGCTGTTTATCGGGCTGCAACAGTTCGGCCATGCCAAAGCGATCGTTGAGACTGGTCACACTGACGGTGGTGGCATCGTTTAGCGCATCGCGTAACAATGCTGCCCCCGCTGGGTGACTGGAAATGTAGACAAGTTTGTTGTAATCAGGGGCCAGATTCTGATCGAGCATATTTTCGGGGTAAAGACAGAAGCGCTGCAACTCTTCAAGAAAATAGAAGGTGAGGGTCGGGTTGTACACTTTGGCGGTGATCGTCGGCCCCAGTTCACGCGTGACAAAGCGCGAGCCATTGTAAAAGAGGCGCAGCTGTTCCAGCGCCTCGGCTGTTTTGGCGGCGGGCAGGTTGCAACTTGCGCTTACTTGCTCCACCAAATGGCGCACTTCGGCCTGGCTAAAGCCACAGAGATCATGCAGGTCGGGATGCCAGGTAATCTCTTTGGTTGTGTTCGCACCGCTGGTAATGTCATTCATCATAATCGGCGAGACGCCAGTCATAAAGAGCCGGTCTAAGCCTTCACCGGAACCAGCGCTTTTGAGATTCTTGAAGAGTGTCTTGAACATGCCTTCGCCGGCAATGAGATCGAGATAACGCTGCTGTTCACTGTGATTGTCACCGCTCGCTGCCATCATCACTTCGTTGGCAAAGTTGTCGTACTCATCAATAAAAAGATAGAGCTTATACGGGCTACGGCGGACGGCGGCCACTAGCGAATGAAAAGAGGTTAGCCCATTGGTCTGTTCAATCAAGACGTCGCTTGCCAGCGTCGGCACCAGACGCCGGTAATCCTTGATAAAGCTATCGATCCACTGGTTGAGATGTTGATGCAGGGCCAACTCGATTTGCGCAATCGCGCCGTGGGAACGCACTTCGGCAAAATCCCAACGCATCACCAGATATTGATTATGAAGTGGCGTTGGCTGTTGTCCAATCGCGAGTTGACCAAAGAGGCGCTCAAAATCGGCGGCTTTGGCCACATCGTAATAGTTCATCAGCGTGGAAAGCCAGAGACTTTTGCCAAAGCGGCGTGGGCGTAGGAAAAGTACTTCCTTGCCCAGTGCTTCCATCACAGGGATGCGGTCAGTACGGTCAAGATAGAGATAACCTTCAGTGATCAGTGCGTAAAAGTCGCGGATGGCATATGGAAATTTCATCGTGCCGATTCCAGAATGATCGGCGGTTGCAATCAAAAACCGCGTAACTCTCACCTACAGTATATCACAAAACCACCTGGATTAGCGGCAAACCAGATAAGTTTGGCCATTTCATTGAAAGTGACCGGCTCAACCGGAATGCAGGGGGTTGACAGCCCGCCCTGGGCTAAAGCCGCAGGGCTACCCAACAACGCCGGGTAAACCCGGCTAAGGGAGTGGGGTACCCAGCGTTGTTGGGGTAGCTCGGGTGCCCGCTGGGCGCGTTTACGGCGGGGCGGGATGTCAACCCCCTAAGATCCCATTGAACCAAGTCCCCTTTATTCCTCGGTTGCTCAACCGTCCCCCTTTCGTCTATACTTCTCCTTATCCCATGCTGTTCAGCCTAAATCACCAAAGGAACCAACTTTATGACCACCATCCCAACGCGCCAGGTCGGCCAGACCGGCGCTCACGTCACCCAATTTGGCCTGGGCACCGCGCCCCTGGGCGATCTCTTTGAAGCGCTCAGCGAAGAACAGGCGCAACGTACCCTGCAGGCTGCTTGGGACGCCGGTGTGCGCTATTTTGACACGGCACCCTTCTATGGCCACGGCAAGAGCGAACATCGAGTCGGCCATTTTCTGCGCCAACAGGAACGCCGCCAATTTGTGATCTCGACCAAGGTTGGCCGCGTTTTCTATCCTACGCCCAACCTGGCGACCTTTGAACGGGGCGGGTGGACCGCGCCGCTGCCCTTTGATTTTACGGTTGACTTTAGCTACGACGGCATCATGCGCTCCTTTGAGGATAGCTTGCAGCGGCTTGGTCTGCCCTCGGTTGATCTGCTGGTGATCCACGACCTCGACTACTATTTCCATAAGCAGGAAGCGCGCGTGGCCGCCTATCTCAACCAACTCTTTACCAGCGGTTGGCGCGCGCTAGAGTCGCTGCGTCGTCAAGGGGTGATCAAAGGGGTGGGGGCCGGGATCAACGAACTGGGGATGATTCCAAGGTTTCTCGATCTCGTCGATCTCGACTTCTTCCTGGTCGCCTATGGTTATAACCTATTGACCCAAGCGATGTTGGCCGACGAATTCGCCCTCTGTGCCGAACGCAAGGTGAGCGTCATCATCGGTGCGGTCTTTGCTTCGGGCATTCTGGCGACGGGCGCGGTGCCCGGCGCACGCTACTTCTACGCGCCGGCCTCGGAGGAGATGCTCGACAAGACCGAGCGGATTGAAAACATCTGCAAACGCTTTCAGACCCCTTTGCCCGCGGCCGCTCTGCAATTCTTGCTCGCCAATCCAGTCGTCGCCGCGATCATTCCCGGTGCGCTGGCCCCTGAACATGTCCAACGCAATGCCGCGCTCCTGCAACAGCCGATCCCGGTGGAACTATGGTCAACCCTCAAGGCCGAAGGGTTACTAGTTGCCGACGCGCCGACACCTTGAGATCTTTGTTTGGGTGATGCAATTTTGCCGTAGGGACATGATGCATCATGTCCCTACGGCAAAATTGCATCACCGATTTGCTGCCCATATGGCACAAGAGAAAAACCAATGGAATACACCAATGATTCAATCCGCCACGCTGATGTTCCCCGTGGCACGATCACCCAGTATAGCTGGCAGAGTCAGCTCTATGCGGGGACTAAGCGCCACTATTGGCTCTACGTCCCCGCCCAATACGATGGCCAAACGCCGACTGGATTGATGGTCTTTCAAGATGGGGGCATATATGTCGATGAGGCTGGACCATTTCGGACGCCCATTGTTTTTGACAATCTGATTCACCAGGGGCGCATTCCGCTGCTGATTGGTCTCTTTATCGATCCGGGTCATCGCGGCGCGGCCCCGCCCCCGTACACCTCCCAAAGTGACAATCGCAGCTATGAGTATGATATGCTGAGCGACGAGTATGTGGCCTTCCTCAGCGACGAACTGATCCCTGAAGCTGCGAAAAGTTACCAGTTGGTCGATGATCCCAAATGGCGCGCCATCGGTGGCATCTCTTCCGGTGGGATCTGTGCTTTCACCGCGGCCTGGCAGCGCCCCGACCTTTTCCATAAAGTGCTCAGCCATGTCGGCAGCTTTGCCGACATTCGCGGTGGCCACGTCTACCCCTCGCTGATCCGCAAATCAGCCAAACGGGATATTCGTGTTTTCTTGCAGGATGGCAGCAACGACCTGGATAATCGTTTTGGCAACTGGTGGCTGGGCAACCTACAGATGGAAGCCGCGCTCAAATTCCGTGGCTATGACTACCAGTTTGTCGGCGGCACGGGTGCCCATAACGGTGAACATGGTGGCATGATCTTGCCGGAATCGCTGGCATGGCTCTGGCGGGATACGGTCTGAATGCGGATTAAGCTGATTTTCAATCCGCGCGCATCCGCCAAATCAGCTTAATCCGCATTCTATTTTTCACCAACCCTCACCAGCAAGCTATAATTGATCTTATGATCAACACGAAACCGTCCACTACCATTCAACAACCCTTGCCCTTTGGCGAGTTTGTTGCCCTCATGGCTCTGATGACTGCGCTTGTTGCGCTCTCGATTGACGCCATGTTGCCCGCCCTCTCCACCATTGCCAGTGACCTCGGTGCCACCCGCGCCAACGATAGCCAACTGGTGATCTCACTGATCTTTCTGGGCCTCTCCGTCGGCCAGATCGTCTATGGCCCCCTGTCGGACAGCATTGGGCGCAAACGGCCCATCTACCTGGGCATCGGCATCTATCTCTGCGGTGCGCTGCTCTGTTTGCTGGCAACCGACTTTCGCGTCCTCTTGATTGGGCGCTTTCTCCAAGGCGTCGGCGCAGCAGGACCACGTAGTGTCGCCATGGCCCTCGTCCGTGACCAATATGCCGGGCGGCAGATGGCGCGCGTCATGTCTTTTGTGATGACCGTCTTCATCCTCGTGCCGGTCATTGCGCCACTGTTGGGTCAGGGCATTTTGATTGTTGCCCACTGGCGCGCCATCTTTGGCCTCTATCTCGTGTTGGCGTTGCTCGTTTGGGCCTGGTTTGCCCTGCGCCAGCCGGAGACATTGGCCGTGGAGCGGCGCATCCCCTTCCAGATGACACGCATCCTGGGGGCCTTCCGCGAGGTCTTTGCCAACCGGATTGCCTTTGGCTATACCATCATGGCTGGCCTGATCTCCGGGGCCTTTGTCGGTTATCTCAACTCCTCCCAGCAGATCTTCCAAGAACAGTATGCGCTGGGGGCGCGCTTCCCACTCTACTTCGCCGCGCTGGCCTTAGCCTTGGGCAGCGCCTCCTATGTCAACGCTCAACTGGTGGTGCGTTTTGGCATGCGCCTGTTAAGCCGCTGGGCAATGATCGCCCTGATTGTGCTCTCGCTGCTCTTCTTTGGTTATGCCTTTATCATGAATGGTCAACCACCCCTGGTGCTGCTGATGGGTTACCTGTTGATTGGCTTCTTTGCCGTCGGCATCCTTTTTGGTAACCTCAACGCCCTGGCCATGGAACCGCTGGGTCACATTGCCGGCGTCGGCGCGGCGGTGGTGGGGTCACTCTCGACCTTTATTTCGACCTTCCTTGGTTCCGCGATTGGGCAGAGTTACAACGGGACGGTCTTACCGCTAGTAGGCGGCTTTGCTTTGTTGGGCTTAGCGACCTTTGGGGTGATGGTGTGGGCAGAAGCTGGGCGTGCGGTGGAGGTAGAGGCGGTGGGGTAAGGATTGACATTCGACTCGCCGCCTTTCCAACCTCTCAAGCCGTTTACGAATTCGTTTTCAACAATGCTATAATTGTGACAGGCGCGAGAATGGGTTTATCGGTGAGTCTATCAAAGACGGAAATGAGTGTAACATGAGTGTTGGCATTCTAGAGCGACATATTGAAATTACACCTGGGATTGCAGGTGGCAAGCCACACATTGCTGGACACCGTATCACTGTTCAAAACATTGTAATTTGGTATGAGCGGATGGGTAGAACAGCAGATGAGATCTGTGCAGAGTATAACCTGACGCTAGCCGAAGTCTACGCCGCGCTGGCCTATTATTTTGATCATCGCGAAGTGATTGATCGCAGTATCAAAGATGATGAAGCCTTTGTAACGGCCCTCCGGCAACAAATTCCATCAATCTTGCAGACGAAATTGAAAGCGCTTACTGCGTGAGTCAAATTCGTTATTATACAGATGAACATGTTGCCAGAGCGGTCATCCATGGATTACGCCAGCGTGGAATTGATGTGTTGAGTGTACCAGATGCTGGGATGATGGCTGCAACTGATGAGGCGCATCTAGCTTTTGCGTTTACGCAGGGGCGTGTAATCTTCACCCAAGATACAGATTTTCTTCGTCTTGCCGCTTCGGGCGCATTGCATGCCGGGGTTGTCTATGCTCCCCAACATACATCCATTGGTGATATTATCCGTGGCTTGGTCTTGATCTATCAGGTACTTCAAGCTGAAGATATAATCGGCCAGATCGAGTACTTATAGTACTATGGAACTGTTTAAACGAGCTTACTTCTCAACCCCACTCCTTCACCAGCAGGAGCATTGATCATGGACCGACCTTTTGTTGCTGCCGATTTTGTTGTTCCCCAGCGGGTTAAACAGGCAACCTATCTCCTGCGCCCGCTCACGGTGGATGACGTGGAACAGGACTATGCAGCCGTCATGTCCAGCAAGGAGAGCCTGCGGCGGATCTTCCATGAATATGATCGGGAGTGGCCAGCGGATGAGATGACCCTTGCCGATAACTATCGCGATCTTGAGCGCCATCAAGCTGAATTTGCCGCACGCCAGGGCTTTACCTATACGGTGACAACGCTTGATAGCACGCGCTGCCTTGGCTGTGTCTATATTTATCCCTGTCAGCGCGGTGATTATGACGCGCAGGTCTATTACTGGGTCCGCGATAGCGAAAAAGCGCACGGCCTAGAGGACGCGTTAGGGACATTTCTGCGCCAATGGCTGCGGGAGGCGTGGCCCTTTCACCAGCCCGCTTTCCCAGGGCGGGCGCTCTCATGGCAGGCGTGGGCTGCGCTGAAACCGCCGGTTTGAGCAGTCCATCATTAATTTGCCCAAGTACTAGTTGTCGAACGAGAAGTAGTCGAGATTTTGATTATGGCAAAACCAAAACGTGCCCAAATTGAGCCATTGCTGGTTGAAGGTAAACGCATCGTCATCACCGGTGCCAATACCGGCATTGGCCTCGCCACTGCGGAGGCTTGCGCCGCACACGGGGCTACGGTCGTTATGGCTTGCCGCCGTGTTGATACGGCCACCGCGGCCGCTAACGCCATCCGCAGGCACCAGCCATCTGCCCAACTAGAGGTCGTTGCGCTTGATCTCACCCTTGCGCACACGGTCGCGGCTTGCGCGCAAACGATCCTGTCCACAAATCCTACCGTCGATGTGCTGATTAACAATGCCGGTGGGCTCGTCGGCCCCTTTCAGCAGATGTTCGACATGAATGTGGCCGGCCATCTCTACTTGACAGAACTGCTGCTGCCCAGCCTGCTGCATGTAGGCGGCAAGGTAATTAATATCTCCAGCGAGGGGCACCGGTCGGCGATAGTGCCGGCCCCGACTGAATCGATTGCTGATCTGCTGCGGTCGAACCGGGGATCGGCGCTCAACCAATATGGCTTCACCAAGCTCTGTAATATCTGGCATGCGGTCGGCTTGCATCAACGGTATCACGCGGCGGGGCTGCGCACCTACGCCCTCCACCCTGGCGCGATTCGCACGGCGGGGTGGGACAAGCCGCAGGATCTCTCGCGCCTCACAAAGTTGGCGATCTGGGTGGTTAAGAACTTCCTGACCACGGCTGATCTCAGCGTCGGCGCACAGACGCCACTCCATTGCATCGCCAACGCAACAGCCGACCGTGAGTCCGGTCTCTACTATGACAACTGTGCCGTCGTGGCTGCAAAGCATGGTGATGATCAACGGCGCATTGATGAGCTTTTGACGGCGTCTCTGGGGCATGCCAAACTGCTGGGTGGCGCACCGGAAGCCTAATGTGGGTTATAGGGGTATAAATTTCATTCCATGCACCCAATCTCTGTCCGCCAAGCAATCCTCGCTGATCTGGATGAGCTTGCGCAACTCTTTGACCAATACCGCCAATTCCAAGGGCAAACCAGTGATATCGGCGCCGCCCGCGACTTTCTGCGGGCGCGGTTCAACCATGGTGAGTCGGTCATCTTTATTGCGCATGAAGGCGCAAGCCCGGTCGGTTTTGCGCAGCTCTATCCCAGCTTTTCCTCGGTATCGTTGGCGCGAGTTTTCGTGCTGAACGACCTCTTTGTCCACCAGTCTGGGCGGCGTAAAGGGGTGGCCTCCCAGTTGCTTGACGCGCTGGAAGCCTATGCGTCGTCACTTGGTGCCGTGCGCATTACCCTGCTTGTCGCCAAAGAAAACCTTTCGGCCCAGGCACTCTATGGGGCAAAGGGCTGGCAGCCCGACGAACACTTCTTCATGTATCACCGCTACCCAAACAACGCATGAGGCCCGCAAACGCTGGACTACTTTGCAATCGCCAGTCGAGCAGCACAGCTTGAATTCGTCCGCAATAAGGTGAGGCAAATCCAAGGGGCAATCTACCCTTTCGTGGCGGACCAGCGCTTCTTCTGTGAAAAGTTGCTTCCCTGGCTTCAGTAGCTTTGACAATTCCGCCCATTCTTTTTATACTAAGGCAAGAATGCAATTAAATTAAATAAAACTCATATTTTGTGCAATTAAGTTTGCTTTTCTGGCAAAAATCAGATGTGCCTGCACTTGATATCAACATTCACAAACCCACCGGTGGATCACGAAAATGCAAAATCTGACTGCGCGCTTCAAATTTCTTTCCTCAGAATTTCTCCTCGGCACGCTGGTTGCCGGTTTGAGCGTCCTTGCGGCCCTTTCCGGCTATCAAAGCTCAATGGCGGACTCAGACCAGACCAAGTATAATGTGCAAGGGCAGCAAATGTTGACCGATGCCAACGCCGAATACCTTTCGGTCAACCAGTTGATCGTCTACGACTATAGCCTATATGATGGTTGGTACACTGCTGACGATGATGAGAAATCGGGCTACTACCAGGAAAGCTTTTCGCCTGAGCTACAAGCGGCGATGGCGATCAATACCGAGGAACCTTTCACTGAGGCTTATTACACCGCGATGCAGGCTGAACCACAAGGGATGTTCGACGAAGCCGACGAGTTGTTTGGGTTGGCCGAGCAGTTCAACGAACGGGGCGATGCCCTCCAACTGATCTTACTGGTCAGCGCGTTGGGGTTAGCCTTTGCCGCTTGGGCCGCACTGCTGGCAGAGGAAAGTGGGGTTCGCTTGGCCTTTGCCATCTTTGCCATCGGCATCTTGGTCTACAGCATCGCGCTTTATCTGGGCGTCCCGGTGGTAGTCGCAGCTTAAGGCCAGCGTAGTGAACAGTAGGATAGTGAACAGTAGGACAATCATTGTCCTACTGTTCACTATCCTACCGCCAACAGACGACTATATTGATTTGTCCCCGACACAACTCGACAAAACCACGCTCCTCGATTTAATCACCCACAAGTCTGTCAGATAATTGCATCAATTCCCATAATTTTATGCTTCAAGATCGTTCGCAATTGCGCTATAATGGGAACCAAATTGCAGTTATCTTGAAAACAGGCACCATGCCGCGCCCAAGGGCGGTTGCCTTTTAGGCGCGGCACCAATAACGATGAAAATTTTCTACCGCGAAGCACGCCAAGAGCGCGAAGAAAGGCTTTTCTTTGCGGCTCTTCGCGACCTTGGCGGTGGTTATTTTCACAACAGTAACCACAGTAGCATTTATTCTCGCGCTGGACTATGGTTTTCGACATCGATGAAGGGTGTACCTTGCGTGACCAAAAACAAGTAGTCGATATCACACCGTTGCTAATTCAAGCGCTGCGCAACTATCGCCGCGGTAACCTGGAAGCAGTAGGGGAGTTGGCCGCCTTGACCCTTGTCCAGCAAAAATTGCAGCAAGGCCAGAACAGTGCCAACGTACAATCGCTCCATTGGGCCCTTTGTCGCGTCTTAGAAGAAGCGGTTAATCGCCTGGGCGAGCAAGAGGCGGAGCTTGCCGAAATTCTGCGTTTGCGCTATTTTCAGGGCTGTTCCGTGGTTGATACCGCGCAACGGCTTACGTTATCCCAAAGTGGCTTCTTTTATCGTCAAAAGCGTGCGATTCAGCTTTTGGCTGATCGGTTGCTGAGCGCGGAAAATGCCCTCAAGCAAGTGGTACTCCAACCACCACAACCAGCGTTAGGGCCGGAATCATCAGTCCAGGACGACCATTCACCCTACCGCAACTTGCCTGCGGCCACCTACAGCAAGATCTTTGGGCTCGAAAAACAGCAGCGCAGTTTGCAAAATGCGCTTGGCGCGCAGGCGGCACCGTGGATCATCACTCTGGTGGGGATCGGTGGGATTGGCAAATCAACCTTGGCGCAACTGGGCAGCCGTTGGGCGCTAGATCAGCAACACTTTCGCCATCTGATCTGGCTGACTTTTCAGCATGAAGCTTATGACCCCCGGCAGGGCAAACGCCAGCTTTTGGCCGATCCAGCGGCTGCCGCATCAATGTCCATGTCACCAGCCGCCACCGTTGCGGTCAGCAAGGCGCAAGTGCTGGAGGAAATTGCTGAGCAACTCGGGCTGGCTGCCCCCGCTTATTCGCCCCGCACTACTCCAGATCAAGCGCGCCTGACCCAATTGCGTACCTATCTGGCTGAATATCCAGCTTTACTGGTAATTGACAATTTAGAATCGGTCACCGACTATGTCGAACTGGTGGGTGCAGTAAGTACGCTGGCGCAACCGAGTAAAATATTGATCACCAGCCGTTACAGTGTGGAGACGCCCGCGACGTTGGTGCTGCGCATGGACGAGTTAAGCTGGGAGGAGAGCTGTGAATTGCTCACCTTTGAAGCCGAGCAACGGGGACTGGGCGAGATTGCCGCCGCGCCCCCAAGTACATTGCGGCCAATTTATGAGGTGGTGGGCGGGAATCCGCTGGCCTTGAAATTGGTGATGGGGCAACTCACCCTGTTGCCGCTCGACGAAGTGTTGCGCCGGTTGCAACAAGCCCGCAAGATCAGTGAGCGCGCCGAATACGAACTCTATCACTATCTCTACCGCGCGACCTGGCAACTGCTTTCACCCGCAGCCCATGAACTCATGTTGACGCTGATCGCTTTCCCGCTGCACGGGGCCGCTTGGGAGGAACTGTTAGCCATCAGCGACCTGGATCGGGCAACGCTGCTGCTCGCCGTCAAAGAATGTCGTGAGCGCTCTCTGCTCAATGTGACGGGGTGGCCACAAAAAGTTTATTCGATGCATCGCTTAACCTATACCTTTTTAATGACAGATGTGCTCAAATGGTGGCTATAAATTCACAAGTAGTAAATTCGCCGGCCGAAAGCAGCACGCCCGCTGCTGCGGCAATCTCTGCTTTTCCTGCACCCGATCAGCTTACACAGTGGCGAGCGACTGTGGTCAAGAAAGTCAAGCGGCAGACCATGCTCGTCCAACGCCAATATCTGGAGCAGGCGGATAACTGGCAGTTGCTGGATCTACAACGCGAGCAACTGTTTCATCTGATTGCGCTCAATTTCCATCAAATCGGCGACTGGCAGGCCGTCATTGATAGCGTATTGCGTGGGGATGAGTATATGCAACGGCGTGGGGCGTGGGAACGGTGGGGCGAACTGCTGACGTTGGCCTTACAAGCAGCCCGCTTCCTGGCCGATCCGCTGGCCGAGGCTGAAATCAGCTTTCGCCTGGGCAGCTTGCGTTTCCGTCAGGGGCTCTTCCAGACTGCATCTGCTGAGCTGACCAGCGCCGAACGGCTTTATCGCGCCGTGGGGGCAACCGACCAGTTGCCGAAAATTTGGATCTGTTTTGCTGAAAATCAGATCGCTCAGGGGCACTATCGCGCCGCAACTGATAACCTGAGCCGCGCCGAGCAGCACCAACAGACCATGCGCGACGCGCAACTCTGGATCAACTTCTGTTGTGCACGAGGACTCTTCGCCAACCGACAAGGGGATGCCCAAAATGCGATCACTTGGTATACAAAGGCGTTGACCCTGCCTGAGCCCAACGTCGCGGTCAGCAGCGAAGTTCGTAATAGTCTGGGCACCGCGCATCAGCGGTTGGGTAGCCTCTATTGTGAGCGTGGTGCCTATGAAGATGCCCTTACCCATTTGGCAGCCGCCCATAAAATTGTCGCTGCGAACGGTAACGATAGTGCCATGAGTCGCATCTTATCGCTCACCGGCACCGTCTGGGGGCTACGCGGCCAACTTTATCGGTCGATTGACTATTTTCAGCAAGCGTGTGCCGTAGCCGAGCGCTGTGGTTACCTGGGCATGTCGCTATCGGGCCATTCTAACCTTGCCGTTTCCTATTATCGATTGGGGGAATTGACCACTGCGCTGCGCGAAGTCCGCATTGCTACCCATTTGGCTACGCGTCTGGAGTATAGGCCGACTTGGTTGAATAGCCTGATCAATGAGTGTGAAATTCTCTGCGCATTGGCACAACCCAACGGAGCGCAGGCTGCATTGCGCGCTGCGGAAACCCTGTGGCTGGAAATGGATGGTACCCCCGAATTGGCTGCCTTTCTGGCCGGCGCACAAGGCCGTGTCGCCGCGCTGTTGGGTGATGGGGCCACGGCGATTCAACGGTTTCTGGCGGCCATTGCTGAGATGCAAACGACCCAAAATCGCTTTGAAATGGCTGAGTTTGCCATCGAACTCGTGCCCCTCTATCTGGCGCAGTGCGTTTGGGACGAGGCCGCCGCCTGGGTTGATACCGTGCGCACGATTGGCCAGGAACTGCAGCAGAGCGAATTGAGCGGGCAGGCCGAAATGCTGGCCGGCGACTTGGCCCGTCTCCAAGGCGATGTCGCTGGCGCTAGACTTCTTTACCAAGCAGCGCAAGCCGCATTTGACGCCCAAGCCCATGATCGGAATCGTTATTTGGCGGCGCGTTTAGCCAAACGTCGGCAAGCATTGGGCTAATAGACAACGTAGATTAACATGGCACAATCGTGTACTGCGCATCCCCTGATGCGCAGCCCGCTTGGTGCCAACTCTATTTGTCGTATCTATAAGCTAGTTGACCCGTTGATTCGCCGCAAATACGTCCTTACCCCGCTCAATTTACACCAGATAAACGTAAGCCATCCACCCCATCGTTGCGCAGCGATTGGCTGCTATACTTGGCATGGCACAAGCTCCACAAAAACTCCACAAAAACTCCAATGAAACTCTAGTTAGCGCTGGTGATGCACAAGGGGCACACGACGTGACTGCACATATAACACAAGTTTTTGGGAGTATTTTGAGAGCCAATGCACGCTCTTTTTGTGTACAATTAGTTGCTGTCAGATAGAGCAAACAATACTTGCTTCGCCATTCCTGTGCGGGTAGCCGCGATGGGCCAGGCAATCCCTCGGTCACTATCGCCTTATACACCAGCAGTTGTCGCCCATTAACCTTGTTTCCACTGGCTAACGTGTTAAGTGGTGGCATCGCCAAAATAGATTAGGAATTGCCATGAGTGCCTTAATCCAGCAGCGCATCCTGTTCAAGCAGCGGTCGATTACTGCTGCTGCCCATCAGCTGATTGCTACTCAGGGGTTGGACAACCTATCCATGCGTGCCGTTGCCCGCCAAACCAGCATGAGTGCTGCGAACCTTTATGAATATTTTGATAACAAAGAGGATATTGTCGTTGCGGTCTTCGTGACAATGATTAGTGACCTCGTCGCACAACTGGGTCAAGTGGATCAACAGTTACCCCCTGAGCCGTATTTATTAGCGCTCGCTTTGGGCTGCTTTGAATTTTTCCAATGTGAGCAAGAACAGTTGTTGGTCCTCAGCGCAACATTACCGACCATCACCCAGCGACGGCGATCCACCGATCTCGCAACCGGCGGCAATTACCCCAAACATGCGTCTTCCCCGCTCAACGCGCTGGTCACCCTCTTCGCAGCCGGAGTGAAGCGTTATTTAGAGGGGATCGCCCCCACCCCACGACCGGGCTTAAGTAGTGATGCCATCGCCCATTCCCTCGTGACTGTGCTCTTTGGCTATCTGGTCGTAAAGGTGCAGAACTCACCCACTGCGGTCAACCGACTGGCCTTACAGGCGATCATTCGGGCCTTTCTAGACAGCACCGTCACAAATGAGCTGCGCTGCTAGCGTACACACCTGTGGTCGCATGGTTGTATGGTCCCGTGGTCTGGACGACGCGGCTACAAGACTACGCAACTGCTTTTCATCTTAGTTCGGCAAAGCGCTCGCCAGTAACTCGTGCTCTGCGCTTTGCCGCCGATAGTAGACAATCACGAGTACACAGGCTACCCCGTTAACCAGCCCGACCAGCAGGAAGGGTAACCCCGGCGTCAAGCGGACCAGCCAACCGCCCAATAGTGAACCACCGATCATACAGAGACTCCAGACCGCGTGGAGCAATCCAAAGGTTGCGGGGTGTTCTGCCTTGGGCAAGCCATCCGCCACCCAGAGATACATGAGGGTGGAAAGTGACCAGGCCGCAGCAATGCCCAGCACACCAAAGCCGAAGAGTGCCTCAATGTGTCCCACCCCCCAAAAGAGGCCAAAACCGACCACAATGATGATGCTGTAAGCGACCAGCGTTGGCCGTTGCGCACCCCAGCGGTCGGCCGCCTGCCCTGCCAGCAGTTGTGCCGCCGAAGCCACGATCAGCGTGGTGGTGCCATAGGCGGCTACGGTCACTTTGCTGCCCGACAGTTCGTTGAGCAGCAGGGGCACCAGCACCATCAGCGTGCCGTAGAAGAGGGTCGGCAACCCGCGCAAGCCGATCAACAGCTGCACCTTGGGCTGGCGCAGCGTTGGCAGGAGGGTTGCGCCGAGGGTGCGCAGCGTAACAGGATGATTCGCATAGTCGTGAAGATTGGGCATCCAGTGGGCAAGGATCAAGGTGGCGGTGATGGTCAATGCAACGGCCGTCCAGCCAAAGGCACTAAAGCCGGCGCGCTCAATCACGAGGCCGGCCAGCGGATTACCGACCGCGCCGCCAATCGTCATACTCAGCGCATAGATTGCGGCGAGGATACCCAACGCGCCTTGGCCACTAAGCCGGGTGAGATAGCTGGAACTGCCCACATTCATCAACGCCGAGCCGGCCCCGCCGATCAACCACAAGAGCGCGACCGCCCAGAAGTTATGGACTTGGAAGGCCAGACTGTTTACACCTGCCAGTAGCAGCCCCACCACGAAGACCCATTTGCTGCCCAAGCGCGCCGTCACCGCGCCGCTAAGCAACGCTGTAACCATACTGGCGATTTGCGCCCCCGCCACCACACCAGAGATCGTCACCGCTGTTAAAGCGAGCGTCTCCTGGAGATAGATTAAAAAGAAGGCAAATTGAGACATATCGCGCATGCCACTGGCCATCTGCCCAAAGATTAGTAAGAGCGCAGGTTGCCAGCTTGCCCGCCGTCTCTGTTGCCCCTGCTGCGGCAGGTCACTATCGATTGAAGCCATCTTACGCACTGCGCCCTTTCCGGATAAGTGAGGCAAGGTGATTGATTGACCAAAGTTTAGCATAGCTCGAAATTTTCAACCATGTAGTGTAATCGATACTCATTTTTCCACCTCTTTGTATACTGCACGGCAGCACATCAAGTAACTATTACGACAACGTTAAAGTGGCCGTTACACTAGTGTGTGTCTAACTGGTCCGTGACCGGCGGGTATCGGCCCCAGCCGCTGGTCACGGACCAGCTAGGCACGTAATTTAACGTTGCCCTACTATTTACATCTGAAAAAGTGTTACTTTATGGTGCCGTTTGGTCTATAGTCAAAGACATGTCGTTCAATCAACTGGCCATCCAATCCAGCGTGTAACCTATATACCTTAACTAAAGAGCGCTAGGTAGTAACAGCGGTGACAGGCGCAACAGGTTACTTACTGTAATGCTACTGCGTACAGTGTAAACTAAGTTTTTGTGGGTCGGAAACACGGTCTTCCTGGAAGGGGTCATGCGATCTCTGCGCACAGGCCAATCGCGTGACCCCTTCCAGGAAGACTTCGCCTCCCGACCCACAAAATTTCAGATTACTGGTAGTGTCATGAATTATTCGCCAAGGGCTCGCACCGGATTGTCAGATCCTGTGCACGGTGCGGGGATTTGCGGGTACCCCTTGGGTGCCCCGCCGAGCGGTGGCGAATAACCCGTGACGCTAACGATTACTTAATTTACCGTGTACTGACTATCAGTAGATCGCAGTGTAGTCTGCATCCCCAGATGCAGACACCCGTTTGCATCTGGGGATGCGAACTACACATTGCGGTCTACTGACTATATATCGTGTGAATGCCGCAAGCGGATCGCCTTTTGAGTCTTTTGCCGAAAAGGTTTGACCGCGCAAGATAAGGAGCAGCCGAATGGCTAACAGCGTGGCCAATAACCGACCCACACCTGCCCAGTTTGCTGGCCGGAAAATCGTGCAAAGCCCACTGTTTACGCTTTTCTTTGGGCTTGTTCTGCCGTGCTTGATCCTTGGACTCGACTTCTTTGTGGTCCAGACGGTCGGTCTCCTTGATAGTCCACTGCTACTCGTCACTGCGCCCTTGCGCCTGTTCGTGCCCCTCCAACCAGAGTTTACCTATATCGTCGTCGGTTTCGCTGTCGGCGCGCTAGCCTACTGGTTGCGTGTGGGCCAGCGCAGTGGGCCAGGTGCCGGCTTTGTGGCCGGCAAATTTGAGTGATGCCGACCTAAGTGGCGCGATTTTGCCCTTGGACCTGGATGGTGTGCAGCTACGCGGTGTCGATCTACGCGCCACGCAGATCGACTGGCGTCAGGTCACGCTGGTGCGGACTGACCTAATAGATAACACAATCAAACCTGGCACAATCGTGTACTGCGCATCCCCTGATGCGCAGCCCGCTTTGTGTCAACTCTATTTGCTTTGTCTATAAGCCGCGCGAATCTGAGTAGCATCGACTTGCGCGGGGTTGATTTGAGTCAGGCAATCTTGCGGGCGACCATCCTTGTTGGCGCGCGCTACGACCAGGCAACCCAATGGCCGGCGGGGTTCGACCCAACTTTACACGGTGCTGTGCGCCGCGATTGACTGCCCGGTCGCGGCCACACAACGGCTTCGCACTCACCGCGACTTTGATCCCGACACAAATAATCTGTGTTCTGTTTTTTTAGCTGCAAAGCCGGTTTTCCGCTTTACGTGCTGCGCAAAAGGGCCGAGTGGCCATGGGGCGCGTCCCAATTTTGGGGTAAACGTCCCCGGCACAGGCGAAAAATTGGTTCGTCTGCGGACCATTTCCTCGCCTGTGCCGGGGACGTAGTGCGATTCGCCCCTTTCTTTGGACGCAGCCGTGGCCATAGGGTGTATTTCACTTTTGGGGCGAATTTTTCGCACCAGGGTTAAAACCCGCTGCTGACAGTGATAAGCCGCATCCGCGGATCAGCCCCAGCCGCTGAGGCGGCTTCTCACTGTCAGCCGGCAGTTTCAACTGCTGCCCCCAAAGTGAGATACACTCTGGCCATACTGCCCCTTGACAGAACGAAATGCTGGACATACAATGTAATTACATTCTATCCTGGGCAAGCGAGGGCTATTTATGACAACCGCAGTCAAAACGCACATCATCAAAATCGGCAACTCCCAAGGGATTCGCATCCCCAAGGTGCTCCTGCAACAAGTGGGCCTACACCATGAAGTCGAAGTCGAGGCCCAACTTGGCCAGTTGGTGATCCGCCCGGTGACGCTGGCGCGCCAGGGGTGGGAGCAAGCCTTTCAAAGCATGGCTGATGCCGGCGATGATCATTTGCTCGATCCTGAACCGCTGGTCGAAACTGAATGGGAAGCCGCTGAATGGGCATGGTAGCCGAACGGTTTGAGGTCTATCTCGTCAATTTAGATCTCACGGTTGGCGCGGAGATTCAAAAGACGCGTCCCTGTGTGGTCGTCTCGCCGGATGAAATGAACCGCCATATCGCCACCGTCATCATCGCGCCGATGACGACCCAGGGCAAGCGCTACCCGACCCGCGTCCTTTGCCACTTTGACGGCAAAAGTGGCCTGATCGTGCTCGACCAACTGCGCACGGTGGATCGTACGCGCTTAGTCAAACGCCTTGGCAAACTCAGCGATGAGGAACAAGTCGCCGTGCTCCAAGTGCTGGCCGAACTTTTTGCAGCGTGAGATAATAAATTATGACCTTCGATGAACTCGACCAAAAAATGCGCGTCTTTGAGACTAGCCATGACCACTGTGTGCTGCCAGGGCTCTTTATGGTGGCGCGCCTGGATGGCCGCGGCTTTACCCGCTTGACCAAGACGGTGCAGCAATTTGAAGCGCCCTTTGATGAGCGCATGCGCAACCTGATGGTCGAAACCACGCTGCACCTGATGCAATGTGGCTTTCGTGTCATCTATGGCTATACCCAGAGCGATGAGATCTCTCTGCTCTTTCACCCCAATGAGGAGACCTTTCAGCGCAAGCTGCGTAAATACGAGTCGATCCTCGCCGGTGAGGCCAGCGCGAAGTTTTCCCTGTTACTGGGCGATCATGGGGCCTTTGACGCCCGCATTTCGCAATTGCCGAGAGCTGAAGATGTCGTCGATTATTTTCGTTGGCGCAGCGAGGATGCCCACCGGAATGCGTTGAATAGTCACTGTTACTGGCTGTTGCGCAAACAAGGGCAGCGTGTTGGCCAGGCGACCAGTTTTTTGGAAGGAATGTCGGTCGCAGCTAAGAATGAACTGCTCTTTCAGCACAATGTTAACTTCAATGAACTGCCCCTGTGGCAGAAGCGCGGCGTTGGCCTCTACTGGGAAAGTTATGCCAAGGAAGCATGGAACCCGTTGACCAATACCGCTGTCACCGCCGAACGGCGGCGCATCCAGGTCAACTACACGCTGCCAATGAAGGATGAATACAATCGTTTCCTCATGGAACTGCTTCAGCAGCACAATTGAAAACCCGGAAAAGCTGATGAATTGGTCCAGTAATGGTCTGACGTTGTCAGCGGGCAACAACAATTTTAAGTCACGCGCAGAGGGACAGTTGTGATGCAAACGATCGACAAACTGGCTTGGGTCTACCTCAAAGATGAGCAATTGCTCAGCGCCCGTTCTCAGGGCAAAACGGCTTATTATCTCCCCGGTGGCAAGCGTGAAGCGGGGGAAAGTGATGAAGCCGCCTTGATCCGCGAACTCAAGGAAGAGCTCTCAATTGATTTGATCCCCACAACTATCACCTACTTGGCGACTTTTCGTGCACAGGCCGACGGTAAGCCGGTAGGAACGATGGTACAGTTGACCTGCTATAATGCGGCCTTTACCGGCACCATCAGCGCCGCCGCCGAAATTGCCGAAGTGATCTGGATCAGCCACCACGATAAACCTCATTGTTCACCCGCCACCCAATTGCTCCTTGATTGGCTAAAAGCAGCAGCGCTGATCAGATAATCGGTGCGCCGCCGTTGCCCATTTGTTTACAATTTATTTACGCATATACGCCAATTTGTTGACCTTATATTATCAAATTTTGGTCTTTTGTATGATAATCTGAGTTCACTAAGTCGGCGTATTTATTGATCAAGTCAATGCCGGCGAATGAATCTATTTGTCAGCTTGTGTCGTTGTCTACCATCACTCACGTTTTGTCCGTCTACCCCCCTTACCCCTGTACTTGTTAAGCTGTTCCACACCCTTGCGTGACCCTACTTTAAGGATAATTCATGAAACCACACGTACGTGCCGCTACCCCTCGCTTCGTTGTCAGCATCGCACTCCTCTTTTCATTGCTGTGCGCACTGATTTTGCCCACGCCTACCTTAGCCGAATCCATTTTTCTCCCCCTGATCACGGGTAGCCAGTCTGCTGATCAGCGTGTACAGGCCGCGGCAGCAACCGAATTGTTTTTGTCAGAATATATTGAGGGTAGCAGCTTCAATAAGGCAATCGAAATCTACAATGGCACAGGTGCAGCCGTTGATCTGGCGGCTGGTGTTTATCGCCTAGAGCTCTACAGCAATGGTGCCGCGACGGCCAGCCAAAGTGTTGCGTTAACAGGGAGCCTTGCCGATGGTGAGGTCTATGTCTTAGCCAATGCCAGTGCTGATGCGCTGATTTTGGCACAAACCGATCTGACCAGTAATGCTGTTATCAACTTTAATGGTGATGACGCAGTTGCCCTCCGCAAAAATGGGGTGTTGATCGATGTCATCGGCCAGATCGGTTTTGATCCTGGCAGCGAGTGGGGTACAGGCCTAGCTAGCACTGCCGATAATACCATACGCCGTAAATCGACCGTTTGTAGCGGTGATACCAACGGCGCTGATGCATTTGCGCCGGCCGGCGAATGGGATGGATTTGCCAACAATAGCTTTGATGGCCTGGGCGCGCATACTGCTGCTTGTGGCACCAGCGGTGACGTGGCACCCACCGTCGCGTCCACGACCCCAGCCACTAACGCAACCGATTTGGCCGTTACCAGCAACATCGATATCACTTTCAGCGAAGCGGTGACGGTTGTCGAACCCTGGTTCACGATCACTTGTACCAGTGGCAGTCGCACTGCCACCGTCACTGGTGGTCCGACTACCTTCACGCTCGATCCAGCCAGCGATTTTGCCGCCGGCGAAAGTTGTACTGTGAGCGTGGTTGCCGCCAATGTCACCGATTTGGATGCCGATGACCCGCCCGATGCGATGGCGGCGGATTATAGCTTTAGCTTTACGACCGTAGCGGACACATCACTGGTCACCCCCATCAGCACGATTCAGGGCAGTGGCAGTGTAGCGACCGCCGGCACCTTTACGATTGAGGCCATTGTCGTTGGTGATTACCAAACGCAGGGCAGTGGTCAATTGCGCGGCTTCTTCGTCCAGGAAGAGGATAGCGATGCCGATGCTGATCCGGCCACTTCTGAGGCTATCTTCGTCTTCTGCACCACCTGCCCCACGCCGGTCACGGTGGGCGACAAAGTGCGCGTCACGGGGACGAGCAGCGAATTTTTCAATATGAGCCAGCTCAATGCGGCCACCGCGGCCAGTGTTACAGTGCTCACCGCTGGCAACCCACTGCCCACGCCAGCCACCATTCAACTGCCGGTTCCAGGGGTGCCCAGTGGTGATTTGGCGGCAGCTACCGCGGTGATTAACGCCTATTTTGAGCCCTTTGAAGGCATGTTGGTCACCTTCCCGGCGACCCTTGCCGTCAGTGAATATTTCGAGTTGGCCCGTTATGGGCAGGTGATCCTGAGTGCGGGGGGCCGCCCACGCACCTTCACCGCTGCCAACAGCCCCAGCGCCGCTGGCCTGATCAACCACGAGATCGATCTGGCTCGGCGCACACTGATTCTTGATGACACCGACAACCGCCAGAACCGCCCTTCGGATGCGCCGAATACGGCCTACTACCATCCGGTCCCCGGCCTGAGCACCGGCAACTTTTTCCGTGGCGGCGACACGATCACCAACCTGACGGGTGTCCTCCATTGGTCATTTGCCGGCCAGAGTGGCACTGATGCCTGGCGTATTCGGCCCGTGACCGAAGCCTACAGCTATGCCTTCACATCGGTGAACGCACGTCCGGCCGCGCCCAGCCTGGCCGGCAGTTTGAAGGTAGCCAGCTTTAATGTGCTTAACTACTTCCTCACCATTGACACCACATCGGGCGATACTGGCCCCTGTGGTGGTGCCAGTAACCTTGACTGCCGCGGCGCAGATAGTGCCCAGGAGCTCGAACGCCAGCGCGCCAAACTGACCCAGGCCCTGCTGGGCCTTGACGCCGACATTGTCGGCATGATTGAGATGGAAAATACCCCCGGGGTCACCCCACCGCAACAGATCGTGGCTGATCTGAACGCGATTGCCGGGGCCGGTACCTATGCCTTTATCGACACCGGCGTCATCGGCACGGATGCCATTCGGCTTGGGCTGCTCTATCAGCCCGGCAAGGTCACCCCGGTCGGCAACTATGCGATCCTGGATAGCACCGTCGATCCCACCTTTATCGACACGCGCAACCGTCCGGCCCTGGCCCAAACCTTTGCCGAAGTCGCCAATAATGCCCGTTTTACTGTCGTGGTGAACCACCTCAAGAGCAAAGGCTCCGGCTGTGGTGCCGGTGATGATGACACCACCACTGGCCAGGGTAATTGTAATGGTACTCGGACCCTAGCGGCGCAAGCCCTGGCGAGTTGGCTCGCCGGCGACCCCACCAACAGCGGTGATCCCGATGTGCTGATCATCGGCGACTTGAATTCCTATGCCAAGGAAGATCCGATTGTCGCGCTGCAGAGCACCGGCTACACCGATCTGGTGGCGGCCTTTGGTGGTCCTGAGGCCTATAGCTACGTCTTTGACGGCCAACTCGGCTATCTCGATCATGCGCTGGCTAATGCCAGTCTGACGCCACAGGTGGCGGCTGTCACCGAATGGCACATCAACGCCGACGAGCTCCCACTCTTCGACTACAATGACGATGTGCGTGACGCTGGTGAGGCGGCTTTTGAGGAAGAGTCGGCTGTCTTCCCACTCTACGCCGCCGATGCGTTCCGCACCTCCGATCACGACCCGGTGCTGATTGGCCTGGACCTGGATGGGGTGGCCCCTTTTGTCACGGTGACCGGTGTGAGTGCTGGTGCCACTTATCCCTTGGGCAACGTTCCCAGCGCCGGCTGTGACACCCAGGATGCCCAATCGGGGGTTGCGACCGCCGCCACGCTCACTGTTACCGGCGGTGATAGCAACGGTTTGGGTAGCTTTACTGCCACCTGTAGTGGCGCTGTTGACAACGCCGGTAACAGTGCCGATGCCGTGAGCGTCACCTACATGGTCGTGCCCGCAGGAACCCCTGTGGATAGCTGTGGTGGCTATACGGTTTACAAGAACGGCACCGTATACAGTGCCCCTGGCTGGAGTGGTAACATTCGGGTGGGCACAAGTGGTAATAACACGATCCTAGGCATGAGCGGTGCTGATCTGATCCTCGGTTTGGGGGGCAACGATCTGCTGACCGGTAACGACGGCGATGATCTGATCTGTGGTGGCGATGGGGTTGACCTGCTGTTCGGGTTAGCCGGCAACGATCTGCTTGATGGTGGGGCCGGTAACGATGTCCTCAACGGTGGCAGCGGCGATCATGACCAGTTGATCGGCGACGTAGGGAATGACACCCTGCTCGATGGTGATGGCGTGCTAAAGGCTGAGGGTGGGGTTGGTAACGACTTGTTCACCATCGTCCTGCGCAACGGCTGGCGCGACAGCGCGGGGGCCGCTGCCTTCACCGGGTTGGCCGCTGGTTATGGCAATGACACCGTTGGCCTGGCCATTCTCGGCTCGACCACCTTCTTGCTCGACATTACAGGTGATGAGCGGGACGACCCGGCCAGTGCCCAAGAAGGCAATAATGACAAACTGGCACTAGTGGCTGCGGTTGACCCAGCCTCAACGATCATTAAGTTTGAGCGGCGGTTGACCATCAGCGCCGCCGAACAGGCCATTCCTGCCGATGATGACGGGGCTGCCTATCTGACCGAAGCTGTTGGCGAGGCCGGCATTGGGGGGCTGAACAATCGTTTTTTTCTGCCACTGGTTATCCGCTAGCAGGTAAGCGGGGGACCGGCGTCGGCCGCGGCTGATTATCGCAAATAGATCAACAAGGGCGGCTGTGTGGCACATTGCAATGTGTCACACGGCCGCCCTTTTCGTTGGCAACGCCCCTTGTAATGGTACAGTTCTGTACCATTACAAGGGGCGTCATATTGGCAATGGTACAGTTCTGCTACTTGCAAGGTGACCAGCCCATCGTGTATGCTCAGTTGTGTACTACTGCCATGTTGTGCTCTCAATTGAAGGGGTGCTAGTAGATGTAGAGGTACTCTATGCAATCCTTGCGCCGGCGTATTAGTGGCGCCATCTTTGCCCTGCTCTTTTGCCTTTGTCTGTTTTTGCTCTGGCCTGATCGTGCTGCGGTTGCCGCACCGTTCGCGCAAACTGCTGCCCCTGTCACCTGGCTGGGCAGTGTGGGCGGCGCGCTGCAAACGGTGGCCGTGAGTGGCACGATTGCCTATATCGGTGAAGGTGCCGCTTTGGCCGTCTTGGATGTGAGTCAACCGCAGCAGCCGGTGCGGATCGGGCGGTTGCCACTGCCGGACCTGGTCTACGACATTCAAATTGTCGACACGCTGCTCTATGTTGCGACGGGGTACAGCGGGGTGCAGATCATCGATAGTGCCATACCGCAAACCCCCCATATTCTCGCAACGTATGACACCGCGGGCGTAGCGCTCCGCACCTATGTCAGTGCCGAACGCCTCTATATTGCGGATGGCAGCGCGGGCATTGTGATCTTGGCTGTTGACGCTTTACCCCAGATCAAGCCTCTAAGCACCCTACCACTGGGTGAAGCAATTTCGGGCGTACAGATGGTCAAAGGGTTGCTTTATGCCTGGGATATTAATCTGGGGCTCTTTATTGTCGATATCGCAGAGCCAACCAAACCAATCGCACGCAAAAATATTGAGATGCATCTTTGGGATGTGGATGTTAGTGGGGACCTTGCCTACTTTACGCAGGATGGCAGGCTGGTCAAGTATGACATCAGTCAGCCGGACAACCCGCTCTTATTGACTGAATATGATCTTGGTTCACCCTCGGCGGCGATGATCGCAAATGGGCTAGTGTATGCGATCAATTACGGCATTTTTTATGTGCTTGATCCAACCGAAACCGGGCCAGCCGCACAACTAGGCGAACTTACCATTGGCAACCCTACTGCACTCTGGATTGAAGACAACCTTGCCTTTGTCGCCAATCAATATCGTGAACTAGTGATTATCGATCTGCGGAATCCGCGTGAACTGATCACCAGTGGGCGCTATCGTGGCCTTGCAAGGGTAAATGCGGTTGAGGTCATCAGTGATACTGCCTATTTGGCCAATACGGAACAGGGCGTCCACGTTATCAACGTTGAAGATCCGCACCAACCTACTTACTTGAGTACTGTCCCTTTTCGGCCAGGAGCGTATGACCTGGCGATGAAGGATCACTATCTGTATGTTACCGCTGGTGATACTGGGTTGAAAGTCTTTAATCTCGCCACAACGATTACGCCGACCCTCATCTACACCTACACCCACATGCCCGGTGCTTTCCAGATTGAGATTCAGGAAGATATCGCCTTTGTAACGGGGCGCACGTTGATCTACATCTTTGATATCAGTAAACCAGCCGCACCGGTATTGCGTAGCACCTTTCCGTGCTCCGGTGCCTGCAACATCGCCGTTAAATTGCCTTGGCTCTATGTTTCCACCGAAAGGGGCTTTCAGATTATTCTGGTCAGTGAGCCATATTTTCCGCAGCCGTACGGTGACTATCTCATCGAAAATCTGCCTTCACCATTGCCCGCTACTCTGATTGTCTATGGCAATTATCTCTATCTGCCGGTTGGCTATGAGCCCTTTGTTGATATTATCGATGTGAACTCTGCATCAAGCCCTGCCCTGTATGAACGTGTCCAACTTGCCGCAGGGTCCGTGCTCCAAGCGGGGCCTTATGCGTTTCTGACTAGTGGCGAAGCGCTCCGAACCGTCACGATTTATGATTTAAATGCCACCGCACGTCTGCGCGCAAAAGCCAGTTTTACGTTGCCCGCTTATCCCAGAGCGATTGAAATAGTCAACAACCTGCTGTTTGTTGCGGATGATCATGCCGGGCTCCAGATACTACTACTCAACCCCGAAAACTTTGCGCCTGAGTTTTATTTGCCACTAATCATAAGCTGAACATTATAAGTGCATTACCCTGTTCGGGATTCAAATCAACCCGACACGGCTTCTCTACCGGCCTGAGAACTAAAACCGTGCCATGTTGATTTGAATCCCCTATTTAGAGGGTCAAGAATGCCGAGCTACGGCCACTCGTCTCGTTTTACTCAGCCCAGCCGCACCCGTGCCCCATCTTTCGCCGCCGATTCGCGGATCGCATCCCAAAGCCGGGCCATGCGTAACCCCACTTCCGGCGGACAGGGATTGGCCATCTCACCGCTGCGGACGGCCAGAAATTGCTGCCAAACCCCCATGGAAGCGGGCACTTCGACCGGTTCCGGTTGTGCTTGGCCAGCCCGTTGGATGCTGAGGAAGTGACCCCAGATATTGGTAAAGATCACCCCTTGGCTACAGAAGATGCGCACATCCGAGGTCGAGCGGGTGCAGGTGTCGCCACACGCGTTCATCGTCACCAGCGCGCCCGATTGCAGACGGGCAATTACCGCCCCTAATACTTCCACCGGCGTCTCGCGCTGATCAAACCAGGCCGCCACATCGACAAAGTTCTCGCCGGCCAGGTCGGTGATCGTGTTGAGCATATGCGCGCCCGTATCGAAGAAGAAACCGCCGCCCGACAATTCCGGCACTTGACGCCAGGTGCCGATGTTGGGCGTGCGCCAATTCTCCCAGGAAAGTCCGGAAATCGTGAGAATCTGCCCCAGTTCGCCACTGCGCAGTAATTGCTCGGCATAACGAATCTGTGGCGAGAGGCTGCCGGGGAAGGCGACGACAAGCAGCTGTCCCGTTTGGTCGCGTGTTTCCATTAAGCCCTGCGCTTCTTCGCCGGTGATGACCATGGGCTTTTCCAACAGGACATCCAATCCTGCCTCCATACACGCCCTTGTTTGCGCGTAGTGATAAGCATGGGGGGTAATGATAAAGGCCGCGTCCAACGCGCTACCATAGTGCTGGAGCAGTTGGTCGAGGCCGGTTTCGTTTGGTGGTGGCGTTAGGCCGCGTTCCGTAAAGAGGGCGCATGTCTGCGCGTAGGCCACTGTTGACGGTTCGCAAACGACGGTAATCTGGGTGGTTTCAGCTTGGGCTAACATACTGCGGATGTGGCCTTGGGCCATGCGTCCACAGCCAATCATGGCCGTGCGGGTAAGCGGTTGGGTGGTCATAAAGGGTAGCTAATCATTCTTCTTTAAATAGGGATGGTTGTTGGTTGAAGTTTAGGTGATTTCTTGCCATACGACGCGCTCAAAGCCAATGGCGACCACCACATAGGTGCGCAGCCGTAGTTGAGCGCCATACTTTGTGGCCAGCTTTGTACGGTAGCCTTGTACTTGCGTTTTTGCTTCCGCCAGCTTGGCTTGAACGGGTTGGAGGGCTTGCAATGCGTCAGCGGTTTGTGTTTTGATCGCTTGCCCATCCATGCCCGTCTTGCTTAATGGCACATACTTAAACTCGACGAGAATATCCAGCAGTTGAAAGCGGCGCATCTCTGGGCGGATAATCATCGTTAGACCTGTGGTGAGCACGGCCGAACCATCGGCGTAGGTGCGTTCGAGCGCAGTTTCGGAATCGATGATGTAGAGAATGTCATTGTAGAGCAGGGTGAGAAATGCCGTTTTGATGGTTAGTTCATTGGCGTGGAGATAATCGCGATTGTCCAGTACTTGAAAATAGGTGGCTTCGATGAAATCACAAAGGGGCTGGATTGCACCACGGGTATAGAGCGCTTCTGCCGCGTCGCGCCCCACTTGTTGTTCATGGGGTGGTAACATCATCTCCAACAGGCGATCGACATAGAGGCGGCGACTTACCAGGTTGGGAATATTCAAGATAAATTTGCCGTTAATATCGCGCCCGCCCAGGGTCAATACCCCCAGATAACAGAGCAAAGAGGCCATGCGATCCTGGCGCTTGTCACCGGACAACATCTCTACCATGCCAAAACGGTCACCCACTTCGCTCACACTGAGCACTTCTTCCTCGTTGATGGCGTCGAGCAACAGCGCCTTGCCCTCCAAGTGTTGGGAGATATAGACCAGTTTGTTGTAATCTGGCGCAAAATTGCCATCCAACATTTTGTCCGGGTAGCGACAGCTCACGGCAAATTCATCGAGAAAGTAAAAGACCAGCGTGGGGTTGTAGATGAGTGGTGCCTCATCAAAGGTAAAGCGCGAGCCATTATAGAAGAGCCGCATCAGTTCCAGCGCTTCCACGCCTTTGGCTGCCGGCAGACCGCACTCGTGCATCAGCTGTTCAACCAAGGGCCGTACTTCCGCCTCGGTAAAGCCACATAAGTCGTTGAAGTGGCGACGCCAAGTCAGATTTTTGGCAATGTTATAGCCGCTGGTGACATCACTTAGCACAATCGGTGAGACGCCAGTAATAAAGACCCGATCCAATCCGGCACCGCGCATAACACTTTTGATATTTTTGAAAAAGGTCTTGAAGATCCCCTCACCGGTAACCAATTCGTTATAACGTTCTTGGTTCTCGCGATGAGTTGCCATCATGACTTCATTGGCAAAGTTGTCATATTCATCAATGAAGAGATAAACTTGGTGGCCCGCTTGGCGGACGGTGGTCAACAGCGAACGGAGGGTGATGATGGCATTGGTCGCATCGACCTGAAAATCGGTCCCAAGAAAATGGGCGTAGCGGATCGCAAAATCATGAAACATGATATTGAGGTAACTCTGCAACGCCTGATCGATCTCTTCGATGCTGCCGTAAGTCCTGACCGCAGAAAAATCGAGCGACAAGATCAAATATTGATTATGCAGTGGCGTGGGCGCCGCGCCAATGGCCAAATGACCAAAGAGTTGCGCAAATTCGTCAGCTTTGGCGATGTCGTAATAGTTCTCTAACGTGGAGACCAGTAAGCTCTTCCCAAAGCGGCGCGGACGCAGAAAAAGCAGGCTATCTCCTACCTCTTCGAGCAAACGAATCCGATCGGTGCGATCAAAATAGAGTTCACCGCGCGTAATAATTTTATGAAAATCACTGTTGCCGTATGGTAATTTCATTGGACGCGCCCTTTTTGTTCAACATCAAAGTTACCATTCCTGATTATACCATACGGGTTCAATCATACGGATAGAGATAGCCGCGCTCGACGCCCAACCGGCCACCGAAATTATCAGCATTCATCTGGGCGATATCCCAAGTGGTCCAGCGCTGCGGGCTCAGCGCGATCACCACATCATCAAAGGCGGTGTAGGCGGGGCCAATTGTCGGATCAGTCAACGCCTTGGCGGTCAGATAGCGCTGCTGGGCTTGGGCAACAAGGTCGCGGCCACGGGGGCCGTCGATAATGGTGGCAATACCCGCTGCGGAAACCCCCTGTTCCTGCCCCGGTACTCTGCTATCAATCATCGCTGAAGCAGTGGGGTTGCCCCTGACATTGCGCGCCTTCTGGCTATTGGAATTGGTCGGAAAGTAGAGTAGACCATCCTGGTAGAGGTACCAGATCGCCGCCAAGTGGATCGACCCATCGGCGCGGTGAGTGGCCAACGTGGCGATGTGACGGCCGTTGAGCAGCGTCAATGCCAATGTGTTGGGGGCGACCTTTGGGTCGGTTGGGGTGGCGCTGGTACTTTCTTGCATCAGGTGGCTCTTTCTATTGCGAGGTGCTCGTTAGAACTGTGGCAAATACGCCCGATGGGCGGCCAACATGGCTTCGACCACTTTGTCGGCAGTGGTGTGGTCGGTGACGGCACCATCGGCCAACAGTGCTTCCCGCCAGAGCGCACGGTCACCGGTCAACGCTGCTTCTACCGTCAGCGCGCAGACCGTCACGCGGCGGGCGATGGGGGCGAGCAAGGCGGGCGGCAAGGCTGGGGTCTGCAAGGCCAGAAACCCACGCCCAGTCGCTGCGGCTGGGATCTCCAGAATCGCATCAGCGGGCAAGCTAGGGACCGCACCCTGATTGGGCAGATTCACCGAGAAGATCTGTCGCTTGTCCTGGCGCAACGAGGCCAGAATTTCGATCAACTGTTCGTGTTCCCCTTCGCCACGGTCAAAGATCCGCGCATCGAGCGGCGCGGCCCCAGTGGCCTGGGCGCGCATCGCAGCAAAGTGTTGATCCCCACCGGCAATCGTCCCCTCAAAGGAGAAGGCATCAAATCCCAGTTGGCGACCGTAATAACTGCCCTGGGGAAAACGTTCGGGGAAAAATTCGGTAACGTGGCGGTCATTGACGGCTGGGTAAGCCCCATAGGTGTCAAAGAGTGACCAGGCAAATGGGTTCTGCCGGCGTGCAGGTGCATCAAGCGCGGCAACGCGTTCACGAACTAAGGGCCACGCATCAACCCCCTGCCAGCGCAGATCATAGATCCAGGTAAAGTGATTGAGCCCCACCCCCAGGCTGGTGACTTCCCGCGGCGGTGCGCCGATCAGCGTCGCCAGTTCGCGCGTCACATCATGCACGCCGTGGCAGAGGCCGATCACCTTGGCGTTGGTCGCCTTACGCACCGCCCAACAGTTGACCGTCATCGGGTTGGCATAGTTGATAAAGGTTGCCTGCGGGCAGAGCGCGGTGACATCGTGGGCGATGGCGACCATGGCCGGCACCATGCGCATGGCGCGGGAAATCCCACCCGGCATGGCGGTATCCCCCACCGGCTGGAAGATGCCATAGCGGCGCGGGATAAAGACATCTTCTTCCCAGGCGCGCCGGCCACCCACCCCAATCGTCGTGACCACAACATCGGCCCCCGGTAAAACTGTGCGACGATCCTTGGCCGCGGTGACCGTAATGGGAGCTGCTTTGGCCGCGATCATACGTTGGCTCAGGCCGTCCGCGGTTTCGAGCGCTTGCGGATCAATATCGACCAGGCCAAGCTGCCACGGTTGGCCGGTGTCGATCAGATCCGCCACTAGCCCCTGCGTAAATGAGGCGCTGCCCGCGCCGATGAGGACGATTTTTTGTGGTTCCATCGTTTCTATTCGCTCTTTTCAAGAAATCGTTTAAACATAGTGTATAATTTGTGTTGGCTTACTGTAAATTGATCGTGCTCCCCTGAATGTCTATAATGAGTGGGAAAGTTCACCATGCAAAGAATTTCCATCAAAAATTTTATGGCGCTGCGCGATGTCGAGATCGAAATCAACGATCTACTCATTCTCATTGGCGAGCAAGCGAGCGGGAAAAGTACGATCAGCAAACTGGTCTATTTTTTCAAATCGCTGCGCCAAGATTTGATTGATGTCATTTATGCTGATTTCGAGAAAGAATCTGCGTTGCATAGCCAGTTGTGGAGCAAGATCAGAAATAAGTTTTACAGCTATTTTGGCGCGACCAGGCATTTAGACGACTTTACTATTACCTACTTTTACAGTGAAAATGATCGCGTCATTCTTTCCCTAGCGCTTGATCAAAGTCTGGAAATTTCGTTTGAACCACAGGCCTTTTACCAGAGTTTATTTTTTGGACGAATCGAAACACTTATCAGTGTAGTAAAGCGCTATGCCAAGCCCCAAAATGCCTATGAGCGTAAAGAATTTCAGCGCGCGTTAGCTGATTTAGAAGCCCATACCGCAACTTTATTCAATGAAGATCACTTGCCACTCTTTTTGCCGGCGGGCAGAAACATATCTGTAAACTATTCGGAACAGTTTCGTTTTGAGTTTTATGGTAATTTGCGCAGCGATTTGGCTCGCCAAGAAGCAAATCCTATTTCATCGTCCGACTTATACCTGATGACGAGCTTCCTTGAACAGATCGAAAGGATCAAACAGCGTTTCCAGTCCAATGATTTTCAAGGACTCATCAGCGACAAACAAGCATTAGGTGAATCGGTTAATTACCAAGCTCTACAATTAGTCATTGGCTACATTGCAAAAATATTGCGCGGCGATTACAAACAAGATCAACACGGTGAAAAGATCTATTATGAGGCCGCAAGCTATGTTCTCTTAAACAATGCCTCATCGGGTCAACAAGAAGCGATCCGAATTTTACAAGATGCGTTCTTGGTCATCTTAGATAATGAAAATGCATTCCGCGTCATCGAGGAACCCGAAGCACATCTATATCCTAAGGCACAGAAATATCTCATAGAAATCTTGGCGATTATGCTGAATAGTACAAGTAGCCAGGTTATTCTGACGACACACAGCCCTTACATCTTGAGCATTGTTAATAATCTGTTATTTGCCAGGCGTGTCGCAAGTAAAAACCCCCTGGTCTCTGCTGAAATCGAAGCGATCCTACCTCGTGCAACTTGGTTAAACCCTGCGGGTGTCAACGCATATTTTCTGCGAGATGGTGGCTGTGAATCAATCATTGATCCCGCCACTACACTGATCGACCAGAATGTACTTGATGAGATCTCGGAAGAGTTGGGGGCTGATTTTCAAGAACTTTATCACATTCATTCCAGAGCATTTGCATGAGCAACGCGGAAGCCCTCGTCAACCTACTGCGTGAATTGTATCCAGCACGTCCGACCCAGTGCGTCGATTCCCAGAATGAAAGCCATTTGCTGGTCTATGAAGGTGATGATTTCCGCTCTTATCTCATCCCCATGCCCAGCGACCACAGCGCGCCCCGGCTTGGGTTATTGGTTGAGAACCCCAAGCAGCAGCCGATCTTCCTGTTGGCCCTTGATGCATGTTTCTTTGACAGCAGTGATCCAAGGCGCTGCGATTGTCTCCTCTTTGATAACCACTACCTTTGCTTTGTTGAATTAAAGCTCAATGTCAATGTACGTCGCCAAGCGGCCGATAAGTTAAACGACGCGCGCAACCAATTGGGCAGCTCAATTCAGTTCTTCAAAATCAATGTCTTGCCCAATCTATCCAGTGCCGTTGCCTATAAGCTCGAAGCCTATGCCGTGATGCAAGACAATATCTACCCGAGCAACAGAGCTTCGCGGAATACCGTATTTGTTAAATTTCTTGAAGAGCATGGTGTAGAGCTATTCGAGAAAAATACAAAGTCATTTCCATAAGCGCTCTGACTGTGCAATACCAGCGATCTTATTGCCCGGCCATCGCGCCGGCCATGGTCCCTTTGATCAGATACTGTCGCGCAAAGATAAAGATGAGAAATGAGGGCAACATGTAGATCAGCCCCATCGCATTCAACATGCCGTAATCCAGATTGGTGTAGGCGATCAGGGCGCGGAATAACCCCAGCGGCATGATAAACTTGTCGGCATCCGAGAGCAGAATCAGCGGCAGGAAAAACGCGCTCCACGCGCCGTTAAAGGCCAAAATCGCGGCCGCGCCCACCCCCGGCAAGGCCAGCGGAAAGACAATGCGATAAAGGGTCTGGAAATGGCTCGCCCCATCCAAAAAGGCGGCTTCTTCCAACTCCAGCGGGACGGTGTCAATAAAGCCCTTCATTACCCAAAGCATAAAGGGGATCGCACCAGCGGTCATACCCAGCACAACGCCAAAGAGGCTGTTGAGCAGGTGTAACTCGCGCATGATCAGGTAGAAGGGGAGCACGGTCGCCGTCCCCGGAATGATCTGCACGAGCAGAATGCCAAACATGAGGAAGCGTTTAAAGCGAAAACGGGCGCGCGAAAGGGCATAACCGCCCATGGCGCAGATCACCAGTGACAAGAGCACCGCGCTGCCCACGGTCACCAGGCTATTGCGCAACAGGGTTAACGCCTGCCCACGCCCCACAATCGCATTCCAGAAGTGATCCCACGTAAAGCCAATCGGCCAGTAGAGATAGAGGCTGGAGACATTCTCTGGCTTGTTGGTGAACGCACTCAGAAAAGGCCAGATAAAGGGGATCAAGATGAAGATCGAGAAGACTAACAAGAAAAGGTAGATCCCTGTGATCTCCCACTTGGCTTGGCCCTGTCGACGGTTGTCGCGGCGGCGGCTTGGCACTTGTCCCACTTGCACTGTTTCACGCTGCATGGTTGATCCTTTTCACTCCAATTACAATTCCACGCGCATGAGGCGCAGGTAGATAAAGGCAAAGATCAGGCTGATCACCAACATGACCATCGCCGCGGCGCTGCCATAACCCAGTTCAAAAAATTGGAACCCCTGGTTGTAGATATAGATGCCCACCAACTCGGTGGCGTTGCCGGGGCCGCCGCGTGTCAACCCAAAGACCAGGTCAAACATGCCAAAGAGGCCAATCGTGTTGAGCAATAGCCAGAGCAGGACCACATAACGGATCAGCGGCAACTTGATGCGGGTTAACATCTGCCAGCCATTCGCCCCATCAATCGTCGCCGATTCCAGCAACTCTTTGGGGATGCTTTCCAGCCCAGCCAGGAAGAGAATCATGGCAAAGCCGGCGTTGTTCCAGAAGTTAACCAGCACAATCGAGAGCATCGGGTAGGTGCGCGTCCAGATAATCGGCTCAATCCCAAAGACGCCCACCATGCGGTTGAGGGTGCCAAACTCTTTGGCACCCAACATTGATGACCAGATCAGCGCCTGCATAATGCCGGGGATCACCATTGGCAAGACGATCACCGCTAGGAGTGCCCCCTGTCCCCATAACTTGCGCCGGTTGAGGATCAACGCCGCGATCAGCCCTAGGGTAAATTGCCCGATGTTGGTATAGATCGTGTACTGAATCGTCAGCGACAACGAGTGATGAAAGTTGCGGTCGGAGAAGAGCTTGATATAGTTCTTCAGCCCCACAAAGGTATAGTCAAGCGCCTTCGGCCCGGCCAACGCCAGATCGGTAAAACTAACGTAGATCGCCCAGGCCGAGGGGATCACCGTGAAGACAAAGATCATTAAAAGCGCCGGGGTCAAAAAGAGCCAAAGAATCCGGTTTTGCGTGTGGGCCATGCGCTACTCTCATTCTGGGTTGATAAAATACGGGGGGCGAACTGCGGGACGTGATGCGTAAAACGTAAAACGTAAAACGTAAAACGTAAGTGCTCGATAACACCCCACGTTTCACGCATCACGTTTCACGTTTCACGTTTTACGTTTCACGCCTCATCAGCCTAGACGCGCGTCACCATCTCTTCACCCAACGCATCGGTCATGGCGGTAGCGAAGGCTTCCATTGCCTCTTCTGCCGTCACGGTGCCGGTGATGATATCTTCGGTGGCGCGGCCGACGCCGTCGGAAATTTTGCCCGCCCCTAGCTGGTTAAACTTGAAGGTGCGCCCAGTCTCGAAGAACTTGCTGGCCTGTAGCATTTTGCCGTTGACCACGGTGGCGTAATCTGGGCACTTCTCGGCAAAATCTTTACGTGCGATTGGTCCGCCGATGTGGATCTTGATGATTTCGCAATCCACTTCCGGTTGGGCGCTATACTTGAGGAATTCAGCAGCCCCCTCGATCGATTTCGTGTTGGCGGCGACGACGGCACCGACCCCCCCATCAACAAAGGTGAAGGGGTTGCCATCTTCGGCCGGGAAGGCCCAGCGTTCGACCTTTTCAAAGAGCCCTTCAATCGGCGTCGCGCCCTCAGGACCCCAGTCAAAGGTCCATTGCCAGTCACCACCGGTGACAACGGCAACATCACCGGCGGGGAAGCCTTCGTACTTGATCGGCTCCCACGGATTGGGCGAGAGCAGTTCATCGACGGTGAGCCAGCCATTTTGCGAGATGGTTTCGTAGACCTGGAAGGCCTTGAGCAGATTCGGGCTGTGGACCACCCATTTGCCATCTTCAAAGATCGGGCCGTTGAAGCTGAGCCAGATCATCTGGAAGGCTTCGCCCCAGGTGCCGCCGCCCCACGGCGTCGCCGCCGGGATGCCGGTGGCGGTGGCTTCGGTCTTTTCCGCAATCTGACCACAGATCGCATAGAAATCTTCCCATGTTGCCGGCTGTTCAGTGGGGATACCCGCTGCTTCCAGCACATCTTTGCGGTAGTAGAAAGAGAAAGTGCTGCCGCCGGGGAGGCCGATCAGCTTGTCATCAAAGTAGGCAAAGCCCTTGAGCACCTCGGGATATTGCGCCCAATCTTCCCAATTTTCCAGATGGGGCTTGAGGTCGGCCAGGTAACCGGCAGCCACAAAGTCGGCCAACAGTTCCGGGCGTGAGCCAAAGATGTCGGGCAGGGTGCCGGCCGCGGCATCCAACGTCAACTTGGTCTTGATATCGTTGTCGGTGGCCGGGCCAACGATGCCGTTGACGCGATAGGGCTGGCCACCCTCTTCCATCGCCTTGTTAAAACCGGCGACCAAGACCTCTTTGGTGCGATTTTCCAACTCGCGGTCGGGGGTCAGGTAGCTCAGCTCGATCAGTTCACCGGCGGGGGCCGCGGCACCTTCACCACCGCTGGTGGCGGCTGGTGCCGCAGGGGCCGCACAGGCGACTAACGCGCCGCCGACACCGGCCAGGGCACTCAGTTGTAAAAAGCGACGACGAGATACATTGGATTGTGTAAACATCTGGTTCTCCTTAAATGAACATCAAAATTTGGATGGTGATCGTAGCAGTAGCGGGGAGAAAAGCTGCAACAACGCTTCGGTATCGATAACCATAACACAACAAAATTAACAACTGATGGACTCCTGATTAACGGTTGAGAGACAATCCACCCCTTTGCGCTGTGTAATGCCAGGTGGCCGCATTAGCAACCATCTGCCGGTCCATTGCGCTGTGATGAGCGGCGCACCACCAGTTCGGTCTCTAACCACAGGTGTTTGGTGGCTGGTTCACCGCCGATGCGTTCGACTAAGAGTTCGCCGGCGCGCTCGCCCATGGCAATCGCGGGCATGCGCACCGTGGTCAACGGCGGCGTACAAAAGCTCGCCAGCGGCACATCATCAAATCCGACAACGGCCATGTCTTCGGGGATGCGCAAGCCATGCGCCTGGATCGCTTGGACGGCGCCAAAGGCAACCACATCGCTCGCCACAAAGACCGCGGTGGGCCGCTGTGCTTGGGCCAGCAACTGGTTCATTGCCACCAGACCACTCTCTGGGCTATAGCGCCCATCGGCAATCAACTGTGGCGTAATGGGCAGCCCGGCCAAGGTTAAGGCTGCTTCGTAGCCAAGCAGCCGTTCGTTGGGCTGAGTTGGCCGCGAAGGGTAATTGGTGATGCAGCCGATGCGCGTATGCCCTTGGGCCAGCAGATGCTCGGTGGCCATCCGTGCACTGGCGCGATTATCAACATCGACCGAACAAAACTCGGCATATTGATAACCTAACGTCACCACCGGAAAATCATCTTTAGCCAGCCGCCGCAGCGCCGGGTCATCAGTTGGTGCATCAATCAGGACCAGGCCATCAATGCGCTTAGCGCGCACCAACTCCATATAGGCATCTTCCATCGAGCCATCGACCGAATCGATCAGTAAGCGCAAGCCCTGTTGTTCGACCGCCCCCAACAGCCCTTCCATGACCTGCAGTAAAAAGAGATGGGTGGAAAGGTGGTGATCGGTACGGGGGAAGACCAACCCCACAATTTGCGAATGTTGCCCTGCCAAGCGTTGCGCGGCAGCATTCGGCACATAGTCTAATGCCGCAGCGGCATCCAAAACGCGCTGTCGGGTCGCCTCACTGATATTAGCGTGCGCAACCTTATTCAGCACATAGGAGACGGTCGTGCGCGACACGCCTGCATGGGTTGCCACATCATGGCTGGTAATCTGCTTCTGACTCAAAAGCCGCGATTTCCGGTTAAATAGTAGGGAAAGATTGTTGGTGACACGTGTCACTAATTGTAACAACCCTTGGTGGCGCTGTCAAGCGGCAATTCTTTTGGAGAAGAATAAGTAGCTACGAACCCCGCCCTAACCCTCACTGCGATTAAGGTAAGCGACCTCACCCCTGGGGTCTCTTTGGGAACCTCTCCAAGTTGGAGCGGGGAGCAATTCTCCCCCGCTCTGGCGCGGAGAGGGGGTCAGGGGGTGAGGTCGATCGGCCCCTCCTTACCTTAATGGTTGTGACCCTAACCCTCCCCTGGTAAGGGAGGGAACTGTGGCCCGGACATCGGTTCCTCCCCTAATCTGCACCCAAGGGGTACCCGGGTTAGGAGGGGGTACCTTGGTAGTTACGGAAAAAAGTAATTTGCCAGCGCCGTCAATTCGCTTTATGCTATTAGCCAGCCAATGCAGAAAATCTGCGGAACTTTCTTCAATTCATACGCATCAGGAGCAAGCTATGTCTCAGCCAAAGACCCTCCGTGCGCGCATCCAAGCCGGCGAAGTACTCGTCGCCCTGCGCGGTTCCCTTGACACTACCAAAAGCCAATTAGCCGATATCTGGGCCACGGGCCGTTATGATTATATCTGGATCGATGGGCAACATACGGCCTTTACCGAAGAACAACTCGTCAATTACTGTGCCGCTGCCGAAGATTTGGGCATCGACGTGCAACTGCGCATTCCGCACACGCGCGACGCCCACAAAGTCGGACGTTATTTGGACTTTGGCCCCAGCGCGGTCCTTGTGCCGGAAGTGATGGGTCACGCCGAAGTTGACGACGCCATTGCCTATGCCTACTATGGACCGATTGGGCGGCGCAGTTGGGGTGGTGGCGCGCGCCGTGGTCTACGCAGCGTGGCCAAGGGGCTAGATCGACTGGCCTACGCCAAGTGGTGGAATGAGTATGTGATCGTCGGCATTCAGGTTGAGTCAGTCGAGGCGGTGACCAATCTGCGTCAACTGGCCAAGCCTGGTATCAGCGTGGTTACCTTTGGGCCTAACGATCTCTCCTTTAGCCTGGAAGCTCACCCCGAATTTGCCCTGACAACCGTGGACGATTGTATGCGCAATGTGGCTGCGCAACTGCAGGGTACCAATATTCGTCTGGCGATGGGCACCGCCACCAAACCCGCCGAGCGCGACAAATTCTTGGAAATAGGGATCACCCTGTTTCAGGAGGACGCGCCGGCGTAAACCTCCTCTTCGCCCAGTTGAGATGGCTGGATTTAGGACACATATGCTGAGCTGGCGATGCCTCGAATCGCCGCTTGTACTCCGCAATTCTCAATTTGAAATTGGGACCAGTGTAGTGAGCATCCCCAGATGCGAACGGGCGGTAAGCGAGTTAGGCTGCGCATCTGGGGATACTCACTACACGTTTCCATATTGAGAATCGCCGCCTGTGCTTAATTTCTGTTGCAATAATTGACGTTTTTGCGTATGATACCAAGATGCATTTTCAAAATGTGGTAAAACAACTGAAAAACGTACCGCTCTTTGAAAGTGGACTACTTTATGCTGGGGCTGATCATCCACAACAGGTGCAGCGCCAGTTGGCTGATTGGGCGCGGTCTGGGAAAGTGGTGCAACTACGGCGTGGGCTCTATACACTTGCTGCGCCTTATCGATCAAAACCGCCGCACAGTTATCTCATTGCCAATCAACTGGTGCAAGGCTCGTATGTTAGTCTGCAGATGGCCCTCTCGCACTATGATCTGATCCCAGAGCATGTGGCTGTGGTCACCAGTGTAACAACTGGGCGTCCGGGTAAGTGGCAAAATCCTTATGGGCGTTTCAGCTATCAGCACATTCAACCAGCTTTCTTTTTTGGCTTTCGCTATCGGCAAGTTACTGAGACGCAATGGGCGTATATGGCAACCCCAGAGAAAGCCTTGCTCGACCTGATCTATCTTACGCCCAAAGCGGAGAGTGCCGGCTATATTCAAGCATTACGTCTACAAAATTTAGATCAACTCGACCTCGAACGGTTGAAAAGCTATGTTGATCGAACCGACAACGCAAAACTGAAACGTGCACTCCCCCATATTCTACAGGTGGTTGAGGAGGAACTTACGGAATACGAGCCGCTATGATCCCTTATCTGGAAGCACAACTTGCAGGGGTTACACCCGAAGTGCAACGTTCGCTTGTTCGCGAATATCTGCAGATGCGGATTTTGCAAAGCCTGCAACGGGCAGGGGCCATGATTCCGCTGGCATTTCATGGGGGGACGGCTTTACGCTTTCTCTATGGGTTGCCGCGCTATTCGGAAGATTTAGATTTTGCCTTGGCGCGGCAGCGCGAGCAGTATGATTTTCGCGGCTACCTAGAAGCCGTTCGGCGTGACCTGACCGCAGATACCTATAGCGTCGAGATCAAAGTCAACGATCGCAAAGTTGTGAACAGTGCGTTTGTCCGCTTTGGTGGCTTGTTGTATCAGCTTGGGATTACGCCCCATCATGATGAAATCATCGCAATCAAGCTGGAAGTTGACACCAATGCCCCGGCCAATGCGCTGCTTGCTACGACCCTGGTACAACATCATGTTGATGTACATTTGCAGCATCATGATCAAGCCTCGCTTTTTGCCGGTAAGCTCCATGCGATCTTGCAGCGTACCTATGTGAAAGGGCGCGATTGGTATGATCTCTATTGGTACTTACGCCAACCCCAATGGCCGTTACCTAATTTCAACATGCTCAATCAGGCGTTTATGCAATCTGGTTGGGACAAAGGGGTTGTGACTGAACTTAACTGGCGGACACATGTGCGCGACCGGTTACACACGTTAACTTGGCAACACGTTGTTGCGGATGTCGAACGTTTTATCATTGGTCAACAACCTGATTTCACCCCGGAGACAATTGATCGCCTTCTCATGGAGTCAAATGGGGAGTCAAATTTTTAGCTTCGGTTTTACGGTTGAATGCGCTATACTATATTTTGCAGGGCAATTGAACTATTATCCATTATCACAGGCAGCAACCCAATGTGGTTGCTGCAAAACGACAGGAAATAAATTTATGCAAACGCGTACTGGCGGTTATTCCATCGGTTTTCGCATGCGGGGCTGGACCAGCAAGGTGACCTTTGCCGAAGCGCTGGCTTGGACGAAAGAAAATGGGCTGGGCGGGGTTGATATCGGTAGTGATGCCGACACAGTTGGTCAACAGGTCCTCGACGCTGGGCTCTGGATCGGCACGGCGGATCTGCGCAGTGGCCGGCAATTGCTGTCGCCCAACGTGGCGACTCGCGCGGCGGCTGTTGCCGAAAACAGCGCCTATATTGAGGCCTGCGCCAAACTGGGGCCGATGACCTATTTTGGCGTCATGCTGCCCGAAGATCCCAGCCTGCCACGGGCCGAAAGTTTTAACTATATGGTCGAGAGTTATCAGCAACTGGCCAAGGTGATGGAGGCCAACAACGCCCGCTACGTGATCGAAGGGTGGCCCGGCCCCGGCGCGCTCTGCTGCACGCCGGAGACCTACCGCGCCTTTTTCGAGGCCGTCCCCTCCAAAGCGATGGGCGTTAACTATGATCCCTCGCACCTGCTGCGCATGGGCATCGACCCGATTCGCTTCCTCAAGGAGTTTGTCGGACGCGTCTACCATGTCCACGGCAAAGATACCGAAATTTTGGCCGATAATGTCTACGAATATGGCACGGAGCAACCGGCCACCTTTGTCAAAGCCAAGCCTTTTGGCGGCTATGCCTGGCGCTATTGCATCCCCGGCCACGGCCTGACCCCCTGGTGTGAAGTCTTCAGCATTTTGCAGGCTAATGGCTACAGCGGTCGCGTTTCGATTGAGTTGGAAGATATGAATTTTAACGATGGCGGGGCCGAAGAACAAGCGGGCACGCTACATGCGGTGCGCTTCTTGACTGGGGCGTAGACTGCTTGATAACATGATCGATTCCGGCCACGCTGGAGTCGATCATGTTAATTTTAAATTTACTGGAGAAGTGGGACTAAATGTTCCTGAACCTCACTCATATAAGCAGTCAGACCGGTATGGATACCACGCTCCATGAGCAAATTCAATGGCGTTTGCTGCCAACAGTGGCGCTCACGTTCACCATTGTCTTGCGTTAGGAGATTGAGCACTACTTTGACGTTGCGCATGCGATCCGGTTCTTGCCATGTGATTTCCCGCAAGCGATGCGCCTCTGTAGTTGGGTCAAATGACAATTGCTGCCGCAATTGCGCCAAAACTGATGCTTCAGCTTCGTCAAGTGCGACAAAACCATTGAGTACCCATGCTTCACGCTTGGTATCAGCTGTCCCGACGACAATGGCAAGGGTTGATGAGCGTTGCACATATTCTGATTGTGCCTGTTGCAGCCCCACTCGCCGTTCCGGCTGATGATCCAGATCACGGATGAATACAACCGCGCTGATCGGGCGCACTTTTTGTAGCTGGGTCACAAGTTGCAGCACCTTGATGGCTGCCGCGCCATCGGCTTTCCGTGGTTGACTGCGGCCTAACACTCTTGGTAGACGAATGCCACGAGCTTCTGTTTCTGCCTTGATCTTATTGATATCGCGCCAGCACGAAAAATCCATATGCTCTTCTAAACCACGCCACTTGAATGTGTCAGCCAAATATTCTTCGATCCATTGAATCTGTTCAGCGAAGATGCGGTTGGCAAGCTCGCTGGCGATCTGAAAATCCGCTCGGCTCTCCACCACAATGATGAACTCAGACACTGCTCAGCTCCTGTGTTACCCAGGATTCACCTTCAGCGTCCCAAAATTCACCTGTGGTTAAGGTTTGTGCAGCCCATTCGGCATCCGGATGTTGATCTAGCCGACTAGCGATGGTACAGCCTTGGTCGGTGCTGCTGAGCACATGGACCTGAGCTGGGCGCAGTTCATCAATAATATAGGGCGAATGGGTGGTGAAAAGGATCTGTAAATTTTTGTTTTCCGCCAAGATCTGTTTTAGCAGCCCAACAAGCTCACGTTGCGCGTGGGGATGCAGCCCTTGCTCAATATCGTCGAGCAGGATGAGATTTGGTTTGCGCGGGCTAAATAGTACCGTCAGCAGCCCCAAGGTCAACATGGTGCCTTCACTCACGGCATGGGCCGGGATGCGGTCCCCACTTTTCATGTTGAGGGTAACTTCTTGTCCCGTGATCTCGCGGCGTTCTTCATAAGGCAACGCTTTGCCGTCTACTTCAATCAGCCGTTGTCTAAGCATTTCGACTTTGGCGCGTCTTACCTCAAGACCGCGTACGCCAGGGACTACTTGACGTAGCATCCGCTGTATTTGTTCAAATATTTCTGGATTTTCGCTGCGCAGATAATCTAAAGTTGGGGCCAAACCGGCACCATCATATTCGACACGCGGAATAATCTCGTCACTATAGGCGGCCTGGGCAAGTTTGCTTGCTTCCAATTTCAGATAGACCGTTTGCCCCACTGCTTGTGGAATCGGGTAAGGTGCCTCTTCTAAAGAACTTGACCAACTGTTGCGGCTATCTTTGATCGCGTCTAATTGCCAGGAACAAGCTGGAAACCAATCGTTATCCTTACGCTCTTCCCAGGTAAATCCTGCAAGCCACTCTTGCTGCGGGTGGTAACCCCAAAATCCGCTGATGGTTACTGCAAATTCACTTTGCGTTGTCCGGACTAAATAGCCAGGAGCACGATTTGCTTGAAAGATGGCAGAAAACGGGCGGTTGGCCAGCTCGCTCAAATCGTGAAGGGCCTGCAAAATCGATGTTTTCCCGGAACTATTCTTCCCAACAATGGCGTGCAAACGGGAATCATCCAACTGAAGTGACGTATCCTGATGACTTTTGAAATTATGTAGGATTATTTGGGTTATCATACCGATTTCGACTCCGGCATCGCGCATCCGTTCGTTCGAGATACTGTTGGTCTTATGGCTTATTATATACTTGGCGCTGCCATAGATGAAAAGCTTGTTCTTGTGTATGCAAAGCAATCTAATGCCTACCCCTACAATATCACCAATAATGTCCCGCATCATGACGAAAAAGCAATTTGCCGGGAATGCCGATTCGCTTTATGCTACATGCTGTTCCCAACAAAAGATCCTTAGCGTAGACAAATCTTACATGGTAGAAACCGGAAGGAACCAACATGCGCGCATTAGTCCTATGTGATGACCGCGCTCACCCGGCCGCCCTTACCCGTGATGGGTTGACCGGCCTGGGTGAATGCGGCTATGAATTTGATTATCTCGAAGATCCGGCCCAATGGTCCGCCGAACGAATGGCCCCTTATGGGCTGGTGATCTTTTCCAAAGCCAACAACTGGTCGCGGGCCGAGGCCGCGCCGTGGGCGACGGAAGAGACCGGCGTGGCCTTTGTCAACTATGTCAGTCACGGCAACAGTGTGCTCTTTCTCCATTCGGGCACGGCGCTCTATAACAATGCCCCATCGCTCTGCGGATTGATGGGCGGCATCTTTGTCGGCCACCCGGCCCAGTGCCCGGTGACGGTCGAGCCGACGGCTGCACATGCATTGACTGCGGGCAGCACCCCCTTTACCCTCAAAGACGAACATTATCAGATGGCGATGAACGATCCTAACGTCGATCTCTTTCTGCACACCACTTCCGAACATGGCACCCAACCAGGGGGCTGGACGCGGACGGAAGGCAAGGGCCGCGTTGCCGTCATGACCCCAGGCCACCACCTGGAAATTTGGCACCACCCATCCTATCAAGCCCTATTGCGCAACACGCTGGCCTGGTGCCGCGCAACCACCAACCAAGGAACCCAACCATGAGCCAAGCAAATCACGCCCCATTACCCCGCCGCCGGCTCGGCAAAACCGAACTCATGATCCCTGTCATCCCCTTTGGTACCCAAGGGTTTGGCAACAACTTTGGCTTTGTCGAAGATGAAACCGCGGTGGCCCTGGTCAAACATGCGGTCGCCCTCGGCGTGAACCACTTTGACTGTGCGCGCTGTTATGGCGATTCGCTGCGCAAACTGGGCTTGGCCCTGCGCGAAATCCCACGCGAAAGTGTGATCATCACCGGGCGGCTCTGCTGTCACTCAGCGGCGCAATGGGGCTTTTATGGCGAAGGTGATCCCGACTACTCCGCCGAACGGGTCATCCGCGATGTGGAAGATCAGTTGACGATCCTGGGTACCGACTATTTTGACGGCATGTTGATCCACGATCCCAAAACCATCGAGCCAACCTTGGCCAAGGGTGGCACCTTGGATGGTATGCTCCAACTCAAAGCGCGTGGACTGGTGCGCAACGTAGGCTACGGCATGCGCCAACATGACTTTCATCTCAAGGCGATTGCCACCGGCGAAGTCGATTTTCTGCTCTGCTTCAATAACTTTAATCTGATCCGCCAAAGCGCGGCCGAGGAACTCTTGCCCGCCGCCACCGCCGCGGACATCGGCGTGATGAATGGCTGGTCGATCCTGCGCGGCCTGCTCACCGGCATCGACATTGACGAGGCGAGGGAAAAAGGGCGCTACAAGAATGATGCCGATATCGACGCCGCGCGGCGCATCTGGCAGTGGTGTCGCGACGAGGAGGTCAATCTACTCCAACTGGCGATCCAATTCTGCCTGGCTGAAGAGCGCATCCACGGCAATCCGTTGGGTAACCTCAATACTGAACAATTGGAGGCCAACATCTGGGCAGCGACCACGCCAATTGCCCCTGGTGTATGGCGCAAGTTGCAGGCTGATCTGGGCATCAGTGTGAATGAAAGGGCTTTTGCGTGATGAATAGCATGCATGAAGTAAACGAAATGGACGAATTGTCCACCCCCTATGTGTTGACCGCTGAGCAGATTGCGGCGTACCAACAAAATGGCTATGTGAAATTGAAAGAGGTCTTCTCGCCAGCGCTGTTGGCAACCTATGGTGCCCAAATCGCCCACGTTGTGCAGGAGCGCAATACGCAACATCTGCCGCTGGCCGAACGCGGGACCTATGCCAAAGCCTTTTTGCAGATCACTAATCTGTGGGAGCACGATGCCCAAGTCAAAGAATTTGTGATGGCAAAACGGCTGGGGCAGATTGCGGCACAACTGATGCAAGTCCGTGGGGTGCGCCTCTATCACGATCAGGCGCTCTTCAAGGAGCCGGGCGGCGGTTTTACACCCTGGCATGCCGATCAATACTACTGGCCCATGAGCAATGATCACACGGTCACGGCCTGGATTCCATTGCAGCCGGTGCCGCTGGCGATGGGGCCACTCGCCTTCTGCATCGGTAGCCAGCAGCTCCTCGCTAATCGCGATGTTGCCATCAGCGATGAGAGTGAACAGAAGATTAGCCGCTCTTTGAAAGATTATCCCAAAGATGAGACGGCCTATGATCTCGGCGAAGTGAGTTTCCATGCCGGGTGGACCTTTCATCGGGCCGGCCCCAACAACACGGACGCGATGCGGGGCGTGATGACCGTCATCTATATGGCGGATGGGATGAAGGTCGCCGAGCCCAAAAATCAATCGCAACAGAACGATTGGGCGCGCTGGTTGCCTGGTGCCCAATTAGGCGAAGCGATTGATACACCGTTAAATCCTCTGATTTGGCGCGAGTGAGCGTCTACCAAATCGATTATCTGTTTGTTCTCTTCTTTTCATCGCCTACAAATCCATAAGGAATGATATGTCTGCGTTACAACCGGAAACCCGCAAACAATCACCGAGTTACGGCTTCCGCACCGCACGCGGCGAGTGGCGACCGCCCAACCCGCTGCGCTACGCGCCGATCTTTGTCTGGCCGCCGCGACCCAAACAATTTTTGCAATGGTTACTCGCCTTTCCGGGCTTTTTGTGGCCCTACAATTCGGTCTATTTTCTCATCACTGTGGTCACCTGGCTCTATCTCCAACCGGATCTCAGCCGCACCGCGGAATTTCGCATTGGGTGGATTGCCCAGATGTACGCCCGCAATTTGGCGCTACTCTGGTTGACCGCGGGCGGGTGGCACGCACTTTTCTACACCTTCAAATGGCAAGATACCGAACGGAAATTTAACCCAGCGTGGAAAAACCCCAACAGCAAAGTGTTTTTGTGGGGTAATCAGCTCTATGACAACATCTTCTGGAGTTGTGTCAGCGGCTGCACGGTCTGGACCGCCTACGAAGTGCTCTTTATGTGGGCCTATGCCAATCGGTTGATCCCAATGATCGATTGGCGTACGCAGCCGGTCTACTTTATCGTTTGGCTCTGCCTGATCCCCTTCTGGCGTGAATTCCACTTCTACTGGACCCATCGCCTGATCCATTGGAAGCCGCTCTACAAATATGTCCACTATCTGCATCACAAAAATGTCAATGTCGGGCCGTGGTCCGGCCTGGCCATGCATCCTGTGGAGCACATCCTCTACTTCAGCGTGGTGTTGATTCACTGGCTTGTGCCATCGCACCCGATCCACATGCTCTTCAACGCGCAGCACACCGCGCTCTCACCCGCCAAGGGCCATTCGGGCTTTGATGATGTGCTGATCACTGATGAACTCAGCCTGCGTACCGGCACCCTTTTTCACTACCTGCACCACCGCTACTTCGAGTGCAACTATGGCGAGATCACCATCCCCCTCGACAAATGGTTTGGCACCTTCCACGATGGCTCGGCCACTGGCGATACAGCGATGCAAGCGCGCAAGCGGCAGCGGTTGGGCGAGTAAGGCTACCGCCTATCGCTGTAGGCAGTATGCCAACAAACAGCGCAAGTTTTTAATTGATCAAAATCCGTATTCCTTGTTATCCGTGTATAGCAAACATTTCTTTGCTATACACGGATAACAAGGAATACGGATAAAAAATGATTGTTCGGTTTTTGAGCTTGTCGAAGGATGAGGCATTACTTCGTTGCAGCGTATCCCTATTCATTAAAAAGGAGCACACACATGGCAGATTATAACTCGATCACAGAACGGCTCTTGGTTGATGCCGACATTGTTGCTGGCATGCGCGTCACCGATATCTGCTGCGGCTGTTTGCGCAAGGCCCGGCTGCATAATCACTCGGGTTGTGGCCAGTTTTTCCGCATAGCTTTAATTTCAGCCGCGATTTCGTCGAGACTAGGATTTCCAAGCCATTGACTACGCTCTTTGGTGTAATCACCCCAACCCAAATCACTTTGCTGCAAGAAACGTACCATACCAACTGCACCCAAGTTTTGGGTAAGCAACTGAATACCAATTCTACGAATTTCATCCATTGTCATAACTTTTGTATTCATCTTATCACCTCTTGTAGCCATGATAGTGGGTTAGCTACGGGAACCTTTACCTCTTCTCGATGCCGCTGGGCACGCTTCAGCAACTTGTCATCTGTTGTGAGAAATACATCAACAGCTGCTGATGCAGCAAACGTGAGATGCAAAGCATCATAAGTCGTGAAACCTAACTGCTGAAGCTGTTCTGCCTGTTGCAAGATAGCATCTGTCAATTGCAACCGTTCTGTTGAACGTGATGCCAAGGACCACAGGCGTTCCTGACGTTCTTCATTTGGGGTTTTATTGATTTCATAAGCGACAGCATCGCTGCTTATCCATTCCCACTCGTCATCTTCCACAGCTTGAATGATCGCTAAAACAGCTTCGGCTTCAAGATGGACCCGTGTCTGCGTTTGATCGTCAAAGGGTCGATTTAGGCAGCATACATCAAGATAAATTTTCATCGTTTCAATTGTCACTGTTTTCCAGAATTTATTTCAACGATAGCATTATAGCAGAAATGCCGAGTAGAATCTACTCGGCATTTCCCAGATTTACTTCAACTTTTGGCGGCGATATCCCATGTAAACGGACGAACGCCATATTCAATTGCCACATGGCTGCGTGGTCGGCAACATCCCACAATTTGATTAGAAGTGGGGAACCTGCAACGTTTGGGTCAGATAGCGGCAGTTGATCCCGATTTTGTCGTCGACTGAACCCTCGCCTTCGTTGGGACGGGGCGGATCGAGATCTAGGGTGATCCAGCCATTGTAGCCACGCTCCTGGAGCATCTGCCAAATTGCCTCGTGATCAACGCCACCGGCTCCTAGATCCTTATAGAGAATTTCCGCAGCGTGCATCTCCTTCGTTGGGGTCGGGCCGGTATAGCCGCGATAGGACGCCTTCGAATCCTTCCAGTGGATGGCGGCCAGGCGGTCATAATAATCGGCGATCAACTGCACGGGGTCGCCGCCACCGAGGTTGAGCTGCGCCGTATCGGGAATCCAGGAAACAATCGCCGGATCGGTCTGATCAAGCAGGGCGCGCACTTCCTCCGGCCGCTCGATCGGTCCCCAAATATGGGGATGAGGTGCAATCGTCACCCCCATATCCAACGTGCGTTTGCCGATTTCGGTCACCGTTTCTGCGATGGCCTTGATCTCCTCCGCGGTGGTTTTGTGCTCTGGGCGACTGCCCATGTTGATCTTGAAATGGGTGCAGCCAAAAACCTTTAGGAAGTCGCGGCAGAAGGCGACGTGGTCAGCGACGGTTTCTGCCCGCTTGGACCGATCAATGAACTCGGTCGCCTGGCCAGGCCCGCCGTTGGAGGCCGTAATCAGCCGTATGCCATGCTCGTCGAGCAGATCCTTTAATGCTTGTGGTTTGTCGAGCCAGGCGGTCAGGTGGCCACGGTACGGTTCAACGCCCGGCAGCCCGTACTTGGCAATCAGTTGGACAGATTCTGTGGTGAAGTCGCCAAAAATGGCACCGCCCATGGCGAAGTGGATATTTGATGACACGATGATCTCCCGTTTGGTGATGGTGTGGATTGGGGGACGCTTGGGTAAGCCCATTATAACAGAAAAACCGGGTGCCGTACACCCGGTTTATTGGTTTAGGCATCTGCCGTTGTGGGTAAGCCCCCTGTGCCCTAAATTTCAACCCCAGGCAGCCCATCAGCCCCCAACAGCAGGGACAGTTCCCCAGCGTGGGGCAGGTCGTGGTCGAACAGCCCCCAGATCGTCTGGATGATCAGTGCCTCTTCTTCAGAAAGAACGTCGGTGGGCGATCCGCGCCGCAGCGAAGCGGTGATGAAGCGCCAGGTCACCTCTAGCCCCTGCACAATCTCGGCGGCGGTGTGGGGTGGGTGGTCGCTTTCCCCCCACTCGATCAATGGTGTTAGTTCCGCTGCCGCCTCGCCCAGGGTGCGGTACAGATGCAGGGCGCGCCCAAAGACAATATGTTCGGCGATTTCGCCCGGCGTGCGCAGACCAGGGATGGGCCGTCGCTGCAGTTGCTGAGGGGTGAGCCCCTCAACGGCGCGCTGGAGGGCCGCTTGGTAGTCTTGCCAACTGTCGAAGGCACGCGCCTCTGCGATTGCTGCTCTGATCATTTACTCTGCTCCTTTTTATCTGTGCGATCATTACCACTACCACCGGTGCTGCGGGCGCTTGTCTGCTCGGCCAAACTAAGCGATTACTTGTTGACAGGCTGGTAGATAAGCGCCAGAGAGCCAAAACCCAGCGTTTGGCTTTCGACCAGCCGTAGCTTTGTCATCGGCGTCCCCTCCGGGAAAAAGCGTCTGCCTCTGCCCATGATAAAGGGCTCGACTAAGAACCGATACTCATCGATCAGATCTGTGTCCATCAGCGATTGGACCAGGGTCGCGCTGCCATCGATGATGATGTCCTTGCCCGGCTGCTCTTTCAGTTTGGCAATTTCTGCCACCACATTTTCTCGGATGATGGTCGATTCTTGCCAGGGAGCTTCCTTGAGCGTGGTCGAGACCACATATTTGTGCATCCGGTTAAGGAGCGGCCCAGGGCCATCGCCGGTCGTTTGGGTGGACCAGCCCGGCCAGAGCATCTCATAGGTGGTGCGGCCCATCAGATAAATATCGCCCTGGGCGTATTGCTCTGTGATGTACGCCATTCTTTCCGGGCTATTTGTGTTTTGCCACCAGTAATCCATCGTCTCCGCGTCAAAGACACCATCCAGGGTGAGCCACGCTTTTACCCAAAGCTTTCTCATGTGCGTTCTCCCTTCCACTGCAATGCGTTCAGCGCAGCAAAGCTGCAGCTTGCGCTTGGAACTGCGCGATTGCCTCATAGACCCCAAGGCCGATGCCCTCATACAATTGCTCTAGCTCAACCATATTGTGTGCCAGGAAGATGAGCACTGCGTTATTGTTGGGATCAGCGCGCCACCAGCCACCGAAGGCACCCGGCCAGCCCACTGCACCCAAACCGCCACCACACGGCATCGCCCCCGCTTGCGCCGGATCAAGCACCATCGCCACGCCCAGCCCAAAGCCATGACCAGGGTTGAGCAGCGCGCCGGCCCCTACCCGTTGTTGCTCGCTCAGGCAGTTGGTGACCATCAGTGATAAGGTCTGGGGTTGCAAAAGTTGGAAACCATCCACCGCACCGGCATTGACGAACATGCGCGCAAAGGTCAGATAATCATCCAGGGTTGACCAAAGCCCTTGCCCACCAGAGACATAGGCCATCGCTGCCGGCCGTTCGGCCAGGAACGAATTACCCGGCCCGGCATCACGAACATAGAGGCGGCCCGCCTGGTCAAAACCGTGCGGCGCGGCCTGTCGGTGTTGCTTCTCAACAGGCACCGTAAAGCCAGTGTCATTCATCCCAAGCGGGTCGAAAATCCGGCGTTTGAGGACGTCACCTAATGGTGCATCTTCGATGCGGGCAATGAGGAAACCGAGCAGATCAGTTGAATGGCCATAGTGAAACGCCGCGCCTGGTTGATCGATCAACGGCAAGGCCGCAAGCCGGGCAATCCACTCATCGGGCGGCACCTTACTGTCGATATCGCCGCCCAGCGCCTCTTTGTAAGCCTTCACAATCGGGCCAGATTGAAAGTCCGCATAGGTCAGGCCGGCGCGGTGCGTCAACAGGTCGGCAAAGGTAATCGGTCGCGCGGCCGGCTCAGTCTGATCGAGTGCACCGGCCGGCTTGCGCAGCACACGCATCTGCGCAAATTCAGGTGCCCACCGTGTAATCGGATCGTCCAACGCAAAGTGACCTTCCTCGTACAACATCAGGGCCACCGTGGCGGTAATCGGCTTGGTCATGGAGGCGATGCGAAAGAGGGTATCTCGCTCAACGGGCAGCTTGCGGTCGATATCTCGCCAGCCTACGCCCCCCGCCTGGATGACTTTGCCATCTTGCCAAACCAATGTTGCGGCACCGGCCAGCATGCCTGCCTCGACAAATTCACTGAGCGAAGCCGTGATTAACTCTTCTGCCATAAAACTTCCTATGTTCTTTCTTATTCCATGAATCTGTTGCATTTTACAACGGGATTCAAATCCCGCCCTAACACTGAGAAGCCGCCTCAGCGGCTAGGTAATAGCCAGCTAGCCGCTGCACCCTGGGGGTTCCCGGGCTTCTCAGTGTTAGTAAGGGGTTTTAACCCCATTTCGTCAGATAGTGCAACAGGTTCATCCCATTAGGGTGTCAACTGGTGCCACTGGCCTTCAGAGATAACGGTAACTGTGCCATCAACCACTTGGATGGCGGTCTGTTCGTCGATGGCATAGGCCGGGACGCCGATGTCGGCGACCCACCTCTGTGCATGAACCAGGGTGTTCGTTGGGAAAAAGTCCAGGTGGGGGAAGATCGAGAAGTCGACGACCCCCAGGGTGCGGTCATCCGGCGCCGCTTGCCACTCCTGGAAGTAAGCACCGATCCGGGGGGTCATCACCATGCTGCCGGCGCTGACGCCCACCCAAACGGTCTCGGCCAGCGACGGCAGCAGGTCCGCCAACCCGGATGCCCGCATCCAGTGGCACAGGTAGGTGGCGTCGCCGCCGTCTACGAGCAGGACGTCAGCTTCCTGGACCCAGGGGACCCAGCGCGCCGCGCCGATGGTGGGCAGGGCGGTGAGCTCAAGCAGGCCCACCGACTTCCAGCCCAGGCCGACCATATGGTTCCACGGCGGCCCGCCGACGACGAAGCCCCGCGCCGAGGCCGGCCCGCACATCGGGTGGCCCCATTGCGCGGTCGGGATACAGAGTGCGTTGGACTCGGCGATCGGCTTGCCCAGCAGGTCGACCAGTGCGTTGCGGATGCTGGGGTTCGTGACGCCCCCAGAGGTGAGTAGAAGTTTCATGCTGCCTCTCTTTGCTGATTTTATGGCGTCGAACACAGGGCACGTGGGCGCGTTTCAGGCTCAACCGGAATGCAAGGGGTTGACAAGATCGCCCTGGGCTAAAGCCGCAGGGCTACCGAACAACGCCGGGTAAACCCGGCTAAGGGAGGGGGGGGCCGGCGTTGTTCGGTAGCCCGGGTGCCCACTGGGCGCGTTTACGGCGGGGCGGATGTCAGCCCCCTAAGATTTCATTGAACCGTGTTTCATTGACCCGCAGGTGGTTGCCACAATTCGACCTTGTTGCCCTCCGGATCGATGACCCAGGCAAACTTGCCGTATTCACTGTCATCGCTCTGGTCAAGGACATGGCAACCTTCCGCTTTGAGCGCCGCGACTAGCGCTTGAAGGTCTTCAACACGGTAGTTGATCATAAACGCGGCTTTGCTGGGGGCAAACTGGTCACCTTCCTCCGGACCAACGGACCAGATGGTCGTGCCACCTGTGGGTTTGCCGTCCGTGTCTGTCCAGGTAAACGCGGTCCCGCCCCACTCCTGAACATCGATGCCGAGATGGCGCTTGTACCAAGCGTGCAGTGCCGGGGCATCCTTTGCCTTAAAAAAGATGCCGCCAATGCCAGTGACTCGTTTCATGTGAACCTCCTATGTGTGGTTTGGGTGAGTAATCGCACAGCTTCAAAAACTGCCGGTTGTCAGCGCGCCGGCCCGCTCGTAATTCATGACAATGACGCCACTCGGGGTGACAGTGCCTTCCGTCACCTTGAACGCCGCGGGGATTGTGCCAGCGGCAAACAACCGCTTGCCACTGCCCAAGGTGACTGGATAGATCATCAGCCAGAAGGTATCGACCAAATCATGTGCCATCAGCGTCTGCAAGAGGTTACCACTGCCCCAAACGTGCAAATCCGGCCCTGGCTCTTGCTTGATGGCGGCGATTTTTTGGGCAATATCGCCGTTTAAAAAGACGGATGTCTGCCATTCGCTAGAAGTTCTGGTGTTCGAGGCGACATACTTGGTTGCCGTGTTGGCACCCGGCCAGATGTCACCATGGTGCGGCCAGTACGGCTCCCAAATTTCAAAAGTAGTGCGCCCTAATAACAGGTCGAACGGCAGGTTCATCTGTTTGCGCAGGGCGGTGCCCAGCACCGCGTCGGAATAAGATGCGACCCACCCGCCATGCGCAAAGCCGCCGCTGGTATCTTCCTGTGGCCCGCTTGCGGCTTGGATGACCCCATCCAGGGAGAGATGTTCAAGCACAATCACTTTTCGCATGGTTGCGTTGCCTTTCTTCTGACCAGTGTAAAATTGTGTTGCGCCTATGGTACGCTGCCAGCATAAAACCGGCAAGAGGATGTGCTGCCTTACGCTTGGTCAAGCAGTAGTGTCCATGATAGAATATGTGTTCTGTTTTGTCAAGAAAATATGACAAGTTCTGCTCTTTTGCGGTCGCGTGTTCGCCAGCAAGATGCGACTGTAAATCGAACAGGATCGATTTTTGGAAGAAAATCTATGGCGCGTTCTTCGCGGCGGATGAAGGCATGGCGACCAACATCCTCGCCAGCCGGCTTTGCACAACCGGTGCAGACGGGAATGCTGGCGAAAAAGCCCTATGCGACCCATAAGCGCAAGAAGGATCAACTCCAGTAGAGGGCGATCAAGTGGAGAACATTACGAAGAGGCAGTGCCAAGCCAGCTTATGCTTGTGTTAGGCGAAAATCAAGCGCCCTTTGGGTGCTGGGCTGCGCCGTCCCAAGGCTTTGGCAGTTGCAATCCATCGTACTCATCGCCCTGGTTTAGGCTGAAACGGGTAAGAACATACATCGCCATGTGGACAAAGTGACATCGCGAATAGCACAACCAACACCCTGTGCCGCGCCGAACGACCCAGCTCATCAGCGGCGGCTGCTGGATCTGTGAGCCTGGAAAAGCCTATCTGCCCCGCCGTCTGCTGCCACGCTTGGTTCGGCCTCACGTGCAACAACGCAGTTGTTGCACGCAATCGCCAGCGTTCATGCCTTTCGACTTAGTTCGCGAATCCGCTCAGTCAACCGATCCTGCAACTGTGGTAGTTGCGCGGCCCACACCTTTCCCGCCGCCGTCAGTGCACCGGTGAAAATGGGCATAACGCCCGCCTCTTGCTGTAATTCCTTCTGAACTCGGCGGAGTGTCCCGAGCCGGGTAACATAAGGAATCACGGCGGCGATCCGCAGCCAGTTCTTGCCGGCCCACTCTAATCCGACCTCGGGAGCAGAACTTCGACTGGCGAGCAAAACCGCCATTTCTGTACAAGCGGTTTCGACAGTGTCGCTGCGTGGCGTGAAAATGTTGCCCATACAGGCGAACTCGAGCGCGTTCAGCCGTAGCGCCGGGCATTGACGATCCACGTCCTCGCCGGCGTTAATCCAAGCCTCCAGCGCACGCACGTCCCCATACTCCACCGCCTTCGCCCACGGCTCACTTTCGACCGGCCAGTGCAGTTTCGCGAGAAAATCGTCGAAATCTTCGGCGACAAGCCACAGGTCTTTCGGCAAAAATACGCGATCGAACGGATTATTCCAGGACAAGCTACCGCGCTTGTTTTTGGCTTCCTGCCAGAGATAGACCCGACCGTAATCCTCGGGGCGGATCGAGATTAGGATGTACCCCATCTTGAGTTTTCGGCGCCACTTGGTGCAAATCCCGACCGCGATGAGACCGCGCGGGAAGTGTTCGACGTAGGTGAAGTACTCTTGGATCCCATAACCATGCAAACTACTCAACTTGAGCAGCGCGTTCACACCGATGCCGCGATCCACGTTCGTCTTGGCGGTAAACTGGAACAACAGCTCGACGACATCAACGCCAAGCGGTTCGTCAGGATTATCCTGGGCATAATACTTGAATGCCGGCGGAACGACACAGCCGCCGTTGGTCTCAAGGATAAACCGGCGATACGGCGCAGGGAGCGGCCCGAGGGTTGATTCGAAGGTATCGATCAGCCGCTGACTCACTTTTGGACCGGTATTATAGATTTCAATTTTCATCAATCTCCGCCTGCTGCCGTTATCGGGCGATGGACGAAACTGGCCTTGATGATGCCATGATCGTTTGTTCCACTTTCCTGGTGGTCATCTTGATTCAAATGGTCGTTGTTGACCGTCAGACCATCAAACATCCAGCGGCGCTTTTTGCTCTGGTCATAGAACTCCTGGCTAAACAGGATGTGATCCAGCGACTCCTTTATACCCTTGTGCGAATAGGTGTAGAAGACATCACGGGTATCGCGGAACTCCTGCATGATCTGCGCGCTATAGAGGGCTGTATCACCGCCGCCCTTGGAATCGCCAAACAGGTAACTAGGTTGTCCGGTCAAAATGTTCTGTGTATTGCTGCTTTGCCCGTCATTGATGTCGCCAATGACGATAACCGGCTGATCGGTATCCTTCAGCACCAAATTCAGGATCACGCGCATCGCGGCCGCTTCGGCAGTACGACGAATGGTGGAGACTGCTGCACCTAACGCCGTGTGGTGCATCCCATGCACCTCCTTCTCATACCACGGCTCGCGAAACAGTTCGGTCGGCCCTTTCGACTTGAAGTGGCATACAAAAAAGTGGACCAGGGGTTCCATAGGGTGCAGCCGCAGAAGGGCATGTAATACGGGACGGGAGAAGCCCTTAATCGTGACCGCGATGGCGGGTGTCTGCGCATCTCCACCGCCCGATCTGAGTACCAAGTTCTCTGGAAAATCCTCGATCCACGCTAACGACTCCACTGCAATCCCTGTGCGGACAGCCGCCGCACAGATGATCTTCTCACCTGCCGCATCTGTCGGTACCAGCAGTTGGTAATCACCTGCCATTGATGAATGGTTGAACGCACGCTTGAGTGACTCTGCGTGCCACAACTCTTGGAAAGCCAGCACGTCGGCATTGAGCAAATCGATCTGGTGGGCTGTCCAGGTAATCTTCCGGTTGTACTGTTCCTGCGTCCAGCCCTGGGCATCCTTGTACATTGGCAAACCAGGCTCGTTCAGATTGAACAGGTTAAAGGTTGCGACGCTGAATTTCTTCATAGGGACTTCCTTTTCCTTAGTTTACATACATTCTGCTCATTGACACTCCTCAGGTGACACATCAATGTCACCCAATGGCGGTTCGCCTTCGATCAAATTGCTGATCTTGGTGGGCGCACTCCACTTGCGTTTGCCATTATATCGTCTTCCGGTGCGGCAGATATCGCGCCGAGGCCCGCGCGCACAGGCGAGCGGGCCGGGGGATCACGGCCTATACTCGACCCACCCCGATTGAATTTTCTATTGCGAAACGGTGGTTATCCAGTCTGTCAGCATGGTTAGGACGCGTGGTGCGTAGGCGTTTCGGCCTGACAGGGTGAATCTTGCTTGCGCGCTGACGGGCCATTGCTCGGCCAACTGAAAGTTGTAGTGCGCTGAGATAAGCAGCGAATGTGTCGCTCCCGGAACAAGCTCAAACTGGTTGTGCGGGTTAGCTCCTGCAAGTGCTGCGCTGTAAACCGATACTGAACACCGAAATACCGGCATCGATCAGTGCATTGACCAGCGGCAGATAGCCGCCGTCGGAAGTGCGGTTCTGTGAGCCGTCACCATGAACCAATAGCACAATCGGGCCACGCGCGGATGCGTCATAAAGCGTTCCGTGCAGAACGTTGCCACCCTGCCGAAAGCTGATCTCGTGCATCGTGACATCGGGCAGGTCGAAGTCCGAGACATTGGACATCGACAGGGTCAAGAACAGCAGCAGCGCCACCCCAAGCACTACGGTGATGCCAAAGATGAATGTCCGTTTCAACGCACGGTGCATCAGCAGTCTCCTTGAAAAAGGAAGGAGCAAGCCCGCCCCAGGAAATCGCCTTGTGTGTCGCGCTAGCGCACGGCCACTGCGACACCTGTTGACGGGGAATGAGCCGCCGGTCCTCAGTGTCGAATTCAGCGCGGGCTTCAGAATGCGCGCCGCGTGTGCAGGGCCTATTCCCTGGCTGATCCTCCTCTATCGCGAACCGCCGTGGTCGAGCGGGGTTGGTCGCCGCCTACTCCAGTGCGTATTTCATCTGTGTGGCAGCGCCAAAGCCAAGTAGCCATTTCAAATAGGCGAATTGTTCGGTCTTTACAGGTACAAAGCCAATACGTTCATAGAGGCCCCGAGCTGCGGGATTCGTGTCGATGACATCAAGGCGAACCGACCGATACCCTTCTTTCTTGGCATACGCTATGAGGCTATGCAAAAGCTTGGTCCCAATGCCACTGCCGCGCATCTTGGGCGAAACGCCTATTCCATCCATAAGCAATTGGCCCGCGACCTGATTTCGTTGAAACAGCGCAAGAACGAGGGCGGCACGAATGGCACCCCAGAACCCAATCTCCTCTTTCAACACCCGAAATGAAATCCCACCGGTCAGCGATCCTTGCCCCGTCTGGAAGCCGGCGATTCCAACCATTTCACCATTGCTTATTGCGACGAGAGAAAACGCTGGATTAAAGCCCACTTTCAGGACTGCCATTCGTGTGATAGGGTTGGGCATCGCTATTGAGAGCTTGGCGCCAAACGCTGCGTCGTACAACTCGGCTGCCGATGAACGTAACTCGTCTGGAAACCCCTGCTGAACACTGATCTTATCACTCATAATCTTGATCTCCTGAGGCCGTCCGCTGCGTTTCAGCCACCGCGGGTGCCACAATACCATAGATTCAAGTGCCAGGTGGCACGCAAAGCGGTCGGCTGCAAGCGCTGGTTGGGCCGCTGCATCATAGCTGCATCTCGTCAAATTTCGGGAATAGGCATCAACCCACGTAAACGCACTGGGATGATACGGATTGCCGTGCTGAAGGTAGCCGCATATTTCCCTTCATCCGTATTCAGCGAAAGGATGCCGGAACTCCACTGATTAGCCAAACTCTACCAAAACAAATGTTCAGCGGTCTGTTCCTTATTTTGCGCCATTCAATCAAGTTACTGGAACAAGTGTCTTCATGATGCGGAGCTAGCTGACTGCTCTTCAAGTGGTTCGAGAATGACCACCGGTATTTGGCGTTCGGTTCGTTCTTGATACTCGGTGAAATACGGATACATCGCCACAAGTCTCGGCCAAAGAGATTGTCGCTCGCTCGGTGTGGCCAGCACAGCGCGGACTCTCACCTTGAGGCCCATCATTTGCACAAGCGCTTCGCCACTTTGCTGGAGATTGAGCCACCAAGCTGGATTTTGGTCACTTCCTGAGTAGGCCGCGGCGATGATAAAGCGCTTGCCATCCGGAATATAGATGAGGGGTATGGTACGGGGCTTTCCAGTCTTGCGACCTCGAACAGTAAGCAACAGTGTCGGATACTTTGCGATTTGTGCTTTGCCATTGGTGAGACGGTACAACACAACGTGCAATTGAGTGAACAGTTTGACAACTGGACGCATCTGCTTGTGGCGAAGAACATTTGATAATGCTGAGAAAAGTTTAGACTTGTCTGAGTTGACTGGAGAGACTGACATATGTATAACTCTTTGCATATGGAATTGGTTTGGTAGTTGATACGAGCAGATGCACGAGCTGGATGTCCAATGACGAACGTTCGCGGTCGAACACTTGGGTAAACAGCGGCGGGACAAGACGAGGCTACACTGTGCGGGGAAACTACAAAAAAGCCGAGATCACCTAGCGGCGGGCGACCAGCCCGCCGTCTGCTTCACCTGATGTTCGGCGGCACGCCCTGAGGAATCCAGCTTATTCTTGTTGACAGAAACGTAGCTTTCACTCAGGCAGTCGCAAATTCGGTATAGTGTCGCATTTCTGGTGGATGAAAGGCTAACACAATGTCTTCTAGGTATGTCTGATACATGACATACTGTCCAAGCGCATCTCTTACCTCATGCACAGTTGACTGCCCCAAAAAACTTTTTACCTCTACCGCAATTTTCTCGGTTCCGCGTTGGGCTGCGAAGGCACGTTCCGCGGCCAGATCAGGATAGATCGTGAACTCCTCGTAGCGCACCGTATAGTGTTCTGAGGTAATCGTCCAGCCTACTGGACGATTCGAGCGACAATTGCTAGTATACTTGCTTCCAATTGCGATGTCAACTAGAATTTTGCGAGCCTTACAATGGAACAAAAACCGAAAAAACTGCTAGACCAGGTCCGCGATGCGATTCGCCTCAAAAATTATGCTTACAGCACTGAGAAAACGTATGTGGATTCGGGTACCCACTGGGTGTGAAAGGTTCATCCGCTTTCACAAACTCCGCCATCCAAAGGAGATGAATTCTCCTGAAGTTGAAGCCTTTCTCACGCATTTGGCGGTTCAACAAAACGTTTCTCCTTCTACCCAAAATCAAGCACTCAGTGCTTTACTCTTTCTCTATCGTAATGTTCTCAATATTGAGTTAACCAGTCGGATTGACGCAGTTCGTGCCCAATGTGATAAGCGCCTACCGGTTGTTTTAACCAAAGCTGAAGTGCAAACCGTCATTGGCCAGATGACTGGGTTACACCAGATGATGGCAAAGCTGCTCTACGGTAGTGGTATCCGCTTAATGGAAGGTTTGCGACTGCGGGTTAAAGATGTCGACTTTGATCGCCACCAATTACTGATCCGCGATACCAAAGGCAATGAAGATCGCGTGACCATGCTGCCACAAAGCATTGCGCCCGCCCTGCGTGAACACCTGCTTGTCATGAAGCAGCAGCATGACAGACGCGCCACTTGCCCCATCAGTTTTGCCCTGGAGACCTTCGGCGATCTGTGCTCTTTACTGCTCGTGCGCGCCAGACCTATTTCGGGAAGAAATCCTATGGGGCGTTCTTCGCGGCGGACGAAGGCATGGCGACCAACATCCTCGCCAGCCGGCTTGTGCAACTAGTGCAGACGGGGATGCTGGCGAAAAAGCCCTATGCGACGGATAAGGGCAACACGGTGTAGGGGCTGACGGAAAAAGGGCTGGATTTCATGCCAAGCTTGCTGAAACTGGCCAACGGGGGGCCTCGCCTCCGCCGAACGTGTTGAGTTAAGTCGCGGCCCAGCCACAGATTGGAATTCTCGATGTGCCCGGAAAGCCGTCAGCTTCAACGATTGGTTATACGGCATCACTTCCTTTTAATATCCTGCGTTTTATCATAGGGTTTCCGCCGCGCATTCTGTGCTCCCGCACCACGCGCCGCGTGGCGTGGCGTCGGGTGCCGCCGCTGGGTAGGCGACCGTCTTTTTTTTTGAACGTCCAACAATCGCAATGCTGCCGCCAACAATGCAGCCTGGAAAGCTAGCTGCACCGGCTGATACACCATAGATAATCGCGCCAAGTTCCGACCACATTTCTCCAGCATAAATCATATAGCTACCTGCACCAATGAGAAATCCGACGACCGCCGGAATGCCAATAAAACCCGCCACTATTCCCTTTGCACGCGGAAGCGAAGTGGTGGCAACGAAACTGCCGGCACCACAAATGGCCCCGAATAAACAATAGACAAAGACGTTCCTTAGCACGCCAAGGAAATCCTCGACAAATGGGAATATTGCTAGCGATAAAGCACCCGCCCCAACCACAGAAATCAATGCCAACACTGGTTTGCTCATGCTACGCTCCAAGGCCACCTAATCGATCTTACGTCGCCGAACGCCATGCTGTACGCTCAAGAGGTGTAGGACACCAGAAAACCGCAAGCTCATCCCTGGTCAGCACTAGCGGATGTGCGGCGCGGGAGATCCTGTTTGCGCGGTGCGCGTCTAGCCTGGTAACTATGGAGATCAGCAAGCGCCTCATCAATAGTTAGATTTTATAGCAGGGTTCTGCGTTCTTCTGTGTAATTGCCAAAGCCTGTCGTGAACTGATTCAAAAAGCGAATCGTGTTAACAAGCCCCAATGTTCGATAGCATAGCCGCAATGCTGCTTGCGTAATTTTAGTTAGTGGTTGTGTTTCAGCAATCATGCTTCTATCGCCTCGATCAATTTCAATGGAGAAACGATGCGGGTTCGCAGGCCACTTACCGGCTTCGCCTTCCTGAAAACGGTTATCACATGTGCAAAAGTAATCTGCTATCTCGATGATCGATATGAGAAGTATACCATAGCTAATCCAGGTGACAATCGCCGAATCGGTCTGATCGAGCAGCGCGCGCACTTCCTCTGTCCCCTCGATTGATCCCCCTTGATTGATCCCTCTCAATGGGCGCAGTCGTGCCTTCATCTTCAACGTGCGCTTGTCGCGTTCGTCAAACCAGTTGGCTCGGCAACATGCGGGACGCAGCAGGGCTGAGGATCACGATGAAACAGCAGCACGACAGACGCGCCGCTTGCCCATCAATTTTGCCCTGGAAACCTTTGGCCATCTGTGCTCTTTGCTGATTGTGCGCGCCATGATCGATTTTGGGCAGAAACCCTATGGGGCATTTTTCGCGGCGGATGAAGGCATGGCGACCCATATCCTCGCCAGCCGGCTTGCGCACCTGGTGCAGGCGGGGATGCTGGCGAAAAAGTCCTATGCGACGGAACAGCGCAAAGCGGTGTATGGGCTGACGGAAAAAGGGCTGGCTTTCATGCCGAGCTTGCTGGAAGTGGCCAACGGGAGCGCACCGCAACCGAGCTTCCCTTGTGGGCACCTGCTTCCTCGTGCTCCGGTCAGATTGGTTTGAAGTCTTCGCGATTGGTGCGATACTCGAGTCCCACCACCAACGGTATGGAACTGATCAAGCTTACCTTCTGCATGATGGCCAACCATCCCCAATCGCCCGAACCATATAGGAAAAGGGTGTAGTAGAACATTAGTAGGCTAATGACGCAGGTGAGTGTGAGTAAACGATGCTTGGTTCGTGCGACAAAAACAGTAACATAAAACATCCCCAACAAGAACAATGTGCTCGATATTGTTACCATCAAGTCGTGCAGGGCGGTGGCAATGAGGAATGTGAACAGAATGTTGGTAGCACCGATGAGTTTTAGGACAACAGCAGCTTGTCCTACCAGAATCTTCCTTGACATATTGATAAAGAAGATGCCATACCCAAACGAGTAGAACATGATTCCAGCGAGTGCCCACACGACGGATGGGTTCTCTACGCCATTGATGGCCTTTTCTTCAAACAGGTTGCTAAAGAAGTTTCTCGACCAGTCAAATCCTTCAGAACTTTTGTCGAGCAACGATCCGCCCGGATAAACCAGGGTTGCGATTACGATCAGAACGACAGAAAGTGCCAAGCAGATCAACACCGAATGTTGCTTAATCATTTGGTTAGCCGTGAGCTTCTTTGCTTTGGTGCTTGCGCCATGATGGTATTTGCAGACCTCCTTAAAGTACAGCGATTGTAAAGGAAAATGCCGAGAAAAACAAGCCTTTTTTTGCGCAACTAGCCGTCTGTGATCACCCATTTTGGCCACTATATCACTGAGCTAGCCCCTGCGCCCAGCCTACCACAGAAAAGCGATTGCTGAGCGACTGAGATCCGATGCCGTTTTGTCGTGAGCAGTCCCTATCCAAGCAACCCAGCCACAAAAAAACGGGTGCTGCTCGCCAGCATCCGTTCTCCTTCCGCGAAAATCCGCCTAATCCGTAAAATCCGCGTTCTATCTTCCCTACCCCTCCCGCCACGGCATCACCCGCTAGGCAACCAGGCGACTAGGCGGGTTGGCCTCGGCGACGAGGTTGCGCTACGCCGTATCGGAAATCCAGGAAGTACGACAGACGCGCCGCTTGCCCCATCAGTTTCGCCTTGGATACATTGGGGAATCGGTGGTCTTTGCCGATCATGCGCGCCAGGATCGATTTGGGGAAGAAACCTGATGGGGCGTTCTTCGCGGCGGACGAAGGCATGGCGACCAACATCCTCGCCAGCCGGCTTGCCCGACTGGTGCAGACGGGGATGCTGGCGAAAAAGCCGCATGCAACGGATAAGCGCTAAACGGTTATGAGTTGACGGAAAAAGGGCCGGATTTACTGCCGATCTTGCTGGAAGTGGCCAGCTGGAGCGCACAGTACGATCCACAAACCGGCGCTCCGCTGCTGTGGATTACCCCGGGAAAGGTGGATAAAACAAAGCTGATCAGCCGGATTCGCGAAACAGTGCACGTCGGCGGCTCAATTTTTGTTGGTCTTGAGAGTGTTGTTAGTAGTTTCGGCTTGGAAAATGAATAAAGCGCAAGTGCGTTCCTTGCTCGTGCAGTAGAAGAGCTTGCGCCGCCTAACGGCTTGCGTTAGCTACTTGGGGTGGGGCGAGATAATGCCACCTTACCGGAACTAACTTCATGTTCACGATTGTTTCACCGATCACGGCTGGAGTTTGCGTAATGGAAGGTATGTTTGTGCGGGCATTGACTTCTTTGCATGTAGAATGGGCATCCGCAGATGTGCGCTTGAATTTGGTGAACCTATCCGCGAAAATTAAATTCTTCAAAAAAGAAATGATGCTGCGGCTTGCCTCCTGCCATTAATTGGGAACGCAACGCATCCATCATTGCGGCGGGGCCGCACATCAGCAGCGCGGCTTCTTGTATCACTGGTTTGCCGAGCAGGTTTTCTAGCGCCCCAGCAGAAAATTTGCCCTCGTGTAGGTGAAAGGTAACATGTGGGGCGTTTTGTGCCAGGCTTTCAATTTCGTTTAAGTAGTGCGCGTCCTTGCGGCTTCGTACCGCCCATACCAGGTGGCAGGGCGCGGGGTTGGCGCGCTGTGTTTCGGCTTGCAACAGGCTAAGGAAGGGCGTAATGCCAATCCCGCCCGCCACCCATATCTGACGAGCAAAAGGTTGCGGTAAGGATTGCCCAAACGTGCCATGCGGTCCATGCACAATGACCCGGTCGCCGGGTTGCAGGTTGGGGAGTTGGCCGGTGTAATCGCCTAGTTTTTTGGCAGAAATACGCCAGGTTTGGGCATCGATAATTTTGGAAATGGAAAAGGGGTGCATCTCGGAGGGGATCCCTGCCGTCGATTTCTCCACGCTGAAGAAGATGAATTGTCCTGGCCGAGCAGGGGTGGGCGTATCGAGTCGAAAGACGATTTCAGTCACGTCACCCAGCACCTGCACCTGCTTCACTTCGCTGCGCGCCTGCGGCGCAGAACGCCGGTAAAACAGCAGGCTATAGAGCCATGCCCAGCCGCCCAGTCCAGTCAGCAAAATCATGTACCAATCCACTTGCGCCACAATGGCGTGCAAGCCGCCCAGAATGTAAGGAATGCCCAAAATTTGGTGCGTTTTGAGCCAAGTCTGGTAATTCATTTTGACCCAGAGGGTGAGAATGATGAGCGTCGCAAACAGCACAATGCTGATTTGCCCCAGGGTGTAGGAAAGGTTAAGACCGGGAATGAGATACGCGTTGGTCAGTTCAAAATCCTGCCCGGCTTCCAGTACCAAAATTCCCAAGTGGAGCAAAACCATCATCAGCCCAATTTTGCCGACCCACACATGGGCTTGATAGACCTTATCCAGTCCGTTAAACAGGTGCTCTACCCAGCGCCAGCGGGTTGCCAGCACAAAGTTCAGGCACAAAAAAATCGTTCCCCAAAATCCCAGCGAAGTGCCCAGTTCATAAAAAGGCTCGACGGCGTCCTCTGGCAAGGCGATGGGTGGGGTGGCGCTATAAACAATTATCCCCCAGACTAGGTTGTAGATGGAAGAAAGCAAAACGTACAGCGCCAAGGCATAAATGACCAGCAAGACGCGGGGCATATGCTGTAACCAAAGTAAAAATTTGTTCATGCCGCTTTCTTTCTTAAATAGCTGGACGGGGTAAAAATCAAATAGTGCTCCCAGAAATGATTTTTTGCGTTTCTTATAATAGCCACTATTTTCTTTGTAGCGCTTTTCATCATGGTCGTCATCATCATCCCATTTCCGCTACTGGACATCCATTGCGCTCGACCGTTCGATAATTTTGTCCAACTCGCGCGATCCAGCCTATGCTTATTGGGAGGACTATATCGTCGAAGGGCTTGACGCGGGTGACGGTGCTGTGCAGTTCGACCCCCGGTAGGACATCGATGGTGACGGCGACCGATGTGCCAGGGGCATTCGCTCGCCTACTTCAACTGTCAGGGCGGCGACGGTGCCGGTAAAGAGGCGGTCAGAGGGTTGCTATCGCTAACGAAAAAGGTAATTCCTAGACGTTCTAAGCAACCGCAAATTCGGTATGGACCCGCATTTTTAGTGGATGAAAGGCCAAGACGATATCTTCAGGGGCAACACCTTATTCTACTAACTCCGTGGCCAGTCCGTCTGAGGTCCAATCATTTTCAATATCTTGCCATCGCGCAAGCGCGCATATAGGGTCGGCACAAATAACCGACTTCGGTGCCGGGTTGTGGGCGTCGATTCATTCGCTCGGCATGTTGACTAATCAACGCTTTCAGTAATGTTCGATCGGTCTATACTCGATCCATTCTATTACCTCCTGTTGCTCGATATCGACAACAATGAGTGTAATTGATCGTCTGTAACCGTCCATTGCGCCTTTTCCAGGGCTTTCTTGACGGGTTCATGAATGATGTCTTTGGCCATGATCGCTTTCTACACTGTATGTATATCCTGCACTAATACGTCAATTTTATCATGACCGCTCACTTACAACAACCAATCGAGTTGTAGAATTTTGTCACTTTCTTGAGAAGATACACTTTCTCGTTGGCTCACACCACAAAAAAACGGGTGCCGCTAACCCAGCACCCGTTTTCCTTCCACGAAAATCCGCGTTGATCCGCCCAATCCGCGTTCTATCCTACCTACCCCTCCCGCCACGGCATCACCCGCCAGGCAACCGGGCGCCCCGGCGGGTTTCCCTCCGTACTCGCGACCAGATTAACCGCAATCGACGCGTCCTGCCCCCGCTCGGCCAGGGCAACGGCCAGGGCGTCATCAAAGTTGTTCGTGCAATAGGCAAAGCCCAGGTCGGCGGCCATTTGGGGGGAGATGCCGTCGCAGACGAGGAAAACTTTGCGCCGTTCGAGCACGCGGCGGGCGGTGTAGAGGATCGAGGCGGTGCGCACGTTAACGTCGCGACGGACCATGGCGCGGGCCATCGCCTCGGTGCCGGATTGGAAGAAGTCACAAGTTTGCTCGGCATCCAGGTCACCCGGTTGCTGTTGGCCGGTGGTGGGGGAGGCCCAGCCACCGGCGGCGGAGAGGACGATGATGATGATGCCATCGGCCTTGGTCCCCAACTCGGCCCCTTCGATGCGGATAAAGAAGGAGGAGGCGAGGTACTGCTCAAAGCCTTTGCCGGGGTAGAGGACAAAGATATCGGCGGGGTCCATCTTGGTCATCCAGATGTCACGCGCTTTGTGTTGGATGGCCCTGCGATGTTCGCTCACAAAATCCCCCG
>JALHQH010000060.1 GCA_022842065.1 Caldilineaceae bacterium
GTTTGCGAATTACGTCACCGTTCGGCACTTGGACTTTGCTCATCTTGCTATTCTCGCTCTTTTCTGTTTGTTTGATATTTGTTTTTTGTTTCTCTTTTGTTTATGCCTGAATAGTTACTTCTGTTTTATCAAGGAGCATGACCATGACTTACCGCATATTGCTGCGAAACACCCCTACCAATGGCTACACAGCCACGGCCTTGGCTTGGCCGGAGTGTGTGGTGAAGGCGCCAACGCGCGAGGAGGCGCTGGCCGGTATCGAGGCAGCAATTCGTGAACTACTCAACACCTCTGAAATTGTGGAAGTGGAAATTCCTGAAATGTCTTCTACCGAACCAATGACACAGCACAAGGGATTCGGCATGTTTCGCAATGATCCAACTTTTTCTGAATTTGTAGAGGAAGTACAAACATATCACGACGAACGCAACCACATCATCGCGGCATAAAGTGTTCCCTGGGCTACTCTATGTTCATTCTTGATACGGATCACGCAACATTTTATCAACAAGGTCATCCTGAACTACAGAAACGTCTGCAAATTGTCTCGATTGCGCTGGCAAATGATGCCACTGTGTTAACACGCAATCACCGAGACTTCGCACAAATTCCCAGATTAAAAATTGCAGATTGGACACAGCCTCTAAAACTACCATAGTCAACGCAACTATGGCTGCTAACTTGGTGCTAATTTTCAATAAGGGGTATCCACATGAATGCCATCAACGATCCAGTCACCACCCAGGCCGCGCAGTGGCTGGCCCAACTGGAGTGCGCACTGACTCACTCCGATCTCGCCGGGGCGATTGCGCTCTTTGGCGACGAATGTTATTGGCGCGATCTGGTTGCCTTTACCTGGAATATCGTCACCATGGAGAGCCGTGAGGCGATCCAGGAGATGTTGGCCGCCACCCTGCATGAAACCCAGCCATCCGGTTGGACCTTGACCGAGCCGGCAACTGCGCAGGATGGCGCGGTTGAGGGGTGGTTCGCTTTCGAGACCGCGGTTGGGCGGGGCCGGGGGATCTTTCGCCTGCGCGATGGGCGGTGCTGGACACTGTTGACCACGCTGCAGGAGCTGAAAGGCTTTGAGGAAAAGGCCGGCCCGCGTCGCGTCATGGGTGCGGACTATGGGGTGGCCAAAGGTCGCAAAACTTGGCTTGAAGTACGTCAGGACGAAGAGGCGCGGCTTGGTTATAGCGAACAGCCCTACTGCGTTATTATCGGCGGTGGGCAGGGCGGCATCGCGTTGGGTGCCCGCTTAAAACGGCTTGAAGTCTCGACGCTGATTATCGACCAGCACGAACGGCCCGGCGATGCGTGGCGCAAGCGCTACAGCTCGCTCTATTTACATGATCCGGTCTGGTTTGACCATCTGCCCTACCTGCCCTTTCCGGACCACTGGCCGGTCTTTGCCCACAAGGACCAGATGGGCGATTGGCTGGAGATGTACACCAAGGTCATGGCACTGAACTACTGGTCTTCGACTGTCTGCCGGCAGGCCACATATGACGAAGCCGCCCAAAGTTGGACCATAACGGTTGAACGGGCCGGTGAACCGGTGGTGCTGAAACCCAAGCAACTGGTGCTAGCGACCGGTGGCGCCTTGAGTACGCCGCGTGTGCCGCAGATTCCCGGCGCGGAAAGTTTCGCCGGGGTCCAGCACCATTCCAGCCGTTTTACCAGCGGCGCAGGCTGGGCAGGAAAACAGTGTATTGTGTTGGGATCAGGCACCTCGGCCCATGATATCTGCGCCGATCTGTGGGAGCATGGGGCCGAGGTGACGATGATCCAGCGTGCCTCGACCACCGTGGTCAAGTCGGAAACACTGATGGAGCTGGCGATTGGGCGGCTCTATTCGGAGGAAGCACTTGCCGCCGGGATCACCACCGAGCGGGCGGACCTGCTGGATGCCGCTACGCCCTTTGCGTTGAAACACATTGGGGGGCAACGGCTGACCCGTCAAATCAAGGAACGTGATCGGGACTTTTATGCGCGCTTGGCGGCGGCAGGCTTCCAGCTTGACTTCGGGCCGGATGAGTCGGGGCAGGGCATGAAGGCGGTGCGCAATGGGGGCGGCTTTTACATCGATGTCGGCGCATCGGAGCTGATCATCACCGGCGCGATCAAGCTGCGCAGCGGGGTCGGCATTGCGCGCATTCGGGAAGAGAGCGTTCTCCTGAGCGACGGCAGCGAACTGCCCGCCGATCTCATTATCTACGCCACCGGCTACGGCGCGGCCAACGAGGGGGTGGCAAAGCTAATTTCGCAGGAAGTTGCGGACAAGGTTGGCAAGGTGTGGGGGTTGGGTTCGGATACCTATGGTGACCCAGGCCCTTGGGAAGGTGAACTGCGCAACATGTGGAAACCGACCCAACAGCCCGGCCTCTGGATTCACGGCGGCAATCTCGCCTGGTCGCGTTCCTACTCCCTCTACGTGGCCCTCCAGCTCAAGGCACGTAAGGAGGGGCTTGCCACGCCGGTCTATCGCTTGGCAACCGCGCATCACCCAGGTTAAGAATAGCGCTGTTATTTGCATGATACCAGACCCACGTGGATGTGGGTCTGGTATCATGCAAATAACTTACACCGGCATGGTCCGGCCAGTCTTCTGGCGGCCATAGTCCGCCCATTCCTTATTGGGTGCGCCCATCATCTTCACCCCGAGGACATCGATCGAGAAGTCCACGCGCTGCTCCATCGTCAGGCTGGGGTCGGCCCAACTCGAATAGAAGGCGATGCCCTGTTTGTCGAGCGCAGCCTTAATCTTATCGCGCGCGTCATTCATATCCTGCGGATAGGGCGGATCGTGGGCATCGTCGTGACCAAAGGACATGCCCATATCACCAGGCCCCCATTCGGCAAACCCGATGCCCGGCACGGCGGCAATGTCATCCACATTCACCAGGCAGTGGCGATCCTCAATCTTGAGACCAAGCAACAATTCGCCGTTTGGGTTCAACGGCCACGGATCGGCTAGGCGGGCATAATCCGCAGTGGAGAGGCCCCAAATGTCATGCGCCGGCCGCTGCCCACCCGCGCCGCGCAGCCCTTCACCAATCGTCTCCCGCGCCAATGTTTGGAAGGGATAACGGGTGATCTGCACAAATGCCTTCACCGATTCCGCCGTGCGTGTGTGGGTGTGGAGAATACCGTGCACGCCCGCCGTCAAAACATGGCGCGCCTGCCAGGCATTGTAGCGCACTTCTTCCGGTGTGATGGCGTTGGAGGGCAAGGTACAGATCACGGTTGGGGTGAGGTGACCACTGGCAGTCGGGCCGCCATCCTTCAGCCCGCGCATGTAGGCTGTCAGCCCGACGGTGTCAAACGGGTGGTGTTCAAAATCGATGAGCAGCATATCTGCCCAGGTCTTGGCGTCAGCCAAGCCGGCTTCATAGGTCAGATGGTGCGGATGCGTTGCGTAGATCGGCTGTCCCGCGGCCAGCAGTTCGATACACTTGTTGATTCTTGCCATGTCTGAAACCCTTTCATTGTGTGAATGAGCGGAAGCGCTCCACCTAAACCACAGCGATCATGGCCTTAAGCATCGGCCATGTAGGTGCAAAGAGTTCCGCTGATTGATAGGTGCGTCCTATTTTGGAAGATTACAGAGAAGGGCAGATTTGATTGTCCGGTGTAATCTCCAAAGTGGTACGCCCCCTTGTTTGATATACGGCTTTAGTTATTTGAACTCTTGTTGTAAAATAGATTAGCGATACAAACTCGATAGACGCCAATCGTAATAAAAAGGTCAAGCTAAGCATGATTCCCAGTGGGTCAATCATTCTCTATCATGGTACTGATTGGGAAAGTGCCCTTGACATCCTGAATCATGGCCTAGACATCGCCAATTTGCGCCGTCTACAACGGGCAGTGACGTAGCTTGGTGAAGGATTTTACACGACGGATAACGTTGATACAGCTTGGTTTTTTGCCTCCGCTGCACCCGGCACTATCGATAAGAGCTATACGGTCATTGAAGTCGAAATGCTCAACGAGCATTTTGAAAGTATGCTTGAGCAAGGGTTAGCAATACAGCAGCCACTTGTCAACGTCGTCTTTCAAGGTGAGCAAATCTGGTTTCATCCAGATACATTCGATTTCATCAATGAAAATGCACTCTTTCGACCGTTTTCTGGGGAGATTTAATCCGATGATCAAGAAACAATTTACTAAAGAAGACCTTATTCTTGGTACAAAGGCGCAAAGCCAACTACAGGATGGAATTGTTACCCACTCCCATATTGTTGAATTTGGGCGCCCGCTGACGGAAGCGGAGCAACATCTATTTTCAGATGTGTTACAAGGATTTTATTATACCGTCCGATTTTCACGTCAGTTTGGTACCGATTTAGTGTCTGCCCCGCTTGTCGAATTCCTCGATAGACAGACAGTCCGCTATACACTGCGCCAAACAAACATGAGTGGGCAATGGAAAGAACTTCTGCTCGCTATTTTTGCCAATTTTAGTATGGATATTGCACCAATTCATAAGCATGATGAGAGCCGAGCATTTGCTCCAAAGCAGGTCGCTGCTTAAGGAAAACAGACTTTCGGTGCCACAACCAAACTGTGGCTCATTTTGTTGACCAAAGGGCCAGATACATAATTAGCGTTGTACTAAAGCATATCTGGCGAAGGTGACGTCACCGCCCGCCAAATTCTACACAAACGGAAGCACAAGTGGGCAGTGACGACTCAGCTAAATCTGCTCCAATTATAAGCGTTATTTACCAGGCTGCCAAGCCGCATAAATGGACCAAATATGACAAGCGTGCGTCGCATTGGCCACATGAATTCCGCTTGACGAAATCATGGTTGGCCAATGCGACGCACGCTTGTTCCCAAGTGATGACAATGCCGGCAACTGTTTACGCATCCGGCGGTGCCCCCGCATCGGGCGGGATGGGCGGCCCATCTGGGATCGCATCGATCTCTTCGCACGATTCAAAGTGTACATCGCGCCAGTTAAAGCCTTGGGCCTCAAAGGTGGGGATGTCCTTGATCCAGCGCTTCTCCCCCTGGTCCAACGCATAGATGTGGGGGCTGCTCCAGCATTTCAACAGAATCGGATAAGGCTCTTGGCCAACCAACCGCTGAATATCCGGGGGCAGGTTTGCCACATCGCCCTGGTTGATCGGGAAGAGCCACGGCAACGCCAACAGCGTCAATAACGCCCACAGGGCATAGGGCAGCATGGCACCGGCCAGCGTACGGTGCAGCGCACGCAGTCGCGCCGTTGGCTCCGATCGCCCTTGCAACACCAGCAGCCAGAGCAGCACACCAATGTTGATCACATTCCACCCGATAAAGGCAAGGCGGTTGGGGGTTAGGCGATCTTCCAGCGTGCGATAGACGATGGCCGCCAGCGCGTAGATCCCCACCAAGAGCGCCAGCCCGGTCAGCGCCAGGATGCCGCGCCAAAGCCAAGTCCACAGCCGCGCGTTGAGATCGCCCTGCGCCAACGGCACCACGCCCACCAACAGCGCCACCACGGCAAAGAGCATGGCGTTGAACGCAATCAGCACGTCACGGTTTTCAAAGGGCTGGCGGAAGTTGGCGGGGATAAAGGTAATAAAAACCACCAGCACGACCACAGCCAACGGCAGCAGCAGGCGTAGCAGCAGGGTGATCAGGCGACTCAGCCCCTCGTCAAAAGGCTGCTGGGCCGGTGCCGCCTTTGGTTCAATCGCCAACGCCACAGCCAACACCCCGATCATTCCAGCACCGCCGGCAATGAAGAGCCGCATAATCTCATCGGGTGGCTCAATCCCCAGGGCGCTGAAAAGCCCAAAGGTCACCCCGGTAAAGAGCAACAAGATAAAGCCAAAAAGGCCGCCCACGATCAAAAACTCGAGCGACTTGACTAGAAAGGCAAAACGATTGCGTGCGTCCCAGTGACCGATGAGCACATACGCGCCGATGCCGGCCCAGGCCAACAGCGCCAGGTGGATTGACATGAGCGCGAGGTATTGCTCCTGGTAGACGATTGTCCCCATGCGGGGATAGAGAAGCAGCACGTAGGCAGTCGGCACCACAAGCGCCAGCGCAATGGCGAACAGGCGGCCCCAACGCCGCTCACCGGCTCCGGCCAGAAACGTTATGATCAGGATCGCCGCCAGGCCGCTGCCAAAGAGGAAGATTGCAGCCTGCTCGCTGCCAAAGATGGCCACACCGGCCGTTGTCGATTGCGCCTGCGTGCCGGCAAATGGATTCACAATCGGCAGTGTATACCGTTCCTCATCCGAGAACCACCACAACAGCAGCCCATTGAGGATGGCGAGCGGCACCGCCCACGACCAGGCAATTAGCCGCCGCGCCGCATGGAGCAGGCGGTAGTGCCAGGCCGCAAAGAGCAAGTTATTCCCATCCTCGGCGCGGGCGGTGTGGAGCGCCTCGGCAAAAGCGTCGCGTTCCCCAGCTTTCAGCGCTGCTTGATAAGTTAGTTCGAGTTGCTCCGGGTCAACGGCAAATTCACGAACCTTTTCAAGATAACGTATGGTGGGACCTCCCCAATCACCCGTATTCGCTCAACAGCCCCCGGGCCAGTGCATATTGCACTAAATCGACCCGGCTATGTAGATTTAACTTCTCCATAATGCGCACGCGATAGGTCTCTACCGTCTTCTGGCTGAGGGCAAGCTTGTCGGCGACTTCTTTGGCGGTGTGACCAAGCGCCAGCAATTTGAGCACTTCGCGTTCGCGCTCACTCAGGGTTTCATAGTCATCTTGCGTATGATGCTGAAGTTGCCCCAGGTAATCTTCGAGCAACATCTTGGTGGCCGAGGGATAGAGAAACGCGCCCCCCTGCGCCACGGTGCGGATCGCGTCCAGCAATTCGGTATCAACTGTCGATTTGAGCACATAACCCGCGCCGCCCGCCTTAAGGACGGGAAAGAGATAGCGCTCCTGGGCATGAACAGTGAGGATCAGCACATGGCAGGTGAGACAAGCCGTCCGAATCCGGCGCGTCGCTTCGAGCCCATCCATCGCGGGCATGGAGATGTCCATGACAATCACATCGGGCGTTAGCGCCATAGCCTGGGCAATTGCTTCGACGCCAGTCCCGGCTTCGCCCACCACTGTCATATCCAGTTCACCATCAATGAGTGCGCGCAGCCCAAGGCGGACTACCATGTGATCGTCGACTAATAAAATACGAATCTTGGTCATTATGCTATCCTACGCTTAGCGCTTTGTCATTGGTCTGGGTAGTGCCAACCGACACTAACCCTATCACGTTACACATGTCTCCACTTGTCGGGGCACGATAGTTGGTGCCTTACGAGTGGGCGTTGCATAAGTTCTAAATTAATTTTACCATTTACGAAAATATGACCTATAATGTAGTCACTAACACTCACTGGGCACTAACTTAAACACGCTATGATCGATATCACGAAGATTGAATGATTGATCGTTTGAACAGTAAAGTACCAGCAACAAACGTTTATCCCACCACCATTACGCTATTTGGATCATTCCAAATGATAATGGCGGCCAAGCCAGAGGGCAAGTTTCGCACAAACAAGAGCCGTGCGCTACTTGCTTACCTGGTCATGGCGCAAGGGCAACCAGTATTACGCACAGTCTTAACCGAACTCCTCTGGCATGGCTATGCAAAACCATCGGCGCTGGCCAGCTTACGGCAGGTAGTTACCGATCTGCGCAAGAATTTTGCCGAGACTGGTCTCTTCCGCGCAGACTATCATACGGTGCAGTTGCTCGTCGATCCGCCCCTGCTGAGCTGTGATGTATTGCGCTTTGACGAACTATTTGCGGCTTGCGCACAACATCCCCATCAGTCACTCCGGGATTGTCCGATCTGCCAGAGCCGCCTGCGCCAGGCGGTCACCTTGTACAAAGGGCCCTTTCTGGAAAATTTGCCGGCAGTGGATAGCGCCCCCTTCACCGCTTGGGTAGAGACGCAGCGCCTGCGCTATGCCGAGCGCTTTGCCCAAGGCCAGGCCGCGCTGCATCACTCAGTAGCAGCCAAAGTCCAGCCGTTGGGCAATCTGCCTACGCCGCTCACCCCACTGCGCGGACGCGACGGCGAACTGATCGAACTGACCGCTAAACTCCACCATCCGGTTTATCGCTGCTTAACCTTGGTTGGTCCGGGCGGTATCGGCAAAACGCGTTTGGCGTTAGCGCTGGGCACACAACAGACTGCAGCCTTCCCCGATGGCGTCTGGTTTGTTGATTTGGGCGCGCTGGCACCTGTACCGGCAGTGCTGGCCACCCAAGCCGCACCGATGGCAGCTGCTGGGGAGGATGCGAACCCGGCCCACTTGCACGACCGCCTGGCCACGACGATCCTCACGGCAAGTGGGCTGACCTTGCAAGGGGCAATGCGCCCCACGGCGCAACTGCTCACCTATCTACAAGACAAAGCACTGTTGTTCATTCTCGACAATTTTGAACATCTCAGCGCCGGCGCGGCCTTACTCCCACAACTCTTACAAGGCGCACCGGCAGTCCGCCTATTGGTCACTTCGCGCCATCGGCTGGATCTGCAAGGACAACAGCTCTATGAGGTAACGGGATTGGCCTGGCCCACCACAAGTGCAGCGATCAAACCGGCGACCACCCTCATTGCCGACTACCCCAGCTTACAACTCTTCCTGGAGCGTGCGACACTTACCCAAGTCAAATTGAAGATGAATGCTGCCACAGTGGCCGCCGTCGTAAAGATCTGCCAGATTGTGGAAGGTAGCCCGCTGGCGCTGGAACTGGCAGCCGCGCTGCTCGAAGCCCACAGCCTCAGCGCCATTGCGCAGATGATCCAGACAAACTATCAGATCCTGCAAAGCACCTTTCAGGATTTGCCACCGCGCCAGCGCAGTGCCCAGGCTATCCTGCGCACTGCCTGGCAATTACTCACCCCCGACGAGGCGCAGACGATGGCGCGCTGTGCCGTCTTTCACGGCGGCTTTACAGGGGCGGCGGCTCACATCATTGCCAATGCGACCCCCACCGATCTGGACCAACTACACCAGAAGTCCCTCTTGCAACAGATCCTAGTCGATTCTGACGCTGAACGTGGGGCTGATCCCAAAGAGCAGCCGACGATTACCATGCGCTACCGCATGCATGAGCTGGTACGCCAATTTGCTGCCGAACAACTAGCGCAGCAACCAGCCATCGACAAGCTGACGCGCGACCGCCATGCCGTCTACTACACAACGTTAGTTGCCGGTTGGCAACCGGAAGAGGAAGCCGAACGGGCCTTTCGCGCAGCCGTTCAGCCCGAGATTGAAAATGTAGAGACAGCGTGGGCTTGGGCGCTGGGCGGCGACCAAATCACCCTGCTGCCCCCAGCTGTCGAGGGGCTGGCTGAATTCTATGAAATGGTAGGGGCCTTTTATGCCGCCGAAGCAATCTTGCTGCGCAGCGTGACGCAGGTGCGCGCCCGGCTTGGCACGATTGCGCCATCTTCGCCAGACGCCGACCGCCTAGAGCAAGAGAACGATCCCGCGCATCAACCCCTCGCCACCCTGCTCGCCGCGCTGCTGGTGCAATTGGGTTATGTCTATAGCATCGGCCTCGCCCAGCAGGAAGAAGCGCACGCGCTTGCCGTCGAAGCACTCGCCTTGGCCGAGCGGCTGGAAGATGCCAAGTTAATTGTACGCAGCTACCATGTGCTGGTTGCCATTGCCTATGGCAAGAGTGAGTTTGCGCGCGGGCAGGAAATTGGGGAAAAAGCCGTACAACTGGCCGAAGAGTATAACCTGGGCCGCGAAAGAGCGATGTGTCTGAGTGCAACTGGTTTGGCGGCTACGGGCCACCAAGACTATGCCACAGCCCTACGCTATCTCCCACAGGCATTGGCCTGGGCCGAACAAGCCAACGATACCCGCAAGGCACTGCTCTTCCGCAATCAGCTCGGGATCACCTATCGCGAGATGGGCGACTTTGGCGCGGCCCTGCATTGCTTCGAGCAAAATTTGCCGGCCACCCAACAGCGCAACGACAGCTATAACATTGCCCTGGCCAGTGCCAATTTAGGCTTTTTACGGCTGCTGCTGGGCGATTATGACGCGGCCTTACTTGCGCTCGACGAGGGGTACCAACGCTTTGGCGCACTTGGTGAAAAACGCATCATGGTTGATTGCCTCGCCGTCCTCGGCCACCTTTTGCTGCAACAGGGCGATTATGCTGGTGCCGCGACGACCTGCCGGCGCGCGTTAGCGCAGCCTCATGCCCAGCTCTCGTCAAAACTGGTTGCCCTGCTGGCCATGGGTGATCTCTACTACGCCCAGGGCGAGTGGACCGAGGCCGAGCGCGCCTACAGCGAAGCCGTTACCCTCAGTTCACAACCCGATATCCCAGGCGTATTGCTCCTGGCCAAGAGTGGGCTGGCGGCTTTGCTGCTGGCCCAAAATGAGGCGGCGAACGCGCTCGCCGCCTTAGAGGTGATCTTGCCGGCCTTTGACCCCGCCCACTTTGATACCTTCTTTTCGGCGCAACGTTTCCTCTTGCCGGCCTATCGCATCCTGGCGGCCAATCAGGATCCACGCGCGGCGACGATGTTACAACAGGCCGAACAGATTATCATGAGCTATGCCGAGAAGATCAGCGATCCCCATCTCCGCCATTCCTTCCTCACCAATGTGCCGATCAATCGCCAACTGCGGCAGTTGATCAGGACACAGCTGCATGACGCCGCGCCGTAACCGTCGGTAATATTCTCCCCATTATCCCCGAGGGAACTATGGCGGCGGGACAAGTGGCGCATCGGCAATGATCTCTGTACCCTGCCCTGGGGTTGAGCGGATGACCAGTGTACCGCCGATCATACCTAGCCGCTCGCGCATCCCCAGCAACCCAAAGCCGTGCCCTGCGGCCTGCTTGGGTGTCGCCGGATCAAAGCCCTGCCCATCATCCACAATGGCCAGGGTTACTTGCCCGTTCTGCCGCTGCAGTAAGACAGTAACGGTCGTTGCTTCGGCATGGCGCGCCACATTGCTCAGCGCTTCTTGGCCCACGCGATAAAAGACAAGCTCGACTTCACGCGGTAGACGCGCAGCCAATCCCTCAATTTTGATTGTGGCGTGCATGCCATCCAGTTTGTTGATTTCATCGACACGCCAGGCCAGAGCTGGCCCCAGCCCCAGATCATCAAGGATCGTAGGGCGTAGATCAAGCGCGACGCGGCGCACTTCTTCGAGTGCCTGGGCAGTCAACTGGCGTAATTCTTGGACGCGGCTTTGGGCTTCGGCGGGGGTATGGGCGCGTTCCAACAGCCGCAGATGGACCAGCAGCGAGGTCAGCGCTTGGGCCGCTTCGTCGTGCAGATCGCGGGCCAGGCGGTGGCGTTCCGCTTCTTGGGCCTGCAAGATCTGGCGTGGCAGTTGCTGGAGCCGTTGCGCATTCTCTTCTAGTTGACCGAGCATCTGGTTAAAGGTATCCGCCAAGCGATCAAAGCGTTCATCACTGGCGAGGCCAGGATCGACCCGCACCTGATGCCGGCCCTGGCGTACGGCATCCACCGCAATTTGTAAACGATCCAGTGGCGCGAGCGCAGCTTTGAGGACAAGATGATTTACCACAAAGCTGATCACCAGCCCGATGCCGACAAAGAGGGCGATCAACGCGAAGTGTAGATCGGCAGGATAGGTTCGCACATGCCAGACGGTGGTGACCGTACCCACGACCGCCCCCAAGATAACGATGGCCGAATTAGCAATCAGCAGTTTGGCAACAAGTGGAATGCGCAGCAGGCGCTGTGCGAGCGAATCAAATGGCTTCATACCTTAATTATACCAGAATTTGTGCACTTATGCCGTTCCAACAGACGGTAGCCAGACGCAATACGCTGGGTTTTGCCTATTGTAAAGTAACGCGGTTCTGTGATTTAATCAACCGTAATACGCGTTTTTGAACAGAATGGATTGTAATTGAGGTAAATCTATGCAAGGTTTGAGCCGACAGATCTCCCGCCGTACTGCGCTCGTCACCCTCGCTGCCGCCGGTCTGCTAACCGCGGCCGGGCGCGAAGTCCAACTGCTGTCCGCCGATCCGAGCGGCCAGGAAGAATGTCATCCCCTGCCGCCGGCCGAGAGTAATCTCACCGACCCTACACCACCGGTCACCAGCACGCCGGCGCAACTACCCTGGAGCCAAGAGGGCGGCTTTATCAACGATGCCAGTTGTCTCAACCGCACACCGGTGCATGGCATTGTCCAGGTGCGTACAGAAGCTGACATTGCTAACGCACTCCAGTTTGCGCGCGAGAGTGGGCGCAAGGTGGCTTTGGCCGGGGTACGTCACAGCATGGGCGGGCAGGCTTTTTATCAAGATGCCGTGGTGCTCGACCTGCGCGCCTTTAACGCCATTCAGCTTGACGCCGACGCCATGACGATTACCGTCCAAAGCGGTGCCACCTGGCATGACATCCAGAACTTGCTGCATCCGCTTTACGCCGTCAAGGCAATGCAATCGACGGATATCTTCACCGTCGGTGGCTCGATCGCAGTCAACGCGCATGGCATGGATCATCGTGCCGGGGCGGTGGCGCGCACGATCTATTCCATGCGGCTGATGTTGAGTGACGGCTCAATCCGCACGCTCAGCCCTACCGAAAATCCCGAATTATTTTGGCTGGTGATCGGTGGCTATGGCCTCTTTGGGATTATCCTGGAAGCAACGCTGGAGATTGTGCCGAATGTGGTCTACGAGACTGGCCGGCGCGTCTTTCACTACAGTCGCTTTCCCGAGATCTTCAGCAACGAACTGGCTCCGAATCCCAGTTTGGGGCTGATGTACGCCCATCTTTCCACCGCACCCCAGTCACTGCTCCACGAAGTTTTGCTCTACACCTATGAAGAGCGCGATGTGCCCGATGCCGAAATTCCACCGTTGGGCGAAGTCTCTGGGACGAAGTTACGCCGCTTTGTGCTCAACTTCTCCAAGCAGGGCAATCTTCCCATGCGCCTCAAATGGTATGCCGAGAAAAATATCGAGCCCATGATGGAGACGTGCTCGGTGATCTCGCGCAACCAGGCAATGGCGGAGGGCGAAGCCTGTTTAGTCTCGCGCAATCAACCCATGCACGATTCGGTGACCTATCTGCAAAACAATCTCAAGGGGGAGACTGATATTTTACACGAATACTTTGTGCCGCGGGCACAGTTTGTCACGTTTGTCGATGGGCTGCGTGAGATCGTGGTGGCGGATCAGGTGAATTTGCTTAACGTATCGGTGCGCGTCGTCTATCGTGAAGATAACTTTTTGAGCTATGCGCCTGAGGATGCCTTTTCGCTAGTCCTCTATATCAACCAAAAGAGCGACGAGGCCGGCAATGTCAAAATGGCGCGCGTAACGGGTAAATTGATCGATCTCTGCACCAGGTTAGGTGGTCGCTTCTTTCTGCCCTATCAGCTGCATTACACACCGGAGCAGTTAGAACAAGCCTATCCCCAGATCCGCGCCTTCTTTGCCGCCAAGCGCCAATATGACCCTGAGCTGCTGTTGACGAACACGTGGTTCGAGAAGTATAGCTCAAGTTTTGCGGGGTAAAGTACTTAGAATTCAGGCAAATTTGAACCCGTCGGGCCATGCTGTAGCATGGCCCGACTGGTACAAATTTGCCTGAATCAATAATCGTAAATATGTTCGACGACAAGCCCCTGTCGTTCCATTTCGGCCAGCGTTTCGTGAAGTGTGGCAACAGGCAGATTCAGGCCAAGCCGCTGCTGTTGCGAATCAATCAATACCGGCATCGCAAACATTAACTCACCGTCCGTCAGGTTGTAAGTCCAAGTGCTAGGCGCAAAAGCACTGAGCATCACCTGATCGTTGCCGGCAAATTCGACAAATTGTACGCCCCGTTGCGCCAATGGCGGCACCAGATCGGTAAAGGGCTGGTAATGGGGAATGGTGATTAGGGCCAGGTCATCGTCAACCCGCGCAACGAGATGCATGTCGGGGAAGTCGGCCAATACCTGATCTGTTACCCCACGCGCCAGCGCATAGATCTCCATATCGACCGCGCCATAGGTTGTCTCTGTGCCCCAACCGATCAACGCACCATAGCCGGCTTTGCCAAGAAATTCAACACTCAAGACGAGTTTACGCTCCCACTTGCGGATCGGGTTTGGCCCCCACCAGCCGGTCGTCGTCCAGAGTTCACCTAATTTTTCCAGGTAGGGAAAGTCATACCAGGGAATGGCATGGATAAAGTCACCATATTCTTTGGCATAGTGGCGCGCTAGCTGATCCTCGGCGGTCAATTCATCGCCGCTGATCCACTCGGTGAGGCGACCGACGGTGCCCTCGTAAAGCCCCTTCAACCCATTTTCTACCGTAAAGCTAACCCCGATCACATAGAGCATCAGGTGATAGCCACCGTTAAAGGCATAGTTACCGCTGGTCACCTGGCAGACGCCCGCATAACTGCGCCAATATTGGCCGACGGAAGCAAAGAAGGGAAAGCGACTAGGTGGTGCTTCAGCCAAATGCAGGGCATACTCATCGGCGCTGAAGACAATATACCATTCGGGAAAGGTGAGATAAGTCTGGTCTTCGGGGCGCAGATGTTCGGCAACTGGTGTCCAGGCCGCGACCACCGCCGCGTCACGCGGCGGGTTTGATGCGGGAATAACGCTGCGGAAAGGAGCACAGGTCATGCCAATCAAGATTAGCGGAATAACAAGTACGGCAGCGACGATGAGCAGCAGAAAACGCAGCACGCGCCAGCGCCGTTTTCGCGTTTGGGGGGATGCCGGTAGGTGTGGGGCTTGGCTGGTTTCGCTCATCTTACGCCGCCGTCTGCCGGCGTGCTAAGCCAAAGCCAATCAGGATCGCGATCCCACCGATTAGGATGTGGGGCAGGTTGGCCCCAATTTTGTGCGCCCACTCGTAGGGTTGCGGGCCATGTAGAAAGATCCCTAAATCAAGATAAGCTTCGCCAAAGAGCAGGCCGACAATGCCATCAAAGAAGTAAACCAAGCCAAAGAGACGAAAATAGAAACGCGCGGCCCAGGTTGAACGCATTGCCGCCAGCGCGGCCCACAGGCCAGAACCAGCGTGGAGCAGGTCATCATGCAATTGCAAGCTAAAGAGGCCAAACATATAGCCACTTTCATCCTTCAGCGCCGGGATATAGCTCATGCCGGCAATCACGAAAAACAGTACAGCATAGACCCAAGCTAATTTACGCAGCAAACTCATGGCCACACTCCATCATTACACAATCCATTGTTACACACGCCATCATTACACAATAGAAAAGCAAAACACAGGGATATTGGTAAGCAGATTGTATCATGATTCGCATGGTGGTGGCCGTACGGGATTTGGCGGATTGTCTGGGGGCAAAACAAAAAGAGCGGCCACCTGGTGGTGACCGCTCTTTTTGTTAATCTATTTTATCATCGCGTGTGCGATGAATTAGATCTTGCTGACGTTCGCAGCGGAAGGACCCTTAGGACCCTGCTCGACGCTGAATTCGACCTTATCACCTTCGGCCAGGCTACGGAAACCGTTAGCCATGACGGCGGAATGATGGACGAAGACATCCTTAGCGCCGGATTCCGGGGCGATGAAGCCAAAGCCTTTTTGATCGTTGAACCATTTGACGGTTCCTTTTTCGCGGTTACTCATGGTGGAAAACTCCTTTTCCCAAAACAAAAAAATAAATGGTGAACCTTGTTAAGTGGAAATGACGTTTTGCCAAGGCATAACCATCGAGCTTCCCGCAGAACTTTGTTCATTTATACAAAATGTGAGTATCGTCATTGAAAGGGCAAAAATAAACCGCTTGATCTCGACTGTTGAGTTCAAGCGGCTAGTTCACTTTATTTCGTGAATTTACTCGTCAACATCTTGTAAATAAGAGTATACTACACGATTACCAACAAGTCAAGTACTGTTGTACACCAATTTCACTATACTGTGCGGAAAATCGGCACATTGTATCCCCTTATAGATAACACAACTAAACGTGGCACAATTGTGTACTGTGCATCCCCTGATGCACAGACCGCTTTGTGTCAACTCTATTTGTTTTGTCTATAAGGCTTAATCACCCACGGCGGTGGGGCTATCCATCACCCCGGCCGGTGTACGCTCACGCTCCAGCCGCTGTTGGCGCTGCGCCGCTTGGCGGGCCGCACGGCGTAGCGCCATTCGATCCTGAAAGCCAACGACGATTGCATAAAAAACAGGAACGATCAACAGCGTCAGCAAGGTACTGGTGATCATACCGCCCATGATCGCAATCGCCATCGTGCGTCGGAATTCGCCACCGGCGGACAGCCCTGCCGCCACTGGGATCATGGCCAGAATCAGCGAAAGCGAGGTCATGAGGACGGGCCGTAGACGAACGGGGCCGGCGGCTAACATGGCGGCGGTGGCGTTGAAACCCTGGCTACGCTGGCGGTTGGCAAAGTCAACCAGCAAAATCGAATTCTTCGTTACCAACCCCATCAACATGATAAAGCCGATAAAGGCGAGCATGTCGAGTGTACTGCCCGTAATCACCAACCCAAGGATCCCACCAATCACCGCCAGCGGCATCGCGATCATGATCAGCAACGGCTGCACCAGACTGCTGAACTGGCTGGCCAGCACCATGTAGATAAAGAGCACCCCCAGCAACATGGCCATGAGCAGGTTCAGCATTGACTCGGTCTGCGATTCATAGTTACCACCCTGGCGAATATTGACGCCAGCCGGTAAGCTAGGCTGGATTTCAGCCAGGAGCGCGTTAAGCTCTGTGTTGGCCGAGGGAATGCTGCGCCCAGTCACATTGGCGCTGACCGTTACGATTGGTTCCCCATCCGTCCGGCGGATCTGGCTGGGACCGACCGCATTCTTGACCTGGACTAAGGTACGCAAGGGTACCGATGCCCCGGTTGGCGTTAACAAGTTGATGTTGAGCACATCATCAATATTGGCGCGGTTTGTCTGTTGCAATTGCACGCGGATATCAGCTTCTTCCCCTTCACCGCGGAAGGTAGAGACTGTATCACCATTCACAAGCAGCCGCACCGTCGAGGCAATCTGTGCTGGACGCAATCCCAAACGGGCCGCCTGATCACGGTCGATATCCAATTGCAGCTCAGGGCGCCCTGACTTATAACTCACATCGACATCCACGAGCCCAGGAATCTGGCGCATACGCGCGGCCAAGGTTTGTGCGCCGGCGTTGATCTCGGCATAGGGGATCCCTTCTAGCCCCAATACTTCGACCTGTACGTCGGTGGTGGCCCCAAACCCACCGCCACCGGTAGAAAAGAGAATACCAGGCACATTAGCCAGCGGTGCGCGGAATTCATTGGCCACCGTCTTGGCGGTAATCGTGCGCGAATCCTGATCGCGCAGGATCACATCAAAGGAGGCTTGTTCAGGCGCGCCGGTGGCCCCGATATTGGTGACAACCGTAGCGACCTCTGGGTGGCTGCGCAGGATCGATTCGACCCGCAAAGCTTCGTGCTCGGTGATCTCCAGCGCCGTCCCACCTGGCATGCGCATCTGCACGGTGAACTGATAAGCATTGGTCGGCGGCACAAAGCCAACCTCCACCAGGGCCACGCTGGCAAAGCTGGCAACTACAATGACCAGGGACAAAATCACCGTAATCAATTTATGGCGCAGGGTCCAGCCCAGAATCGCCGCATAGACGCGGGTGAGCCAACTGTCGGAGGCGGCTTCTTCAAAATGCTCTTCTTTGCTGGGATCAAGTTCATCCAGATCATCGGCTTCTAGAGCAGCGGCATCGGCCTCTTCTTGGTTGCGCGCCCGGAAGAAATAGGCACTCAGCATGGGGGCCAGGGTGAGTGCTTCAAAAGTGGAAACCAGAATTGCAATCGAAACGGTTAAGCCAAATTCGCGGAAGAAACGACCAATAATCCCAGAAGCATAAGCAACCGGCATAAAAACACAGAGAATCGTCGCGCCGGTCGCCAGCACAGGCAAGACCACTTCCATGGTGCCAATACTGGCGGCCCGCTTGGGGCTATAGCCCTTATGGACCCAGCGTAAAATATTTTCGCGCACCACAATCGCATCATCGATCACGAGGCCGACGACAAGCGCCAGCGCCAGCAGCGAAATCTGATTGAGGCCAATCCCAGCCACATCCATCAGCCAGAGGGTAGCGATCATGATCACGGGCAGGCCGATCATGGTCACAAAGGTATTACGCAAGTCGCGGAAGAAGACCAGAATGACCAGGCTGGCCAAGATTGAACCCCAGATCAGATCTTCCATCGCGCCATCGGTCGAGCTTTCGACGCTGACCGATTGATCGCTGAGCAGCGAGATATCGAGATTGGGATAGGCTGCCCGCAGGGTTTCCAGATCATGTTTCACATCCTCCGCAATGGCAACCGTATTGGTTGCGCTCTGTTTGCGGATGCTGACGATCACGGCATCTTCGCCATTGAGGCGGGTGATTGTTTCGCGCTTTTCCAAGCCATCCACCACTGTCGCGACATCGCGCAAGTAAATGGGCGAACCGTGTTGGCTGATCAGCACGTTGCGGATGTCATCAAGGGTTTGAAAGTTGGCGGGGGTGCGCAGCAGCAACTCCGTGCTTTGATCGCTGACCGCGCCGCCAGGGAGATTAATGTTCTCCGCCTGCAACGCACTGACGACACTTTGCGGAGCAATGTTGCGTGCTTCTAACGCGGCCATATCAAGATAGACCTGGATCTCGCGCACCTGGCCACCGTTCACATCAACGGCGGAAACGCCGGGCACCGTCTCCAGTTGGGCCTTGATCTTTTCATCGACCAGCGAGCGCAGTTCTAAGGGGGTCAGCGCGCCAGAACGTTCGGCCACCCCAAAGGTGAGAATGGCCAGCCCATTGGGGTCAAAGGTGGCGACGACCGGTTCAAGAATGCCGGTGGGCAGCCGGTTGCGCAGATTGCCCACGCGTTCGCGCACGGTTTGGCTGGCTTTATCCACCGCAACATCCAGGCTGAACTGCATGATAATCGTACTTACCCCTTCCGAGGAAGTCGATTGCACGGTATCGATGCCGCTGATCGTCTTTAGCTCATCTTCGAGCACGGTCGTCACTTGGGTATCCACCTCATCCGCACCGGCGCCGGGGTAGATCGTGTTGACCACCACGACCGGGAACTCGACGTTCGGGAAGAGGTCAACCGGCATGCGGAAATAGGAGTAGACCCCCAGGACTACCGTTGCCAACAAGATCATCGACATAAAGACCGGTTGGCGAATGGCAAGATTCCAAATTTTCATAGGTGATGATTACTTTCTGAAGAAAAAATAGAGGGGTAGTTAATCGGTAACGCGTGGTTCGGCCCGGTCAACTGCTTGTAGATTGGCGGAAAGAGGCGGCTCCAGGGCAATCGCAGCGGCGGCGCGGCCCAATAAGGTGGCGAGCAAGTTTAACTCAGCTTGATCAAGGTGGCTCAGATATTTGGCCATAAAGCGCGAGCGGATCCGCCGCAACTCGTCCAAGGTTTGATTGCCATGCGGCGTCAGCGCAACCCAAACCACCCGCCGGTCAGCCGGATCACGGTAGCGTTCAACCAGCTCGCTTTGGATGGCCCGATCGACGAGCGCCGTGCAGCCGCTTTGGGTCAGGCCAAGTCGCGTCGCAATGTCCGACATACGTTGCGCGCCCAGCCCATCCAATAAACGCAGCAGGCCCATCTGCATAATGGGAATCGCAGAAGTACACTCTTTTAGATCAACCGCCACGCGGCGGAATAATTGCCCCCACGCTTCGTCCAATCGGACAAGTACATCTTCAAGTTGCTTTTCCTGCTCATTAAGATCTTGCTCATTAAGATCTTGCGCACTAAGATCGACAGCAGCACGATCAGTTACGGATTGTGGTTTAATCGCTTGGCCTCTTTTGACTTGGCACTGTCATCATTTAACATTTTCGACAGGTGTCGAAAATGTTAAATGATGACAACCGTTCCTATAATAAAATTTTCCAATAAATAATTCATGTACATGAACTATTTTAGCAGGCGTAGTACTTTCTGTCAATTGGCTGAGGGTGAATGGCAGGAATGCACATGTGGGCACCGTGTAGTGCGAACAAATAGCGAACGCCCCAGCCATCGGCTAGGGCGTTCATCCAAAGGATATATAGAAGGAGCAAACAGGATTAAAAGATATACAGCACCGTTTGTCGGGTCATGGCTGGCCATGACCTGACAAACGGTAAGACTTACTTGCCATTCTTCAAGGCAGCTTGCGCTGCCGCCAACCGCGCCACCGGCACGCGGAAGGGGCTGCAACTCACATAATTCAACCCAACCATATGGCAGAACTCGATGCTACTGGGGTCGCCGCCATGCTCGCCACAGATGCCGACGTGCAGATCAGGGCGCGTGCCACGGCCCAGTTTGACGCTCATGCCGATCAGCTTGCCAACCCCCTCGCGGTCCAGTTGTTGGAAGGGGTTGGTGGGCAGGATGCCCTGCTCCACATATTGGATCAAGAACTTGGCTTCGGCGTCGTCACGGCTGATGCCAAAGGTGGTCTGGGTTAGATCATTGGTGCCAAAGCTGAAAAACTCGGCTTCGGTGGCCATCTCATCGGCGGTGAGGGCGGCGCGCGGCACTTCGATCATGGTGCCAAACTTGTAGGCGATGGTCAGGTTCGCCTCACGGAAGACTTCTTTCGCGACCCGTTCAGTCAGTTCGCGCATAAACTTCAGTTCGTTGACATGGCCGGCCAAGGGGACCATAATCTCGGGATGGACATCGACGCCGGCGCGCGTCACGTTGACAGCCGCTTCGAGGATCGCCCGGATTTGCATCTCGGTGATCTCCGGCATCACAATGCCCAAACGGTCACCGCGCAACCCTAACATCGGATTCGATTCACGCAGCGCCTTGACGCGCTCCAACACATCCTCTTTCTGGCGCACTTGGGCCAACGCGGTGTCGATCTCGCTTAGGGTGTGGAAATGTTGCAAACGCACTTTGAGATCGGCCAACTCTTGGATCAAGTCCTCATGCGAGGGCAGGAACTCGTGCAGCGGCGGGTCCAACAAACGAATGATCACGGGCTGGCCATCCATGGCGCGGAACAGACCTTCAAAGTCGCCGCGCTGCATGGGCAGCAGCAGATCCAGCGATGACATGCGCCGCGCCTTGCTGGTGGCCATGATCATCTCTTGGACAATCGGCAGCCGCTCTTCTTCAAAGAACATATGCTCGGTGCGGCAGAGGCCAATGCCTTCGGCCCCATAGCGGCGCGCCCGTTCGGCATCCTTGGGATAATCAGCATTCGCCCAAACGCCTAACCGACGCACCTCATCGGCCCAGGTCAGCAGCGTTTTCAGCTCAACTTCGCGGCTAAAGTCCGGCTCTTGGGTCTCTAGTTTACCCAGGAAGAGTTCACCGGCCCCACCATCAATGCTGATCCAATCCCCTTCATGCACTTCGACCGTGCGCTCGCCCACCTGGACGATGAACAGCCGTTGTTCCACACTAATGTGCAGTTCTTCGGCCCCACAGACCGCCGGGGTGCCAAATTGACGGGCGACCACGGCCGCATGGCTGGTGGCACCACCGCGGCTGGTCAAAATGCCTTTGGCCGCAATCATGCCGTGGACATCATCAGGCTTGGTCTCTGGGCGCACCATGATCACCGCTTTGCCCTCTTTGGCCCACTTTTCGGCGGTATCCGCATCAAAAACGGCCATGCCGACCGCGGCACCGGGGCTGGCGTTAACCGCTTTCTCGACCAACAGATTGCCGGCGTCTTGCGCCACTTTTTTAACTTCACCGCCAAATTGCGGGTGGAGCAACATGTCAACCTGGGCTGGTTTGACGCGCATCAGCGCGGTTTTCTTGTCAATCAAGCCTTCCGTGACCATGTCGACGGCGATCTTGATCTGGGCGCGGGCGGTGCGTTTGCCGTCACGGGTCTGCAACATCCAGAGCTTGCCCTGTTCAATCGTAAACTCTACATCTTGCATCTCGTGGAAATGATTTTCCAGCTTGTCACAGATGTCGATAAATTGGGCATAGGCTGTGGGCAATTCGCCCTTGAGCTGGCTGATCGGCGAGGTGTTGCGAATGCCGGCGACGACATCTTCACCCTGGGCGTTGATCAGATAATCGCCATAGAGTTCACGTAGACCGCTGACTGGGTTGCGGGTAAAGGCGACGCCGGTGCCACTTTGGTCACCCATGTTGCCAAAGACGACCATCTGAATATTGACGGCGGTGCCCAGATCGTGGCGAATGCCGGTGGCGTTGCGATAGTCTACTGCCCGTTTACCAAACCAACTGTTAAAGACGGCACGGGTGGCCATTTCTAATTGTTTGTAGGGATCTTGCGGGAATTCACCACCGGTGTAGGCGATGATCAGCCCCTTGAAGCGTTCGGCAATCCGTTTCCACTCTTCGGCCGCCAGCTCCACATCCAGGTGTAGACCACGCGCGGCTTTGACTTCTTCAATGATCCGTTCAAAGGGTTCGTCCGGCACACCCATAACGACAGAGCCAAACATCTGGACCAGACGGCGGTAAGAGTCATAGACAAAGCGGGGATTGCCGGTCAACTCGGCCATCGTTTGCGCGGTTTCGTCATTGAGGCCGATGTTGAGAACGGTGTCCATCATGCCGGGCATGGAGAATTTGGCGCCCGAACGGCAGGAGACGAGGAGAGGATTAACTGTATCACCAAAGCGTTTGCCGGTCTGTGCTTCCAACACCGCCATGGCGGCCACTTCTTGCTCCCAGACCCCAGGGGCAAATTGGTGATCATTGGCCAGATAGGCATTACAGGCTGCGGTGGTTACCGTAAAACCGGGGGGCACCGGCACGCCAATGCGCGTCATCTCGGCCAGATTGGCCCCTTTGCCACCCAGGAGCGAGCGCACATCGTCCCAGCCCTTGGGTTTAACGGTGGTCTCCAAGAGATCAAGCTGATTAAACAGATAAACCCAGCGCTGATCCACAACTGCGCCATTCGTGGGCACTTCATTCGGTGCATTAGCCACTGTCGGTCGATCGGTAGCCAAAGTTGTCATGCGTTCCTCCTCGGTTCATGCTTTGCACGAAAATCGCCATTGAAATCATGCCGCCGGTGCAATCATACACCGGCATTTTTTTGACGCTACGGCAAAAACCGCGTTTTTAGCCATTTTGCCGTAGCATCTTTTTTATCAGTAGAGCGCAATGCGCAGGTGGGATCTGACGATCCCAGGCGCGCAGTGGTCGCGGTCTACGGGGTGTGGTGTGCGGACAAATTGCATGAATTCATTGTAGGGAGGGAATTGGGGAAATGATTCCGGCAAGTGGTTGGCATGCAGGCTAGCAGTGTGGTGAGTCTTAAACCTAGTCAGCTAGGTAGGTTCGTTGATTGTAGCAAGGGCTACGGCAAGGGCGCTACTTTGGGGTTAGGCTATACTTGTGAAATTTAGAACTATCTGCGAGCAAAACGCAATAAAGGGGGATGCCATGCAAAACAATCTAGACAAAGGGCCACTTGTCAGCTATTTTGATCGACTTGATCAAGGGATCACAGGGTGGATGGCACGCTACGGATTGTTGATTATGCGCCTAGGGTTGGGAATTGTCTTTTTCTGGTTTGGCGCACTGAAACTGGTACCGGGGCTGAGTCCGGCCGAGGATTTGGTGCGTAATACCATTTACTTTGTCAATCCGGATCTCTTTTTGCCGGTGCTGGCAGTGTGGGAAATGGTGATTGGTTTGGGACTAATCACTGGGGTCTTCATGCGGCTCACCTTGTTACTGCTTTTTCTGCAGATGCCGGGGACAGCGTTACCGCTCCTCGTCCTACCAGAAATAACCTGGACCGCTTTTCCCTATGGCTTGACCTTAGAAGGGCAATATATTATCAAAAACCTGGCCCTGATTGGGGCAGCGTTGGTTTTAGGTGGGACCGTGCGCGGTGGTCGGCTAGAACCGGAACCAGCATGGCAGTATGCGCAAGAGACGCGGCCGACAAAGCAGTAAACATGGCCAGGGTTGAGATATACTTTAGCCATAGAGAACACAGAGAACATGGAAAGCACAGCGGGCCGACTATGTCCGCTGTGCTCTTCTGTCAGGTAAGGCCGGGTTAATCGCCGAAGCTGATGCCCATATCATGCGCAGTCAACATGGTGTCGCAGTCGAGCGGGACATTCTTCATGCGCCGGGTCGCATCGGCGAGGGGCACATAGTTTACCGTTGGCGGATCGAGCGCCACCATAATGCCCGAATGGCCTTCTGAGAGGGCACGCACGGCAGCCGCGCCAAAGCGCAGGGCCAGCAAGCGGTCAGTGGCGGTCGGTTTACCACCGCGCAGCAGGTGGCCCAAGACCACGGTCCGCGTCTCCTTGCCGGTCAGCGCTTCAAGCGCCGCCGCGACTTTAGCCCCAATGCCACCAAGCCGTTGCTCACGACCAATCAGCTTTTCCACCACCGAAAGTGCGCCCCCCTGTGGCGTTGCGCCTTCGGCCACCACGACAATACTAAAATGGTGGCCAACGGCTTCACGCTGGCTGATCTTATCGGCCACCTTTTGCAGATCATAGGGAATCTCGGGCAGGAGAATCACATCGGCGGTGCCGGCCACCCCGGCATGTAACGCGATCCAGCCAGCGTAACGGCCCATGACCTCGACGACCATCACCCGGTTATGTGACTCGGCGGTGGTGTGCAAGCGATCAAGACATTCGGTGGCAAAGGAGACGGCGGTATCAAAGCCAAAGGTCGCCACGGTGCCGTCGAGATCGTTGTCGATGGTCTTGGGTACCCCAACAATGCGCACCCCTTTCTGCGCCAGCACATTTGCAATCCCCAGTGAGCCATCACCGCCAATCGAAATCAGCGCATCAATCCCTGCATCCGCCAAGCGTGCGATCAATTCATCCGAGCGGTCAATCTCCTGGACATTGCCCTGTTCGTCGATAACCGGGAAATGCAGGGGATGGCCGCGATTGGTCGTGCCGAGAATGGTGCCCCCTTCGTGGGTAATCCCGCGCACCCGTTCCCGGTCAAGTTCGATCAGCCCACCACCCGGAAACCGTTCCGGCATGAGCAGCCCATTGTAACCTTCGCGAATGCCAACACATTGCCAATCCCGGTGAGCGGCAGCCAGTACCGCAGCGCGAATCACGGCATTGAGACCAGGTGCATCACCGCCACCAGTACTGATTGCGATCTTTTTAATTGGGCTTGCTGCTTTCATAAAAACCTCCTACGACTGCGGTGGATATCATTCACACCGAATGAGCATCATTGCTTGTTTTCATTTTACTCCAGCCGTCAAGCAGCACCAAAGCAGCCCGGTCAGTTCACACGCAGTTGCCAAGCCCAATGCTTACGTCGCCAGATCAAGCACCCCACTGGTACCGTTTGTATAAGCGGCTAAGATCTGTTGGGCAACCGCATCCGGCGTGAACGCATTAGCGGGCAAGCGCATGGGCACCTTTTCCCAGAAAGCAGTGGCGACCGCAGGTGGCCGCACGAGGGTGACCCGCTGTTTACGTTGCTCCTTGCGCACCACTTCAACATAGGCTTCCAAGCCCCGTTTAGCCGCGACATAGGCACTCAGACCAGGCAGTTGCAACCGCTCGCTGACCGCACCCACGTAGAGCAGATGTGCATCTTCGGCCAGTAAAGGCAAACTGTAATGGGTGGTCAAAAAGGCACCAGTCAGATTTGCATCGATCAACTGCTGCCACTTGGCTGCGGTCATTTCACCAACCTTGGCCGAAGTGATATCACCAACCGTGTAGATCCAGAAATTGATCGCCTCAACCAGTTGGGCGGCTTGCTGGACAGCCACTTCGACCGCATAAGGCGAGCTGACATCGGCTTCCACCCAGTGGGTCTGCCCGGTTAATCCAACCGGCCGTTGGCGGGCAACGGCGATCACCTGCCAGTCGGCGGCAGCTAACTGTTGCACCAGCGCACGCCCGATGCCTCCATTTGCACCCCAAATCATCGCTGTTGGCATATGAAATTCCTTTTCTCTTTATTGAGACTTACGGCAGCACGCGCGGGCATCGGCAAGCCCAGCCGCCGAGCACTGCGTAAGTCCTATTTATATAAGTTCCACAATTGCGTAATCTTTGCACAATGTTATAGAGACAAAATTACAGATATGGTGGCCAAAAGTATGTATGCTGCGACGCATGTCTAAACAAGAATGGGTAACTCATGCATAAAATTTGGCGATATGCCCTGGTGGGCTTAATCCTTTGCACGACTTTAATGACCGCAGAAGTCACCGCGCAAGAGGAACCGCCACGCCGCCTTGTCCAACTTGGTTTTCATGTTGCCCAGGGCGAGGCCCAAACTCTGGCGACAGCACGCCAAGCTGGGGCTACTTTTGTGGTGCAGCTCTTTAACTGGGCCGACATTGAACCAACGCCCAACTATTTTTACTGGGAAAAGCCGGACGCCACCCTGCGCGCTGCCGCATTTTATGGGTTGCGGGTCGTGGCCCGGCTCGACCGCCCGCCGGCGTGGGCTGTTGATGAGGATGGCGTTGCGCCCTGGTCGCTTGATGCCTATGCGCACTTTGTCAGCAAGGTGGTAGAGCGCTATGGCGACCGCTTAGACGGGGTGATCATCTGGAATGAACCAAATTTGCGCCTTGAATGGCAGGATCGACAACCCGACCCGGTTGCCTATGTAGCACTTTTGCGCGCCGGCTATCAGGCGGCAAAGGGGGTTGCGCCAACGTTGCCAGTCCTGGCCGCGGGGCTGGCCTTTACCAGCGGTGGGGATGGCAACGAAAATGATCTGGCCTTTTTACAGGGGTTTTATGAGGCAGGCGGCAGGCCCTATTTTGATATCCTGGCGGCCCATCCCTATGGTTTTGACCAGTCCCCCACCGCCCCTCCAACATCGGAGCAGCTCAATTTTCGGCGATTGGAATTGCACCGCGCGATTATGGTGGCACATGGCGACCGCGACAAGCCAATCTGGATCACCGAAAGTGGTTGGCGTACACGCGCTCCTCAGCCAGCCGACGCGTGGCAAGTCGTTACGCCAACTGAGCAGGCAGCCTACATGCAAGCGGCCTTGACCCAGGTCGCGACTGAATATGAGTGGATCGAACGGTTGGCCTTCTGGCAACTCGACCACAGGGGTGATCCCTATGGCTTTGATCTCTGGGCGGCAGACAAAGCACCGAGTCTTGCCTATGCGAAGCTTTTCGCTAACTGTCAAATTTATCGGGCCGACTGCAAAAGCCGCCAAGGGCAACCCAACGTTGAGCCACAGCCAGAGACAATTGAGATTCTAGCCGCCGATGTCACCATCCGCCTGGGTGATCGGAGCACCTTGCATCCGCACTGGGTTCATCTCTACGGTGGCGCACAGGTTAGCCAACAGTGGCAGGGTGAATTTTTTCTACCGCCGGCAGCAGCTCGCCGCCCCACCCAGTTGTTACTGGAGACGATGCAAGTGGATCAACCCACCAACATGCTCTTCATTAATGATCAGCAGATTGGCCACCTGATGCCACGCGCTCAGCCCGATCCCACCAGCAGTTGGGTGACGCAAGAGTTGAGCATCCCGGTTGGCCTGTTGCGCCCAGGGGTCAATCAAATTGTGTTACGGGTCGGGGCGCGTAACCCGGCGTGGCAATATGATTACTGGCGCTGGGAGAATCTGCAATTTCGGCACCTGCGTTTGGTCGAGGCAGCAGCCCAGCCGGCGCAAACAGGGCTGGACTGGGCACCACTCATATCCCCCGGCGGTTGGGTCGAAGCGATCCGCCTGCGCCCCGATCAAGCGGCTGGCTTCTGGCTGCTAGGCAACCGCCGGGGGCAACTCTGGCGCGGATCGCTGGAAACGCACAGCCTTACGCCGCAGGCCACTAACCGGCCCGACCTGCGCTTTCATGATCTGCTTGAAACGCCGAATGGCACGCTCGCCGCCACCGAGCGTGGTCTCTTCTGGCGGGAGAACGATGAGGCACCGTGGCTGGCAACCGGTACAGCGACGACACCGGCCTATGCGCTGAGCAGTGCCCACGGCTATCTCTACGCCGGCTTTGCCCCAGGTGGTGTGCGGCGCGCCAAACTCGCCCAAGGGCCGTGGCAAACGTTGGGGCTGGCCGACCAGAGTGTGCTCGACTTTGCACTTGATGGGGCGGCAACGCTCTATGCGGCAACGACCGATGGTGTCTATCAACTCGTCGATCCGGCGGCAAAGCAGCCAACCTGGCAGCCCTTGCCCGCCTTACCCGCCAATGCGGAATCGACCTTTGTGACGCGCCTCTACGCTGGTAAAGCAGGCGTCGTGGTGGCTCGGGTGCGTGATCGACTGTGGGGGTGGCAGGCAACAACCGCAAGTTGGGAAAGTTTTGGCCCTGTGCCGCTGGATGGTGAGCAACCGCTGAGCCTGGTCACTGATTGTTGTGGCGCAGAGATGGTGGTTGGTGGGCTTGGCTTGGGCTTACAGCAGCAGCAAACTGATGGCAGTTGGCAACCAGTTGGGGCACAAGACCAGCTCATGGGGTTGGATCTCATGGGCATGTGGACACCGGGCACAAATGAAGCAGCCGCGGTGGTAGCCAGTACGAACGCGTTGCTTAGCCCTACAAACTCAGCCGACGCGTGGCACATTTTCAATGGCTTGCCTGCCACGATTAGCGACCTGGTTGTTGATCCGGCTGATGCGAACCGCTGGCTAGCCGGCACCCCGGTGGGAATCTACCGCAGCACGAATGCTGGCCAATCTTGGCAGGCCATCACCCCGCCTTGGCCAATCTATGACCTGGCTTGGGACGGCCAAGGACAGCTCTATGGGGCCTTAAATCGTGGCTTGGTGGTTACGCGTAATGCAGCCGCGCCGCAGGCAACATGGCGCACCAGCCAAGGCTATAATCGTGTTCATCTCTTCACCGTAGCCCCACACCCAACCACCACGGGTTTGATCTGGGCCGGCACCTGGGGCAATGATATTGGGGTAAGCAGCGACAGTGGCGCGACACTGCAAGGGCTGGGCAATGGGCTGGAGACACTGAGCATTCTGAGCATCCTCTGGCACGCAACCCCTGGCCAGATCACGGTGGGGACGATTGCCGGGCTACAGCGCAGTGATGATGGTGGGCTGCGTTGGTTTGCGTTGGGTGGTCCCCTGGCCGACCAAACGGTTTATGCACTCGACCAAGGCCAGGATGGCACACTCTGGGCCGGGGCGACCGATGGGCTGTGGCGCAGCCGCGATTACGGCGCGACTTGGGAACGGCTCGAGACTTTAGGTACCAAAACAGTGATCCGCCTTGGGACGCTAACAGCTGCAGATGGACAGGTGTGGCTGTGGGTAGGAACGGAAGGGGCTGGGCTTTGGCTCAGTACGGCGGATGGTGAGGAGTGGCAACCCGCCGGCTTCAATGGCGATACGGTCTATGCATTGATCAGCCATCAGGGTAGACTCATTGCAGGTACAGCCAACGGTCTATTTGCGACCCCTTGGCCAGCGATGCGGCACACCACGCGCTAAGCGACATGAGACTTATTTGCCGAAAGGGTAAAAAAGATGCGCAAAAAAGCGGATTTACCCATCAAGGTCTGTCCCGTTTGCCAGCGGCCCTTTGCCTGGCGGAAGAAGTGGGCAAAGGAGTGGACAAATGTCATCTATTGTAGTGAACGCTGCCGTAAAAACAAAACGCACCAGCGGCAGTAGAGCAGTGCTGGTGCGTTAATAGATTGTGCTTGTCATTCCGCGCCCCTGGGGCACCGAGCCGTACCGCCGAGGAAGCTCCACTTGGCGACCTGGAGCTTCCTCACCAAAAGCCGGTTCGGAATGACGATACCCGATCCTAGCGAGCCATCACGCCGGAGGCGATGACCTACAGTTAAACTAGCAGAACTTCCCTGACACTGTACTAGTGCAGCGTCAGCTAAGTTTTGCCAATTTAGCCACGGAGTGGCGGCAAAAGGTAGCCCAGCCTTTTAAGGCTGGGGTCCTGACCCGCAGGTTGAAACCTGCGGCTACCATCAGTCGCCACTCCGTGGCTAAGTCATCAGAATTTCGCTGACGCTGTACTAAGTCGCAACAAAGATCTCTTCGAACTCATCGTGGTTGAGTGTCTCACGCTCGATCAACGCCTGGGCGACTGCGGTCAGCCTGGCTAGATTGTCACTCAGCATGGTGTGGACGCGCTGGTAAGTCTGATCCACAATCCGATGGACTTCGCTGTCGATCTCTTCAGCGACTTGCTCGCTGTAATCGCGTTGCTCTGCCAGCTCACGCCCCAAAAAGACCAACTCTTCTTGCTGGCCAAACTGCAATGGCCCCATGAGATCACTCATCCCATACTTGGTGACCATGGCGCGCGCGGTCTTGGTCAGTTGCTGGATGTCCGAGCTAGCGCCGGTCGAAACATGTTCAAACATGAGCTCTTCGGCAATCCGCCCGCCCAAGGCAACCGCAATATGATCCAGATAATAGGAACGGGAAGCCAACACACGATCAAACTCGGAGACCTGCCAGAGATAACCACCAGCCTGCCCACGTGGGACAATGGTGATCTTTTGGATCGGGTCGGCATTTTCACAGAGCCGGGCAACGACAGCATGACCGGCTTCATGATAGGCAAGCACTTTTTTATCCTGCGGCGAGATCAAGCGGCTACGGCGTTCCGGGCCACCCAGCCCCACACGCTCGACCGCCTCCGTCAACTCGGACATGGTGATGGCACGTTTGTTGCGTCGTGCCGCCAGGATCGCGCCTTCATTGACCACATTTTCCAGATCTGCGCCCACAAAGCCTGGCGTCTGGCGCGCTAACTGGGTCAGGTCCACATCCGGCGCAATCGGTTTGCCCTTGATGTGGACATTGAGAATCGCCCGCCGCCCTTGTACGTCGGGGCGGTCCATGGTCACGCGGCGGTCAAAACGACCGGGGCGCAAAAGCGCGGGGTCAAGAATATCCGGGCGATTGGTGGCCGCAATCAGAATGACATTAGTGTCGGTGCCAAAGCCATCCATCTCGACCAGGATCTGGTTCAGCGTCTGTTCGCGCTCATCATGGGAACCACCGAGCCCCGTGCCACGATAGCGGCCGACCGCATCAATTTCGTCGATAAAGATAATACAGGGGCTGTTACGCTTGGCCTGCTCGAAGAGATCGCGGACGCGGCTGGCACCGACACCGACAAACATTTCGACAAATTCAGAACCGGAAATACTAAAGAAAGGCACCCCAGCTTCACCGGAGACAGCCTTGGCCATCAAGGTTTTGCCCGTGCCAGGAGGGCCGACGAGCAAGACACCCTTGGGAATACGCGCGCCCAGGGCAGCAAACTTCTGCGGCTCTTTGAGGAATTCGACCACTTCCTGCAACTCTTGTTTGGCCTCATTCGCCCCGGCAATATCGTCGAAGGTAATGGTCGGACGATTGCCGGTGAAGAGGCGGGCGCGGCTTTTGCCAAAGGAAAGGGCCTGATTGTTGCTGCCCTGTGTCTGACGGAAGAGCACAAAGAAGAGGCCGGCAATAAAGACGAGGGGCAAGAGATTAATCAACAACGCCAACCAACTGCCGCCATTGCCGGGCGCCTCATATTGCAGCGTTACCTGGCTAAGTTCGGTTGGCAAGACACCCAACCCAGTGAGTGTCTGCGTCAACGGCACATCAGCTTCGCGGCGTGTAATTAGCGGTTGCTGGTCGCCATTGACAAAAACCCGCACCTCTTCACCACGCACACTAATCGACTCAACGCGGCCCTGCCGGATCGACGTCGCCAATTGGGTCATCGTAATTGGCTCCGGTGATTGGGTTGCCCAGGGGGTGTTATAAAAAATTGCGACACCAGCAATTAAAATCAGCAAATATAAAAAGGCGTTGCGGCTCCAATTTGCCTTCACAAAAACCTCCTCAGAACTTCACTTTCAAGAAACACATTGATATCCATTAGGGAGCACGGCTAGCTGTATCGTTTGCCATGCGGCGTTAGTGTCGCGTAAAGAGACCAAAGCCAATTTTTCCAGCGAGGACAGTGAATCGATCAGCAGCCGGCCAAACCCCAGCCCAGACCCAAGCCCCAGCAAAGAGCCGCGTCAACCATCGGCGCGATCACTCATTTGTACATTATACCAAAAAGAAACGGATCTTGGCTAGTGATCTGCGATACGGTTAGCAAATTGGATTGGCGATTTGGGTCTATGGGAAAATTCAGGGTGCCAGCAATTGGGTGGAATCAGCAGCAATGGCACCATCATTTTGGGCCAGCTTTGCTTGATGATGCGCCTGGGCCAGTGCCTCTTCCCCATAGATGGTGGGGTATTTTTCGGCAAGTCGTGTAAGCGAGCGGCTAGAGATGATGGTGGTGCCAACGATCAACAGGGCACAGAGAAAACCGAGCACAAGGAGGATAGCTAAGCTAAAGAGAAAGATGTTCATATGTTAGCCCACAGAAACTATGAACGCGGTTGCACTTAAAGCAACGGAACCAGGTCGATCCCTATCCAAAATGTAGGAGCAGCGTAAAAGGGGAGCAACAGATTAGCGCTAGGGTAAAAATCGATTCCTATTTAAGTATACATCCAACTGGTGCTATATTGAAATCTTAAGGATGCAGAAATTGTAGAAAGTTAGCCACTGAATTGGATAACAGTTTGGTGATTCCGTTAAGCATAAGTAAACTTGAGGGTACGCAAATGGCAGGCGATCTGCCTTCTGTCAATCAATTATGCGATAGTTAGATCGAGCTTAGCAGTCTATGCTATACTTTGCCCATTACAATTTTCGATTTAAGTGAGCTCTGTTTGAAAATCGCAGTTCCTGCCAGCGATAGCGTAACAAAAACGACGGTTTTCAAGCCAACCGCACCGTAAACAAATTTTCTACCCCTAAAATTCGCTGCACTCGTTAAAACACAATGCAGCCAGCAAATTTGTAGGTCAACCGCTACAGGATTGACGGGCGCGTTGAATTCAGGGTGACAGCCAGGAGAATCAGGCAAATTAAGCATGGCAACGATTACAGAATCTCAACAAATTGCCGGTGTCAAACACGCCCATTTACAAAGTTTTAGTGATGAGCGCGGACGTTTCCTTGAGACCTTTCGTACTGAGTGGTTTCCTGAACGCGAATGGGCTATCATTCAATCCAACCGCAGCGATAGCAATGCGGGTGTATTGCGCGGCCTGCATTATCATTTTCGTCAGATCGACTATTGGTATGTGTTAGCTGGCCGTGTGCGGATTGGGTTGGCCGATCTGCGCCCTTCTTCACCCACCTATGGGGTGGCGCAGATATTGGAAGTAACCGGCGAGGATAATCTAGGGTTTTTTATTCCCGTTGGGGTTGCCCACGGCTATTATGCGTTGACCGCGGCGACGATTGTCTATACTGTCGATCAGTACTATAACGGGAGCGATGAATTTGGGGTAGCCTGGAATGATCCGACATTAGCCTTGCCTTGGGGCATCACCGACCCGCTGTTATCGGGACGCGATCAACAAAACCCCCTGTGGCAAGATATTGCACCTGCCCTACGACCAACCTAAACGGCAACAGCCCCACAGCATATACAACACAAACATAGAAAGATTCTGTATGAGTGAGAAGATCCGTTTTGGCGTTATCGGCGGCAGTGGCGTTTATCAGATTGAAGCCCTAGAAAACATTGAAGAACTTACGTTGGAAACACCCTTTGGCCCGCCGTCAGACAGCTACACCGTAGGCACGCTACATGGGCAACGCGTTGCCTTTCTAGCCCGTCATGGGCGCGGCCATCGCATCAGCCCGACGCGTCTGAATCAGCGAGCCAATATCTATGGCTTTAAGATGTTGGGGGTCGAATACCTGATTGGGGTCAGCGCCTGTGGTAGTTTGCAAGAACGACATGCGCCTGGCCACATTGTGATTCCCGATCAGCTCTTTGACCATACGCGGGAACGCCCCCTCAGCTTTTTTGATGATCCGACTGTCGGCACCGAAGGGCTCGTTGTCCATGCTAGTGTGGCCGAGCCCTTTTGCGCCGTGCTCAGCGAGCTCTGTTATCAAGCTGTGCAAGCCACTGGGGCAACGGTTCACGCGGGCGGCACCTTTATCACCATTGAAGGCCCACGGTTTAGCACGAAGGCCGAGAGCAAGCTCTACCGCAGTTGGGGGATGGATATTATCGGTATGACGACCACCCCGGAAGCACAATTAGCACGCGAAGCCGAAATGAGTTATGCCGTCATGGCCCATGTCACCGACTATGATGTTTGGCATGAGAGTGAAGAGGCGGTTACGGTAGAGATGGTCATCCGGACCTTGCGCAATAATGCGGCGGTGGCCAAAGCCGCGGTCGTCAACGCCATTCGTTTGTTGGCTGATATTGGCCCATCGCCCTATGCGGATACCTTGCGCTATGCGCTGATCACCGACCGCAACGCGGTGCCGGCCAAAGCAGTTGCACAACTGTCCCATATTGTCAGCCACTATTTAACGTAAGGCGAGTCAGCCGGAAACGAGTTATGCTGAGCAGCGCATCGTATGTATCAAAAAATTTGCTCAATTTATAATTTTGCGCTACACTGGAGAGACTGTATAGAAAAGTCGGCTTCAAATTCATTGCCTTTTATCAGATAGACGATGTTTAAATAACATTGTTAAATAAATGGCGTTAAATGAATGGTATTAAATAAATGGCAGTGAGTTGACGTTGAAGCTAGTAATGTTTTATCTACGCGTAATGCGCTTGTGAAGGAGTAGAACTCATGGCAAAGAAAGGGCCGCGCGTCATTGTGAAGATGCGCAGCACAGAGAGTGCACATTTTTATTTGACTGAAAAGAATCGGCGTAATGATTCGGGCCGTATGGAACTGCGCAAATTTGATCCTGTTGTGCGTCGCCATGTTGTTTATCGCGAAACCCGGTAAGCGCGCCTATCGGAACATTTATAGACGCCCCACCGTCATTATAATGGTCTGTTTTAATAAAGACGCAGGAGCTTATACTCCTGCGTCTTTTTTATGCATCAGGCCGGTGCATACCTGAGCGCAGCCTGCACACGGCCATTGGCCGCTTGGCCAATGGCCGCAGGTCTCGATTGCGTAGCCAAGCTATGTGCTGAACGTTGTTATTGCATCTAGCGCAAAGTGGCAAATTATTGTAATATCTTGTTATCTTGTACGACGATCGATGTTTAATTAGTTGGCTATCCTGATGTACAGTACACGATCCATCACATCGAAACAAGTCAGCACCAGGGTATTGTAGGCAGAGACATCGTCAAGTGGATGCAAGCGTGGTTCGGATGAGGATGGTATGTGGAAAGAATCTGAAGGGAAAATGGGTCGCAAACTGTTTCATGTGACTATGGGTCCCCTCGTATTGTTGATTGCGATTGTACAGGCAAGCAGTCCCGTCGCTGCCAGTACGCAGCGGGCACCAACCGTTGCCATTGCCTACGGCTCGCCCCAAGTCGAAATGGCAGCATGGCCGGCAACGACGATTGAACTGGTGCCTTCGCAGCAAGTGACGCCGACGACAGCGATGACAACGACACAGCGCTCAGCTATTCGTGCGAGCAATGTTCGCGCCGCTGCGCAAATTACCAATACAAGCCCCATCACTAATACAACGCCCCTAACAACATTACGTGCGCTGACAGGCGCACCAACTTTGACGGATACAACCGCCCTAACCGATACGGCGCGGCTATCAGAAAGTTTAGCACTGACCGTTAGCCGTGGAACAACCACCGCTGCGCCGGTTTCGTCAACCGTCGGGGTCACGGCAACGGTGCCGCTAACCCCAGTCGAGGTGCTTGATGAGATTGCGGCCGATGCCGCCTATGCCGCGCCCATCGAAGGCACAATTATTGCCAACCGCACAGACGCCAATGTGCGCTTCTTTGTCGAAGGCGCAACCTATCAACTTGATCCCATGCGCTCGATCGGGGTCGCGTTACCACGGGTGACGGCGGTGCTCAATCTCTTTAACTGTGATGCCGCAACACCAGAGACCACAGAAGGCTGCTTTTGGGATCCTTACTTACTTGACCGCGAAGGCTTCTATGAAGTTATCCCTGGGACGGCGGTTAATAGCTTGGTCAATCTAACCTTACAGCCGGTGGGCAATCCACCCAGCGACCAGATCTGGTTGCAGAATCGGACCGGCAATCGCGAATCGATCTTCTACGCGGGCGAAACCATCGAGTTGCCACCCGCCAGCTTGCGTCAATTTGCGGCATCGGCCAATGCCCCGGTCCTCTTCTACCTGCGCAGTTGTTTGGCAATTACTGATCGTACGGTCTGTGAGTGGTCACCGGTCAGTGCCGATCCTGGCTTCTATTATGCCCTTGTCGAAACGACGCTGCCGGGGAATGTGCCCAATAGTAATATTGAAACATTGGAATTAATGCCGATTCTGTCACAAGGTGGCGATACCCTTCCAACACCGGTACAGGTGATCTGCCAGCTCCAAGTGCCGACCCTCAACGTGCGCAGTGGCCCAGGCTTAGAATACGAGATTATCAGCAAGGTGCGCGGGACGGAGCAGGAACCGGGGCGGATTACGGTCATTGGGCGCAGTGCCGATGCCCAGTGGTTAGCCGTGGATGAGCGTGCCGCGGCTGGTGGTTGGGTTACCGGCAGTGCCAGTTTCCTCCAGTGTAACGGTGATATTAATCTATTGCCGGAAGCGGAAGTGACTGACGGCAGGTTAGCCCCAACCCCTGAACCGGCTACCGCGCCCACCACGACCACCGAGACCGCGCCGGCACCGAGTAGCGAGCCAGCGCCAGCGAACACCGCAACCGAGGTCCTCACCGATACCAGCGAACCGGCAACCCCGGCCCCACTCTCAATTCCGGCGGGGCAAGCGCTCATCATTGTCAATAATGGCTTTGATCAGCAGATTCGCTTTACGCTCGATCAGCGCTATCGGGTTGACTTTGGCCCCAGCGAGTTTGATCTACAGCCCGGCGGCTCGATGAGTCTGTTGGTCTATCCAGGCTCAATTGCGTTTAGTGCCAGCAGCCCGTGGCGTGGCTTGAGTGGCAACACCGAATTCTTTATCAATGAGAAAGAATCGCGTACCCTTTGGGTCGTCTTTGTCCCCGACCCGGATGGCTCCGGACGGTGGGTTTTGCAGTATTAACAAGACTCCCAATCAAAACTAAAAATAAAGGCCGCAGCGACATGCTGCGGCCTTTATTTTTGCCAAAAATCGTAATATAAAGTTAATAAATACGTAAGAGATTAGGCCATTGCTTGTGCGATAATCACGCTACGGACTGTTTTATTCAGGAGATGAGCGCATGCGATCTGATATTTCACGTTTTATAGAGCAATGGTGTTTTATAGTGCCGATTGTCTTACTATTAATCATGGCCGGCTGTACCACCCAATTCTCAACGGGCCGATCAGCCGTTGCGGCCAATCCACCAACGCCGCCTGTGGTCACTGGCACGCAACGTGTCTTAATTCCCACCCCAAGCGTCGCACCAGCTGCGACAGTGACGGCCACAACCAGCAGCAATTCCCTCTCCCCTGCACAGGCTCAATTGTTGGCCGCGCATCCAGCCAAAGGGGTTGCCCCGGAGCTACAGAACGAAACCTGGCTCAATTCGTCACCCCTGGCTCTAGCCGATCTACGCGGCAAAGTAGTGATCGTCGAGTTTTGGACCTTTGGCTGTATTAACTGTCAACGTGTGATCCCCTATGTGCGCACATGGCATGAAAAATATCACGATGAGGGGCTGGTGATCATTGGCGTGCATACGCCTGAATTTGCCTATGAACGGGAGCTGACCAACGTCCAAAATGCGGTTGAGAACTTGGGCGTAACCTGGCCGGTGGCCATTGACAATGAGTGGAAAAGTTGGCGTGCCTATGCAAATCGTTATTGGCCGGCCGCTTATTTGATTGATAAAGCGGGTAATATTCGTCACCTGGCGATTGGGGAAGGCCGCTATGAATATACTGAGTCGGTGATTCAAGCACTACTGGCTGAGCCCCTGTGAAAGTGATTTGCGCGCATTTCGAGCCGCTTGACAAGCAGGGCAGCTTCCGTCTAAAGTAGCAGTCACTATTATAAAACGCGAGGGTTTGTTCATCGTGGTGATGTGGTCGATGGCGAAGATACGCTAGCCCGCTATGAACTGGATCTTTCTTTACAGCAACCGAAGCGAAAGGAAAACGTCATGCAACGTTATGGACAAGTGCTTGGCATCAAGCCGGAAAATCTGGCCGAGTATAGTCGGCTTCACGCTGCGGTTTGGCCTGGCGTGCTCAAGACGATCCACGCCTGCAACATCCGCAACTACTCGATCTTCCACAAAGACAACCTGCTCTTTGCCTACTTTGAGTATATTGGCGATGACTTTGCCGGCGATATGGCCAAAATGGCTGAAGACCCGGTGACGCAGGAATGGTGGAGCGTCTGCGTGCCGCTCCAAGATCCGCTGCCCACCCGCGCCGAAGGCGAATGGTGGGCCAACATGAACGAAGTCTTTCATACCGAATAAATTAGATGCAGCGCTTGTGTAACGCAATTTGTCGGGGCATGATGCCCCGACAAATTGCGTTACACAAGCGCTGTAATTGTTATGTGGTGATGGCAGATGCGTCACCGAGCGCAGAGATTTGCGGCGAGCGTTGCCGGCCTGTGATCACCGCCCACAGCACCATCACCAGCAAGCCTACCACCGTCAACCAGCCAAAGGCATCGCCAATGACGCTGTAGATGGTCGGCACATGGGCATGGACCGGCAATTGCGCGATCAGGACCCGTTCGCTCGTGGTAAAGTGATCCAAAGTGGTCGTAACCCGACCATATGGATCAATGGCCAGGGAAGTGCCATTCGAGGCCTGACGCAGAATTGCCGTGCCATTTTCAATCGCCCGGAAGATAGCCATCTCGGCATGAATCTGGTTGATGGCTTGCCAATCATTGGCCCCAATCAGCAATAGATCCACCCCACTACGCCCTGCTTGCCGCAAATTCACCACAAAATCGGCATCCCAACAGATTACCGCCGACAGCAGACCAAACGGGGTCGCAACAGTTTGCAGTTTGCCATCTCCCAGCAAGGTGCCTTCCAGGAAATTGCCTCCATACTTCACATGATCGAGCACCAGGTTGCCGGCAGGATCGGCGAGATAGAGGCGGTTTTCGGCTGGTCGTGCCGTATCGGCAAAAAATGTAAAGGTGGGCATTGCCAGGTAGATTCCTTCTTCCTCTGCCAACTGCTGCCCACGCGCCACCAGGGCCGTGACATCATCCGCCAAACCCAACACGGCCCCCTCCGGCCAGTTCACCAACTGTGCGCCGGCCCGTGCCTCGCGCCGTGTGGCCGCTAAATATTCGTCGTGAATGGCAGCGGTTTGGGTGCGAAAGGCGGCCAGATCCTGTGTATAAAGTGCCATCACTTCACCGAGTGGTTTCGGCGCGATGGTAATCCCAGCCATGCGTACGGTCTGCGGGTCAGTTGGCGTTGACCACAATAGCCGCGCGTTGCCATAGGCCAGCACAATCAAGAAGATGGTGCCGTAAAGCGCAACCCCACGCCAGATCAGCTTTGGTTCAAAATGGCGTACCCAAGCCCAGTTAACCATCGTGGCAAACCAGTGCATCAGAAAGGTAATCCCCCAGATGCCCGTCACCGCGGCCAACTGGATCAGCGGCAGGTTATCGGCGTTGACATAAGCCGCTGCGCCAAAGCTACCCAACGGGCTGTTGGTCAGGTTGATAAATTCCCAAGCCGTGGCCGCCAGCGGGAAGACTAAGCTCCCGACCAATCCCGGTAAACGTGGGGTCAATAGCCGGTCAACGAGAAAGGGCAAGCTGCCCAACAAAATCTGCACGGCAAGCAAACCAGTGGAAAGCGGAAAGGGCATGGGGATCAGATCGGCACCGACATAGGCATTGACGGCAATTGAGCTGAACACCAGGAGTAGAAAACCGCGCAGCACCGGTTGGGTGCGCATAAAACGCAGCGCAAAGACCGTGGTCAACCACGCTGCCAGCGGGATCACCCACGGGCCAAAGACAAAGATGCCCAACAGTGCGCTCAGCACTAACCAAAGCAGTGACCACCGATCCACCAGTGGTTGGAGGAGTGGATTTTTCGTTTTCATCATCGTCACCTTTCAAATCTAGGTAAGAGCGCCGCGAACATTGCGACGTACCCCGATCCTATCAGCCGCGGAGTCACACGGTACAGTGCCAAAGGTCATGGCCGGGGTCACCAGTCGGGATGACTGGGGGCATGTTGCCATTGCGTGCATCCCCAATTTTTGCAGCCAAGATCACCCTTTCCCGCATCACACCCTTGCGCGGGGTGCGTCCCAATTTTGGGGGCTAACGTCCCCGGCACAGGCGAAGGCTTGGTTCGTTAGCAGACGATTCACCCGCCTGTGCCGGGGACGTGGTGAACCGCACCCCTTTGCTGGGACACACCCCTTGCGCGTAAGCGACTTTATTGCGGACAGATTCTGTGGTAAAGTACAACGATTGTCCCCATCACTTTTTGCGCCGGTCGCGCGGGGTGTTGCCAGTGCTCGACTCAACCGCAGTAACATTGGAAAGAACTGTAGACCATGGAACTACGACTCCAGAACAAAATTGCCATTGTCACCGGTGCCGGGCGCGGGATCGGCAAAGGAATTGCCACCCGGTTGGTCCAAGAAGGCGCGACGGTGGTTATCGCTGACTATGCAACAGAAACGGCAACAGCCACGGCCCACGAATTGGCGCAAGCAGGAAGCACAACGTTGCCCTACACCATCGATATCAGCAACGTTTCCGCCGCCCAGCAGCTGGTGAACGATGTCGTCGCCCACTTTGGCCGCATTGACATTCTGGTCAACAATGCCGGTGTCACGCAGACCAAGCCGCTGCTCGATCTGAACGAGGGCGATTGGGATCGGGTGATGAATGTTAACCTGCGCGGCATGTTCTTCTGCCTGCAAGCGGTCGCCAACCAGATGTTAACGCAGATTCCCGCTGAGATCCGCGCCCACTTGGGCCTTTCCGACGTGGTGAAGGTCAAAGCCGATACAGCGGGTGTGCCCCCTACTTTGGCCGCCAGCTATGGCAAAATCGTCAACATGGCCTCGATCTCCGGTCGCCGCGGACGCCCCTTGGCCGCCCACTATGCCGCCAGCAAAGCCGCCACCATGAGCGTCACCCAATCGGCCGCCTTGGCCCTGGCTCCCTACAACATCAATGTCAACGCGGTTTCGCCCAGTGTGGTCGCCACCCCCATGTGGGATCAGATCGACGCCGAGCGTGGACAACTTTTCGGCAGCGCGCCGGGCGAAGCAATGCGTGCCTTTATCAACACGATTCCGCTCAAACGGGCCGGCACCCCAGGCGATATTGGCGGGGCAATTGCCTTCCTCTGCTCCAGCGACGCCGACTATATCACCGGCCAGACGCTTAATGTTGACGGCGGTTATGAGATGGACTGAAAACAGATCAAAGATGACGCAGATTTGATCTGTAAGTAGTTCGACAACGTTAAATTATGTGCCTAGCTGGTCCGTGACCAGCTAGGCACATAATTTAACAACAACCAATTTAACGCTGTCGAAATAGTCACAAAAAACGCGTTTGACTTATCAACCATTGTGATTTATGTTGGAACCTATGCACACATCTTTTCAAAGTGTTTTCCAAACTACCTTTCGACCCCACCAGGTTGACCCATCGGTTTTTGTGGCACCCCATGCCGTGATCGTGGGCGATGTCACGCTAGCGGCGGGCTGTAGTGTTTGGTTTCATGCGACGCTGCGCGGTGATGTCGAGCCGATTTGGATTGGCGCGAATAGTAACATTCAAGAAGGTGCAGTCCTCCACGTTGATCCCGGTTTCGCCGTCACCGTCGGCACAGGTGTGACGATTGGCCATCGGGCGATTGTACATGGGGCCACGGTCCATGACCATGTGATTATCGGCATGGGCAGCACGCTGCTGAATGGCGCAGTGATTGGCAGTGATAGCATTGTCGGGGCCAATGCGCTGGTGACCGAGGGTAAAATTTTTCCACCGGGTTCGCTGATTCTGGGCAGTCCGGCCAAGGCGGTGAGATCGTTGACCGATGCCGAGATCGACCGCATCCGCCAGAGTGCCGCCACCTATGTACAGCGGGCGGCGGCTTTTAAAAGTATAACAGAGTGACCCCACCCGCGCCTAAGAGGCAAACGATCCCCAGCTTGCGGAGGGAATCTTGCCGAAACTTCAGTTCCCTCCCTTAGCAAGGGAGGGTTAGGGTCACTGCCATTAAGTTAAGCAGCGGAACGTGTACTCAGCGTCTCCAGACGCTGAGTACGCCTTGACGGGCTGCGCATCTGGGGATGCGCACTACTCGCTTAACTTAATGGCAGTGAGGGTTAGGGTGGGGTTGCTTGATCGTTAAAGTAATAAAATGAACTAGCAACCATATGGAACAAAAAGCATTATGGCAACTGAGATTGTAATGCCCAATCTGGGTTTTGATACCCAGGCCGCTCGCCTGATCGAGTGGCTAAAACAGCCGGGCGACACGGTGCAACGGGGCGATCTACTCGCCGTGATCGAATCAGATAAGGCGAATGTTGAGTTAGAAAGTGTTGCGGCCGGTGTGCTCCTGGAACAGTTGGTCGTAGCCGGTGATGAAGCAGCCGTCGGGGCCGTGATCGCCCGCATCGGAACCACGGCAGAGGCTGGGCAAGTTGCAACTGCCCCATCGCCAGTGACAGTATCAGCCACAGCCACAGCCGCCGCAAACGTCGCAGTCGAGGTAACCCCTATCGCCCGCAAGCTGGCGGCTGATAACGCCGTCGATCTGGCCGGCGTACAGGGTAGCGGTCCCCGCGGCCGCATTATGAAAGAGGATGTCGAAGCGGCAATGGCCGCCACGCCACAGGCAAGTAAATCGCCAACAATGAGCAATGGGTTACTCGCCCTGCCCAAGGTGCGCAAAGCGGCACGCGAAGCCGGGGTTGATCTAGCAGTCGTACCCGCCAGCGGGCCGAATGGCATCACGACCGCAGCCGATCTGCAAAATTACCTGGCGAGTCAGGCGGCAGCGGTCCAGCCCACGGCCCCGGTTATTGCTGCGCCAGCACCAGCCGTCGCCCCCACCCCGGTGGTCGCACCCCAAGCAGCAACCACACCCACTGCGCCGACAGAGCGTGCCGGTGCCACCGCGATCCCCCTCAGCCGCATTCGCCAGATCATCGGTAAGCGGATGGTGGAGAGCAAACGTGAAGCCCCGCACTTCTATGTCAGCGGCGAGTTTGATCTGGAAGCAGCGCTGGCGCGGCTCAAAACCATGCCGGATGGCGGCCCCGGCGTCAACAATCTGATCCAGTATCTGACGGTGCAGACCCTGGGCCGTGTCCCTGAACTCAACGCCACCTTTGAGGAAGAGACGATCTACCAGTACAGCAGCGTCAATCTGGCCGTCGCCGTCGCCCGGGAAGCAGACTTGATTACGCCGGTGTTGCATGGCGCGGAGCGTTTCTCCCTGCAAGGCTTGAGCAGCGAAAGCCGGGCGCTGATCGGTCGCGCTCGCGCCAACCGCCTGCAACCCGATGACCTACAAGGTGGCACTTTTACGATCAGCAACCTGGGCATCGTGCGCCAGGTCGATCAATTTGTCGCGATCATCAACCCACCACAGGTCGCAATCTTGGCCGTCGGTGCAGTCAAACAGCGGCCCGTGGTGATCGACGGCGGCCTGCACATCCGCCACACCGTCCACTTGACCCTAAGCGGCGACCACCGCGCCATCGACGGTGCCCATCTTGGCCGCTTCATGGCCGCCTTCCAAACCGAACTGGACAACTTTAGTCAAGGCAAATAAAAGGTAAAACGTAAAGCGTAAAACGTGATACGTCAATTCCTCCTTCACGTTTTACGTTTCACGCTTTACGTTTCACGTTTCACAAACCACGAGGAAACAATGGCTCAAGCACTCGATATTACGACACGACAAGCGATGTTGCGGCGCATGTTGGAGATCCGCATCGCTGAAGAAGAGATTCAAAAGATGTTTTTGCAGAACCTGATCCGCGGCACGACGCACCTTTGTGTAGGGCAAGAGGCTTGTTCGATCGGGATGGCGCACGCGATGGAAAAGGGTGACACCGTTACCTGCACCTATCGTGGCCACGGCCACGCGCTGGCCTTGGGCATGACTGTCAAAGCATTAATGGCCGAGATGATGGGCAAGGAGAGCGGGGCCTGTCGCGGCCGTGGCGGTAGTATGCACATGACTGATCAGACGATTGGGCTGTTGGGGGCTAACGCCATCGTCGGCGCACAGTTACCGATTGCCGTAGGCGCTGGACTAACCTACCAGGTTAAAGGGCTACCTCATGTCGCCGTCACCTTTTTTGGCGAGGGGGCAACCAACATTGGCGCGTTCCACGAAGCCGTTAATATGGCGGCGATCTGGAAGTTGCCGGTGGTCTTCTGCTGTGAAAACAATAAATATGGTGAATATAGCGCGCAACACAAAACCACGCCGGTCGCCGATATCGCCACCCGCGCCAAGGCGTATGATATTCCCGGCATTGTCGTCGATGGCCAGGATGCCGAAACTGTTTATGCCGAAGCCAAAGCCGCGCTCGACCGGGCGCGCCGGGGTGATGGACCGACCCTACTCGAATTCAAGACCTATCGCTACCGCGGCCACTCGCGTACCGACACCGGCCCCTACCGCCCTGCTGGCGAGTTGGAGGAATGGCAGCGCCGCGATCCAATCGACATCCTCAAGCTGCGCATGATCAGCGATGGCCAGCTCGACGAGACCGAGTTTGACGAAATGAAGGGTGCTGCGGAGCAACTGGTCTTCGATGCGATTGAATACGCCAAGGCGGAAGCTTATCCGCCCGTGGCCGCGTTGTGGGAAGATATTTATTATGAAAGCAAATGAAGACATGAGACACGAGATACGAGATACCAGATAGGGTGGATACGCGCTGGTCTCGTGTCTCCTTGTCTCGTGTCTCGCATCTCCCTGTCTGCAAGATGTCTACAAAATAAAAGAGAGCCATCATTATGACTGTTATGACTTATCGGGAAGCTGTGTGTAAGGCGTTGGCGGATGAATTGCGGGCCGACGAAGATGTGATTTTTTTTGGTGAGGATGTGGCCGAGGCAGGGGGGGTTTTTAAAGTGACCGCTGGTCTCTTTGAAGAATTTGGCCCCAACCGCGTGCGTGATACGCCGATTTCAGAGCAGGCGATTATTGGCGCGGCGCTCGGTGCAGCGATTACGGGGTTACGCCCCGTGGCGGAGTTGATGTTTGCCGACTTTATTCCGGTGGCAATGGATCAGATCGTCAACCAGATTGCCAAATACCGTTACATGAGTGGCGGTCAGTTTATCATTCCGCTGACGATTCGCTCGGCGCAGGGGATGGCCGGCGGCTTTGGCACCCAACATAGCCAATGTGCCGAGTCGTGGATCATGGGCATCCCTGGTATCAAGGTCGTCTCCCCTGGCACGCCGACCGATGCCTATGGGCTGCTGCGTGGTGCGATCCGTGAGAACAATCCGGTCATTGTGCTGGAACACAAGGGGCTCTACAACATTAGCGAAGATGTCCCCGATGACACTGGTCCGATGCCCCTGGGCAAAGCAATTGTGCGACGACCGGGCAAAGATGTGACCATCGTCGCCCTGCAGTTGATGATGCGCCGCTCGCTGGAAGCTGCCGAAAAGCTGGCGACAGAGGGCATCGATGTCGAAGTGATCGACCTGCGCTCGATGAACCCACTTGATGAGGAGACCGTACTCACCTCGATTGCTAAGACTAACCGGCTGGTGATCGTCGAAGAGTCACCCCACAGCGCCGGCTGGGGTGGCGATCTGGCTTCGCTGGCCGCCGATCAGGGGCTCTATTTCCTGGAAGCGCCGGTGAAACGGGTCAACATGCGCGGCACCCTCATCCCCTACAGCCCCCCGCTGGAAGACGAGTCGATCCCCAATGTGGGGCGGATCAGCGAGGCGGTGCGGGCGGTGATGGGAATTGGATGATTGGTGATTGGTAATTCGGTGGTTGAGCGGGTGCCCACTGGGCGCGAAATCACCGAATTACCAATCACCCAATTTCTTGATGAGATGAAAAACATGGCAAAACGCACAGAGTATCAATGGGTCTTTACGCCGGGGAAAGCGGTAACGACCAAGATCTCAGCCCAGCGCAAGGCGCTGGTGACGGAGAAGAGTAACGCGTTGGTGGAGGCGGTGCTCAAGCCGACTTATCTCAAGCCGGTGCCGGCAGACCATCAATTCAACTATGTTTCCAATCTTTACACGAAGTGGTTGCGCAATTATTTCTACTTTTGCGCCGAGTATACCTGTCCACATCCCAATGCGCTGGCACCCACCTTCGAGTCGAAATTTGCCCGCTTGACCTACACCGGCAATGACCGCTTCACGCTTTCAGCCCAGCGCCATAACGAGAAGTGGATGGACCTCTATCCCAACATAACGCTGGATGAATGTCTGGCAGCGATCCAAAGTGATCCCTGGTTTCACGCGTAACCCGATTTTCACCTAAGCTGTTGGTGGATGGCGCCCTGCTTTTACCCACTGCCCACGTGCCTTTACAATCCACAGCCGATTCATTTTGAGGCGTTCCACAGTAGCACGCCCAATGGGTGTGATGCCCTCAACCTTGGTAAAATCGTCGGACCAGCGAAAGTGTGTAAGCCACTGTTCCGAGCGTGGATTATAAAGCACAACAACTACGCCACTAAGCAGATCGATAGCTTGGGTAGCCGTTGCTTTGCTCAGATTACAATTGGGACACGAGAGGCAGAGATTATCAAGGGTGTTACCACCTTTGGGATCAATATGCTCAACATGCATCGCCTGACCAATAATTGCTTCGCAGGTGCGACAGTATTCGCAACAACCATTGGCACGCGCATAGACAAAACGTTTGGTTGCGTCCCAGGAAAGCTCAGCCATGGATGGGCGCGAAATCTTGTGTCGTCACAGTATAGCCCCGCTGTTGCAACAGCACAGCTGCCTCAGCTTTCCGTAACATTAGTTGATCGCCCCGCTCGGCCAAAGCAGCTAGTTCGTCGTGCTCTGTCGCGGTTAACGTGCCCTGGTTATTACGTTCTAGCAGCGTAGACATCCGCTGTTGCAATGTAGCCGACATTTGCTCGGCGGCAATCGAACGCAGCGCATCATCTGACAAATAGTGTAGCGCTTCTAATTCTGCCTGCTCTGTCGCGGGAAGTTGGCTTAACGGTTCATCTAATAGTTGGCGTAGCCGTTCCAGGACCAGTTGTTCTACAGGCTGCCGGCGCATACCAGCCAGGTGCTGAAGTTGATCGGTTAACTCATCGGGTATCGTAATTTGCATCAGTTCCTCACACATTCCAAAGTTAGCCACTATTATGCATTGTAATGGTGAATCGCACTGGCGTCAATCCATTTAGACGCTATACTGTCTACCCTCAATTGCTACGATGCTCCGCTAAATCAGCGTTCCATTCTCCCTCCGTCACTTGGCGGCAAGACGGGGCGGTGGTATGCTAGATCATATCGATCCCATTTTTGTTAGGACAAGGAGGGTGCGATGAAAACGATGAGTAAACGAGAACGCTTAGAGGCGACTTTTGCCGGCGACCCTGTTGACCGACCGGCGGTGGCACTCTGGCGCCACTGGCCGGTGGATGATCGGCATGGCACCGAGTTGGCACGAGCGACCTTGACCTTTCAACAGAGCTATGACTTTGACTTTATCAAGGTCACCCCAAACAGCAACTACTGTCTGGAAGGCTATGGCGCGCTGACCACTTGGCGCGGCAATGAAGAGGGTACTTATGTCTGGGGTGAACGGGTGATCCAGTCGCCAGCAGATTGGGAAAGCTTAACGCCGCTCGACCCCAGCCAAGGTTTACTGGCTGAGGTGATTGAGGCCAACCACATTATTGGTGCCGCAGTTGGCGGGGAAGTGCCCTTTATTAGCACGATCTTTAATCCACTGGCACAGGCCAAAAATCTGGCCGGCGACCGGCTGCTGGCGGACTTGCGCCAACATCCGGCGGCAGTATTGAAGGGGCTGGCCACGATTACCGAGTCGATCCTGCGCTTTATTGAGGTGCTCAAAACGACCGGGGCGGCTGGCATCTTTTTGGCCCTGCAACATGCCAGCTACGATCTGCTAACCGCTGAAGAATATCGCGCCTTTGGTCGCCCCTTTGATCTGCAAATTCTCGAAGCCACCGCTGGGATGTGGTTCAATCTGATTCACCTGCATGGCCATAACGTGATGTTTGACCAGGTGGCCGACTACCCGGCGCAACTGCTCAACTGGCATGATCTTGAGACACCCCCCTCGTTGCCGGCGGCACTTGCCCAAACGTCGATGGCGCTCTGTGGTGGTCTGCGCCAGTGGGAGACGATGGTGCGCGGCAATCCAGCGGTGGTACGCGCCGAAGCATTAGCGGCGCGCGCCGCGACCGAAGACCGACGCTTTGTGCTTGGTACTGGTTGCGTTACCCCGATTGTGGCGCCGACCTGTAATCTGGCGGCGGCGCGCCATGCCGTTGCCTAATAGATACGACAAATAGAGTTGGCAGCAAGCGGGCTGCGCATCAGGGGATGCGCAGTACACGATTGTGCCATGTTAATCTACGCTGTCTATAAGAAGAGGAGAGATGGTTTGCTACGGGTTACAGTTATCCTCCTACTGATCTTTGTACTCGTTTATGGCCTCTATGTCGGCTACTTCTATGCAATGCAGCGCCACGCCATCTTTCCCCGCCACCTCTTGGCCATACCGCCAGGGACGATTGCCGATTTTGCCGGCTGGCAGCAACAGTGGATCACCCTGGCAGATTCGCAGGTGGAAAGTTGGTATCTGCCGCCGCCACCCCAACCGGACAACGCGCGCGCGCCGGTCGTAATCATCGCCCACGGCAACGGCGATCTGATGGATCAGTGGGCCAACCATGTTACGGCCCTACACCAACAGGGACTTGGCGTCCTTTTGGTTGAGTACCCCGGCTATGGACGCTCCACCGGTGAACCTTCACAGGAACGCATTGCCGCCAGTTTGGTGATCGCCTATGATTGGCTGGTGCAACAGCCTGGGGTTGATCCAACCCGCATCATTCTCTTTGGTTTTTCGGTGGGCGGCGGCGCAATTGGCACATTGGCTGCACAACGGCCTTCAGCCGCGCTGGTGCTGATGTCAACATTCACCAGCATACGCGCTATCGCCGCCCAACTTTATTTACCCGGTTGGCTGGCGCGCGATCCGTTTGATAATCTAGCGGTTGTGCAAAACTATACGAATCCACTGCTGATTATCCACGGCAGCAAAGATACCACGATCCCCGTCGCCAATGCGGTCGCCCTGCATCACGCCGCACCGAACAGTAAACTCATGCTCCTCTCCTGCGGTCATGCGGATTGCATTGATGATTGGGATGAGTTTTGGCTGCTGATCGTTGACTTTTTGCGGCAACGCGGGGTTTTGGAGTAGATACGTGATGCGTAAAACGTGATTCGTAAAACGTGATTCGTGAAACGTGACAACACGACGACATGATACTGTTGCACTATCTTACAACGGGATTCAAATCCCGCCCTGACATCGAGAAGCCGCCTCAGCGGCTAGCTAAATGACCAGCCGCTGAGGCGGCTTCTCGGTGTTAGCAAGGGGTTTTAACCCCATTTCGTAAGATTGTGCAACAGTATCACGACATGACCAAGCGACGACATGACCAATCGACCACACGACAAAGGAGCACATGACCATGCAACATACCGAACAACGTCAACGAACTCATGTTTTGTTACAGGAGAAAGGGATTCAGCGCGCACTTTTTACCAACATCAACAGCGTGAAGTGGTTGACCGGTTTTGCGCCTGGGGTGCAATTGGGGCCGAATTTCTTTCTGGGTGGCCCCCCCTTGGTTTGGTATGAGGATGGACATTTTACCCTGGTGCTGCTCGACGGTCAGGCCGGCGCGGCAGCCAATCTGAGTGGGGCAACGGATTGTACCTTGTTGACCTATCAGGGTTATACGATCCAGCAACCGATTGCCGGTGGTGAACGACTGTACGAGACGCTGGAGCCGCTGTTGCGCAAAAGTGGCGGTAGCGGTGCCATTGGCGTGGAGCAGCAGGACACGACGGTGCTCCTAGCCCAGTTGCTTGACCAAGCGTTGCCCACCCGTGCCGGGTTGACCCCGATCGACGGCTGGTTGGTGGGTTTGCGCGCCGTCAAAAGTGCGGCGGAGATCCAGAAGTTGCGCGACAACTTTCGGTTGACAGACATTGGCCACGCCGCGGCGCGGCAGGCGGTGCAGGCCGGTCAGCGCGAGATCGATGTCTGGGCGGCAACACACAGTGCAATTCAACAGGCAGCGGGCGAGCGGGTAGCATTGGGCAATGACTGTGTGGTAGGCTATCGCGAGAATAATATCGGCGGCTGGCCGGGTAATCTGGAAATTCGGCCGCATGACAATGTGATCGTCGATCTCAGCACGATTTTACACGGTTATTGGAGCGACAGTTGCGCCACCTACTATGCCGGCGAACCGACCGCAGAGCAGGTCAAGCTGCACAAAACGTGCGAAGCGGCGCTGGATTTTGCCACGTCACTGGTGAAGCCTGGGGCAGTAGCCCGCGAGATCGACCAAGCGGTACGCCAATTTATGCGCAAGGCCGGTTATGCGATCTACCCCCATCACACTGGTCACGGCGTCGGCGTCACCGGCCATGAGGAGCCACGTATTGTGCCCTATAACGATTGGGTGTTAGAACCAGGGATGGTGATCATGCTGGAACCGGGGGCCTACTTTCCTGGCCAATTTGGGGCCCGGCTGGAAGATGGCATGTTGGTGACTGCGGATGGGGTCGAAGTTTTGACCAAACATGACAAAAGTTTGCCATAAGGCATGTTTGTGAATTTATTCTCCATTACCTGGATTGCTTGCGCGTTCGCTGCTTTTGCTTTATAGTAGATTGAAAATTCCAGCCAATACATAAAGGTGTTCACCATGAAGCAGAATCGTTCAACGATGGAAGTACTCGCTTCCATTCTCGGCTTGATTATCTTTATTGTCGTGATTATGGGGGCAATGAACTATTTCCGCCAAGGCACCGAGGAGTATATGGAAGCCCAGCGTGTTGCTGGCCGACCGATTACCCTTGCCGAAAGCATCAGTGGTAGTGAAGCGCTCACAGAGACCGTCGCCGCTGAAGGGGCAACCACGGCAGTTACCGATACAGCCGTCGTCACAACAACTGAAGTAGCCGCGACGGCGGCATTAACGACAGCAGTCGCCGTAACAACTACCAGTGAGGCCACGGTCACAACCAGCGTCACCGACAGTACAACGGTCACCGACAGTGCGCCGATTGAAGTGGCGTCCGCTGTCACAACCAGCGAAATCGTAACCGAAAGTACAGCAGTTGCGGTCGCACCAACGGTCGCACCGACCGTTGAACCAACAGTAGCACCGACTGAAGCAGCAGCAACGGTTGCGCCGACAGCAGTACCGACTGAAGCCGCACCGGCGGCGGCACCAGCCGTCGTAGGCGTACCCGCCGCAGCGGATGTTGCCCCCATTTTTGCCAAAGGCACTTGTGTTGCCTGTCACGTTATTCCTGACATCCCTGGGGCGGTTGGTGTCATTGGGCCGGATCTCACCACAATTGGTGCTGTGGGCGCAACCCGGATCGCTGGCTATACCGCGGAAGAGTATATTCGCGAATCGATCCTTAACCCCAATGCCTTTATTGCGCCAGAATGTCCGACCGGCCCTTGTCTTGCCGGCGTCATGTTGCAGAATTTGGCTGATATTTTGACCCCGGAAGAGATCGATTTGGTTGTTGCTTATCTGGCTGCGCAAGGCGTCCAATAAGGCACTCATTGTAATGCACTAGCATTGGCAGGTGGCCAAACCCTGCCAGCGCTAGTTGGTATCAGATCGCGGCAAACCTAGTCAACTGGCTAGGTTCAAGCCTCACCACCTCTCCTGCCCATATCCTCGCCTCCTATCGGGCGCATGATCAACATTCTTGTGCTACTATTTTGGTTGTTCCTGCGAAATCAGTAACAAACCCCTAGGATCCAATGAATTCAGCAATGATGCGCGCATGTTGAGAATTTTCACTTGCGCAAATCACGATGATATGTTATATAGATTGTAAATAAAATTACATTATTATCCTCCTTTACTTGTGCTTTTTGTAAACCGGCCCAAAATTATCTCTTATGAACCTAAGTGTCAACTCTGAATCTTTGCCGCGTAAGGTCGGTACGCAACTGGGAACCACCCGCAGGATCCACTGGGCGGCCGTTTGGTATATCGTCATTGCCTTGCCAGTGATTGGGATTGTTGCCTTTGCCACCTTTCAACCAATTCTTGTCCTGCCACGTATGGGATTGGGGCCTGGCTTTGGGTTGGTTGACCAAGCGGGGGCGCGGTTAACCCATGAAGATCTGCGTGGCCACATTGTGCTCTATAATTTCACTTATACGACCTGTACCACGCCTTGTCCACAAAGTGACGCTGTGATGCAAGCAGTCCAAGCTGCATTACCGACCATGAAGACACGCGGCTACCCCGTGGATCTGGTGACTATTTCCATTGATCCGGAACGTGATACCCCAGCGGTGCTTGCCAACTATGCAGCACAGTTGGGGGCAGACCCGAAGCACTGGCACTTTCTCACCGGTGAAGCAATGGCCTTGAAATATGTGATCGGCGGTGGGTTTGGCGTTTACTACCAAGCGGATGAGGCAGGTGCCTTCACCTTTGAACCAACCTTTGCCGTGGTCGATGGTGCGGGCATTCTCCGTGCCAAGTATCGTACAGCGACACCAGATCCTGCGATCCTGCAGCGTGATCTAGAGTTGATTGCCAAAGAAGCAGAGCAAAGTACCGGCCCCACCCGTTTGGCATATGAAGCAGCTCATCTATTTCTCTGTTATCCCAAATGATATTTTTCGAGAGGAGTTGTTTGTGAAAGGACCTGTTGCCCCACAAGGCACGATTGCACTGTTATTACTTTTCATTTTGCTGACTGCCGCTTTATGGTTTAATACCTTCTTTATCGTTGTCTCCAGAGGAGTTACCGAATGAGTGATCATAACAGCCATGATCATAGCGTTGAAGAGCAGGCCGACTTGGCACAAAGTAATCTCCCCTCGCTCCACATCGATCGCTACGAGGCGATTTGGATCCGAATTAGCTTGATCACGTCAACGATCTTTGTGATTGCGATTGCCGTGGCCGGTTTTGCCTGGGGGATTCAGGTGCCTGGCGTCTACCAACGGATCGATCCAGCAACCTTGACTGATCCGAGTAGCCCGTTTGCCAATCCAGGCCTACGCGAATTGGCACCGGGCAAATACGAGGCATACATGACTGCACAGGTCTGGAGCTTTACACCAAGTGAGTTGCGCATTCCTGTCGGCTCTGAAGTCACCTTTTATGTAACAGCGCGCGATGTCATCCATGGTTTCAAAATCGCTGAGACCAATATCAACATGATGATCCTGCCCGGTCAGGTCTCTACGCTCAAAGCCACCTTTACCAAAGCGGGCACCTACAATTTATTCTGTCACGAATATTGTGGCGCGGGTGGACCAACGATTGGGCACCACACCATGTATGGACAGATCATTGTCGAAGAGGCCGAGGCCGCCGTCGCCACCAAGTAGACAGTAGCGGATCAGCTATCACCTGTCGGCGCTCGTCCCTAACCTAATACCGAAATATTCAGGAGCACACTATGTCCGTCCAGGCTATGCCCGTTGGAGGCATCCAAGCAGTGATTACACCGGTCCCACTGACCGAGAAAGATATAAAGGTTGTTGATAACCTGACTGGCTGGAACATTGGTTTTGGCATTGGGGCATTGACCCTAGGCTTATTTTTAGGGGTTTTGCAGGGGTTGGAACATGCTGGGATCAATCTTTACTCTTATATCGAACCAGTAATTAAGAGTTATTATCAGGGGCTCTCCATCCATGGCGTTCTCAATGCCTTGGTGTGGACCACCTTTTTTATCTGTGGCTTTTTTACCTTTTCCACCGTTCATAGCCTCAAACGGCCACTACGCTATCCATGGGTCAACTACCTGGCGCTAGTACTGATGGTGATTGGCCTGCTGTTGGCTGCCGGCCCCTTGCTGCTCAACATGGCAACGGTCCTCTACACCTTCTATCCGCCATTGATGGCACACTGGACCTACTATCTGGGCTTAACCCTTTTTGTCGTCGGTTCGTGGGTAGTGGGCTATGGCCTTTACTTCACCTACTGGGCCTGGCGTCGGGAAAATCCCGGCGTGCGTACCCCCTTCATTGCCTTGGCGGCGTTGATTACGATGGTGCTCTGGCAGATCTGCACCCTGGGCGTCGCCGCCGAGATTCTCTTCATGTTGCTACCCTGGTCGTTGGGTTGGATTGCCGGTGTCGACCCGCTGTTGGGGCGCACGCTCTTCTGGTTCTTTGGCCATCCGCTAGTCTACTTCTGGTTGCTGCCGGCCTATGCTTCATGGTACGGCATGTTGCCCAAACAGACCGGTGGTAAGATGTTTAGCGAACCACTCGCCCGCCTGGTCTTCTGGCTCTTCTTGCTCTTTTCCACACCGGTCGGTTTTCACCATCAATATACTGACCCAGGTATTCCCGTGGGCTGGAAATTCCTGCACACGGTGCTCACTTTTGGTGTTGGCTTCCCCAGTCTGCTGACGGCGTTCACCGTCGTCGCATCATTGGAACTGGGGGCGCGAGCTCGTGGCGGCAAGGGCTACTTCCGTTGGATCACCAAACTAAACTGGGGTGATGCCTCTTACACTGCCCAAAATCTGGCGATGATTCTCTTTGTCTTTGGCGGTATCGGCGGCATGATCAATGCTTCTTACAATCTGAACCTGGCCGTTCATAACACCACTTGGATCCCAGGCCATTTTCACCTGACTGTCGGCTCGGCATCAACCTTAACCTTTTTCGGCATTCTCTATTGGCTGGTGCCAAGGCTGACCGGGCGCAAGCTGCTCTCCAATGCGTTAGCTTTGGGACAGGCATGGACCTGGTTCTTTGGCATGCTGTTGATGGGCAATGCCTATCACACCTTAGGGTTGGTCTTTAGTGCCCCACGCCGCACCATGTTGGGCGAAGCCCCTTACAAGGTTGCTGGTTGGGACCCAATGTTGCTCGAGTCGGTGATAGGGATTGGCCTGCTCTTTATCAGCGCTACCCTCTTCTTCCTAGTGATCTTTGGCACGGCACTCAACCCGCGCAAGCTTGACAAGCCGATCGAGATGCCAGTTGCCGAGCCGCTTGACCCGAAGCCGGCCCCCGCTTGGTTGGATAGTTGGTGGCCATGGCTTAATGGGGCCATTGCATTGATTATCCTCTCCTATGGGCCGATGATCTATCAGTTGGTCCGTGATGCGGAAATGATTATCCCCGGCTACCAGGTCTGGCCCCGCTGAGAAGCTTGATAAAACCATCGGTATAAAGAAGGGCGTCCTCACGGTTGAGGACGCCCTTCTTTATATAATCGACAATTGTGCAATCCTTCACGTAATCGCCATCACTCTTTGTGCAACGCGTCTAATGTAGTCGCAGCCCTGTAGTGCTATACTATAGCTACAGCAATAAATGTCGATCTGGGGAGCTCGATATGCTGTAACCCTTCTCTACCTCCTTTGGTTCTCTATGGTTTCTCCTTGGTTGGGAAAAGGCCGCTACTCACCGTAGCGGCCTTTTCTATTTCTAGCCCCCGTGTCACATGCTATTTCGGGTGATTGTGCAATTCTTCACGTAATCGCCATCACTCTTTGTGCAAAGCCGCTAATGCGCTGGCCGCCACCCGCTGCTATACTATAGACACAGCAATAAATGTCGATCTGGGGAGCTCGATATGCTGTAACCCTTCTCTACCTCCTTTGGTTCTCTATGGTTCTTCCTTGATTGGAAAAAGGCCGCTACTCACCGTAGCGGCCTTTTTCATTTCTATCCGTTGTATCACACGCTATTTTTGGTGATTGTGCAATTCTTCACGTAATCGCCATCACTCTTTGTGCAAAGCCGCTAATGCGCTGGCCGCCACCCGCTGCTATACTATAGGCACAGCAATAAATGTCGATCTGGGGAGCTCGATATGCTGTAACCCTTCTCTACCTCCTTTGGTTCTCTATGGTTCTTCCTTGATTGGGAAAAGGTCGCTACTCACCGTAGCGGCCTTTTCCATTTTACTGGGCCAATCACAATTGTTGCTCAGGCTTGAGATCGCCACAGCAAGGAAACCACAAATTCCTGCTCCTGTAGATAAAGATCCGGCTCACGTCCTGTCGCGGCCTTGACGGCTTGGATGGTTCGATAAATACCACTGCCGATCCCCGTTACCAATCCTAAACGGCTAAACAATGTGTAGAGAATCGGGTTACGCATCACATGGGCGGCACCAAGCCTAATGGCGGCAATGGTGACGGAGTTAGGCAAAACACCAGGGGTGCGGATCTCAACCCGATCATCAAAGATAAAGACCCGAACCGGCGCAGAAATGGTATAATCCCGGTGCGCCAATGCATTGACCAGCACTTCGCGCAATGCCACTTCCGGCAATTCGGGCCGCTGCTCTGGCGCAAAACCTTCAATTGTATGGGCAACTGGTAGGTGGATACGCAAAAAACGGTCTGTATCTGCCACAATCTCTGGCAGTGTCCCTTCAATGCGTTTAACATCGGTTGGTGACTGCGCTAAATCTGTACCAGGCAAACGGGCAGCCATGAGGTGGGCATGGGGCAAAAAGCGTTGCGGTTCTATCCCAAAAAAGAGAATCGCAGCCACATTCGGCCGCAAAGTGGCACCATCAGCCCGTACCAAACCTAAATTTTGCAGCAGTGTCTCATAAGGAATCGAAAAATCGCGCAACGATTGTTGATAAGTCTGCTGCAAAAAATGATCAAAGCGTTGACGATCCAGATCATCAATCGTGGCGCGTGCGACCAACATCTCGTCATAATAGAGTGTTTCGGTTGCCTGGAAGAGACGGAGTAACTCCTGACGTGAGGCACGCCGTTTGCCGGAAGCAGTCCGCACAAAATAATCCCCCTGGTTCGTGCGGTAGGGGCGCAGATCGCCGTTAGGAACACTGACCACTACCACTGGCTGCCCGCCTGTGATCGCCACGACTTGCTGGGTAATAGTCAACGGTGGTTCACAATTCTGGTAAGCAATATTGTCCAACCATTGCATGATCCGATCTGCATCGGGAACACCAACCAGTTGTCGATCTCTATCAACGCCGAGAATCAGTTGCCCACCGTCCGTGTTGGCAAAGGCCGTGAGCGTTTCAGCACAGCTACTGGCATTAATCGGCCAAGCTTTAAACGCAGTATGCAGATCTTCCCAATGCTGGATACGTTCACGCAAAGTAGCTTGATCCATTTCTACTCTCCAAATTCATCGTCGTTTAGCGCGGCGTCAAGCTCATCCTCTTCCTTCTTCTTCAATAAAATGGGACGACCCTGTCCACCACCCCCATCTGGCCCAACAATCCCTTTTTTCTCCAGATCTTCCATTAAGCGCGCGGCTTTGGGGTAGCCGATCTTGAGTTTGCGCTGTAAGAAACTGGTGCTGCAACTTTCGAGATCACGCAGCACGTCAATGGCATCCTGGATCAGGCCATCTTCATCATCAAGCTGATCGAGTAAACCTGTCCAAGGGGCGACCGTGGGACGGGCATCTGCGCCAGCTTGGGCCTTCCAAAAGGCAACAATGTGGTTAATCTCCTCATCGGTGACCAGACAGCCCTGGACGCGCTGCAACTTGGCCATATCCGGGCGCATCAGCAACATGTCACCGCGTCCCAGTAGGCGCTCGGCACCGACGCTGTCCAAAATGACGCGGCTATCGATCTGGCTGGTGACGGCAAAGGCAATCCGCGTGGGGAAGTTGGCCTTGATCAACCCGGTCACGACATCGGTGCTGGGGCGTTGGGTGGCGATGATCAGGTGGATGCCGGTGGCGCGCGCCATCTGTGCCAGGCGACAGATCTGCCGCTCAATGTCGTCAGCTGCGGTCATCATCAGGTCAGCCAACTCATCGATCACGAGCACAATGTAGGGATAGGGGGTAATCGGTGTTTCGCCTTTTTTGGGTTTCTTAGTAGCTAAGGCGTTGTAGGTTTCCAGATTGCGCACACCGACGGCTTTAAAGGCTTGGTAGCGATCATCCATCTGCAAGAGTAGCCAGGTGAGCGCGCCCATCACCTGATCGACCTCGGTGATCACTTTGCCGAGCAGGTGGGGAATCGGGTTGTAGCCGGGCAATTCAACCATCTTGGGATCGACCATGATAAAGCGCAGCGATTCGGGGCCATAGCGCATCAGCAGCCCAGTAATAATCGTGTTGATACAGACTGATTTACCCGAACCGGTGGAGCCGGCAATCAACATATGCGGGGCACGTGTCAGATCCATGACAACCCCAGCCCCAGCTGTATTGCGCCCCAGCGGCAGCGGCAAGCGGCCACCATCCTGTTGATAGGCTTTGGTCTCCATCACCCCGCGCAGGCTGACAATTGCTTTTTCGGTATTCGGCACTTCGATGCCCACATAAGGTCGGCCCGGCACCGGCGCTTCAATACGCACCGAGGGCACCGCCAACGCTAACGCCAGGTCATCGGCCAGGCTGACGATGCGATTGACGCGCACTTTACGGCGCTGCCCCGCCCGCTCCAAATAGAGAGGGGCCACCCCAAATTGGGTGACCGTTGGCCCACTTTCCACATGGACCACCTTCACCGGCACATTAAAATCTTCTAAGGTATTTTCAATCAGCTCTTGCATCTGCTGGGCGCCCACTTCCACATAGATGCCCGGATCGGCGCTAAGCAGATCCAACGTGGGCAGCGGGCCGCTGGGCAGTGGTGGCGCTGGTGGTGGCGCACTTTTGGGTTTCGCAGCTTTTTTGGCTGGAGCCGGCGCGGGGGCCGGTGGCATGGCCGCAGCCACCGGCCGCGCAGCTGGAACGGCGGTTTCGCGCTGACCACGCGGAACAGGCAGTTGCGGTAAGCGCCTGGGCGGGACGGTGGTCGCGTCAGCATCATCGCCATCATCATCGTCGTAAGCCTCAAGCGCGGCAGCCTGCCGTGCAGTGACATAATTTGCCTTAGCGGGGCCTTTGCCAGGGAGAGGCAAGGGTATCGGTTGGTTAAAACGTTGACCGATTTCGGCCACCCGTCCTTGCCAGTGTTGCCAATCAAGCGGCCAGCGATCAGGGGTAGGCAGTTGGGTCAGGGCATGGCGCAACGGCGGTAAGGTGTAAACCAAGGGCGTATAACGCACCAATAGCCAAGCCCCGATTAGGCCACCGGCAAGGACAATCGCAAACGCAGGCCAGCGCCCCAGGCCCGCCATCAACAGGCTCCCCAAGGCCCATCCCACCAGACCACCATCCACCCCATCCATCCGCGGCGACCAGGTGACCACCTCATTATGCCAAAGAAAATCCCCAGCCTGCAATGCGAGCAGTAACAGTTCGGCACCGATAATTGCTTCAATCCCCCAATGACCGCCGAGCCGTAACAGTTGGTCGCGCAACATGAGCAGGGCACCCACGGCCATCAACCCCACCACCATCAACGGTGCGGTCCACCCCGTCATTTGCACCAACCAGGGCACACCATAAATCGAACCGGCCCCGCCCCGCAACAAGGTGAGCAAAAAGCCACCGCCGACCAAAAATAGCAGTAACCCCAGCGCTTCGATATTGAGGTTTTCGTTTAGTTCCGTCCACCAGGGTGCAGTGGCTCGCCGTGATGATTTTGACATGGTAATATTTCTAGCCGTTAACGGCTGCTGGCTGCGCGAGGAATTTGGATTAGCAATGGCACAACGTTGTCGAGCACTTGGGGGTACAGCCAATAAGGCGCGTTACTACTGTTCGCTGTTAGATAGGGTGCCACCATTGGTCGTCCCGCCAGTGAGCAGCACGGTAGCGGGACCACGTCCTTCTAATTCTACCCCATTCTCTTGCTCCATCTCGGTGAGCACGCGAGCAACATGGCCAATGGCAACGCGTTGTTTACGATAGAGGTCACTCTCACTCATAGCCAGCCGGTCGGCGATCTCACGCACTTTCCGCCCTTCGATAAAACGCATTTCCAGAATATTGTAGAGTAACCATTCGGGTGCGCTCAGGTTTGGTTTCCCATCCGGGCGCAATTTTTCAATCGCGCTGCCCAGGACCAGGCGTAACGCCTTGGTGGGATCACCATCGGCATGATCAAGGCTATCCCCCACAATACGCAGCCGCACAAGGGGACTCAACGTTAGCTTTGGGCCACCCCAGTAGTGACTTAGCGCATCCTTAACCCATGATTCAAACTCGGGGCTGTGGATCGGGCTGGGATCAAGGAGCGTCTGCATCGGCGTGGTATCGCTCTCCTGACCGCTGTAGGGGGCCAGGCTGCGCCACTGTTGAATACGATCAATCTCTGGAATAATCCGGCGCAGGGAAACAAAGACCCCTTGTTGCAACTTACGGTCAGCCAATGCGCTGGTCAAACGCCCCAACATCTGCGTCAGGATCCGCAACTCTTCCTGCCCCAGCAAGGGAGTTTCCGTGCGCGCTTTGACCCCAAGAATACCCAGCACACGGGTGGTGCGATCGCCATTGCTACCGATTGTTTCGACCAGCGGCCAGAGCCAGAAGCCCTCATGCGAGATCGGCTGCAAGAGGCGATCCTGCTTGAGCGCCAGGTTGAGGGCTTCACTCCAATCGACAATGGTGGTAATTTTGTCGCGCACCTTGTCCGGCCCGACCGTGGCCTCCAGGATCAGATCCGGGCCAACTACTGCCGCCACAAAGCCGGCCGGCACGCGCAGTAGTTCGCAGAGGGCGCTGAGATTATTCTCCAAAAACTGGCGTAGATCGCTGGTTGTCAACAGCCGGCGATCCAGTTCGCGCAGCCAGGCGATTTCGTTGCGATCTTCGCGGTAGACGAGCCAGTCAACCCAGGTTTTGGTGACACTGAGCACAAGCTGGCTAGAGATAATCACGCCCGTAATCACGCTAAACAGAACAATATCACGCGGCAAGCCGAGAATGCGTTCAACCGTCGGCAAGGTCTGCACCGCCAGAATCACGACAATCGCCACCGCCGGCCCGCGCATAAAAAAGCGGATTAAGCGATAGCGGACCACGCGATCCGGCGTCAGCACGCCAAAGTATGCGACGGTATAACTCATGACCACCAATAAAGCGGCCACCCCCAGATTAATGAGAATAGAAGCACCCAGCACTAGCGGTGCCCACTGACGGCCGTCACCAAATCTGCTCAACAGAATTAAATAGGGAAATGCGCCAATGCCTGGGGCCAGAAAGCCGAAGAGCAGATAGTTCATCCGTTGGCGGCTGCTCTCGGTCAAGCAGCGGCTGCGCGCCTTCCAGACATTACGCAGCGAGAGCAACATCGCCAGCCCAAAATAGAGGACAAAAAGGCCAAAATAGGGTCCGGCCTCCAGGTAGCTGATGGGTGGCGCAAAATAGAGGCCTTCGACCAACTGCCCATTCCATAGCCCATCAATGGCACTGCCGACCCCCAACAGAAAAACAAGGACAGCCAGCCAGCGCCGCCGCCCAATCCGGTAATTTGTCGTCGTGAGGACCGCCAGCGAGAAGAGGTAGTAAGCAATCGGCAAGAGCGCAATCCCCAACCACTGGAAGCGCAACCAGCGCTCGGCCGACTCCCTGGTAATAATCCGGTCCAAGGCGACATCGCTGGCATAGACGACCATGACACAGCCGAGCATGAGGGCAAAAGTACGTGCCACCCCATTGCGAAAGTTGTATGTAAAGGTATAACCGAGCAGCGAAAAGGCCAGAATTACAACGATGGAGGAAACGGCAACGTTAATAAAGGTCAGCAGATGCGCCGGTGTAAATGTTGATTCAACCATAACGTAATGTAATTTATATTTAGGGGTAGGTAAATCGGTAAATCGGTACATCGGTACATCGGTACATCGGTACATCGGTAACCGTATTTATCTACTTAATCTACTAACTTACTGATTTACTTATCTACTGATTTACTGATTTACTTATCTACCGATTTACCGATTTACCTACCCCACCCATTCAATTGTTTCATCGATCACAACCCACATGTTGCGGCGCTTCTGTAAGCGCAGACAAAAGCCACCCCCAACCGTAGGGGTGCGCCGAATATGTAGCTTCACTTCGGCATCGGTCACGGTTTGAAATTCGATTGGCTCCATCTCAATCACTGGTCCTTGGGGCGGCGCGATAGGCTCGTCGGGCATCAGCCAACGCACATTGCCCACAAAACCCAGGCTGCCTTCTACTTCGGCAGGATGGCTACGAATGCGTAACTCAGGCGGGTGACCATTAGCGTTGGGCTCCAAGTGCCGGAGTGCCCCCAGTTTGTGGACCAGCACCGTGCGCCGAATACGCAAGGTATCAGGCTCCTGCCGATCGGCACTGCGGTAGTAGCGGGCCAGGGCGTAGACAGGACCAAAAGCATTCTGCTGGCTTAAAAGCTGTAAGAGATCCTCACGAATGCCGCTCCAGCGGTAGCGCCACTCTTTGGTCTGAATCTGATCGCCATAGTCCAGCAATTCCAAGGTGGCTTCTGCCCCGATCCGGCTGATGATCGCCACCGGTGAGAGCCGCCCCGGATCTTGCTTCAAACGCGCCAATAAAAGGTCCGGCGTCCACTCCACATCATCGGCATGTAGAAAGAAACGCCGAGTACTCAGGCTGAAATAGATCCCAACGCCAATCGCCAGCACCAGCAAGATCACCAGGGTCCACGCCACCGGATCCATTGCGCCGGCCAGGCGCTCCAAAGAAGGGAATTCCCCCCACTGCCACTCTTCAAAAAAGCTTTGTAACGATTCGAAAAATTCCTGCATAGGTTCAACGATCAAAATCCGGTTTAGGCGGCGGCGTGCATAATCGAAAGCACCAGCCGAAATGACAACAGCTCTATTGTACCATACGTTGATGGGCAATCCCAGGTTTTTTGGGCGCGAACAAGTAGATTATGTGCGCGGTCGCAACCCTTCGCCAAAGGATATAAATGAGAATTTAATAAGAATGGAAGCTATGCCACGCCATTGTGCCACCACCGCACATATATTGTACACACATTGCACAAGGTTTGAATAATGTATGCGCATACTTCAGACGCTAAGTGAGTGCAAGGTGACAAAGTTCTGTGCGAGCAATCACGCAGGGCGTATGGCCGAAATAGCTATCCAGTATCACATTGTCCTATCGTGTAAACATCTAGTGCAACCATCAAAGTTAGCCAGACCGTAAACGCATTACAAGGAGCAATTTACCATGAAACGAATGTTAATTACCAGTCTCAGCCTAGTAGCTTTGCTACTCGTTGCCGCTTGTGCGCCCGCAGCGACCCCAGCCCCAGCCACCGAAGCAACCGTGGCCCCAACCGAAGAAGCCGCAGCCGAAGCGAGCACTGGCGAAGCAATGGACATTGTTGACACCGCCGTTGCCGCCGGGGACTTTACCACGTTGGTCGCTGCCGTCGAAGCCGCCGGGTTGGTTGAAACCCTCAAGGGTGAAGGTCCATTCACCGTCTTTGCCCCGACCGATGCCGCCTTTGCGGCCCTGCCTGCCGGCACCGTTGAAGCCCTCTTGGCTGACCCGACTGGTGACCTGACCCAGATCTTGCTCTATCATGTGGTGCCTGGTGCTGTCATGGCCGCCGATGTGACCGATGGCCTGGCGGCCGCAACCGTTCAGGGTGGCGAGCTCAGCTTTACAGTTGATGGTGGCACGGTGATGGTTAACGAAGCCACCGTTGTGACAGCTGATATTGTGGCATCCAATGGGGTGATTCATGTCATTGATGCGGTCCTCTTACCGGCTAGTGATGAAGCGATGAGCGAGACGGCACCAATGACCGATACCATGGGCATGACCGACACGATGGGCATGACCGACACGATGGGCATGACCGAAACCGAAGCCATGACCGAAACCAGCGAAGCTGCACCACTCGACATTGTTGACACCGCCGTTGCCGCCGGGGACTTTACCACGTTGGTCGCTGCTGTCGAAGCCGCCGGGTTGGTTGAAACCCTCAAGGGTGAAGGTCCATTCACCGTCTTTGCCCCGACCGATGCCGCCTTTGCAGCCCTGCCTGCCGGCACCGTTGATGCCCTCTTGGCTGACCCGACTGGTGACCTGACCCAGATCTTGCTTTACCATGTGGTGCCTGGTGCTGTCATGGCTGCCGATGTGACCGATGGCCTGGAAGCAGAGACCGTTCAGGGTGGCATGGTGACCTTTAGCATTGTCGATGGCATCGCCAAGATCAACGATGTCAACATTGTCGCAACCGACATTGTGGCTTCTAATGGTGTCATCCATGTCATTGACGCCGTGATTCTGCCGCCAACCGAATAACTGTCATTGTTGTTTGCTGGTTGATTGTTTGCTGTGTTATTGCGCTAACCAACAATGCAATCAACCAGTTACATCCATATTACTCTCCATCACGCAGGTGGTCAAAATGGGTCGAGGCGAATGCTTCGGCCCATTTTGATTGGAGCTTTTGTCAGCGATCACGTATAATAGCCCTAACATGTCAACTGTCCTTAAAACGAATAGGACTTACGCAGCTACCTCTGGCTTCGACACGCTCAGCCGCTGGTCGCTACGTAAGCCCTAACTAACTCAACATCGCATAAACGGGTCCATTCAACATGCATGGCGCGCCTGCTCTTACCCAGACTTTTACCGAAGTTACAACCGGCTTAGGCTTTGGCAAAACCCTGGCCGCCCCCTGGCAACCGCTGGCGGTCTGCCCGCTATTAATCATGGTGGGGGTGACGGGCGTTGGCAAAAGCACCACATTAGCGGCGCTTGCAGCAACGGCGCTCGACTTTTCGCTTTTACCCGACCGCCGCGAACTGACCGACCGGCTGATCATCACCTATCTGCAACAGCAGGCTGGCGAGCCGATCCAACCAGTCAGTGACCGCAAGGCGCGCTTTGCCTACACGCGCCGCTATCGCGAACAATTTGGGGGTGGGATGAGCCATGCACTCGATCAATTGCAGGTCGACAGAAGTATCTGGCCTGGTTGGCTGATTTTTGATGGGTTGCGCGGGGCCGAAGAAGTTACCCATGCCTACCAAAGTTTACCCCATGCCCGCTTTGTCGTGCTTGATGCGCCTGATCTGGTGCGCGTCCAGCGGCTTTTGGGGCGCAACGATACCTTTGACCGGATTACGGCCACCACAATGGCCGCTGCGACGACAGGGACAGCTTCGTTGGCGGCGCTCGGCCTAGCCGAAGGGGATGCACTTTTCACTCCAGCCGAAGTGCAACAACTGTTGCGCCTGGCGACCTCCCCCGTGGGCAGTGGCACTATCGCGCCCGCCGATCTGCGCGCCAAACTCGCCATCGTGATCGAAGAACGGCGCAACTATGATCCCCAAGCCGCTATTGCCATTTTACAGCATAGTGCCGCCACCCGTACCCTACAGATCGACACCACCCAGGTTGCCGCCGTTGACGCAGCCCAACAGATTGCCGAGTGGATCACATGTCAACCAGCGCAACAGTAACTGCAACCGAACCAACCATTGCAAATGCGCCCTTCAGCGCCTTTGTCAATGGCACGCGCGGCAGTACGCTCACCGTTACCAAGGTGGCAGCAACCGTCTTTCGACTGCCCATGCATGGGGCACTCCGCTGGGGCAAACATAGCAGCATCGATGAGGTGCGCCATGTCTTAGTAACCGTAACCCTCAGTGATGGCAGCGTGGGCATGGCCGAAGCGCCGCCGCGGCCCACGATCTATGGCGAGACGGTTTACAGTATCACCAGCATTATTGGGCACGAGTTGGCAATTCGCATTGTTGGGCAGCCGGTCAAGCGCGCCTTTGAGCGGCTGGGCGAGATCAAAAATAACCAGACCGCACGCGGGGCGCTGGACATGGCCTTGCATGCCGCCCTTGCCGAACATGCCGGCCTTTCGCTGGCCACCTATCTGGGCGCCACCACGCAACAGCTCAAGGTAAGCTATATTCTGGGGATTGGCGACCAGGCAACGGTGTTGGCCGAAGCACAGCGGGTTTTTACCCAAGGCGTCCGCGTCCTCAAGGTCAAGATCGGGCGCAACTGGGATGAAGATCTGGCCTTGGTCCGTGCGCTGCAAGGCGAATTTGGTGATACCATGCAACTCTACGCCGATGCCAACGAATGTTTAACCGCAGCCGAGGCACCGACCGTGCTGGCGAAATTGCGCGACCACGGCTTAGCTTATTGTGAAGAACCCCTGCCGGTCGAACTGCTCAAAGCGCGGGCAGACTTACGGGCGCAACAGATCGTGCCCCTCATTGCCGATGACAGCACCTTCAGTCTGCGTGATCTTCAGCGTGAATTAGCGTTTGATACCTTTGACATTCTCAACATCAAAACCGCGCGCACGGGCTATACCGAATCAGCCGCGATGTTGGCCGCCGTGCGGGGGGCGGGCAAAGGGGTGATGGTCGGCTCACAGGCTAGCGCCGGGTTGGGCACCCTGTGCGCGGCGCTCTTTGCGGCCCTGCCAGGGATTGATCATCCCTGTGAGTTGAGCTTTTTTCTAAAGTTGAAGGAAGATCTGCTCAGTGCCCCGCTGACCCTACACGATGGCTATCTCGTATTGGGGGATCTAGCAAGCATTAGGGTTGATCCGGCCCGGTTGCAAGCAGCCACGGTTGTCTAATGGCCACGCAGCGTATCTCTAATGACCACTCAGCATAAAGGAGCGTCTATGATATCCCCCAGTTTTTTCGCCCGCCCCCTCAGCATCGGCGATCTACTCGATTGGACCCTACGCATTTACCGCGCGCGCTTTGGCCGTTTGATCCTAACCGCGGCCATTTTGCTTGTGCCGCTGGGCATCTTATCTGGGTTGTTTACCAGCCAGACAATGACCGGCACCTTCGACATGTTTCTGGCACTCATGGACAATCCGGACGCACTCAATGAAGAGTTTTTTGCCGATCTAGAGTCCAACAATGACGCGATGGGGCTCTTTTCGTTGCTACTACTACCCTTTTCCTTAGCGGCGAATGGGATTGTTGGCTTGGCTTTAACGCGCCAATGTATTGCCACCCTCCACAATGAAGAGATCAGCCTGGGCCAAGGGCTAACCACTGGCTTGCGCCGCTTTTTCCCCTGGTTGGGGATGAACATCAGCATGCTGGTGGTCTTTGCGGGGCTGATGATCGTTGTCTCCATTGCTTTTTTCATTGGGGGGATTGCGTTATTTATGCTGGCCGGCGGCATCTTTTCGGCAGCGAGTGGTGATGGTAGCGGTGAACCGGCCATCGCCGCCATCTTTGGGGCCATTGTTGGTGCTGTCTGCCTGTATGGCATTGCGTTGTTGGCCTTTATTGGACCAATTATCTACTTTGGGGCGCGCTGGTCGGTGGCCGGGGTTGGCTTGGTCGATCAGCGCTGGGGGGCGATCGAATCCTTACAGGAGAGTTGGCGCTTGACTAGCGGTCACGTCTGGCGGGCGATTCTCTTTGTGATCTTGCTCTTTCTCTTCTACGGGGTGATTTATGCAGTATTGATGGCGCTGGCCTTTGCCGCCACCGCACTGGTGCTCCCGACTTCCACCTTGGCCAGCACGATTATCTTTGCGCTAATTAGCGCCTTTCTCCCCATGCTCTGGCAACCAATTCAGAGCGCAGCCTTGGTGACGCTCTACTACGACCTGCGCATGCGCAACCAGGGCTATGACCTTGACCTGCGCATTCAACAGTTGGAGACCGAGGTCGGGCCTGATGGACGCTAGCCAGGGCCGTCGTTGGCAGGGATGGCTGCTGTTGCCGCTCCTTGTGCTGGTTTTCACGCTGCTCGGGGGCGTGCTCCAGGCCCAGCAAACGGCCACCCCGCTTGATCTGGCCACCTATTTGACGCGTCTACGCACCTACCATGCCCAACTCGCTGCACAGCCGACCACCACTACCCTCCGCACAATCCAAACCGAATTAGACAAGGTGGAACGCGTTGTTTTGCCTGGTGGGCAGACCATTACGCTGCAACCACTCTTTGCCGCCACCACCACTGAGCCACTAACCGTCGCCCAAGCCCAAGGGCGCCTGACCGTGCTCGTGCAACAACTGACGGCAGCCGCCGGCGATGATACAGCGGCGCGCTTAGCCCTGCTTTCGACCATTCTGCAACGCCCCGCCTTTGTGGGGCAGGAATCACTCTGGGCCCGTTTCTGGCGTTGGTTGCGCCAATGGTTGCCCGATTTGGCGGCAAACGAAGCCCAAGGCGATGCCAGTTGGCTTGGGGGCTGGGCCACCATTGTCGGCTGGCTTGTGCTGGGCTTGGCCGCCGTTTTATTGATCTTGCTGCTGAGTCTGTGGTTGCAGAATCTGTTGGCCGGCTTTGTCCAGAGCGACGCCGACCGAACACAGAGCACCACGACCGACGCTGAACCACAAACCGCGGCCCAAGCGCGCCAACAAGCGCAACAATTGGCCACGGCTGGTAGCTTCCGTGAGGCAGTGCGGCGCATGTATCTGGCTGCGCTGTTGACCCTGCACGAGCGTAATCTGCTCCACTATGACCGCAGCAATACCAACCGCGAAGTGCTGGCGACGGTGCGCGATCAGCCGCGGCTCCATGCCCAACTGCAACCTCTGGTCGAGACCTTTGACCAGGTTTGGTATGGCATCCAAGAGCCCGATCGGGCGACCTTTGATCGCTATGTCCAGGCGGTCAAAGGATTAGAGGAACAAGCATAAATGAGCCGCTTTTCGGGGACAAACACAAGCGCCAATCCACGCACCCAACGCTGGCTGGCCTTGGCGTTGGTGGCAACCCTGGCGCTCTTTGTGGTGCTGCAAGGAGAGCCGACGCCACCACCGCCCTACGATCTCAACTCGGCGGCGGATAATGGCCTATTAGCCCTGCGTCTCTGGTTGAGTGAGCTAGGGTATCCCGTCCAGACCACCGGCGCGCGTTTTGCGATGCCCAGGTCAACCCGGCTCTTTTTTGTCTACCCCACCGCTTATCCATACAGTGCCGCCGAAGCCGAAACGCTTTATCAGTGGGTTAGGGGCGGGAATACCCTCGTCTTGGTTGGTCCTGGCGCATTTGACAGCGAGTTACAAAGCCGCTTTGGGGTCATGGCCGGCCCGCTAACCGAGTTAATTACCGAGGTGACCCAACCACAGCCGCTGCTTCCCGATCTCGACGAACCGATGGTGCTGGCTGGCCAGGAGCAAACGCTGGATCTCAGTGCGGCCAATGAGACCGTGTCCGTCCTGGTCAACACCGCTGGCCAGATTACCGCAGCGGTACAGCCGCTAGGAGACGGCCGCATCTGGCACCTGAGTCGACACCACGCGTTCACCAATGGGCACTTGCGTGATCCAAAACAGGCCACGCTACTGCCGGCACTGTTACGCGATCTGCCCGCAGGCAGCGAAATTCGCATTGATACCTATCATCTCGACCTGGCGGCAGACAGTGTGACTACGATCCAGAATTTACAAGAGTGGCTCTACTATACCCCACCGGGTTGGGCGCTGCTCTGGTTAATGGGCCTCACCGCGCTCTACTTGCTGTTGCAAGGCTGGCGCTTAGGACCGCCCCTGCCGGCAACTGCAACGTTACGCCGCCGCGAAGCAGCCGAGTATGTGGTAGCAATGGCCAATCTACTGCGGCGGGCGCGGCGGCGTGACACAGTGGGGCAGCATCACAAGGCCCGTTTCAAGCGGGCGCTGGGCCGTTCAAATCAGATCAGCCCGGACCTGGATGATGAAAGCTTTCTGGCGCAGTGGCAGGCCAACGGCCCCGTGCCTGGTCAACCAGATGCCGCACAGATCAGGCGCATTTTGCAGACGTTAACGCAGAGCAACAATGAACAGCAGTTGGTAGAAGCAGTGCAACAGATCGATCAATATACCCAAAAAGGCCGCAAAAGAGCACGATAAGGGAGCGTAACTGTGTCAGTAGCTGAATGTTTTGCCCGCCTGCGTGCAGAGGCGGCGAAGGTGATTGTTGGGCAAGAAGAGGTCTTCGAGCAGGTGGTCGTGGCCTTCTTTGCTGGTGGCCATGTCCTGTTGGAGGGGGTACCTGGCACCGCCAAAACGTTGCTGGCCAAAACGCTGGCGCGCCTGGTGCGGGCCGATTTCAGCCGCATCCAATTCACGGCCGACCTGATGCCTAGCGATGTGGTTGGCACCCAGGTCTTTCAGGTTAACCAGGGGACTTTCTATCTGAAAAAGGGGCCGATCTTCGCCAACATCGTCCTGGCGGATGAGATCAACCGTGCGCCGGCCAAGACCCAATCCGCCTTGTTGGAAGCAATGGAAGAGCGCCAGGCCACCATCGAAGGCGAGCGTCATCTACTGCCCAATCCCTTTATGGTATTGGCCACCCAGAATCCGGTGGAGTACGAGGGCACCTATCCACTGCCGGAAGCGCAACTTGACCGTTTTATGTTCAAAGTGCTGGTTAACTATCCCCCCGAAGCGGTGGAGACCGAAGTGTTGCGCCGCTATCATCAGGGCTTTGACGCCCATCGTTTGGAAAACATTGATCTGCAACCGGTAGTCGATCCAGCCGAGTTGGGACAGTTGCGGCAGGAGATCGGCCAGGTGACGGTGGAAGAGGGCATTCTGCGTTATATCACCCAATTGGCCAACGCCAGCCGGCGCAGCCAGGATCTAATTCTGGGGGGCAGCCCCCGTGCCAGTATTACTTTGTTACTAGCGTCGAAGAGTTATGCCGCCCTACACGGACGCAGCTACGTCAGCCCCGACGATGTCAAACAGGTGTTAGCCCCCACCTATCGCCATCGCGTCATCCTCCGCCCCGAAGCTGAAATCGAAGGGTTGAGTGCCGATGATGTGATTCGCCGCTTTGTCAGCGGGGTGGCGGTGCCGCGGTAGAGAGACAGGGAGATACGAGATAGGGAGATACGAGATAGGGAGACACGAGAGATGTCAAACCGGACAAGCAACTATTTATGGATCATTTTGCTGGTCGTTTTATTGATTGCAGCACCGGTGATTTTTGTGGCTATTGTGCTGCTGTGGCTCGCCTATTGGTATAGACTTGGGGGCAAGCAAAAGAATGCGCAGCTAATGACCAGCCTGCAGAATATCAAATCAACGATCATCTTGCTTGCGTTGGCATGTAACTATTCAGGCATAAACAAAAGAGAAACAAAAAACAAATATCAAACAAACAGAAAAGAGCGAGAATAGCAAGATGAGCAAAGTCCAAGTGCCGAACGGTGACGTAATTCGCAAAC
>JALHQH010000061.1 GCA_022842065.1 Caldilineaceae bacterium
GATTCTCTCTTTTATACTGAAGTCAAGTTGAGAACCGGCTTTTTGCTGGCTAACGGGATCGCGTGCGTCGCACTGACCGCCAACTGTTTCCAGTCCGCTAGATTCTTTGGTCAGTGCGACGCACGCTGACCGAAACTGGGGGTCTCATTCTGATTTGAGTATAGTACCGAATTTCTCAGTGGATTTACTAAAAATACTGCACGACCATTCTTCCAGACGAAACTACCAACGAATCGCGACAAGGCAAACACAAAGGGTATAATAATCGTCATCGTGCTGTTGCTATTTCTGTCCGCTGCAAACCTTTCTGGAGCTAGATCGCCACCATGTCCCAACTTGAACTTTATGCCCTCACCCCCACTGGCCCCCAACCGTTGCCTGTGCCGCTGACCGCCACCGATTTTACCGAGCTCTACTACGGCCTCGCGCTGGGGATCTACTCAATTGCGCGCACTTTTCATCACAACCAGTTCTTTCAACTCGACCACCACCTGGCGCGCACCGTCAAGTCGATGCGGTTGCTCGGCTGGGATTATACGCTGGATGAAGCCCGTCTGCGCAGTGCCATCCATGAACTATGCACTGCCTATCCATCTGCCGAAATGCGGGTGCGGATTGATGTGCTGGCGGCGCCGGCCACTGCCTTGGGGATAGACTGCCGTGAGCTGATCGCGCTGATGCCCTTTACGCCGCCGCCAGACCAACTTTACCAACTGGGGGTTAGGGTCGGCTATGCCACCGGCTTGCATCGTGACAATCCATTGGTCAAAACGGCTGACTTTGCCGAGGCGCGCAAACGTATGGGCCAAGCGGATAATTACTACGAACAGTTGCTGGTTGATGACCAAGGCCAGATCCTCGAAGCGACCAGTGCCAATTTTTATGCCGTGCGTGATGGTGTTGTCTATACAGCGGGGGCAGGCGTTTTAGAAGGGGTAACGCGGCGGATTATATTGGATCTAGTGCAAGGGGCAGCCCTGCCGTTAACGCTGCAGGCCATCAGTACTGATGACGTGCCGGCGCTTGATGAAGCGATGATTAGTAGCTCTTCGCGCGGAATTTTGCCGGTGGTGCAGATCGGCGACCAGACCATTGGCCAGGGCCAACCCGGCCCGATCACCCAACAATTAATCGCCGCCTACAATGCCTATGTGAAAGCACATTTACAGACGGCGATTGACGGTTGAGGGTTTGTCAAGGGTGGATTTCACTTTGGGGGCGAGCTTGTCTCCGAACTGGGAGCATAAGCGACCAGGGGTTGGTCGCTTACGCTCCCAGTTCGGAGAATGCCTCTAAAGTTAAATAGAGTATATTCCACTTCGCGTGGATCACATTCCCGGAATGTTTGACCTCTGCACCGCTTTTCTCACGCCAAGTGGGATATACTCGTTAAATATACCGCTTGGCAGTGCTTAGCCTAGGCTGCCCTGTATGTGCTCTACCACACTCCGGAAGCGCGCTGCCCACTCTTGATTCGCGAAAATTTGCGCGCCGTTAAAGACTTGTAAACCATAGCTGGGCACGGTTGACGCGCCTGTCTCAGCCAGGCTATCAGGAAAGTCGAGCGCATCAAGGATCAGCTGCACTTGGCAATCCGGCGGCACAAACGCTGCCGACGCCTCCAACCATGCCCGTCCCCAACTGGCGGGGCGACCGCTTTTCGTGCCATAGATTAGAGGCGTGAAAATCTCAATGGCGGAGGCCATTAACCCATAATCCTGGGCGAAAATGCGGCGCAAGGCGCCATCAAATTCAGCCGGCAACCAAGGACACATATACGCGCCGATCACACAGCCCGGCAGGTGGGTGCGAATTAGTTGCGCGTAGTGAAGCGCATAATGGGCAATCCGTTCGCACTTGTGCTGCGTCCACGCGGTTTGATGGTTAGCGAGAATTGCGGCCGGCGTGGTGGCGTCAATGCCCGTACTTTCACAAAAGTCCGCAATACAGGCGGCGCAGAAACAGCTCTCCTGCAGGTCAGGATCAGGCACCTCAAACCAACCGCCATAGGTGAGATAGTCGAGCCAGATGCCGGTTGGCTGGTAGGCGTGCAGACCGGCCAGCAAGTTGGCCTCGGTTTCTTGTAGAAAGGCCGTTTGCGACAGACATACCCCTTGTACCAGCTTTCCATAGCGGATTGGCTGACCATCGACGCCAATCGGGATCAGTTCGGGATGTACATTAAAGTCGGCGCGAAAGGTTTTAAACTCGACACAGGCTGCGATCTGGTGCTGCGCGCAGGCCGTAAAGGCGGCGTCATCGAAGCCATGAAACCAACAGGCGTTGGCACCATAAGTGGCGAAGTCAGCGATATAGGGCAGGGCGCTACTGCCGTAGGGACCAAAGAGGTGTGGCAATGAGGTGGTCATCAGGCCACCATACTTTCGACATGGGCGCGCAGGCCCTCTGCCAATGGCGTATCTGGGACATAGAGGCCGTGGCCGCGCAACTTGCGCATATCATAGATCCGATGGCAGCAGAAGGAGTGACGATCAGGATTTTCCGCCAGAAATTGTTGGACCGGCAACTCGTTGATCTTCACCTCTACGCCTAGGATCTCGCCGATGAGCTGATAAAATGTGCGCGACTCGATGATATCAGGGCCGGCGGTAACGTAAATCTGCTGATGACAGTTGGTATTACCCCCACAACTGAGGATCGTGCGGGCTAGATCGGCGGCATAGATTGGCTGCTGTAGAAAGTGGCCACCGCCCACCAGTGTCAGTGCTTCGCCCTGCTGCAACTTGGCGATCAAGTCCGGGTCGCGGCCATGCAGTGGCAGGCAACCAAGCAGTGAGCCTGGCCCATAGATATGGCAAGGGCGGACTACTGTCCACGCCATCTTGCCCGTATCACTTTGTTGTAGGACGATTTCACATTGGCGTTTCTTGCCACCGTAGCCGTCGCTGAGATAGTGATCACTCTCTTCCGTCTGTGGGAAGCGGCGCTGTGCCGGATCATAAACAAAGTCGGTGGAGATAAAGACTAGTTGTTTGGCAAGATCCCGAAAGACGGCGACATCCTGCTCGGCGTCGGCGACTTCATAACCGATGCAGTCAATCACCAGATCCCACTGTTGATCCGCGGCTGCGATCGCCTGGGCAAAAGTCGCCCGGTCGCGGCGATCAGCGACAATCGGTGTGACGCCGGCGGCTAAGGCTCGCTGGCCACGGGTAACGGCGGCCACGGTGTGCCCCGCTGCCAGCGCCACTGTGGCCAACGTCCCACTGACAAAACCACTGCCGCCGATCAATAAAAGCTTCATGCGTGGCTCCTCTCTACTGGTGTAATGTCTCCCACATGTCACCCATCAGTTGGACATGGCCGACATGAGTTGCCGTGTGTTCCATTGCGTGTAGCAAACACCAAGCAACGGTGAACGGGCTGTTGTGATTGGGTAACTGCCGTTCTTCAGCCAGTTGCGCGATGGTGAGTTGCGTGACCGTCTTTTCAGCATCGGCCAGCGCCTGTGCCAGTAACGTCTTCAGCGCAGTGTGATCAAGGCCGCCGGTCTGGAATTCCGTTGCGCGCACCCGTGTGGATGAACCGCGGCTGATCAAGTCGCCAATCCAAAAAGTTTCGGCACCGGCGGTGTGGGCGACTAACACCGCAATCGAATTCAGCTTTGCCTCTGGTTTCCAATCCAGGGCGGCTTGTGGCAATCGATCAAGTACAGTGATCAGGTCGTTATGCAGCGTGGTCAGGCGCTCTAGGTAAGCGGTAAAAAATGGTGACATTGCAACCTTCCTCATTGCTGTTGATCTGTGCTTGGCCTTCTGGTGGCAAACAGTGTGCCAAGAATTTGCTGTTACTAGATCATACCTAAATCTACGGATAAAGCCAACTTGATGAAATTGGGTAATCACCCTTCCGGCATTGACAATCCGCCGCGCGTTTTGTGTAAAGCGAAAGTTGTTGGTATTGTAACGTCAGTCGCGCGTATGATTGCCGCTAGCCGACTTTATTTTGAAAGGATGATAAATGACTGTAACGCTTATGCCCAATTTCGCTGCCAACCCCCATCTGCGATCCAAACGGATCAGGCAACAACTGCTTGCATTGGCCTTCCTTCCCCTGCTCTGCACGGTTGCCTGTCAGCCTGTCACACCGTTACCTGTGCCCACGCCAGGACTTGCCGCCGAGGGCACAACCGCCGCGCCTGCAACTGAAGCAGCCGCAACCGAAGCCACTATAACCGAGGAGACTACTATGTCTACGACCCCACTGCCAGCCGGCGCACCAGCGCTCGCCGACAGCCGCCCTGTACGGCAGGCAATCGCTGATTTGGCCAGTACTTTGGCACTGACTGCGGCTGAGATCGAAGTGGTCGAAGCCAGCCCGGTTGTCTGGCCGGATGGTAGTCTGGGCTGCCCCGAGCCGGGCATGATGTATACACAAGTGACGGTTGAAGGCATTCGGATTATCCTGCGTGCACAAGGTCAGGAGTATACCTATCATGGTGGTGGGGATCAGGCCCCGTTTCTCTGTGAGAAACCGGCGTAGGCTGGCGTAGTAGTGCTCAGGTGCGTCGCACTGTCCAAACAGTGATCGTATGCGCTACTTCGTTCTGGACAGTGCGACGCACCTGAGCACACCCCGCCCTCTCGCTCGTTACGATTGGTCTACCTCTGGTAATGCAGGCTGGATATGGATAGTAACAAAGAAAAAACGCTGCGCCCACTCATCGGGCGCAGCGTTTTTTCTTTGTTACTCGTGCGACACAGGTGATGGTATTTCTATCACGCTGTCGATACATCAAGCCCCGTGCCTACGCCAGCGCGTCAGCACAGTCCTAGCGATGTTCTGCGTCGCAGACACCTCAATAATTAATGGAAAACAATTAATTATTAATTGTTTTCCATTAATTATTAATTTAGAGCCTAGCGCTGCACCCAGGGCAAGAACATGCGCAAAGCTTCTGATCCTTCGTCAACCACATTGCCATCGTCAACCAGGTCGAGGAGGGCCGGATCAACTGGCGCTTCGTCGATACCCAGTCCCACCACGGCTGCGCTGACGGCGGACAAGTCAGATTCGGAACCATCCAACTTTTCTAGGCGCACGTCATCGATCACGTAGGTGTCGCCGGCGCTAGCAAAGGGTGTCAGCCAGAAGCGTAGGCGGGCATTGTTCACCGTCCCAGCGAAGTTCTTGGTATTGAACTCAACGGTATAGCGTTCCCAGCCGGGCGTCAGATTGACTTGATTGATGGCCAAACCGTATTTCTCGTAGGGGGCCACATGATTGTGCAGATAGAGACCCAGGTCACTCCCACTAGACGAGTAGGCCATAAAGGTCATGCGATAGGCCGTGTTCGCCTCTAACTGAATCCCCTTCTGGTAAAGCTGGACATTACTCCCCGGCGCTGCAACCTCAATCTGTGCTGCACTATCACAGTCCGCGGCTTCGTCGCTAATCGTGAAGCTGCCGGCACTGTTGGTATAGTAGCGCCAGCCGGTTTGGCCCTCTTCAAAGCTGCCGTTGTCTACCAGATTGTTGGGCACATCGGCACAACTTTGCTCGTTGATCGTCACGTCGGCACTCGTGGTTGCCGGCTTGCTGCCCGGATTATCCGTGTTATGGATCACCTCATTGGTGACGATCCCGGCTGCTGCATCGGCGTCAACTGTCACTTCGTAGTTGATAACAACCGGCGTCAAGCCCACATAATCCAGACAGAGCACCAGGCCATCCGTTGGCGTGAAGTTGTCAAAGGAGAATTTGGTCGCGGCATCACCAGCATCATTTTCAACGCCGATGGTCCCAATCGTATCGCCGATGTTGACATTGTCGTAGGCAAAGTAGGCATCATAGCTGCCGGCGGCAGGGTCGATGTCATTCCAGGACATGATCGCCAGGTCAAGGTGCTGGGTGGGATCATCATAGGGCTGAATATCATCGATCTCGACCAGCCAGAAGATGCCGCCGCCGAAGGTCACCGCCGTCACGCCCTTGTTCGTGGCCTCATCGTAGACCACTTCCATGTCACGCCAGTAAGGCGCCAGCAGGCCATTCGGTACGTTGACATTGGGAATATCTTGATTGACCCAGGGCTGCCCAGCATAGGTGCCGAAAACCACGATTCCATCGTCGGTGAAACGTGGTGAACCAGCGCGCGCGGTGCCATAGAAGTCGGTCCCCGCATGTGAGCCATAGGACCAGCTAATGGTATCGCCCGTGATGCCGGCGCTTGATGTGAAGCCGGTGCGGGTCAGGGCATCGTAGTAACCACCATCCCCAATCGGCAGCGCACACTGCGCGTCGTTCTGATTGGTGGTGATATTGTAGCCGCCCACGAAGTTATTCGCCGAAGGCTGCGTGCCGGTCCACGTTAATGTGTTGCCGGTCACTGCCACCGTCCCCGCCGTTGCGCTGGCTGAGCCGTCAACATAGGTCAGGCCGGCCGGAATCGTATCCTGCAGTGTATAGGCCAGGTCTTCTGGGGTCACATTAGTGTCAACCACAATCTGATAGGTCAGCGTGTCTCCCGGTTGCGCTTCGTCTTCACTGACCGCCTTGACTACATCATCACGCAAGCGATTGAGATTGACAAAGATGGTGCCAATGTTGCCTGGATTCGCCGGGTCGGTGCCAATCGTGAAGGCCCCGTACCAGCTTTCCCCCGCCACCATGGTCGGTACGTCCCAATAGACGCGTAAGTCAAAGGGGGTGCCGGCTGCAACGCTGCTCGGTCCTTCCACCCAGAAGTTACCCGCATCGCCTGCGACAATCGCATAGGCCAGGGTGATCGCATCGGGAGGAGCACTAGAGGCATCCCAGTTTTGGACTAGAATCCACCATTCGCCGGCCGCGGGATTGTCAATCTTACAGGATTCCAACGCCGTGCCGGATGCGCTGACACAGACCTCGGTGGCGGCGCTGGGGGTATTGCCAGTGCCGATATAGAGATCAATATCTGGCGCTTCCGAAGCGATAATATCGGCGGCCAGGCTAAGGGCACCTGTCGGTACATTCACTACCGTCGCCGAGACGGTCCCATCATTGATATTGTCATAGGGATCGCCGTTGCTGGGATCTTCATTGAGCGACAGCTCAACTTTGTCACCGGTAACCAAGCCATAGGTTTCGATCGTCAGCTCACTGATGCCAATCGTCTCCAGGCCAGTCACCAGGTGCGAGCCGGCATTGCGCCGGGTGTCAATATCCACCGCTGCCGGAATAATCCCAGGGGTTGACATGACCGCCACAGGTAGGTGGGCGGCCGGCGCGGTGCCGGCAGGGGTAAGTTGTACTTCACCAAAGAGCCATTCCTCGCGCGGTGCGCTACTGGCATCGGCGGTGATCACAATTTCTTGTGTTGCGCCAGGGGCCAGGGTAAAGGAACTGGGGCTGACCGTGATGTTGAGGCCGCTGGCCGAGGTGGCGGTCGCCGTCCAGCTTTCTGCGCCGGTAAGTGTACTCTTCACCGTGCGGGTCCAGCTACAGACGAGCAGACATTGGTTGTCCGCCATGCTGGCCAGGTTGAGATCTTTCGGCGCACCCCCTTCGGCCGGATCGGCGGCCAAGTACTCGTCGGTAGTCACATCTAAGACGAGGGCCGCGTGAGCCGCTTGCGTCAAATCAACTTCGCCGGCCCCTTCGGCAAAGGGCGTTGCCGGATTGGTGCCATCATCGTTGGTAATCGGCGTGCGGGCCGTGGTCATCAATGCCGATTGGATTTCGGCCGGGCTCCAATCGGGGTAGAGCGCTTTCATCAGCGCGCCAGCACCCGCCATATGCGGGCTGGCCATGGAGGTGCCCTGAATCACATTATAGGTGAAATCGCCATCGCCACCTTCGCCCTGGTGATAGGCCGCCCAAATGGAGCGACCGGGGGCCGTAATGCTGGGGACAATGATGTCATCGAACAAGCCACCATTTGGCCCGCGTGAGCTGAAGGAAGCCATGATATCGGCGTAAACATTGTCAACAACCAACACCCCGCCGGAAATCGCAGCCGTAACTGGCCCGGCCGCGGCGGTGACATAGGCAAGCAACTTCTGGTACTCATAGTAATCAATGTGTGAGGCTGGAATCACATGGGTGTCAGCCGTAATTGAACCGGGACCGCCACCGAACTCGTCCGGCTGGGCCAGAATAAAGCCGCCGGCACCGCCGGCTGCGGCACTTTCGCCTTTGGCGACACGGCCATAAACGCCGCGTTCACAGATGACAATCTCGCCATTGAACGTTCCTGCCGGGAAGGCATCGGGGGCACAGAGGCGTGCATCTTCTGCCGTTGCCGGCGGAATCACGTAGTCTTCGGCAAAGACTAAGGGGGCTGGACCAAAACCGGTATTAAGGCCCATCCCGGTTAAGGTTAACGGCGCTGTGCTGCCATCATTGAGGGTGACTGTGCTGATAAAGGCTCGGTTGTGGCTATTCGCACCAACTGAGGTAATCCAGGGCAGATCCGCCGGCGACCCGACGGTTGCGTCGCCGGGGCCAGCATTGCCGGCTGAGGTGGCAACAAAGACGCCGGCATCGCGCAAGGCGAGCCACGAAAGGGCTTCGACTTCGTTGTACGGATCCGGTGTGGGCGAAGAAGAACCAATCGAATAGTTGATCACATCAACGCCGTCGAGCAAGGCTTGGTCGCGCGCTGCCTGCAGTGAAGCGCCTGGACAGCCACCACCGTCGATACAACCATCATACATAATGACGTTGGCATGGGGGGCCACGCCCGAGATCAACTCGACGGTGAAGGCCCCGGTTGGGGTATTCACCACTGGGTTTTTGACCACATTGCCGGCGGCGGTGCTGGCCGTGTGCGAACCGTGGCCATCGGTGTCGCGTGGATTATCATCCGACGCGCTATAACCCCAGACGCCAATCAACTTGGCATTACAGGGGAAGGTTGGATCATAGGCGACGACACCGCTGGGGGGTGCTGTATTGGTGGGATCACAAACACCCAGATAGGTACCTTCGCCCAAGGGATTCTCGTGGGTATAACCATCATCACCGGTGGCGGCAAAGGAGGGGTTCCACGGATCGACACCCGTATCGATCACCCCAACAATCACCCCTTCGCCCAGTGTGCCATCGCTGGCGATCTGGCCACGAATGGCACCGGAGGGTGAGGCAGTGGTGTGGACGTTGACATAGAGGCCACCGCTCATCAGCAACGCTTGATCCGCCGTACTCAGCGTGACTACCCCGCTGATGGGATTTACCGGATCAAAGGGGGCGCTCCCATCATAGAGATCATAGGCGACTCCGCCATTTTGGCCCGCTGGGGCCCGATGAATGTGGGCGGCTATAATATTTTCAATGTCAGCAACCGTCACTTCATAGCTGAGTTCTTGCGTCTTTACATTGTACTGGAAGGTTGCGCTGCCGCTGGCTGGGCCGGTAACGGGCGGGACTTCATTCGCGCCACTGAGGGCTGCCGAGAACGGCAAGGCGGTCAGTTCGCCCCCCCAGATTTCGGGGGCACCAATCCACGTAGGACCAGCATCGGTGTGGAGTTCGTAGATCTTCTCTTTTTCGACTAAGCGCACGCCCGAAAGCTTGGCAATTTGTTGTGCTTCGGCGGCGGTCATCCGTGCGGCAAAGCCATTGAGCGTTGCCCGATAGGTATAAAGCACGTCGAGCGGGCGGCCCAAGGTGCGGTTGGCACGGTCAATAAAGGCGGCCTGCTCCTGTTGTAGATAGCCAAGGTAGGCTTGGCTTTCTGGGCTGCGGCTGTTAATTTTTTTGCCGCTCTGTCGCGCCTGATTGGTGGGGGCGAGATTGGCGACCCCACCGCGATAGCTGGCCAAGGGGGCACCATCGAGCACAACAATATAAACTGCGGCCTCTTCGGCACTGCGGGCCATGACCATTGGTGTGCTCCCTTTGGCCTGGATGGTTGCTTCCAGGTTTTGTGGATTGCCCAGGTCAACGCCGGCGCGCGTTAGCGGTTGGGGGGGGGTATCAGGAGTCTGTAACGCGGCTTGCATCGTGCTACTTGTGCTGGCGGCGTAGACGGTGCCACCAAGTAAGGTGAGCGGATTAATCAGCAAGGCCATCACAACGGCCGTTACAACGGCAAAGTGAAGGCTTGCTCTAGGGTAACGTTTACGAATCATACTCCCTCCAAAATGAAAAATGATTGAGGACAGACCGAAACAGAACGACAATTTAGTGAACGTTCACGTTGTAGAAGCACCATATTGCTTTACTTACCATCACGGTTTATGATCACTGCCGGCGTAGAGGGCTGAATCGACGATGGTCAAACCGCGTTTATCAACGCCCAAAGAAGGTTATTATAAAGTGATAAGACTTACGCAAATTGGGAGAAACATCAAGCTGGTGTAAAACAAAACGGTGATAGCCTGCTACGGATCTATCGGTGATTTTATCGGTGACTTTATCGGTGACTATATCAGTGATGTCACATTGCATTCGGTAACCTGGAAACTGCACTATATGGAGCCAGCGATAGATGAACCATGAACCACACTAAACCGCTTCTAATATAGATGGTGGCAAAGCAGTGAGGCAATAATATTAGAGATGCTCCGGCAAATGTACCACAAGACCGTTACTTATGTCTAGGCTAATCCTGTCAGATCCAACACTAGGTGCTGACAATGTGCTTACAGTTATTTAGAAAGGACTCATGCTCAAATGTTTCAAATTGCTGCCATCGATCTCGATGACACCTTGTTGCGCAGTGACGGCACGATCTCACCCTATACCTTGGCGCAACTGCACGCCTGGCAAGCGGCCGGGCGTAAGGTTGTCATTGCCACTGGCCGCCCGCCCCGTTCGATTGGCGCGGCGTTGCCTGCTGCCTTGCAAACGGTGCCCTGGGTCTGTTACAACGGCGCTGAGATTCATCTGGCGAATGAACGCATCTATGCTAATCATATCCCCACGGCTGATACCCAAGCCATCGTTGCCCAACTCTTGGGGACCTCGCCGCAGGCTTTAGTCGGTCTGGAAATTGATGGTCAGCTTTATTTAAACCGCACGGCCACACGGAATACGCCCTATCTGGTCGCGGATCTGCAGACGCTGCTGCAGCCGGCGGCGAAAGTCTTGATCTTTAGCGAAACCGGTACGCCGCTGGAACGATTGCTGCTCGACTTTCCCGCCACGGCACAGCCGCTCTACTCGGCTCGGTATCCGCATTTTATTCAAATCCTGGCGACCGAATGTAATAAAGCGGTGGCCTTGCGTCATCTGGTGGAAAGTTGGGGCATGACCCTGGCCGATGTTGTCGCGTTTGGCGATGATACCAATGATGTGGAAATGGTCGCCCTCAGTGGGCATGGGGTTGCTGTGGAAAATGCAGTAGCAGAGGTAAAGGCGGTCGCTGATTATATCACCGCGTCGAATGATGGTGATGGCGTTGCGGCCGTGTTACAGGCCCTGTTGGCTGGTGAAGGGTGAGGGGGTGACAAGGTGATGGGGGTGACAAGGTGATGGGGGTGACAAGGTGATGGGGGTGACAAGGTGATGGGGGTGACAAGGTGATGGGATGATCTACCCTGCTAAGTGTGGCCAGAACCTGAGCTTACAATGAGTAGCGAAATTTCACTCTCATTGTAAGTATCAGGCAAGGTCATCCTATCACCCTTTCACCTTGTCATCCTGTCATCCTGTCATCCTGTCATCCTGTCATCCTGTCATCCTGTCATCCTGTCATCCTGTCATCCTGTCATCCTGTCATCCTGTCATCCTGTCATCCTGTCATCCTGTCTACTCTTCCGCGGCGCCAATCGCAAACATACTTTCCAGATCATGGTTAGAATAGGCACGGAAGGCGATCAAAGTCTCGGTATCTTCAATTCCTTCTAGCGCCAACATCTGGTTGGTCACAAGATCAGCTAACTTGTCGTTGTTATTCACGCGGATAATCGCAACCAGATCGTAACGCCCACCAACCGAATAAACTTCGGCTACGCCCTGCATCGCCACCAATTGCTGTGCCACTTCATTGATCTGCTGGCGTGCAGTCTTGATTAACACCACCGATGTGACCATCTGTGCCTCCTTGCAATCTGCTATATCATCTTGTTGTGTATTCAAACAGCGATGGATCAAGCATAGCACTAGCTGGGCAAACCGACAACTTGGATCGTTTCGGACTTATGCAGCACTGGACCTTGGTATCGGGGTAACCCCTGATCCCAAGGTCTGGTGTCACGCTTAGGCCAATTTCAAAAATAATTACCCCATGCCGTAGGGGCGACCGCTTGCGGGCGCCCCTACGGCATGTTTATTTTCTTGCAATTGCCTTAGTTGGCGTGAAAGTTAATGGTGAAAACGTTGCACTGTCCCCCTGGTCCATCGGTATGGAAGGCGGCCAGGGTCGAGATGCGCATGCCGTTGTTGTCAATTACCCAGGCGAACCAATCGCCGGTTCGCGCTACCCCAGCGCTGATAATGTGCGCATAAAAGCCTGGCACGCCCCGGCCCGTTTCCGTCGGTTGGGTTACCCACGGGCCATTAGCTTCATAGCTAAAGACAATGCGCTGCCCATTGGCCGGTTGACCCGCTTGGTAGACATAGCCATCAAAGCGGCTTCCCCGTTCATCTGCCGTACAACTCGCGACTTCGGCGACAAAGCGGTGGGCCGCAGCGGTTGGCGTAGCGGTTGGCGTGGCGGTGGTTGGGGGTAATGGTGATGGCGTTGCGGTTGGCGTGAGATTCGGTGTTGTTGCCGGCGTTGGTGTGCCGGTCAGCGCGGCGGTTGGCGTAGCGCTCAGTGTGCTGGTTGGTGTCGTTGTCACACTGGGGATTGTCACAGTGGGGGTTGGCGAAGTTGTCGCGGTCGGCGCGCTGCTGGCAATCGTCCAACGCCAGACCAGACCATAGCTGGTATGAAACGCCAGATAAGGTTCGTTGATTTCGCCCAACCCTAACCCTTCCACGCGATCGGCCGGCGCGCCGTTGGCGGGGAAAACGGTGTAGGCCGGCGCGAGCGCGTACATGGGATAGTTGGTGGCATATTGCTCGCCGGGCTTGGCTTCGGTCTGTACGGTCGCGTGCCCATCGGGCCAGGCAATTTGGACGGCCACGGCGCTTTGCCGGTTGGCTGCGGTATCAAGGGTATCGATCAAGATGTGGTGGCGCCCGCCTGCTTCGATATGGTTATACCAGACCGCTTTGACCAGGCGCCAATACCCCTGGCCAGGGGTGACCGTGGCGCGCACCAGGCGGGCACCACGCTCATCTAACCGCGGATCCCATTCGAGATCGCGTACGACCGGTGGTTCCTGCGTGGGAATGGCGGTTGGGGTTGGCGTTGGTGGTGGTAGTGGTAGCTGGACAACCGGCAGGAAGACCGTATGTGATTGCTCGGTTGGAATGGTGCCGCCCGGGTCGCTTTGGGCAAAAAAGAGCTGGTAGGTATCAAGCAGGTAGAGTGTGCTTAACAGCAGGGTCGTGCAAAAAAAGAGCATCCGCCGACGAAAATGCAGCTTCAGCGTCCGCTTGGGGTGCAGCATGTTGCAATCCTTTCCTCAAGTTCGTAGGGGGCCATCCACGGCTGCAATCACCGTGGCTCTGCCTTGTAGCAAGCGATTTGATCAGTTGTAAAGGGTGGAGAGATGGAAATGCCGCTGGCAAATTTCCTGCTGTGCGCTCCATCATTGTCATGCAGATGACAGATGCACATCCTACCTATAATGTAGATGACGGAAAACTAAATAAAAAGTAATGTTAGAAGTGACAAACCTGCGCAGTAAAATTAAGCCCCGGCGCGGCGGCAAAATTGCGGGATAAGCAGCTTCCATAGTACAATCTCGCAACAATTAAAGATTTTGCGTTGGAATGCCCCCGACCGTTCCATTGAGATAAGCTAAGGTGAAGCTGAGATCCAAGCGTTGTCTTGTGTTGATTAAGTAACTGATCAACCCGCGGTCCATGAGGGCTGCGGGTTTTTTTATTGGCAAAGTAACAGTGTACAAAGTGAAAACAAAGGAGTGCTTATGATGCGGATTCGCCGGGTGCGTATCTTTTCTGCGGCTAAAGCAATGGGATTTCTTTATGCGATTATCGGGCTGCTTTCGGGTGCTGTGGCGGCCTTGGTGGCACCGACCCTGTCACTCGAAAATCTAGCGTTGCCGTCCATGCTCTTTGGGCTCCCCCTGCCTTCGGTGGTCGGCTTGGCTAGCTTGGTGGTATTGCCATTCCTCTATTGGATCGTCGGTGCCCTCTTTGGCGCACTGCTGGCGATGATCTATAACATTACCGCCGGGTGGTTTGGGGGAATCGAGATTGAGTATGAATGAGTTGCTGTGCTGATGGGATCGCACTGCTGTGTAAATTGTCGCGTCGTCGCGTGGCCATGTGCTCGTGTCATCCAGACCACGCGACGTTGCGATGGATAAGACCGCTTTTCATCGTTATTGATACGACGAAGGCACGTTGCCTGATGGGGTAAACAAAAATGGTCCTGACGGTATTACCGTCAGGACCATTTTTTAACGCTAGGTGGAGATGGTGGGAATTGAACCCACGTCCGAAACATTCGTCCAGAGACCTCTACAGGCTTAGTTGCACATTTGTTGTTTCACCGAACGGACTCCGTGCAACGGGATTCCTTTGCTCGGTTAGCCGATAGATCTTAGGCGGCCTTTATCGGCATCCGGCCGCCGCAACTCCTCAGTATATGTCAGCATCGATCTAGCCTGCGAGCACCACTAGTTCGCGCTGTGACCCTGGTTAGGGGGTCAGTTTTCAACCGCTAATTAAGCAGCAACCGCCATAGGGGCGCTAGCAAAACCGAAGTTGAAATGTTTGCCTGTGTTGGCATTTATAGGTGTTGCGCCTGTTTTAACGTAGTCCGACGCTCTACGGCCTGCCATCCAAGAACAGCCTGCCCCGTCGAAACCGGACATCCCCTTGATTGACGATCCATAGTATAGCACATCCGCTCCCCAATGTAAAGAGCTTTTTATTAGCAATTTGTTAATGGGTGGTTTGCAGTCTATTAGCGGTCTATTACTGCGCGGCGCTACTACCTACTGGCAGACGAATTTCCTGGCCTGGTACAAGCGTGCTGGGGTCAGTAATCTGTGGATTCTCGGCTAAAATTGCGTCAATCGTCGTACTGTAACGGCGCGCAATCAGCTGTAGCCATTCGCCACTTTGAACGGTATATAACGTTCCAGCGGTCGCCGCTGTGGCATTGGCTACGGGGACAAGGCTGCTATTGTTCCCTTGCCCACTGGTTACTGGGGTAGTGGCCAACCCTGTACCGGCGGGCAGGACAAAGGGCGTACCTACGCCACTGCTATTCACTGCTGTGTTACCTGCCGCGCTGTTGTTCGTCAGTGAGCTAATGGTTGGTGCGGCGGTGAGTGCCGAAAGAAAAAAGAAGAGCAGAAGGGCAAAAATTACGATTGCCATCAAACCGCTGGTGCTCTGATTCATAACTCGCCTCGCTGACCGCCACCTTGCTACCGCTTCTATGCTACTGGTACTGCTCGGGTGAATTTACCATACCATATAGTTGCAGGCCTGTCTATAGTTTATCGTTATAGAAGTACACATGGCTGCGATAGATTTTTCGTCCTATCTGTGATTACGCACATGCCAACACAACCTTAATCTCCCGTTCGAGCCAGACGGCCTGTAAGGTCAGTGCACAAGTATAAGCATAGAGAGCAACCCCAGCTTGTTGGGCACTGACCAACGCCTGCGCAAAGGCCGGATCGCTTTCCCATTGGGGGCGCAATTCGTAGGCATCAGGCCGCTGCACAATAAAAACGATGGCGGCATGTGCCCCTTGGGCAACCAGTTCGGCTAGGGCCAGGACGTGACGCCGGCCACGGGCGGTCACGGCATCGGGGAAGCGCGCACTGCCATCAATGACTAGTGACGCTGATTTAACCTCAACCCAACAGACCTGGCCAGCATCATTTTGCAAGCGAAAGTCAAGCCGACTGTGGACCGCCGGCCCTTTTGCCTGATCGGGTAGTCGCGGCAACGACACCTCCGACATCACGTGCGGATAGTTTATAAAAGGGGCAAAGAACCCTGCTTGTAACCCTTCGGCAAAGAGCTGGTTGGGCAGTCGTGTATCCAAGCTGACCAACTGACCATCCACCGGATGTTCCACAAAACGCAGATCATAGGCAGTCTTGCGCATGCCAGGTCGGATCAGCGGCTGCGCGGCACTCAGATGAACGGTCGCACCCGGCACGAGCAATTCACGCAGCCGACCTGGATTCGGGCAATGGGCCCGTACCAACGCCGCACTCTCCTGTAAGCGCGCCATAATCGCGTACCGGTTAGGCCGCTCAATAAAGGTCGCTGGGTAGGTGGTAAAGGGAAATTCCATCAACAGGCCTGTACGCTAGGGAAGATAAGGAGACACGAGACAGGGAGACACGAGAGTCTCGTATCTCGCGGGTGCCCTCTGGGCGCGTATCTCGTATCTCGTGTCTCCCCGTCTCGTTTACGGATAAAACCCCCGTAACTGGACGGCTTCGACGATGCGCTCGATGGCAATCGTGTAGGCGGCTGTGCGCAGATCGCACCGGCGGCGTACCATCACGCCGAGGACCGCATCAAGATTATCCAGCAGCTTCTTTTCCATGGCGCGGCGTACTTCCCCCTCATCCCAGAAGAAGGATTGTAGACTCTGGACCCACTCAAAGTAGCTGACGACGACGCCGCCGGCATTACAAAGGATGTCGGGAATCACGGTGATACCGCGCTCGTTAAGGATCTTGTCGGCTTCGGGGCTGGTGGGGCCGTTTGCCCCTTCGGCAATAATGGTGGCGTTGATCCGCCCGGCATTTTCTTTGGTAATCTGCCCCTCTAATGCAGCCGGCACCAGCACATCCACCTTAAGTTCGAGCAACTCCTGGTTGGAGATCGCCTCGGCCCCGGGGTACCCTGTGACCGTCTGCTGTTCGCTCAGATAGTGGGTCAACTGGCGTAGGTCGAGCCCTTTGCTATTGTAAATGCCCCCATATTGATCACTCACCGCAACCACGCGCGCCCCGCGTTCGTGCATCGTGCGCGCCGTCCAACTACCCACGTTGCCAAAGCCCTGGATCGCGACCTTGAGATCCTCTAACCCACGGCCAAAACGCTGTTTGAGCAGCGCACGGGTGACATAGGTAACGCCTAGCCCTGTGGCATATTCGCGGCCGACACTGCCCCCAATCGCGATGGGCTTGCCTGTGACCACTGCCGGGATCGAGTAGCCTTTATGCATCGAATAGGTATCCATGATCCAGGCCATGACCTGGGCATTCGTGCCGACATCCGGGGCCGGAATATCTTTTTCTGGCCCAATAAACGAGGTGATCTCGGTTGTATAGCGGCGCGTCATCTTTTCTAATTCGCGACGGCTTAAGCTTTTTGGATCAACAATCACGCCCCCTTTTGCCCCGCCGTAGGGCAGATTCATCAGCGCACATTTCCAACTCATCCACATGGCCAAGGCGCGACACTCATCCAGCGAAACCCCTGGATGATAGCGGATGCCCCCTTTGGTCGGCCCTTTTGCCATATTGTGATGGACGCGAAAGCCGGTAAAGATCCGCATGTGGCCATCATCCATCTGGACGGGGAAATGAACAATCAGCTCGCGTTGGGGGGTGCGCAAAAAGAGCCGCAGATCATCATCCAGCTCCATAAAGTCAGCCACGGTATCAAGTTGAGCCTGCGCAACCGCATAGGCACTGTCACGCGTGATTTGTAAAGTCGGGGTGATATCACCGGGTGGGAAAGCGGGGCTTACCAGTGGGCTGCTCGGCGCTGCTGGTAAAACGTGCCCAGGGGCAGTACTTTCGGGCGCTGTTACAGGATGGGCCGCCCCATTGGTGGTGACGATGGGCTGCGGCGCGTCCTCCGTTGGCACAATTTTGTTTTTCGCCATTGAAAAACTCCTTCACTATCAATAGATCGCAACCTGGAGATCGGGCCAATCGGTGACTGGCAGTGCGTGGACCATACCGCGCACGATTGCGGATAACTCATTATACACAGGGTGTGAAAGGAAAATAGCAAGCAAGACTACCTAGTTTTGTGGCGTAGGCAGTGGTGTGTGTGCCTGTGCCACAAAAGCCCATGAAAAGTTTTATGCATTTTGTGGGGTGGCGGCAATGGCCGCATAATCGCTGCGTAACTGCGCCATTTCTGCGCCGTCGGCTGGTTGATCCCCATAATGGACCCGCATGTACGCGGCGGTGAGGCGCGCCAAGGCCGGTTCTTGCCCTGGGAACGCGGCCTGTAAGCGGGGCAGATATTCATCCGGGGGCTGGGCCGCTGGGCGACCATAACCGCGCCGCCCAGCCAGCCGACAGACATTCGCATAAAGATTCTGGACCGAGATCGCAGCCAATAGCCCAGGCCGTAACCCATAGCGCCGCAATAGATTGGCTAAGCCGCGTAGCCGTTGCAGCGGGTTGAACTCCCCAGCGAAGCCGGTGCTGCTGCTCTCTTCTGCCTCTTCTTCGATCAGGCGTGGTCGCGGGCGCACAAAGATCATGGCAATCACCACAAGCATGATCAGCAGACCTAGCGCGATCAGGAAATAGCGCATTAGGGTGGCATTGCGCATGAGCTCGCCAAAATCCGCTGCGCTGGGATCTAGTTCACCAACCCCGAACTCCTGTGCGGGGATCTCATTCGGTTCCAATTGCGCCATCAAGGCACGGATTAACGCGGCAAGGCGTTCCAGCAAGGGTGTCACCAGCCAAAAGAGGGCGAAGAAGAAGCGGAGAAAGAGTGCGCCCAAAAATTGCCAGAGTGGTGAAAACCAGCCTAATACGGTGCGGATCAGCGTTGGGGTATAGAGCGTTGCACTCCCAATCGCAATGGCCACCGCGCCCGCTGTGATCACAACAAGCTGCACCAGGCGTGTCCACGGCAAGGCCCCGCCACTGCTCTGAACGGCATTGATTGACTTTTCGTCGACGCGGGCCAATGCCACCGCCAAGAGTCCAAAGCCAAAAAAACACCAGAGGTAGATCTGCGCGGCCGCAACGGGCTGCTGTGCGACCAGAATATACAGACCGTTGCCGACGATGGCGAGCAACATGCCCAGCCGAAAACTGACGCCGACACTAAAAAAAGTCAACGAGCGATCAGCACTGAGCGCTACCCGGATCCAGAGAAAAAAATTCAGGGTCAGCAGAAAAAGGATCGGTGCGGCCGCGGTGCCGCCATTAAAGAGCAGGCTGAAGGTGGTGGCCAGCCAACGCAGATCAAAGAGGGCCAGCGTGGGAAAGAGCAAGATGCGCACTGCTGCCAAAAAGGCCCCGACGACCACCCCGATCATGATCAACTCGCGCTGGGGAAAGTCGATTTGGCGGCGGTTAAGCAGATCGGCGCCCAGCAAGTAGAGCAGCAATACCCCCCAACAGACGGCAAAGAGCAGATAGGGCGCATTGCCAGTGCCATAAAGCAGGCGCGTCCCCGGCTGGGGCACACCATTTTGCCAGCGGATAAAGAGCGTTAGGGCAAAGGGGAGGAACCAGGCAACCTCCATGGCGGCCAGGGCCGCAAAGAGCATGCGGTGACGGCGGTTGGTCAGGAGCATAAGCGTTAGGCCGTTAATGTTCCTTTGGTACTGGGCACATCGGCCCGCCGTGGATCAAGTTGCGTTGCGCTATCAAGCGCGCGGGCCAGGGCCTTAAAGAGTGCTTCGGCTTTGTGGTGATCGTTGCGGCCATAGAACACTTTGGCGTGCAAGTTCATGCGGGCGTGGATGGCCAACGTTTCAAAGAGGTGAAAGAGCAGATCGGTGCCCAATTGCCCAAGCGCCGGTGTCACAAAATCGGCTTCGAACACACAGTACGGTCGTCCCCCCAGATCGATTGCGACCAGGGCCAGGGCCTCGTCCATGGGGACAAAGCTGTGTGCGGTCCGAGTAATACCCTGGCGCGTGCCAAGCGCCTGGTCGATCGCTTTGCCGAGACAGATCATCACATCTTCGGCGGTGTGGTGATCATCAATGTGCAGGTCACCCGTGGCCGCCACTGTGAGATCAAAGAGGCCATGACCGGCCAAGAGGATCAACATGTGGTCTAGAAAGCCAATGCCGGTGTTGACTTCGGCGCGCCCGCTGCCATCAAGGTCGATAGCAAGGGTAATTTGGGTCTCTTTTGTTTGGCGCTCGATTTGGGCCTGGCGTCGTGTTCGTGTCGTTTTCATGAGTGGCTGCGTGTCTTTATGAGCAATAGTAGCTGATAGATGGATCTTGTTTTGATCATCATACTGACTGCAGCCAGGTGTGTCAATTTATACGTAGCGCTGTCACAATTGACACTGCGCAAAGGGTTAATTTGTGAGAACTATCTGGGCAAGGTGCTTGCGCGGGGCGACAAGCACCCTCTCGCTATTGCGTTGCTGACCCTGTAATCGTCTGTGACTATCGGCTACTCTCTTGCTCCGCGTGATGGATTGATGTAAGTCGCTAGTAATTTCCTCCCTTGATTGTAACGATTTGTTACACACTTGTTACAAGTTTGAGACAGACAAAATCTGATAAATTCACTATAATCAGAGGGCTTCTATTTTATCAAATGACAATGGCGCGCACCTGGGTTGCCACCACGTTTAGTTGCCGATGCACCCGATGTAGCGCGTTTGATTGGCGACAAAGAATTTCGGCGCATATACTACGCTAACCTTACGTTGAAAATTTAATAATATTAAGTGCTTTTTTGTTGATGGCCAGCAGTAAAATAGTGATAACTATTAATCTACAGGAGAAAGTGGTTGTTAATTCGATGCTAGACGAGCGGAGTTGCTTGAACGTTGTACGGGTTTTGACAGCAAACTGTAAGAATATTTGGTACAAAAGTGTTAAAAATGGCCGTATAATTTGTACAACATTTGTAGGAGAATAGTAGCATAAACATACGAGAAAAGTACTATTACAATGATCCGTTGGGCCATCCTTGGTACAGGTAAAATTGCCAGTGAATTTGCAGAAGGATTAAGTCAACTCAAAGATGCAACCCTATTAGCAGTTGGTTCACGCCAGTTAGAAACAGCGCAGCGTTTTGCCCGTCAGTATGGCGTACCCCACGCCTATGGAAGTTATACCGAACTTGTGGCAGACTCAGAGATCGACGTTGTCTACATTGCTACCCCTCATGTCACCCACAAAACTTATTGTTTGCTTTGCCTTGCCGCTGGTAAGGCGGTGCTCTGTGAAAAACCCTTCACGCTAAATCGAGCTGAAGCCCAAGAAGTGATTGCGCTTGCACGCGCAAAAGGGCTTTTTTGTATGGAAGCCATGTGGACGCGTTTTATCCCGCTCATGCGCCGTGTCCAACAGCTGATCGCGGCCGATACCATTGGGGAAGTGCGGATGCTCCAGGCCAGTCTTGGCTTTCAAGTCCCCTTTGATCCTGCCCACCGGGCGTACAACCTCGATTTGGGGGGCGGTGCCCTGTTGGATTTAGGGGTCTATGGCCTCTCGCTGGCGTCACAACTACTCGGCGTGCCGGAAGTGATTACAAGCCATGCCACCATCGGCACAACGGGGGTGGATGAACAAGCCGCCGTGACTTTGGGCTATCGTCAAGGCCAGATTGCCACGATTACGACCAGCCTGAATACCTATTGTGCGAATGATGCGGTCATTATGGGCACAAAGGGTGCGCTGCACATCCACTCGCCGCTCTACCGCCCGGACCGTTTGACCGTGCAGCGGTTTCCAGCCATAGGGACTGGGGCCGGAGGCACAGCCGGAATGAAGCAGGGATTGAAGCAAGGGCTGAAACAGGTTGAACTGGTGCGCAAAGTCTATTACCGGGTGCGGCCTTACTTGCAGCGTTGGTTGCAAGGGGCGCAGGGCGTGATTCACGAACCTTATGTCGGTAATGGCTACCAATATGAAGCTGCCGAAGTGATGAGCTGCTTACGCCGTGGCCAAACGGAAAGTGATTTGATGCGGCTGGACGAGAGCCTGCAGATTATGGCAACGATGGACACGATTCGCCAGCAATGGCAACTGCGTTACCCACAAGAAAGTTTTTAGGCATGCGTCTTGGATTGGTCGGTTGTGGCTACGTGGCAGATTTTTATGCGCAAACGTTACGCTACCACCCAGAATTGACCCTCATTGGGGTGTATGATCAGCAGGTTGAACGGACGGCGCGCTTTGCGGACCATTATCGCACGGCCCGCTACGAGTCACTTGAGGCATTGTTAGCAGATGACCAGATTGACTTGGTCGTCAATCTCACCAACCCGCGCAGCCACTATGCCGTGACAAAGGCTGCGCTGGAAGCCGGCAAACATGTTTACAGCGAAAAGCCGCTGGCGACTTGTTTCACCGCCGCCCAAGAATTGGTTGCCCTGGCCAAACAACGCCAGCTCTACCTGAGTGCTGCACCATGCACCCTGTTGGGCGAAGCGGCGCAAACGGTCTGGCAGCGGCTGCGGGCGCAGGCGATTGGCCGGGTCTATCTGGCCTATGCCGAGTTGGATGATGGGCTGATCCATCGGGTCAACTATCAAAAGTGGATAACGGATTCGGGGGCACCGTGGCCCTACGCCGATGAGTTTGAGACTGGCTGCACCGTGGAACATGCCGGTTACTATGTGAGTTGGTTGACTGCGTTTTTTGGGCCGGCGCAACGGGTTACTTCCTTTGCCGCCTGTGTGGCACCAGATAAACAGCTTGATCCTGCCGTGGGCGCGTTAGCCCCTGATTTCTCGGTTGGCTGTATTGAGTTTGCCAGTGGTGTGGTGGTGCGGATTACCTGTAGCATTGTGGCGGACCATGACCACAGTTTGACGATTGTGGGCGAAGATGGCTCGCTGATAGTGGCTGAAGCATGGGATCATCGCTCCCCTATCTATCAGCAGCGCACGCCTTTGCACCGTCGGCGCGAAAAGCTGCCGGTGCTCTCGAAATGGCTCGGCTATGGTAAACAACGGTTGGCCCACGCCACCGATCCGAACCCCCATTACCGCCCCAAACCACCGGGGATGCCCGATGTCTGCCGGGGTATTGCCGAGTTGGCCAGTGCCATTCGGGAGCAGCGTCCCAGCCGTTTGTCGGCTGAACATGCCTTGCATATTACTGAGATCGTCCTAACCTTACAAAACCCACAGGAGATGGGGTCGCCCCGGCAATTGCAATCAACCTTTGCGCCGATTGACCCTTTACCCTGGGCGCTAAACGCCTGATGAGTGGAGAGCTGACACTGTGATACGTCTCATCCTTTTACGGTTGTTTGAAAGTTATTTTCGCCACCCCTGGCTCTATCTGTCACCAGTCTTGCTGATGGTGGGGGCAATGGCCCTTTATATGGTAATGGTGCCGGCACCTTACATTGCGGAAGGCACGCTCTATGTCCAGCAAGAGACGTTACTCTCTTCGTTGACTTCGGTGCGCAGTAATGGGTTGGGTTTTCGCTATGTGACCCCCGCCGAAGAGACCGTGGGCGAATTGTATCAACTGATGAATTCCGAGGGCTTTATTCGGGCGATCGTCCAGCAAACTGATCTGGAAGCAAAGATGGGTGAAGGGCCCAACGTGGTGGAGCAGATCATTAAAGAGACCAGAGAAGCCATCTGGTTTCGGAGCCTGGGCAACAATTTGGTGATGGTGAGTGCACAATACACCATGCCGCGCGTCTCGGCCCAACTGGTGACGGCGACGGTGGAAACCTACACCCGTTGGAAGACCAACATCAGCCGTGAGGAAAGCGTGGCCGCCCGCGATTTTCTCAAGGATCTGGTGGGGAGCTATCGGCTGGCGCTTGATGCCGAGCGCAGCACCTTGACCGACTATCTGGTTGCCCATCCGGAACCGGTGCGTGGGGCACGTCCCCCCACCGAAGCCGCCCGGATTGCCCAATTGGATGCGGCTGTCAATCTGGCGGAAGAGCGGCTACGTGATGCCGAACACAAAGAAGAAGACGCCCAATTAGCTTTGGCCCAGACTGAGAGCAACATCCGTCAGAGCTATTTCGTTGTCGATGCGGCCAAGCAGCCGCTTGAGCCGAAACGTTCGAAAAAAGAGCTTGTCATGATTGCCGCCATTTTCCTGATGGCTGGTGCTTTCTTTAGCGTGGCCGGGGTTGTCGGTGGTGCCCTGCTGGATCGGACACTGCGTTTCCCGGTTGATGTGAAACATGGGCTGGCGCTGCCTGTACTGGTGGCTATTCCCGAAGTGGCCGAGCCGGCGCTGATGAGTAGCCGCGTTACGGTGCCCACTGCCCCGGCCCGTATTGTGCAACGCCCACTGCCGGCAACCACTAGTGCCAACGCCGTACCTGTCAACGGTGGCTATATGGCCACGAATGGCCACAGCAATGGTCTGGCCCCGGAAGTTGATGCCAATGCCGCGCCGGATCATGGTGCTAAACGGGAACATCCACTCCGCCAACTGTTAGGATACAAGTAATTAACATGGCTCACGTACAGCAGACCATTGCCAAAAATACTGTGGTCCTCATGGGTTCGCAACTGACCACCTGGACCCTTACCCTGTTGTTGACGATCTTCCTGCCGCGCTATTTGGGGCCGGCCGGCGTCGGCAAACTGCACTTTGCGACGGCACTGTGGATGGTGGTCGGGATTTTTGTCGCCTTTGGCACCGGGATGCTGCTCACCAAGGAGATTGCGCGCACCCCCCAGCGCACCACAGAATTGTTTAGTGCGGTTGTGGTGCTGCGGGTTGTTGTATTTTTTCTCGGTTTTGCGTTCACTGTTAGTTTACTACGTTGGCTCAATTACCCGGCTGATACGATTATGGTGGTCTGCATTATCGGGATCGCCAATCTGATCGATCAATTCGCGACGGCGGCGCAAGCCACGCTCCAAGGCTTGGAACGTATGAGTGGCTTTTCCGTGGGCAACATCGTCGGCAAAACAATTGACACCACGGTCGGTATCTTTTTGTTATTGAACGGCTGGGGCATTTATGCCATTGCCACATTGCTGATTCTCTCCACGGCGATTCGCTGTTCGATTCAATTTTTCTATCTAAAACGCCATCATGATCTGCGCTTTGCCTTTCGCAGCGCCATTGCCTTGCGGATGATGCGCGCTGGTCTGCCCTACCTCTTCTCCGGCATTTTTTTGGTCTGCTATCTACAGATGAACGTGATGATCATCTCGTTTTTGATCAGCGAACAGGCCGTCGGCTGGTATAGCGTTGCGGATCGGCTATTTAATACGCTGCTCTTTATCCCGACGGTCTTTATGATGGCCGTCTTTCCGGTCTTTTCTCGCATGAAACTGAGTAACACGCCTGCGCTCTATAAACTAATGGCGAAAAGCTTTGATGGCCTGCTTTTGTTGGGGGTGCCGATTGGCCTGGGGCTCACCATGGTGGCTGGTCCAATTGTCAACCTACTGTTTGGTGCCGAATTTGTCAACAGTGGTCCCATCTTGGCGGTCTTGGGCATCTCCTTAATCTTTATGTACCAAAATGTATTATTAGGACAGTTTTTAATTGCGGTGGATAAACAGAATCAGTGGACCGTGGTGATGGCATTGGCCACGCTGCTTCTTGTGCTCCTTGATATTCTGTTGATTCCTTTGGCCCAACAGCGCTGGCAAAACGGTGCTATCGGTGGCGCGCTTTCCTATGTGATCACCGAACTGGGGATGGTCATTGCCGGGCTCTGGTTGTTGCCAAAAGGGACACTGGGGTTGGGCAATCTCTGGTTTGCTGCGCGGGTGGGGGTGGCTGGTTTGGCCATGCTGCTCGTTATCTGGTGGTTAAGGGCTCACATGATTATGGTGCCAATTGCGGCTGGGGCGGCCGTCTACCTGGTCCTGGTCCTGGTGCTACGGGTAATTCCCAAAGCCGATCTCAAATTGCTACTCGAATCGGTTCAACAACTGCTGACGAAGCCGCAACGTAACACACCGGAAGCGATTCACAGTTAATCTAATTAACCAAGCCACCCCACCCTAACCCTCCCCTGTTAAGGGAGGGAACTAGGGTCTCTCGGTCAGATCCCCTCCCTTAACAGGGGAGGGTTAGGGACACTGCCATTAAGTTACGCGACCTCACCCCTGGGGTCCCTTTGGGAACCTCTCCAACTTGGAGAGGGGAGCAATTCTCCCCTCTCCGGCGCGGAGAGGGGGTCAGGGGGTGAGGTAGATCAGCTCATCCTTACCTTAATCGCAGTGAGGGTTAGGGTGGGGTTAGTCGTTACAGTTACTCTAACCAACCAACGACTAGCACTAACCGTTTCGTTTCAAAGTGAACAAGGGTTCGGCATGTTTGTCAGAGAACGTAAAAGATCAGCACTATACAAGACGATGCCGTCGGCTGGGGCAACCTTCACCGCGGGGGCACAGCCGGGCGGTGAAGGTGCCTACTTATTACAACGGGCACAAGGTGAGCCACTCTATGCCTTTGCCGCCGGTACGATCAATGCCATTCGCTATATGACGACCCGGCTGATGGCTACCAATGAACTGCCAAAGCGCTGCGCGCTGGTCTCTGCGCTGCGCGAGGAGGGGGTAACCTATACGGCCTTAGCGCTGGCGCTTACCCTGGCCCATGATACCGAGCGGCGCGTCTGTTATCTGGATCTTAACTGGTGGTGGCCGGCGGCACGCTTGCGTGGGTTGCCGGCTGGTGAGCATAGTGTTGCAACGCTGCTAACCCGTGAATCAGCGTTGGCGGAAACCTTAATCCCGACCAATTATAGTAATTTGTCATTGCTGCTGGCAGGTAATTTGCCAGCAGCGCAACGGCCGGTGGTGGCCCGCAGTAGCACTTTGCCGGCCTTGCTTGCACAAGTAAGCGAACAATTTGACCACCTGATCCTGGATATTCCGGCCATTTTGACGACAAGTGATGCGATTCCCTTGACCTCGCTTGGCGATGCTGCCTGCGTGGTCGTGCGGCATGGCGTTAGCACAAGCCAGCTCACGCGACAGGCGCTACAACAGATCGACCATGTGCCAACTTTGGGGGTGATCCTAAATCGCACGCAATCGCAAACGCCGGCGTGGTTGCTCAAGTGGATCGGGCAGGAATAGGGTCGCGATGGAACTGTTCATGCTCTTTTTGATTGTCTGTTTTGCGGTTGGCTTGGGCACAACGCCTGCCAATCGCGGCCGCCAGGTTGGCCTGGTCGCCAGTATGGTGGTTTTGATGACGGTGCTCTATTACTTTGTGGGTCAACTCATCTAGAGGCTATCCGTATCTTCATTGCCGCCAACCTTTACCGGATAGGTTTTCATGTTGCCGTTGACTGTTACAAATGTGCGTAAACGATTAACGCTGGGGCTGTTGCTTTTCGTCTGTTTGAACCTGGCGTGCAGTTCGCTTTTTTCTGCTGCATCGTCGCTACGCCAAACCGAACCGACGCCAAGCAGCGAAAGCGTTGCCGCCCAGCGCAGAACTGAGACAAAGGCCGAGACAGATACTGTTGCGCCTGCGGCGGCTGTTTTAGTCGCCACCCCAACCCCTAGCGCTGTTGACGCTGGTTTGGTTGCTGACCCAGCAAGGGCTGCAACCGCCCCTTTCGGTGCAGAAATAGCCACCCGTTCGATCTACACGGGCGCGCTGGCTTCGGGGTGGGTAAACTGGTCTTGGGATGCCGGGATTGACTTTGCCGGGGCCGCCACCGATGGCGCTGCCGCCCTTGCCGTGACTTATCAGGCCGCATGGGGCGCACTCTATTTGCATAGTGATGCGGCCATCGCTGCCACTGCTTTTGACTACTTACGCTTTCGAATTCATGGGGGCGCAACCGGTGGTCAGCATCTAGTAATCGCCCTGGCCGATGCCGGGGGCGCGTTTCAACCGACAGGCATGGCGGTTTCAGCCGCCGCCAATGCCTGGCAAACCATTGAAGTACCCCTGGCCGCGGCCGGCAATCTCACCCACATCACGGGGATTGCCTGGCAAGAGGCCAGAGGCGAAACACAGCCGACCTTTTATCTCGATAAGATCGAGTTGGTGGACATCAGCCTGCCGCCCACACCTACGCCGGTCCCCGTTGCGGGTCCTGCGCTCCGTGTCGATGCTTCCACCCCATTACGTATGATTCGCCCAGAGATCTATGGGATTAACTTTGCCGACGAAGCACTGGCAAAGGAGCTTGCGTTACCTGTCCGCCGCTGGGGTGGTAATGGCACCACCCGCTATAACTGGCAGATCGACACGGCAAGTCATACGAGCGACTGGTTTTTTGAGAACATACCAAAAGAGAATAGTAATGAAGCGTTATTGCCCGTCGGTTCGGCTGCTGATCAATTTGTCGAACAGGATCGGCGGACGGGCACCAAGAGTCTGTTAACCATGCCGCTCATTGGCTGGACGCCCAAAAGCCGTGAGATCAGTTGTGGCTTTAGTGTCGCCAAGTATGGGCCACAACAAGCGGTTGATCCGTGGCGTACAGACTGTGGCAATGGCATCGATCCGACCGGTGAATTGATCCGTGGTAACGATCCAAGGGACACCAGCGTGCCGATTGATGAGCGTTTTGTGGAAGCCTGGCTACAACACTTGATCGGGCGCTTCGGTCGGGCAGATGCAGGTGGCGTCGCCTACTACAGCTTGGACAACGAGCCAATGCTCTGGCATGAGACCCACCGGGATGTGCATCCGGAACCGCTCAGTTACGACGAATTGCGCGATCTGACCTACCGCTATGGGGCGACGATCAAGCGGGTCGATCCAACGGCGCAGACCGTCGGGCCGGCCTTCTGGGGCTGGACTGCCTACTTTTACTCCGCCCTTGATCGGGCGGCTGGTGACAGTTGGTGGAATCGTGCCCCCGATCGGAATGCGCATGGGGGCTTGCCGCTGACGGCCTGGTATCTGGCCCAAATGCAAGCGTACGAAGCGATGCATGGGGTGCGCCTGCTGGACTATCTGGATCTGCATTACTATCCCCAGGCAACGGGGGTTGCCCTGGGGACCGCCGGCAACAGTGAAACCCAACTGCTGCGGCTGCGAAGTACCCGTTCGCTCTGGGATCCCACCTATGTGGACGAGAGCTGGATCGGGGAGTCGGTGCAATTGATTCGGCGCATGCGGGCCTGGGTCGATGAGTATTACCCCGGTACAAAGCTGGCGATCAGTGAATATAATTGGGGTGGGCTAGAGCACATAAATGGTGCACTGGCCCAAGCCGAAGTGTTGGGCATCTTTGGTCGTGAAGGGTTGGATATGGCGATGTTGTGGGACCCGTTGGCGGGTGATGCCCCTTACGCCTATGCTTTCCGGCTCTATCGCAACTATGATGGCCAGGGCAGCCAATTTGGGGAAATGAGCCTGGCCGCCGAGAGCACCGATCCGGCGCAACTGGCGATCTATGCCGCCCGCCGCAGCGGTGATCAAGCCGTGACGGTACTGGTAATTAATAAAAATCAAGGGCCTTTGCGCACCAAGCTGACGATTAGTGGATTGGGTCGCGCAGGTAGCGCAGCCGTTTATCAATATAGCAGCGACGCATTAAACGAGATCATCCGCTTGCCCGATCAACCGTTTGCTGCCGACGGCACTTTTGAGACAATTGTCGCCGGCCAGGCCCTAACTTTATACGTGATTCAACCTTAGTCGCCATACACGAGAATGGCGGACGGTAACAGTTAGCCTTTGCGCTGATTGCGCGACGCACGCTAACCGTTACACATTAACGATCATTATGATGCAAACCTTTGCCGGCCCGTCACAATGGGCAACTGTAACCTATCAGCTGCAACGGCAGACGCGCTATCGGCGGCTCTGGTTGATTGCGATCTTGGGGTTGGCTGCGGTCACGGCATTGGTCATGGCCGTGAGTGGTCCGACGCCGCTACCCATTGGGGCCGGCCTCTTTCTGGCCACCGTGGCGGCCATCTATTATCAACCGCGCTACGGTCTCTATTTTATGCTTTTTTGCTCGCTCGTTGGTGATAGTGTGCTGCTCTATTCCTATCCCTTTACCAAGAACTTATCGAGCGTCGAATCGCTGCTCTATATTAGTGATGCGCTGATTTTTAGTCCACTTGAGCTTTACCTGTTGCTCACCGTCGTCATCTGGTTGGGCAAAGCAACCATGCAACGGCGGCTAAAGTTTCAGACTGGCCCGCTCTTTTGGCCGACGCTGGCCTTTATGCTCTTGCAGGTCGGGGGCTTGGTCTATGGCTTGGGGACGGGGGGCAGTGTGAATGTGGCGCTGTGGGAATCGCGGGCGATCTTTTACCTGCCCATCCTGCTGGTGCTGGTCAGTAATCTGATTACCGAACGGGCCCATGTGATGGCGCTGATCTGGACCATCATGATTGCCCTTTTGATTGAAGGCATCATCGGCATCATCATCTTTATGACCCGCCATCATGGTAGCCTGGCGGGCGTGGAATCGATTACCGAGCACTCGGCTGCGATTCACATGAATACGCTCTTTGTCCTGCTGCTGGCGAGCTGGCTCTTTGGCGCAGACGCAACCAAGCGCTTCGGCTTGCTTTTGATGATGCCGCCGGTGTTGGTCACTTATATCATTACGCAGCGCCGGGCCGCGTTTGTTGGCTTGGGGATTGTCATCTTCTTGCTGGCTGTGATTTTTCATCGACTGCAGCGCCGGCTCTTTTGGATTGTCATGCCGATCCTTGCCGTGGTTGGGCTGCTCTATCTGGCTGCTTTTTGGAATAGCAATAGCGCCCTTGGTTTTATGGCCAGTGCCGTCAAGTCGATTGTGGCCCCGGATGCCGGTAGCGCTGATGAATCTTCCAATCTCTATCGGGTATTGGAGAATATTAATATCGCCAGCACGATTCATGATGCGCCGGTCACCGGCGTTGGCTATGGGCAGAAGTTTCATATCTTGGTGCCGATGCCGGATATCAGCTTCTTTGTCTGGTGGGAATATATTGTCCACAACTCGATCTTTTGGATTTGGTTGAAGAGTGGCCTGTTAGGCTTTCTCGCCGTGCTCTTTTTGGCCGGCTACAGTGTCATGCGCGGGGCCGCCACAGTCTGGCAGATGCCGGATCCTGATCTGCAGGCGGTTGCCTTTACCATCGCGGCCTATCTGTTGATGCACTTTGTTTATGCCTATGTCGATATGTCTTGGGATGGCCAGAGCATGTTGTATGTGGGCACAGCTTTGGGGTTGATCGGCGTGTTGGAACGCCTGATCAAGTTGCCGCAAGCCGTGCCGGCCACCATCCAACGGCTGCGTCGCCCAGCCCAACCAGCGGAGCAGATCGACTATGCATAAGTTGCGCCAGGTATTGCGGGAAGAGCTGGAGGGGGTTCATGGCCGTTGGCTGCTGGCCCAGGCCGCATTGGCACTGTTGCCCCCCTTTGTCGGCAGCCGTCTACGGGTGCGTGTGCTGCGGTTGGCTGGTTTTCGCATCGGTCATGGCACGGTGCTGTGGGGCACGCCCACCATTCTGGGCAGCGGTGATCTCTATCCCCGGCTGCAAATTGGCCGTGACTGTTGGGTGAATGTGGGCTGTCTCTTTGATCTCAATGCGCCCATTATGCTTGGCGACCGGGTTGCCCTCGGCCAACAGGTGATGATTCTGACCAACACGCATCGAATTGGCGAGCAGGCGCGGCGGGCCGGCAGTTTAGCTGCCCTGCCGGTGCAGATCGAAGACGGGGCCTGGTTGAGCACCCGCTGTACCATTTTGCCGGGCGTGACAGTGGGGGCCGGGGCGGTGGTCGCGGCGGGTGCCGTCGTCACCCGCTCGGTGCCGCCCCACACGATGGTGGGGGGGATTCCAGCCCAGCCTATTCGCGAATTACCCATCGATGACCCGCTCGATCGACTGGCGGCAACGCCGGGGCCAGGTCGGTGGCAAGGTGAACGGTTACCTGTCTAGCCCTGAATGGATTAACTTATGACTGAACGTTTCGCGGTAAGTAACATGCACAAGCCTTGGGAGAGAAGTACGATGCCTGATGTGAGTATTGTCCTGCCCACCTATAATCGCCGGCTGCAGTTGCAGCAGGTGTTGGTTGGGTTGGAACGGCAAAGCTACCCGGCCAGCAAATTTGAAGTGATTGTGATTTCCGATGGTTCGACTGATGGCACCAATGAGTATCTGCACGCGCTACGGGAGCAGAGTCAACTGACGCTCAATGTGGTCGTTCAGGCGAATCAAGGGCCTTCCGCTGCACGGAACTCGGGCATTCACCAGGCGGCGGGTACGATCGTACTCTTCCTTGATGATGATGTTGTGCCGGTGCCTGACTTAATTGCCCAGCACATGGCCACCCATGCCCAATTCAGCGACGATGTCGTCGTGATCGGCCCCATGTTAACCCCACGCGACTTTGATATGAAGCCCTGGGTGCGCTGGGAACAGGCGATGTTGGACAAACAATATGCGGATACAGCCGCGGCCCATTGGGAATCGAGCGCCCGTAAGTTTTATACCGGCAATGCCTCGCTGGCCCGGCGTCATCTGCTCGATGCCAACGGCTTTGATACCAACTTCCGGCGCTCGGAAGATGTGGAACTGGCCTATCGGCTGGCCGAACAAGGGATTAAGTTTGTCTTTAATCCCCATGCCATCGGCTATCACTATGCCGAACGCAGCTTTGCTTCCTGGCTCCAGACGCCCTATCAGTATGGGCGCAACGATGTCATCTGTGCGCGTGACAAGGGGCACAGTTGGTTGCTCCCGACGATTGGCCGCGAGTTTCACAGCCGCCATTCCTTTACCAAGCTGTTGACGCGCCTGTGCCTTTCCCGGCGCACAACCAATGCCGCGGCCATCACCCTCTTGCGCCATGTGGCAGCGGTTGGTAGCCTGGTCGGTTGGGAATGGTTGCCGCAACGCGCGTATAGTGGCATCTTTAATTTGCGCCATTATCAGGGCGTAACCGATGAATTGGGGGGACGACAGCAGTTCTTCCGCCTGGTGGCGCAATCCGCTGAAGTGGGCGAACTAGGCTGAACAAGCGTTATCCCGTGATTGTTTTGAAAACCACATGTTTGAGCGTTAGTGCCATAAAATCTCGGTTTTCAAACAGAGCAGAGTATTTATCCATGATTCGTCGCTTTACTTATTGTCTGTTCGTGACCGGTTGGCTCTTGTCTGCCTGCACATCGACCCCTACATCGCTCCCTCCGCTGCCGACCGTTATGCCGATCTTTCAAGCCGATGCATCGCCAACGGCGACGCCGCTAGTCTCCGCCTTACCAGTTGCGGCACTGCCCGCCGGCGCGGCGGTAAACGCCGCAACGTACCGGGCGGTCTATCTCTATGATGAAGGGTTGGCAGCGCCGTGGTCGTTGGATTTTACCCAGAATATGCGGGTCGATCAACTGGATACCAGCCACTGGTTTGAGGTACTTGACAGTGCCAGCGGGCAAGATGTGGGGGCGGTGACCTTAGCCGTAACCCCGGAAAAGGCCTGGGGCGAGCTCTATTTTACCCTGCGCCCCACCGTCACTGTTGGCTATCTGCGCGAGGATGTCCAGGGCATCAGCTTCTGGCTCAACAGTGGGGATGGTTATCTGAGCAACGATGCGCTGGTGGTCACAGTCGTCGGCAGCAATGAGCAGATCTATTGGTCTGCGGCGGATACATCGGCCTTGACCGAAGTGGGGTATTTCCCCGAAATTCCGCTCTACGACCTGGCGATTAACGATGCGATCCCACCTGATACCTGGGTGCATGTGATCTTATCGATGGATAAATTGCTCTTTGGGCCAGATTATCGTTATGTAACGGGGATTTATCTGAAGAACAAGTCGTTTTATGAAAACACGTTTTACATTGACAAGCTAGCGCTGTTGGTTACAGAAAAATAGAGGCAGTTTGTGGCTGTTGATATTGTGGTCCCAACCCGCAACCGGGCTGCGTTAATTGGGGTTGCCATCGAGAGCGTCTGTCGCAGCAGTTATCCAGATTTTACCCTTTGGATTGTCGATCAAAGCGACGACAACGCAACAAAAGAGGTCGTCGCTGTCTATCAGGTGAGCGATGCACGGATTCGCTATCTGCGTGTTACGTCACGCGGGGCCAACTTTGCTCGCAATGAGGGCACGGCACAAGGGTGTGCGCCGATCGTGCTCTTTATCGATGATGATTGTCGGGTCGATGCGGAGTGGCTAGCAACCTTGGTGACGGAATTAGAAGAGCCGGCGGTTTGGGCTGCCTTTGGGCGGGTGATCCCCGATGATGAACTTTCCAGCGCTGCACAAGCCGGTGCCCGGCAGGTTTCCCGTGCAATTCCCATGGCGCTCAAAGATTCACCACAACGTCAGGTTTATGCCGGGAATCGTTTTGATCTGAGCTTTGGGCATGGTGCGAATATGGGGTGGCGGCGCGAACATTTTCTAGCCGTGGGTGGCTTTGATGGGTTAATCGGTGCCGGTGGTGCCTTGGGCACTTGGGATGAAAAAGATGCTGGTTATCGTGCCCTCTCCCATCCCAGCGGGCGAATTATCTATACCCCTCATGCCCTGGTTTATCACCGCCATTGGCGCGGTTGGCAAGAGGTCTACAAAGCCTATCGCGCGTACGCGATTGGCACGGGGGCCGCGGCGGGCAAATATCTCCGCTGTGGTGACATGGGCGGCTTTTCACTGTTGTGGGACTGGTTGTTGGATCAAGGTGTGCGTCAGGTGCTTTCAGGCATTCTCAAGTGGCAGAGCTGGCAAAAGGTACAAGTGGGGCTGCTACAACTAATTTATCCGTGGGTCGGTTTGATACAGGGCCTGCGTTACCCAATTGACCGTAAACATATGATCTACCTGAGCAAATAACCTATGTACAACATCGGTTTTATCCTAGAACAAGGGCTGGGCCATCGCACCCATACATTGAACCTGCAATCCAACGTGCCAAAGGATCGATCGGTGCAGGCAATTTGGGGACTCATGGCGCACAAGACCACTGGGTGGACGACAAAAGTGCCTTTCTATAATCGTTATTGGACCATCCAAGCTGGTTTGCATGCCCGGCAGAGCATTCGCCGAATGCAGCAGCAGACTAAATTGGATGCACTCTTTTTCCATACACAAGTTACGGCTGTATTGGCGACCAATTGGCTCAAGCGCATCCCCAGCATTGTTTCGCTAGATGCAACGCCAATCCAATATGACGCGCTGGGCGAGTTCTATGATCATCGACGTGGCCCAGATTGGATCGAACAGCAGAAATGGCAGCTTAACTATAATTGTTTCTGCCATGCACAACATCTGGTGGCCTGGTCTCACTGGGCGAAACAGGGGTTGATCGATGACTATCGCGTCGCCCCAGAAAAGGTTTCGGTGATTCCCCCTGGTATTACGGTGCAAGAGTGGCTCCGTCCGACCCCAATGGTGGTCACGCCGGGGCCGATTCGGGTGCTCTTTGTGGGTGGCAATCTGAAGCGCAAAGGTGGCTTACTGTTGCTCGAAGCCTTCCGCACCCTCTGGCAAGAAATGATTGCGGCCGGCCATGACCCGCTTTCAGCGTTGGAGCTGCATATGGTGACGCACGAGCCACTGCCGGCCGAGCCTGGCCTTTTTAGCTATCATGACATGGTGCCAAATAGTCCAGCATTGCGGGCACTTTTTCAGCGCTGTGACATCTTCTGTCTGCCCACGTATGGGGACTGTCTACCGATTGCGCTGATCGAAGCCAGCGCGGCTGGGTTACCCTCGATTACCACGCGGGTGGGTGGCACCGCCGAAGTGGTGACCCCAGAGCAGAATGGCTTTTTGATCGAGGTGGGCGATGTGGCCGCGCTGGTACAAACACTGCGGACCTTGATCGCTAACCCCGAGTTGCGCTTACGCCAAAGCGCAACGGCCATGACGACTGCCAGCCAACGCTTTGATGCTGAGCAAACAACCTATCAGTTGTTGACGTTGCTCAAGCAGGCAAGCAATCGTAATTGTCATGTGGCACAGCTGGGGGCGGTCGATCAAACCATCGAGCCGGCCGAGAGTAGCTGCTTTGGCACGACCATTACGGCAAAGATTTCCCATGTATAGGTTTTCTATTCGCCCAGAAACTTCCTGTGTCAGCGATCAAGATGAGAAGGGGTCATCTGTGTCAGATTTAGTGCTAGCCGCATCAACATCGATGCAAACAGAGGCGATGCGGCCAGAGACAACTGTTGCCCGTACATTGATTACTGTCTCTACGGCTATCGATCCGAATATTGAGCATGAGATTGAACAACAACTGCGGCCACGCATTGATTACATCGAGCTAGCACGTACCTTTAATGCTGACTTGATCGACTATGGTCAGGCCCGACAGCGCAGCGGTTGGTTTGGTCGCCTGCTGGAAGCGATTGGTGGCCCCAATTTGACCCTGGCTTGGGCTAGCTTTCGGCAACGGGGTAACTATAAGGTGATCTTCACGGACGGTGAACATATTGGCATTCCGCTGGCCTGGTTCTGCAAGCTTGGTGGCAGCCGGGGCAGCCGTCACCTGATGATTACCCATATCCTGTCCGTCTATAAAAAGATGTTCTTTTTTGACATTTTTCGCCTGCAAAGCCATGTCGATCTCTTTTTAGTCTACTCGACCTGGCAGAAACAATTTATCGAGCAGCGTTGGGGTGTCCAGTCTGAACGCGTGGCCTTTACCCCCTTTATGGTTGATACGCGTTTCTTCTCACCCCAAAAGGTGATGCCCAAGCCGCAACTGCTGATCTGCTCGGCTGGGCTGGAATTTCGTGATTACCCGACCCTGATCAAAGTGGCCCATGACTTGCCGGTGCAGGTAGTGATTGCGGCCGGCAGCCCTTTTTCCAAGCGTCCAAACACGGCTGAGCAGGTTGCGCTACCACCCAATGTGACGGTTAGCCGTTTTACGCAATTTGAACTGCGCCAGCTCTATGCCGATAGCTTGTTCATCGTGATGCCGCTCTATAACGTTGATTTTCAGGCGGGTGTCACCGTGATTCTCGAAGCGATGGCCATGGCCAAGGCCGTGATCTGTTCCGGCACCCCCGGCCAGACTGATGTCGTGATTGATGGTGAGACGGGAATCTATGTCCCGCCGGAAGATCCCGTTGCCCTGCGTAACGCCATTGATTATTTGCTGGCCAATCCCGATGTGGCGGCACGCATGGGCAACGCCGGTCGTCGGCTGGTCGAGCGTGAAATGAGCCTGGATTGTTACACCGAACGTTTGCATGGGTTTGTCCAGCGGGCAATGGCTAGTTAGTTCTTGTTGCGAAACGCGATTTCTACCGCCAAGGGCGCGAAGAGCGCGAAGTACCGCCAGAGAAAATCCTTTGCGAACCTTTGCGGCCTTAGCGTTCTTGGCGGTGATCAAGCCCTTTCGCAACAGAAACTAGTTAGCCAAAATCGACCAAACACCGGCATGTGTCGACGGCGCAGTCGGTGCGGTGTCAGCAATTTGTATTGTAAAACAGCGCAAAGCATGGAGAGGATAGATAAACGTGGATCTGTTCCTGACGATCGCAGCGATTGGCTTCTGGCTACTGGGGGGCGTGCTGCTCTGTATGGTGACTTATCTATTGGTGTTAACGCTGGCTGCCTGGCTTGTGCCCAGCCGCCAGCCGAGCACAAAGGGGCCGGCGCGCCATCGTTTCCTCTTCTTGATCCCGGCGCATAATGAAGAGCAATTATTACCAAAATTATTAGCCAATCTACATCGGCTTGATTACCCAGCCTCGCACTATGCTGTACATGTCGTTGCCGATAATTGTACGGATCGCACCGCAGAACTGGCGCGCCAGGGGGGAGCCGTTGCGCACGAACGGTTTGATCAGCTGCAGATCGGCAAGGGCTATGCCTTGGAATGGCTGCTCACCCGCGTCCGTGCCGTCGGTGAGCCCTTTGATGCGGCGGTGATTATTGATGCCGATTCGGTCGTCTCGGCTAACTTTCTGCGGGTCATGGATCAGCAACTGCAACAGGGCGCACTGGTGATTCAGTCCTATGATGGTGTCTTGAACCCAGGCCGCTCCTGGGCGGTTGGCTTACGGGCCATGGCCATGGCTGTGCTCAACTACTTGCGCCCCCTTGGCCGCATGCCATTGGGCGGGTCGGCTGGACTCAAGGGTAACGGCATGGTCTTCCACCGCACCATTCTGGAACAATATGCCTGGTCGGCATCAGTGACCGAGGATATTGAGTATCACATGACCCTGCTCCTCAATGGTATCCGGGTACAATTTGCGCCCGCAGCGGTGGTCTGGGCCGAGATGCCGGAGACCCTGGCCAATTCGCACACCCAGAATGTGCGTTGGGAGCAAGGGCGCCTGGAGATGGTGCGGCGTTACACCCCGCGGTTGCTGCGCCATGCCTTCTTTCCCGGCAAAGGGCAACCGCAGGTCTCCCCTTGGGTGCTGTTGGATGCACTGATGGACCTGCTGATTCCGCCTTTTGCGATTGTGGCTGGGGTGACTCTCCTTTTTCTCGTCCTGGCCCCGCTGCTGGGGGGCACAGTCGGGGTGGCCGTGGCAATCTACCTGCTGGTCGGGCAACTGCTTTACTTGCTGAGTGGGCTACTCTTGACCAAGGCTCCGGGCAAAGTTTACTTGGCCCTGCTTTATACACCAATCTTTATCGTCTGGAAGATCTGGCTCTATCTGCGGGTCCTGCTCCGTTTTGAACGCCAGGGCTGGGTACGTGCGGTCCGTGATAGTGGTTAGTTTGTTTGTTGGTTAGGCGAAAAAAAAACGAAAACCAACCAACAAATTTCCAACAGCTTCTACTTTCGACAGCGCTGCTAATAATTGTTAACGCGCTGGGCCGTTGGCACAACAAAGCTCACAATGTAAGGGAACCGGGTGGTACGATGGTTGACCAACTGACTAAACCGATTGATGATAAAACCGAGCAGATGTTACAGGCTCTGGCCGGCCAACATTTTCGTAGTCGTTATGTGCTTTGGCGCTTACAACTGCACAAAGTGTTCTGGTCGTTGCGGGTACAATGGCTGCGTTATCTCAAGCGTGGGCTGGATCTGCTGATTCTGGCGATCGCCTTGCCAGTGGTGCTGCCGGTTGGCCTGTTGGCCGCCCTGGCGATCAAGCTTGATTCGCCCGGCCCCGTGATCTTCCGGCAGACGCGCGTTGGCAAATGGGGTAAACCCTTTGTCTGTTATAAATTCCGCTCGATGGCGATTGATGCCGAAGCGCGTAAACAAGAGCTGCTGGCGGCCAATGAAGCTGACGGTCCCATCTTCAAGATGCAAAATGACCCGCGGATGACGCGTATTGGTCGTCTGATTCGCAAGGCCAGCATTGATGAATTGCCCCAGCTGATCAATATTCTCAAGGGCGACATGAGCTTTGTCGGGCCACGGCCACCACTGCCTAGCGAAGTCAGCCTTTACGAATATGAACAGCGCCGCCGGCTCGATGTGGTGCCTGGGCTGACCGGTTTGCAGCAAGTATCCGGCCGTAGTGATCTGCCCTTTGAGCGCTGGGTGGAGCTGGACTTGCAATATATTAACGAGCGCAGCTTGGGTAAGGATATCATGATTCTATTAAAGACAATTCCAACGGTTCTCTTTGGAAAAGGCGCATACTAGGGCCGCGCACATTAAGCGGCTAGACAACTAGGACAACGGGCATCGGCAACCATGCCCCATACGGTTGTGCCACAGGAAGGATACAGTTATGCGCAAGTTGCTTGTCATTCTCGGTGCGCCTATTGATGATATCAATATGGCTGAAGCACTGGAACGAATCGAATCCTTTATCGCGAGTGGCCGCGCACGGCGTAAAGGGCACCAGATTGCCACCATTAACGCTGACTTTGTGGTGAAATCGCTCTACGATGCCGACTTTCGGCGCATTCTGCAAGAGGCGGATATGGCGACGGCGGACGGCATGCCCTTGGTTTGGGGGGCGCGTTTGCTGGGCGTGCCACTCCAGGGGCGGGTGACAGGCGCCGACATGGTCCCGGCCCTGGCCCGTCGCGCCGCCGAAAAAGGCTATTCGATCTATTTTCTGGGGGCGGCCCCTGGGGTTGCGGAACAGGCTGCGGTGACCCTGCAACAGTGCTATCCGGGGCTACGGATTGCAGGGATCAGTTCGCCCCCTGCCCATGCGGTTGCCAATGGCGATGCCTCGATTATTGAGGCCTGCCGTGCGGCAAATCCGGACATTCTGTTGGTCGCTTTTGGCAGCCCAAAGCAGGAAAAGTGGATCTATCAGCATGCGCAGCAACTTAATATTCCGGTGATGATGGGGGTTGGCGGCACCTTTGACTTTATTGCCGGCGTCACGAAACGCGCCCCGCGCTGGATGCAGGAAGGGGGGCTGGAGTGGCTTTATCGGTTGGTCTGTGAGCCACGCCGCCTGTGGAAGCGCTATGCCACTGACCTGGTAGGCTTTGGCTATTTTTTCCTCTGGCAATGGTGGATCATGCGGCGCAAATCGCCGGCGGTTTCACTGCTGCCGACCGGTGACTTTTTTGTGGTCAAAGATACTGTAATTATGAATGTACGGGGCCGGTTGGAAAGTAGCAACCAACATGCTTTTGCGGAAAAAGCGAATGAGAATTTACAGACCAATCCCTATTTGATCATCAACCTGGCCGAGGCGGACTTTCTCGACAGCGCGGCCATTGGCACCCTGGTGGCGCTGACCAAACAAGCCCGTGATCGCGGGGGCAACCTCTGGTTAGCCAATGTCCCCGCGCCGATTGTTCGTGTGCTGGCGATTTTGCGCTTAGAGCAATTTTTTGACATCTGTGATGACATTGACAGTGCCCTCCAGACTCGTACGGCTTATACACGGGTGGGTGTGCCAGCCTAAAGGCACTGCTTGGTGCTGTAATGAACTATTTTTATTGATTGATTATATATTTGGCTCTGTTATCATTTTGCACTTTTATTCGTTTGAAAAATGTTAAATGATAACAACCGCTACTATAGACCAGAATTATCGCGCAATTATCTGCAGGAATAAGTTATGCAAATTGTTTTGTTGGCAACTGGCGAAGCACCTAAACTCTTGCCTCTTACCGAGCAGATTACGGGGCCGATGCTGCCGGTGCTTGATCGGCCGGTCATTAGTTATCACTTGGAAGCGCTTGCGCGCCAGGGGTATCGGCAGATCTTAGTCCCGCTCTTTCATCTAAGCGATATGGTGGAGCACTACTGTGGCGATGGGCAGCGTTGGCATGTCGAGCTGACCTATCTGTTACAACGGCAGGCGTTGGGCACCGCCGGTAGTATCAAACGCGCGGAACGGCTGCTGACCGATACGTTTCTCGTCCTGCCGGCGGATGCGCTCTTGGAGCTGGATATTGACGCAGCCTTGGCCTTTCACCAAAGTCATGGCGGAGTCGCCACCGTTATCCTAAGTGAAGGTTCGGCTACTGCTCCCGCCACGGCGCGCATCATACAACTGGATCATGCACAGCGTGTCGTTCAGACAGCGGGTACCAATGATGACTTGGCCGGACCTAGCGCGGGGGGCCAGTCGCTGGTGACGGGTGCCTATATTTTTGAACGATCGGTGCTGGATCTGATTCCACCGGGTGTTGCCTTTGATTGTCTGGCGCAACTGGTGCCGGCCTTGCTGGCGGCGGGCCGTGCGGTCTATGGCTATGTTGCTGCCGGTTACTGGAATGGTCTCGCCACCTTTTCTGAGTATCAGGCGGCCCAAGAATGTCTGCTCCACCATTTGGCGGTGGGTGAGACGAATGCGCAAGGCCCCTTGCCGATCAGTTCCCGTGCTGGTGAGGTGCGTGCCCTTGCCTCTGGGATTTGGGTTGGTCTCAATACGGTCATCCATCCGCAGGCGCAACTGCGCGCACCGCTCTACATCGGTGCCGACTGCCGGATTGGGGCGCAAAGTGAGCTGGGACCGGGTGTAGTATTGGGTAGTCACGTTTTTGTGGACGAAGGCGCGACGATTCAACAGAGCACCATCTTGGAAAATTCTTATGTCGGCCGGTTGGTTGATATTCAGCGGCGTATTGTGCATCAGGCACTCTTGATTGATCAGCGCTCTGGAGCTTGGGTCCAGATTCCGGATCGTTGGTTGCTGGGGTATGTGCACCCGACCTTAGCGCCGAATCTGCTGCGCCGCCTGGCCGAGCGCACCATCGCATTGCTCTTACTGCTGCTGCTTATGCCCCTGCTGCTGCTGCTTGGGTTGCTGGTGTTGGTCACGTCGACCGGCGGTCTCTTCTCGGTGGTTGAGCGGATTGGTGTTAAACCTGCGCCAGAGCGTGGCGCGGCGATGCCCCAGCCACAACGGTTGCATTTGTTGCATCTGCGTACTACGACAGCCGATGGGCGTGCAACGTTCTGTGGCGCCTGGTTAGAACGTTTCGCCCTGCACCGGTTACCCGAACTGTGGAGTGTGGCGTGCGGTGAATTGGCTTTGGTCGGGGTTAAGCCACTGTTGCCGGAAGAAGCGGCGCGGATTACGGATGAGTGGCAGCAGGTACGCTATCGCTCCCCGGCTGGCTTTACGGGGCTTTGGTACACGCAGCCAAACGGTGATGACAGTTTTGACGCTCTGTGTGTGACCGATAGCTATCATGCGGTGACGGCGACCTGGCAACAAGCGCTCTCTCAGCTCTGGCAAACGCCGGCGGCTTGGGTTCGCCGCACCCGCTGCAGCCAAGCCGCTTATGGGGCCGCGAAAGCAACGGAAGTGCGTTCGCAACCGGTGGTTCAACGGCCACCGATTGGTTGGTAAACGCTGCGCCGCGGCGGCGATGTCGTTAATGCTTTATTAGATTCTCAGCCAAAATAGAAGGTCATTGTGGAACTTCGTCAACATACACGCGCTAATGTAACGGTGCTGGCCATTCGTGGTCGGATTGACACCTATAGCATCCACAGCCTACAGCAGCAGATGGATCAAGCGCTAATCGCCAAGCCGGCTGGTTTGGTGATTGATCTAAGTGAGGTCGATTTTATGGACTCCAGTGGATTGGCTGTATTGGTTCAAAGCATGAAGAAATGGCGTGAACGGGGCGGTGACTTACGCCTCTGTAACCCAATGCAACCAGTGCGCATGATTCTAGAGCTAACTAGACTGGATAAGGCGCTTGAAATCTTTCCCAGTGAAGCCGATGCCGTTGCCTCGTTTGGGCTGCGCCATTCCGTATAGCGGGTACGCCGTGGGCAAAGCTCTTTTGCTCATCGGTTTGTTCATCGGTAACGACTAACCCCTCCCGTGCCCCAGGGCGCGGGAGGGGTGACTTGGTAGTTACGTCCATTGTGTACCCAACCAGTACTCTGTCTTTTTGCGTCTTGTCCAGGATAAAACATGCAACCGAACCTTAACCCAAACCAACCTAATCATCTGGCAAGCCTGCTGCCCCTCTGGCTTTGGATCACAGGCCAACGGACGGCCACAACAATGGAGGATCGCCAACTACCTCACTGGCCGATCGAAGTACCAGGTACGCCGGCCGCTGAGCTGCGCCTGCGCGACGCACGACTGAAAGGTGAACAAAACGCGATCGACCAGCAAGCCGCCCTGACCATTGAACGTTTGTTGGCAACACAACTCACCAACTTGTCACACAATCTGGCCAAGGCACGCGAGGTCCAGCGCGGTTTTATGCCGCGGACGCCGCCCATTGTGGCCGGAATCGACATCGTCACTGATCTGCGCCCGGCGTCGGAAGTGGGCGGTGATTTCTATGATTTTATGCTGAATAGCCGGGGCGAATTGGTTTTCTCGGTTGGGGATGTTTCCAGTAAAGGCGTTTCGGCCGCATTGCTGACGCCGGTGATCTGCAAGTTGATGCGCGCCGGGCTACGTTTTCTCGATAATGTGACCCCGCAAGCGTTGCTGGCCTATATCCATGACGATCTCTACCACGAGTTAAGCAACGCGGTCATGTTTACAACCATGTTTATTGGCCACTATCACCCGGCAACACGCTCCCTCGTCTATGCCAATGCCGGCCATGCGCCCGTTATCTATCGCCCGGTGCATGAGCAAGCCCGCTTGATTCATGCTGATGGTGCGCCGGTCGGGTTACTTGATGAGAACAGTTGGATCAATCGTAAATTGACGCTGAACCCCGGTGATCTGTTGTTAGTTGGCACCGATGGCATTACAGAAGCGCGCAATGTGCAGGGGGTGATGTTCGGTTACGAGCGACTGCTGGCATTGGTCGATCAGTTGGCTGATCATAGTGTGCGTACCATTGCGGATGAGCTTTTTACCGTCCTGCACCGTTTTGCGCCCAACCGTCACTATGATGATGATCAGACAATGGTGCTTTTTAAGGGTGTTCGTTAGCATGCCAACCGTTACCTTGTTCCGGATAAAATAGCATTTTAAAGTTGCTTTTGCAAGCGTAATATCATGGATACGTAACGAGCATGTGCTATACTGCGTCACAATTGCCAATATCACCCCTATATATTTGCTAAGGCAGTCATACCACCAATGCAATCGTCAGAGACTTTTCGCATCGAACTACCCGCTCGCTATCAGTATCTCCTTGTCATCAGCGCGACCATTGAAGCCATCTTAACGCGTATGGATGGTTTTAATGGTGAGGCTGAGACGATCTATCAATTAAAACTTGCCGTACATGAGATCTGCAACAATGTGATCGAGCACGCCTATGGCGCTGACGCCGGCCAGTTGCTATTGGTGATTACCCTCGAATATCAGCCGCCAAGGTTTATCCTTGATCTTTATGATACGGGACAACCTTGTGACTTGGCGACTGTTGTTTCACCCGATTTGGAACATCCCCAAGTGCGGGGCTATGGGCTGTTTTTGGCGCGTCAACTTTCGGATACGCTGCATTACGAACGTGTCGCCGAGCGTAACCATTGGCAGCTGACGAAGGCCTTATAATTGCTGCGGGCTGGAATTAGCGTTGCTTGGTCAGCGCGTTCCCTCGCTTGAGAATCTTTATTTTAGGAGTAATGATCGATGTTAGATAATTGTTTTGGGCAACGCTTGATTAACCAACCGCACTCTTTGCTGCGCCAATTTTTCCTCTTTGTTGCCCTCCTGTGTGGTTTAAGTTTTGCGGCGCTGACCAGTAGCCGCCCGATTTATAGTGAAGCGCTCACCCCCTCTGCCCCTACCGTCACTGCTGCTGTCGCTGCCCCGGCGCTGGCGATCGGTTTTAGCCAAAGCAAGCTGCGGGGGGCCGCCGCCACCAATCCCACGTCACTGCAATTTGGGCCAGATGATCGACTCTATGTTGCCCAACAAAATGGGCTGATCAACGCCTATACAATCGTGCGCAATGGTCCTGGTCAATATACGACCACCGTGACCGAAACGATCAAGTTAATTCAACAGATTCCCAACCATCATGATGATGGTAGTCCTGCCCCGCAGGTCACAACCCGGCAAGTCACTGGGCTTTTGGTGACAGGCACGGCGGCGACGCCGGTGATCTATGTCAGCTCGTCGGATCCACGCGGTACGGAAGCCAATGCCAATCCCCCTGCCCTAAGCGTTGATACCAATTCCGGGATCGTCAGCCGTCTCACCCGCAATGGTGACAGTTGGACCCAAGTGGATCTGGTGCGCGGTTTGCCGCGCTCGGTCGAAAATCATTCGGCCAATGGGCTGACATTGGACGCCGCCAGCAATACGCTCTATCTCATGGTGGGTGGCAATACCAATATGGGGGCACCCTCGACCAACTTCTCCAAGCTGGCCGAGTATGCCTACTCCAGTGCATTGCTGGCGATTGACCTGACTGCAATTGGCAACAGCACCTATGATCTGCCGACCCTTGATGATGACGATCGCGCTGGGGTTAATGATGCTAATGATCCCTTTGGGGGCAACCTGGGCAAGAATCAGGCTATCCTTGAAGCGGATGGCCCTGTGCAGATTTATGCGACTGGGTGGCGCAATGCCTATGATATTGTCCGCAACCAGACTGGACGCCTCTATGCGGTAGACAATGGTTCGAATGCCGGCTGGGGCGATGTGCCATTGAATTGCACCAATCAGCTGCAAGATGGCGGCTTTGGCCATCTGGACAGTCTGCATTTTATCAGTGGGCCTGGCTATTATGCCGGCCATCCCAACCCGACCCGCGCCAACCGCGCCAATGTCTTTAATTCATCCAATCCCCAATCACCCGTGTTGACGGCGAACCCCATCGAGTGTACTTACTTGGAACCAGGTGTCGCCAATGGTGCCCTCACCACCTTTGATTCTTCGACGAATGGACTGGTTGAATATACGGCCAGTAACTTTAGTGGTGCCTTGCAGGGCAACCTGCTTGCGGCCTCCTATTCGGGTGCGATCTCGCGCTTGCGCTTAAATGCCGATGGCACTGCCCTGGTCAGCCCCAAAGAAGTGCTGCTCTATGGCTTTGGCACCCATGCACTCGACGTGACGGCCCAAGGCGATGATCAGATCTTCCCAGGGACAATTTGGGCCGTCACCTACTTTAATGAACCCGTCCATGTCTTTGAACCCAATGACTTTGAAGGGGGCAGTACGGCTTGTACCGGTCTCAATAATGCCACCCTGGACGAAGATCTGGATGGCTACAACAATGCCGATGAAATTACCAATGCCACCAACCCTTGTTCTGCCGGCAGCGTGCCCTTTGATTTCGACAATGATCTAATCTCCAACCTGCTCGATCCCGATGATGACAATGATGAGATCAATGACGATGCTGATCCTTATGCCATCGACCCCGAAAATGGCGCAACCACCAATCTGCCGGTGGTGCTCACCTGGAATAATGGTGATGTCAGCCCTGGTGGCTTGCTGGGATTGGGCTTTACCGGATTGATGCAGAATGGCACGAACTATGGTGCGCTCTATAGTGCGAACAATCTAGTCAACGGTGGGGCTGCCGGGGTGCTGACAGTGAATAATGTCCCTACTGGTAGCGCCGCCGGCTCAACGAATACGCAACAATATGGTTTTCAGCTTGGACTTAATCTCAATCAAGCCAGCGCGCCCTTTACCATTCACACCCGCTTGAAGGCCCCCTTCCAGGCGACGACAATGGATGGCAACCGCGCCATGGGGCTCTTCTTTGGCACCGGTGATCAGGACAACTATCTACAACTCGTCGCCAGCGCGAATGAGGGTGATGGTGGTGTGCAGTTGCTGTTGGAAGAGGCCGGTGCGGTCGCCCGAACGGAGACCTATGGTCCCACGGCTGGGGTTGCGATCAAAAGCGCAACCGATTTGGATCTCATGCTGCACATTCATCCCGCGGCAGGGCTGGCAACTGCTTCCATTGTGATCAATGGTGGGGCGCGTCTTGATCTCGATGCCCTCTTTGCGCTGCCCAAGGCTTGGTTTAACGGCCCTAATCGACCCGCCGTAGGGATTATCGCCACCGCGGCCGGCTCCACCCCCTTCCCGGCCAGCTGGGATTTTCTCACCGTTACCACTTCCCCCACCAATGTTGGCCCGACGCGTCTCTATCTGCCGGTGGTGACGGCCGGGGTAACCACGGCGCAGCGCAGCGTGCAACGCGTCGCGGCGTTGGCGGCACCGGGCGCACCGCCGCTGGCCAATGCCGGTGGCGATCAGGTAGTCGTTGATGTCGATGGTGATGGTGCCGAAGCCGTTCGGATCAGCGGTAATGGCAGTGGCAGTGGTGATCTGGAGAGCACAGTGATCAGCTACACCTGGCAGAGCGAAACCGATGTGGTCATTCCGGATGGCCTGAGCCCTGTTGCCCTTTTCCCGCTGGGGGTTCATACAGTGACCCTGACGATTACCGATGATGAGAATCTGGTCGACACCGATACCGTCGTCATTACGGTAATCGATGTCAACGCCAGTGGTGGGATCCTCTACCGGGTGAATGGCGGGGGCGAAATTGTCGCCCCACTCGATGGCAGTCGCGTCACCTGGGGCGCGGATTCCTACTTGAATTCCTCGATTTATCTGAGTTCGACGGCAAATCTGCGCACCTACATCACCTACACAGCCATTACCATGGATGATCCCTCGCTGGCCGGCACCGGGGTAACGCCGGCGCTCTTTTCTATCGAGCGTTATGCCGAAAGCGCTGAACCCGGCCTGCAGATGGCTTGGAATTTCCCCTTGACTAGTTCGGTCGAAGTGGAGATCCGGCTCTTCATGGCGGAAATCTGGTTTGATAGTGACGACGCCCGGCTCTTTAGCGTGGCGGTTGAAGGGGAGACGCCTACTGTCTTTGATCGCATCAACATGCATGCCCTCTGGGGTGCGAATAAGGCGGCCATGTTGAAACATCGGGTCGTGGTTACCGATGGCAATCTGGATCTGGATTTTATGGCGATTGTGGAGAATCCAGCCATCAAAGCTATCGAGATTCGGGTGGCCAGTGATCTGACCATTAAAAATTATCTGCCCCTGCTGCTCGCCCAATAGGCGTAGAGGACAAGGCCGGCGTATGATCGTCGATCATCCGCCGGCTTTGTCCTCTGCCTGCACAATCAGCCGCCCGCCGCATCCCTTACATCTGGATTCATTGACGGCCGCCCGCCTCGTAACGCGTTCGTGTTTGTTTTATTGATCGACAGGTATTTGCATGAAGCACCCCTCTCGACTGAACCCAACTGCCACATCTACTGGCAATAACGCTATCGTCAAATATACAAAGCTGGTGCGCCCACGGCGCCGCTACCAAATTGGGCAGCGGATTGCCGGTTTTTTGACCTTGCTGCTGATGCTGGGTCTGTTAGCCGTCTATGCGCTCGCGCAACACACCCAACCGTTGCCGCGTCGTGCTGGCACCGTACAAGTGATGGCCGCTACACATAGTGACAGCAATAACCTTGGTGTGGGGACGCTGCGGCAAGGCCCAACGCCGACCCAAAGTGCGACGGCGGGGACAAATCTTTTTGCCGCCCCAGCCGCCACTCCGGATCCGTTGCTGGATGTGCGCCCCGTAGGTGGTTCGATTTTTAGCCTGCCCACCGCAACCGTGCCTGCCGACCCGCTGCGCGCAACCCCGACCGGGGGCGGTGTCGTGATCGATGGTGCAGATCCCTTAGTGGCCGCGGCCAAAGCCGAGCCACAACTTTATAGTACCTTTCTCAGTGCGCAAGATGCCCTGCAACAGGCTGACCCTGAACAGGCGGTCGCCACCCTGCTCACCTTGGCGCAAAACCATCCGACTTACCTCACCACGCAGGTCACGGCGCTCCTCTATACCGCCTATCTGGCCGCCGGTGACCAGCGGATGCGTGCTGGCGAACGGACGGCCGCCAGCGACGCTTACACAAGTGCCCAACAACTGGCGGTCGTTGATCAAAGTGCGCTGACACGGCGCTTAGAGAGCATGGCTAGATTCCTGCAAACAACCAACGTAGCGGCCGCCGCGCCCAGCGTGGACCTGGCTGCCGAGGAGATTGCTGCGACTGAGCTTAGTGCTGCGGCTGCGGCGGTCACCGCCGTACCCACCCCCACGGCGGCACCAACCCCAACCCCGGCAACTGTTGGGGTGGCGGCTGTCTCTGCACCGCGCTGTGATAATCCACAGGTCACCATTACGGCACCTGTGGCCAATGCGCTGCTCACCGGCGCGGTCGGTTTTACCGGCAGTGCCGTGCAAGACAATTTTTGGTTTTACAAGTTAGAGTGGGCGCAGGCTGGTCGTGAAACCTTTGCCTATTTCGCGGGGAGCCGGCTACCGGTGAGTGGTGGCTGGCTGGGGACGCTTGACACGACGATGTTACTGAATGGGGACTATGTGATCCGCCTCACCGCGGTTGATCTGACGGGTAACTATCCGTCCCCCTGCGATTTGCCAGTGCGGATCGAGAATTAGATCTTGTGCGCCACGTTGTTAGCCACGGCGGCTGGTTGGGTCGAGTACATCGCGCAGCCAGTCGCCAAAGAGATTCAGGCCGAGTGAGGTCAGCGCAATCGCGACCCCCGGATAGATCATCAGCCAGGGCATCCCAATCAGCAGAAATTCGCGCCCATTCGAGAGCATATTGCCCCAACTGGGGACACTTTCGGGCACGCTCAGCCCCAAAAAGCTCAGCCCCGCTTCATAGAAGATCATGCTCGACATTTCAAAGGTGGCCAGGGTGACCAGCGGACCGATCAGGTTGGGGATGATATGTTTGCGCAGGATCAGCGGCGCTTGGGTGCCCAGCGCGGTGGCCGCTTCGATATAGCCCAGGTGGCGAATGCGCAACACCTCCCCGCGGGTTAAGCGCGCAAAGATCGGCGCATCCGTGATGCCAAAGAGCAGGACGACATTGAGCAAGCCACGACCCAAAACCGCCGCCACCACAATCACCAGCACCAGATAGGGAATCGACAGCAGCAAGTTGATCACCGTCATCAACGCCGCATCGACCCGCCCGCCCACATAGCCCGCCACCAACCCAATCATCATGCCCAGGAGACAAGCCAGCGCTGCGCCAAAAAAGGCCACGGTCACGGAAACACGCGCCCCATAGATAATGCGACTCCATTGGTCGCGCCCCAGTTTGTCGGTGCCCAACAGATAAGCCGGATCGCCCTGGATCACGGTCACTTTTTCCACCGTGGTGTTGCCTTCGCCAAAGCCCAGTGAGCGTTCTTCCAGCGTACGCCAGGCCGGCGGTAACTTGGTGGCCGCCATATTCTGCGCTGCCGGATCGTGCGGGGCCAGCCAGGGCGCGGCCAGCGCGGCAAAGACGACGATCAGGATGATCAGTAACCCCACGACCGCGGCTTTGTCGCGCCAAAAGAGGCGCATGGTCAGCCCCAACTGGCTGCGCCAGCTATCGTTTTGGCGATTAAATTTTTGTTCTGCAGCAATTGTTGTCATGTGATCCTTGGATCAACCACACCATACAAAATATCGGTTAGCAGATTAATCAACACTACAAAGATACCAATCACCAGCGTCACCGATTGCACGAGCACAAAATCGCGGTTGACAATCGCTTCGTTGAGCAACCAGCCCAGCCCTGGAATCGCAAAGATCGATTCGATGTAGATTGAGCCGGCCATGGCATAGGTAAACTGCACCCCAATCACGCTGATCAGCGCCAGCGCGGCATTGCGAAAGATATGGCGGGCGGCAATCAGCGTCGTCGACAGGCCCTTGCTGCGCGCCGTGCGAATGTAATCCGCCGTGCGAATCTCCAGCACGGCCGACCGGGTCAACCGCACCAGTTGCCCCATCCCACCGACTGAAAGCGCTATCGCCGGCAGCACAAAGTGGCGTGCACTGTCGGCCCCAAAGGAAGGCAACCATTGCAGGTTGATTGCAAAGACCAGAATCAAGATCAGCGCCAACCAAAATGACGGCACGGTCTGGCCAATCAAGCCCAGCAAGCGGGCCAGCAGATCGAGCCACGTATTGGGCGCATAACCGCCGAGTACGCCTAGCGGAATCGCAATCACCACGGCAATCACCAGCGCTAGCGTCGAGAGCCCAACCGTAATCGGAATGGCGCTAAAGATCACCTCATTGGCATTTTGGCGAAAACGCAGCGAGTAGCCCAGGTCGCCCTGCAGCAGATCGCCCACATAGCTGGCAAATTGCACTGGCAAGGGCCGATCCAATCCGAGTGCGGTCCGCATGGCATTCATCTGTGCCGGCGTAGCCGTCTCGCGCGCGATCAGCAGCGCCGTCGGATCGCCCGTCAGCCGCACTAGCATGAAGACAATCAGGATCACGCCGATCAATAGGCCAAGTGCATTGGTAAAACGAGTAAGGAAGTAACGTGGCATGAGTTGGGATCGTGATGATGGGATGGTGGGCGAGTGATGACGGATAAGCGCTGACCGTCGGCTGAGCCTGTCGAAGCCAACGGTCAGCGCTTATCACTTATTCCGCCAGCCAAATGTCCTTGGCGTAATATTGTTCGGTGCTGCTGGGGGTGTAGCCGGCGACACGGGCGACCGTTGCTTCAAAGGAATAGGGTTCGTAGAGATAGATAAAAGGTGGATTTTCGACCATGTAAGCTTGCAACTGGCGGTAGAGCTCGGCGCGCGCCTCGGTCTCAAATTCCTGGCTGATCGCTGCCAACATGGCCACGATCTCTTCATCGTACCACGAAGAGTAGCTCTGATCCGGGCCACCCAACGCGCCCTCTAACCGTGGCAACGCTTCCCCAACGGAGGCGGACCAGCTATCGCCAAAGAGCGGTGGCAATTCTTTCTTGGCTTCCAGATCCCAGAAGACGCCTGACTCCATCAAGTCAACTTCGCCGCCGGTGACCGTGATCCCCACCGCGGCCAGATCCGCTGCAATGGCCTGACAGACCTCTTCAAAGTTCGTATAGGCACCAATCGGGCAAGCCATGCCAATCTCAAAGCCATCGGCAAAACCGGCCTCAGTTAACAGGGCCTTGGCCTGCGCTGGATCATAGGCGAAGGGGACGAAACTTTCATCGTGCCCCAGGTTGGCCGGGGTGATAAAGCCGCTGGAGAGGTTGGCAAAGCCATTGAACAGGCCATCGACAATTGCCTGGCGATTGACGGCGTAGTTCATGGCCTGGCGCACGCGGGCATCTTCGGTGGGTAGACCAATGCCGGTCGAGAGATTGTTAAAGGTGATGTAATAGACGCGGTCGGCAGGGTAGCGCACCACGCTAACCGTTTCGACACTGAGCAGGCTCTGTGCTTCATCCGCGCTCAGGCGATTGACAATGTCAACTTCGCCAGTCTGGATCGCGGCCAGGCGGGTGGACGATTCCGGAATGGGGCGGAAGATCAGCTCGGCTACATAGGGCTTGCCTTCCTCCCAATAATTTGCGTTGGCATTCAGGACGATACGACTGCCTTTCTGCCATTCAACAAATTGGAAGGGGCCGGTGCCGATTGGGTTCTCTTCAATTGCCTGATTGCCACCCTCGGCAAATTGCTGATCCGAGATAATCTGGGTTTCGGCCAGGCGGCGCAGGTAGGTGACATCCGGTGTCTCGCGCACAATGCGCACCTGCAGGGGATCGACGACCTCGACGGTGGCGACTTCATAGTCGGCGGCATAGGCATTGGCTGGGTCACGGCCTGCCTCAAACGTAGCGACCACATCATCGGCATTGAATTCCGAGCCATCGTGAAAGGTGACCCCTTCGCGCAGGGTGAATTCATAAGTGGTCCCATCCTCGCTGACCGTCCATTCAGTGGCCAACGCCGGCTCGATCTCACCGGTTTCGTTGTTAATCTCCATCAGCGAATCGAAGATCTGCATGGTGACCAGCCCGGCCATGCGATCCGCGCCATTCGGCGGATTGAGCGAATTGGGTTCCAAGGGGAGGGCCGCGGTCAGCGTGCCGGTTGGTTCGCTGGGGGGCGTACTTGCGGTGCTGGCTCCGTCGTCGGCTGTGTTGTCACTCTCCTCAGCTGGTGCCTGCCCGGTTTGTGGGGCAGGGGCAGGACAAGCGGTTAGTAACAACGCTAATAGCAACAGCAAAGTCAGGAAAGATCTTTTGTTTCGCATAGCAATGCTCCTTGTTACTTAGATTGCCCATTTATCACGTGAATCAAAACAATCATGTCGTCAGCGATCTTGTGAAAGCGCTAAGTGTTTTTGGCGTGTTAAGGGCTGGTTAACGTGTTGGCTAAAGTGCAGTTATTCTGTAACGGTGGTTCGCGCCTGTGCTACAAGTGAAAGTAGCGCCCGTTTTCAAACCGCGTCCACGGTAAAAGGGTGTAACAGTAATGGGGGGAGTAATTTCAGCAGTACTGTAAGATTCTCGGCTATTTTCGCAGAGAGTCTTACACATGGCAAATCATGAACAGGCTAAGCCACTTCCCACTTGCGCACAAATTGCTCGGGTTCGACCCCTAGCGCATCTGCCACCCGGTTAATGTAGTTGAAATAGGCGATCACTTGCGTTGCATCGTGAATGGCGCGGTCGTCAAAGCCGTGACGGCGCAACTCATCTAGATCGTGCGGCCCCATCGCCGCCGACTCGGTGGTCATTTTCACGGCAAAGTGGCAGAGCGCGCGATCCACGGCACGCAGTTCAGCCGCTCGCCAATCATGGGCAATCTGGTGGGTAAAGTGGTCGGCGGCATCCGCCGTGGTAATCCCGAAATCGGCGACCTCAGCACGGAGGTCGTGGGCATGTGCACGCCGTCAATAGAGGCAATGATTCTGCGCCGAAACCACGGTCGCCAGCAGCTCACGCTGGCCACGGCTTAACGGCGATGGTCCATGCATCAGCGCACCATAGAGATCCATCGACGCCTTCAGGGCCGGTGGATTCTGGCTCATAATCGCGACAATATTCCAGATCCGCCCTGCGCGTTGCAGCGCTTGCTCATATTGCTCCCGCAGAAAACCGGTCGCTTCCTCCAGGCTAAAGACTTTGATCCAGGGCATAGGTTGTGCTTTCTGTTGTGGTGGGTGGGAGGAGGTAGATAGGTAAATCAGTACATCGGTAAATCAGTACATCGGGTAACGACCAAGCCACCCCTCCCCTGCTAAGGGAGGGAACTTGGGTCTCCCAGCTAGATCCCCTCCCCAAACTGGGGAGGGTTAGGGAGGGGTTAGTCGTTACTAAATCGGTATATCGGTCTATACTCCTTATCTACTGATTTACCTATCTACTGATCTACTTCCTCTCTCTCTACCCCCTAAAGGCTCCGCAATTCTGCCAACAGCCGCTCCGTCTGATCGGGTCGCCCGACCGAGATGCGGATACAATTGTCGAGGCCGGGTTTATTGTAGTAGCGGACAAGGATCCCCTGTTGCTCTAGCGCTGCTTTTAGTTCGCGGGCGTTGCGACCGACGACCTTGCAGAGAATAAAGTTGGCCTGGCTGGGGTGTGGTTGCAGGTAGGGAATCGTTTGCAGGGCCGCAAAGAGGCGGCGACGCTCGGCTTTTAGCGTTTCCACTACTGCCATAATCTGCTCAACATGGCGCAGGCTGGCAATACCCGCCACCGCTGCCGCGACGTTGACATTGTAGGGCTGCTTGAATTTCCAGAGTGCCTCCATCAGCCACAGCGGGCAGATGCCATAACCCAGGCGCAACCCGGCGATCCCCGCGGCCTTGCTAAAGGTGCGCAACACCACCAGATTGTCATATTGCAAGACCCAATCCGCCCGGCTGGGGTAGTCGGCAAATTCAACATAGGCTTCATCCAGGACCACGAGCAGTGGTAACGCCAGCAATTGGCGCAATTCGTCATCTGGCAGCCAGTTGCCGGATGGATTGTTGGGCGAAGTCAGAAAGAGGAGCTTCGGGCGACCACCCTGTAAATAGCGCAACGCCGCCGGGCCGGCGACTTCCACCCGCCATTCGCCCAGCGCCAGAATCTGCGCAACATCAAGCGCATAATCGGGCTGTCGCGGCACATCGATCACCTGTGCTCCTGCCAGCCCGGCATCAAAGCTGTACATGCCAAAGGTGGGGGGACAGTTGATGATCGCGTCGCCCGGTTGCAACAGCAGGCGGCAGAGATAGTCGAGTAATTCGTCGGCCCCGTGGCCCGGCAAAATATGTTCCGCGGGCACGCCGACAAATTCGCTCAACCCGGCGCGCAGTTCCGTCTGCTGGGGATCGGGATAAATATGATAGTAATGATATTCGGCCAACGCTTCGGTCACTGCCGGCAGCGGGCCATAGGGATTCTCATTGGCGTCCAGCTTGACAATGCGCTCGACCGGAATCCCCAGCCGTTCGCTTAAAACTTCAAAGGGCTGGATCGGCGTGTAGGCTTCCATGTCGGCAATTTCGGGGCGGAGGAGTGATTGCACCGCAAAAGGTTGTTCGATGGTCGGCATAATGGGATCTGTCGTTGTGGGCCATTCTAAAAAAGTTAGAACAGCTTTAAAGGATTTGAATCGGCAATCAAGCAAAGATCTCCGCTAGTGGGATCCGCAGGTTGACCGCGCTGTCGACGACATCGCCGCCAGCAAAGGTCTTGGGTGGTTGGCCAGGATGATGAATGCTCACCACGGCTGTGATTGGATCGACCAGCCAACACGAGGCGATGCCTAAGGCAAAGTAGGCTTGGAATTTTTCAACAATGCTCAAGGCACCTTGCCGAGGAGAAATCACCTCAATGGCCAAGATTGGCATCTCTTGCATGATCAAGATATCGAGGACAACGACGGCGCGCCGGGGGTAGACGCAAACATCGGGCTTCAATTCATCGCGAATGGCTGGAAAATGTTTGCCCTCCAATTTGCGCGTGTCAAGACTCAATTCAATAAAGGCTGAATAATCGCTATGGGTGCGGATCAAGAAGGCGAGATTAGCCTGTACTAATGAGTGATTATAGGAACCCATATCGTCAAATTCCTCATCTGTATCGCTTGACAGGGTTAGTTGGTCTATCATGGTTGTTTCCTTTATCGCACAGGCAAAGTCATATCACATCGTTTAAGACTTGCGCCATAAGTATATCATATTGATAGATAATCCGAGCACATTCGCTTTGGTCTCTGCTCTATTCGCTGCTATACTCAAGCAACCCTCGGCACCGTATCGCAATGCTCAATTTGGAATTGGGACCTGTGTACTGCGCATCCCCAGATGCGCAGCCCAGCACATAGACGCCCGTTCGTAACTGGGGATGCTCACTACACGTTTCCATATTGAGTGCTGCGCCGTATATCGATGGCACCGCTCTAACTGCTAACGAAAGTAAACACGCAAGCTAGCTTATGCAAATTTCTGACTTTGCTCATCGGATCCAGGAAAATATCGCCCAGGTGATCATCGGCAAGCGCGAGGCGGTCGAACTGCTGTTGGTCGCGCTGCTCTGTGACGGCCACGCTCTGCTCGAAGATGTCCCCGGCATTGGCAAGACCACCCTGGCCAAGGCGCTGGCACGCAGCATTGACTGTGCCTTTGCGCGCATTCAATTTACGCCTGATCTCTTGCCCAGTGATGTCACGGGGATTAACTTTTTTAACCAGAAGGAACAGGCCTTCGAATTCCGACCCGGTCCCGTCTTTCACCAACTCTTACTCGGTGACGAGATCAACCGCGCCACCCCGCGCACCCAATCCAGCCTGCTGGAAGCGATGCAGGAAAAGCAGGTGACGCTGGATGGTGAAACACTGCCCTTGCCGCGCCCCTTTCTGGTCGTTGCCACCCAGAACCCGATTGAGCTAGAGGGTACTTTCCCGCTGCCGGAAGCGCAACTGGATCGTTTTCTCTTGCAGATCCAACTGGGCTACCCGTCGCTGGAAGAAGAAGAAGAGATTCTCGTCCGCTACGAGCGCCAAGATCCGCTGGCAATGCTGATGCCGGTGACTGATGCAGCCACGATTGTGGCATTGCAGGACAAAGTGCGGACTGTCCATGTCAACGAGGATGTGCGGCGCTATATTCTGGCGATTGCCCGCGGCACCCGTACCCATGAATCGGTCCAACTGGGCGTTTCGCCGCGTGGCACGCTGGCGCTTTACCGGGCCAGCCAGGCAATGGCCGCCCTGCGTGGCCGCGACTTTGTGATTCCCAGCGATGTCAAGGCGCTCTGTCCGGCTGTGCTTACTCATCGCATTCACCTGAGCGCACAGACCCGCCTGCGCGGCCGCACGCCCCAGCGCATTATCGCCGAGATTGCCGAGAGCACGCCGGCACCGGTGGTGACCTAATCATGCAATCAGCCAAAGAGCCCGCGCAACCGCGCCCGACCTTTGCCCTGTGGGGCGGCCGCCATGAGCCACGCCAACGGCGCTACATCGACACCAGCAAAGATACCCAATTCAGCGATGCCTGGATCTTGCTGGGGGTGATCCTCAGTGTGATTGGGGTCGTCGGCAACAACCCTTTTTTTACCAGCGCCGGGGTGGCGCTTTGGGTCTTTGCCGGGATTGGCTGGCTCTGGAGTGCCGTTAGCCTGGCCGGGCTCTACTATGAACGCACGCTGAGCGAAGTGCGCGCCTTTGAAGGGGAAACCGTCGAGCTGACCCTGACTGTCCGCAATGGCAAACCGCTACCCCTCACCTGGCTCGACATCCGCGATACCTTTCCGCCAGAGTTGACGGTGGGGACAAAAAATATGGTCGTCAACCCGGCCACCAATCTGGCCGAGTTTCATAGCTTCTGGATGCCGGGTGCCTTTGGGCGGATTAGCCGCACCTTTCAACTGCACTGTAAAGTGCGGGGTTATCATGATTTTGGTCCAGCCCGCCTGAGCACTGGCGATGGCTTTGGCTTTTTTGACCGCCACGCCCGCCTGCCCACGGTGCAACGGTTGATTGTCTACCCGCGGATCTACAGCGTGGCCGAGCTACAACTGCCCAGCAAAAATCCCTTTGGCGACAGCTGCAGCCAGCGCAGCCTCTTTGAAGATCCCCTGCGCACCGTCGGTATTCGCGAATGGCAGCGTTATGACAGCCAACGCCGTGTCCACTGGAAGGCAACGGCGCGTCAGGGCGCACTGCTCAGCCGGGTTTATGAGCCGAGTGAAGAGTTGCAGGTGCAGCTCTTCCTCAACGTCACCACGATGGAGCGCCACTGGCAAGGCTACATTCCCGCTTTGCAGGAGCGGGCGATCAGCGTGGCGGGGAGCTTGGCCGCCCTGGCCACGAAACTGCGTTTGCCCGTCGGTTTGATCGCCAATGGGGTGCTACCGGGCAGTGATCAGCCGATTCGCCAACTGCCAGGGCGCAGTCCAAATGGGCTGCTCCACATCCTCGAGTTGTTGGCCGCGGTTACCCCTTTTGCCAACATGCCGATTGAAACGCTGTTGCTGGTCGAGTCGCCCCATCTGCCGTGGGGGGCGACGCTGGTGGTGGTAACCGCGATTGCCCATGATGCGCTGCTGGCGGCCTTGCTCAGCCTGGCCGGGGCCGGCCGGCGCATCGTCCTCTTCACCCTGGCACAAGAACCGCCGACCGAACTGCTGCCCAACATCACCGTCTACCATTTGCCCCATCTGGTTGATGATTTGGTTGCGCCGGTGTTGCAGTAGAGGCAGGCTAATCGTACGGGCACGATATATCGTGCCCGTACGATTAGCCTGCGACTTAAGTCTTACAATGATTGAAAAGGGAACTATGCTCTATTTAGTCGCCACACCGATTGGCAATTTGGATGACATCACCCTGCGGGCGCTGGAAACTTTGCGCACGGTTGACTTTGTCGCCAGCGAAGATACGCGCAAAACGGGGCGGCTGCTGCAACACTTTGCGATTAGCAAACCCCAAATTGCCTTTCACGAACACAATGAGCGCAAAGCGGTCGAGCGCATCATCGGTTTGATTCGCGACGGTAAATCGGTCGCTTTGGTGACCGATGCCGGCACCCCAGGCATTGCCGATCCCGGTTTTATTGCCGTGCGCCGGGCCTTGGAAGCTGACCTGCCCGTCACGATGATTCCCGGCCCCACCGGGTTGATCATGGCGGTGGTGCTCTCCGGGTTGCCGGTCCACAGCTTCACCTTTCGCGGCTTTCCGCCGCGCAAAAGTGGTCAACGCCAGCGTTTCCTGGCGATAGATCAAAGCGCCCCCCATACCCTCGTCTTCTATGAAAGCCCCTACCGCCTGCTCGCTTTTCTGCAGGATGCCCTCACCGTCTATGGCGACCGGCCGGCGGCGATTGCCAATGATTTGACCAAACGTTTTGAACAAGTGCTGCGGGGCACCATCTCCACCCTAGTGACCGAGCTGACCGGTGTTGCCCTCAAGGGTGAATTTATCGTAGTGATTGGGGGTTGGCAGGGGGAGCCGCGCGCTCATATGGCTGATGATGACGATCCTGCGTTTTCGGACGAGCCTGATGACTTTACGGATGAAGCTGACGCGGCGTAAGTGCTGATTTATCATATGATGGTAAGGCAACGCTGGGATTTGCTGTGATCGATTTTGCCTCTAACACCCCTCATCGCGAAACCAATTGCCCCCTTCCTCGTAATACTGTTAGGCAACAATCAAACAAAAACCGGGGCTGCCCCTCTGCCCCTGACACTGAAAGGAATGTAACGATGCTGATTACCACCACGCCCACGATTGAGGGCAAACCGATCCAGCGCTACCTGGGGATTGTCACCGGCGAAGCGGTGATGGGCGCGAATATTCTCAAAGATCTCTTTGCCGGCCTCACGGATATTGTCGGCGGTCGCTCTGGCGTCTATGAACGCGAACTGCGCCGCGCCCAGGAGATCGCGATGACCGAGATGCAGCAGGCCGCCGCCGCGCTGGGGGCCAATGCCATCGTTGGGGTTGACCTGGACTATGAGACCGTCGGCCAGAATGGCAGCATGCTCATGGTCACCGTGAGCGGCACCGCGGTCGTCGCGTAAAACGGCTGAAGCCAACACAAGGGACCAAACGTGCTGGGGACGATTCACCGCCCGCGACCGATAACAACCTTTTGCTGCATCGTTCCCGGCACGTTTGGCCAAGCTTGGCAATCGGCTCGATTGCCCTTACAATAGGTATGCTGGGCGACTAGCGTTATGGCAAGAAGGAGCGAAACATGCCGACACCGTTTCCGGGGATGGATCCCTATCTGGAAAAACCTGGGCTGTGGAAACAGGTCCACACAGATTTGATTGTAGATATTCGACGCTACTTGTCGTCACTTGTCCGCCCCAAATATCAAGTCGCGATTGAACAGCGCAATTTTCTTTCCTTGTCGGCTGGTGATCCTTTGGTGGGCGAACCCGATGTGCTAGTAATTGCGCCGGCGGGTCGCAACCGGGTGGAACTGACCCGGACAGTGGCTGCGCCGGTTGCCACTGCTTCTTATACGGTGGCGCTGCCGCAACCAGAAAGGGTGATCGAGCGCTATCTGGAGGTACGCGATGTCGAGAGCAGCGAAGTGATCACGGTCATCGAAATTCTATCCCCCAGCAATAAATTGGAAGACCGCAAACGTTATGACCGCAAACGACTACGCGTTCTCGGCAGCATGACCAATTTAGTTGAGATTGACCTGTTACGCAGCGGCAAACCGATGTTGATGCGTGGCGATTTCCCTCAAACGCCCTACCGCGTTCTAGTCAGTCGGGCCTTACAGCGCCCAGAGGCACAAATCTTCCCCATCGGTCTCCGCCAGGCGATTCCCGCGATTCCGATTCCCTTACGCCCTGGCGAGGAGGAACCCCAGTTGCCACTTAACCAGATCCTCCACACCTTATATGACAGTGCCGGGTATGATCTTTTCATCAATTATAGCCAACCGGCAGTGCCGCCGCTTGGGGAAGAGGATGCCGCCTGGGCACTGGCGCTTTGTGCAGCCTTAGAAAACCAATAAGCAGATCTGCTCGTAACCACGCGGCGCGTGGTTCTGTCTCTGGTACGCTCTGCGTCCAAATTGCATTTCGCCGGCGCGTATGCTCACTGGGCGCGGAACGAGCCAAACGCGCCAACCTTGAAATCCCTGCTTCTCTCCATCATGCCTTTACCCCACTCCCATGCTACAATAGCCGCTGCAAGCCTAATAACGAATCACGAATAACCAATCACCAATGACGAATGACCAATGACCTGGACTCGACGCGACTGGATCTATCTGCTCTCTCTAACGCTGCTGGCGGCGGCGCTACGGTTTTATCAGCTAGGCGAAGTGCCCCCTGGTTTTCAGTTTGACGAAGCCTTTAATGCCATTGACGCCGAGCAGATCTGGCACGGCAATCGGCCGCTCTTTTTGCCGGCTAATGGCGGGCGCGAGGTACTCTATAGCTACTTCCAGGCCCTACTGGGCAACTTCCTCGGCTTTAATGTCTATAGCCTGCGCCTGGCCTCGGCGTTGTTGGGTATCGCCACGGTGCCGGCGACCTATCTGCTGCTGCGCCGGCTCTTGCGCCGCGAGAGTCAAACGGTGGCCCTCTTTACGGCGTTGACCCTGGCCGTGAGCTTCTGGCATCTGCACTTTAGCCACTATGGCATTCGCGTGATCACCATGCCGCTGTTACTCAGTGGCCTCTTTGGCGCGTTCTGGCTAAGTCACCATAGCCAACGACCGCGCACGATCTGGCTCGCCACCCTGGTGACGGGGCTGCTCACCGGCCTTAGCGTTTGGACTCATCCCAGTGGCCGCTTTACCCCTTTTGTGCTGCTTGGCTATACCCTCTGGCTGCTCTGGCGTTACCCGACGCGGCGGCGGTGGGATTGGCATCACCCCCTGGTGAAGCTGGCGTTGATTGGCGCGGTTGCCTTTGTCGTCTTCCTGCCGCTGGGGATCGAGTTCTACCGCCACCCCGAATTTTTCTTTGGCCACGCGTCCGAGGTCTCGATCTTTGCCGAAAGGGTACGCGGGGAGAGCGCGCCCTGGCAAGTGCTAGGGGAACATCTGCTGCTGGTGTTGGGTATGTTTAGTTTTACCGGCGACGGCGAGTGGATCCATAACCTGCCGGGGCGACCGGTGCTCGAAGCCCCGCTGGCCCTCTGCTTTGCGCTGGGGGTCGTGCGCTGGGTGGTCCGTCTGTTCCGCCGCCGCCAAGAAGATCCGGATGTTGACGCGTTGGTGCTCTTGGCAGGTTGGACGCTGGTGATGTTGCTGCCGTCGGTGTTGAGTGATGCCGCGCCCAACTATTCACGCACCTTGCCAACCTTACCGGCGGTGCTGGTTGCGGCCGGGCTGGGGTTGAGTTGGCTGGCCACAGGAACCTGGCGCTGGCGCAGCCGGCAGGCCCCCAGCGGTTTACCCGGGTGGATTGGCTATGCCCTGGCCGGCCTCATCATTGCAGTGAGTGGTGGCTGGGCGGGCTATGACTACTTTGTCCGCTTCCCCCAGCACCCCGACGCCTATTATCACTATGATGCGGACAAGCTTGATGCTCTGGCCGCGCTGGAAGGGGCGGCTGCCCAAGGCAACATAGTCTATCTCGAGCCGCTCTGGAGTGAACATGCCACCTTTACCTTCCTACGCGACCGGGCCATTGTGAAGTCGCTTGATACCAGCCAGACCATGGTTTTGCCCCCACCAGGGCTAGGTGCTCTCTACGCCTTTCCCCCCGAGAAGTTTGATCGCGCCCAATCGCTAGGGCGTCGCTGGCCCAACGTCACTGCCGGCGAACTGCATGACCGCTATGGCCGCCTGTTGCTGGCCCAGGTACAGCTCACGGCTGACCAACTTGCGGGCTGGCCCGAAAATTTCGCACCGACCAATGAACCCGTGCGCCCATTTCCAGTCCATTTTGACGATGCCCCAACGTTGCTCGGCTACCAGCAGCGCAATGACAAACAAGAGTTAGTGCTCTTCTGGCAGGCCGAAGCCGCGACCTTGCGCGATCTGACCATCTTTCTCCAGTTTATCGATCAAGCTGGCAACCGCGTCGCGCAGATCGACCGCCTGCCGGGCGATGGCAGCTATCTCACCCCCACCTGGACCGCAGGTGAACGGGTAATTGAGCGTTATCAACCGGCGCTAAATGATGTGTGCGCAGGCGACGAACCGTTGTCGCTTTACGTTGGCTGGTATGAACTGGCTGCGGCCGGGGCGCGCCGCCCCTTGGCCGATGGCACCGGCGACGCCGCTGTGATCGGCCCGTTAACGCTGCCCCTGCGCGCCTATCTGCCCGACCAGATCAGTGTACCCCTCACCAATCAACGCCTCCTGGCCCCTGGCCTCACCCTGCTGGCCGACACGATCATGACCGACACTTTGCCCAGCGGCACCACCTTCTCCGTCGATCTCTACTGGCAGGCCGGCACCGCCCTCGCCACGACGCCGGTCCAGGTGGGGTTACAATGGGATCAGCAAATGGTCCCCCTGTGGGATGCCATCATCGCACCCGATACACCCTGGCACGACGGCGAGATCGTCTGCCGGCGCGTCCAATTGACCTTACCTCCCGACCTGCCGCCCGGCGACTATCCCCTCCAACTGCGCACCGCCGAGGCCAGCCTCCTGTTACGTTCGCTCACCATCACCCCCTGACCCGGCGCACTGCCCACCGTTGCTAGTGTGCCTTTGGGTGCGTGTTGTCAGCGGGTTGTCATTCATTTCCCGCTTAATCCGTTGTACCTTAGTGCACAGTGTGCGCGTCCTCAAGGCGCGCACACTGTGCACACGGGTGCGCGCAAAGTGGCCCCAAGTTCCGTATAATCAAGCGGCCACACCAACGGTTGGTGTGGCCGCTTGAATCCAAAAATGCTCAGTGCACCTTTTGTGTATCATCGCTTCACACCCAACGCCGCCGCCAGCTTGACCACAACTTTGTCTATTCACGACTTATTGCAAACGCAGAGGAGATCGCATGGACGCGTGGCTTTTAACTTTCAGCAACCAGACCCTGGCCAATCCGTTGCTCGACGTGATCATGGTGCTGGCCAGTACGGTGGGCTTGGCGCTGCTGCCGCTGGTTGGTTATTCCTACTGGCGCCGGGGTGATCAACAAACCGGGCGCGCCATCTTTTTCGCATTGGGCATGGCACTGCTCCTGACGCTGATCTTCTACTATCTGGCCCTGCGTCCGCGACCCAGTGATATGCGGCTGCTCTTGCCCATGCCGCCATTTCCGGCCTTTCCCAGTGGTCACACCGCGGCGGCCTTTGCCACGGCAACCGTCCTGGCCTTGCGCCTGCGTAATCGCTCGCTCACCCTGCTGGCGATCCTGGGCGCGCTACTGATCAGCTTTAGCCGCATCTATTTGGGCCATCATTATCCGTCTGACCTGTTGGGGGGTGCGGTGCTGGGCTGTGCCGTGGGTGCGGCCGCGGTCGGCCTGTTGCGGACGGAAAATTCACTCGTGGATCGACTGCGTTGGCTGCTCTGGCCACAACTCGCCGTCGTTATCCTCGGCACGCAGATGGCCTATCTGGATAGTGTCCCCAGGGGGCTTTTGTTCATGCCCTATGCGGACAAACTCTTCCACGCCCTGCTCTTTGGCGCAGTCGTCTTCTGGTTAAATCTCTGGTGGGGGGATCGGCGTTGGCGGTGGGGCCAATGGGCGGTGCCGGTCGCGATTGCGCTGCCGATTACGCTGGCCCTGCTGGAAGAGATCGTCCAAGCCTTCTCGCCCCTGCGCACCGGTGACCTGCTCGACCTGGCCAGCGACTTGGTGGGAATGACCTTTTTCTGGTGGCTGAGTAATCGGTTGCTGGCGCGGACGGCGTCGGTTGCTGAGGAAACGCCAACTGCGACTGCCTATGGTCAGTAATGCGCAAGCGGGTAACGCGTCGTGAGCTGGGTCTGCGGCTATCGCTATGCACGGGTGCAGACCCAGCTGGGCTGCGCATCAGGGGATGCGCAGTACACGATTGCCAAATAGACGTTTCACGCATCACGTTTTACGCATCACTTTTCACGCCTCACCCCAACGCTACATCCAGAATCATCATCACGGTAAAACCGCCCAGCGCGCTGAGGGTCGCCAGGTCGGTGTTGCCATTGCCCTGCGACTCGGGGATCAGCTCTTCGACCACGACAAAGATCATCGCGCCGGCGGCAAAACTAAGGGCATAGGGCAGAATCGGCCGCGCAAAGTAGACCGCGCTCGCCCCGATCACCCCGGCAATTGGTTCGACCACGGCAGAGAGTTGACCATACCAGAAGCTGCGCCAGCGCGACATCCCTTCCCCGCGCAAAGGCATGGCCACCGCCACCCCTTCGGGAAAGTTTTGGATGCCAATTCCGATCGCCAGCGCCACGGCCCCGCTTAACGTCGCCGCCGGCATGTTGGCCGCCACCGCGCCAAAAGCAACGCCAACCGCCAGCCCTTCCGGGAAGTTATGCAGGGTAATGGCAAGCACCAGCAAGACGCTGCGCTGCCAGGTGGTGGAGAGGCCCTCGGCATCGCGAGGCCGCAAGTTCAGGTGGAGATGGGGCAGCACTTTGTCGATTAACCACAGGCAGATGCCCCCACCCATAAAGCCAATGGCGGCGGGAATCCACGCCGGCCAGCCGCCGGCTGCCTCTGCCATTTCGATCGCCGGCGCGAGCAGCGACCAATAGCTGGCCGCGATCATCACCCCCGCGGCAAAACCCATCATGCCATCGAGTAATTTACGGTCAATCCTACGCGTGAGAAAAACGGCGGACGCGCCCAATGCCGTCACGCCCCAAGTGAAGAGTGTAGCCAGTAACGCTTGCAGGATTGGATTCAGCCCAGCTAGTTGATCAAGGATGGTACTCAAGGATGGGGTACCGTTGCTTTCTTTTGGGTTCAAAGGGATCTGCGGAGGTTGACATCCTCGCCCCGCCGTAAACGCGCCCAGTGGGCACCCGGGCTACCCAACAACGCCGGGTAAACCCAGCTCCCTTAGCCGGGTTTACCCGGCGTTGTTGGGTAGCCCTGCGGCTTTAGCCCAGGGCGGGCTTGTCACCCTCTACATTCTGGTTGAGCCTCTTTTGGTTGCCGGTGAGCGGTCGTTTAAAAATGTAAAAAAGATACCCCAGCGACGGCAAGAGGATCACGGTGCCCACCGCCAGCGCGATTACCAATAAGCGCAAGGTAATGCTGGGGGCCACGCTGTTGGTCAAGCTCAGATCCGGCGGCAGTAAGAAAGGGTATTGAGCCAAGGCCCAGCCGCTGAGAATCATCGTAACCTGGCAGATCGCGGCCGCGCTCGCCAGGCGAAAGCGCCGCCACCAGAGTGCGGCCAACGCACCAAAGGCGGCAATACTGGTCAGCCCAAAGATCCAATCGGCCCACCAGTGGGCACTACCGGCAAAGAGCGCGGGCGCATCCCGCCAGGCCAGCCCAAAGACCAACGCCGCCGCGGGTGCTAACGAAAGGCCGGAAAGGAGGGCGCGCAGACGGAAGTCATTCTGCAAGGGTGGGTTACCTTCCGTCTCGACCGTCATATAGGTGGCGGCCAGAAAGGCAAAGAGCCCCTGCGCAAAGAGGCCGCAGGCAATGGCAAAGAGCGTGGTCCAGCCGGCAAAAAAGCCAGTGGTGACCATCCCATCTTCGACCCGAATTACACCGCTGGCCAGGCCACCAAGGGTCATGCCCAGAAAAAGTGGGGTGAGAAAGCTGGAAATGCTAAAGACGGTACTCCAGCGGCGATGGGTGGCATCATCCTGTGCATCATACTTGCGGAAGACAAAGGCAGAGCCGCGCAAGACAATGCCCACAAGCACCACGGTAATCGGAATATGCAGCGCGGTCATAATCGCGGCAAAAGCACGGGGATAAGCTGAAAAGAGCAGTACGATCACCAGGATCAGCCAGACATGGTTGGCTTCCCAGACGGGGCCAATCGCATCGGCAATCGCTTCGCGCTGTTGGCGGGCGCGCGGGCCAAAGGCGAGCAGATCCCACATGCCGCCACCAAAGTCGGCCCCGGCAAAGAGCGCATAGAGAATCAATGCCAGCACCATCGTGGTGGCGATGATCAAATTAAGATTCAGGTCAGACAACATGGGTTTGCCCCTCCTTGCCGGCCTTGGGGGTGATGATACTCTCCAGTTCGCCCGGATCGGCGGTCTCTAAAAATTGGCGGCGCAGCAGAAAGACGAGCACGACAGAGAGCAGAATATAGAGCAGCGTAAAGGTGACAAAAGGCACCACCAGCCCCGGCATTGGCGTAACGGCATCAGCCGTACGCATAATGCCATAGATGATCCAGGGTTGCCGCCCTACCTCTGTCACGACCCAACCCGCTTCAATCGCGATAAAGCCCAACGGTCCGGCCAGCACCAACGCCCAGAGAAACCAACGTTGATCAGGCAACTGTCGCCTCCGCCACCAGAACCAACCCGCCCACGCCGCCAGCGCCAACATTACCATCCCACAGCCGACCATAATGTCAAACGCCCAGTGGACGATATTCGTGTTTGGCCATTCATCGCGCGGATATTCGGCCAACCCAATCACAGGTTCAAAGGGATCATTGTGGGCCAGAAAGCTCAGGGCATAGGGGATCTCTATCGCATAGTCAACGCGCATGGCTTCATCATCGGCAATCCCGCCCAAGATGATCGGTGCCCCCGCTTCTGTGTGATAGTGACTTTCCATGGCTGCGAATTTGGCCGGTTGCAGTTCCGCCACCCGTTTGGCGCTGTGATCACCGCTGAGAATTTGTAGGGGGATGCTGATGCAGGCGACGATCAGGGCGATGCCCAAGGCGCGCCGATGAAAGAGGGAGGTGGGGGTCTTTAGCACAAACCAGGCATGGACCGCCGCGACCACAAAGCCGGTGGCGACATAAGCGGCCAGCGTCATGTGCAACACTTCGTGTAACGCCGCGGGGTTGAGCATGGCGGCAATCGGGTCGATGTTGGTGATCTGCCCATCAACTAGGTCAAAGCCAGTGGGGGTATTCATCCACGCATTAGCCGTCACCACAAAGACGCCGGAGAGCATCCCGCTGAGTGCTACCAGTATCCCCGAAATCCAGTGCGCCACCGGCGAAATGCGATCCCACCCATAGAGGTAGATGCCAAGGAAGATCGCTTCGGTGAAAAAGGCAAAGCCCTCCAGCGAGAAGGGCATCCCGATCACTGCGCCGGCATGTTCCATAAAGGTCGGCCAGAGCAAGCCCAATTCAAAGGAGAGTACCGTGCCAGAGACTGCACCCACGGCGAAGAGAATGGCCGTGCCTTTCGCCCACCGTTTGCTTAACTCCAAATAGAGCGGCTCTTTGGTGCGCAGGTAAAGCCCTTCGGAGACCGCCATCAACAGTGGCATCCCGATGCCTAAGGCGGCGAAGATAATGTGAAAAGCCAGCGACATTGCCATCTGTGAGCGGGCAAAGAGAAAATCATCCATAGTTCCTCGTATTGTCTGCGAAAAGGAAGCAGGAGGTCTGAAGCATTGGCATGTACGAATGACTGCTGCTTCAGACCTCCTGCTAGAGCATAGACGCTAGGATGATTATACCATAACCCGCTATTGTAGAGTTGTGCTAGATTTCACAATGTTTAGCTGTTTTTAATCAGGCAATCTACTCAACCGGCAGTCCCGCACCTTGCCAGGCGACAATCCCACCCGCCATGTCGTGGATATTGGTAAAGCCCTGTTGGCGTAAGTATGTTGCCACCTGGCTGCTGCGGTTACCACTGCGGCAGGTGACGATGACAGTTTTATCCTTGGGGATCTCTGCCAGCCGATCGGCGATGGTGCTCATGGGGATCAGGGTAACGCCGGGGATGTGGCTGTCATTATATTCATCCTGCTCGCGCACATCAAGCACAAGGACTTCAGGATTATCTTTGAGCGCCGCCACGGTTTGTGGATCGATCAGCTCAGCGAGGGTGCTAAGATCGACTTCAGCGGGTTGGGCGGCGTTGTTGCTCTCCACTGCGGCGACAGGTTCGGCGGCCGGGGCGGCGTTACCACCACAGGCTGCGCTAAAGAGCATTACCAACACCGCGAAGAGGGGAAGAATCCATTTCATGCTACGGTCCCTTTCATTTTATTGATATAGCGACAAATTGTTTTATGCGGTGGACCAGGGATCGGACCATGCTACAGCATGGTCCGATCCCT
>JALHQH010000062.1 GCA_022842065.1 Caldilineaceae bacterium
AGCGTGCGTCGCACTGACCAAAGAATCTAGCGGACTGGAAACAGTTGGCGGTCAGTGCGACGCACGCGATCCCGTTAGCCAGCAAAACGCCGGTTCTCAACTTGACTTCAGTATAACACAATCAAACCTGGCACAATCGTGTACTGCGCATCAGGGAATGCGCAGTACACGATTGTGCCAGGTTTCTCTGCTTTCTCTATTAGGATTTAGTGGCATTCGGCTGTGGCATGGATTGGCCTGCTTCAGCCGTGTCGTGATCCAACGCGCTGAGCCCTATTCGGAGGGCATACAAGGTGGCCTGCACGCGATTGGCCAGGTGCAATTTGTCGAGGATATGGCTAATGTGTGTGCGCACTGTCACCTCTGTCACTGTCAGGGCGTCGGCGATGGCAGCATTGTCAAGCCCTTTCGCCACCAGCGACAAGACTTCCAATTCACGCTCGGTTAGCGGATCCGGCGCGGTCTGCTGCGTTGGTGATTGGCGGATTTCGCGTAACAATTTGCGCGCAATATTGGGTGGCAGCGAAGGCTCGCCACGATAGACTTGATGAATCGCTGCGACCAACTCTTCCGGCTCGGCATCTTTGAGCAGATAACCCAGTGCCCCGGCTTTGATGGCGGGAAAGACTTTATCATCGGTAGCAAAGCTGGTGAGGGCGAGGATGCGGACGGTGGGTTGGTTGGCGCTAATCTGCTGGATTGCGACAATACCATCAACCTTGGGCATCACCAAATCCATCAAAATGACATCCGGGCCGAGGATTGCAGCCTGGTCGATGGCAGCTTGCCCATCGGCGGCTTCCCCGACGACTGTAATATTGGGGACTTGTGCCAGCAAGGCCATTGTGCCTTTACGGACAATGGCCTGGTCATCAACGATTAAAACGCGGATTGATCTTTGCGCCATGCGCTTTGCTCCTATTCTGCCGTGCCGTGGGGCATGGCAGCAAACGCTTGGGGGCTAAACACCGCGGGGCGCAGCCGGTCGGCAGCCACCGCTTGCGGCGTAACCAAATGGGTTTGCACCACAATTTGCAGCTTTGTGCCCTGGGTCAGCGTACTTTCGATCAGCAGCTTGCCCCCAATTTGCTGAATCCGTTCGGCGATACTGCGTAAGCCCATGCCACCGCTCCCTTGTGCCGTCGCCGGCTCAAAGCCAACGCCGTCATCCTGAATCGTCAGCTGACACTGTTGTTCGGTAAAGTGGAGGTGTACGGTGACCTGTTCCGCCTTGGCATGTTTGACGACGTTGTTCAGTGCTTCTTGGGCCACCTTGTAGAGCACATCTTCAATGGCAATCGGCAAGCTATTCTCGCCTTCGACGCGCAGGTCAATGCGCAGACCCGCACGCGCTTCAATTGCTTCCAGCCGCGCTTGCAGCGCGACCACCAACCCTTCTTCCTCCAGTTCGGGCGGGTGCAGGCGGAAGAGCAGCAGGCGCAGGTCGGCCATGGCCTGGCGCGCCAACGTGCGCAATTCATGGAGATTGGCGGCTGCTTCACTCTTTTTGTCGGCGGCGAGGGCCAGCCGGGTGGCATCGGCATAGAGGATCACACTGTAAAGCACCTGGGTGACCGAATCGTGTAATTCACTGGCTAACCGCTGCCGTTCCTTGGCCACCGCCTGCTGTTTTGCCTGTTCGTGGAGTTGGGCGTTGGTGATAGCAATCGCTGCTTGATCGGCAAACAAGCTCAGCAAGTGGGTATCCGCTTCGGTAAAACCACCCGGCTTGTTTACCACCTGTAACGTGCCGATCGCTTCGCCATTTAGTAAAAGCGGAATCGCCACCAACGATTTCAGCTCGGGATAGGGTTGGAAGAGGGGCGGAAAATGAGTTGGATCATTGGTGATCACCGCGGTTTTGGAGAGCAGGGCTACTTCGGAGTGGGCCTTGCCAATCGGAATCCGCTCCAGATTGGACATCACGTTGCCGGTTTGATGGAAGACGCGCAACCAGGCCTCATTTTCCAACAGCAAGAGTCTGGCCCCGCCGGCGCTGGTCAATTGTTGTGCCTCTAGGCAAACTAACGGCAAGACATCATCCAGCGTTTTTTGTTGCAAGAGCGCAGCCGTCAGTGACTGTAGGCGCTTGCTGTCGGCCAAATGTTGGTGCAGTTCTGTGTCGTGTTGTGTATGCGCTAATGGTATGAGCCCTGTTGCTGCCGCTGGCGTGGCGGTTTGGCTGACCAAAAGCTGGACCGGGCGCAGCCGCCCTTCGCGCAAGACTAGCAGATAAATGAGTAGCGTCGTGACCGCAATAAAGAGCAGCCCTTGGTATGTTGCAAATCGGGTGACGTGCTGCGGATTGGGGACAAAAATGCCCAGCAAATAGTCAGAAATGAAGATCCAGCAACTGACGAGGAGCGCATACAATAGACTGATGCGCCAAGCGGTTTGTATATTGTGGTTTTTCATGAACCTTATCACGCTAGCCTTATGGATACTCTCCTCAGTCAACGGCGCTGATTGCAGTGGATTTCTACTAGCCCCTTTTCCGACGTCCTTTTCCTCGCCCCGCGCTAACCACGGTGGTAAAGTTTGGCTTCGGTTTCCATGAGGGCCAGGCGGGTATAATAGTCGGGAAATTCGTTGAGATGGGCAAGCGCCACTTTCCCGGTGAGGACTGGGCTATCATCGGTTACATTGGTAATGGCATTGACGGCACCATGTTCTAATTCAACGTTCAAGCCCATCTGAAATTGCTCCACAGCAAAGTCTTGCCAGTTGATGCCGAGCTTTTCACCGATTTGTTTGGCTTCCTGTAGGCTAAATTCGTTTCGTTTTGACTTTGCCATGATGACTTTCCTTTACTTCAGCTTCAAGATTTGATTAAACAGGGCAAACATTGCCTTTTGGCTTAGCGCTTGACGCGCTTGCGCACAGGTGTCTGTTTTGCCTCTTTTTCCCGCTGTGCCCAATCAGTATAGTAGTCGGGAAATTCATTGAGATGCGTCCGCACCGCTTTGCCGATCAGGATCGGGTCATCGCTGGCAAAGCTGGTCACCGGATTATACGCCCCATCCGCGCGTTCAGCATTCAGGCCCAGGCAAAATTGTTTGGGCTCAATCACCGTCCAGTCGATCCCTAACTTATCGCCAATGACTTTTGCTTCGGCCAGGGTGAAGGGCTTGGGATTGGTCTTTGTTGACATCTTTCTTTCTTTCGTAACGCAGTTGTAGCGATTAATCATTGACACCGGCAAACGGTAGCTACGTCAGTGCCAACGATCAATGATGGCGGCATCCAGTGGGCGAAGAAGCTGTGGTTACTTGCTGTTAAGAATGTTAATGCCATCCTTTTGGTCTTTCTTCTCTTTTTTCGCGAGCTTCTTTTCCTTCATGGTTTTTGCCGGCTTTTTCTTGTCGGACTTTTTACTATTTTGGCCTTTACTCATGATTTTTTCCTTTGTTGGTCTAGGATTAGCGGGGGACGCGGCATCGTTATACTTTGCGCGGTATGAGAACTGGACTTTGGTTCAGCGGTAAAATGCTGGTTCTCATTTTAACGGCACTATCGCAATTGTATACTCGGTAGTATACCGCGCCAGATCAGCCTTGTCGTCTCCCCAAAGAGGGATGGCGCAGGGGTAAAAGCCGCGCAACCGGCCCAACTGTCCCTCCAAAGGGGTAGTGGGTTGTTGGTTATAGCAGTTGCAACAGGCGCGCTTGGGCGACTGCCTGGGTACGGCTTTCCACTGCCAGCTTGCCATAGATGTGTTTAAGGTGGGTTTTAACGGTGCCGACAGAAACGACCAGTTGCTGGGCAATGGCGGCATTAGATAAGCCGTCCGTCACCAGGCGCAACACTTCGATCTCGCGGTCTGTGAGGGGTTCAATCAGGTTGGCGGCGGAGGGTGGGGCTGGCACGGTGGGGGTGCTCTGCACCGCCGGCAGGGGGGCGGCGTTGTTGCCAAAGGCGTGATAGAGTTTCGTGGCGTAGGGTAGCAAGTGGGCGTCTGCCGCGCTCGTGGCTGCTGTTCCCATCCACTCGATCCACTCACCCAGTGCCAACTGCATGGGTTCGCCTTCATCGACAAAGATGCGCACGTAACCTTCCGGTTCGGCCAGCGCCAGGGTCCGGGTTAAACCAGCCATCGCCGCCGCGCTTTGCCCAGCCAGGCGCAGGGCCAGCATTTGCAACGTATACAGCTCGATCACACTGCCCTGGCGTTGCGCGGCTTCAACCACAGGCAGCCATTCCGCAAAGAGGGCGAGGACCTCGGTCGCATCCTGTTGTGCCAACAAGATCCGGATCAAGACCAATGTCTCAAATTCATGCAGATAGGTAAAGCGCGCCGCGGCGGTTTGGGTGCGGGCATAGCGCGTGGCCCACTGCTCAGCCGCCGCCCCTTCACCCAGCCGGAGCCGGATCAACGCCTCGAGCGCCGCGGCCCGCTCAACATCCAGGGCGATGCCGGTCTGTTGTGCTGTCTCTTTGGCCAAACCCACCGCGGCCAGCGCACCGCTGCGATCACCCACTGCTTGCCGGATGCGGGCCAGAATGCTAAAGCGATGCAGCGGGCCGTCGGTGTAGGTCAGGTCGCGGCGTGGGCTTAACGCCAACCCCGTCTCAACCTGGCGCACCGCCGCCGCCAGGTCATTCCATTGATAGAGCAGCTCCCCATAGCCAATGTGGGCCAACCCGACCACCGGCAACTGTTTGCGCGCGTGCGTCGCCGCACTTAGCAACTGTTGATAGGTCGTGGCGGCCTGCTGCAAATAGCCTTGGGCCATCAAAATGCGCGCTTCATGATAGCGCGCCGCAATACTCAAAAAGCTATCGTGGGCGGCCATACTCAATTTTGCCGCTGCTTCATAGGCCTGTGAGGCTGCGCTCAGGGCACCTTGTTGCTGTGTAGCCAGGCCCAGTGCGTAGTAGGCATCGCCGCGTGGGGCACTATCGCGTGGCATCAGGCTCAGCGCCTGTTGCGCCAGAGCCGCAGCCACGGTCGGTTCGCCACGGCGGGCCGCTAACAGCGCACGGAGGGCGGCGGCGCGCCCCAAGAGCAAATTGTGGGGGGTGGTTGTTTCTGCGGTGACCTTTTCCTGTTGCAGGGTCGCTTCTACCTGGCGTAGCGAAGCTTCGGCGGCCTCGATTTGGCCGGTTAAGGCCAGCCCCCAGGCGTAGGAAACATAAAGACTGGGCTGCCCCCATAAGGGTGCCGCAGCCAAAGGCGGGGCTGGGAGTGCCTGCATCCAGTTGAACAAGGTGGCGATTGCCCCTTGATTCCAAAGCGTGGGCCAGACCTGCTCGATCAGCGCGGCGGCGTAAACAAAATCGGCTGCCTGCAAGGCATGTTGGGTGGCATCGACCAGATAACCCTGTTGGGCATACCATTGGCTGGCGCGGTGGTGCAAGCGGGGCAAACGTGCTGGTTGGCTGTGGCGCAACCGATATTGTAATACCTCTGCAAAGAGCTGATGATAGCGATACCACTGGCCCAAATTGTCGAGCGGAACCAGGAAGAGGTTGGCCTGGTCGATCTGTTCCAGCATGGTCTGGCTATGCCAAGCTGGTGTTGGTTGCACGCCGGTTGCGGCCTCCCCTGCGTCACCCTCTCCGCCATTCTCTTCTCCATCGGCCATGACGGCATCACATAAGGAGCCACTCAGGCGCGTGAGAATTGAGGTACATAAGAGAAATTCTTGGACGGCCGGCGCTTGTTGATTGAGCACCTCTTCAATCAGATAGTTGAGAATATAGCGGTGGCCGCCGGAGAACGAGCGCAGGAAACCAGCTTTGTCCTCATGGCCATGCATCGAAAGCGCGGCCAACTGTAGCCCGACAATCCAACCTTCGGTGCGGGCCGCCAATAATTCGACCTCATCCGGGGTCAGGTGAAGGCCCATCCGGTCATTGAGGAAGAGCACCGTCTCGGCTGGCGTAAAGCGCAGATCATCGGCCCGAATTTCTGAGAGTTGGCCCTGCGTGCGCAGCCGCGCAAGAGGCAAGGGCGGATCCGCGCGCGTGGTGATCACCAGGTGAAGGGTCGCGGGCAAGTGCTCTAACAAGAAGGTCAGGCTCTGGTGAATCGCCGGCGTAACAATCAGATGATAATCTTCTAAGATCAGGACCAGTGCCGGGCCAACTGTTTGGTCCGGCACTGGGTGCTGCGTGGCAGACCAACTGCGCAGATCGTTGAGCAGGATCGTGAGAATCGTTTCGATCGGCGGCGGTTCGGGCGATTGTAGCAACGGCAAGGTGTCGGCACTCAGGCCAGGGTGCATCGATTGCAGGGCCGCAATGAAATAGACCCAGAAGCGGATGGGGTCATTGTCACTCTCTTCCAACGAGAGCCAACAGAAAGTTGGGCGGTGCCCTACAGGCTGTACCGTGGTTGCTGCCTCTGGCGCATCTTGTGGGTCGGCCACCGGTTCGCCGATCCAGTCGCTGAGCAAGGTTGATTTCCCAAAGCCGGCCGGCGCGGCAATCAAGGTGAGTTTACCGGCGAGGCCGGCTTCCAACTGGGCCAACAGTTGCGGACGCGCCACAAAAGTACTACGCTGTGATAACGGCTGCCGACGCGGGATATAAAGTTTAGTAGATAACAATGGTGCGAACAAGCTTGGTGCCTTTATGCACGACGAACGCGTTTGCCGCTGCGTTTCTCCCTTCAGTATAGCAGAGGTCGCCCCAATCAGCCGATCCGGGCGGGGTGTGCATGGCAAAGTGGCGCGCAATGCCATGCGCCGGCACCAACAACCTTGCCGGCGGCGCAACTGGGCGCGATCGAATTTGCGCCCCTACGCCAGCGCATTTAAGAATTGGTCAATATCTTCGTCGTTATTGTAGACCGAAATGCCAAGCCGTATGCCCTTGACCATAAGCCGCTCCCCTCGGTCATTCGTCCAATACCATTCGCGAAACGAGACTACTTGCTGGCCAAAGGCCCGATCAAGCTTGGCTTGGGTTGCCGCAAAATCGGCAGGCAGAAAGCTCACGATCGGGGTGGGCGCGTCCAGCGGTGTAATCGGTTGATAACCCAACGCGGGCAATTCCCGCTGCAAGCGCATGGTCAAGGGCTGCACATGCGCGCGAATCTGCTCGACCCCCAGCGCCGTCAGATAGCTGAGCCCCGCATGGGCACTGACGCCGGCGAGAAAAGCGATTTGGCTGCCCTCATAGCGGGTGGCATCGTCGTGGACGGCAAAGTCATAATCGGTCTGCGACCGCACCTGGCGCAGGCTAAAGCGGGTCGGCTCCACGATTTCCTGCAACCCCGCCCGCACAAAGAGAAAGCCAATCCCAAAGTCACCCATCAGCCATTTGTAGGTGGCACAGGCCGCAAAGTCGATCCCCATTGCCGTCATATCAAGCGGCGTACAGCCGGCCGCCTGGATGATGTCGGCGTAGACATACGCCCCGTGCGCATGGGCAATGCGGCTGATCGCCCCGATCTCGGCCAGATAGCCGTTGACTTGCGAGACCAGCGCCAGCGAGACCAGCCGCGTCTGGTCATCAATCGCCGCTGCGATGTCGGCCAGGTTGATCTGCCAGTTGCGATGGGGTACGACGCGCAATTCGATGTTACCCGCTCGCGCCAACTGGGTGTAGATATATTTGGATGCTTCAAAGTGCAGGTCATCGATCACAATATTGCCCAGCCGCTTGGCCCCCGGTTGGCTCAAGCCCAGGCCGGCCAAGATGATATTTTCCCCATCTGTGGTGCTCTGCACAAAGGCGATTTCGGATGGCTTGGCCCCAATCAGCGCGGCAAAGTTTGCTTTGGTCGTCTGTTGCATCTCGGCAGTAAAACTTTGCCGATCCGCCCCTGGCCCCCAGGCGCGAAATTGGGCATACTGTTCGATGGCCCGTAGGGTATGAGTGCTATAGGGGTGGGTCTCGGCCGCGGCTAGCCATAATTTCTCCGCTGCGCGGGGAAAGTCCGCACGGATGGCGGGGAAATTAGGCAGCGTGGATGAGTCGGTGAACATCAAACGCACTACCTTTCGTAACTGATAATAGATAACGGCTATCCACGTCTGGTTCAAACCGGGCTGCTACATGAGCAAGCTCACTTTGCGGTTTGTTCCACAACTGGAAGGTAGGAACGCACTGCTTCTTCAAACGCCGCGATGGTTGTGACACTGAGTAGCTGATCAACCAATTGTGCCAGGTGATCGGAATGCTGGATCTGGTCAAAATCATGCACATAGCTTGCCTGTTGCTCGGCGCTCAGCTGAAACCGATGGGGGAGCAAGCGTGCCAACGTTTGGCGTTGTGCTGTGAGTTTACCCTGTTCGATGCCTTTTTCGATGCCCTGTTCGATGCCTTTTTCGATGCCTTTTTCGATGCCTTGATCGATCCACTTTTGCGCCAAGGTCTTTGCCATTGTTTCACTCCTCTCTGGGAACACGCTCTTTACGGCGCGGAATAGCTCTGCTTCACTGACATGTTTGCCGGCGGCTGAGATGTAGATTAACAAGCTGTAAAACATCTCCAACCCGCTCGTTTGCTGTGCCATCTCGACCAGCAGGCCAAAGATTGTCGGCAGTTTGTGGACGAGATCAGGATCGGCAATGTGCTTGAGCAATAGGAGATTGGCTCGTAACCAGACTTCGCCGCGTAACTCGTCGTCGGAATAGGCCGAAAGATCGATCAACAAGTGCTGAAATGTCAGCGTATAGGGTTGCAAGGCTGCCGGTGCATTGATCAGATCAGCAAAGACTGGCGAATAGTGCCACTTTTCCTGTCCATGATAAAAGACGATCGGCAGAATCGCTGACAAGGCACTGCGCCGTTTCCACTCTTTCTCCCAAATTCGCGTCATGTAACGCAAGAGTTGCAAGCGCATACCCATATCCGGCTGGCTCTTGTGCTCAAAGAGCAAATAGAGGTAGATGCGCCCATCGCCCCGCGCTGCTGATTGTTTGCGCCGTTTGCCGCGCTGCGTTTTCGGCTGTTCGGTTGCGATGTCCGGCCCAACCGGTGTCGCCACCGTAGACAAGGGGCTCTGCTTTAATGGCACACTGTACAGCACATCCGAATAGTGTTTGCGCAGACGGGCATCGACGAAAGTATCTTTCTCGATCCGCAGATTCGGCAGATCTAACAACGCGACCACTGGTGCGGGTAGATAGTTCTCGATAAAGTCCGCGGCACTCTTTGGTTCAGATAGCAGTTGGCGAAATAACGTGTCGTGCGGGTCGAGCAAGTCGGCTTGCTCTAGCGGTTTGCTCATCCTGTCCTTCCTCCGTTGCCGGTATGATAGCACAAAGTGGCGACAAATGAAAGGCAATGATCTGTCTACGGTGCGTCCCACGCAAGGGGTGAGTCGTACAACGTCCCCGGCACTGGCGAAGCAATGGTACGCAAACGAACCAATTTTTCGCCAGTGCCGGGGACGTTTACCCCAAAATTGGGACGTACCCTGTGTCTATCGCGCTGCCTTTGCTTGCTTAAGCCTCTCTATCTTCGTATAATGACTAGCGGGTTGTCACCTGCGACAGCCGTGACTTTACCCGTGAACCTACCCACTATCCAAAAGGAAACTCGTTATGGATCCCGCGCTTTGGCTGAAAGAAGCTCGCCAACGGTTAGCTGGTTTTGCACAGACGATTGAGGATTGGGCACCCAGTACGCTTTATGGTGCCATCGCGGGGGCAACGTTGTTACCCCTTGCCGCCACAAGTGGTGATCCGAAAGAGATATTGGCTGGTCTGATTGGTGGGATTGGGGCGAACCTGATTGCCAACCAATTAGAAGCGTGGCAAGCACGCAGTGATGGCGATGCAACTGGGTTGGCCAAGCAGTTGACGGAAGCTGCCAAAACGGATGGTGAATTGCGGACGAGCCTGGATGATCTCTTGCAGCGTATTGGTGCGATCGAAGTTGTCATTCGCGCAACAGCCGCAGACGAGCGGGAAACGATCGTTCAGCAACTCACGCGTCAATTTGCCAAAGTTGCAAGCGCGATTCATGTCGATCAGATTTATGTTGGCGGTGACTGGATTACAGTTGGTGATATCACTAACAGCAGCTATGTTGCGATTGGCCACGATATCGTGATTGCCGGCCCCGGCGCGCATGTGGGGGATATTTATCATCAACATTTTCCCAATCCGCCGGACCCCAAGGCCCGCAACGCCCGCCGCCAAGCGTACCTCTATCATCTTTATAGCGAAGCCCGGCGTCTCGCCCTGGATGGCATTGACCGTGAAAGTGCCGGCGAGGGCAAAGAGGTGGCGATGCCGCTCGATGCGATTTACACCGTGCTCCTAACAACACAACTCGAAGACGAAGCGCGCACAGTGGCCGCAAAGGAGCTGATTGCATTCCGCCGGGGTGACCAAACACCCAGAAAACGCTCGGCGTTAGCACAACTCAATCGCCACAAGCGGTTGGTGCTCCTGGGCGCACCGGGCAGTGGCAAAAGCACCTTTGTCAACTTCGTGACCCTCTGTTTGGCTGGTGATGCATTGGGCGATCGTGACGTGAACCTGGCCTTGCTGACGGCACCACTGCCAGAGGATGAGGAAAAGCCGCCCCGGCAACCCTGGGATCATGCTGGCCTGATTCCGGTGCGGGTGATTTTGCGTCACTTTGCCGCCCATGGTCTGCCGGGGCCAACGGCAAAGGCGACCGCCAACCACCTCTGGCGTTATATCTGTGACGAATTGAATGCCGCCGCTGTGGGGGATTTTGCCGACGAATTGCAGGCTGAGTTGCGCCAGGATGGGGGGATCATTCTGCTCGATGGCCTGGACGAAGTGCCGGATGCTGATCAACAGCGTGCCCAACTGAAGGCGGTGATTAACGCCTTTGCCGGGACCTATCGCAAGTGTCGGATTCTGATCACCAGCCGACCTTATGCCTATCATCAGGAAGATTGGACGCTTGACGGGTTTGTTGACACGATGTTAGCCCCCTTTTCTGACGCCCAGATTCGTCTTTTTGTTGAACGGTGGTATCAGCAAGTGGCGGTTGCACGTAGTTACAAAACGGATGATGCGACCGGCCGTGCTGAACGGCTGAAACGGGCGATCTTTTCTAGCGAGCGGTTGCATGCCCTAGCTGAACAGCCCCTCTTATTGACCTTGATGGCCGGCCTTCATGCCTGGCATGGCAGTGATCTGCCGGACCGCCGGGAGGAGCTTTATAAAGAAGCCGTTGATCTCCTGTTAAATCGATGGGAACGTCAGCGCGTCGAGAATCGGCGCGATGGCACACAACTCCTGCAACCAAGCTTGCAAGAGTATCTCCAAGTGGGGCGTGAGGCGATTCTCGCTTTATTGGAAAAGCTGGCCTTTGACGTGCATGCCGGGCAACCGAGTTTGGAAGGGTGCGCGGATATCGAGCGGGATAAGTTGATCCTTGGTCTGGTCGAGATTAGTAAAAATAAAGCGGTGAATTCAGGCGAGTTAATCAACTATCTCAGCCAACGGGCCGGTTTATTGCTGCCCGAAGGTAATACGCTCTATCGTTTTCCCCATCGGACCTTTCAAGAGTATCTGGCGGCCTGTTATCTGACCAGTCCCCGTGTAAAATATCCCAAAGCGATCGGCACGCTGTTGCGCGATGAACCGGAGCGGTGGCGCGAGATTGTGCTGTTGGCGGCCGCCAAGGCCGGTCGAGGCCATGTCTCCTTAGTTTGGTCACTGGTGAATACGATCTGTCGAGTCGTGCCAACTGCGCCAGTCTTTACCCATGCCGATGCGTGGGGTGCCCAACTAGGTGGGCAAGCGTTGCTTGAAGCGGTGCCGCTGGATGAATTGGATCCCACTGAGCAACAGAGCTTGCAGCGTGTCCGCGAAGGATTGCTTTATCTCATGCGTTCGGCTGACTTTGAACCACCGGAACGCGCCTTGGCCGGCCGCACCCTGGCCGGATTGGGCGATCCCCGTTTTAACAAAGCTGCCTGGTATCTCCCCAACGATCCCATGCTCGGCTTCGTTGAAATGGCTGCCGGCACTTTCACGATGGGTGAAGGCGAGGAAGCACACTTGGTCACCTTGCCCCACTTCTACATTGCGCGCTACCCGGTCACCGTTGCGCAGTTTCGTGCCTTTGTCGAGGCCACCGGCGAGCAGCCAAAGGATAGTGATAGTTTAGCTGATCCCGACAATCATCCGGTGCGCTGGGTAACTTGGCATGAGGCGACTCGCTACTGCGCTTGGTTGACTAAAACGTTACGTACGTGGGTGCAGACCCCGTCGTCACTGGCCGAGAAATTGCACCAGGGTTGGCAGATCATGTTGCCCAGTGAAGCGGAGTGGGAACTGGCTGCACGCGGTGCTGGTGGGCGGCACTATCCGTGGGGCGACGAGGCGGTAGACCCCAACCGCGCCAACTATAAAGCAACCGGCATTGGTACAATCAGTGCGGTCGGCTGTTTTCCTGCTGGTGCGACGCCCGAAGGGGTCGAAGAGTTGAGCGGTAATATCTACGAATGGACAAGAAGCCGCTATCTGGACTATCCTTATCCCAGCGATGATCAAGGGCGCAGTGAGCGGGAGCGGTTTGAGGCAGAGGATCGAGATCTGTTTGTGCTGCGCGGGGGATATTACGGTAGCAGGGATCAGAACATGCGTGCGCCCGCCCGTGACAACCCTCGCGCGGTCGACTACTTCAACGTCGACGGCGGTTTTCGGTTGGTGTTGGGTGCTGCCCCCGGCGGTTGATCTTCTGATCTCTGGTTTTTCTCTGATCTCTGTTTTGTAAGAAATGACCAGTAGCAGTCATGTCGCCTGCCGCGGCTCCCTTCTTTACCGCCGGAGGCGGGCGAAATATTTTTGCAATTCCAGTCTTTTCTTCAGCAATGAGGATTGGGCTGTTTTGCGGGGGCCGGTTGATAGCGTGCGCCCGCCCGTGACCACAATCACGCGGATAACAACTTCAACGACAACAACGGTTTTCGGTTGGTGTTGGGTGCTGCCCCACGGCGTTCACCCCAGGTACCTCCGGGTAGTTGGGCCAGAAATCTGCGTCGGTTACGGCTTACGCAGCGCGGAATGATCGCCGGTGCGACCAGTTCCTGGCCGCGCCAATGGCCATCATCGTTACCCTTACCGGGCAAGACGGCAAGGGGCGCGATGGTCTATCAAGGGCCGGGCAAATAGTAAACCGGGGCTGCACCCTACCCGAATCCGCTTTGCGGCCGGGCCGGTGCAGCCCCACCTATTTTTGCTCGTGACAACGCTCAGCGTCGTCATGCCCCCGGGACGCTCTGCGTCCGCCCAGTGAGCAGCGTGCTGCAAGCTGACTCGATGCGGGGCATGGGCGCGCCCTCTCCAAATGGTGCGGATGGCACGTGAAACCAAAATTAGTGCTTGCAAACTATAGTTTGCACTGCTATACTATTTAACGAAATAAAGGGATCGTGAATGGCGAGCGCGCAACAAGCCAAAACGGTTATCATCTATCGCGATTCGGCCGACAACGAACCTTTTACGAACTGGCTAAACAGCCTGCGTGATCGGACCACACGCCGGCGTATTCTGCAGCGATTGTTACGCGTGGAAAGTGGCCATTATGGCGACTATAAACCAGTCGGTGAAGGTGTTAATGAATTGCGCCTCTTTTTCGGCCCAGGTTATCGGATCTACTTTGGTGAAGATGGCGATACCCTTGTGATCTTGCTCTGTGGCGGCGACAAAGATAGCCAAAACCGCGATATCGAGCAAGCCCAGGGATATTGGCAGGAGTACAAAACCCATGTCTAACTACCGGACTCTTGAAGAAGTCAGCGTTGCCTATTTTACTCAACATCCTGACGAGATCGAAGCCTTTCTCCGCGAGATCTTTGCCGATTATGCCGCTGATGGTGATGCTGCGGCCTTACTCTCTGCACTGCGCATCATTGCCCGTGCGAAAGGGATTTCTACCCTGGCTGAAGAAGTGGGCATGACCCGGCAAGGGTTGCAAAAGGCCTTGTCCGCCAATGGCAACCCCCGTTTGGATAATATCAACGCGATCATGCGTGCCCTGGGTTATCAACTGCTGCCCCAGCCGCTGACGACTTCGACCGTCTAGCCGCTATACAAGTCACCTGCCTACGCCGCGCTGATCTCTACCCGCCGCGTCCCACGCACCCGCCCGATCACCCAGCCGGACAAGCCAAGCACGGTCCCATAACTCACCCCGCTGATCAGGCCAACCAGCACAAAAAAGAGGCCAAAGGACCACATGTAAGCTTCGGCTTGATCGAGGTTATTCGCCAGATAGGTGTTGACAAAAAGTTGCCCTACCAGTGCTTCCACCGCACCGATTAACAAGCCTAACACAAGCCCATGCTGGGCATGGCTGGTTTCCACCTTTTTCGCCAGGGCAAAGGTGCAGATCATAAAGCCGATGGCGTAGGGATATGGTGCCGTTGCCGCCCACCGGCCAAAGACCGCCATGAATCCTGACACTAAGCCGAGGGTGCTCAGGGCGAGAAGTAATTTCCATTGCATAGGTGCTCTTCCTTTTGGTGTTGGCAATGCGCGCAGGTTGCCTGTAAAAGTGACTGCCGCTGGAGAAATGCAGGGGGCAATGGTGTCCGCGCCTAGGCACCGGCGGCAGTCGAAATGAAAATGTAACGAGTGGGCTATGTAAGGAAATTTATGATAAAACGGTCAAGGTAGAAAATTCCTTACAATTGTGTGTCAATGTGGAGAGTGAAGTGGTACGGAATATGGGGAGGATGGGGAGCATAGAAAACACAGAGAGCACAGAGCGCACGGAGAACACAGAGGAATAGAGACGCTAGGTGCATAGCGCTAAAAACAACGCGATCTTCTCTGTGGCCTCTGTGTGCTCTGTGTTCCCTGTGGCAAAATAATCTCCCATACTCCATCAGTTATACGAGCACAAAGAAAAGGGGGATGGCAGCTAGTGCCATCCCCCTTTTCTTTTACATCTGCTACCCTTTAGCCCTCGGCGTTATTCTGCCGGCTGTAGGTTGATAAAGCTCAACATAAAGTCATGTTGCCACGAATGGGGGAAGCCGTATGGATTGGCTTCCAGCGGCCAGTTGGTCCAGTATTGGGTGCTCATGGGGTAGCGGATGATCAGCTGGCCGACGTAGATGTCGGGCATTTCGCTCACCCAGATGTCCATGGCCTGAAGGAAGAGTTCCATCGCCTCGGGCGAATCAACTTCGAGCGGGGCGATCTGTTCGACCAGGGCATCGTACTCGGCGTTTTGCCAGCGGGAAGTGGCCCACCAGGTCGGGGCTGGTTCGCCGGTGGGGCGGAAGTATTGCGCACCATAGATCGAGAGCATGAAGTAGGGGTCCATGCCCAAGACGCCGCTTGGCCCTTTGCAGCCAAAGGATTCCAACTGCTCGCCAGTCTGCACGGCGGTGCCCAGGCCAGGCGAGTTGTCAAAGGACGCATTAAAGCCGGCATCCTGAAGCTGTTGCGCCAACGGTGGGCCATACGCCTTCAGCCAGTCGGGGATATAGATGTTCATATCGAAAGTGGCGCCATCTTTGGCCCAGAAGCCGTCACCATTCTTCTCCCAGCCCTTGCCAGTCATAATCTCATCGACTTTGTCCAGATGCGGGGCGGTGTCATAGGTGTATTTGGAGAAGACCTCAGCTTGCAAGCGCTCCTCAAAGGGGGCAAACCAGCCATAGGGGGTGAATTGATGCAGTGCGGGCACGCCGGCCCCCGCTTCGGCAATCGCCACCAGCTTTTCACGATCCAGCGCATAGCTGATCGCCCAGCGGATATCCTTGTCATCATAGGGCGCGGCGCTGGCATTGAGATTGAGGTCAATCGGACACCAGTCAAGGTACCCATAGGGTGGCTCTTGGCCGGTAAACATGGTGACTTTGGGATTCTGCTCCAACACACTCTTCAAGGTCGAGACCTGCATAATCGGCCCCATGTCCAGTTCGCCGTTGATCATCAACTGCGCAGCCTGGCTTTCATCCTGGGACGGGAGGTAGATAATGCGTTCGACATTGGGCAAAGTTTTGAAGCCCGTCTCGACTGCCCACCAATCATCACGGCGGTCATAGATCTTCTGTTGCGGCGAGGCAAAAACTAACTTGAAGGGGCCGGAGCCGACGGGCAGCCCATTGGCGATGTCATGGTTGGTAAATTCGAGCGGATTCTGATCTTTCCAGATGTGCTCTGGCACCACGATCGGGCCGTGGTTGGTGGTCAAGGTCGTGGCCCAGAAAGAGGGGCTGGGGCTCTTGAGCACCAACTTGACGGTCAGGTCATCAACTTTGACCGCTTCCTGCAAGAAGGTAGGCAGGTCGGCCAAGTGGACCATCGAGTCGGCATTATCGCGGTTCATGTTGAAGGTGTAGACCACATCATCGGCGTCGAGCGCTTCGCCATCATCCCACTTGATGCCGGGGCGCAACTTCAGGGTGATCTCGGTGTACTCGGCGTTGTATTCCCAGCTTTCGGCCAGCCAGTTCTCATATTCACCGGTGAGCACGTTGAACATGATCAGCGGTTCGTACATTGCGGGCAGGGTGCCGGTGTGAAAAGCCTGATCCGAGCCGGGAATAAAGGGATTCTGGTTGTCAAACTGGGCATACTGGTTGGGACCACCGGCCATCACCACCAGCGTCTTCTCACGGGCAACTTCAGCAATCTCTGGTGCATCGGCGGCCGGTGCGGCGGCTTCGGCGGGTGCGGCTGCGGTATCGCCACCCTCGGCCGGGGCCGGGGTCGACGAGGGGCAGGCGGTTAATAAGAGCGCGGCGATGATACTCATGAGCATCACGCGCCAGCCAAGCGCATACTTCTTTGTTGTCATAACATGTTCTCCTGGTGAATATTACTTTTGATATATAGCAAGCTACCCCACCCTAACCCTCCCCAGTTTGGGGAGGGGATCTTACAGGGGAATCCAGACGACCTTGCTGTTCAGGTAAGCTGGGAAGGTCGCCAGGTTCTCTCCCTTCGCAGGGGAGGGTTAGGGAGGGGTTCTACGGCTGATATAAATAACACGCCGCCACACGATCTTCTTCGATCGGATAGAGCGTGGGCGGCTGGGTTGTACAGTGGCTCATGACCTGGGGGCAACGGTCGGCAAATTTACAGCCCCCTTGGCTGCTAACTTTGCCATTGGTTTTTCCTGTTTTTAACTCGGCATCACCCCACGTGCGGTTGAGATCGGGCCAGGGGATCGAATTGACCAGCAGTTGGGTGTAGGGATGTTTTGGATCTTTGATCACCCGGTCAACCGTGCCCTGCTCCGCCACCGACCCCTTGTAGAGCACAAAGATGTCGTTGCTGATGTGGTAAGCGGTGGTCAGATCGTGGGTGATGTAGAGAATGGTGATGCCAAAGTCGCGGTTGAGCGCGCGCAGACTTTCCAAAATTGTGGCGCGCAGCGAGGCATCAACCATCGAGACCGGCTCATCGGCGATGATCAGCTTGGGTTTGGTGAGCAGCGCGCGCGCCACCATAATCCGCTGCCGTTGGCCACCGCTGAGCTGGTGGGGAAAGCGCCCCAAGGTCTCTTCGGCGCGTAGCCCCACCCCCGCCAACGCCTCTTCGATCAAATCGCGGGCCGCCTTTTTGGAATTAGCCAGCTTGAACTTGGCAATCGGCACAGTCAACACATGATCAATCGGGTAAAACGGATTGTAGACCGAAAAGGGATCTTGAAAGACCGCTTGCACTTCACGGCGAAACTGCATGTGCTCGGCCCGCGTCAGGAGCGCCATCGGCTTGCCCTGGTACAGGACTTCGCCACTGCTGGGGGCGAGAAAACCCAACAGGATCAAGGCCAGCGTCGACTTGCCGCTGCCACTTTCGCCGGCTATTGCGCGCACCGTCGGCTGCGCGGTATCAACCGTCAACGAAAAGTTATCGAGCGCGACCGTACGCTTTTTGTGGAAAAGTCCACCGCCAAAAATTTTAGAGACATTCCGTAATTCGAGGAACGGAGCCATGGCTGGTCCTTTAGGATTTAGGTAAATCGGTAAATCAGGAAATCGGTACATCGGTGAGCATCTACTGATTTACCGATGTACCGATTTCCTGATTTACTGCTCCCTCATACAGATGACAGGCCACGCGCTGGGTGCCGGGGGCGTTGACCAGCACGGGCGCGATCGTTTTGCATTTGTCCATCACTTGGGGGCAGCGGGGGTGGAAGACACAGCCGCCGGGGGGATTCAAGAGCGATGGCGCGACGCCGGGGATGCCCTGCAATTCGCCTTTGTGCGCCAGTTGCGGCAAGCTGCTGATTAACATTTGGGAATAGGGGTGCTGCGGGGTGGTAAAAAGTTCGCGCACGGTGCCCATTTCGGCCACCTTGCCCGCATACATCACCACCATACGGTCGACAAATTGGACCATCAGCCCCATGTCGTGGCCGATCAGGATCACCGCCGCACCCAACTCGTGTTGCACCCGGCGGATCGTCTCCATCACCTGACGCTGCACCACCACATCGAGCGCGCTCGTCGGCTCGTCGGCGATGATCACCTTGGGGCGCAACAGGATCGCAATCGCGATACAGACGCGCTGCTTCATGCCGCCACTCAACTCGTGGGGGAACATGTTGGCGACTGCCGGCTCCAGATCGACCCATTCCAATACCTGGGCGATGCGTAACCCTTCTTCGCGGCTCGTCAACTGCACATCGTGGGCGCGCATGGCGTCAACCATCTGGCGGCGAATGCGCACCACCGGGTTGAGCGAATTCATCGCGCCTTGGGGGATCATGCTGATCTCACTCAGCCGGGCCTGGCGCATCGCTTCCGGTGACAATTGGGCGAGATCGCGGTTGCCCAACCAGAGTTCGCCCCCTTCGATGTGGCCCGGCGGCTTGATCATGCGCATCAGCGCCAGCGCCATCGTCGACTTGCCCGAACCCGACTCGCCCACCAGGCCCAGCCGCGTCCCCGCCGCCAATTCAAAGCTGACGCCATCCACCGCCTTCACCGGCCCGCGCGCTGTGTGATAGTGAACGCGTAAATCCTTAACCCGCAATACTGCTTCCGACATAGTTTGCTTTACCAGTGTGGTATTTCTAAAGGGTGATGCGTGATGCGTAAAACGTAAAACGTAAGGGGTGAAACGTGAAACGGTTCGGCAGATGCACTTTACGTTTCACGTTTTACGCATCACACCGCTTTCCGCAACTTGGGATTGGCAATCTGATCCAGCCCCAACGAGATCAGGAAGAGCCCCATGAAGGTGAGGATGATCACCAGAATGGGCGGTCCCCACCACCACCAGAGCCCCCGCAGGATCGCGGTGGAGTAGAGCGCCCAGTAGATGGTCATGCCCAAGGTGGGCTCATTCTGTGGTCCCAGCCCGAGGGCTTCCAGGCCAATCGTCGCCAGAATCGCCGAGCCGACTGCGCTGACAAAACTGGCGGCGAGATAGGGCAACAGGTTGGGGATCAGCTCGCGGACGATGATCTCAAAGCCGCCCATGCCATTGAGGCGGGCGACCATCACAAACTGCCGTTCGCGCAGGGTAAGCACCTGGGCACGGATTGTGCGCGTCGGCCACATCCACGCCAGCGAGGCGACCACCAGCGCCATCATGTTGACACTGACCGCGCCGCGCAAGGTGGTGGCGATCACCACCAAAAAGAGCAAGCCGGGCACCGTCAACAAGACATCGGCCGCGCCTTTGATCAAGGTATCGACCCAGCCACCAAAGTAGCCGGCCATAAAACCAAAGACAATTCCGATGCCCAGCCCAATCGCCCCGGCGATCAGCCCAATGCGCAGGGTCAACGGCGTGCCGGCCACCATCACCGGCAGGATCTCGCGGCCATAGGTGTCTGTGCCCAAAGGGTATTCTGCCGAAGGTTTTTCATCTGGCATGGCAGAGCCTAACCGCGCCCCCTTGATATCGACAAAACGCCCCATCACCGGTCCAAAAAGCGTTAAGACAATCATAATCGCCAACCCCCACCAGAGCAACGGGTGTTGGCGGAGCGAAGCAAATAGGTTCATCAGCGCCCCTGATAAGTGATACGTGGGTCTAACAATGGATAGAGCAGATCGATAATCAGCGTGGCCAGCGCAATCGCCAGAATCAACATCATCACCACGCCATAGATGACAAAATAGTCGAACAGGCGAATCGCCTGGTAGAGCACGGTGCCGACGCCCGGATAACCAAAGACCACCTCGACCAGCACTGCGCCCGAAACAATGTAGCCCAATGAAAGCGCCAGCGATGTGGTCTGCGGCAGCAAGGCGTTGCGCAGGGCGTAGCGGTAAAAGATCTCCTTGTCCTTTAGCCCCTTGGCTTCCGCAAAGGTAATATAATCCTCGCCCAGCCCGGAGATCATCATGCCGCGCATGCCAATCGCCCATGAGCCAAGCGAGGCCAGAATAATCGAAAAGGCTGGCAACACCGAGTGATGGGCTACATCCATGATAAAGGCCCAGTCGAGGCTGGGGATCGTCATCTGATTATAGCCGCCGCTCAGTGGGAACCACTTGAGGGTAAAGGCGAGCAGATAAACGAGGATCAAGCCTAGGATGTAAAAGGGGATCGACGACAGGGCGATCAACGGCGACAAGAGTAGGTTGACGATGAGCGGCGTCTGCGGCCAAGCCGCCAGCGCGCCCAATAAGGTGCCGATGACAAAGGCAAAGAGTGTCGAGATCAGCAGCAGCCCAATCGTCCACGGCAGCGCACGCAGGATAATGTCGATCACTTTGCTGGGGAAGTTGGCAATTGAGATGCCAAAATCCAGGCGCACCATGTCAAACATATAGTTGACATATTGGCGCCAGAGGGGCTGATCCAGCCCAAATTTGGCCTCGTAGTTTTTGACCACCGCCTCCATATCCGTCTTGCCCGCGCCACCAAAAGAGACGGCCTGCAGCAGCTTTTCGCGGATTGGGTTGACGGGGGCGAGCCGGGGTAAGAGAAAACTCAAGGTCGATGCCAACCAGATAATAATTAGGAATACACCGAACCGTCTGAGCAGATAACCGACATTCATCGTCTATTTTTCTCTCCAACTATGCGGTTATGGTTTTGGGCTCAGCACGCAACAGGTAGCCAATGAGCAGCATACCTCGACCAGCGAATGCAGCTACCGATTTGCACAATGAGCAAGCTTGTTGATGTGGCGGAATTTCGTAGAAACAGTGAGCGGGGAACGCTTTGGAAGTTATTATACATGACTTCGGCAAAACGCGCAATGTGCTTTTACGCGCGTAAATTTCACCGTCTATTGTGCAGATCGAACTGACAACCGCTAATTGACAACCGACCACCGCAGTTGTCAGTTAGCGGTCGTCAGTCGTCTTTTTCAGCGCTGGCGATCAGGTCAATCCACGACTCCCCGGCCTTCTGCACCGCGCTGATCCCCGTCACGCCGGTGATGTTCATACCGGCCTAGGGGCCAAGGACGCGCACGGTTGTAACGGGTCAAATCGTATGGCTTCTAGCAAAAGCCGCACTTCCGGCTTGGCCGATGTAGGTGCTCTTACGCACCGATTTGGCCTTTTCCGCTATGCTAATAGACAAAGCAAATAGAGTTGACACAAAGCGGGCTGCGCATCAGGGGATGCGCAGTACACGATTGTGCCAGGTTTGATTGTGTTATCTATAAGGCTGTACAAAAGCGAAATGCCCATACCTCAGTGCCCCTTGGTTCGCCGTGGCAGTATCACCAGCGAGAAAGAGGATGCTGCTCAGGATCGGTCCAATACAAGGCACCCACCCGGCGCTAAAACTGACGCCCAAGCGCGCATGGTATCACTCCACTAAGTGGTGGAGTGATATCGCAAAAACATTACTGGGTATGTTTGGATGGATTCGGATTGTACGTGGTCTTGCTCGCATGGCAGGCTATCCTGAAATGAGGTTACAGTGATCGTTCAATATCGCACACTGATTAATTCCCGATGGCATTTGATTTGGCAAACAGGTGGTTTTATCGCGGTGACCCGGTTGGTGTTAATCTTCCTTCTCAGCGCCTGTGGAACGGAGTCAGCGCCAAGTCCAGCGCTAACCGAATCGCCGCCCATCACCCTCGCTGCCCTTCCGGTCGGTGTAGGCCGGGGATTCCCATCGGTAGAAATTAACCAGGCTGAAGCTAACAATGTTGGTTTGCAGAAGGGCAACGTTGCGCCAAATTTTCGTCTCGTGTTAGCTGATGGCCGTCACCTTAGTTTACACGATTTGCGTGGTCAACCAGTGCTACTGAACTTTTGGGCAACCTGGTGCGGACCCTGTCGGCTGGAGATGCCGGAGATCGTCAGCCTGGCCGCAACCAATCCAGATGTGGTGGTGCTGGCGATTAATGTACAGGAGACGATAGAACAGATTCAACCTTTTGCGGAAGAATTCCAGATGACAGTGCCGGTTGTACGCGACACGAACGGCGAATTGCGCAATCTGTATGAAGTGCGTGGCATGCCTACCAGTGTCTTCATTGACCGCGATGGGGAAATTTTTACAATCTGGGTCGGCATGTTGACCATAGAGCTGCTACAGGAAATTGTGGCTGATCTGGCGTAAAAATCGCGTAGGTTCACTTTCGTACCAATGAGCCTCAAGAGGTAAGACTTTTCAGGGGACGAGAGTTACTGGTTGTGCTGTCCGTGCGTATAAATGATTGTAAATAAATTTGCACGCCTATCGCTATTGCGGGTCAACCATAAAAATTTCTGTCTCTGGGTAAAATGCCTGCCAGGCAAACCAGAAGTGATCAAAGGCAACGACTTGCGTAAGCTGTTTGCCCACTAGGGGCCCGGCAATCGCTTCGCCAATCATATTCCAAGTGCTGCCCGTCTCTGTATCGTTGAAAGTGCCCTCTGCCGTTGCTTGAAAAGTCAACACCTGGTTCTCCACCTGGCGGTCGAAAACCACTGTGCTTCCCACATCACGCCCTTGGTTGATGATGGCGGTATCCAAGGCGCTGCTCACCCCCTTCTTAAAAAAGATCACGATGGGGGTAGTGGCCAGCTCATCGTTGACAACCTCTTGTTTGGCCAGCTCAGAAAAGGCGTAGGCTTTGGTGCTCTCATTAAGACTGACGCCGACTACCCGTTCTGTCGCCGGCAACCGCGCATCTAACACCCCATCATAAAGAAAGGGGCGCGCCGTACTATCATAGCCTTCATACGGGTTTCTCCCATAGGAACGGCTGAAGGCTGCCGGAATGGCCAACACTTCACCGGCAGGAAATGCCGCCGCAAAATCACCAAAACTCATGATCTGGCTGGGCAGGAAGTTCAGGCGCGTGCCGGTCAGTTCGCCGGCAATCGCCTCGCCCACTGCTTGCTGCCACCAAGTTTCCGTTTGTCGATCGTACATGATGAGATCGCTCTTGCGCAGTTTGCCGGTCGTGCCAAAGTCGAGTGTGCGGTCGCCGACCCGGCGGTCAAAGACAATGCTGGCATTACACAAGGGGCAAAAGGTAACCGTCACCGGTTGCCCATCCACCACATCGTTGACAATCTCATGCCAGATGAGAATTTCCAGCGGATAGGCGCGTGTTACGCCCCCATGGGCAAAAAAGAGCACCGGTGACTGTTCGGCGAGGCGTTCACCGGCGGCTTCAATGCTTTCAAAGGTTGGTTCGTCAATTGCCGGGATGCCATCCTTGGGGGGACCGCCCGATAGTACTTCTTCCCAATCAATGCTACGTCTGGTGAAATCAGTCTTCCAGCCGGTGGTGCTAAAAGGGGGCGGTTCGCTGGGCAGTAATTCGGGGGTCGCTTCTCCGGCGGTTGCATCGACGGGTGCTGCTGCCCCACTGGATTCAACCGGGGCCACCGGCTGCACAATACACCCGGCCAGCAGGATCAAGCAAGAGAACAGGAAGAAAACAACAGCGTTGATTTTCATAGGCTCCTCCAGATTAAGTGGTTTGAAATTTGTACGACATCAGGCAGATCGTCCCAGCGCGAGGATATTTTCCTTCAGCACCACTATACGCTGCTTTGTCCAAAGCGTGTGTGTTTGAACTTACGCAAATAATAGACACATTATTTAAACATGGCACAATCTACCGCAGAACTCGATAGGGTGAGATGGTCCATGTTTAAGTGTCATCTCTATAAGGTGGCATAAAAAATCGGGTTGCGGCAATCTGCTCCTTCGTATACAATTTTTTTAGCAATCTTTCCCTAATCAAACTTAGATATCCTATGCCTAAACTAAACAACGTCAACACCACCGATATCCCCGCGGCGATTCGCCTGGGGTGCCAGACGATGCAAAATGTCTTCAACGCCGATGACAACAACATCCCCTTCTTTGGCTCGCGCGTGCGACCGGCGGCCAGGTTGAGCTTTAGCTGGGCGCACTCGGAAGCGCATGTGCCGGGCCGCCATCTCAACGCGCTGCTCAACGCCGAAGATGTGCTTGGCATCACGCTCGATGAAGATGCGGTGGAAAAGCAGCTGGTCGCCGCGCTCTATGCCTACAGCGGATCGCTGCCCTTGCCGCTCAACCGCCAAACCATCGACGGGCCATTGGTCAACTTCATGACCCACAATGTGCGCGAAGGTTTCCATGCGCTCTACGCGCTGACCCACTTTCGCCACTCGACCGCGGCCCGCGCCATTGCCGAAAGTAGCATCAACCAGATTCTTCACCTCTGGGATCCAGCAACAGGGTGGAACCGCCAACGTATCGAGGCGGAGTTAGGGCTGAAGCTGATCGACTCGACCTTTATCGTCGGGCTGGCGCGGGCACTGGGGCCGCTGGTCAAATTCTACCGGGTGACCGGTTATGCGCCGGCTTTACAACTGGCGCTGCTGCTCAAGGAAAAGTTGATCAACGAGTTCTTCCTACCCAGCGGTGACTACAACCGCGAGACCTTTGGCACCCACACCCACTCGACCACCTGTGTCATGTCCTCCCTGGCCCAGTTGGCCGAATTGACCCGTGACGCCGGGTTGATCGAACGGGTGCGCGCCTTCTACGACAACGGCCTCTGGCAGATCCGCGACCAGTTGGGCTGGGTAATCGAAATGAGTGGCGACGACGCTGACCCCGACAAGGGCGAATGCAACAACACCGGCGACATTGTCGAAACCGCACTGATCCTGGGGCGCTGGGGCTATCCCCAATACTATGGCGACGCCGAACGCATCGTGCGCACCCATCTGCTGCCGGCGCAATTGCGCGATACCAGCTTTATCGTTGACCCACCCAATCCTGCCAACGAAGATGGTAAGCGCGCTGTGGCCGCCCGTCATCTTGGTGCCTTTGGGTTTCCTGCCCCCTATGGCCATGAACCGGTGGGCGCTGATCATGTCAGCTTTAACATGGACATTGTCGGCGGCGCGGTCGCCTCGCTCTGCGAAGTCTATCGAGAAATTACCCGTTTTGACGCGGCCGGCCACTGGGTAAACCTGCTCTTTGACCACGAAACCGCCCACATTGTGGTTGAGTCGCCTTATACCCACGAGGGGCTGCGCATTCGGATCAAACAGCCGGGGCCGCTCTTTGTGCGCTTGCCAGGGTGGGTCTTACCAGAGATGGTGCGCTGTGATGACTTGATTACAGCGTATTATTTTACGAACGGCTATCTCTGCATCCCCCAACCGCCGATCAACCGCCCCGTGCGGATCGACTTCCCGCTGGTAGAGGAGACGATCACCCTGCAGCATCGCACCCGTGACATTCGGGTGTGCCTGCGTGGAGATGAAGTGCTGGCGATGGAGAACTTTGGGGCTGATTTGACCTTTTTTGATGAGTTGCCGGTATAAACAAATGCTCGTTCCAACCGTCTCGGTTGGAATGCAGGTAGGACGCTCCGCGTCCCCTGGACGCGGAGCGTCCCAACGGCATAACTACGCGGAGCGTAGTTACGAGCACATGAGAAAGGAATTGCACGCGCAATGAAAATTACCGAGATTCGCACGTCGCGGCTCACCCCGCCGCCGCATGAGAGCAAGACCAAGGCGCGCCGCCCCTCGTGGTGGGTGGAGAGCGAAGTCGCCAACCCGATGTCGCGCTACCCCAAAGTCAAGCGCCACCGCGAACTGTGGCTGCCCAAGTGGGAGAGCGTCTGGTGCCAGGTCACCGCCGAAGATGGCACGACTGGCTATGGCATGACCTCGCATGGCCGCGCCGTCGCCGCAGTGATCGAAGATCATCTGGCCCCGCAACTGGTGGGGGAGGATTGTTTTGCCACCGAAAAGATCGCCGACATGATGTTCCGCATGACCAAACCCTATGGCTCGACGGGTTTGGCCGCCTATGCGGTCAGCGCGGTCGATCTGGCCCTGTGGGATCTGCGCGGTAAATTGTTGGGGCAACCGGTCTATCAACTGCTGGGCGGCAAACAGAAGGAGCGCATCTTCTGTTACGCCACCGGCAATGATGTGGACTGGTATCAAGAGTTGGGCTTTCGCGGCTTCAAACTGGCCTGCCCCTATGGCCCGGCGGATGGCTGGGAGGGCATCCGCAAAAATGAGGCGTTTGTGGCCAAAACGCGCGAGCAGATCGGCGACGACTGTGAGCTGATGCTCGACTGTTGGATGGCCTTTGATGTGGAGTACACCGTGCGGCTGGCCGAAACCCTGCGCCCCTATCGGCTGAAGTGGCTGGAAGAGTGCCTGATGCCCGAGGATCTCGATGCGCACGTGGCGTTACGGCAACGGCTGCCCTGGCAAACGCTAGCCACCGGCGAACATTGGTATACCCATGTGCCCTTTCAGTGGGCCGTCGCGCACAAGGTCACCGATATTTTGCAGCCCGACATTCAGTGGTGTGGTGGCGTCTCCACCTGTCAGAAGATCGCCGCCGCGGCCGATGCGGGTGGCGTCAGTGTGATTTTGCATGGCGGCGGCAACAGCGCCTATGGCCAACACTTTAGCATCGCCACCCCCGCCGTGCCCTGGCTCGAATGTTTTGTCGGCACCGCCCCCGGTGTCCCCCTGTCCGAAGGGTGGCAGCTCCCCGGCCAGGCCACCCCCCTGGATGGCTGGTTAACCCCCAACGACGCCCCCGGCTTCGGCCTGGAACTGCCGATCCAATGGTTTTCGCCTTTCTTTGGTTAAGCAAGGCTGGTTCCCACGCTGAGCGTGGGAACCCCTGTGGGACGCTCTGCGTCCCGAGACGCGGTGCGTCTCAAACCGCATTCCACGCGGAGCGTGGAACGAGTACTGATCAATCTATAAAGGAACCAATCCCATGTCCACCTATCTCGCCGGCCAAACGGCCAGCCCGGAACAGATCGAAAGCTGGGTCGAACAGTTTCACCAAGATGGCTATCTCTTTCTGGAAAATGTGCTGCCACCGGATTTGTGCGCCGAATTGCGCGCCGATCTCGACTGGGCGCTGGAACACAACCCGAATGGCCACAATGCCAGCAACAGCAAGTTGATCCTGGCCCATCGCCTCTTTGAGACCAGCCCGGCCAACGTCCGCCTGTTTGATCTGGAGCCGATTGTCAGCCTGGCCGAAGCACTGATCGCGCCCAACTGCCATGTGATCCACAACAACTCCTTCAAAACGCCCACCGGCTTTGGCATCGACACCTGGCACCAGGATGACGCCCCCCACTACCTGGTGACCGAAGGTGAACCGCCCAAAAATGTGCGACTGCCTGTGCTCTTCTTCACCGCCAACTACTACCTCACCGATGTCACCGAGCCAGCCAATGGCGGCACCGAAGTGATCCCCGGTTCCCATCTCTTCGGCGCGCCATGTCCCCCGGTGATCGAAGGCACCCAGTGGGAGAGCCAGGTGCGCTATAACTGTGGCGGTGCCGGCAGCGTGGTCCTCTTCAACAATCAAGTTTGGCATCGTGGTGGCCCTAACAAAAGTGAGCGTACGCGTTACATTACCCAGGTTACCTACGCCCGGCGCATCATCGGCCACAAGTATTATCCCTTTATGAACTACCAGATGCCCGAACATGTTTACCAGGATGCTGACCCGCGCTTGAAGCGGCTGCTGGGTTTCTTGCCCCATGGGGCGTATGGGTGATGGGGCGCGTCGCACTGTTGCGACAACACCTGATTCTGGGTTGATTATTGTGCCACCGCATAGGGCGGATTTTTGAGGCGTAGGCGCACTTTGTGTACAGCCGCACAGAAGAGCTCAGGCGACAGGTTGAGCTGATTAGAAAGAAACAGATAGTGCGCTGCGCCTCTATACCAAAAGGGCGCAGCGCACTATCTGGGAAAAGGATTAGATTCCATATAACCCATCTGCATTTCCTACGCCTCTGCTACCAGCGCATCAAGAGTGGCTTCTCGCTCCCGATCGATAGTGGTTTTATAGGCAATCACATCTTCCTGCCGAATTCGTCTATGTTTGCCAACTTTTCGATATGGGATGCGGCCTTCTTCAAGTAACTTGATGAGAAATGGGCGGGAAACATTTAGCAGATCCGCGGCTTCCACGGTCGTGAGTTCAGCATTTTCTGAAATCAAGGTGATGCCACGTCTAGATGCCATCGTATCCAGAATATCCACCAATAGTGCAACGGCTCCCGCCGGCAGTTCTATCGCTTGCTCCTGCTCTGCATCCGTTACATGCATGCGCAAAGGGCGGTCAGTGGCGGTGTAGCGAGCTAGCAACCGACCGGAGGTACTCGCTCGCGCGGCATCATCTGCGGTTGGCGGAAGCTGTCTCTGCATAATGTCATTCATTTGCTCTCCTTTTCTTCCTTACTTGATCATACCTCTACCATAGCAGATAAATGCTTTAAATGAAATTAGTGAAATATGTGCAATGATGTGAAGCATCGATAATCAAGTCTCCACTGGGGTGGCCCTAATAAAGTGAGCGCACGCGCTATATCATCTAGGTCACCTATGCCCGGCGCATTATCGGTCACAAGTACTCAGCAATTATCAATTTGCAATCGGAACCAGTGTACGGCGCATCCCCCGCAAGGGCGCGTCGCATACTTGCGCGTCCACGGGCGTACCCGACGCGTGTACTCGTCGCGGTTTCCCGATGCGCAGCACAGTTCTTATGTGCCCGTTCGCATCAGGGGATGCTCACTACACGTTTCCATAGCGAATTTTCAAAGTGGGTCAACGATAGTCAGTAGAGCGCAATCTTGCGCAGCATGGTGGGTGACCTGCCGCCAGTCACGGACTGGCTAGGCACAGCGTGTTATGGTCTACTTCTCTGTCCAATTGCACCCTACAATTGTACCTTTCGCCTATATCTATATTTATATTCACCCAGGCTGATCCCCAGTAGACTGCCTTATGATCGTACGCGCGATGGTTCACTGCCGGCCAGTTGACTTTTCGCAAGGCGATTAAACACCAGTGCCCCCAGCACTTTGCTGTTGCCCAAAGCACATTCCTACTCTTCACTGCGCTTGTCTGTCTCCCTGTCACCAATGGGCTAAGCAATGGGCAAATGATTTGGTCGCGTCTGCGGTGTCAACTGGCCGCCTATGATAGAAGAAAGATCGTCATCTTATGCCGCATAGCGTTAAGGTGCTTGAAAATGGCAACACTCCGGCGACCCTCCTCGGGCCTGAGCGCTTATCCCCTAAATGGACGCCGCGTGCCGTGGTGTTGGCCACCGTCATGGCGGTTGCGATTGGGCTTGGCTTTCTCCTGCTCTATCGCTTTTACATGATTGTGTTTCTCTTTTTTGTGGGCTTTAGCCTGGCCACGGCGTTGAAACCGCTAGCGCTTTGGCTGCAACGACGCAAGCTGCCCGTGGCACTGGGGATCATTCCCATCTATTTAGTGGGCATCTCGGCGCTGGTAGGGTTGTTTTCGATGATTAGCCCGGCGGTGGGCACCCAACTGGTGGCGGTAATTGAGGAGCTACCCACGTATTATGCGTCGTTGCGGGGCTATCTACAAACTTCGCCGAATGGCATTTTGCAGTCACTGGGCGGTTTCCTGCCGAGTGACTTAACCTTGCCCATGCGCCAGATGTCAGCCGTCGCGACCGCGGAAACGGTCGATCCGATTGGTATGTTAGGCGAGGCCGTTGGCAACACCTCTAAGGTCATCTTTTTGTTGATCGGCGTTTTCTTGATTGCCTATTACTGGTTGATCGAGGGCGAGATGATCATCCGGCGCTTGCTCTTGCGCACCCGGCTGGAAAAGCGCGAGGGGCTGCGCAACCTTATTACCGAAATTGAAGACAAGATCGGCGCCTATTTCCGTGGTCAGTTCTTGCTCTGTCTGATCATTGGCGCGCTTTCCCTGATTGCCTTTTTGATCATTGGGGTGCCCCATGCGCTGACGCTGGCGCTGATTAGTGGGATTACCGAGGCCGTGCCCGTGCTGGGGCCGACAATAGGCGCGATACCAGCCATTCTGTTCACCCTGGCGATTGCGCCGGAGAAAGCGTTGTGGGTCGTTCTCGCGTTGGTGGTGATTCAAAGTGTGGAAAATCATCTGCTGGTGCCCCAGGTCATGGACCGCTCGGTTGGCGTTCATCCCCTGGTCACGATTCTGGCCATCGCGGCCTTTGGCCTGCTGTTTGGCATTGTCGGTGCCATTCTGGCGATTCCTCTGGCCGCCATTCTGCAAATCCTCATGCAACGGCTCTTCTTTTCGGTGGCCGCGGTCGAAGAGAGTGCTGATGCGAACATTGCCGAGCAAACCCCGGTCCGCAACCGGTTTGCGGTCTTGCGCTTAGAGGCAGAAGATCTGGCGCAGGATGTGCGCAAACAGGTGCGCAAGCGGGGGAACGATACGGGGACAGCCAAGGTCGAAGAGGCGGAAGATCTGATTGAAACGGTGGCGCTTAATTTGCAAGGGTATCTGCTGCAAAAGGAAAGTGCCTGATGAAAGATCTCGCCCTAACGATCACCACGACCTTAGTGACCCTTGCTGTGATCTTTATCTTGTGGCAACTGCATAGCATTGTTTTGCTTTTTCTCTTTTCGATTATTATCGCCGCCGCCTTGCGGGCGCCGATTGATCACTTAATCCGGCACCGTTGGCCGCGCTGGCTGGCGATGTTATTTGTTTACACAAATGTTTCGTTAATTTTGGTCGGTCTAGCGCTGATCATCGCGCTATCGCTGGGTGCTGAAATTGAACTGCTGGCCAAAGAATTTGTCAACTATTATGAGCGGGGCTATGGCTTGGTCCAGCGCGAGCTGAATGTAGCCGGCTCTTGGTTCAACCGCTTGCCGCCGACGGAGCTGGTCGGCGAATTTTTGCTCGGTGACAGCCAGTCGCCCAGGTTGGTCAATCGCCTGTTGGGCTTGACACAAAACTTCGCTTATTTCGTCGGCCAGGCCATTCTAGCCATTGTCATTAGCATCTACTGGACGGCTGATGAATGGCATTTTGAGCGGCTGTTGCTCTCCTTCTTGGCCCCTGTGCAACGAAAACGGATGCGTGAACTATGGCGTAAGTTAGAAAGTAATGTGGGGGCCTACATCCGTAGTGAAGTCAGCCAGAGTGTGCTGGCGAGTGCCATATTGACCTTGGGCTTCTGGCTGATGGGCTTTCCCTATCCCTTTGTCATGGCCACGATTGGCGCTTTTGCCTGGTTCATTCCCATCGTCGGTGCCTTCATCGCCATTGCCTTAATTGCGCTTGTGGCGCTGCTACATGGGACGGTTATCGCGATTGCCGCGATTGTTTATACGGTGGTTGTCTTCTTGATTTTAGAATTCTTGGTCGAACCACGCCTTTATCAAAACAATCAATATGGTGTCATTCTGGTGATTCTGGTGATGATGGCCATGATAGATGCCTTTGGGCTGCTGGGCTTGCTGTTGGCACCACCGTTGGCGTTAACCCTCCAAATTGGGTTAGAAGAATGGCTCAGTTCACCGTTAACCCCTGCCACCATGACCACGATTTCGCTGGAGGAGATTGAGGAACAGTTACAACAAGTGCAATCGACCGTTGCGGTAACTGAGTCAACGTCGCCGCGAATTACCAGCATGCTGGCCCGCCTGGAGCAGTTGTTGCAGGAAACAAAAGTGGCCAGTCACACGGCCTCGTAACCAAACCAAGGACTTAGGCTGCTACCGGCGGCTGAGCGGGTGCCTTTCGGGCGCGAAGCCAGAGGTAGCGGCCTAAGTCCTAAAAACAAGTTTCGCATACGAAAGGATAAAATCATGAGTGAAGTTATCAATCGACAACCAGCGGTTGCCGATCTGCCCAAACAACTTTTACTACGTTCCTGGCCCAAGATGCTCTTCTTCTGGCCCACAGCCCTGGTCGCGTTGATCGCCGGAATTGGGACCATAATGAATCCGGTCATGAATGAACGCTGGGAACTCTGGGGCACCTTATTCTTGGTCGTCTTCGCGCTCAATTTGATGATCTTAACCTTTGAGTTTCCGCGCAGTGCCTCTTTAACCCTGGTTTTGGTCTGTATTGCGCTGGCGTGGATCTTTGTCGAAGTCAATCGCCGCTATAACATTATTGCACCCTTGCGCGATTTTATCGAGTCGTTGCAACTGGCAGCGACCCCTGATTTCTATTTTACCGTTTTTATTGTGTACTTGCTGCTGCTGATTGGGATGTTTATCAGCACGCGCTTTAGCTATTGGGAAGTGACGAATAATGAGTTGGTGCACCACAAAGGGTTGATGCAGGATGTTGATCGTTATGCCACGGAAGGGCTGCATTACAGCAAGGAAATTACCGATTTCTTTGAATATATCATTGGCCGTTCTGGGCGTTTGGTCATTATCTCGCCATCGATTGAAAGGCCCGTGGTGTTAAGTAATGTAATCGGGATTAATCGGGTTGCCGATGTGCTTGATCAGCTTTTGGAGAATAAACGGGTGATTGTGAGCAATGCTGCTGGCCAATCTGTGGCACCGCCATCAGTCGTAGTCCCCGCTGATCAAGTTTGATGCGCTTGTGCTGGTGGACTTAGCATTCATATCAGTCACGGCGTGGCGGCCTAAGCGCCGAGGGTTTTAACCCTCGGCGCTTAGGCCAGCCTTAAAAGGCTGGCCTACTTCTGCCGCCACGCCGTGGCTAAACTAACGTCAAAATTTGCCTCACCCTGGATTAGGCCCTGGATTAGGATTGATCGACAAACGCCGCTTTGGCGACTTGCAGCCGCAATTGCCCTACGCGCTGTTGCTGCGCTTGGGTCTGTTCGATCAGCCCGTTATAATCCATCCCCTGCAACCCAGGCACTGCTTCAGCCGTCACCGCCAAGGATTGCCAGAGCGACCGTTTGCCCTCTAGCCCGGTGGCCACCACTTCAAGTGCTTCGAGTAAACGCAATGCCTCGCCGGTCGGGCTGTCCAACCGCAATTTGAGTTGCGTTACCTTCTCCACTAGCCAGGTGGCGCGCTGGCGTAGGGTATTCTCGCTAATCGCCAGTCGCTGCATCAGCGCTTCTAATTCGTGGCGCTCGGTTAGGATGTCAGCATGCAAAGTTGCGAAGAAGTCGCCTACGTCACTCCCCTCATGGGTTGCCTGTAGCTGTGCTAAAAGCTCGATGATCGCCGTCGAGGCGGCTAAATGATTATTCAAATAAGTTGCGAGTTGCTGGTTGGCCATTGCTAATCACCTTTACATTTTTCCGAGAGAAAAACTCTACGTCGTGCTACTTTACCATCCAGCGTAGCACCCGTACAGGGTCTGGATACAGAGTACAGATAGAAAAATGGTGGCGATTCAGCTTGGACGTACGCAATTTCCGGCGGCTGCGCGTAGCGCAGCCGCCGGAAATTGCGTACGTCCGTTTACTTTTAGCGTGAATTTTAGGCGCGCACGCGGGATCGCCAGATCTCGCGACGGAACCAGGATCTGACGATCCCCGGTGAGCCATCTGATGATACGTGCGCAATTGCCCTGCCCAAAATTGCCGTAGGGCGGGAGGCGCTAGCCCTCTAGGCCATCGGCGGTGCTGCCGGACACAGGAGGATAGGGTGGGCAGCAGTAGTCCAACTTTTTCTAAACCACACCCCTTTCGCTATAATTGATGCTATCGACTTTACAATTTTGTTGTTTACTGTGGCTGTTGTGGCAAGATCGGCGCGACTTCTACGACTTTTGAAGGATTTCCTCCTTCAGGCCGATTACTATATTAGCGGTTGCCATTAAGTAATAGTTCTACCAGAGCTAGAAGTGCTACTTCACTCAGGTTACGCAGAGAGTAAGGGAACACGCTGTCAGCGGATTTTGGGAACAGATTGAACGGATTCAGCGCACCCAAATCCGTTCTACCAGCTACGCAAGAACGGATTTGGGTGCCGCTGACCGCGTCTGTTGCGTAACATGAATTACTTTAGGCAGCGCATCAGTATAGAAGGAAGCGTTACTGCCTCAAGATTAACCATTGATAATCAGTAGACCGCAACGCTCTCTGGCTAAGCCTGTCGAAGCCAGAGAGCGTTGCGGTCTACTGATAGTTGTTTTGCTTACCCTCGGAAAAAGAGTGCCCATGGACAAACAAGTGTTGACCGAACAAGAGATCCGCACGCGCTATATTACCCCGGCGATCCAAGCGGCGGGCTGGCAGCCCAACCAGATCCGCGAGGAGCTTTACCTGACCGACGGGCGGATCATTGTGCGCGGGCGCATGGCGGTGCGCAGTCAACAGCGTAAGCGCGCCGATTATATCCTCTATCACAAGCCCAATGTGCCGTTGGCGATTGTCGAGGCGAAAGATAACAACCACACGATAAGCGCGGGGATGGACCAGGCGCTCGACTATGCCACCTTGCTGGATGTGCCCTTTGTCTACACCTCCAACGGCGACGGCTTTATGGAGCATGACCGCACCGCGGCCAGCGGCCCAGTGGAACGGGCCTTGACGCTCGCTGAATTCCCTAGCCCGGCGCAATTGTGGGAACGCTATGTGCAACAGGGTCAATTGCAACCGGCCGTGGCCGACGCCGTGGCGGAGGATTACTTCTTTGACCGCAGTGGCCGCGCCCCGCGCTACTATCAAATAGTGGCGATCAACCGCGCGGTTAAGGCGGTTGCCGAGGGCCAAAAGCGGATTTTGCTCGTGATGGCGACCGGCACCGGCAAAACCTACACTGCCTTTCAGATCATCTGGCGACTCTGGCGCACGCGCCAGGTCAAACGGGTGCTCTTTCTGGTCGACCGCAACATTCTGGCCGACCAGACCATGACCAACGACTTTCGCCACTTTGGCGACAAGATGACCAAAATCACCGGCCGCCAGATCGACAAGTCCTTTGAGATCTATCTGGCGCTCTACCAGGGCATCTCCGGCACGGAAGAGTGGCAGAATATCTACCGCGACTTTTCGCCCGACTTTTTTGACCTGATTGTGGTCGATGAATGTCATCGGGGCAGCGCAGCCGCGGACTCGGCCTGGCGCGAGGTGCTCGAATATTTTACCAGCGCGGCCCAACTGGGGCTGACCGCGACGCCCAAAGAGACGGCCACGGTCTCGAACAGTGATTACTTTGGCGACCCCCTCTACACCTACTCGCTCAAACAGGGGATTGCCGATGGCTTTCTCGCCCCCTACAAGGTGATTCGGATTGACCTCGACAAAGATGTGGATGGCTGGCAACCGCGGCGTGATGAGTTGGACCGCTATGGGGTGCCGATCCCGGAAGGGCTCTACAAAGCGCGTGACTTTGACCGCACCCTGGTGATCGACGAACGCACCAAGGTGGTGGCCTGGCGCATCACGGAGTATCTCAAACAGAGTGGTCGCTATCAAAAGACGATTATCTTCTGTGAGGATATTGACCACGCCGAACGCATGCGCCACGCCATTGCCAACATGAATGGCGACCTGGTCCATGAAAACTGGCGCTATGTGGTGCGCATCACCGGCGACAACGCGGTGGGCAAGGCGGAACTGGATAACTTTATTGCGCCGGAGGAAACCTATCCGGTCATCGCCACCACCTCCAAGCTGATGACCACGGGGGTCGATGCCCAGACCTGCAAGTTAATTGTGCTCGACCGCACGATCAACTCGATGACCGAGTTCAAGCAGATCATTGGCCGCGGCACGCGCATCAACGAGGATCATGGCAAGCAGTGGTTTGCGATTATGGATTTCCGCCATGTGACCAAACTCTTCCAAGATCCCGACTTTGACGGCGACCCGGTGCAGATCTACGTGCCGCCACCTGGTGGTGGTGATACCGCCCCACCAGATGATCTCGCTCTCCCTGATGATACCGGGGCTGATGATACCGGGGCTGATGATACCGGGGCTGATGATACCGGGGCTGATGATACCGGGGCTGATGATGCCGGGGCTGAGGGTGCCGGCGAGGCGGGCGAAAATGCGGGTGAGAACGCGGGCGGTGGTATAATCGACAAGCAACCGTCCGGCCGCCAGAAATATTATGTCGATGGGGTGGCGGTCACCATTCTGGCCGAACGGGTGCAATATTATGACAAGGACGGCAAACTCAAGACGCTCTCTTTTGTCGAGTTTAGCCGCGAAAATCTGCGCAAACAGTACGTTTCGCTCGACCGCTTCTTGACCAAGTGGCAAAGTGCCGAACGCAAAGCCGCCATCTTGGAAGAGTTGCTCGAACAAGGCTTTCTGCTTGATGAACTGATGGCCCAAGTGCAGGATCAACAGCTTGATCCCTTTGACCTGATCTGCTATGTCGCCTTTGACCGCAAGCCGCTGAGTCGCAACGAGCGCGCCCGCAGCGCCCAAAAGAGCGCCGCCTTCGATGCCTTGAGCGCCACCGCGCGCAAAGTGATCGACGCGCTGCTCGACAAATATGCCAGCGAGGGGGTCGCTTCGCTCGAAGAGGCGCAGGATGCCGGCAAAGTTGCCCAGATCCTGCAACTGGCCCCCTTTAACGGGATCGGCACCCCGGTCGAAATTGTACGTGCCTTTGGTGGTCGCCAAAAATTTCTCGACGCCGTGCGTAACCTGGAAGAGGAAGTGTACCGGGCGGCGTAGAATCGCCCCGCCATGAATGGACGGGGCTACGAAACAACGCCCGCTGAAGCGGGCTTTTTCGGCGGTACAAGCCCGCTTCAGCGGGCGTTGTTTCGTAGCCGCGCCCCAGGGGCACCCGCTTTAGCCCCCGGCGGTCCCGGTTTACCGAAACATTGAACCTAGAAAGCACCTGCATGTCCATCACCACCACCATCAAATCGATCCAAGACATTATGCGCCAGGATGCGGGGGTCGATGGCGATGCCCAGCGTATCTCGCAACTGGTCTGGCTGCTCTTCCTCAAGATCTTTGACGACAAAGAGCAGGAATACGAACTCGACCCCACCTACCATTCGCCGGTGCCCGAGCGGCTGCGGTGGCGTGCCTGGGCCGCGAATGATGAGGGGCTGACCGGCGATGAGTTGCTCGCCTTTATCAACAACGACCTCTTTCCCAGGCTCAAGGAGTTGCAGGTGGGGCCGGGCGATGACCCGCGCGGGGCGATTGTCCAGGAAGTCTTTACCGACGCCTATAACTACATGAAGTCGGGCACCTTGATCCGCCAGGTGATCAACAAGCTCAACCAGATCGACTTCAACGCCATGCAGGATCGCCACCTCTTCAACGACCTCTATGAGAAGATCCTGCGCGATCTGCAAAACGCGGGCAATGCCGGCGAATATTATACGCCGCGCGCGGTCACCCAATTTATGGTCGATATGACCAACCCGCAACTGGGCGGCGTGGTGCTTGATCCGGCCTGTGGCACTGGTGGCTTTCTCGTCTGCGCCCTCGAACATCTGCGGGCGCAGGTGACGACGACCGCCGAGCGCGAACGGCTGCACCAGGCGATCCGCGGGGTGGAGAAGAAACCGCTGCCCCATCTGCTCGCCATCACCAACTTGATCCTGCACGATGTCGAAGTGCCCCACATTGAGCGGGACAACGCCCTGGCGCGCCAACCCTACCGCGCCTACAGTGAGCGCGACCGCGTCGACTACATCCTCACCAATCCGCCCTTTGGGGGCATGGAAGAGCCGGGGATTGAGAGCAACTTTCCCAGCCAATTTCAGACCAAAGAGACCGCCGACCTCTTTCTGGCCTTGATTGTCCATCTGCTGCGGGATGGCGGCAAGGGCGCGATTGTGCTGCCCGATGGCTCGCTCTTTGGCGAAGGGGTGAAGACGCGGCTCAAGGAGCACCTGTTGGAACGATGCAACCTGCACACGATTGTGCGCCTGCCCAACGGCGTCTTTGCGCCCTATACCGACATCAACACCAACCTGCTCTTTTTTACCAAGGGCGAACCGACGCAGGATGTCTGGTACTTTGAACATCGGTTGCCCGAGGGCTACAAAAAATATACCAAGACCCGCCCGATTCGCATCGAGGAGTTTGACCAAGAAAAAGCGTGGTGGCACCACCGCGTGGAGACTGACTACGCCTGGCGCGTGCCCATCGACGCCATCAAAGCGCGCAACTACAACCTGGACATCAAAAACCCCAGCACCAGCGACCCCACCCACGGCGACCCGTTGACCCTGCTGGCCGCCTATCGTGATCTCCAAGCCGAAATTGCCGCCGACCGTGCCGCACTCAAGGCCGAATTGCTGGCCGCGCTGGGCGCCAGCGCTACTGTGTCCACCTCGATCGGCGGTGGCCAGTGACGGTCACCTTGGAACTGCTCTTCCCCCACCTCGACGAATTAATTCAGACTCCCGCCGATGTGCAGCGTCTCAACGAAGCGATCCTCCAGTTGGCCGTCCAGGGCAAACTCGTCCCGCAAGATCCGCAGGATGAGCCGGCAGGGGAGTTGTTGAAGCGGATTGCGGTGGAGAAGGAACGATTGGTGGCGGAAGGAAAGATCGGAAACGAAAAGCCATTGCCACCAATTGCTGAGGATGAGATGCCGTTTGCATTGCCCTATGGATGGGAGTGGGCAAGATTAGAATCTTTAACGAATTTCATTGATTACCGTGGGAAAACCCCTGAAAAGATTGAATCGGGACTACCCCTGATAACTGCAAAAAATGTGCGCATGGGGTACTTAAGCAGAGAACCAAAGGAATATGTTGATCCTAAAATTTATGATGGCTGGATGACACGAGGTATACCGCGAAAAGGTGATGTTTTGTTCACAACAGAAGCACCGTTAGGGAACGTTGCATTACTTGATACCGATGAGCCTTTGGTGCTAGCCCAGCGCATTATTACGTTACAACCATATTGGGTGAATTTCAACTCAGCATATTTGAAGTACGCACTGATGAGTGCTCCAATTCGAGAGCTTATTGAAAGCAAGGCCACGGGCACAACAGCGCAAGGAATCAAAGCTAGCCGATTGAAATTGATTCTTATCCCTATCCCACCTCTGGCCGAACAAAAACGCATCGTCGCCAAAGTGGACGAACTCCTCGCCCGCTGCGCCGCGCTCGAAAGTAAGCTGGGCCAGGCGCAGGGCGCGGGGCGTCAACTCACCGCGGCGGTGTTGCAAGGGGTGGTGGGGTAGGGTGGTGAAAGGTGACTGTCACTGTCCCAGGCCAATCCCCATGATCCCGACGGTGTACGGACAGTGACTGTCACCTTGGCTTTCACGACCGCGCCTTCAGGTGACAGTCACTGCCCGCGAAGCGGTTGGGTGATGTCGGTCGAACGTGGGCAGTGACGGTCACCCTGTCGCGCACTGGTGACCGTCACTGTCCCAGGCCAATCCCCATGATCCCGCCGGCGTGTGGACAGTGACGGTCACCTCGATACTTCGCTGCGCGATCGCGCCTTCAGGTGACAATCACTGCCCGTGAAGTGGTTGGGTGATGTAGATCGAACGTGGGCAGTGACGGTCACCCTGTCGCCCACTGGTGACCGTCACTGTCCCAGACTAGTCCCCATGATCCCGCCGGCGTGTGGACAGTGACTGTTACCTCGATACCTCGCTGCGCGACCGCGCCATCTGGTGACAGTCACTGCCCGCGAAGTGGTTGGGTGATGTAGGTCGAGCGTGGGCAGTGACTGTCACCAGATGTAAGCAATTTACGTGAATTGACGGTAGACAAGCAATTTTGATGGGCGTAAGCTACGCAGGTGGCGCAGGGGCAGTGACTGCGCCTGATGAGATTTGTCCAATCTACGTTGGCTAGAGGCTGTCATCTGGCCGTCAATCAATATAGGGTCCACCCTATGCCGAATGCAAGGCAGGATGAAATCGAGTGGCTGCCGGGCCACTTCTATCATATTTTTAACCGTGGTGCACGTCGGGTGACGATCTTTCGCGAAGAGCGAAATTATATCTTTGTTTTAACACGGATCAAGAAGTATTGTACTGCCTTTTCGCTGACCCTGATCGCCTACGTTCTGATGCCAAATCATTACCATTTTCTCGTGCGCCAGGACAAAGAGGCACCGGCCGGCCTGCTACCGCAACGGGTGTTCAATAGCTACTCTAAAGCGTATAACAAGCTTTATCAGCACAGTGGTACGCTCTTTGAAGGGCGCTTCAAGACGATTCCCGTAGAGGATGATGCGTACTTACGCCACCTCTGTCACTACATCCACGCCAATCCGGTGAAAGATGGCATTGTCCATCAACTCGACGCCTGGCCTTTTTCTAACTACTTGGATTGGGTAGGCAAGCGACAGGGCAAGTTGGTTGATCAGCGCTTTGTTCAGGAGTATTTTGGCAGTGCAACGCACTATGATGTGTCCCTGAACGCGTTTATCCAGCAGCGACGCTATCTGGATAAACACTTTGATTCATTGAATTGGCAGGATCGGGGATAGTTAACTGGCACTCCTAAAACTTGGAATGTATTCAAAGCGCATCGTCGCCAAAGTGGACGAACTCCTTGCCCGCTGCGCCGCCCTCGAAAGCAAGCTGGGCCAGGCGCAGGGCGCGGGGCGTCAACTCACCGCGGCGGTGTTGCAGGGGGTGATGGGGTAAGGCCAGCTTACGCAGCCGCCATTGGGCGCATGGCGATCTCTGCTTTGATGCGGTCACCGACTTTGGCTTCCGCCAACCGCAAGTCATAGTTGCTCTGCAGGTTCATACAAAACTGGGGCGTGGTGCCAAAGTAACGGGCTAGCCGCAAGGCGGTGTCCGCACTCACCCCGCGCATAGACGCAAGAATGGCCGTGATCCGGTTGGTCGGTACCTGGAGCGCGGCCGCCAGCGCGTTGGCGCTCAACCCTAGTGGTTCCATAAAGTCGTGCAACAAAATGTCCCCTGGACTGACCGGCTGTAGTTGCCCTCCTGTGGCTACCTCTGAAAAGTCAGTGATAGCGAGCTCTTCCATACGAATTGACATACCTACTCCTCATGATAATCCACGATCTCCACAGCAAGTGCACCGCCATTGGCAAAGGTGAAGCAAATTCGCCAGTGGTTGTTGATGCGAATACTCCACTGTCCGGCCCGGTCACCGCTGCGCTTTTCCAGCCGATTGTGGGTAGAATGCGCAAATCATCCACGGTATGGGCGGCGTTCAGCAACGCGAGTTTTTCCGCTGCGCGCTGCTGAAGCTCACGTGGCAGCCTGCGCACTTCCAAGCCGGCGAAAATGGCGGCAGTGGTTTTGAGAGGGAAGTGTAGGATAGTTTTTCAGAGAATAGGTTATCTGCATAACCCCTCGAAAAGGTATAGTTCAGAAACACCAGTAGTGTATAGCAAACAAATGACAATGTTTTATAGCAACTCACCCATCATGCTTCCGCCACATCCACTTTGTAATTTCATAAGTGATGTAAAGACCACCACCCCACACGCCTGCTGCATTTGCCAAGTTAAACTTGCTATCGGACATGCTGCCAATGAATAACCCTAAGACAATTGTTATTGCCAGACATCCCAAAAATATGAACACAGCTTTCACATGATGGGCCACAGGCTCAACTGTATCATTGCGGGTCGTAATTGGTTGCTGCGCTGGGGAATATTGACCCTGGGAATGCACTGGCTTTATCATTCCAGTACTCGGTAATCCCAATTGTTGCGCTTTACCTGAGCCTAGTTTTGGCCCCAACCCCGATTTTATGGTTTCTGCGCCTTCTTTTTTTCTCTTTACTATGTCCCGAATGATGCCATGCTCTATGTCTGTAATGTGATCTTGGTTTCTTGCTGTGGCTCGATCCCACATTGCCTTGGCAGTCTGGGCTGCCCTTTGTTGATCATTCATTGATGGCATATATGCCTCCTGTTTCTAGATTACAAAGGCAAATTTCAAGTCAGGTATCAGTGTAAAGCGAAGTAATTAACTGTTTCCAGTGTACAACAAAATCAATTATTGCAGACCGGTCATGTAGAGAGTCTTTCCCCCTGGCTTGAAGGATAGGCACGAAAGCTTTTTCTATTTTGGGAGTATGCAAAAACCCTGGAAAAGGTGCATTAGCATTGTGGGCGCATTAAGTGTGTTGATAAGAGCCGTTTTCTAGCGATTCGATGCCCCATTCCTTAGCTTACTCTTTAATCCGTTTCGTGCCGTGAGCCCTACTTGTGTAAAAACATGGTGATAACCAGAATTTACACAGCAGTTCAACATCCAGAACTTCAAGATCAAATGTGGGATACTGCCACTCGAAATCCTCTGTCCGAGTCCCAACCTTCGATAGATCCCTTATTATCACGGTAGGCACAGCGAAAGTCGCTGTTCTCTACATTGAACCATGAGCTACCCCGTAATACCCGTAAATCTGTTCCTCTAAGATAACCCTTGGTCCATTCATCTTCTTGAACATCATAGGGATATGATTTACCCCATTTGGTAGCGCACCACTCCCATACATTTCCAGCCATATCTAGCGCACCATAATAGCTGGCGCCCTCGGGGTAAGCGTCCACTGGTGTGGTGTCTTTCGGGCCACTTTTTTGATTATTACAAAGCTTTGTCTCCCAATGATCACCCCAGGGATAGATGCGTCCGTCTGGACCTCTGGCTGCCTTTTCCCACTCAGCCTCTGTGGGCAGGCGATATGGCTTTTCAGTAATTTGGGCCAGCCACTGGCAAAAGGCTACTGCATCCAGCCAAGTAACCCAAACCACTGGGTTGTCTTCTTTACCTTCTGGTATCTTGTCCATTTTCCAATGGTCCGGCCGGCGATGACCAGTAGCTTGGACAAAAGCCTCGTACTGGATGTTGGTCACGGGTGTCTTGGCAATGTAGTAATCAGGTAAATAAAGCGAATGTTGAGGCTGCTCATCATCCTTGGTGTCTTTGTCAACTTCGGGGTCGCTGCCCATCCGAAATGGACCGGCCGCGATGAGCACCGTCTCCGGCTCAAAGGGTTTGCTTGGGACATCTGGCTGGAGGGGCGTGACATTTGTTGTCGTCACATTGGGCAATGCCAAGATGCGGTTGTCCGCCGAACGGCTGAAAAAGACGGGCGTACCCCATTCTAAGAGACTACCCAGCGTGTAAATCGCCTTGCGCGCCTCGGTCAGCGCGGCGTCAACGCTCACGCCTTTGGCAAGGGTGCCGTAAAACGTCTGGCTAAGGCGCATGGCGGCAGCATCCGTGATGGGAAACTGCATGGCGATCACGGCGGGCACGCCCTGGCGCACCAGATACTGGGCGGTGCCGGAGAAAGCCGCTGCGTTGTCTGTGCGCGCCCCTTCGCAGGCGTTGAGAAACAGCAGCCGCAACGCTTGATGACCGTGCAACAGCACGCCGAGCACATCGGCTGCAACCTTGTCAGCGCGACCCGCCGTGTCCTCGCACACTAGGCCATTGCCGCCGGCGTCGAACCAGCCGTGACCGATGAAGTGCAGGACATGCACATCATCGGCACCCAAGCGCTGCCGGAGGCTGTCGACGGTGACCGCGGACAGCTGGTCGAGCACCACCTGGTCGGCGCCAAGCCCGCTGATAGCCTCTTGCAGCAACGCCCACTCGCGGCCCACATCCAGTCGCGGGACGATGTCCACCGGATCGGAGAGGACGGCCAGAACGCGCAGAGGCGGCGCGACCGGCAGCACCGCCTCCGGCTCCGGCAGATCCAGATAGCGTACGATCGAGAGCTCATCCACCAGCGCGAGGAATTGGTCGCGGCTCCGGTCGAAGAGATATTCCCAGGGCAGCGCGGCCAACGCGGGCGCGCCGGTCAGCCGCAGCCGAATGCGCAGCCTGGCCTCGGCGCGCAGCGCAGCGTCCAGGCTGCGCCGCAGGCAGACGACAATCTCACCACGCATGACAGCCTCGAAGAGCTGCGTACCCAACTTCTTTGGTTCCAACTCGCCGGGCATTACCGTTGGCAGCCCTGCGTTCGCCTTGTCACCCACCGGTCGAAACTGGCGAACGGCCCCGCCCAGCATGTCTAGCGGCTGCTGCAGCTCATGCTCGCTAAAGGGCAGGACGATCAAAGCCTCAGCCTGCCCAACAGGCGAAAAGATCACCTGCGCCAGATAGCCTTGCGCGGCGGGGACAATCTGAAGATCGAGGTTTAGATAGCTCTGCATGTAGCCGGTCAGCTCACTTTCATTTGTCAACTCGAAGGACGTCAGGCATCCTGACGTGTGCAGTTAATACCCAGCCGGTATGTACTCCGTCCAGAGGAGGATCACTTATCCAATCACCACCCCACCGACGAATTAAACTCATCCATCAACTCGGGTTTAATCTTTTCGTACACCATCAAACTCTCTTTATCCACTACTACCCATACTTCTGTGGAATCATCCACTTGCCCTGATCCCAGGGTATTTAGCGAATGTATTGATTGAAATGTCTCCTTAGGTAAGAAGCCGAGTTTTTCGAACGCGTCACTTTTTATGTAATCCTTTGTTAGTCTAACTCGTCTGGAGTAATTACCAATATTGACGTAAGCAACCGATAAGCTTGTACGGGAAAGATCTATATCACGGGATTCTACCATGAGTTCTTGCCACTTCTTATCTGGAAAGGCAGGAAGTTGATCGATACCGTAGAGGACCGCAACCTGTACTTTTAAACAAGTCAAAAGGATATCGCTTTTTTGGCTTTCCGTGAGTTGCTCCTTCGAATTAAGAGACAGAAGTCCGCAGTCTTTTTCCGGGACTTTGACTCGAGCCTCGTAAAACTCTTGTCCGACAGCTTCCTCCAAATATTCGCGGAACCTCTCCCTTTCTTCAACGTTCTGTCTGAAAATTGCTCCATAGATACCCATCACTCGACTTTCCAAAACTTTTTTCATATACAAAGGATCCGATGCAGGTGATCGGAAAGGGAAGAACAGAAGCGAGCCCCCTAAAACCAAAATTATTAATAGGGGAATGGAAAAAAATCTAAACATTTTTCCCATACGTTTCTCAGAGGGCAGAGCCGCGTTGTCAACAGAGCGCCATGCTTCATGGAGGCTGTATATGCTGATTGGGATCATAATGATCAACATGAACCAGACGTATCGAGTTCTATTCAATGTTAGTTCTCCAACATTGAAGCTGACTGTTATTACACCAAGAAGTATAATGGCTCCTATCGCTATCAACGGAAAGCTTATGAAAAGTAAACGACCGATCGTAGCGTCTTTGGACTCTTCTTGACCTTGTCTCTTTTCTCTTTTTCTGCCCAATATGAAAAACATCTGCACTGTGGTCGCCACTACTAAGCCTAGAATCAGAAATCCCCCGATTTCCAGAAAACGATAAAAGGGTACAAATATATACTTCCAATCGGCTATCGGTTCTTGGATAAATCTATACAGACCAGAGAACAATCCCTTTCCTACGGGACCCCAGAACGGTTCCTCAAACCCAGGGTCTACCAAGTATCTGTCACTCCAAATTCCCAAAACAAGGATTATCAGAAAAGCTCTAATTTTCGCGGATCCCCAATTTTCGCGTCTCTGGAGATCAGCAACGGGTTCTCTGCCATCTTCAAGCCGTAGTTTTAGCAGATAGAAATACCAAGCAAATGCTATATACATAAGGATTTGCTTAAAGTAGGTTAGCTGACCCGCCACCTGATGATTGGCTGGTGTTCCAATACCAAGCGGCTCAAACCATTCAAGTGCAAGACGATCTCTCAACGGATTTGGCCCAAAAATCTGGATGGGGGGAAATAGTGCGATCAGAAGTAATTGTGCCAAATAGAGTGCTGCTATAGTGGAAATTGGATACAGACAGATAATCAAAACTAAGCGTGAAACTAGCTTGCGCAGAGCGCCGCTGATCATCCTTTTCTGCAAGCTCAACCAGTGTAAGATTTGATTCTTGGTAATTTGTATCATTGTTGCCTACCAATCTCGACCGCAACCTATTAACTAAATGGAGTATGGACTATGCGGAGTGAGCAAAACTAACGTCCCACCAAACCCGGTTGCCGCCGCATAGTCCATTTTTCGCTAGAGACCATCAGGTTGGAATATAGGTGACTAGCACCTCATTACCTTGTACTTGTAAGCTTTGCACAGAGCCAGGTAGCATTCCCTCAAGCGTTTTATCTAGTTTCGACATGAAATCGTCGAAGTTCTCGTTTATGGCCTCGAAACCGCACACGGTTTCATGGACGGGTCCCGTAGGATTTTTCCGCTTAAAATCCAGGCTACACGGCCAACTGCCGGCCTCTACCCGGAACCAGGTTACCTGGGTCTTCAGCCGATCTCCCTGAATATATAGTCGCAGGTTTGCCGTCACTTTCGCGTCGCGCTTTTTTGCTGTGAACTTGGTTTCTACAAGCACTTCATTGTCCCCTGCCCCCTCCAATGTCACTCTTATGTTGGCGCGGTCATGATCCGCTTGACTTGTCATCCGCCTCACTAGGTTCTTAATATCATCTTCAGTCAACTGTACGGTAACAACTGCCGGGGGCCTTACAGATACAGTTGCTTCGTAATCCTGAGTTCCAGTAGCAGTTACAACGCGCAAAGTATAGGTCTGAGTTTCCTTCGGGCAAGCAGTAGTGCTACCGCGTTCAACGACACGTTCTCCATCGAGGGATACAGCCTGTACGTTCTTGACATCCCACCTGAGGGTTGTGCATTCACCGCTCTGAATTGTGTAATTGTCTGCAGCAAACTGTACATCAACTGCGCCAACTGATACAATCACAACGTAGCTAGCTGTTTCAGAAGCGGTTACGACAGTCAAACCATAGAAATGAGTTTTCATCGGGCAAATAGTCTTGCTACCGTGTCCGTCGACATCTTCTCCATCGAGGGATACAGATTTTACGTTCTCAACATCCCACCTGAGGGTCGTGCATTCACCCTCTACAACAGTAGTATCGTCGGCGTCAAACTTAACTTGCTCAGGAAGATCTGTTGACGCAGGGGGCGTGCCATCAACGGGCAGACTACTCAGTGGCCCAGAACAAGATACATAACGACTTGATGCATTGACCCAACCCTCCTCATTGCTCCCCTGAACCTGGACCTTAATCCAGTCAGTATCTTCATGACGAGATAAGGGCACAAGAACTGTGCCTCGGTAAACACTGCGGATTGGAGGGGAATATTCCGTACCTGGTCCAAAACGAAGATTGAGTGCGCCGGTCGCCACTGTACACAGAAACAGCGGCTGATCTCCGTCAAACCCAGATGCTGATGGTCCATTGACTGCAGGAGATACATCCTCCACCGTGGCAGATGGAGCGGACGAATCTCCTGCTGCTGACTGAGAATCGGGTCCAGTTTCAGGCGATTCAGCAGCAGCACAGGCAACAGTGAGCAAAACTATTAACAACACGTAACATGTAAGATTTCGATACTTGAGATACATAGTTGTTCGCTCTGTCATATTTGCCCCCTTGTAACGTTAGACAACAAGCGGAAAATAGCCAGGATCAGCGCTGGTTTGCTGGTGTGTAAACGGGTTTCGTCGTGAACAAATGACTGCCTCCTGTTGAGCGGTCCAACGCGACGGTACGTAGGAGGACTGTGTGCGTATGCATACAGGGGAGGAGCGTAAAGTGGTTAACTACTTGTAAGTATACAGTATATTAGACAGTCCAGCACCCCCCAGGTGGTGGAACAATTTCCTAGTCAGCTGGATAGCAAAGTGGCACAGCCTTGACCCTGACTAACAGTGGGCGTGCTGTGCCACTTTACGCTCGAAGTTCAGCGCTTAGTGGCGGGTCTGCCGAGCCCTGCCACTAAGCGCTGAACATACCACGCTCTTGTCTGCGATCTTTACCTTTCTACCCACGGCAAGTAGGTTTTGTCCATCAGCTCGCCGGCCGTTTTTACCAGACCAAAGCGCACGGAGCCATCGTTGGTCGTCACGGCTGCGCTTTGACCCCTGTGTGTGCCCACCGAGGCGGGCAGGTCGCCGGCAAAGGTGATGAGGCTGGTGTCGGCTTGCCCGGCGGGGGGCACCTGGACGGTAAAGGTGATGTTGGCCAGCGGCCCATCGGGCAGGGTGATAAAGGGCAAGCTGAAATCGGCAAGCGCAATCTGAATGCGCTGATTGTCAACGACCATGACACTAGCGGCAACGCCCTCCGGCAAGGCTAAAGCTGATGGCGTCGGGAATGCCGTTGCCGTCGCGGTCAGTGGGGTCAAGCTGTAGAACGGCCGGATCAAAGGTGATGGCAAAGACCGCCGCGGCCGTCGCATTGCCATTTGCCATAAAGTTTACCGGCACGGTCACCAGGTTGCCCGGCTGCACGCGCAGATCATCGGGAATGGTCAGCGTTGCCGGGGCGGCTGACGTACTGCTGGCGATGCTGTCGCCGCGATGACAGGCGTCTTGGCCCTGGAAGATCGTCAACACGGTACAGAGGATGTCACCGGCGTCAATCTGTTGATCCAGATTCGCGTCACACCCTTGTGGGCTGCCGACAAAGGTGCCACCGGGGGCAGCGTGGCCAATGCTCAACGCTAGGGCCAGCGCGTGGAGGGTAACGGGGATGTCAAGGTTGGACTCATCCCAATCATTGCTGCGCACCCGCAGGATGGCGCGGTATTCGCCATCGACAATTTCTGGCGCACCCGCATCGATGGTGACAGCGATGGTCTGTACGCGTCAACAGTGATCTTCCAGGTTAGATGAGTGTCAAGTTTTTCCCCGTGGGGGATTTTTTTGCTGCGCTCAAAACTGCCACTGCAGTTGGGGACGGGATCGCTGTTGTTGTCGTCTACGTATCACGGACATTCGTGCCGGTATCGTTGCCATTCGTGATGAGCGGCAAGTAGATCTGAGCTGAGACGATTTGCAACGTTGCCAGCGCGGCCAATACCAGCAGCGATAGAGCGATCAAGGGTCTTCTATAGATGGAAAACATATTACACCTCCTCGCTTTCCTAAATAGCACCCAAAAAACTCAGGATTGTCTTGTTCTTGGCATTGTACTGCCGCTATACCCACGAGCAGCACAAGAAAGTACCATTATCCCCTGTAAAACGTGTACCTTCTTGGCGCTCGTTGGTATACAGCCACAATCGGTATTACTTCGTACTAATCACCGGCAGATAGACAAGGTGTTGCCGTGCAGGCTGTGATCCGCAGTTGGTCTTAACATCAAAGCTTGCGGAACCGATGGCCACATTACCCAGCGCATCCGTCACCTCCGCCCGCACCGTATACACACCACAGGTTAGATAAGAATGGCCGACTTCCGGCATCAAGTAGGGTGTACTATAACTGCTGCCATCGCCAAAGTCCCAGCGATAACTAACTGCGGCAGGGGCAGTTTGCGCCGCCTGTACAGCGCTGGGCGCCAGCGTCGCCTTAAAGAAGGTCATGTTGCTTGCGGTGATGGAGAGCGGTGTCGTATTACTGATCGTGACCTGCCCCGGCTCGGACCAGGCCCAATTTAGGAACGTACCCAGTAATTCGGAACGGTTGGTCGGCGTAATGCCAAAGGTCGCGCTAAAGTTGTTGCTGACGCCTTCAAGCCCAAAGCTGGCATAGACGCTGCGCCCGCTATAGAACACACCGGCGCGTTCGAGTGAAGGCTGGTGCCGATTGGCCAGGGTTACATAGCCGTTATAGCGCTTGCTCACCCCTGGGTAACTGAACAACGGCACACTGGTGAAGTGCGATTCGGGCTCCAACCCATAGGGGTCTTCCTGGCCATTGTGCCAGTGGTTGTCTAGCTCGTCGATGGAAGGTTGATTCGCGCGCTCGGCTGGCTCAACCTGACCACGGATTTCGCCAGCACCGTTCACCGTCGTGCGTACGTTGATGTAGAGCAGGTCATCCAGCATCTGGTTGACTTCTGTCACCGTCAAGCTGGGGGTCACTATGCCGGTGATGGTCAGGCTGTCGGTGACCAATATCGGTAGGGTCAGATTGGCACTTGTGGCAAGGTCGCGCATGACAGCGCCCGCTGTCCCGGCGGCTCCGACCTGGATATACACACCAGTGACCGTGATCGGCGTGGTTGGCGTCGGCACAACGGTCACCGCAAATGCTAGGCGCTGCTGATCAATATCGTAGTGCAGCGCAAATTCGCCAGTCGTCTCCGTCGTTACGGGGGGAGTTTCAGCTACTCCCGTCAGATCGCCCGTTGCATCGTACTGGCGCGGCGCAGTGAGATCCACCCGCATCGTGCGGAAGGCAGCGGGCGTTTCGCCAGGCGGCAGCAACAACTGACTGGGCGTATTCTGGCCGGTGAGACTGTTTTGAATCCAATTGGCGCTCAGTTGATAGGTGTAGACAAAGACTGGTTGATCCGGGTCAGTCTGATCAGCGCCCCAGGTCGCGGCCAGATTTTGCCCCATGACGATCACTGTACCGCCGTGGTTGAGATATTCGGTCAAGCTGTTGTTATCGACGGGGCTTAGATTGTTATCGCCGCTAAAGAGCACGATGGCCTTGTAGCCAGTGAGCATTGCCGCGCTGGGCAGTGCTTCAGTATCGTAGTCAAGCACCGCATAGGCGTACCCTAGCTCATCGAGGGCATTGGTGTAATACCAACGATAATCTTCGTTAGGGAAGCCGAAAGCGGGGCCAAGCGTGCTAAAGTCATTGTCGATCAACAACACATCGGCCAGGGGTATGGCCGGGATGACGCGCGCCCAGGCCGCCAGGTGCGCATCGTGCGCGGGGCCATCCATCACGATATAGCCCTGGTTATCGCCCATGCCGGCACTAGTAGCCACGTCGAAGTTGACCACAACTTGCTTAGTTTCCCCCGGATTCAAGGTGAGCGATGTAGGGTTAACCGTGAAGCCGGCCAAAGGGACGGTCTGCGTGAAACCACTGCCGGTAAAGCGCGTGCTGAGCGTGTATAGCTCGGCTGCATTCGCCACGCTGGTCACCGTGACGGTGATCGTCTTTTGGGAACCTGACACGACCAAACCATAGCTCAAGCTGGGGGGGCTGAGGATCACGCCAGGATCGGCGGCTTGCGCTAGATCAAGGCGGCCGGCCCCCATGTCGAGCGGCTGTGCGGGGGTCACACCATCGGTCAGATAGATGTCGATGTACTTAGCGGTCGACATCAGTGCCGATTTAATGGCCGCATTTGACCAGGTCGGATGGATCTGGCGCAGCAGCGCGGCCGCGCCGGCCACATGGGGTGAGGCCATCGAAGTCCCTGATACCTGGCCATACCCAAAATGACGCGCCTCACCGGTCACGCCTTCGGTGTAGCCTTGTGACAAGATGTTGACGCCTGGTGCAGCAATGTCGGGTTTCAACGTATTGCCCACCCCGGGACCGCGGCTGCTAAAGGCGGCAATCAGATCAGGCGCAGAACCTGCCTGGTAAATCGACGTGTCAAAACGCAGGATGGAAGCCGCCGCCCCATTATCGCTATAGAAGTTGACCATGGCTTCGCCGTTGCTGTTGCCGACAAAAACCGCAGCGATCGTAACCTGGTCGCCGACCGCACCGGGCGCCATACCGAGCAATTCGTCACCACCGTCTGCGCTGTTGTAGACAACAACAAACGCTGCTCCAGCCTGCTCGGCGTTCAGCACCTTGAGACCAAATTCACAACTGCCACGGCGAATCAGGGCGGCTTTGCCGGTAAAGGTTCCTGCCGGCCAGGGATCGCAGCCGAGGACGTTGGCTGGATCGACAGCAGCGGATGGCAAATATAGATAGTCAAACACCTGCCCAACCGGTGGCGTTGCCCCAAAGCCTGCCATGATGAAGGCAAATGCTTGCAGCGTCGGGCTATCTTTCACCCCCAGGCGGCCGGCCGCTAGCGTACCGCCGGTCGTGCTGGCAGCCACGTTGATATAGTCCGGCGCGGGGTGGTCGTTGGTGCCCAGGTTGGGGCCACTGTTGCCATTCGACAAGGCGACAAAGACGCCGGCCAGCCAGGCGTTGCGCAACGCTTGATCGACCGGATCGAACGGGCCACCGCTGCTGATCGGGCCGCTGCCCCAGGAGTTATTAACCACGTCGGCGCCATCTTTGACTATATCCTCCAGGGCTGCCAGCATTTCGGTGGTATAGGAGCTTTCATTGGCGTTGACACTGGCATAGAAGACACGATAGCTCATGATATAGGCGTGTGGCACCACGCCGCTGATGGCGCCGACATTGAACCCTTGATCGGTGGCAGTGACAATGCCACCGGCCGCAATCCCGGCGGTATGCACGCCATGCGGTGTGCCGTTTTGGCCCGGCCAAGGATTTTCGTCGCCCGGTGCAGGTGGATCCCAAGGGCGGAAATAGGCGCGTGACGCGATGATCTTGCCGTTATTATTGGCTGTCAATCCGAGTCCATTGGTGCCATAACCAGGTGGATAGTGATAGCCTGCACCACTAAACATAGGGGCATCATGGTGTACACCGCCATCGATTGAAGCGAGCTTCACACCCGCCCCCCCATTGGCGCGTCCACCTACGGCTGCACTATTCCACAACACAGGCGCATTGATCAGCGCCGTGCTGGTGTAGAGATCCGTGTGATAGGGAACATCAAGGTAAACCGCCTTGACATTGGGCAATCCTTCAAGAACGTGGCGGGCTGTTTCGCGATCCATAGAACCAACATCGACAGAGAGACCATTGAACAACACCTGATAGGTCGCCGCTTTTGCAGCGCCAAGTTCATCGATATAAGTGCTGACGGTGGCCGCGTTCAAAGTCGCCTGCATGTTGCTCACAAATGTGGCTTGTTCCGCCTGGAGCTGGCTAATATAGGCTTGCGCTGTGGTCGCGTTAGCATCAAGCCTACCGTTAGCGGCTGCCGCACCCACCAGCCCTTGAAAAGCCACCGCCAGCGGTGGTGTTTGTAGTTGTACGATCAAGCGGGGCGATGTGTTAGGCAGCCCTGAGGCAGTGCGGGGACCGTCGGTGATGGTCGGTGGCCGCACTTCAGCCGATGCCAGTGGTGCGCACACTAAACCAAGCACAATCACGACTACAGCAACGATGGAACGTCGGGTTCGCAGCATAAAGCGTTCTCCTTTACGGTAGAATAACCGAGCCTTGTGGTCTGCTGCTGGAGATAATTTAGGGCAATCTCCACGGCGTCGCCACTGGTAGGGCCAGTCAAGAAACCACTTGCCCCTTGGTCAGGCGGTGGGGCAGGTTGGGCCGTGGCCGTTTCAGCGACAACTTCCGCCCCCCTTGCCCACAAGTGGCGCAGGGTGGCTTGCCCAAAGCTGATCAACAAGAGAAATAAGCCAATCAAGAGCAATACAAATTGCCTTCGCATAAGGCCTCCCCTCAGATGGAATAATGGCGCAATTCAGCGGCACACTGCAAGGCCAGCCTACTCCTCCAAAAAGACCCCCGCCTGTTCATATCCATAGGCCGTCAGCTTTGAAACAGCAAAATGTAGGCAGCAGCTAAGCTAGTTTCTGTTGCGAAAACGCTTGATCACCGCTAAGGCCACGAAGGCCGCAAAGTTTCGCCAAGGATTTTCTCTGGCGAGTCTTTGCGTTCTTTGCGCTCTTGGCGGTAGAAATCGCGTTTCGCAACAAGAACTAAACTAGCCAACAAGCGGAAAATAGCCAGGATCAGCGCTGGTTTGATGGTGCGTAAACGGGTTTCGCAGCGAAAAAATTACAGCCTCCTTCGGCTAGGTTGGCGACCATCCGCGCCGCAAAGGCCGCGCGCCAGCCAAGCTTTGCGAATAGACGCCCGTGCGTTGAGCGGTCCAACGCAACGGTACGCAGGAGGACTATGTGCGCGTGCACACAGAGGAGGAGCGTAAAGTGGTTAACTATTTGTTAGTATATGATATAATGGACGGTCCAGCACCCCCCAGGTGGTGGAACAATTTCCTAGTCAGTTGGACAGTAAAGTGGCACAGCCCCAACCCTGCCTGACAGCGGGTGTGTTGTGCCACTTTACTAGAGCTTATACCGATTTGTTTGTACACCTGTGAGAGGATGACAGGATGACCGGATGAATAATCGCTGTCATCTTGTCATCCTCTCAGACGACAGAATTAAATCGGTATAGGCTCCACGCTCTTGTCTGCGATCGTTACCTTTCTACCCACGGTAAGTAGGTTTTGTCCGTCAGTTCCTCGGCGGCTCTCCCCAGCCCAAAGTGCACGGACCCATCGTTGGTCGTCACGGCTGCGCTTTGACCCCTGTGTGTGCCCACCGAGGCGGGCAGGTCGCCGGCAAAGGTGATGAGGCTGGTGTCGGCTTGCCCGGCGGGGGGCACCTGGACGGTAAAGGTGATGTTGGCCAGCGGCCCATCGGGCAGGGTGATAAAGGGCAAGCTGAAATCGGCAAGCGCAATCTGAATGCGCTGATTGTCAACGACCATGACGCTGGCGGCAACGCCCTCCGGCAAGGGTAAGCTGATGGCGTCGGGAATGCCGTTGCCGTCGCGGTCAGTGGGGTCAAGCTGTAGATAGGTTGGATCAAAGGTGATGGCAAAGACCGCCGCGGCCGTCGCATTGCCATTTGCCATAAAGTTTACCGGTACCGTCACCTGGTTGCCCGGCTGCACGCACAGATCATCGGGAATGGTCAGTGTTGCCGGGGTGGCTGACGTACTGCTGGCGATGTTGTCGCTGCGATGACAGGCACCTTGGCCCTGGAAGATCGTCAACACCGTGCAGAGAATGTCACCGGCGTCAATCTGTTGATCCAGGTTCGCGTCACACCCTTGGGGGCTACCGGCAAAGGTGCCACCGGGGGCATCGAGCCAGAAGGTCCCGTCGCCATCAAAAAGTTCCAACACACAAGAGATGCCATCGGCGGCATTGACAACGCCATCCTGGTTACAGTCACCGGGGAGCCCCGTCTGAATTTCCACTGCACCCTCCACCAACCGCACAGGGCGCGCAACCCCGTTGAGATCACTCAATGAGGCTGGCAGTGCAGTGCTGAAGCCAACGCGGATCACTAGCGGTGTCGGCTGTGGCTGACAACTTGCAGTGAAGTCAAGCGTCAACAGCGCGCCGTCAGGCAAGGCCGTGAGCGGCGGGGTCAGGTCGCCGATGAAGAGATCGAGTTCGCTGTTGACATCGCTGAGGTCCGCATGGGCCACCAGCTCAAAGCCTGGCGGGGTCGTCAGCGTGATCGCATCCGGAATGCCGTTGTTGTCGGCATCGGCTGGATCAAAGTGCAGACATTGTTCGTCAAAATCGATCGAGAAGGCCGTGGCCGCAATCGCCAAGCCATTGCTGCGGAAGTTGATCGGCAGCTGGACCGGCCGCCCAAAGTAGCTCTGGGCGCGGCCAATGCTCAGCGCTGGGGCTATTGCGTGGAGGGTAACAGGGATGTCAAGGCTGGACTCATCCCGATCATTGCTGCGCACCCGCAGGATGGCGCGGTATTCGCCATCGACAATCTCTGGCGCACCCGCATCGATGGTGACAGCGATGGTTTGTACGCCTTCAACCGCCACAGTGCCCGTGACGGGGGTGGCGGAGAGCCACGCGGCATCAATGCCGACCTGCGTCTGTAGCCAGATAATGCTGTTATGCACCACCAGGTCAACATCGCCGGTCCACGAAAAGCCATCGGCCAGGAAGGTATTTAAGGCGACAACCCGTCCTTTCGTCGCCACAAACTCATCATCGCTCCACGCCGCCACTAGTTCGGCATCCGGTGCCAGTTCCATGACTTGCCGGAAATAGTCGCTTGCTTGATCCACGCCCTGCATAATCGGATGGGTGGCATTGAAGTCGCCCAAGGCAGCAAAGGTGAACCAGTCGCCGCTGCCGATCAGTGGGCTGTACCCCTCGCTGACCCAACGGCCTTGTAAACCCCAGCCGTTGCCGGAGGCATCGTAGAAGGTGGCCACCGTCTGAATCACGGTGCCGCCATCATCCACATACGCGGCCAACCGATTGCCCACGTCGGTCGGACTGGCAAAGGCGTTATTGGCGATCACAATGATCGTATCATAGGCCGCCAACTGTGCCGGCGTGGGTGTGTCCAGGCGCGCATCGTAAATATCTATCTGACCCAGATCAGTATAAGTCGCCAAGATCGCCTGAATCTGCAAGACATCGGCGGTGGCCAGGAGCAGGACATTGGGGTTGCCCTGCGTGTCTATCATGCGTGAGCCGGTTAACCCAGCGCGCTTGGGAACGGTCACCGCCGTTGTCTGTGCGTTTAGCCGGTCACCGGCATAACTGACCGCTGTGGGCGTGGTCGGTTGACCAGCCATCGCCTGGGGCAGGGTAGTCGTCGGCGCGTCGCTCGCTGTGAGTGCAGCAGCGGTCAGGGCCGTTGTTTGTTGTGCTAATTCAGTCAAGGCAAAACGTAGCGGCGCTGTGCCACTGTTGGTAATGGTCAAGGTGTGTACGACCTTGGCACCGACGTTGAGGGTCGCTTCAATCACCAGTGGGGTCACGTCGATTTCAGGGGTTTTGATTACTTGATTCTGGCTGGTGGCGGTGGTGCTCAAGCCTTCGTTGCTGGTCAGTGTTGCACTGTTCATCACCGCTTGCGTCACAATGAGCTGCACATCATCCAGATACCAGCCACGCGCCGTCGCCGAGCCATCAGCATGGAAGGCAAAGCGCAGCCAGATGCGCTGACCAGCATAGGCCGACAAATCCGCCGTAACTTCATGCCATTGATTGCTGCTTTGGCTAGCACTCCAAACCCGGCTGAAGTTGACGCCATCCGTGGCGACAAGCGCTTCTACCCTATCACAACAGCTTTCATACACTTCCCAGCTCATAAACTTGAGCGTCACCTTGCCATCCGGCAGGGTAATCGGGTTGACGGTGGTCAATTCACCACTGCTGTTATCGGTGTAGAGACAGTCGGGCGCTTGCCCATAGTACCAACTGTGGGTGGGGCTGGCACTGTTGCCGCAAGGATCGGTGTCAGCTTGCAGATGCCAAAGCCCTGTCGCTGCCCAATTAGTGCCGCCATTTTCCATATCATCCAAGAAGAGTGCCACCGGATCGGGATAAGCACGGTCGATCATAACTTGGAAGGTGCGCACCGCACGCTCATCCGGGTTGAGGACGGGCAGTTGCCAGGTGACGCTGCCGCCAACTTCGCTGCCGCCATCGCTGGCCGATCCTGCCACATAGCTGGTGTGCGCCGGGATCGGGTCACTCAGCACCAGGCCGGTCAAGGGTTGCGCCGTGTAGTTGTTGGCGACCAATTCATAGGTGAGCACCTTGCCGGCTTCGGCCGGATCCGGCGCGCCGTGTTTGGTTAAGCTTAGATCATCGCGACAGACGGTTGGCAGATCAAAGGCCGCCACCCCATCGAAGGTGTTATCGGAACGGCCTTGTTGCGCGCTCCAGCCCAGCCCACGTTTGGCAAAGGTCTGCCAGATGGTGCACTGGTTGGCACCGTTGTTGTTCACCTGGTCAGCAAGCAAGATGGCATCACGGGCGTCCACAAAGCCTGGCTCACAGGGCACAAACTTCATCCCATCCATCACGAGGCGCAGCGCCAGGTTATTGCCGCCGGTGCCAGTGTAGAAGTTGGGATCAAAGCCATGCTGCGCGATCAAGTTCCACTGTAGGTCCCAGAGCATCGTGGCCCAGATTTGGCCGACTATATAGATATCACTAGTCGTTTTGAGATCCTGGTAGGTGAATGGATCGATACTCATGTCTGTACTGTAAAGGTAACGCCGGACGCCAGGCCCATCCAGCGGTTGTCCCAGTGGATAGGTCATGAAACTGCGCGCTTTTGCACCGGTGTCACTGGCTTTTGTCGTCAGCGCCAACGTAAACCAGTCGCTCCAGCCTTCGCCCATCTGTTCAGCGTTATAGAGGCAATAGATATTGCTGGGGCCACCGACCAACCGGGTCGAGATGCCGTGGGCGTATTCATGGATGACGATGCCGTTGTCCAGCGCGCTGTCACGATTGGGGGTCGTCAAATCAAAGACGAAGGTTCCCAAGCGCGGCGGCACGCCATCGGGGGCGGTCATAAAGTAGGCATTGTTGCGCACCCCAAAGTCATAGGCGTCTTGGGCGTCGGCTTGTATCGCGTCAGCGCCCAGACCGCCACGGCCATAGCTGTTCTCTTGAAAGTTGCCGCTCACTTCGTCAAAGCCATAGCGATAGGCAATGTCGTGCAGGACGTTGTTCCAGTAGAAGAGGTTGATAATGGCGACGGCCGGATTGTTGCCGTCGATTGGGTTACTAGTCGCGTCAAAGGGATAATTGAAGTTGAACTTCTTTGGCTGCTTCCCCGTGGGCCGGAAACCGTCGGCATTGTCATCGTTGCGGTCTTCTTGGGCGGCAACATTGTTGCCGCGTGTATCGGTGAATTCGTGACCGGGCTGGCCGTCAATATCATGCCAACCATAGGGTGACGCCAGCGCATCGGCCGGATTGTTCACCACTGTTTGCGAGTTGGGTAAGCCGGTGCCATCATTGGGATGTTCCAACGGCAACGGGAAGACGCGGTAAGTCGGGGGGGTGAGTGGGGAAGGCGGCTGTTTGACCTCTGCCGCGGTCGTAGTCGTAGTCGTAGTCGGTTGCGCCTGTTTGGTGAGGGTCTGCCAGGTCGGTAACCAGCGATCAGAGAGGATTAAATCATCCTTGGCCAAGATTTTGCCACTGATCGCATCGACGCGCAGATGCCACCGGTGTTGCTGGGCCGGCGGCTCAATGATCAGCGCCCAGACCAACCGTAGCTTACCATCAGCTTGGCGTTGGTAGAGGAGTTTGGCGGGGATCTCAGTCTTGGAAATGCCGGCAGTGCTGAGCGCGACTTCACGGGCCGGGCCATTCCGATCTTTCAGGATCGTCACGGGTGCCGTCAGCGGTAAGTTCAACTGCTGGGCCGCATATGCCACGGCGGCCGTGGCGTTAAAAGCGGGGGTCACTGTGTTAACCGCTTGGGCCAGCTTAGGCACGAAGCGATTGCCCAGATTAATCACTTCGCCCTGGCGGCTGATATTGAGATTGATCAGGCCATTGAGCACTGCAATCCCCTGATAACGTTGCTGCAGGTAAAGATGGGTGACCCCATTCTGCTGGGTGACGTAGCGATCGATGACAGTGATGTCAGCCAGATCAGCCGCATCTAAACCGAGCCTTGTGGTCTGCTGCTGGAGATAATTTAGGGCAATCTCCACCGCGTCGCCACTGGTGGGGCCAGTCAAGAACCCATTTGCCCCTTGGCCAAGCGGTGGGGCAGGTTGGGCCGTGGCCGTTTCAGCAGCAACGTCCGCTCCCATTGCCCACAAATGGTGCAGGGTGGCTTGCCCAAAGCTGATCAACAAGAGAAATAAGCCAATCAAGAGCAATACAAATTGCCTTCGCATAAGGCCTCCCCTCAGATGGAATAATGGCGCAATTCAGTTGTTTCGGTTGTGGTAAAGGTCTGTCATGGGAGAATCGTCACTCCGTGACTAAATGCGCGCGGCGGGCCTGTTCATATCCATCGGCCATCAGTTTTGAAACAGCAAAATGTAGGCAGCAGCTAAGCTAGCCAACAAGCAGAAAATAGCCAGGATTAGCGCTGGGTTGCTGGTGTGTAAACGGGTTTCGTCGTGAAAAAATGACAGCCTCCTTCGGCTAGGTTGGCAACCATCCGCGCGACCAAGGCCGCGCGCCAGCCAAGCTTTACGAATAAACGCCCGTGCGTTGATCGGTCCAACGCAACGGTACGCAGGAGGACTGTGTGCGCGTGCACACAGGGGAGGAGCGTAAAGTGGTTAACTGTTTGTAAGTATACAATATAATGGATGGTTCAGAACCACCCAGGTGGTCGAACAACTTCCTAGTCAGCTGGATAGTGTGGTACTTTGGATAGTGTAGCACTGGGGCTAGCAACCTGATCCCATTACCTGGCTGCCTGTGCGGCCACTGCTAACGCCACCGTCGTCACTGCCGGCAATGCTATCGTCTGCTGATCGGCGAGTAGCGCCCCGGCGCAGCTGTCGTGGCGCAGTGGGTGAGTGGGTCGTGTTGATTGGGGGTCGCTGAAGTTGTTAGTTTGTGATACACTTTTTGTAAAACTGTGCGCGCAACTAACAACCGCAATCACCCCCTTGCCCAGAACGAAATGAAGCCAATGCTGAACAACGAAATTCATATCGATGCGCTCCTGCCCGTCGAAATGGCCCAGCGCGCCGAGCAGATCGGCGTGCGTAAGGCCGCGCTGGCGCCGTTGAATCTCTTTGCGCTGGCGCTGCTGGCCGGCGCGTTTGTCGCTTTGGGGGCCATCTTCTCCACAACCGTGGCGGCCGGCACCAGCGCCGTATTACCCTATGGCCTAACCCGGTTGCTGATTGGGCTCAGCTTCTGTCTGGGCCTCATTTTGATCATTGTGGGCGGGGCCGAACTCTTTACCGGCAATACGTTGATCGTCATGGCCTGGGCCAGCGGCAAGGTCTCAACCACGGCGCTGTTGCGCAATTGGCTGATCGTCTATGTGGGCAACTTTGTCGGCGCGTTGGGGACGGCGATCTTGCTGCTTGTCAGCAAACAGTACACCTTTGGCGCGGGCAGCGTGGGGATCACGGCCTTAGCGATTGCCAACAGCAAACTCCACTTTGGTTTTCTGCAGGCAATCGCGTTGGGGGCTTTGTGCAATGCCCTTGTTTGCCTGGCGGTCTGGCTCACCTTTAGCGCGCGCCGCACCACCGACAAGATTATGGCCATCATCTTTCCGATCACCGCCTTTGTCACCGCCGGTTTTGAGCATAGTATTGCCAACATGTATTTCATCCCGCTGGCCCTGCTCATCAAAACGTTTGACCCTGTTTTTGCCGCGGCAAGCGGTCTGGATTTGACTGCCTTGACTTGGCAAGCCTTTCTAGTAAAAAATTTGTTGCCGGTCACGGTTGGCAATATGGGCGGCGGCGTTGTGCTGGTGGCTGCCGTCTATTGGCTAGTCTTTTTGCAGCACCGCCCGTCCGCCACATAATAGAGGTTATCCCGATTTGATTTATAGACCGATGACAAGCGTTTACATCGGGTGGGTTACGGGGTTATGCACCTCGATGCGGTTATGCAACGTACGTGCCCAATGGGCTGCGCGTTGGATCTCGCCTGCCTCTAACGGCCCCGCCCGCCCTTTCACAAAGAAACTTTCCGGGGCCGTGAGCAAGACTGCGCCCAACTTGCGCATGGGGCGGACCATGACCTGCGCGGCCGAACCAGTGATGAAGCGTGGCAGGTGAAAGCGTGTATCAAAACACGCGACATCCAGCCCACACAACGCCTGCGGTGTCATCGTGTTGAGAAAAGCCAGCATGGCAGAGGGCGGACGCCAGCCCTGGGTGGGGCAACCGAGCACCAGCAGATCGACATCTTGTAGCTTACTCATCGTAACCTTGTTTACTGGTGTGGCATCGGCTAGGCCAAACTCACGTAAGGTTTGGGCGATCGCCTCGGCAAGCTGTTGCGTATTCCCATATTGGGAGTCGTATACGACCAACGTATTCATAAGTTTTCCCCTGTTACAGGCTGACAAAGCCCAAGAGCCACCAGATCCAAACGGCGGCAAAACTGAGTAGCAGCACGCCCAGCAAGTCGACCACAATGCCGCGCCGGAAGATCTCGCTGGTGCGGAAATAGCCGGTGGCATAGGCCATCATCGTGGGTGGTGTGCCGACCACTAAGGCAAAATCGATTGAGGAACCAATCGCCACCACGGCGACCAGCAGGCGCGGATCCAAGCCAAGTAGTTGCGCCAGGGGAATCGCTAACGGGATTAGCATCGCCGCGCACGCGGTGTTCGAAATAAACGCGCCAATCAGCAGGGTAAGGCTGGCCACCAGGAAAATGACCAGTAACGTGGGCAACGTGTTCAACCCGACTAGTTGCAGCGCGATCCAATCGGAAACCCCGCTGCTGACCAAGAGTGTACCAATCGCCAGGCCGCCGCCAAAGGTGAGCAGGGCATTCCAATTGATGCGGTTTAGATCATCTTCTTGCACAATCCGTAGGAGGAAGAGACAAATCGCCCCGCCCAGCGCCACAATCGCCGTGTCGATGCCATGCCATTCCTCCGTTACCCAGAACAACATCACGCCAGCAAAGATCGCCAAAATCAACTTTTGCGTCGGGCGTAATGGCCCCAACGTCGTGAGTTCCTGCGCATAGTCGTTATGTTGGATCGTTAACGCTACCCGCTGGGGTCGTAGCCCAAACGAAAGCAGCAGATAAAGCCAGGTGAGGGGCAACATGAGCAGCACAAATGGTAAGCCATAGGCAAACCAGTCGACAAAGGCGAGCTGGGTGTCGGTATATTTATTGAGAAAGGTCATGGCGAGCATGTTGGCCGGCGTGCCAATCGCCGAACCGACGCCGCCCAGGGTCGCTGCGTAGGCAATCGACAGGATCAGGGCTTTGCGAAAACCAGTCGGCTCTTGCTCATCTGGTAACTTGGCCAGGATCGCCAGCGCAATCGGCAGCACGATGGCCACGCTGGCCGTGTTCGACATCCACATCGAGAGAAAGGCGGTCAAGCCCATCATCGTCAACATCAGATAGGCGGGCTGTACACTCGCCCGTTGCAGAATTTGGAGCGCCACCCAGCGGTCAACGCCCGTGCGCCGCATGCCCTCGGCCATGAGAAAACCGGCAAGAAAGAGCATAATGATCGGATCAGCAAAGGTGGTAAAGACGGCACCGGCCTCCGCCACCCCAGCCACCACGGCGACCAACGGGATCAGCAGCGCTGTCGCCGCCAGCGGGATCAGTTCGGTGAGCCAGAGTCCAGCCACCGCAAAGAGCAGGGCGAGCACGATCTTGGCTTTGATCGGCATGCGCATGGTAAAGAGCAACCAGGTCGCGCCATCCGCCTCTATGACCGCAGTGGGGGGTAGTGCTTGCCGGTAACTGTCACCAACGATGGTGGAGGTGACAGCACTGAGGTCGAGCGCGAGGGGGCTGCCGGCCTCGTCAACCGCGCGTACGCGATAAAGAATGCGTTGGCCAATTTGCTGCTGATAACTTTCGTTGCCGGCGACAAAAAGCGTAAGATCGCCTTGGGTTGTGGTTTGCGTTGTCGCCGCCCCTGCTTGCGCAGCGACCGTAAAAGGCAAGTCAACCGTAAGCGTTTCACCGCGGATGGTGGCTGTAATCTGGGCGCGGTATGAACCTATTGCCAGGGTGGCTGGGGCGATTTGGTAGCCGATCAGAGCCAGCAGGATCACCAGCAATAGCTGGGCAAGGGGTACCAACCACGGGTGTGAGACACTCAATAATCGCTCCGTTTTCATGATCTCTACCATACTTTTACCCTCCACGCGCCAGTGCCGCAATTTTTAACAGTAGCCGCAAAAGGCATGTACAACAGCTGAAGTGGTGAGTGGTCAGTGACCACTGTTTACTGACCACTGAAAATCGGTTGTGCTTATCTGTATCTGGTTATTTACCGGGTTGTCCGCAACTGCGCCCAGTAGCGCCAATCCAGCAGATAAAGTAGCCCGATCAGCAAGGGCGGGCCGGTGATCAACCAGAGCACCTCGACTGACAAATTACCCCAAGCTATGAACAAGTACCAAGCAACAAAGCCAAGAAAGCCCAGCGCCCCCACCCCTGGCCAGCGCCAGGCCAAGGCCAGAGCAAGTAAGAGCGCAAAGGTGGGCAACAGGTGCATCAAGAGGGCGATGATCGTCTCACCGATGGTGTAGCCGGCCCCAAAAACATCCAGGGCAAAGAGGCTCAAGAAAAGGGCAAAGAGGATGCCCAGGATGCGCGGTGTCCAAAGGAGTGAACGTTTTAACAGAGTATTCATGATTATCCTCCCAACCAAAAGACCCTAGCCGTTGCAGCGGCTAGGGTCTTTAATGCTAGCCAGCGAGGGCGATTGTGAAGCGTACAATGGCGGTGTAAAGTATGACAGCAAGGAGAAGGTTGTGAGGAACCAGGAGCTCTGTCTTCACAGCGACCGCCAATGGCGATTATGCTCTAGTTTAGCAGAAGCTGATGCCTGCCTTACTAGCCAACAGCATAGTTGTTCGCCTAGCTTGGCAGTTAGTTTTGTGTTGTTTGGACTGATGTGAAAATTTCTACCGCGAAGAGCGCTAAGAAAAGCATTCCTTCGCGCTCTTGGCGTGCTTCGCGGTAAAAAATTTTCGTCGTTATTAGTGCCGCCAAGGCATGTTGCCTGCTATGGAAATGGAATGCGGATTTGGCTGATAAAAGCGGATGAATCTCATAAAAATCCGCGAAAATCCGCCGAATCCGTAAAATCCGCGTTCGATTTTCTTAGGCGCCCCACCACGGTTCACCCGCAGCCCGGTGGGCCTGCAAATACTCCTGATCCAACTCCACCCCTAGCCCTGGCTTGGTCGAGATCTGCATCTTCCCATCCTTGATCACTAGCGGATTTGGTGTCGCCCACTGGTATTGATCGGCGCGCACTGAGCACTCCATGAGGGGACAGTTGAAGATCGCCGCCGAAAACTGTTGCGATGCCAGGTTCAGAATCAGCCCGCTGACATTGTGCAGCGAAATCGGGATGCGGTAGAGCGCGGCCAGGTCGGCCATGCGTTTGACGCCGGTGATGCCCCCCGAGTTAATCAGGTCGGGCTGCAGTTGGTCAACCGCCTGGTTTTGGAGGAAGGGCAGGGCATTTTCCGCCAGCTCAATATTTTCGCCGGTCATGATCGGCAGGCGGGTGGCACGACGCAATGCCATCCACGCTTCCGAAAAATCGGGCTGCAGGGGATCTTCGTAAAAGAGTGGCTGGATTCCTTCCACCGCCGCGGCTACCCGGATCGCGCCGGGTACATCGAGTTCGTTGTGACAGTGGACAATGATATCAATGTCGTCGCCCAAGGCTTCACGGGCAAGCATATAGGCGCGGTGGATCTTGCGCGCTTCGTCGGGTCCAATGCTCGGGTGCCACTGTTGCATGGGAATGCCGAGCACCGAGTGGATATCGACCTTGAAGGCGGTAAAACCGTGCGGGTCCGCCTTCATTGCCTGCGCACGGTCGTGCCACTCACTTTTGCTCAGGAAGTCACCCGTATTGGGGCAGTGCGAGTAGAGGCGAATCTCATCACGGAAGTTGCCGCCCAACAACTTGGAAATCGGCTGCCCCAACAACTTGCCGGCCAGATCCCAGAGCGCAATATCGATCCCACTCCAGATGCGCACCGTGCGCCCCCGCTGTGGATAGGCGTAGAACATGTTGTGAAAGTGTACGTCAATCGCCAGCGGGTCCTTGCCGATCAGCCCCAGATGGGGGAGCCGCGGCCCCTCCAGCGCAGCAATCGCCTCACGTGCAAAAGGGCCGCTGCCATGACATTCGCCATAGCCGGCAACACCGGCATCGGTCTCGACCTTGATGAGGGTGCGCCCGTCCTGCAACTGCATGGCTTTGATCGCCGTGATTTTGACTTGGCTGGCTGACCTGGTTAAAGTGGTACTGGTTTGTTCAGTGGTCATTATCAATTTTCTCTCTTGGCTATGGACGAAAAATGTTACAGGCTTATCATCTTATCGCAGCGTAGCAGAGCAGCAAAGCGGCGCAGAGTTTCCACCCTGCCCGCTGATTCCCTCTGCGCTGCTCTGCTGCTTTGCGTCTTTGCGGTAAGTTTTTATGTTGCTGATCATTACATAAATTGACCATTTTTCAGCGATGTCCTGGATATAACCGGTCGCGCCATTCCTGATAAGTTTGTAAAAAAGCTGCGTATTGCGCGCACCGTTGGACGTCTGGTTCTGTCCATATGCCAGGGTGGACCATCGCCCTGATGGCCGCGCCGCAATCGGCATAGTAGCCAACGCCGATTGCCGCCACCATCGCCGCGCCGAGGGTCGAATCGGCACTATCGTAGACCAGTGGCCGCTGGAGCACATCGGCCAAGATCTGCCGCCAGAGGTGGCTGGCAGCCCCACCACCACTAATGTGCAACTCGGTGATCGCATAGCCCATCGCTACAAAATCATCCAAAACATCGCGATAGGCAAAAGCGACCCCTTCCAGCACGGCGCGAGTCAAGTCGCTGACTCCATGGCCCAAGCTGAGGCCCAGAAACGCGCCTTTGGCCGTCTCGTCTGCCTGCGGACTGCCGCGCCCTAATAGGTAAGGAAGAAAAATTACTCCACGGCTGCCAATCGGGCTTGCTGCCGCTTGCGCCAGCAGGTGATCCAGGGTCGCCGCTGTTGGGGTCGAGGTCAGCAAATCGTGTAACCACTGCAGCGCCGTACCCGCCGCCTTGATATGGCCGCCGACGACCCAGCGCCCGTCGAGGTAGGGCCAACAAAAGAGATTATGGGTATGTTGCATTGTCGGGTCGACTGCTTGATCAATCACTACCCGGATCACACCGCTCGTCGCTAGGGTTAACACCCCCTGATTGGTGTGGATCGCACCCATCGATAGCGTTGCTGCCGCGCCATCGGCTAGTCCGCTTACCACCGGCAACGGCGCGGGCAAGCCTAACGCTTCCACCAATGTTGATCGCACCTGCCCGACGACCGCGGTCGCTGCTACCACGGGCGGCAACTGCCTCACCGCCCAACCACTCGCCGCCATCAGTTCCGGCCACCAGACCATGCCACCCGCCACCTGCGATGGCTCCGTGACCAGCGCGCCGGTCAACCAGTAGACCAGATAATCTTTGATGCCCAGGGCATAGCGCGCTTGTGCCGCTTGTGCCGGAAAACGTTCACGCGTCCACTTCAATTGCGCGGGAAAACTATTGCGCGCCAGGTGTAAACCCGTCCACGCCCGGCCCAATGTGGCCAATAACGCTTCCCCATGTACCGTACAGCGCGTATCCTGCCAAATCGGGCTGGTCAGCAACAACGGTTGACCCCACTCATCCAACAGCACAACGCCCGGTCCATGCGCCGACAGCCCGATCGCCGCCAGATCGCGCGCCCGGTCACCCATGTTGCTCATCAACTGGCGGCAAGCCTGGGTCAGCGCCGTGATCCAATCGGCCACCTGCTGTTCCGCTCCACCCGGTTCGTTGTAAACGGTCGGATAGGCAACCGTTTGGGTACCAATCAGCTTCCCCTGCCCATCATAGATCGCCGCCTTGGCATTCGTCGTACCTAAATCGAGACCGAGAAAAAGAGGCACTGGCATGGGTGTTCCTTGTGAAACGTGAAACGTAAAACGCAAAACGTAAAACGTAAAACGTGATGCGTGCATCTTGGGCAACTTGGCAGTTAATGCGTTTATGGAGATTAAAGATTTAATTCGGTGTATAACGACCGCCCGGCGATCAATCGCCGGGCTAGTAACAACGCCCGCTAAAGCGGGCTATAACTGGGGGAAAGCCCGCTTCAGCGGGCGCTGTTATTTAGCCGTGTGGCTTTAGCCCACGGCGGACCGGGTATACCGAACTATTTTCTTAACTTCCATTAACGCATTTGTGCTTATCAGCAGGTGGTTTCAACCACCTGCGCCGCCCCCCGTCATTCGCCCAAATACGCCCGCAGCGCCGCGACAATCATCCCCTCTTCCCCTGGGGCAACCGGCCGAAAATCGATCTCGATCACTCCCTGTTCCAGCGCATGATTACGGGTGCGGATGCTGGGGGAGTGCGCTTCCAGCCGCGTCACCAGCGTGCGGGCATCAAGCCGGGCCTGCTTGGGATCAACCGTGAGGCGGACGCGCACAATGGTTGGTCGCGTCGCATCCGCCACCGCCGCTGCGTGCAAGCCCGGAATGCCGGCCAGTTGACCGATCAACGTCGCCGCCCGCGCCTGATCCGGTGGTGCCGCATCCCCCGTACCCTTGGCATACTCGTTCAGCGCCGCCAGCGCGCCGATGATATTCTCTTTGCCGATCTTCATCGTCCGTCCGATCCCCTGGTTCTGCTGGTGACAGGCGTCGATCAGATCGCGGCGACCGGCAATCAGGCCGGCGGTGGGAGCATTCAACGATTTGTGACCGCTGTAGATCACTAAATCCGCCCCGGCCGCAATATATTTGCGCAGATCAACCTCAGCCGCGGCATCGACAATCACCGGCACATGCTGCGCATGGGCCAGTTCGATCACTTCGGCCAACCCAATCGCGCCGGTGGGGTGGGTGTGGTGGGAAACAGCAAACATTACCCCGGCCGTGCGTGCTGAAAGCGCTTGGCGCAACTGGTGGGGCACGGTGCGATTGACGGTGCCAATCTCCGCAATTTGCGCCCCACCCAGCCGCATGATCTGGGTCAGGCTCGCCCCAAAGTGGATCTTGTGCCCACCCTGGATAATCACCTCATCGGGCGGGCCGGCGACAAAGGGCAGTGCCTCTGTGCGCGCCAGATCGCCACGCGTAACACAAGCTGCCACCGCAATCGCCACCCCCGCCGCCGAACAGGAGGTGATAAAGCCCCCCTGTGCCCCCGTCGCCTCAGCAATCCGCTGATCGGCAACCGCCATCAACTCGGCCAGGTCCACAAAATTCTGCGCCCCCTCCTGCATCGCCGTCCGTACCCCCGCGGATTGCGTCGAAGCCCCCAACATCGTCAACTTGCCCGCAGCATTCACCACGCGGCGCAAGCCGAGTTGGTCAAAAAAACTTTTCTCTCCCATATAACCCCTTTACTATTGACAAGGTGACAGGGTGACAAGGTGATACTGTTGCACTAACTTACGAAATGGGGTTAAAACCCCTTGCTAACAGCGAGAAGCTGCCTCAGCGGCTAGGATCGTTTTCTCAGCCGCTGAGGCGGCTTCTCGTTGTCAGGGCGGGATTTGAATCCCGTTGTAAGATACAATACCTTCGCCAAAATGAGGCAGAAAAGGAGCTTTCGAGTAAGATAGGTTTTCAACTCTCACATTGGAAATCTAGCAAACAGGAAAGCTCCAGATGGATATTATCACGCTACTGA
>JALHQH010000063.1 GCA_022842065.1 Caldilineaceae bacterium
TCCCGATTTCGTTGACCCGCTTTTAATTACTCAGCTGCTTGACGCCATGCCCCCGCTCGGTGCCATTCACTCTGAACCAGCTTTCAACACCATTCCCTGACTTGGCGAAGGGATTGGTTTTGATTGATATTTGTTTATCCTTTCATCTCCAACCTTTTACTTCGTATTTTTGCCCTTCCCTTCATGGTGACCTTCGAGCCGAACTATGTTTCTACAGCATCCGTCTATCTCCCCAACAATCCAGTGTGGCTAGCATCCTCTACGGTGTCCGTCTATTCGGATAATAGCGGATTCCGTCTATTGTCGCTGGCATCGTCTGTATAAGATCCCATGGCCCGATCTAAATGAGACACACTGTTTATACCACAAAAAAACTATCACGGATCTACCGTGATTCTATACACTTTTTGTTGCTGGACCGAATACAGGTGTGGAAACAGTTGGAGAAGGCGAAAAATTCAACTAACTTACATGTTGTCTTGCAGTATATGGAGAAAACAAAGGTTTGTCAACAGGCTTTTTTTACAGCTACAACCGCGGATTCACCGGCTCGCTTTCCAAGGCCAGCACCCCGAAGACACACTCATGCACGCGACCCCACGGCTCGCCGCGTACGAAGCGTTCCAGCGCTTCCAGACCCAGGGCAAACTTGCACAGGGCGAGGGCGCGTTTGGCGTAAGCGGGTGAGGTGGTCGGGGTGGGTATATTCGGGGCCGTAGCTGAGGTGGAGATAGTCGCGTCTGCGGCAGTTGACCCCAGGCTAGAGCAGGCCGCAACGGTCCTTGGCGAGAGCGGCAGCGGGGACGGAGACCAATTCGCACTTGGGGTAGCGCAGGGCACGGTCAGTTTCTGAAAAATCAGCGACCGCTCACCAATGTGAGCGGTCGCTAATTTTTGATGATCTAATTTGGTTGCGCCGTTGCTAAGACTGAACGATCAGGCCGGGACCAACCCTGGCGTCATTGACACTGCTTCAATCGGCTTGATCGCCATGCGCGCCCCTAAATCAATCAAGCCCTGCGCGCCCCTGCCGGCTTGAACCCAAAAGCTGAGTGCGCGCTCTAACCGGTCGTAATAGTGGGTAAAGCCATCGGCGGCCACATCCACCCCCAACTCAAACTCACCTTCCAACAGCGGGAGGGCCAGGGTATATTCCAGGCGACAGCGCTCGCCGGCCTTGAAGCAGGGGGTCTGCTCATCGCGCCACTGGCTGGTGGTATCATAGACAATGCGGCCATCGACCGTGCGGATCGTAAAGGAAAAGATGGGCTGATTCACCGCCGCACGAAAATGAATATCAACCGCCACCAACACCTTATCACCAGAGTGAACGGCAGAAATCGGCATACCATCTTCGTTGAGCAGCGAGACGCGCTCAATCTCGGCATCAAAGGTCATGATCCGTTCGGCCAGGCCTCCTTCTTGGGGCGCAGTGATCTGCGCCTGCCGGGCCGCTTCGCGTACCGCATCCGAATAGGTGATCACCGCCTCGGCGGCGCTACCCTGGAAGATATTATTACCCCGGTACATGACCAACCCACGACTACAAACCCGCCGCACCGCTTCCATGTTGTGGGAGACAAAGATCAGTGATGTCCCCTGACGGCGCAACAGATCCATATGGGCATAACATTTCTGTTGAAACGCATAATCACCAACGGCCAATACTTCGTCGACCAACAGCACATCAGGATCGACATGCGCGGCAATCGAAAAGCCCAGCCGGGCATACATCCCCGACGAATAGCGCTTGACAGGCGTGTCGAGGAATTGCCCAATGCCGGCAAAGTCGACAATCTGGTCAAAGCGGCGGGTAATCTCAGCCTTTTGCATGCCTAGAATGGTGCCGTTGAGAAAGATATTCTCGCGCCCGCTCAAGTCGGGGTGGAAACCGGCGCCCAGCTCAATCAAGGCCGAAAAACGACCGTTGATCGCAATCGACCCGCTCGTTGGGTGGGTCACGCCGGAAAGCAGTTTCAGGATCGTCGTCTTCCCGGCGCCATTCGGGCCAATCACCCCTAGCGCCTCGCCCGGTTCCAGCGCAAAGCTGACATCGTTGACGGCCAGATGATAGTTGTCCGCGGCTTTGTTTTGCTGATTGGTTAGCGCATCGCGTAGGCTGGGCAGCCATTGGCCGATGCGGTAGCGTTTGGTGACATGGTCAAAGCTAATGGAAGGTGCCATAGTTATATTCACTCTATTTGAGTAACTACCAAGCCACCCCTCCCGCGCCCAGAGGCGGTTGCCTTCTAGGCGCGCTCCCCTGCTAAGGGAGGGAACTGTTGACGGCGAGACAGTTCCTCCCCTTAACAGGGGGACGGGAGCCCATTGGGCGCGGAGGGGGTTAGTAGTTACCTAGTTAAAAACGGGCCGATCCGACTTGATGAGGACTTACACAGTTACCTGTGGCATCGACTTAAACCACATCCGCAAATTGAAATTCGACCCGTTTGAAGAATCGATAGCCGACCAGCAGTAACACCGCCGCGGCCCCAATGGAAATGAAGAGGTAACTACCAGGTGGCTGTTGCCGCAGCAGAATATCCCGATAGCCTTCCAGAATGCCGGCCATGGGGTTGATAAAGTAGTAGGGGCGCAGCCATTCAGGCACGCTCGTCACCGGATAGATAATCGGTGAGGCATAGAGCCAGACTTGGATGACCAACGTCACAATGTGTTTGACATCGCGGTAGAAGACATTGAGCGCGGCACCAATAAAGCCAAGGCCGAGCGTCAATGCCACCTGGGTTGCGAGCACGGCTGGCAAAAAGACTAACATGCGCACATCGATCCCAATGCGAAAGTAGAGGAAGAGGGCCACCAGCAAGACGGTGGCAATGCCAAAGTCGAGCAGCCGGGCCAGCAGCGCCGCCATGGGTAGAATCTCGCGCGGAAAGTAGATCTTGCTCACCAGATTCATGTTGATGACCAAGGACTCGACCATGTCCATGAGCGAGGTGGTGAAAAAGGTCCACGGTGCCATCGCCACATAGGAAAAGACTACATACGGCACACCACCGGTGTCGATTGGCACAAAATAGGTGAAGACCAGGCTAAAGATGAGCGTTGTGACGGTCGGTTGGACAATGGCCCAAAGCCCGCCAAGAATTGATTGTTTATAGCGCGCGCGAATGGTGCGTACAATCCAGGCATACAGCAATGGCCGATGGGATAAAAAGGAAGCTTGAATAGTCATAGATACGGTTGCTTTTTCTTTCGTCGTGTCGTCTGGTCGTGTCGTCTGGTCGTGTCGTCTGGTCGTGTCGTCTGGTTGCGGTTATGGAAGTTAAGAAATAAGTTCGGCAAACAAACCCCACCCTAACCCTCCCCAGCCTGGGGAGGGAACCGTTATCACCGCCGCCGACAACTGTTCCTCCCCCAGCCTGGGGGAGGCTAGGAGGGGGTTTGTTTGCCGAATTTAATTTTTAATTCCATTACCGGCGTTGATTTTGGCGATAAGCAATGTAGAGCAAGAAGAGCCCGACCGGTGCCAGCCCCACAAAGAGGGGCATCGCCGGATTGGCCAACTGCTTAATCGCCGGTGGCACCTGCGCGGCGACGACCGGCGGTAACTGATCGGTGGCTGCCGTATCGGTGATGGCGGCCGGCGGTGTCAGGAGGCCCGCGATTGGTACGGGGGGGGATGGTGTCGGGATTGGGATCAATGGATATTCCGGTCCCGCTAATTCTGTGTATGCATACCAGGCCCCATTGGCCCCATTGCCCGGATCCGTGCGCCAGACGACCATCAACAAATTACCCTGGCTGACGACCGAACGGGCGAGTGATGGATCAAAGCCTTCCATCCCATCCACATCTTGCACCAGCGGCCCGGAGACAATATTGTTGACGCCGCCCCACGCGCCTGTGGCGGCGTGCCATTCGCTGTACCACATCCCGTGGCGCTGCTGGGCCGCGGCCCCATTTGTGCGTTGACCAAAAAAGACGCGCAAGTCGTTATTACTATCTACCACAAAGGCGGCTGGGCCATTACCCCCAACATGTTCTGGAAAGGGGCGAATGGCTGCGGTCCAGGTCCGTCCCCCATCATTCGAGCGCTGTACCAGGCGGACCACCCCTTGATCCGGGATCCCATTGTCATACATCACAAAGAGGTCGCCATTATGTTCAATTAACGACGGACTCTGCACCCCCAAGATGCCCCCGACCACCCCTTCGGCGATCACTGTCGGCTCATCCCACCGGCGTGTGCTAAAGTCATAAGTGCTAAGTAGCACCGTTGTCCCCCAAGCCCGCCGGTTGAGCACGATCCAAACCGCATAGAGCCGGCCGGATTGGCCATAGTGCATGCGCAACCCATAGGGCCAGAGAATGTCGCTATAGGTGGCGGCGACCAATTCGGGCAATGTCCAATTGACGCCCCCATCGAGTGATTCGGTGGCATAGATGCCCGTGCCTTCGGCATCACCACCAAAGAGCACATAGAGATTGCCGTCGCTGTCGCCTTCAATCCAGGTTGTAATCGGCGGCCGGGCCGAAGTCGCAATCGCCATCGGTTTCGACCAGGCGGCGGCATTACTCGCTTCACTGACCGGGGCGCTGGAATAGTAGATGTCCGCGCGCACATCATGGCCACCATAAAAAATCACATGCAGAATGCCTGCTCTGTCCAGATAGGCAGCCGGGGCATGGGCTTCATCAAAGAGCGGTGAGAGCAAAATATCAACTGGTTTGCTCCAGCCCGTGGTCCGGGTCCAAAAGTTATACACAACGACATACTCATAGATCCCCACTTTCTGGGCGCTAAAAGCATGGATCGTGCCGTTACTATCGGCCAATAGGAAAGGCGTTTCCGTATTGGGATCGATATAAGGAATCACCGCTGGCTCAGTCCACAGGGTGGGGCTCTGGGCTGCTACTGGCTTTGGTGCAAAGACTAAAGTACTTACCAGCAGCAGCAAGAGTGCTGTCAGCGCAATCGTTTTTCTTGCCATGGGCAACTTTATCTTCTTTCGATCAATATTTTTGATCTGTAAACCTATACTGAAGTCAAGTTGAGAACCGGAGTTTTGCTGGCTAACGGGATCGCGTGCGTCGCATTGACCGCCAACTGTTTCCAGTCCGCTAGATGCTTTGGTCAGTGCGACGCACGCTGACCGAAACTAGGGGTTTCATTCTGATTTGAGTATAACTTGCCGTTTTCCCTTTTACGCAGCACGCGTTATGCGTTACTCTTTGTAAAGGCCTGCACAGCCATCACAATGCGCGCCAGATCGGCGGCGGTTAACTCGTTATGAAAAGGCAGCCTGACCAGTCGATCACTGACTGATTCGGTGACCGGGCAATCTCCTACCTGTCCGCCGAATTGCATCCCCATTTGCGAGGTATGTAATGGCAGATAGTGGAAGACACTTTGAATGCCCTGTGCCTTCAGATGCTCGATGAAGGCCGTACGTAAGGCTAAATTAGGTAAGAGCAAGTAGTACATGTGATAGGATTGTTCACAAGCGTCGGGCACATAGGGTACTCCTACGCCATTTTCTGCGGCCCACCCCTGTAGCTGCTGGTCATAATATTCCCAGATCGTACGCCGTTTGTGCTGGATCTGCTCACGCGCTTCTAATTGTGCATAGAGGAAGGCGGCCAATAGATCAGAGGGCAGATAACTGGAGCCAACATCAACCCAGGTATATTTGTCAACCTGACCGCGGAAGAAGCGGCTACGGTTGGTCCCTTTCTCGCGAATGATCTCGGCCTGTTCAATGTAATGGCGGTCGTTGATTAAGAGCGCGCCCCCTTCACCACAGCTAAAATTCTTCGTTTCATGAAAGCTTTGGGTGGCAAAGGTGCCAAAGGTGCCCAGATAGCGCCCCTTATATTTGCCAAAGAGGCCGTGAGCATTATCTTCCACCACCGCCACATTGTGTGCCGCGGCGATGGCACAGATCGTATCCATCTCGCAGCCAACGCCGGCATAATGAACCGGCACAATGGCGCGCGTCCGCGCCGTGATCAACCCTGCGAGCTGCGTTTCATCCATGTTCAAGGTATCGGGCCGGATGTCTGCAAAGATGGGGCGGGCACCGCGCAGGACAAACGCATTAACTGTGCTGACAAAGGTGAATGACGGCACAATGACTTCATCCCCAGGTTGCAGATGGAGCAGCAAGGCCGCCATCTCCAAGGCATGGGTGCAAGAGGTGGTCAAAAGGACCTTGGGCACCTCCAAGCTCTCTTCCAAAAGCTGGTGACAGCGCTTGGTAAAGGGGCCATCACCAGAGATGCGCGTGTTCTGGATCGCCTGATTGATATAAACTAACTCTTGCCCGACCAAGGGCGGCACATTAAAGGCAATGGGTTTGGTCACCGTCGTCTCGGTTGCGCTGGGGGCCGAGTGTACCGCCCCATTTGCCCGCCCATTGTGGCCATTCGTGTATGGTTGGTCAGCTCCCGTCGGCTTGATATTCGCATAGCCATGTGTGGCTCCATGCGGAGATGACCCATTGTGATGAACTGCTATCGTGCTGTCAGCCATGTGCGCACTCCCTGTGCTGCAAAATCAGTAATCATCGCTAGGAAAAATGTCTTAGCCGCCCTACTATCATACCGACATTCGTCGCAAATTTCTTTATCATTTTCCTTGCAGGATCGGTGGTCCACTGAATTTACCCCCGGTCACACGTTTTCTCTGACCCAGGATTTATGGCAGCGCACCGCTACTTGCCAGGCTTTCGGTGGTGGCCGCTTCGGCGCGGGCAATCACCTCGACTTCGGCCAGGCTGGCAACAGTTTCGCCATCAAAGGTCCCACTGACCCCCGTGACTTCGACCCGCACGGCGCGCGCGAGCACATCCGCAAAGGGTACATCGGTGCCACTGACGCTGAGTTGCCCGCTACTATTTTGGGTAATCTCCTGAGTCGCGGCTTCGTCACTGTACAGGCGCACCGTGGCCCCCGTCACTTGGACGAACGAATTGCTGCCGGCTTCCTGGCGGCCGTTGTAAAGGCGTACCGTCCGCACCGTGATCGGCACACCAAAGCTTAACTGCACCCATTGGCCGGTCGCCCCTTGCGCCGGGTCACTACGCCAGTAACTGGTCACCCGGCCCTTTTGCACCCGGCGGTCAACCACCCCTTCCAAATTGCCACTTTGGGTGGGATGGCTAGAGGACGCGGAGACCGTTGCCCCCGGCGCCAGGTTGGTCCACTGCGCATCGGCCGGATCTGTGGGAACTTCGATCAAGGTGTGGCCGGCGTGACAGCCTACACAACGCCCCATTTCGCCGGCCCGGCCAAAGTTATGCCCCAACACATGGGCAACCCCTGGCGTATCCTCCCCGCCCCGCCCGGTCAGCGGCACTTCATAGGCCGGCTGTGGGCTGCGGATCTGCTCAAAGAGTGGCACATTCGCCGGCAGTTGCGCTACGACCGCACCACTTGGACTAATGGGTAATTCCTGCAACAAAATAGGCCAATCAACCCAGTCCAGCGAACCGGGCTGTTCCCGTTGTTGTTCCATAAAGAAGCGAATCGTGCCTGCTTCCCCGACTTTGATGCCGGAGATGACATCCACATCAACCGGTGCGTTGAAATAGACATTGAGGGCATTAAAGGTAAAGGTGCCATCAATATCATACGGCCCTGCGGCGGTGGGGGGCAGCGCGCTGGCCACGGTCGTGACCGTATCCGGAATAATCGGTGGCAGCGGGCGCTCGATCAACAGGCGGGCGCGCAACTCGGTTATCCCAGGCAGATCAATCAGCTTTTGCAAGTTGCCACCGTTGGCGTCGGTCACATAAAGCCCATAATCCTGGTTGATATCAGCCGCCCACGAGAGTAACAACCGTCCATCCGGCAAGACCGCCGGTTCCGCCGCGTACGCACTCTGCATCACCGCAAAGGAGATCGGATTTTCACTGATCGGGGGATAGGCATCCTCCGCAGTGACGCCAATGATCGGTTCAAAGCGGAAAGGGCCACGCACATAGCGCCGAATGCCGCCAAAGCCGGAGGCCTCGGTCATGTTGCGCATGGGGAAATAGTTGGCGTACAGCGTGCCATCGGGCGCAAAGGCCCCGCCATAGGCATGGTTGCGATCCTCTCCACTTAAAAAGACCCCCGAGTTGCCGGTAAAGAGTTGCAATCCCGTGCCATCGGGGTTAATCGCGCCCAAATGCCACGAGTTACGATTCACATTGGCGGTGCCGCCGGGAATCGGATCGTCTTTGGTAGCGTCGGTTTCGGACAACAACCCAATATATTGGCGATAGCCTTCATGGCTCGTCGCATTCTGGGTGCTCATATCATTAACGGGCACACGGAAGTTGCGCCACCAGCGTGAGTAGACAATGCGCCCGGTCACTGGATCGACCAGCGGCCGATCGGCGCTGTTGCGTTCGGCGGTAATCCGGTGCATTTGGCTGCCGTCGGCTGCAACCACATGGAGATTGGTAGTGCGTGCGCCACCGTATTGACCAAACGCAGGCCACCGCGTTGACGAAAAGACAATGCGGCCATCGGGCAACCAAGCTGGGTCGGTATCATCATAGCGGGCAAAGACCCCTGCCAGTGAACCAAATTGCGAAAGATCAAGGTCATCCTGATCCGAAAAGGTTAATTGCCGCAGATTGCTGCCGTCACGGTTAATCAGATAAAGACGCCACGCGCCAGGGTTGGTCATATAGCCCGGCTCATAGTCGCCCTGTGGTAAACCAGCAAAGACAATTTGTTGCCCATCATAGGAAACATCAGGGGCGTTGACATCGATCAAGTTGAGCGATTGCGCCGTAGGATTGGTGCCATCGACCAGGATGCGCGGGGTGCCGTCTGCTTCTAACACGACAAGCTGACCTGGTGCTGCTAATTCAAACCGGCTAAAGGGGCCCACACCGGGCATGCCCTTGGCTTGCTCCCAATAGACGGTGCCGCGCGGTGGGATCTGACGTGAAACAAAGATGATCGGGACGGGCAGCAGTCCCGCAGAATTGACGGCGCTGCGGTAGCGTGCCAGCATGTCCGTGGACCCAAGGGCCGGCACACTGGCAACTTCTGCAACGGATTCTTCTAGCGGCAAGGGGGTGGCAACGACCGCTTCTTCTGCCGGCAGGGCGGTGGCCTCTAGTTCCGTTTCCTCGATGGGCACAAGCGTTGCTTCCAGCGCTAAGTTCGTTTCTTCGACCGTTTCTTCGACCGGCGCGACGGTGGGTAATGGCATGGCAGCTGTTGCCGCTGGGGCTTCGCTCGAGGGCAGGGGCGTCGGGCGTAAAATCGGGCCACCGGCGGCCGTTGCGGTCTTCTGTGCGGTGGTTGCCGGGGTGTTTTGTGCTGTTTCGGTGGCTGTGGTCGCCGTGGTGGTGGCGCGCGCCCTCTCTTCCACCAGGCTAACTCGTGGGTAATAACTCATACAGCTACCCACCACGCCGCCGGCCATCCCACCGACCAGGATCAACCCAATCACAATCGGGGCAACATGGCGACGGCGTTGTGAATTTTGATATCTTCGACGTAGCATGGGTGCTTCCTTTGGTACTTGTTACACCCATTGCCAAGCCGCAGCACGCTCAGGTGGCTGCAACTCGGCAATGGGTGTAAGTAATAGAGATTATATCGATTTGTTTTGTACACCTAGGACAGGATGACCAGATGACAAGATGAATAAGCTCTTGTCATCTGGTCATCCTGTCATCCTGTCAGACGACAGAATTAAATCGGTATAAGCTCTAATGCTAGGCTATCAGTTTTGAGCGCTCAGTTTTGGGCGCTACGGGCCACAATCACTATCCCGACACAGATGACGAGCATGCCAACCCAGCGCAAAGTCGGGACGCTCTCACCCAAAAGCAGGCGTGAACTCAAGGTGATCAAAACAAAGTTCAGCGCGAGGATAGGATAGGCAAGGCTTAAATCCAAGCGGGATAAGACCGCAATCCAGGCGACCGCACCGATGGCATAGAGCGCCAACCCACCCAATACCCAGGGCGAGCGAAAGATCATCTCGATTAAGGCCCATAGCCCGGTCCCGTTACTGGTCGCACCGGGTTGGCTTACCCCTAATTTGATCGCCGTCTGACCGGCGACACCAGTGGAAATTGAAAGCGCGATCAGCCACCAATAATTCATCATCAGTTGTACGTTACTCCGTTGATTATTCCCATTGCCATGCCCATTACGTTGGTTGCTGCTTGGTGTTGGTGATCTAAATTCGCTAATTCGCATGGTTATTCAATCCCTGCTGCTTGCATTGCCGTTGTAAAGTCCAATGCGCTAATTTCCTGATCAACCTGTTGATGCCACCAGCGACGCAGATCCAGTTGGCCTTGGCTCACATCCACGGTGCGCCAAAGCGTGGCGGCCTGGTGCTCATTACCTGTTAATGCGTAAGCTTCGCCTAACAGTTGCCGCGTCGCCCGTTGGCCTGGCGCAAGCTGATAGGCCCACGCTAGTTCACGTAAGGCCTGCGCATAGTCACCCTGCGCCAGTAAAAGCTGGCCCAGACGACGATGTGCTGTTACATTGGTGCGGTTGTAGGTCAGCACCGCCCCATATTGGGTAATAAACCGCTCGGTCTCAACCCCGGCACTGCGCCGCACCTCATCCTGAATGGACCAGGTTGGCCACTCATAAATCCCTAGCTCTTGTCGCGTCTGCTCGACTGCCGTCAGATTAGCCAACCAGCGACTTTGTGCGCCCGGCCAAAGCGCCAACAAGACGAGTGCCAACAGGGGCATGCTGCCAACCGCAAAGCGCTGTGCCGTTGATAAACGTTGTTGTGCCAGCTGATAGCGTTTCGTCTGTGGTAACGCCAGCATCACTAACACTGCGGCGGGCAACCAGAGCAAACCGGCAAAGGAGCCGACATAAAGTTCCGCATCAACACAGCCGTGGAGCAACAAAGCCAGTTGTGCCGCCAATGCCCCGGCTGTCACTTTACGCGAGGCCGGCGCGCCTTGGCGCAATTGCACAATCGCCATCCCCACTGTCCCCAACGCCAGCGTGACAAACGCAATCAGGCCCGGCAAGCCCTGTTCCACGGCCACTTGTAGGTAGAGGTTATGGACATGATAGAAATAGGGTACATGGAGCAAGTAGACATAGCTGGAAAGTACCATCGCCGTGTTGCCCAACCCGCTGCCGGTAAAGGGATAATCGCCAATCAAGGTTAGTGCATCGTGCCAGATGACCGGGCGGCTGAGCAGACTGGCATCACCGCCTGTGGGATGTAGCGTACTCACAATGTTCGGTTGCAACGTTAGTGTAACCAGCACAACCAGTAACAGCAGTGCGCCGCTCAGCAGCAGCAGATCAAAGGTCCGCATGACGGGTGTGCGCTGCCGTTGGCTGCCGCGCCAATACAGATAACCGGCGATCAACGAGCCCACGCCCAGCCCCAACCAAGCCCCGCGTGAAAAAGTGAGCGCTAAGGCAACACCCGCAATCAACAATTGACAGAGCGTGCCAAAGGTGAAGAATTGGCCAAGGCAGCCACGCCAGCGACCCGTTGTTGTGCCCGCTGCGGTTAGACTTTGCCAGCAAGCCCCCACCCCCAGGGGGATCAGGACAATCAGGGCGGCTGCCACTTGGTTTTCATGCCAAGGGGCAAAGTTTTCCCAACCCGGCTGTTGCCTTTCCAGCCAGACCGTCAGCTCGGGTAATAGGACAAAATCCCGGGGCGAGGTGGCATCCCATTGATGGTAGAGTAGAAAGAGTAACCCAATCGCACCACCGAGCCAGGTTGCCAGCTGCAGGCCAGAGGCACGTGGGCGGCGTGAAAAGAAACTCACAACCAAACTGCCCACGAGCCCCTCGGCCAAAAGGGTAAAACGGACCAGCGCCAGCGGGCGATCATAGGCTGCCCAAAGACCAACGCCGAGTGTCAATAGAAAGAGCAGCGCGCCAATCAACAGGGTGATCCGCCACGGCTGCACTGTATTCAAGATCGTGCGCCACACTGGGTGTGGTGCCCTGCTTTGCGCGCGGTAAGCCAACTCAGCTCCTTGCAAATTTCAACATCTGCCAGCCAACATTGATGGCGCTCTTGGCCCCTTCCCAACTGTTCAACCCTTTGATAAAGGTCCACATCGGGCCAGGGCGCAGCGACCATTCGCGCGTCGCTCGCTTCTGCCAATATTCAAGCTGTTCGGCCGTAATATTTTCATAGTCCAACACCGTCGATTGATCCATGTCCACCTCTTCCCACTTGGTGCCGGGGCGGAACCAGTTGTTTTCCACCACCTCATAGAAGAAGGGAGTGCCGGGATAGGGGGCGGCCACATGGAAAAGCGCAATATCGAGCGGCAGTTCCTTGGCATAGGTAATCGTCTCTTTGATCGACTCTTCGGTCTCGCCGGGCAGGCCGATAATAAAGTAGCCCCAGTTGTTGATGCCGGCGGCTTTCGACCACTTGAGCGCCTTAAACGCCTGTTCTTTTTTGTAACCCTTGCGGGCGCGCTTTAGGATCTGTTCGTTGGCGCTTTCGATGCCCCACGAAATAAACCAGCAGCCCGCCTTGCCCATCAGCACGAGCATTTCTTCATCGACATAGTCAACGCGACTGTTGCAGGTCCACTTAATCTTGATCTGGCGGCGGAGGATTTCTTCACAGAGGGTGATCACATGTTCGCGGTTGACGGTGAAGAGGTCGGCATACATGTGAATGTTGTGAATACCCAGTTTGGCCAGATATTCCAGTTCATCACAGATATTGGCGGCGGAGCGCACACGCACACTGTTCTGATAACTAACATGTTTGATGCAATATTTGCAGCCGGCGGGACAGCCCCGGCTGGTGACAATAAAGGTGAAAGGGCCCTTCATCATCGGCATGCGCTGTTTGTCCAACGGCAGCAGTTCATGCAGCGGAATCGGCAGGTCATCCAGGTCGGGAATAAAAGGCCGATCCGGGTTGATGACGATCTCTCCTTGTGCATTGCGCCAGGCCAGCCCCATGATCGTGGCATAAGGGGACTGTTCGGCGCTCATTGCGAAGCTATCGTTCACCGTCTCCAAGCCGGCGCGGCGGCTTTGTAACTGGCTGGTCTCGCGCAACATCTTGGCCACTTTTGGGTTGCTGGGCTGTTTACCTTCCAGCCGATCCAGCAACTCGCGCAGGGTCATCTCTGGCTCGCCGCGCAGGACAAAGTCGAGTGCCGGGAAGGGGCGCATGGTCTCCAGTGTCATCGGCGTCACATGCGTGCCAAAGGCCATCGTCTTGGCCCCCAGGGCCTTGGCCAGAAAGACGCCGTACATATCATTCTTGAGCGAAGGCGCGGTGACCTGGGTTAGATAATATTTGGGGCGCTTCTCTTCCAGCAGCTTTTCAAATTCGTCCCAGCCCATGCGCAGCGCATTGGCGTCGATAATCTCAATCTTGTATTCAGGCTGGAGCAAGGCCCCCAGTTGGGCCAGACTCACCTGTGGCCAGATCATATTTTCGCGGCTGCGACGGCCCACCCGATGTTGGCTGCGAATCCAGATCCCACCATCGGGCGTGGGGGGATTGACCAACAGAATATCCACTGTGCCGGAGGGACGGGTCGATGAGGTCAAGGTCTGCACGCTGGCCCCGGCATCGGGAAATTGCGAAGGACGCAAAGGCGGAATGCGGCGGGTCCCCAAGTTATTGGCAATGTCGGGTGCCAGCTCAATATTAACGGGCTTCTCACTGCCTTCTTGCCGGCCGTTGGGCGAACTTGGTCGCACCGCAAGTGGGATTGGTTGCAGCTCGCTCGTTTGTTGTTTGCGTTTGAGTGCTTCCAGTTTGGCCCGTTGGCTGGCAATCTGCGTTGCCATCTCGCTTTGTGGTCGCTCTTGCGTCTTATCAATCGTTTCGGTCATTGGTACATGCTCCAGAGAATATCGGCTATATGGGCGCGGCTGCGTGATTCGTGTTGCGTGATTCGTGCTACGTAAAGGACTTAGACCTGCGGCTGCATCTGCAACCCTTCGCTGCTCTTCTCACTCTTCTCGCGCTGGGGCATGCGCTCTTTGCCGCGCATGTCATCAGCCACCAACGCTTCGCGAATGCGCAAGGTGTCGAGCACCTGCATCTGGATCCAGGCAATGGTCAACTGAATGCCAACCAGGGCCAACGAGGCGCTGGCGAGATAGTAGAGCCAAAGGCGCGACACTGCCCACCCTTGCAGCCCAAGTGCCAGGCTTAATAAAGCAACGAGAATGCCCAGGACAAAGAGCGTGAGGCCAAGCCAGCCAAAGTGGCGATCCAAACGCTGCGTGAAAAGGGGCCGTCCCAATAGCCCTTGTTGAACAGGGGTTTTGTGAAAGAGCGCCACGAAATAGTTGAAACTCATCCCCAGGGTCAAAATACTCACCCCAGCCACCGCAAAGACCAGGGCGCTAAAAAGAGCAAAGGCGCCGAGCGGGCTGACCTGCATGACGCCGGCCAGCCGTTCAAAGACCAGCCCGATCCCAATCAAACCGGCAATGACCAGGGCGAGTAGCCCTACTAAGCCGAGGGGGCGTACGGGATTGTAGTTAAGCGCAGTCCACACAATCGACTGGGCAAAGCGCATGCCATCCTTGACGACACTCAACTTGGAGCGCCCTAGCCGTTCGCTGTAAGGAATCGGCACTTCCACCATCTTGATCTGTTCGTGTAAAGCGCGAGTGCTCATCACCGGCGTCAGGTTGAGCCCATCCGGCAGGGGATAGAGCCGGGGCAGGATCGACTTCTTGAAGATGCGCATGCCGCTAGCCGAATCCGTAATCGTGCGCGCACTGATCAGGCTGACTAGTTTGGCGAAGATCAGATTGCCCAAGCGGCGGACTGCGGGCATCTCACTTTTGGCCCCGGCCATGCGCGAGCCAATCACAATGTCGGCATCCTCGTCTGTCGCTGCTTGGTAAAGCGCCGGGTAATATTCCGGCGGATAGGTGCCGTCGGCATCCATAAACCCAATCCATTCACCCTGGGCCGCGGCAAAGCCGGTCTTAAGGGCTGCGCCATAGCCACCATTCTTGGCGTGGCGAATCAGCCGCGCACCCGGTTGGGCCATCACCAACTCTGGGGTACGGTCGCTGGAGCCATCATCGACGATGATCAGCTCCAACTTATCAACACCCACCAGGGCGAGATCGGACTGTACCGCCAAGACGCGGGTCATAATCTCTTGGATGCCATCTTCTTCATTGTAGGCGGGGATTACTACGGAAAGTGTTGTCATTTTTACTCCCATTAATCAACGTGGCGAATCAATAAAATCATCCGAATGTCTGGTGCTGCGCCAGTCCGTGACTGGCGGCAGGTCATGGACCGTGCCGTGCACCTTTGCAGTCTGTTAATAAACTTGTAAAACTGGTTGCTGTTGTTTTGTATTTTCATCAATCGTTTTAAGGACACGGGCCGGTACACCACCGACCACCGTATGAGGTGGCACATCCTTGGTGACCACCGCACCGGCGGCAACGACCGCCCCTTTGCCAATGCGTACGCCATCGGTAATTACCGCCCCGGCGCCAATCCACACATCGTCTTCAACGACAATGCCTTCGGCGGTAATGCCCTGCTCGATCATCGGGCGGTGGGGATCGCTGTAAGCATGGTTGACGGCCAGCAGTTGGACCATGGGGGCCGTATAGACCCGATCCCCGATGGTGATGCCACCCTGGCCGCGCAATACATTGAGTTCGCCAATCAAGCTGTCCTGTCCAATGCGAATAAAGGCATGGGGCAGCGCCCGAAAGTTGTAAACATGCAGCACCGAACCGTGCATCACAAAACTGTTGTCACCAATCGAGATGCCCTGGGGACAAGCGTGCAGATAGACCCCTTGATCCAGATAGGCATTGCGCCCCAAGTGAATCTGGTCCGCAAAGCGCAGGCGTACGCCACTTTCAATCGCGGCAACACCATCCATCTTGAGGATCAGCCGGTAGAGCACCGCCCGTATGGCAATCCCAACCACCGTTGGGATCCAACCAACCAGCGTAAAAAGCAACTGTTCCAGGCAATAGTGGCGAACTGTACTGGCCTGGCGCGTCATGTAGAGGCGTAATCCAGCCAGCAACCCACCGTTGGTACTTGCCTTTGCAGTGGTTGGTGATGCGGTTGGCGTGCTAAGTGTTGGTGAATCTGCGTATGACAATCGGTTGCTCGTTTATTTGGTAGATAGGTATACTGGTAAATCGGTATACTGGTAAATCGGTAGGAATTGACCTGTGTACTGATTTACTAATCTACTAATCTACTTCCCCTGCGACTTTTGCCGTATTGATCGTAATCAAAAAAGAGGACGAACGGTGTTACATATTCCTGACAAAGGCCGTTGTTGGGGTGAATCAATGGGCAAGGGTAACGGGCGGTGGCATGGTAAGCAGTGCGCTGCTGCCCTCAGTGGTAGCAACCTTACGAGCAGTGCTTTTTAACGCATTTTGCCCATTCTGATGGGCTGGAAGACCTTACACCTGCTTGACAGTCGCGTAATTGTGTTGGGCAGGGGTTCGACCAGTTTGCAGCCTTTGAAAAAATTGTATACAATGGTCCTCACCAACCCCGGGCGATATCTTTGGCGACCGACGAACCGTTCCCGCCTACATTAGGTCAACATCGTTTTCTGCGCCGCTATCGCTTGATTTTCTACCAGTTTCCATATAGAAGGCTCGTCGCAGTCGCACTCGAACGTTGTCCACGCCACATATTTGTCAATCTCAACCCTCAGGGCGCACTGGGTGTTGGTTGCGTGTGTGTGGCTGGGCGCTTTGATGGCATCTGTTGGGCATACCCAAAACGAATTTATTCTTGTTCCACTCTCTATTAAGGAGGAGATTTTGAACACATCTCACAATCGACGCCGCTCGTCGGTACCTGCAACATGGGCCTTGCTGCTCGTCTTTGCATTGTTACTGGCAGCCTGTCCGGCCCCGGCGGCCGGTCCCGCCGCAGAGGCACCCGCGGCTGAGGCCCCGGCCGCAGAAGCGCCCGCCGCTGAAGAAGCCGCGGCCCCAGCCGATGCCATGACCACGATTTATGGTGAAGTATTGCCGGAAGACGCTCTGCCTTATGCAGAGCAGGTCTATAAGAGTGCCTGTATTATCAACACCAGCGCAAGCACCTTTGATTTCCAAGTCGCCGTCTACAACCGCTATTGCCTCTCGGATAACTTTAGCGACCCACTGACTGAGTTGGATGTCAACTTCAAGGTAGTACCTGGCGCGGCCGAGAGCTGGGAAGTTAGCGAAGATGGCTTAACCTGGAGCTTCCACCTGCGCCCTGGCCAGGTCTGGTCCGACGGTACACCAGTGACCGCCAACGACTGGGTTGCCACCTATCGCTACCTGGCCGAACCCGATCATGCCTGGGACTTTGCCTGGTTCTATAATGGTGTGATCAAGAATTGGGAAGAAGTGATTGCTGGTGAATTGCCACCGGAGGAATTGGGCGTTGCTGCCCCAGATGATCTGACTTTCCAGATCACCACACAAAAGCCCTTCCCGCCGATGCCGGGCATGATGAAATTTGGCTGGACTTTGCAAGCCAAGGCCCTGGCTGAACATGGCCCGCTCTACAACAGCGACCCCGCAACGCACGTCTCTTCCGGCCCCTTCGTTCTTGATACCTTTGACCCAGGTAAAGAGATCTCACTAAAGGCCAACCCTACTTACAAAGGTTACCGGCCGCCCCGCATGTCTCGTTGGGTGGGTGTTTTCATGGATCCAGCCACCATGTTTGCCGCCTTCCAAAAGGGCGATATTTATGATGTGGGCTATGAGCAACTGACCCCGGCCGACCTAGAGTTGGTGTTGAGTGACCCAATTCTAAAAGACAACTTTCTGCGACACTTTGGTGACTTCCGCACCGACTATCTGCTCTTTGATACCTTTAACCCACCTTTCAACGATCTCAATGTACGTAAGGCTTTTGCCCACGCCATTGATCGCGAATCGATTGTGACGAATGTCTATGGTGAAGTCAAAGGTATGCCGGCCTATGCCATGCTGATGCCGGGCTTTCCTTCCTCTTCGACCAAGGGCGAGTTGAACGAGTATCAGAATTATGATTGCGACGTCGCCAAGCAATATCTGGCCGATGCCGGCTTCCCGGATGGCAAGGATTTCCCCAAGCAAACCTTGTGGCTGCGCAACGAAGGTGAAGCACTCGTCGCGGTCTTCCAGGCCGTGGCCGCCTCGATTTCACAATGTTTGAATATTGAGATGGATACCTCCAACCCCGATCGCAAAGTCTACATGGATGCGCTCAACGCCAAGCCCACCGGCATTGCGATTGGTGCTATTTCTTATGGCATGGACTATCTGGATCCCTCCAACTTGTTGGGCATCTTCCTGACCGGTGGTCGCCATTCCTGGTCCAACGCCACCTTTGATCAACTGGTCAACGATGCCACCCCGTTGGTGAGCGACCCAGCCAAGCGTGACCAAATGTTCCGCGAGGCCGAGAAGGTGCTGGTTGATGATGTTGGCGGTGCTTTCATTCTTCACCGCTGGCAAGGCACGCTCTATCAGCCCTTTATTCAGGGCGATTGCATCCGCGTCGCAGATGACATCGGCATCAAGGGCCCGCACTGGGGTAATGATTCCTGTAATAGTATGTTGTACATTGCCAAGCAATAAAGGTAACTAAGTAGAATGATTGGGCGATTGCTTGCAATCGCCCAATCATTCAATTAAGATCAGATGCGCATCCAATATTTTCATGATACTGATACACTTTAATATTGTACTCAATGACAACTTTCTCCTTTCAATAGATTGCATTGCCTGTTCCTGCTTGATCGCAATTAGCCGATAGCGGCACTTAGTTATTTGAAGATGTGATAAATTTATGACGCGTTATATCCTGGGTCGACTCGCTTCGCTGGTTTTTGTGCTTTTTGCGGTCTCTTTGATCAATTTTACGATTATGCACGCCGTACCGGGTGGGCCTTTTGATGAGGAAAAACAACCACTAACCGGCGCGGCCAAAGAAAACATTTTACGCAAGTATGGGTTGGACAAGCCCGTTTGGCAACAATATGTAAACTACATGAGCAATGCCGTGCGGCTAGATTTTGGTATTTCGTTTCAGCAACCCACGAGCACAGTCATCGAGTTAATTGCTTCGCGTTGGCCTTTAACCATGCAAGTCGGCCTAATGACCTTGACGATTGTCTTTGGCGTGGGCATTCCACTAGGCATGGTGGCAGCCTATCGGCAAAATTCATGGATTGATAACGCGTTGACCTTTCTCGCCATGTTGGGCATTACCCTGCCCAGTTTTATTCTAGCCTTTCTTCTGCTCTTTGTTTTTGCTGTGCGGTTGGATTGGTTGCCTATGCGTGGTTGGGGGGATTCTACCTGTTTGTTCCACCTACCTGGCTGGGAGACTGGTATTTTCTGCTCGGATTGGGTCATGCCGGTCGTTGCTTATTCCCTGGCTCCTATGGCTGTCATTGCCCGTTTTACGCGGGCCAGCGTCATCGACACCATTCGCTCGGACTATGTGCGCACGGCACGCGCCAAAGGATTAGGCGAACGGATGGTTATGTCGCGCCATGTGCTGCGTAACGCGCTGATCCCGCTGGTCACCGTGGGTGGGCCGATGATTCCTGACTTGATGACGGGCAGTATCTTTATTGAATCCACCTTTGCCATCAACGGCTTGGGGCGCTATTTTGTCACCAGCGCTTTTAACCGCGATTACCCCATGGTCATGGCAATTGCCTTTTTGATTGCTGGACTGTGGGGCGTTATGTATTTGCTGACTGATATTGTTTACACTTGGGTTGATCCGCGCATTCGCATTGGCGGAGAAGGGGGTCGGTAGTGGCAGAGGCGAGTGGCGTGTTGCCGGTCATACAAAAGTCGGATAGTCCAGTTATACAAAAACATCAACCGCGCACGCTTTGGCAGGACGCTAGACGCCGTTTTTTTCGGAATCGGTTGGCTGTGCTAGGCTTGATCATTGTTGGTTTCTTTTTCTTTTTGGCGATCTTTGCCGATTTTTTGGCACCTTACTCCTTTAAACAGGTGGACTTTACGGTTAAACACCCGCAATTCCCTTTGGCCCATCCCAAGTATTTTTTGGGTACTGACCCAACTGGGCGCGATTTTTTAAGCCGTTTGATTTACGGTGCGCGTACCTCTATGAGCATCGGCATTATCATCCAAGTGATTGCTTTGACCATTGGTGTGCCGCTCGGTGGGTTGGCAGGCTATTTAGGTGGCAAGTTTGACTTTGTGGTCACCCGTATCATTGAGATTATGACGGCCTTTCCTGGCTTGCTCTTTGCTATTCTGATCGTGTCGGCTTTTGGTGGTGGCTATTGGATGGTTGTGTTGGCCCTGAGCATTACGAGCTGGGTTGGCTTGGCACGTTTGGTACGGGGGCAAGTGCTCTCCCTGCGCGAGAAAGAATATGTGGAGGCTGCTCGTTCTATCGGCGCTACCCAGCGTGATATTCTCGCGCGGCATCTGTTACCAAATATCTTGTCGCCGCTGCTCGTTGCTATCACCTTTGGCATCCCTGGCGCAATGTTCGGTGAGGCCGGGCTTAGCTTTCTAGGCATCGGCATCAATGACCCGATCGCGAGTTGGGGGAAAATGGTCGGCTCTAGTCTTGCTTATTTCAAGGTCTACTGGCATTTGGCCCTCTTCCCCATATTGGCGATTGCGCTGGCCATGTTGGGCTTCTCCTTTGTCGGTGATGGGCTACGTGATGCGTTGGATCCCAAACTTATTGAGTGAACAATTATTCGCTTCATGCTTCTTCAATCCACGGGAGTAAAGTTGATTTATGCCACACATAACTGATTATCTGCGACGGTTTCATGTCATTATTGCCTTATTCCTTGCATTTTGTTTGCTGACAGCCTGTGGCGGCGGCCAAAGTAGTGATGAACCTGCCTCTGGATTAGCTGATAGTGAGCCCGCTGCGCCTGCTATGCCGGCTGGCCAATTCCAGGCGGTGGGCGAACAGAGTGGCTTAACCAAGACCGTAACGCTGACCACGACCACTGCCACCACGCAGACTGCTGCTGCGGCCCCGGATTTGGCCCGCGGTGAAGCCTCCTATGTCAAGAACAAATGTGGCGACTGCCACGGTGCCGCCGGTGAAGGTGTGGCGGATAAAGGTGGGGCGATCACCGAGATGAGCCTGACCTTAGCTGAGTTCGATACGCTGCTTCGTACCGGTGGCGGCCTGGGAAACACCCACATCTTTGGCCGTTCTGCTGTCAGCCCCAGCGGGATGGAATCGCTTTACGGCTATTCACACTCTTTTGAATAATTGGTGAGTGGGTGAGTGGTGATTCGTCCGCCCCTTAATTACCAATCACCCACTCACCCACTCACCCACTCACCCAACACCTAACCGACACCGATGTCAACGACTGCAGACGCACCACAACCAATCGGCCCCTACCGCATCGAAGCTGAATTGAACCCTGGCCGTTCGGTGCTGCTCTATCGCGCTTATGATACGCTCTATGAGCGCCCCGTCTTGCTGCGCGTGTTGCCGGCTCATTTGGCCCAAGAGCCCACTTTGGTGCGCGCCTTTATTTCCGCTGGGCGTGAGGCTGCGCGCCTGCGCCATCCAAATCTGGTCCAGGTCTATGAGGCCGGGCAAGCTGATGGCGTCAACTACATCGCGCAGGAATTTGTGAGCGGTGGGACGTTGGCTGAGCGTTTACACAGTCGCCACCAGCCCTATGTCGCCTACGATGTGGTGGTCATGGTCGATCTACTGGCGCAAGCCCTGGATTATGCCCATGCCCAGGGCTATAGTCATGGGACGCTGAACGCTGATAGCATTCTCTTTACTGCCGACAATACGCCCAAAATTGCGGATATTGGGCTGACTCATCTGGCCACCCTGGGCGAAAATACCGCCTTCATCACCAGCGTTTCCCCCTTCATGGCCCCCGAACAAGCGCGTGGGGAAGGCGAGATTGACCGCCGCGCCGATCTCTACACGCTGGGGGTATTGACCTTTATGATGTTGACGGGGCGGCCCCCCTTTGTGGCCGATAATCCGTTGGCATTGGTGCGGCGCATTATTGATGAAGATGCCCCGCTGCAAATGGCCACTGCGCTCATTCCGCCGGCGTTCGCCCCTACCTTGCAACGCATACTGGCCAAAGCGCCAAGTGCACGTCATCCCACCGCAACGGCCTTTGCCCGCGCCCTGATCTATGGCGAACCCCAGGAAGCACCCCCGCTTGAAGCCCAAGTGGCTGCAATCCCGACGGCGGCCGCCACATCCACGGCCGAAGTTGCGTACACGGCCCCTGCCACGATTGCACCGCCAGTCACCAATCCTTATGCCCCCCGCACCACCTGGCGTCCGCCGCCGCCCGTTGTGTCACTGCCGGTTGTTGAACGACTCTCCCAACCTCTGCCGGTGCCGCAACTCGCCCCATCTTCCGGCCGTTTGTATCGGCTACCGCTTTCGCTCTTAGGTGGGCTTGCGCTTGCCTTAACGCTGGTAACGCTCCTGCGGGTCGCTTGGGGTGCCTTTGGGGCACAGATGGTCAATGTGGCGATGACACCCTATGCGGTTGCCCAGGCCAACCGCTTGACGCCGCCGCTGCCACCAACCATGTTGACGGTGGCCGACACCCCGCTCTTTGGGGAGAATGGGTTGCTGCTAACCGGCGAACAGGCCTTGATGATGACTATTCGCAGTGGTGACGTTGACAACGCGGTCACGTTGACCGGCACCAAGGACGCACCGCCGGTCGTGGTTGTTCTACCCTCTGCGACCGCAACTGCCCGCCCGACTACACCACCGGCAACACCGACCCAAGTCTCAACCGATACGCCATTCCCAACGGACACCCCGCTCCCATCGCCGACGGTACCCCCAACCGCAACGCCACCACCCACCGCGACCGCTCTCCCTTCGCCAACGCTCTCACCCACCTTATCGCCCACCCCCGAACCGACGGCGACGGCCACCATTGAACCATCGCCAACGCCATCGCCCACCTTATCGCCGACACCAACGGTGGTGGTGGGACCGTTAGCCGGGCGCATTGCCTATACGCGTTGGGATCCACGCGTTGATCGCTATGAGTTAATCTTCTACAGCATTGAACGGGGCGAAAGTTGGCCGATTGTGCCCAACCGCCGGCAGCCCGACTTTGGGCCACAAGGACAATTACTGGCTAGCGGTGATGGTGGTTTTATTGATAACCTGATCCTCATGGCAACCAATGGCGAAGATCCACGCCCGATCAGTGCGCACCCAGAAGATGCCCATCCCCATTGGGCGCCATCGGGTAAGCAGGTCGTTTTTGATTCAACGTTGGTGGGTGATGGGCGTCATCGGCTCTACCTGCAACGGGTCGAGGACTTTGGCCGCCCGACGACGCCGATGATGTTTGAAGCGTGGGAGATCTTTGGCCAATATCCCGTTTTTCTGACGAGCGGCGAAATTGCTTACAATGGCTGTGACGTCTGGGAGAATGCCAGTAACTGTGGCATCTTCCTGGTGGATACGGCCGGCAACAAGCCTGACAATGTTACCACCTGGTCGCGCGATATTCCGACCGATAACCTGGGCAGCCAGGTCTTGGCGATGTCCGACCGTGGTGGGAATTGGGATATCTATCGCATCGACCCCGCCAGTGGTGCTGTCCAACCGCTCACCGACAGTCCTGGCCGCGATGGTCTGGCCACCGCCTCGCCGGACGGCGATTACATCGCCTTTGTCAGCGACCGCGAAGGCACTTGGGGCGTCTACGCCATGCGCAGTGACGGCAGCGACCAGCGCAAACTTTTCGACCTCGAAGGTGGGTTTGGCAGCGGCGACCGCGACTGGCTACAGGAGCGGATCAGCTGGGGACAGTAGCAAGACACGAGACACGAGACACGAGACAGGGAGACACGAGATTGTGAGCACTGAAAAGGGAAGTTAGATTACACCTTGTCACCTTGTCACCTTGTCACCTTGTCACCTTGTCACCTTGTCACCTTGTCACCTTGTCACCTTGTCACCTTGTCACCTTGTCACCTTGTCTACAACTGCACCCACTTTCCCTCCTGGTTACTACGCCGCGCCGCGTCGATCATCCGTTGGACGACTAAGCCATCATAAAAGCTGGCGGCTTCTTCGATAATACTTTCCCCGACGCTGACGGCTGCGGCTACCCGTTTGGCCAGGTAGTAGGTGCCGATGACAAAGGGCGAATAGCTCAGTTTACTATACTCGGCTACTACCGCATCCAGTGGCGCTACCGCAAGCGGCTGCCAGTTGCCTTTATAAAGATCTTCACCCTGGGCACCCCATAGCTGATCCTGGTTATCAAGCCTTAATGCCCCTTGTGTGCCCACCACCAAAATCGACATCCCATAGCCACCGGGGGTGATCGCGCTGGCCGTGAGCGTGCCCGGAATGCCACCGGCAAAGCGCAATTGTAACTGCGCATGATCATCCGCGGTAACCTGTTGCCGGCTGTTGTCATGGGGTGCCAGGCGCACGAGATGTCCCGTCTGTAACTGGGCCGATAGGCCGTCAATGCGCCCGACCATCCAGCGCGCCAGGTCGAGTAAGTGGCTACCCAATGCCCCCAACATGCCGCCGCCACGCGCGGCGTCTTCATGCCAGCGCCAGGGCAGATCGGGATTGAGCTTTTCGCTGCCCAGCCGGTCAAAATTGACATGGAGCAGCGTACCCACGTAACCCTCGCGCAGCAACTGGCGCAATTTGGCGCGTGCCGGATTAAAGCGCAACTCGTGATCGATGATCGCCAGTTGATTGGGTGCAGCTTGCGCTGTTGCGAACATCGCCTCGGCTTCGGCGATATTGAGCGCGGTGGGCTTTTCACAGATCACATGTTTGCCGGCCTGGAGCGCCGCAATCGCAATTGGCGCATGGAGATGGGGTGGGGTGACAATGCTCACCACATCCACGTTAGCGGACGCGATCAACGACTGCCAATTGTCATGTACTTCGGGTAACCCGGTCGCTGCGGCGGCGCGGCGGGCATTCTCCGGGTTGCCGGAGCAGATCGCCTGTGGGGTGAGACCCGCCAGCCGGAATAGGGGAATTTGTACCCGCTCGGCCCAGCCTGTCCCGACGAAACCGACGCGTAAAGATTTCTGGTTATCCATCCTCACAGTTCCTTTCGATGCAGAATCACAAGTTACGCTGCCATAAAATACCGTGCAAATTAAAATATTCCGATATACCTGTTGGGGCACGCCGTGTAGCGCTGCCAAATGAGACGCCACGCAAATCGTTTCTGCCACACTGTGAGCCCTCCAAGGCGTCCGAACCCTACCTGTTCTTCGTCGCTCTTCGTGTCCCTTCGTGGATCACTTCTTGTTTTGCGCTGTGCAATGCTTGCTCAAGTTTGGGGACAATTTCGCGCCAACTGTAATGTGCTTCGACAAAGTGGCGAGCGTGCTCACCCAAGTTGGTGGATAGCGTAGTTGCCCCTTGTTGATCATGCAGCAAGCGTAGCACAGCGTCGGCAAAAGCCTGTGGACTGTCGGCCAGTAACAATTCCTCGCCATCGTGCACCCCAATCCCTTCGACCCCCAACGTGGTGCTGACGATAGCTTTGGCCGCGGCCATCGCTTCCAACACTTTGAAGCGGGTACCGCCGCCTACGCGCAGCGGCACCACATAGATCCCAGCCTTAGCCAAATAGGGTGCAACGCTATCGACTGCGCCGGTAATATCGATGGCTGGGTTGGCGCGCAATGGATCGAGCCGCGCATGGGGGTTCATGCCCACAATCTGAAAGCGCACCCGCGGCTCGACGGCCAGAAGCAGCGGCAGCACCCTTTGCGCAAACCAGAGCGCACCATCAATGTTCGGACGGTAATCCATTTTGCCGACAAAGAGCAAGGTAAAAGGATCGGGGGGAATATGGGACGTTGCCGATGCTTGATCAACATCAAGCGCAATGCCATTGGCGATTACCAGGATCGGGCGTGCTGTCCCCAAGGCCTGGAGCGCGGCCTTGTCCGGCTCGCTGACTGCCAGTACGAGATCGGCTTGGCGACAGATTGCTGCTTCGTAGTGGCGCAACTTGCGCCATTGCAGCAGACTATAAGCCGCGGCCAGCCAACGCCGTGGCCGGCGCAAGTCGGTAAAGGCGTTGCGCTGTTGTAAGAGATATTCACAATTATGGTCATCAAAGACCAGCAACGGTTGGGTTGCGGCAGATTTGGCCAGTTGCAGGCCATATTGCGCCATTTCAATTCCCTCGATCTGCACCACATCATACTGTTCGCGTTGCGCTTGTGTCGCGACCAGTGCGCGCATTTCCTTGTTCTCCAGGCGTAACGCCATATCGGGCAAGGGACTACGCAGGGTATCGCCACCCCGTTGGCGCAAGGTACGCGTTGGCTGGGGCACGCTAAAAATTTGGCGGCAATAGCTGTAAAGGGGATTATCAGCGCGCAGCACTTGCCCAGGGGCCAAAAAGGTGATCAGGTCAATCGTATGGTGGGCCGCCAGATGACGAATTAAATGATAGTTGCGGATGGTGGTGCCTTGGTGGGGCGGATAGGGAAGTTGCGGTGTCAGAAAGAGCAGCTGCATAAGGATCTAGCTCATAATCATGCCACTAGCAATGACCGCATGCCAGCTGGCTAGGCAACTAGGGCGGTGTCGTCTGTTTTTCGGTGGTGGTGGAACGTTGTGTATTGACAATATTTTTGATGCTGAGGACCTTGTGATAGACATCCAGCGTACTGCGGGCTGCCAGCTCCCAGCTAAAACAGGCCGCTCGCTTGATGCCCTTCTCGCTCAGTTCAGCGTGGAGCGCTGGTTCAGTCAATAAGCGGTGCATGGCTACCGCAATTTCCTCCGAATTTTCGGGATCAACCAAAAGGGCCGCATCGCTGACAACTTCGGGGAGGCTACTAATATTGCTCACAATGGTTGGCGTGCCACAGGCCATTGCTTCGAGGGGGGGCAGGCCAAAGCCTTCATAGTGGGCAGGGTGTACATGACAACGGGCACCGACGTAGAGCTGATGCAGATCCTCATCCGCCACTCGCCCCAGGAAAAAGGTCTTTTGCTCCAAATCTAACTTTTTGGCTAGCTCCAGGGTTTCTTCGTATAGCCATCCTTGGCTGCCGGCTAAAACTAGCCCCGTCTCTTCTATGTTATACTTGTCGAGCAGGTGGCGAAAGGCTTGCAGCAGGCCATTGACATTTTTGCGTGGTTCAATCGTGCTGACAAAAAGAATATACGAGGCCGGAATTTTGAACTTGGCCGTCACGGCCTGACGGGTGGATTCGATGGGCAGTGGGCGAAAATTCGGATTGGCCGCCTCGTAAATGACACTGACTTTTTTATCCGGCGTGCCCAGAATGCCAATCAGATCTTGCTTCGTACTCTCGCTCGGCACAATAATATGTTGGGCGCGGCGTACGGCACGGTCAATCTGCCCATAATACGCGGCGCTATCTTTGGTCAGGAAATGAGGCCAATGCAAAAAGGCCAGATCATGGACGGTAATGACGGCCGGAATCGGTGAGTAGAGCGGCGGAATAAAATCGGTACTATGGATCAAGTTGAGCCCATAACGGGCCAACTCTACTGGTAACATAAATTGCTCAATGGCCCGATGGACCGGTGCATAGATCGTGCTACGTCGAAAATTTGCCTGCTGAATCAATGGCTCGTGATGCCGGCGATGTTGAAATACAACAAAGTCGTCCGTCTGATCAATTTGAGCCAATGCACGCAATAGATGCCAGGTGTAGCGGCTGATCCCAGCCGGTTGATGATAACTAAGACGTGCATCAATGCCAATACGCATCATGAATCTCTTGCCGCTCCGCACAATGATGACTGCCGCACAAGGCCCATTGTACCGTCCACAGCCTATTCGGTCAAACTGGTGGGTAGGTTCACAGGGAAACGGGAAGAGGATGGTAGAACGGTAAATCGGTAAATCGGTAGATCAGTTTGCTTCTACTGATTTACCGATTTACTGATCTACCGTTCTACCGATCTACCTCTCCCTTCCCCCAGATTGAGCATCGCATCAAGGGATGGTATAATCGTCTCATCGTTTTGGGAAAGCAATGTTGAGGTTACAACTTTATGGATATAGCACAGTTAGCGCAGATGGTTAGTTGGTTGGATGAAGAGCACCGGCGCGATCGGGCAGAGATCGCCCGTTTGCAACAGCGCATTGAGGCGCAGTCGGCGGATGTGATTGAGCAGGCGCGGCGCATTCAAGAGCTGGAAGCCCGCCTGGCAGCCACGCAAGGGCATTTGACGAAGTTCAACCAAATTGAGGCGGCCATTCAAAACGCTAAGGGTGAACTAAGTGGGCTGGTGGAACGGGCTGAAGAAGCCCGTTCTCAAGCGGCGCGCGATGTCGAGCGTTCGCGGCTGAGTGACCGCGAAGCCCTCAGTCGCGAAATTAGTGAAGTCCGCCGTGAATTACCCCGTATCGCGCGCGTGGAAGAGTCATTGGATATCCGCGCCGTGGAGGATCAGCGCCTGGCCGAGCTGATCATGGGCGTCCGCAACCAAATTGGGGGCTTGGCCAAGGAGATTGAAGAGCGCACGCGCCAGATTCCTTTCCTGGCGGAACAGCGCACTAGCGATACCAAACGCATTGCCCAGTTACAACAAGAGACGGTTGAACTCTTTAAGCGCACCGAAGCCGTTGCCGGCCGCATCCCTGTGATGGAAGAGAGTGTCCGCCGCACAGCAGCAGAATTTGAAAAATTGCCGCCCCAGATCGAAACGCTGCGCGAACAACAGGGCATCTTTATGGAACGCACCCGCGCCATGGTCGTCGACCGCGAGCAGGTGCTCACCCGCTGGCAGGAGACAATTGAAGCGCAGAAGAGCATTGTCAACCAAGCTTATGAGCGGGTCCAAAGTTTTGCCCAACAGATTGATGTCAGCCGCCGTGCCGTGAATGAGATGCAGGAATTCAAGGACCTGATCCTGCGTGAACAGAGCCAGGTGCAGGAACTACAACGGCTGGCCGAAGAACGTATCCGTCGTGAGATGGACGAGTTTCGCGAGGATTTTGAAAAGAAGCGCCGCAAAGGGGAACTGCGCCAGGAGCATCTCTGGTCCGAGCAGGACAAATATAACCGAGAAGTGGTCGAGCGTTTCCCGCCGATTCACCATGATATCAAAATTGTGGAAGCGTTGGTCCAACAGGTCTGGAAGTTACAAGAGACCTACGGCAACTACTTTGTCGGCGTCGCCCAAGCCTGGCTGGATGGCACCGAACAGGCGATCCGCGGGCGTGACGACCAGATGCGCCACTTGGAAGAAGATTGGCAACGTCAACGACGCAATGCCGAATTGTACGCCAGCCAGAATGCCCAGCGCCGCACCAGTGGCATCATGGTTGGCGAGGCCCCCGATTACAATGGCAGCAATGGCCGGTCGAGCTAAGCAATGCGTGTCATTGGGACAGCCGGCCATGTTGACCACGGTAAATCCACCTTGGTGCGCGCCCTCTCTGGGATCGATCCAGATCGGCTGCAAGAGGAAAAACGTCGGGGCATGACCATTGATCTCGGCTTTGCCTGGATCGAACTGCGCATGCCCGCTGCGGAACAGACCGAAGCCGTCGGGATCGTGGATGTGCCTGGTCACATCGACTTTATCAAAAACATGTTGGCGGGCGTCGGTGGGATCGACGCCGCGCTGCTCATTATCGCGGCCGATGAAGGGGTAATGCCACAGACCCGTGAACATCTGGCAATCCTTGATCTGCTCGCGGTCCCCGCGGCGGTCGTAGTCTTGACTAAAGTCGATTTGGTCGATGACCCCGAGTGGCTGGAGCTGGTGGAATTTGATGTCGCCGAACTGTTGCAGCCTACCCACCTTGCCCATGCACCGCTGGTACGCGTCAGTGCGACCACTGGCAAAGGGCTGATCGAACTGCGCAGTACCTTGGCCCGTACCCTTGGTGCCCTCCCGCCACGCCGCAACCGCGCCCGCCCCCGCTTGCCGGTTGATCGCGTCTTTAGCCTCAGTGGCTTTGGCACCGTGGTTACCGGTACCCTGCTTGATGGTCAATTTAACATCGGTGACGCGGTCGAGTTGCTGCCGAGCGGTCAAAGCGCACGCGTGCGCGGGCTACAAAGCCACAAACAGCAGGTCGCAACGGGCGAGCCGGGCAGTCGTCTCGCGATTAATTTGAGTGGCATTGACACTGATCAGATTCGGCGCGGCGATGTCGTTGTGCGGCCAGAGACCTTACAAAGCAGCCTGTTGATTGATCTCCAATTTCGGCTGCTGGCTGATGCCCCTCGCGAATTGAAGCACAACCAGCGCGTGGATTTCTTCTGTGGTGCTGCTGAAATTGGCGCAACCGTGCGTCTATTGGGCACCGAACAACTTGCCCCTGGTGCCACCGGCTGGATCCAGTTGCGCCTTGATCAGCCGACGGTTGTCGTCTCCGGCGACCGTTACATTTTGCGCCAACCTTCGCCCAGTGCCACCCTGGGTGGCGGCATTGTGCTCAGCCCGCACCCGCGCCGGCGCTGGCGGCGTTTTGATCCAGCGGTGCTAGCTCGCTTGCAGACGCTGGCACAAGGGGCACCCGATGAGATTCTGTTACAATTGTTGGCGCGGCGCCCTTTTCGTACGCCAAAAGAGCTGCTGGCCCAAAGTGAATTAGATCTGACCGTTGCGCAGGAAGCGCTTGCGGAGTTACAGCGGGGCGGGGCCATTACCAGCGTCGCGCTGGGCAACGAGGTGGCGCTGCTAACCCTGGAAAGCTGGGCCCAGGTGCGCACGGCGTTAGACAAAATGATTGACCTCTTTCACCAACAATTTCCCCTGCGCCGCGGTATGGCGCGCAGCGAAGTGCGCAACCGTTTACAAAGCAGCCTGCCGGGCAGTGAACTCCCCGTCCGGCTCTTTAATGGGATCATCGAACGGGCCGCCGGCGAAGATCGCGTCGCGGCAGATGACACTTTGGTCTGGGCCAAATCCTTCCAGATCACCTTTACCCTCCATCAACAAAGTATGATCGATCATATCTTGACGCTCTTTGCCGCCGCTCCCTACAGCCCGCCCAGCGAAGCCGATGTGCTGCGCCTTTTGGGCGGCGAAAGCGATTTACTCGAAGCGATGATCGAGCGCAACGATCTGGTGCGGGTGAGTGGCGGTTTGCTCTTCCGCACGGCTGACTTTAGCGAGATGGTGGCACAGGTCCGCGCATTGGCCACGACGCATGGGGAGATCACCCTGGCGCAGGTGCGCGATCGTTTTGACACCAGCCGCAAATATGCCCAGGCGCTGCTCGAAGAGATGGATGCCCGCCGTATCACACGGCGTGCAGGGGATAGCCGCGTTTTACGCTGAGCCTCGCCCTGCTGGCGCTTTGCCCCTTACGAATCCACCCTTTGCTGATCTGCCGATAGCTTGTCAAGTGAACAACCTTTAGAGAAACATGGCACAATTGTGTCATGTTTCTCTGCGTTCTCGATTAGCTGCTGTTACATTGCGGATTTACCCTGTGGTACACCTGTCGCGTCTGTCTCGCACTATGTCAATAGACCTAAATATAGTATGATTTGTTAGTTTACGAAATATTCTTTTTTGTTATAACATATTTTCTTTGTGTGAATAATTAGGCAATTATTACCTGTTTATTTTATAATAAACTCGCCTTAATGTTGTACCTCAGTTAGCCGTTCTTTGCTGCGCGGCGTGAATCATTCCTGGCCTATATTGGCAAGCGACGTCCGTTTTTAACCGCGCAACGTCCGCCATGTCCTTGCTGTAAATGGTCCCCGCTTTCAGTGGCGAAAGCGGTCCCAACCTGTTTTACAAAATAGCTGATTGTTGTTTGCCGTGTGCAGTGACCTTGTGCCTGATGTGCCGCTCGCGATGTTTGTTGTTGCTTGCCACTTTGGTCGTTATCTGTCCGTCATGTTGCTGTCGGGTACTTTGATGCGCACGCTCTTTTCTGTTTGTTCTCCATATAGAAGGATAAAAACAATGCAACTACGCAAATTTTTGGTAATGATCAATAGTTTTGTGCTGATTCTGGCCTTCTGTCTGACTGGTTCGGTTGCGCACGCCACCTCTGTTAATGGTGCGACGACCGTTGAGCAGGCCCCGCCGACCGTGTCACCGGCTGTCGCTGTTGATAATGTTAACGAACTGTTAGTCTATGATCTGAATCGTGTCGTTACGATCAACGATAAAGGCTTTCCCCATGATCAACCGCCACGCAGTGCTGCTAACGGCAATTGGCAAACACCGATCAACTTTGCCCAGGGTACGATGCATTTCCGTGCTGAGATCCGCAGCCAGTCCACCCCCCAATCGATGAAATTGCAATTCTGTATTTGGCAAGATCAATTTGTGCTGGAAAGTTGTGGCCCACTGCGCAGCCTCACGGGGACGGCCGGCACCGTTGTGACCTGGAATCAGCCTGTCGCCAAGCTGTGGAAGAAAGATGGGCGCACTATTGACTGGAGCCGCGCTCGCATGCGCTATGGGATTGCGATCAAGAATCGGCGGGGCTTGCCGGTCAGTTCATTTCAAGGTTGGAACTGGAACGGCGAAAACCCTGCCCTCTGGTACCCCATGAATATGCGTTTCACCGTGGTCGTGGTGGCCAAAGGGAAAACCTTTAGCGGTTGGGCAAATTATCTCGGTGCTGGGGCGGCCACGGCCGCAACTGCGGAAATAGAGCTGACCGAGGAAGCGTGGGCCGCACTGCTCAGTGATGCCAGCTACGGCTCCAGCCTGACGCTAGAAAGTGTGACCACGCCGGATAATGACACGCAAACGTTGGCGAATCAACTCTACTTGCCGCTGGTGAGCATGCAGTAGTTGAGGCAAGTTGGGTCAATAAAAGGGTAAAATAACAAGCAGGGGCCGGTGGTTAACCACTGGCCCCTGCTTGTTATTTTACCCTTGGCGCATTAACCCCAGTTGCGACGACCGGGAGAGCGATTCCCGCAGCCGCGGTTACCAGCAAAGCGTCAATCTTTATAGATCTACGATAGTTCACAGCGTGTTTTTGCTGGTATACTTACGATCAGGTCGCCGCGCACGCGTCCTGCCGTCACCTAAAACCAGGAGCAGCCCCATGCCCACCCAACCCGTCTTAACCATTCGCCAGGAAACCCTGGCCAACGCGCAATACCGCATCCGCCTCACCCTGAAACGCCCCGGTCAGCCCGACCTGGAGGGCGAGGCGACGATTCGTTTTGCGCTGCCTCCGCTACATGGTAGGCGTTCGCTCGTAGGGTAGCCGGAGCCGAAACCGGCGGCTGAGTAGGGGTTTCCTGTCGGGGTTTGGTATAATGGCACCAGAATACGATGCACGACATGCAGAACTGAGCAGGCGGGCAAAATGGAGATGGTATTAACGCAGGAAGCGCCACCGTTGCAACGCGATGACACCGGCGCGCTGCGGGTGGGAAGCTCGCGCGTTTTGTTGGAGTTAGTGATCCAGGCTTTTGAAGATGGTGCAACGGCTGAGATGATTGTCCAGCAATATCCAACGACGACGCTGGCCGATGTCTATAGCGCCATTGGCTATTACTTGCGCCATCGGCCAGAAATTGATGCCTATCTGGCCGACCGCGAGAGACAGGCACTGACAATTCGCCAACGCATTGAAGCGCACCAAGGCGATTTAACCGCCATGCGCAACCAGCTCCTCGCGCGCAAGCAAGCACAGTCGGCGTGACCAATGTTGCGTTTGTTGGCAGATGAAAATTTCAGCGGCTATGTGGTGTGTGGCTTGTTGCGGCGGCGCTCTACGCTATCATTGGTCAGAGTGCAAGATGTTGGCCTGGCCGAGGCGGATGATCCGACCATCCTAGCCTGGGCTGCGGCAAACGACTACATTCTGCTCACCTATGATCGAGTAATCGTGCCGGAATTTCCCTTTCAACGCATTGCGGCACGGCAACCAATGTCCCGTGTTTTTGTCTTGAATGCCCGGTTGGCGCTACGTGAGGCAATCGACGAGTTGCTCTTGCTTGATGAGTGCAGCGAACAAAGCGAATGGCAAAATCTGGTAGTTTATCTGCCACTGTAGGTCTAAATAACCATGGAATCAAACGCTAAACTTTCCTTCTCCCGCGGCTTCCTGCCCGACCCGGACCCATTACTCCACCTGCCTCCCGGCTGCGAAGCCTGGGATGCGCTCGGCGCGGATCTACATAAACTCGTCCTCAGTGACCATCTGCGGCAACGGGTGCTGGCTCTGCCGCCTTTCCCGCTGGACTCACTCCAATCCGCAGCCCAACAGTGGCGCGCGGCCAGCCTCTTGGCCTATATCAGCAGCCTCTATGTGCTGGGCAGTGGCGGGCCACCGCTGGCGCGCATTCCGGCGGTGGTGGCGGTGCCTTTTTATGCGGTGGCGACCAAACTGGGGATTCCGCCGATCCTCTCGTATGCGCTGCAGGCAATGCACAACTGGCGACGCATCGACCCGGCTGGCCCCATCGCAGCGGGCAACCTGACGCTGCTCCACAACTTCCTGGGCGGCATGGATGAGGAGTGGTTTGTCACGCTGCATATTGAGATCGAGGCGAAGGCGGGAGCGGCGCTGCGGGTATTAGCACCGGCGCAAGCGGCAACCCTGACCGATGACTCAGCCACGATCAGCGCCCATTTGCAGACGGTCGGCGACACCTTGCAGACCATGCATGACATTCTTGGCCGCATGACCGAGCGCTGCGATCCCTATATTTACTACCACCGCGTGCGCCCCTTTATGTTTGGCTGGAAAGATAACGCTGCGCTGCCCCATGGGGTTCTCTATGAAGGGGTGGCTGAATATGGGGGCAAGCCCGTACAGTTGCGCGGCGAAACCGGGGCACAGAGCGCGATCATCCCCGCAATTGACGCAGCGCTGGGCATTCACCACGAGCGGGACGAAATGCGCGTTTACCTGATGGCGATGCGCGACTATGTGCCGCCACGCGATCGCGCCTTTGTCGAAGCGTTGGAACAGGGTGGATCGATCCGCCAGTACGTAGCAGATCGACAAGCGTCACAGCCGGCGCTGCGGGCTGTCTACAACTATGCCATCGAAAAGTTGACCCAATTCCGCACCCGCCATATTGAGTTTGCCGCACTCTATATCCTCAAACCAGCCCAGACAAAGGACGCAGTCGGGACAGGTGGCACGCCCTTTACTTTCTATCTCAAAAAGCACATCAAAGAGACCGATGCCCATTTACTCTAATACGGAGCGACAGTGATCCACGAAGGTACACGAAGAATTTTGTTCTTCGTGTACCTTCGTGTACCTTCGTGGATCGATTTAACAAATTCGCTGTGCCGGCTGTAACAGGGTGGCGTCCCAGGGGGAGAGTTTGGGCGATGATTCGTGCCAGTAATATTGGAGGCTGTCATGCGGCCAGTCGGCGTAAACTTCTTCCCAGGTCAGTTTGCAGTGGGGTTTGAGCGATTTCTCTTCGATGGGCTCGTCGATGGCCTGATAGCGGGCATCGATCGAGAGGCGGATCTGGTCGGGTACTTGGCTGGGTAAGGCTTTGTGGACGGTGAAACAGGGGAAGGTCAACACGTCGCCGGCCACAAAGTCGCCTTCGACCCACACCTCTTCGCCAGGGCAAAGTTGGACGGCGATGCCGCCGGCACCGGAAGCTGGTTGGATCGGGATGTAACCCTGGCGATGAGATTGACGCAGCACGGTCAGCGCGCCCATGGTGCGCGGGCAGTCACCCAGCGGAAACCAGCAGGTCCACGTATTCGGGCTACCCTGGACGAGGGGAAAATCCTGGTGTTGGGGCGTTGGGTGCATGGCGCGGTGCGCGGTGATCATGCGGGCAATATGGCGCGGGTGGACAAAAACCTCCTGCGTAAAGAGGCCCCGGTAAAGCGCCAATAGGGCCGGGTGATGGGGTAACTGGTGAAAGCTCTCCAACTTCTGCACATCATGATAGGCGGCGTGGCTGACGCCGATGTCCTTGCGCATCTCCTCATCGGGCACTTGGTTCAGCGCGGTCAAATTGATCAAACCGCCACTTGCCTCCTGCCCCGGTTGCCGCCAGCCATAACGCTCGACGACGCCTAACATGTCGGCTCGCACCTGTTGCACCGCGGCCAGAGGCAGCAACCCTTTGAAGAAGAGATAGCCCTCTTCGTCGGCCCGTTGGCGCAGCGCCGCAAAGTCTCCGGCGGCCAGCAGCGCGCTGGAATCGATAAACCCGATCCGCGTGACCGGTACGCTGACCATGACCGGGGCGGAAGTAATCATCTCCATGACATAGACTCCTGAAGGATCATTTTTGTAAAGGCGGGTAAGCATTGATGTTGTATACTATAGGCGGCGGCGGCGATTTTGTCCAACAGCTTTTGGGTGGACAGACACCATGCTCGCAGTGCCGCGCCCCAATGGCAACCGGACACAAAATTTTGCCACAGATGAACACGGATAAACACAGATGAAAAACAAATCATCTGTGTTTATCCGTGTTCATCTGTGGCTATTGACCCATCTGGTCGCGCGCGGCCGACAATCGAAGTTACAGCAGAAGTTGCAAAGCGATGATATATTTCCCATAGCATAACAATCTTTACGCGTGGTTTTCAAAGCCACGAGGAGCGCACATTGGCAAAGCGAAAAAGTATACAATTTGGCAAATTGCCAGCGCAGTACAACTTTATCATCAATCCCTATCCCGATCTACGCTTGACTAGTTGTCCGCTCTGTTACGCGAAGACAGGACAACGCAAACGGCCGCTGCTGATTCATATCGATCCCGATCGGTTGATCGCCCTGAATTATACCTGCCGCTACTGCACGGCGTGCGATCTGTTGATTGCCCACAAACATGAACTAGAGCAGTACCTGACCGCGATGATGGCGAACATTGCGCCCGCGCTCATCGGCAACAACTATCTTGTGATCGGGACGGTGGAGAAACAAGGCTGGCAAGCCGGCCTGATCGAGCCAAAGCAGATTGGGGAAATGGTGGACTATGTTCATGATTTTGCCACCTACTATCAGGAATTACGCGTGACGGAGACAGGCTGGTTTGGGCCAGGCCAAGAGCCGGGCATCCGCCAGCCGCCGCCGGCGCAAGCGTGGGTAAAGGTTGGGTAACCGATCAATTTGAGTTGGCTTCTGTCATTCCGCGCCCAAAAAGGCACCCGAAGCGAGGAATCTCGTGTTACCCAGATCGAGATTCCTCGTCGTTTCACTCCTCCCTAGAAACGCGGACTGAGTTTCTAGGCCAAGCTGATGTTGCCTTGGCAACATCGGTAACTCGGAATGACAGGGGTTACCATCACCTAGCGGTTACTAGTCGTACGGACGCGTTCGTCGATCCGCTTGTCGAGAAAACGCTGCCAGCGGTTGCCGATCCAGCCAGCGAGCAGGATCAGGGCCGCCCCCAAACCCAACGCGAACAACTGCTGTTTGATCCATTCCAGCGGGTTGTGCAGCTGAGGTACCTGTGCGCGCTTCGGTAGCCGTACCGTGCGTGGATCGTTGGCCGCGTAGCTGAACCGCCTGGGCAACAAAGATGATATGGCAATTCTACACCATCAACACGAGACATGAGACACGAGACACGCGGGTGCCCTCTGGGCGCGAGACACGAGACACGAAGTAGTCTAACCTTCCAGTCTCGTATCTCCCAGTCTCGTATCTCCCAGTCTCGTATCTCCCTACTTCCCCACCATTGGCAGGTACAACTTACTGGTCGGTGCGACGGGGAAGCTGGGGGTGGGGATGACGGCCAGGGTGATCGAGTTGGCGGGCACGGTGGTGATCAAGGTGCTATCAGCTAGTGACTGGTCAGCCTGACGTATGATGGCGTTGAGATTGGCGGCGCTGTAGCGGTAGAGTTGGGCGACATCGGCGCGGGTCGCGCTGGCGTGGGTGCCGGTCGCGATGTTCAGGCCGGCGGTGAGCGCATTCGCGGTTTTGTTGATCAACACGATGGTCAGTGCGCCGTCGCTGCTGCGTTCGGCGGCGTAGATGGCGAGTTGATCCTGGTCGCTGCTGACGGCGCGCACGCTGGTCTCGCCGAATTTACCCCCTTGACCATCATAGTTGCGATAGATCCGGAAGGCATAAGCGCCTGGGCCGGTTGAGGTGAAAGTGCCCTCGGTGGTATAAGGGCTGTCAAAGAGCACGCCCAGATCCAAGCCTTCGCGACCAAAGATGCCCAGCACATCGGCTTGCGCCAGGGCGCCGTTGATGTGATCATAGGCACCCCAGTTATACTCGGTGATCGCCAGTTTGGTGCCGGGGTAATGGGCGGCCACCCACTCGCGCATGCGCGGCAAGAGGTGCACGCGGTCATAGTCGGCCACTTGCCCATTTTCATCCGCCACCGGCGCATTGGCGATCCAGCTTTCATCGACATAGGTGGGATCCCAAAGTGAGCGGGTTGAGCGTAGACGGCGGGCCTGGGTGGCGGCGTCACCGGCCCCGGCTTGGGTCACATCAGTGGCGGCGACATAGTAATGCAGGTCGAGATAGTCGAGCAGGCGGGTGCCCTGTTGTGCTTCGTAGTCGGCCAGCTGTTGCAGATACCAGGGAATCAGCGGCAGATCACCGTTGGCTTTACGATCAGGGCGCGTCTCCCACGCCTCTTGCTGACCATCAGCGGGCGAGTGCCAGTAGTAGGTCCAGCCGTGGACGACTGGGCCAAGCACTTGCGCCGCGGGATCCGCCGCTTTGATCGCCGCAGCATAGGCAATGCTATCGGTGCGCAACTGTTGCAGGGTGATCGCGTCTGGGCGCACATCGCGGTGCGTGCCAAACCAGATATCCGGTTCATTGTCAAGGCTGTAATAACGCACCCCGCCATTGGCCGCAGTGCCGAATTGACTTTGCAGATGGGCAATCCAACCCGTTGCCCAACTTTCGTTAATTGCAATGCTGGTATCGAGCGGGTTGTTGCCGGTAAAGTAAATGGGTTCACCATTCTGATACGCGGTAATCCCACTGCCACAGTGGCTACGCTGGGGGTCAGCGGGATCGGCGGCAGCCCCCCCATTCGGTAAGGGCTGGGGCGTGTAGGCATAGGTGCGCGTATCGAAGCTACAGGGGTAAGTGGCGCTGTTGCCGACCGTGCCAGCAGCCTTGGCCACCCAACCGCTCATCGGCATGGTAATAATTGATTGTGTGCCTGTGCGCCGGCTCTGGCCAATAAATTCATCGGCAGAGGTGTCGGCGTACTCGTTTTCAAAGTACCAATCGGGGTTGCCATACATGTCATTTTGCCAGTTGTAGCGTGTGGCCGTGTTGCCACCCCACCGCCGCACCGGCAGGTCAATTTCGGCGGCAAAGGCTTCATCATCGGCGTAGTGGATGCCATAGATGCCGTCGCTAATTGGTTTGCGGTCGGCGGCGGTGTTCACCTGCAAAGTGATATCAACCGGTGGCCGCGGTGTGCTGGTGGCGGTTGGGATGGCGGTTGGGGTGGCGGTTGGTCCGCCGGTGGTACTCGTCGCAGTTGCGGTACTGGTTGCGGTCGGGGTGCTCGTCGGGGTTGCGGTCGGGGTGCTCGTCGGGGTTGCGGTTGGTGTACTGGTCGGAGCCGCGGCGGTGGCTGCAAAGATCTGGATTTCGCTCGCCCCATCACAGGGGTACGGGTTGCCACAGTTCGCCACATAAAGATTGCCCGCCCCATCAAAGGCGAGCCCCATTGGGTTGTCTAGGCCGGTAAAGCCGTCGAAATCCGGTGTGGTATCCGTCAACGGATCAGCGTAGACATGGATCTTTTCGACGTTGTTGGTATCGGCCTTGGGTGCGGAGACATAGAGCCGACCCTGCGCGTCAATGGCCAGATCATGGGGGCGGTTAAGATTGGGGTAGATCTGGCTGGCAGTAGCGGTGTTGGCCGCGGGGGTATTAAAGCGCAGCACACGATTGTTAAAGATGTCGGTGACATAGACATTGCCCGCGCTATCGACCACCACGCCCAACGGGGTGCTAAACAAAGTGTTGCCATCACCGGTAAGCGTGGTCTGCCCCAAGACCAGATCCGGCGCGCCATTGGTATTCAGCGGATCGACAAATTTTAGCACCCGCTCATGAAACTCATCGACCACCCAGAGATCACCATTGGTGTCAACGGCCAGCCCGCGTGGTGCGCCAAAGCCGAGTGGTACATCGGCTTGTAGGGTTAGATCGGCTGCGGTCTGGTCTGCTAATGGCTCAGCATCTGGATTACGGAAGATCTGGACGCGGTTAAAATAGGTGTCGGCCACATAGAGATTGTTGGCTGCGTCAACCGCAACACTTTCCGGCCCACACAAATTGGTGGCCGTCGGTGTAATCCCGGCACAGCCAGTTTCAGCGTTGTGGGCATAGTTGCCGGTGCCAAAGACGAGATCGGGATCACCACTGGCAGTGGCGGCATTCGCCCAGCTATAGACCCGATTTTCGCGCCAGGCGGCGACGTAGAGCCGACCATTGGGCGCAACCGCCACACCGGAGGGCCCTTTGCTTAACGCCAGTTGCCGGTCGGGGGTGGGATCGAGAAAGGTAGAGGTGACATCCTCACTCACCAGGGCAATCTCATCCAGGTAGTAGGTTGGCTGTGCGCCACCGGTGGCATCTTGCCAGTAGATCGCCCCAAGCGTCGCCGGTGACCCCATTGCGGCCAGCGGCACGTTGATCTCAGTCCAACTGTTGGCCGTGGCGGTAACATGATAGACATGCGCGTTACTCTCATTAAATTTGATCTGAATGGATTGGCTGCCGCTACCGCCACCATTGATCCAGAAACGCAGATGGGTATAAGGGGCCGTATTGACTGCAGTGCCGGCTTTGAGATAGAGCGCCCCCCAGGCGGCGCTATGGGTGACCGCGGACGCATTGTTGCCGCTATACACCGGTGTGGTGGCGTTAACCAAGGTGATATCCCACGACCAATTTTCCCAGCCATTTTGTAAAAGGTCATCATAGAGGATGTGATCAGCTGCGGCAGTGGCCAGGAGCGCGGCGCGCACCAGTGTACCACCACTTAGTAGTAAGATGAGGGCGAGCCAACCAATCGGCCAGCGTAGCAGTTTTACTTTCATAGTCCATTCTTCTCCACTTTAGTATCAGCAGAATTATTAGTAGACCGCAACGCTCAGGCGGGATCGTCAGATCCCGCCGGGGATTTGACAATCCTTGTAGAGTAGTGGCTGCGGTCTACTGATTATATATTTTGCGCGGGTATCGACCCATGATACACAGCATAAGCGCGAATCTTCAGTTAGGGAAGCGCTTTCTTGTCAAGAATTTGCCAAGTGTACACACGGTCGGCTTTAGGGATCAATCTTCGCTCTGGTATAATCGGTAGACCGCAACCATTGCGCTAAGGGGATTGGCAAATCCCGCTAGGATCGTCAGATCCTAGCAGAGCAGTTGCGGTCGACTGATATCGCGGTGTCGCCGTTTTACCCACTCAATCTTACAGGACAGAGCGCTTTCATGAACATTGCTGAACTCCAGGTTGCCCTCCACCAAACGTTAACCACAACAGATCTCCCCTTCCTTGGCCCAAAGACGCATGGCAAAGTGCGCGATATCTACCAGCAGGGCGATCAGCTGGTGCTGATCACCACCGACCGTCTTTCCGCCTTCGACCGGATTCTGGGTGCCGTGCCCTACAAAGGACAAGTGCTCAACCAGTTGGCCGCCTTTTGGTTTAGGGAGACCGCAGACATCATCCCCAATCACCTAATCGCGGTGCCAGATCCCAATGTCACCATCGCTAAACGCTGCCGCCCCTTGCCGGTAGAAGTCGTGGTGCGCGGCTATATCAGCGGTGTCACCGCCACCGCACTCTGGTATCGTTACAGCCAAGGAGAACGCACGATCTATGGGATTGAGTTCCCCGATGGCTTACAGAAGAATGACCAACTGCCCACTCCGATCATCACGCCGACAACAAAGGCAAGCGATGGTGGCCATGATGAACGGATTACCAGCACTGAGGTGGTCGAACTGGGATTGGTAGAAGCAGCGCTGTGGGTGCAGATTTGCCAGGCCGCGATTGCCATCTTCACGCGTGGGCAGGAAATAGCCCGCCGCGGCGGGCTGATTCTGGTTGACACTAAATACGAATTTGGGATAACCGATGAAGGCGAAGTGTGCCTGATCGACGAGGTACACACGCCCGATTCAAGTCGCTACTGGATTGCGGAGACCTATGCTGCGCGGGTCGCGGCTGGACAAGAGCCGGAGAACTTTGACAAAGAATTTATCCGCCTCTATTACGCCGCCCAAGGTTACCGCGGCGAAGGCGAACCCTTTCCCCTGCCCGCCGACCTCGCGCTTGAAGCCGCGCAACGCTATATTCGCACCTACGAGTTGCTCACCGGCCGCCCCTTTGCACCGGGTGAATTGCCGGCCAACCCGCGGATGGAACGGCAACTGCGGGCCTATTTTGCGTAATTTCTACAGTAAAGGTAGACAAGTAGATAGGTTGCAATAGGTTGGGGGTGGGTATAGACGCGGATCTGGGTAATGCGGATTTTAGGTTCCCATCCGAGAGTCCTAAATCCGCATTACCCAGATCCGCGTCTATACCCCCGTTGGCTTAGCTAAACTTCCCAGCCGTAACTCGCGAAAAACGTCAGCCAACGTCGCTAGCGTATAATGGGCGTTGAGACCACTGGGATTGGGCAGCACCCAAATTGCCGTCGCACCGATGATTTCCGGCTGTTGACCCAGCACGGCCTGGGGGAAACCAAAGCCCTGGCGATAGGCGGTGATCCCCAACACGGCCAGGATACGCGGCTGGTAGTGTAGAACCTTGGCCTGCAATGCCGCGGCCCCGGCCACCAACTCGGCCTTACTCAGTTCTTGGGCCTGTGCACTGGCGCGATCGGCGACGTTGGTGATGCCGTAGCCCAACCCTAACAGTTCTTGTTCTTCGTCCGGCCGGAAGAGGCGCGGGGTAAAGCCGGCGGCGTAGAGCGTCGGCCAAAAGCGGTTGCCGGGTCGCGCGAAGTGATGGCCGACGGCGGCGGTGTATAGCCCTGGGTTGATGCCACAGAAGAGGATCTTGAGGTTAGGCGCGATCACATCGGGTACTTTATTGCCGGCTGCGGCCAGTAAGTCAGCTTTGTTTGGTCTCATCGATTGGGTTTCCTTACGTTTGATTGCATCTCAGCTCAGATCTTATCCAGAAATGCACTGTATCGCTGTGCGCGGCAGTCCATTGCATGCCATCGTCCATTGAAAAATTGCCTATCTGCAAAAACTGCCGGCAACGCCCCCCTCCGCGAAGCAGACTTGGCGCATCTACTGCCAACCGACTATAATTGCCCCATGGACGATCTGCTCTTACAGACCAAGTTCCATATCCCTACTGCCCCTCACGCCCTGGTCACGCGTCCGCACCTGCTGACGCGGCTGGCGGGAGCGTTTACCCGGCGCGTGACGCTGATCGCCGCCCCTGCCGGCTTTGGTAAGACAACGCTGGTGGCGACGAGCCTTGCCACCCTCACGGCCACTGTCCCCGTTGGTCAGCTTGTTCCCCAGCCCTGTTGGTTGACGCTGGATGAAGCCGACAACGACCCGCAGCGCTTTTTTCTGTACTGGATTGGCGCGCTGCAGCGCGCCGTGCCGCACGGTGGCGAACAGGCGCGCACCCTCTTGCTTGCCGCCCAAGCCACATCCTGTCAGACGTTGCTGACGGTGCTCCTCAATGAGTTGGCCGTGCTGACAACACCGGTGGTACTCGTCTTGGATGATTACCATCTCATCACCACTACGGCGATTCACGAAGCGCTGGCTTTCATGGTTGACCATTTGCCCCCAACGCTGCATCTCCTAATCACCAGCCGCACCGAGCCGCCGCTGCCATGGGCGCGCTGGCGCGTGCGTGGCTACCTGGCCGAGCTACGCGGGGTAGATCTGCGCTTTTCCCAGGGGGAGATTGCTGAATTTTTTAACCAGGTGGCCGGTCTCTCGTTGCGCCCTGCCCAGCGTGAACAACTAGCCGCGCGCACAGAAGGTTGGGTTGCGGCCTTACAACTGGTCGCACTCTCTCTGCCTGGGCAGACCGACATTGACGCGTTTCTGGACAACTTTACTGGCGGCCAGCGCCAGGTGGTCGATTACCTGGTCGATGAAGTGTTACGTCAGCAGCCGCCGGCCACGCAACACTTTTTGCTCTATACCTCGATTCTGAGCCGGCTGTGTGCCTCGTTGTGTGCCGCCTTGCTGGCCGAAAACCCCTACGATTTCAGCCGCGCTGACCCTGCGCTGTCCACTGCTCAGGCCATGTTAGAAGATCTGGAGCGCCGACAGCTTTTTCTCGTGCCGCTTGATGGCGACCGGCAATGGTACCGTTACCACGCGCTCTTTGCCGAATTTTTACGCCACCGGCTGGGCGAACAGGCCGTGCGCTTGCACCGCCGCGCGGCGGCCTGGTATGCCGCGCATGGGTATGTTGAGGAGACAATCACCCATGCGCTGGCCGCGCACGATTATCCCTATGCCACTGCCTTGATTGAAGCGCATGGTTTACCGTTCGCCCTGCGCAATCAGTTGACCACGGTAGAAGGGTGGTTGCAAGCCTTGCCCGCTACCCTTTACCAGCAAAGCCCAGCCTTGACGATTACCAATCTTTGGGTTGCGATGGGCCGGGGGGACAGCGCAGCGATGACGCGTGCTTTGCAACAAGTCGATGCCGCGCTTGTCTTACACCCAAGCGTGCTTGACGCTACCTTGCAGAGTACGGCTGATGCGGCGCGCGCCTTGGTCGCCAGTTTTCAACAGGATCACGCCACGACCATTCGTTATGCGCAACAAGCGCTGGCCGGATTGCCCCCCGCCGCGCAACTCTTGCGGTTGGCTGCGATCTCCGGCTTGGGCTACGGTTATTACTGTGCGGGTGATCTCTTACAGGCTGAACGTACGTTGCGCCCGGCCTTGCTGACTCAACCGCAGGCGCTGGAACAGATCTTTATTCATAGCACCATGTTAGCCATGCTGGCAATGACCGTGGAGATGCAGGGCCGTTTACAAGAGGCCGTTACCCTTTACCGACGCGCACTCCAACTGACGCGCCGGCAGACCGCCGACGATGAGCATTATCTGCCGCTGCCTGGCGTGGCCGTGGCGCTGCATGGGATGGCGCTGCGCCTCTACGAGTTCAACGCGCTCGACGAGGCGCGACACTATGGCGAGTTCGCCCGCCGCCTGAGCGCAACTGCAGGCAATCAGATGGTCTATGGCCATGCCTTAGCCACCCTTGCCCTGATCGCTCAGGCGCGTGGGGCGCTGGCTGAAGCGCAAGCGCAGATTGACGAAGGCTATGCTGTCCTGCAAGGGTTGGCTGTGCCCAGCGCTGCCGTGGTGGAATCACAACGGGTTTTTCTCTGGTGCAAACGGGGCCATCTTGTCACTGCCGGCCAGTGGGCCGCCCGGTTTGTCCAAACCATGCCCTCGCGTCCCCAGCCGATGACCGCTTTTGCGTCGGTTTACTGTGCGCTGGCACGGATCTGGATTGCCCAAGAACGGTTTGACGAAGCCGACCAACTGCTGGCCGATCTCTATGCGGCGGCGGCGGCGGGACATTACCATTACTATCTGGTGTGGACGCGCATCTTGCAGAGTGAGTCGCAGACCGCTCAGGGCAACCAGGCGGCCGCCATCGCGCGGTTGGCAGAGGCCCTGACATTGGCGGCACCCGCCGGCTATATTCGCACTTTTGTGGATGAAGGCGCGGTTATCCACGCACTGCTTCTCCAAGTCGCCCAACGTCCCCTTGACAACGGGTTGGCCGACTATTTAGATCAGCTGTTGGCCGCATTTGATGCCCCAGCCCGCTCTAAACAAAACGCCCCAACCAGCACGCTTCCCCCTATGCGCCATCCCCCTTTGGTTTTGGTTGCGCCTTTGATCGAAGCGTTGAGCGAGCGGGAACTGGAAGTGCTCCAACTGCTGGCCCACGGTCATTCCAACCAGGCCATTGCCGACCAGTTGGTCGTGGCTCTCAGCACAGTGAAAAAACATTTGGTCCACATCTACGGCAAACTCGCCGTTACCAGCCGCACCCAGGCGGTTAACCGCGCGCGCGAATTGCAGTTGCTCTGACTTTGCCTACCGACACCCCACTCACGCCAACGCTTCTGCTCGCTACTCCTTTCGGGGAATGACAACACCACTTCGGCTCTGTGTACCAGGCGCAGACCGCCCGAATGAATGGTGCGCGCCACCTCGCTCGCAGCGATTACTTCGGTGAGCTTACCGGCCGGCCCCCAGTTGACTAGTACACAGCGGCGTAAATAAGCCAATCGCGCACTTGTGCACGCGTCAAGTACTCTCGTGGCCCAAGCTGGTCCGTGACTAGCGCTGGTCACGGGCCAGCTTGGCACGACTCTACTGTGGGTTTATGTGTGCCGCGCTGTACTAGCGTTTTGCCGGTCGGCAAAAAGTTGTTGCATGGTTATGAGCCCATGGGTAACGGGATGACCACGCGTACCACGGTGCCAACCCTGGCCGCGCTTTCAATGATTAACTCACCGCCCAGCAGCTTCACCCGCTCATTCATCCCTGCCAGCCCATAACGATGGGGCGTTACGTCCTCCGGGTCGAAGCCACAGCCATCATCCTGGATCACCAGCGTCACCGCCTTGGGGGTGGTGACGAGTTTGAGTTTGCCATTCGCGGCCGCGGCATGGCTGATCATGTTGGTGACCGCTTCCTGTGCGACGCGGTAGAGGCCCACTTCAACTGCCACTGGCAACGGGCGCTGCCCACCGACCGCACTGTATTGAATATTCAGCGTGGGATGGCGTGTTTTGTTTTCTTCAACGAGCGTTTCGAGGGCAGCCGCCAGCGTTTTCCCCTCCAGTGGCGCCGCCCGCAGATCGAGCACTGAACGCCGCGCTTCTTCCAAGTTGGTACGCGTCAGGGTCAAGGCCTGTTGGATGGCTTGCCGAATGCGCTCCTGTTGGGCAGGGCGGTCGAGGAGGGCATCCGCAGTCTCTAATTGGAGGGTAATTGCGGCCAAGCCCTGTGCCAATGTATCGTGAATTTCGCGAGCGAGCCGGTTGCGCTCTTCCAAGGCCCCCAACGCCACTGAGCGCGCGTAGAGTCGTGCCCGTTCGACCGCAATGCCTAGCAGATCGCCTACGGTGTAGAGCAGGCGCAACTCATCAGCCGAAAGCTCGCGCCAGTCGGTGCTCGCAACGTTGAGCACGCCAATCTCCTTGCCATGCGCAAAGAGTGGCACACTGGCATGATAGCGCAGCCCATCCGTGCCCCTGACCAGATTTTTGAGCCGGCTACAGGTGATCACATCCACATTGGCCGCCCCCGCCAGATCGCCCTCCTCAAACGATTCCAGGCAGTAACACCAGCCCTCCATGCGTACTGGGTTATTGGCCAGCGCCGGGGGCAAATTCTGCGCTGCCGCCAGATAAAATGCGCCACTCTCCTCATTACGCAGCCAGATCCAGCCCGTTTGCAGCCCAAAGTGCGCGGCAACCTGCGCCAACGTCGCTTGCAACGCCGCATCCAACGCCGCCGACCGATTCAGCGCCTGCGCGATTTCGTTGAGAATGACCAGTTCGCGTATGCTACCCATCTGTGCTCCTAGTTGACGACCGGCTACGGATGACAAGATGACCGGATGACAAGATGACCACGCGACATTGTCACCCTTTTTGGATCCAGCCGTCGTCGTTGGTGGCAAAGCGCGTGTGTAATTCTTCAACAACCGCTTGGGGCAACGCCGGCAGCGTGTTGACCCAGTCGATGTTGGCCTGCATGTGGGCGGGATTGCGGGTGCCGACGATGGCGGTGTCGACCGCGTCATGGACCAGGGTAAAGCTCAGGGCGAGCCAGATGCGATTGGCGGGGGCACCGGGCAAGGGGGTTTCATGGCCCATGATTTGGGCACGGCGGAAATATTCGGCGGCATAATCGCTAGGGCTTTGTTGCGCGCCCCACGCGCCATTCGCAATTGGCCGTTTGACGATGATGCCCATACCCTGCGCTTTGGCCTGATCAAAGAGTTGGGTACGGGCGCGTTGGTCAGTGAGATTAAAGCTGGTCTGTAAGGTGTCAAAGAGCCCGCTCTGCACCGCCCACGCCGCTGCTTCATTGTCACCGCTGTAGCCGATAAACCGCACCTTGCCGGCCTGCTTGGCCTTTTGCAACTCGGCAATCACCTCGCCCCGTGCCAGCACATCGACCCCACAGGAATGTAGCTGCATCAGGTCGATCACCTCGGTTTTCATGCGGGTTAGGCTGCGGTCAATGCTATCGCGCACGGTGGGCGCGGTCCATTCCTCGCCTTGATAGCCGCCGGTGACATGGCCACACTTGGAGGCGAGCACATATTCAGCGCGGCGGTGGGCAATCGTGCGGCCAATCAACTCTTCACTGATGTCATAACAGGCCGCGGTGTCCAGGAAGGTGATGCCATTATCGAGCGCCGTGTTGAGGACCTGACTGGCCTCCTGAATTTCGGCAAAGGTCAGCTCAAAACCGATTTCGGCCAGCCCCACACCTAACCGGCTAACCTGGAGTCCCGTGTTGCCCAGGATACGTTGTTGCATGATCAATTCCTTTCCATAGATAAGTCACTTAACCTTGGCACAATCTGGTTGTTTTTCACACCAGCAGATTGTGTCAAGGTTAAATCAGCTGACTAGTAGGGGGCGATTTTAGGGGGCGAATGAGCGGTCAGGACGACCACTGGCATTATAGCATAAGCGCATGGCGATTCATGTGTCGTTGATGGGGTTTGTAGTTGGGTCTGCCTCTTATTCGTGATAAACTAGGTCAACCCGAGTTGATGTATACTTGGCGCTCTCATCATTTACCTTTTTACTCGTGTAGAAGATGTGAAATGATGACGACCGTTCGTATCAAATATCGCATTGGGTCGCGCACTCTGCCCCCTGGAGACAAGGCCAATCGAATCGTTAGTACCACGGTGATATAAATCTACCAATGCTTCAACAGCCAACGCAACGACTGACGAACTGACCATGACCATCCGTATTGTAGTCCAAAAACAGCACCACGCGACCCCCACCACCCTGCTTAAAAATGCTGCCGCGCTCGGTATTTACAACCTTACCGATTACCAAGTGGCGCACGTCTATTTTCTGGCCGCCGATCCAGGCGCGACCCAAATCGAAACCCTTTGCACGCTGCTCCTGGCCGATCCGGTGACGGAACAGGCCACCTGGCAACGCTTGCCCACGAACCCAGCTCCTGAGGCTGAGCCCCGCGCAGTGATCGAAGTTGCCTTCCGGCCAGGTGTCACCGATATTGGCGCGCGTGAGCTGGCGCGCGGTATGGTCGAAATCGGGTTACCCGCCTGCGAAGTGGCAACGGCTACCCGCTATGTTCTGCACGGCGATCTTGCCCCGGCTGATTTGCGTCGCCTGGCGCGTGGGCTGCTCTGTAATGAAACGGTCCAGCACTATAGCCTGGGCCCGATCCTGCCCCACTTTGGCCACGAAGCCGCGCCCAGTGATCAGGTGGATGCCATTCCTTTGGCCGGACTCGATGGGGCGGCCCTCTTGGCGTTGAGCAAAGCGCGCCTGCTCTCCCTTGATCTGGCGGAGATGCGCACAATTCAGGACTTTTACGAAGAGATCGGCCGTGCCCCCACCGATGTCGAACTGGAGACGCTGGCGCAGACCTGGTCCGAACATTGCGTCCATAAGACCTTCCGGGCGGCGATTGATTTCACTTGGCAAGATGCCGCCGGCAACGTCAAGGCGCACTTCCCGGTTGACGGGCTGCTCAAACAATATATCCGCCGTGCCACCGAGGAGATCAATCCGCCGTGGCTGCGTTCGGCCTTTGTAGACAACGCGGGCATTATCGCCTTTGATGAGGAATATGACCTCGCCTTCAAAGTGGAAACCCACAACCACCCCTCGGCGCTCGAACCTTTTGGTGGGGCCAACACGGGGGTTGGCGGCGTCGTGCGCGATATTATCGGCGTCTCGGCGCGGCCCATTGCTACCACCGACGTGCTCTGTTTTGGACCGCAGGATTTCCCCTATGACCAGCTACCCGCCGGTATTCTCCATCCCAGCCGGATTGCCGATGGCGTCGTCGCCGGCATTGGTGACTATGGCAACAAACTGGGACTACCCACCGTCAACGGTGCCATTCTTTATGATGAAGGTTATCTGGGCAATCCCCTGGTTTTCTGTGGCTGTGTCGGGCTGCTGCCCCACGGTCGCCATCCCACCAACAGTCAACCCGGCGATCTGATCGTGGCGCTGGGCGGACGTACCGGTCGCGATGGCATTCATGGGGCCACCTTTTCCTCCGCTGAGTTAACCCATGACACCAGCGAAACTACCGGCAGCGCGGTGCAGATCGGCGATCCGATCACCGAAAAGGGCTTGATCGAGCTGATCGAAGCGGCGCGCGACCAAGCGCTCTACAGCGCGATTACCGACTGTGGCGCAGGCGGTTTTTCCTCCGCCGTTGGCGAGATGGGGAAAGAACTGGGCGCGGATGTCGAGTTGACCAATGTCAAACTGAAATATCCCGGTCTGACCCCCTGGGAGATCTGGCTCTCCGAAGCGCAGGAGCGGATTGTGATCGCAGTGCCGCCAGCCAACTTAGCCGCCTTGCAAACCCTGGCCGATCGCTGGGATGTGGAAGTGAGTGTGCTCGGCACCTTTACCGGCGATCACCAGTTGCGGGTGCGTTACCATGGCGCGCTTGTCGCCGACTTGCCCATGGCTTTTCTCCATGATGGCCTGCCGCGCCGGCAGTTGACTGCACTTTACCGCGAGATGGACGAGGGACGAAGGACGACCGACGACCGACGACCAGATGACGGGAAACCAACAACCGCTGGTAATTATAATGCTCTCCTGCTGACCCTGCTGGCCCATCCCACCGTCGCTTCCAAAGAGGAGGTGATCCGGCGCTATGACCACGAAGTGCGCGGGGGCACATTAGTGCGACCATTGACCGGCCCACAGATGGATGGCCCGAGTGACGCCGCCGTTTTGAAGCCATTAGGCACCTGGGGCCACGACAAAGCCTTTGCGTTGAGCGTGGGCATTAACCCGCTGCTGGGCAAACGCGATCCCTATGCAATGGCAGTGAGTGCGATTGATGAAGCCTTCCGCAACCTGGTTGCTGTGGGGGCTGATCCCGATCAAGTTGCGATTCTCGATAACTTCTGCTGGGGTAACCCGACCTTGCCGGATCGATTGGGCGCGCTAGTGCGCACCTGCCAGGGCTGTTACGATGGGGCCATCGCCTATCAGGCTCCCTTTATTTCGGGCAAGGATAGTCTCTACAACGAGTTCAACGGCCAACCGATTCCTGGCACGCTGCTCATCTCGGCGATTGGCATTGTGCCCGACATGCACCGCTGTGTCACTTCGCATCTGAAACAACCGGGCAACCTGATCTATCTGCTTGGCGAGACCAAAACAGAGTTGGGTGGTTCGCTGCTCTATACTCACCTGGGCGAACAGGGTGGCGAAGCGCCGACCATGCCAGCAAGCCCATTACAACGCTATCGGCACTTACACGCGGCCATGCGTCAGGGCTGGATTCAAAGTTGTCATGATCTGAGCGAAGGTGGCCTGGCCATTGCCCTGGCCGAGATGGCATTGGCCGGGCGGCTGGGCGCGCAAGTGGCTATCGCTGCTAGCGACCCCACCATCGCCCTTTTCAGCGAAAGCAATGGTCGGCTACTAATCGAGGTAACGCCTGAACATGCTCTAGAAGTCGAACAACACTTTGGCCTGCTCCCCTTGACTCGCCTCGGCACGGTGACGGCGGCGCAGCAGTTGGTGGTCACCTGTGCTGGCAATCCCGTGATTGACCTGGGGATAGCGCAATTGGTAGCGGCGTGGCAGCGGCAAGCAGCGAATTCAAGCACCGAGGGCAAGGAATGATGATGACAAAACCAGCGATTCTAATTCTTCATGCCGCGGGCACCAATCGCGATGCCGAAGCCGCACGCGCCTGTGAACTCGCCGGCGGTGCGCCCGAGATTGTCCACATCAATCAGCTGCGCGCCGGTGAACGTAACTTTGCTGATTACGCCATGCTCTTGCTGCCCGGTGGCTTTTCTTATGGCGACGCCCTGGGGGCTGGCGCGCGCATGGCGCTTGACATGCAAATTTTCTTCCATGATGAACTCCACACCTTTGTTGATAGTGGTAAACCCGTGCTGGGGATCTGTAACGGGTTTCAGGTGTTGGTAAAGGCGGGGTTGTTGCCGGGGGGGAGTGAGATACGAGACCGGAGACAGGAGACACGAACCCAACGAGCACCCGCACCGCAAGCCGCAAGCCAGACGCCACCCGCTACCCGCAACGTGACGTTGACCGAAAATGGGTCGGGCCATTTCGAATGTCGTTGGGTGCATTTGGCGGCAAATCGGCAGGCGCGGGCGGGCTTTTTGGGGGCACTGGATGAGCTGATCTTCTGCCCGGTGGCGCACGGTGAAGGCAACTTCCAGGTGAAGGATGCGGCGATATTGGCCCAATTGGAAGCCGACAATCTGGTCGCTTTCCGTTATGTGGATGCCAACGGCGGGGCGGTTAACGGCCACTATCCGCTTAATCCTAACGGGTCGGTGGCGGATATTGCCGGAATCTGCAATGCCCGCGGCAATGTCGTCGGCCTGATGCCCCACCCTGAAGATCACATCTTGCCGATTCAGAATGCCGTCGGTGGTCAGGGCCAACTGGGACTGGCACTCTTCCGCGCGATCGTCGGCGTCTTATAACCGACGCAATCAGCAATTCTCACTATGCTCACTATACTGGTTCCCATTTCATCGTGAGAATTGCTGCGACGCAATCCTCTGCGAATTGCAATTTGATACTAGCGGGCGTATAATCGTCAGGTTTGCTCCCGTCTTTGAACCAAAAACTTTATGCCCCTCTTCCTAGCTATACGGTGTGGAAGGGGGGCTTTTGCGTCAAAGATTTGGTGGCAAACCCAAAAGTGTACAAAATTGTGCAGTGTGCAAGAATGCGTCTAAAGGAATTATGGAAGAGATCAATGTCGGTTTAACCTTATTATGGATTGCAGTCATTTTGTTTGCTGCGCGGATCACCCTCTTGATTGAGCGCTGGGGGCAGCCGCCGGTGCTGGGTGAATTGTTGGCTGGTGTTGTGCTGGGTAACCTTACCTTGGTGGGGATCAATGCCTTTCAACCGATCCACGAAAGTACGGTAATGGGCTTTCTGGCCGAGTTGGGAGTTGTCATTCTGCTCTTCCAAGTTGGGCTGGAATCCAATATTGTCGAGATGGGGCGTGTGGGCATTCGCGCCTTCCTGGTCGCTTGTGTCGGGGTGGTCGTGCCCTTTGTGTTGGGTACTTATGTGGTCGGGCCGTGGCTCTTGCCTGGCCTACCCTTTAATACCTATCTGTTTCTTGGGGCCACCTTGACGGCGACCTCGGTGGGTATTACGGCCCGCGTCTTCCGCGATCTGAAAATGTTGCGTTCGCCGGAAGCACAAATTGTCTTGGGTGCTGCGGTGATCGACGATGTGCTGGGGTTGATTATCCTGGCCGTTGTCTCGGCGATTGTTACTGTCGGTGAACTAGCGCTGACCGACATCGCCTTGATCACTTTCAAAGCGATGGGCTTTTTGGTGGGGGCGCTCGTGATTGGGCAGTTGATTGCGCCGTGGCTTGGCCGCGCCTTTTCGGCGATTCACACCGGTAAAGGCATGAAGTTGACCCTCGCCCTCTGTTTTGGGCTGGTCTGCGCTTATCTGGCCGGTGTCATCGGCTTGGCGCCGATCGTCGGTGCCTTTGCCGCGGGCCTGGTCTTGGACAAGGTCCATTTCCGCCACTTTGAAGATCCCACGGTGGTTGATGAACTGCGTGTTGAACTCGAGCATATCGATGAGCCTGTTAAGGCGCGGCTGACCACCGTGATTGATCGCCATGCTGATCATCATCTGCACGAGATTATCGAACCAATTGGCAACTTTCTCGTGCCGATCTTCTTTGTCATGACGGGAATGAGCGTGCAGTTGCAAGCGCTGGCCGATCCAAAAATTCTGCTCGTAGCATTGGCCATTACGGTCGTTGCCTTCGCTGGTAAAGTGGTGACCGGCCTGGCCGCCGGCAAGGTCAATAAGTGGATTGTCGGCTGGGGCATGGTGCCCCGCGGCGAAGTCGGGCTGATTTTTGCCGCGACCGGTCAACGTTTGGGCATTGTCACCGATGAAGTCTTTGGCGTGATTGTGATTGTCGTGATCCTGAGCACGCTGCTGACGCCGCCAATTCTGACCTATATTGTACGGCGCAATAGACCAGTAGATGGACCTTTAGGCGATGCTGTAGTGCCGCTCGGCGTGTAAACATTCAACCGTTGCCATTATTTGAAGAGGCCTCAAGCCGAAACGTAGGTCAGCGCCTCCGGCGTGACCTACGTTTCGGCTTATCTACAGTTCTCTCCTCTTTTCCTCCAACGTTTAAAAAACGCTCCAAAAACGCCTCTGCTGCGATAGTGTAAGTGAACAAAAAGTGAGCAGCTTTTGACCTGGCAGGTGACCAACCCGCCACGATATGCTGATCTCAACTTGTTTCGATAACGACACTTACATTTACTATACACGGAGGAAAAAATGCATTCCCAATCACCCAATCACCCGATCACCCGTTCTCACGCCATCGTCATCGGCGGCAGCATAGCCGGTCTGTTGACGGCGCGCGTGCTGAGCGATCACTTTGCTCAAGTCACCCTGATCGAGCGTGACCGCATGCATGATCAGCCCGAAGCCCGCAAGGGCCAACCCCACACGCGCCATCTGCATGCTCTGCTCGCCAAAGGGCTGGAAACCATGCGCGATTATTTCCCTGGCTTGCTCAGCGACCTGTTGACGGAAGGCGCCATTGCCTCGGACATGGGCAAGGGGATGCGGTGGCATACCTTTGGCGGCTACCGGATGCCCTTTGAAAGTGGCATGATCGGCGCGCTGATGAGCCGTCCTTTGCTCGAATGGCAGATCCGTCGTCGCGTGGTGGCGCTGCCCAATGTTACGGTGCTCGATGGCTGTGACGTTGATGGCTTAGTGACCACAGCTGATCGCAGCCGAGTGAGCGGCGTGCAGATTACACACCGCAATGAGGACGGGCGCAGCGAAAGTCTCAGCGCCGACTTGGTCGTCGATGCCAGCGGCCGCGGTTCCGCTTCGCCCAAATGGTTGACCGCGTTGAACTATGGGCCAGTGCCCGAAAGTCTGATCAAAGTCAATGTTGGTTATGCCACGCGTATCTATCGCCGCCGCCCTGGTGACTTAATCGGGGCAGACCTAATCCTGATCGCGGCGGATATGCCCCACGGCAAACGTAGTGGCTTGATCTTCCCGATCGAGGGCGATCGCTGGATCTGCACGCTTGGCGGCTGGATCGGTGACCATGCCCCCACTGATGAAGCCGGCTTTCTGGCCTATGCGCGTAGCCTGGCTGCGCCAGATGTCTATGAGATGATTTCCCGGCTCGAACCGCTTTCGGACATTACCCCCTACAAATTCCCTGGCAGCCTGCGCCGTTACTATGAAAAGCTGCAACAGTTTCCCGAAGGCTATCTCGTTTTGGGTGATGCCATCTGTAGCTTCAACCCGGTTTATGGGCAAGGGATGACCTCGGCGGCCATGCAGGCCGCGGCGCTGGACCAAACCTTGCAGGCATCCCCTACGCTCGACGGGCTCTGGCGGCGTTTCTTTAAAGCCGCGGCCAAAGTGGTCGATATCCCCTGGCAACTGGCTGTGGGTGAAGATTTCCGTTTCCCTGAGACCGAAGGCGAAAAACCGGTGGGTGTTGATTTTATCAACCGCTATGTGACCAAAGTACACCGCGCTACCCATCACGACCCGGTCGTCTATGCCGCCTTCCTTCAAGTAATGAACCTGATGGCCGCGCCCACCAGCCTCTTTCACCCGCGTCTGCTGTGGCGGGTGTTATGGCCGCAGGCGAAAAGCTATACTACAACGCCGGTGCAGCCGGAGGCGATCTTTTCGTCCTGAACCGCTACTCGATTCCTCGCGGTCTGCTGCCATGAGGACCAGGGGATATAAGATGCGCCGTATTCATTATTTGCTGACCGTGCAAACCGGGGTGGTGATTCTGCTCTCGGTCAACCGGCTCAGCTCACTCACGCTGGGTTATGTTGCCCCCAATGAGTTTCTGCGCTGGATGGATTTTCACAATCTGCTCACCCTGCCGTTGATTAGCTTGATTGCCTTCTATTTGCTCAAAGCGACGTTGGAGGGGGTGCATAACTCGCATCATTCGCAACTTTATCATGCAGTAGGCTTGCTCTTTTTCATCGGGATCTATTGCTATGGGGCGGGTTATGGCGCGCATGAAGTGACCAATTACCTACATACTCGCTTCTGCCTAGAGGTGACAGCCGACGATCTATGTCGCATCATCAGCTTCAATGACGACGAATTTTCCCACTGGATCTGGTTTGGCGGTTTTGTCCTGATTAACGCGGCTTTGCTCTTTACACAGGCGCTTTTCCGGCCGGAGCAACCAGCCATGCGCGGTGATCTCGTCTGGCTGGTGATCAATGGGTTGTTTATTGCGCTGGGGATCTTTGCCAATCTGGCCTTTGAGGAAATTGGGCTGGATCTCTATGTGGTACTCGCCTTGGCCTTACTGTCGATCGGGGCTTGGTGGCGCTATGGGCGGCAGCCGCTCTTTGTCTACTATACAACCGCCTATGGCGTCGGGCTCGTCGCAACCGTCGTGGTCAAATTGTTTAACTGATCGACGAAGACACACGAAAGATCGCTTCTTCTTCGTGTGTCTTCGTGTGTCTTCGTCGATCAGTATTTTGTGACTTTTAGGCAGTTGCTAAGACCTGCATCACATAATCCTCCCGTTTGCGTGCTTCTGGATGGATCGCAACCCCAATGCCAGGGCGCTGGGGTGGTTGCATGCGGCTATTCTCCACCACAAAGGCATGGTCGACCAGATCCAGATAATAACCGAGCGTATAAGAGCGCACAATCTCTTGCATCCAACTGTTGGTGCAATGGGCAGAGAGATGCAGCCCCGCAGCCAGCGTCACTGGGCCGGTGCAGTCATGAAAGATAATGCCCAGGTTCTGCGTGTCGGCCATGTACGCGATCTTGCGCGCCTCGGTGATACCGCCGGACCAGGTGATATCGGTCATCACCACATCACAGGCATTGGCGGCCATCAGTTCTTGCACCGCGTAACGATTCATCAGCAACTCGCTGGCGCAGATTGGGGTGCTGGTTGATTGGCGCAACTTGGCCAGCGTTTGTGGATTGTCCGGCTTCATCAGATCTTCGAGCAGCACTGGTTTGTATGGCTCCAGTGCTTCGGCGATGCGGCGCGCCGGTTGTAACGCCCAGTAGCCGTGGCCCTCTAAAATCACATCCATCTCCATCCCCACGGCGTCGCGAATCTGTTGCCAGGGGCGTAAGCCAATTTCGATCTCGCGCGCAGTGATGCTTTGGCCGCGGTTGTTGAGGGCAAAGGGATCGAAGGGCCAAATCTTCATGCCCTTGATGCCCATCTCGAGCAACGAGCGCGCTAGCTGACCGGCATCTTCGTGCCAGGCTTCGTAATCGCGATAGAGATTGGTGATCTGCTGCACGTTGCCGCGGCGAATGCCAGGTGTCCCCTGCGCATAGCCAGCGGAAGCACAGGTGTTGTAGACCAGGACCCCGTCGGGGTGCGTATTGCCGCCCAGCAGTTGCCAGAGCGGTTGTCCCGTCGCCTGCCCGAAAATATCCCACAGCGCAACATCGACGGCGGAAAGGCAGCGCATCTCAATCCCTTTATTGCCATAGACATGAGAACCATCATAGGCGCGGCGCCAGAAGGCTTCGATCTGTAGCGGATCGCTGTCAAGAAGCATGGGGGCCAGCACTTCGGCGATGTAAGCAGTCACCGACTTGGGCGTGTAATAGGTCTCCCCCAGGCCGACAATCCCGTTGTCGGTCTCTACTTCGAGGAAGGTGATATTGGGGAAGGTGGCAAAATGAATGGTACGAATTTCTGTGATTTTCATGGTAGCTTTAATTTCTCTTGACTGTTTAGGGAATAGAACGCTAAATCGAATGCAGGTGAGACGAAAGAAAGCGGATTTCTACCCAAACTCATCCGCACAAATCCGCTAAATCTGCCTCATCCGCGTTCTCGCTTTGGTTTAATTGCGGAGCCGGCGCAGGGTTTTCATCACCGAGTTTTGTAGACCAAAGTAGTCGTATAAACGGCGGTACTCGGCATAGAGCTGATCGTAAATTTGCACGTGTGCGGCAATGGGGCGGTAAACCTCATCGCGTAAACCACCCATCTGTGCGGTCGCTGTGCGGATATCGGCATAGCCACCAGCCACACTCCCGGCGGCCACGGCGCCCAACACTGCTGCGCCAAGCGCGCCTGCCTGTGCACTGCGCACCACGCGCAACTCGCGGTTGAGCACATCGGCATAGATTTGCATGAGCAGCTTATTCTGCTCCGCCAGTCCGCCCGCCGCAACAATTCGCGTCACCGGCACCCCGTGTTCCTCAAAATTTTCCACAATGCGGCGCGTGCCAAAGGCGGTTGCTTCAATCAAGGCGCGGTAGATATCGGGTGGGGTTGTGGCCAGGGTTGCCCCAATCAGTAGGCCGCTTAATTCGGCATCCACCAGCGTGGTGCGCACCCCATTCCACCAATCAAGCGCCAACAGCCCATGTTGACCGGGAAACTGCTTGCCCGCTGCTTCTTCGAGTAACGCATAAAGAGTGATGCCGCGCTGCGCCGCCTCTTCATGATAAACCGGCGGCACCGCCCGGCGTACAAACCAGGCTAAAATATCACCCGTGGCGGCCTGCCCGGCTTCATAGCCATAAGTGCCCGGCAAAAAACCATCTTTGACTACGCCGTTAATCCCCTGTACAGCGATCCGTTCCGCGGTGACCAGCATGTGACAGGTGCTCGTGCCGAGGATAATCGCCATCGCGCCCGGCTCAGTGGTTTGGCCGGCATAGACTGCGGTAAAGGCATCGATCATGGCGACCCCGACCGCCGTGCCTGGGCGCAGCCCCGTCCAAGCCGCTGCTTCAGCGCGCAAGCCCCCGGCGCAACTGCCCAGGGGTAACAGTGGCGCGGTCATCTTCTGCTCGACCACGTCGGCTAACGCGGGATGGAGCGCGGCCAGATAATCCCGACTAGGGTAGCTGCCATTCTGGTAGATCGCCTTGAAGCCGGCGGTGCTGGCACAGCGCACTTCTTGGCCGGCCAATTGCCAGACGATCCAATCCGCGGCCTCAATGATGCGTTCGGCTCGCTGATAGATTTCAGGCGCTTCGTTGAGGATTTGTAGGGTCTTGCTAAAAAACCACTCGGACGAAATCTTGCCGCCGTAGAAGTCGATCCAGGGTTCGCCGCGGGCATGGGCCAACGCGTTAATCTGGTCAGCTTCGGGCTGGGCGGCGTGATGTTTCCAGAGCTTGACCCAAGCATGAGGCTCAGTGCGCAGATCGGGTAGGCGACAAAGTGGTGTGCCGTCGCACAACGTCGGCAGGATCGTGCACGAGGTAAAATCGATGCCAATGCCGATCACCGCGGCGGGATCAACGCCACTCTGTTGCAAGACCGCGGGAATCGCGTTTTTGAGCACCGCAATATAATCATCGGGATCTTGCAGCGCCCAGTCGGCGGGTAGGGGTTTATCGCTGCCAGGTAACAGTTGGTCGATCACACCGTTGGCGTAGGGATGGACCGCGGTCGCGAGCTCGCGACCGTCGGCCACATCGACCAACAGTGCACGGCCTGATTCGGTGCCAAAGTCAATGCCGATGGCATAAACTGCACTCATTCAACTACTCCTTTGGTTTCCAATAAAAATGTCGGGGAGCTAAGAGCGTTCCATTTTGAATTCATTGGGCGATTTGGCTGCTATAGCGTATAATAAGCGATAGATATCGTCAATCGCGCATTGTGCGTACCGACGTTTTAATCTTTAGAGGATTGTAACAATGACCACCTCTACAACACAACTTCCATTTAAAGTTCAACCTGCAGATGAATACCCCTCATCGGATGGTAAACCTATGGCAGAAACTGAAGCCCACATCTTATCAATTTTATATCTACTGGCTGCCTTGCGTTATTTATTCCGCAATCAACCCGATGTCTTTGTGATTGCCGACATGCTGCTTTACTACGAAAAGGGCCGTACTGACAAAAGCAAAGCCCCGGATGTAATGGTCGTTAAGGGTGTTGATACGTCGATCAAGCGCCGTACCTATAAATTATGGGAAGAACGGGTCGCGCCGAGTGTGGTGATTGAAATTACATCCAAGAGTACACAACAAGAAGACATTGCAACAAAGCCGGCTCTCTATGCTTCTTTCGGTGTGAAAGAGTACTTCATCTTTGACCCCCTGTTCGAATATATTGAGCAACAGTTGATGGGGTATCGGTTAATCGATGGAGAACTCGTTCCCATTGAACCGGATATAGACGGTGACCTCCACAGTGAAGAATTAGGGGCGATTCTGAGCATTGATGGTTCTTTACTGCGCGTTGTTGATCCTGCAACGGGTGAATTCATTCCTGCTATGAATGAAGCAATGGCTGTTGCTGAAAAAGAGATGCAACGGGCCGAGCAAGAAGCACAGCGGGCCGAGCAAGAAGCACAGCGGGCCGAGCAAGAAGCACAGCGGGCTAACGACGCTGAAGCTGAAATTGTCCGTTTACGCGCCTTGCTTAAGCAAGGCAACATTGACGATCAAGCCTGAATTGTAGGGTCAAGGCATGCCTTGATCCTACGACTTACCCACCTCGATCATTACTTTTACCACTTTGTCCTTGTAAGCAGCATTCATAGCAAAGGCTTGCGGCGCCTGCGCCAGGTCAAAGCGATGGCTGATCATCCCATGTAGGTCGATCTTCCCGGCCATCGCCAACTGAATCGCGCGCGGATAGGTGTGTTTCATGCGCCGTACGACGCGCATGGTCAACCCCTTGCGGCGCATGGTCGAATGTTTGACCTCCATCTTGTCGTCGCCGGGAATGCCAACGAGGACCAGCCGCCCGCCCAAGCGCGCCATGTCAGCCGCCCACTGCACCGAGTGATCGGCCCACGCTGCTTCAATCGCCACATCGACCCCACGCCCTTTGGTCGCCCCACGCACCGCTTGGGCCGGATCGGTTGTCTTGAAATTGATCGGGATCGCACCATAGCGTTCGGCCAATGCCAATCGCCACTCAAATTGATCGACCACAAAGACTGGATCGGCCCCGGATAACTTCGCCAGTTGTAAGAGATAGAGGCCAATACAGCCTGCTCCCAAAATGACCACGCTGTCTGCCACGCGTATCTTCGCTAGGTCAATCGCATGAATCCCAATCCCTAGCGGTTCGAGCAACGCCGCCGCAGCGTCATCCAGTGCATCTGGGATGGGAAAGCAGGTGTGCGCCGGCATAATCATCTGTTCGCAAAGGCTGCCATCATCGGGATAGGAGCCGCAGAAGTGCAGGCGGTGGCAGAGATTGGGATGCCCCTGTTCACACATTTCGCAGCGGCCGCAGGGTTGGGCTGGATCAACGGCGACGCGCGTACCGGGAAGCAGCGGTTGAAAATTACCATCATGGGCATCCGGCCCAACTGCCTCGACCACCGCGCCAAACTCGTGGCCGAGGATAATCGGATGTTCGGGGATCACCTCACCGATGCGGCCATCGATATAGTTATGCAGATCACTACCGCAAACGCCCACCGCGGTGACACGCAACAGCGCTTCGCCGGGACCCAGTTGGCGGGGGAGGGGAATTTCTTCGACGCGTAGGTCACGTGGGCCATAAAGGCGGGCGGCAAGCATGGTTTTAGATTCTGTCATGGGGATACACGATACTTTCTAGTGGGATAACGATATTGGGCGACCAGGTGACTGTCACTGGCCGCAACAGTTCTGGTATGATTAAGCACTTGGTGGCCAGTGACAGTCACCTTACTGCGTGATTTGATACAACGCCGCCGCATTTTGATACAACATCTGCTCGGCCCCTTCAAACGCTTCCGTTGGGGTCAACGCGCCCAACTTGATGAATTCCTCCAGCACTTGGGCTAAACCCTGCCGCCCCCAGCGCGCGGCCAGCCAAAAGATTTCGGGAATGCTGTGGGCATCGGTGGAAAAAAGCACCTTGCTGGTCGGTGTCAACGCCAAGACCTGGCGCCAGATGGTGGGGATCTCAACGGTGAGATGCGGGATCGCCAGCCCCATGTCGATCCAGACGTTGGGGTAAACCGCGGCCAGATAGCCCAACTCGCGCACATAGGGGTACCCTGCATGGAGCAGGACAAATTGGACGTGGTTGTACTTGCCACATTCAAAGAGATTGCGCATGTGGAAGGGATTCGCCAGCAACATATCAAGGTCATTGTCGCCAAAACCGGTGTGAAACTGGATGGGCATGGCTTGCTGCTCGGCAATTTCCAGGGCAAGTAAGAGTAGATAATCGTTGAGCGGTTTATGGGCGAGGCGCACGGTCCCATCACGTTGCGCTTGGGCCTTGAGTGTTGGGAAAATCGCCGCGGCGTCTGCTTTGGTGGCCGGCTGGATCTGTAAGCCGGTGCGATAGGCGGCAATACTTTTGAGCGCCACATGGCCGGTGGCGCGGGCGTTTTCAACCGTGGCGACATAGGCGTCAATCATCTGATCAAAGTTTTCGTGCTGCACGATCAGATCCTGCACCAACGTTTCCAGCCGCAAGATCGGTTCGATCCGGCACGGCAGCACTGTGCGTAACGCCTGATAGCTGTAACTCATGCTACTGCTAAAACCATAGTCTACCAACAGTATGGCAATGTTGGCGTCGTGGAAGAGATGCTGCGCCAATGCCGTCGGCTCGATCTCGGCACGCGCCGCCAAGAGCGCTGCCGCCGTTGGTTCGCAGCCGAGAAAAGCCGCCAACTCTTTAACCGCCCAGCGATAAAAGAGGCTGTGGGGCACATGGTTGGCGTGCATGATCGGATCGCTGCTTTCCGTAAAGAAGCGCTGAAATTCAACCGCAGTCAGTGGGGTACCCAGTCGCAGCAGTGCATGGCAATGGTGATCAAGGATTGGAATGGTAGTTAAATCGAGCATCAAAAATTTCTCTTGTCGATTCAAGGCTGGTGTGGGGCGCAGGTGACTGTCACTGGCCGATTGTTGTTGCGTTAACCAAAATTGTTGCGGCCAGTGACAGTCACCTCACTGACCGCACCGCTAAAATTTTTCGATGTGGTGGCGCACTTCAAAGGCAACATCTTCTTTGGAAAATGCCTCATATTCAGAGCGCTTAACGGCCAGATAAGCCGTTGCCAGCGTTGTCCCCAATGCGTTCATCAACACTTCGTTCCGCTCCAGCGCATCTAATGCTTCGGCTTGGGTGGCGGGAAAGCGTTGAATGCCCCGTTGCTTGCGTTCCGCATCGCTAAAGTTGCCCGGATCGACCAGCGCGGCATCGCCCGGCATTAGTGTACGCGCCACCCCATCCAGACCGGCTGCGAGCAGCCCACCCAGCGCCAGATAAGGATTGTTGCTGGCATCACTCGCTTTCAGTTCGAGGTTGATGCTGCTTGCCTCGCTGCCCCAGACCCCGGAGGCCACGCGCACCGCAGCTTCCCGATTGTCTGGTCCCCAGGCGGTGTAGGCGCTGCTCCAGAAGTGTGGTTGCAGCCGGCGGAATGAGTTAAAGCTAGGGGTGGTTAAGGCCAGCAAAGCAGGGAGATGGTGCAGCACGCCGGCCATAAAGTGATAGCCCAATTGACTGAGCAAAAAGCGATCCGCCCCATCGTAGAGCAGATTCTGCTCACCAGCCAGATCCCAGAGGCTCCAGTGGATATGACAGCCATTGCCTGCCTGATCGGGTTTGGGTTTGGGGGCAAACGAAGCGAGCAAGCCATGATTGTTGGCGACACTGCGCACCGTCTCGCGAAACCAGATCTGGTTGTCGGCGGCACGGAGGGCGGGGGCGTGGCGCAAGGGCATTTCATGTTGGCCGTGCCCCAGTTCAGGGTAATAGGCATCCACCGAGATATTTTGGGCGGCAAAGGCGGCCATGATCGCATCAATGACGCCGGCCGCGGCGTGCATCGCGGTGGAGCTGAAACAAAGCCCCGTGTCAATCGGCTGATAATGGTCAAGTTGACTGCCGTCCCCCGTGCGGCGGAAGAGGCTGAATTCCCCTTCGAAGGCGGCCTGGACGGTCATACCCTGGTCGGCGGCGTGGGCGATCATCCGTTTGAGAAAGGAGCGGGGACAGGCTGCCCACGGCGTGCGGTCGAGCCCGATCATGTCGCACATCATCGCGGCACTGTTGGGGGCATAGGGCAGGATCACAAAGCTCTCGGGGTCTGGCACCAGCCGGATCTCCCCCACCGGCCCCATCCCCGCGACCGGCTGCAATTGATCAAGCAGGTTCATCGCCTGCATCGCGACGGTTAAGCCCTGGCCACTCGCCATACGACTGCCCAGATACTCAGTCGGCACAAGCTTGCCGCGAATGGTGCAGCCATTATCCACATACAAGAAGCGGGTAAGGCGCACCCCGGCTTGCAGACAAGCGTTGACAACTTCTTCGTGATTCATGACATTCATCCTCGTCCCCGCGGGACACTTGCCTTTGTTTGGCTAACAATCGTTATTTTCCGGTTGCTCAGGTGACTTGGGCGTATAGACACGCAGATCACGAAATTGACAGACAACGGTCTGTTGCGGTCCGGCAATAATGCTAACATCGAGCCGACTACAGGGCAAGCGCGCTATCTGGCAGTGACCAACCAACACATCGTTGATATAAAACCAGCGTTCAGCGTGTATGGCCAGAATAGCCAGTTTATTCGTGTCATTGAGGCGAAGTGATGGCGTAGGTTTGCGGCGTAGATAGATTTGGGCATGGTCGCCGCCGCTAAAGGTTTGGATCACCGAAAATTGGCGTTGATGTTCACGGGCTTTAGTAAAACACGAAACGATATGAAAAAAAATAATAAACGCTTAACCATCGGCTTACTTTGCTCATTGTTACTTACTGCATGTTACTTGGCACCCACACATGACGATTCCGCGTTAATAGAAAATACTTCACAAGCCCTTGTAGCAACTGCCACTTCTTTAGCTACAAAAGTTTCTACACCAATTCTTCGGGCGACAGACACTCCGCTTGCGGCCAAGGCGGTAAGACAATCTACGATATTTATTTATATCATCAGCAGTTCACTTAATCGGCATGAGCTATTGGATGAAGTGAACTGACTGGTTATGCTTATAAGGAAAATTACATGATCCAAACTAAATCAGATGGTTTTACTAGTCAATTCGCGATGATAGTGTTAACGGGGTTAGTTATAGCTCTTATCTTCGCTTTCATTTCGCTAATTCTCCCTAACGCAAATGATGATGTTTCTTGGGCACAGGGTTTACGGGAGGTTCCTCATTTCTCACAGAAGCTAGGCAACAACTTCTTGCGCATCTTACCTATCGTCACAATTATTAATTTACTCGTTTGGAGTTATTGCAAACTGCGTCACATTCCATATTTGATGCAGGTTACAACAACAATGACGATAGCTTCTGTCGGTGCGTTACTCTTTTCACTATTCCCCATCGCTGACGGCATCGTTTGGACGATCATCATCAAATTTCACTTGAAACGCCAGGATCACTTATTTGACCTGATCCTGGCACTATTATCCAGCGGCGTAACAATCGGTGTGGGGATCATGATTGGTATCCTCTTTTGTTCGCTTCAGTCACTTGCGATACGCGGCAACGCATAATCGGTTCATTCAATCTGGATCACAAAAGCATCAACTTACGATAAGTGTTGTTGGTCTTACTACTGATTTTATTTTAGATACTCTTCTTCATAACTTGGACGTATAGCTGTTCAATCAATAAGGAGTAGAAAATGAATTTTCTTAAGTTTACCTTGACGACATTGCTCTTGCTTGTAACGTTTGTGCCTAGCATTCATGCCCAGAGCAATAATGACCCGGCGCCTGATACCACTGCCAGAAACCAAATTTACTTACCCCTCGTTTCCAACCAGTCAGCATCGATCATCGAACAAATGGCATCCCTTATGCCGAGTAATAGTGATTGCAGTAACTGTTTGACACGCGAGACATTTCTTGCACTGCCCGTTGAGGAGTTGGCGCGCATAGAAAAAAGTGAGGTAGAAACTCGCCAATTGGCCGAACAACTTCAACAACGAGATATGTTGTTACAAGAGAGAATTTCAAATGGTGAGCTTGATGCTTCCCAGTGGCCAAATACAGAACAAATTACCGCGATGACACCTGAAGAAGTTGCTCAGGTTGCTGCAGAGCAAAAATTAGTGTTTGCATCTTTTGTCACCAGCGCAGAAGTACAGAGCGTAGAAGGTTTAAATGCTGCTGTTTACATTGCCAATTTGCCAGCAGCAAATATTACCGATAACATCAATTCGTGTGGTCCTGCTTCAATCCGAGTGGCTTTAAGTACACGCAAAGCTACTTCGCAAATTGCGTCTATTGATACAATTGGAACAACAGTTGATAAAAATACAAATGGTACCCAAGGCAATTGGAAAAATGGATTGGAGTCAGAGGATATTCCACGCATGGCAAGTTACCTCAATACCCAATTAGGTTTTGGTGCCAGTAACCCTTACTATTCACCCAAAAGTTCAAATTCGGCGGCGACTTTCCAAGCGAGAGTAACTACGACGACCAACAACAACCTTTCAATGATCTTTGGATTAGCTTCATCTGGACTACCTGATTGGACTGTAAATACAAATCATATTGTAACAGCTTATTCTATAGTAAATAATTCACAGGGACAACCGGTCATTTCTTGGGCAGATACCGCTCCCATTGTTTCGGGACATTTGAAGTATGTTAATGGTGTAGCTGTGACAGGAGCTTATTTTAATGCCAAGCTCGCAACAGACTTATGGAACCAGAATGCTCAATATAATAACTTTCAGATATCCAACTAATCATAAAGTATCTCTCACCTGTGCCGGAGAGGCTCGACGAATTTAACAAATTCGAGAGCTAAAACAGAATTCCCTTCTATAAATTTTGAGTGATTTACAGAAGGGAATTCTGTTTTAGCTGTGTATATATTGTTAAGACACTAGTAAACTCAGTGACTTTTGGCTGAAAACGTATTTACTACACATGAAGAACAATCCAATGAACCTAAAATGTCTACTGGACGTTCGTGTAAATTAGACATCAAAAGAAAGATTAGCGATACTGGGCAGATATGACAAGTATCGCGGAGAACAAAGCAAGTGTGGAACGGGTGGATGACATCCCAGTCATCTAC
>JALHQH010000064.1 GCA_022842065.1 Caldilineaceae bacterium
GCGCCGGCATCCTTGCCGGCTGCCGGCAAGGATGCCGGCGCGCCCGCTACGTTCTCGCTACGTTTGTTTGGTATGCTGGCGGCATGACACACACAACGCCATCCTTCGCTAAAATGCACGCCACCGATCGCACCTTCATTCTCAGGCTGACTTGGGATGAAGCGTTGGGCAGTGCGCGCATCTTGCTCAAACCGGTCAATGGGGAAGCCGTCCGGCTCTTTAGTGATGTCGAATCGGCGCTGGTCTACCTGGAAACGGTGATGCAAGCGCAACAGGCACCCGATCCCCCCTAGCGAGATAAACCAGAGAGCGACAAAGAAGGACTTATGCAGCTACTCGGCGGCTGAGCTTGTCGAAGCCAGAGAGTAGCTGCATAAGTCCTAGTAGAGAGAGAAGGAAGAGACAATGTTTGTTACGCTCCCCACCCATTCATTGCTAGCCCTAGCCCAAGGGTTTCTGTTATGCGCCGGACTGATCATCGCGATTGGGCCGCAAAATTTGTTCATTCTGCAGCAAGGGCTCCGGGGGCGCCATCTCTTACTCACCGCATTGCTCTGCACCTTCTTCGATCTGCTGCTGATTGGTTTGGGGGTTGGTGGCGTGGGTACCGCACTGGCCGCGGATGAGCGCGTCCTGACCGTCACCACCTTGGGCGGGGCGACCTTTCTCTTGGGCTATGGCGTACGGGCCTTGCATACCGCTTGGTACACCCAACCGGCGTCCGCCAGTGACCAGCGCCAGGGCATGGGAGAAACCGGTGCGTTGAGCGTGAAAGGGACCATCCTGGCTACCCTCAGTTTTTCGTTCCTCAATCCTGCCGCCTACCTCGATACAATCCTCATGATCGGTACGACCAGCAGTCGCTATCCCTTAGACGAGCGGCTCTTCTTTGGCGCTGGCGCGGTGCTGGCCTCTGCCCTCTGGTTTTTCACCTTGACCTATGGCGCGAGCCGGTTAACGCCGCTCTTCCGCCACCGCGCTGCCTGGCGCACGCTCGACGTGGTGAGCGGCTGCCTCATGGTCGGGCTGGCCGCCGCGCTCTCATCCACCCAATCATTTTGGTTTTGGTAAACACAGCCGTTTGCTAGACAATGCCCGCCTGATGGGCTTTATCGGCTGCGGCGTAGCGGTCGCTAACTGCCAACTTTTTCAAGAGCTGCGACACATAATTGCGCACACTTTTGGCGGTGAGGGTCAATTTTTCGGCAATCGTTGGGTTGTCGTCCCCATTGGCCAGCAGGACGAGTACCGCGCGTTCGCGTTGGGTCAACGCTGGTAATTCGACAGTTGGTGACGAGTGCTGGTTTGGCAGTTGATCGAACCAACGCATCATCTGGCGCGCAATGCTGGGGCTGAAGACCGCGCCACCCGCGGCGGCGATCCGCAGCGTTTGTAACATCGCCTGGTGTTGAATCCCTTTTAAGACATAGCCAATGGCGCCGGCCCGCATGGCGGCAAAGACCGATTGATCATCCTCGAACATGGTCAACATCAACACGGTTGAATCAGGATAGCGCTGCTTGATCTGGCGTGTCACATCGATGCCATTTTCGCCAGGCAGGTGGATGTCCATGAGGATCAGATCAGGCTGCAAGGTGGCGAGTTTTTGCAGTGCTTCTTCGCCCGACGCCGCCTCGCCGAGCAGCGTCATATCGTCTGCCGAATCGATCAAGAGCCGCAAGCCATCGCGAAAAATTTGGTGGTCATCGACCATAAAAATCGTAATCATGGAGTAGAGTCCGCTAGAATCTGCTCATCGGAGAGCAGTGGAATCGAGGCCGAGAGGCGCGTCCCCGTTGGTTGAATACTGCTACTGGCAAAAGTGCCGCCCAATTCCTCCATCCGTTCGCGCATCGAGGTCAGGCCAACGCCGGCCATCACAGCGGGTGAGATGCCAATCCCATCATCTGTGATCACAAGCCAAAGCGCCCCTTCGCTTACATCCAGCCGGATCTGGCAGCGGTTCGCCTGCGCATGGCGGATGACATTGTCAAGCGCAGTCTGTACCATGCGAAAGAGGGCTGCTTCGGCGGCGGCACTGAGGGCCGGCAATTGCGGGGCGAGTTGCAGATCGATCACAAGTTGGCTCTCCAGTTGGCTCACATGGCTGGTGATGGCGCCGCTCAACCCCAGTTGATCCAGCAGCGGTGGACGCAACCCATAGACCAGCCGGCGGATGTCGGCCAGTGCTACTTCGATGTTGCTTTCCAGATCAACCAACACGCTTTCAGCCTTTTGGGGATTTTTGTGAACCATCTGGCGCGCCACACCCGTGCGAAAGACTTGAGCCGCCAACAGCGGGCCTAAGCCATCGTGCAGATCGCGCCCCATCCGCCGACGCTCCTCTTCACGCGCCGTCACGATCTTCTGGCGCGAGCCTTGCAAGGTGCGTGTCAACGCCGCCAACTCCACGCTGTTTGCTTGCAATTGACGTGTGAAACGCACCTGCTCATCGGCAAAGTTGCGATATTTGTCGAGCAACGAGTGATAGAAAGCAGTTATATAACGCAGCAGGAAAACCATCACGAACATCAAGATAAAAAATTTGAGGGAGGTAAAACGAGCCGAATAGTCTAACAGGGGCGCCACAGGCTGACCGATGCCGTCGAGATAAAAGACCCAGACCAGTGTCAATGCCATCAACGTAAAGCTCACAAACATCCAGCGCCGCCAGCCGTAGAGCAGCGAGAGGAGCACAGTGCAGAATAAGGCGATATCGCCAAAACCCCGTGTGCCACCATAAAAGACAAGTACCGGAGGAACCGCAAGATGGATGCAAACGACAAAAATGCCCCGGACAAGCGACGCATAGCGGGTTTTGCGTAGAAAGAGGTTGGCGAAAACCATGAGGTGAAGCATCCCCTGGATCAACCAAGAGAGAGGTGGCATTGTTTCGCCCGCCCTCATGCGCACCACCCGTGTGATCACCAAAACCAAGAAGGTGACCACCATCAAACCAACCCACAATTGATCACGCAGACGGTCGATCTCAGCATTGTGGAGATCGACGCCATTGTTGTCTATGTCGTTGCGTAAAACAGTAGTGTTCAATAGCGAATTATCATGAGTAACTGTCAAAAAATTAGTTCCGTGAAATCGTGACTCACCTTACGCACCGCCGCTTGTCGGGGCACGATAGCACGATAGTTCGTGCCCCGACAAGCGGCGGTGCGTAACATCAAATTCTAAGCGGAATCTAACATAAAATCACCAATCCGGCAAACAGGTCCCAAATAAAGTCGGGACATGATCAGGACACAATCAGGACACCAGCCGCTATAAATGCGTGATATGCTAGTTGATGAGTGGCGACCATCAGGAATAGTTCCTTATCTGTTGGATTTTTGTTTTTTGTGCAAGAATTTTGTTTCAGGTTTCAGGTTCAAGGTTGCGTGTAACCTTGAACCTGAAACCTGAAACGTGAAACGTTGGATCAGTCACGTTCAGCGCAATCCATCCCGCCGGAATATGGATTGCGCTAGTGTTCTGTGAAATAAGTCTTGATAGGAATCAAACCCCTCCCTAACCCTCCCCAGCTTGGGGAGGGAACCGTCACCTCGCCGGTGAGGTCACGGCTCCTCCCCCAGGCTGGGGGAGGTCGGGAGGGGGTAGAATTTATCTGTCATAATTTGTTTCACAAAACACTAGTAAATTCAAATTAGAAGGAGAGAATGCGATGTTGCCTGTAACCCGCGGTCAAAAAATATATTTTGCCGCTGTCGGTCTGTTGGCTTTGTGGGTGGGGGTTTGGGGATATTTCGTCCCCGGCAGTGTCGATCGGGCGATTCCCTGGCTCGTGCCGCCGCTGCATGCACGTTTCTTGGGTGCCATGTACCTTTCTGGCACAACCTTTATGGTTGGCGGAATCTTGGCGCGTACCTATGCTGAAGTGCGGGTCATGGTGGGCGTGATCGCCATCTGGACCGGCATGTTATTCATCGTTTCGCTCTTTTACCTGGGTGAATTTGATTACAGCCGCCAGCAGGTTTGGATCTGGTTCGGGGCCTATCTGATCTATCCGCTGATTGCGTTATGGTTGATGTGGCGTCACCGCACGCTGCGCGAAAGGGGTGCTGGGCCGGCTTTGCCAACCTGGGTGCGCGGCTATTTACTGGCACAAGGCATTGTGGTGACGGGGCTGGCCTTGTCCCTGTTGCTTGCACCAGAGAGCATGGTGAACCTGTGGCCCTGGAAAATCAGCCGATTGCTGGCCCAAATTTATTCAGCACCGTTTCTGGCGTATGGATTGAGCAGCTTACTGCTCAGCCGCCAACAAAGCTGGTCGGAAGTACGGGTGGTCGTGATCGGCACCTTCGTCTTCGCTTTTGGCGTGCTGGTTGCTTCATTGATCCATCGCGGGCTTTTTTCCGTAGCCAATGTAGCCACCTGGATTTGGTTTGGCGGCTTTGGGCTGGCAACCGGGATGCTTGGCGGGTTGAGCATTCGCTCCATCCGTGAAGGTGGTTCAACATGATCAAGCAACCCGCTCGCCTCTATACCGCAATCACCGGACTATTCTTGCTTTTGCAAGGCACATCCACCCTGGCGTTCCGCCTCTACCCGCCATTGGATCAAGCCTTTCCGCCCCTGCTGGCTGTCACGCAGATGATCGCGCCACACTCGCTCCTGCATATTCTGACCGGTTTATTGGCACTTGGGGTGTTGTATTGGGGCGCTGAAGGCCGCGCATTGTGGTTTGCCACAGGGTTTGGTTTGTTTTATAGCGGGTTGGCTTTTTGGGGGATGATCACCGGACAGCCGACAGTTTTTGGACTGCAATCGTTCGATCATCCATTTCACTTTTTGTTAGGCGGGTTGGGGTTAGCCGCCGCCGCCCTATCCTATCACTCAGCGATGAGAAAGAAGGTTTCCCGATGACTTCACTTCCTAAAACTTCACACGCTAAGACTTCACATTCTAAGACTTCACAGGGAACATCGATAGCCTGGCCCTTACGCGCCTGGTTGCTGGTAGAAGTACTATTCGGCGTTGCCGCTGTGTTGGCCATTGGGCTTTCGCCGGCTGACACCAAGACCAACTTCGCCTGGCCGATCCAGCCGGTGGTAATGGCTGCGGTACTTGGGGCATTCTACATCACCTCTGCTCCGCTTTTCCTGCTTCCTATGCTTGCCAAACGTTGGGAAATGATTCGGGTCATGATCCTGCCCACGGCTCTTTTCAGCACAGTTCAATTGGTGGCAACGTTTCTCCATTGGGACAAGTTTTCGGTTGGCTCGTTCCCCTTTTATGTCTGGTTTGCCAGTTACCTCTTGCCACCGCCGATTTTTGTAAGCGCATACCTGTGGCAGCAACGGAAAGCCGCTTCGCCTTCTGGCGTTGCTGAGGATCCACTGCCATTCTGGTTACATGGGCTGTTGCTGATTTGCGGTGGCATACTCACCCTTGTCGCAATCCTGGTCTTCATCTATCCTAACTTGCTTATACCAGTTTTCCCCTGGAAATTGACACCACTCACCGCCCGTTCGCTTTGCGGTTGGCTGATTGCTGTGGGCACTATCATGCTTACAATGTCGCGCGAGAACGACCAGACACGAGCAAGACTGGCAACGCCGATGTTCATTCTTATCCTTCCAACGCTTCTCCTGCAGATGGCGCGCTTTGCAAACGAAGTGAATTGGCGCACCCCGGTCTTATGGCTGGGCTTGCTGTTGTTCGCCGTCGTTGGATTCTGCGGGCTTTATCTCGCAAAAGGGAGTTGGCGCGACGCGTTGCATTGATAAACGCAAGTATTTCAAGTACGGCAGCATCGAAGATGGCGCCGTCGAACTGGGCATTCCGCTGATCTTTGTGATGGGGCATGAAAAGTGTCAGCCTGCAACCTTGCAACCCTGCAACCCTGCAACCGCACGCCGGTTTGAGATATAGCTTCGCTGGATAGTTACGTTTTTATGTTCATTTTTTCACTTTTGTCCAAAGTCCAATCAAGGAGAGAATAATGAAGAAGAGTTGTCTTCAACTCGCTACAGGATTGTTTTGCGGCTTTGCACTCATCTTGTGGATGGGTGCAGGCACCTTTGCACAGTCACCAACAGCTGCCGCTGAAATGGCTGAAATTTCCGCCCAGATTCAAAGCACCGGCGCGGCGCCGATCATTGTGGAATTGGCTACGGACTGGCATGTAGAGCAATTTGGCGATGTCAGCGCGGCCAGTGTCCAGGCGGCCGCCATTGCCAACGCGCAGCAGGCCGTGCTTGGCCGGATGAGCGCTTTTGACGTGACAAACGTCAAGACTTATCAGTCGACCCCGCAGTTAGCGCTCACGGTCTCCTCGCAGGCGGCGCTGGCTGCCCTGAGCCAGGCGCCCGAAGTTGCCAGGATACAGCTTGATAGGATCTACACGCCGGCGCTGCTGGAAAGTGTGCCGCTGATCCGTGCCGATCGCGCCCACGATCTCTTCTACACCGGTAACGGTCAGGTTGTCGCCATACTGGACACTGGCGTAGCCAAAAACCATCCCGACCTTGCCGGCAAGGTCGTCGCGGAAGCCTGTTTTTCCACGACCAATGCGTCACAAGGGGCAAGTTCGCTATGCCCCGGCGGTCAGGATACGACGGCAACCAACTCGGGTCTCAACTGTGCCGCCTTCGGCTGTGAGCATGGCACCCATGTGGCGGGTATCGTCGCCGGTGTGGCGCCCCAAGCCAACCTAATCTCAATCCAGGTCTTTTCAAGGGTCGGCAGGCTGGGGGCCTTTAATTCTGATCTCATCTTGGCGCTTGAACACGTGCTAACGTTGAAGCAGCAGGGGCTACCGGTCGCGTCCGTCAATATGAGCCTGGGTGGGGGGCGCTTCACATCCGCTTGCGACAGTGAGGCGCTCAGGCCGGTCATTGAATTGTTGGCGGCGCAAGGTGTCGCTACGGTGATTGCCGCGGGAAATGGGGGGAGTCGAGGCCAAATGGCCTCGCCGGCGTGTATTTCAGCAGCCATCAGTGTGGCCGCATCGACAAAAAACGACGCGATCGCCAGCTTCTCCGATATTTCGTCGATTACCACGCTCTATGCCCCTGGCGTTGACATCCTTTCGGCGGTGCCGGCGACCGGCCGCGAGAGCTTTAACGGCACCTCCATGGCCGCGCCCCATGTGGCCGGTGCCGTGGCCATTTTCAAACAGGCGAAGCCATCGGCAACAGTGGCTGAGATCAAGAATCTATTGGTCACCACCGGCCCAACCATCACCGACAATCGCAGCGACGGCTCCATCACAAAGCGTAGGCTGGATGTCTATGCCGGGCTTTGCGCGTTGATAGGCTGCGACGATGATTTTCGCACCTTATTGTCCGACCAGCCGCTGGACGGCACGATCAGTTCGTCCGCCGACCGGGACCACTACGTTTTGTCCGGCGTAGCTGGTGACCAAGTAACCATCGTCTTGACCCGCACGAGCGGGACGCTGGATCCCTTTCTGGAACTCTCTGATCCAGCCGGCGTGAACGTCGTCGTCAACGATAACGGCGCCCCGGACAACAATGCACTGATCAACGGTTATACGCTCCTGGAGACCGGGCGCTACCTGATCGTCGCCCGTGGCGTCGGCGGGACGGGTGCGTATCGGATCCGCTTGGCGGCGCAACCGGTCGTCCTCAATCCCATCCCTCGTATCACCCGCCTGAGTCCGGATAGTGCGACCGGCCGCCTGCTTGGCTCCGATCTTACGGTGCGGATTTTCGGCAGCAACTTCATGCCGGCCTCCCGCGCCTTTTATGATGGTTCAGCACGCACCGTACGCTTTGTTAGCCCAACGGAGCTTGTGATGACTTTACCGCGCAGCGACCTGCACCTGCCCTGGCCAGACACCGACCCGATCACGGTGCGCAATCCCGTCCCTGGTGGCGGCACCTCGGAACCCGCGACATTTCGCATTCTCCGCCCACTCCTCGGTGAGAGCAATTTGCTTCAGCCAGCAGCCGGCGGCATTATCGAGACCGGCGTGAAGACGACGATGGTCATCAGTTGGACGGCGCCGATCACCGTCACCAGTTGGCGCACGATGCAGAATATGGACCTGCGGCTGCGTGACCAGCATGGCAACACGGCCGCCTGGGTGCGCATCGTCGAACGCGCAGGGGAAAACAGCGTCTTTCGGTTGCTCAACGCGGCCGAGGTGAGTCTCTCGCGCGCAACGACCGAAACGTTTCCGCTACCGGAAGAAGGTCTACCCGGCATCAACAAGGATATCGTTCTCAGCGACACCGTGACCCTGCATCTGGCCGATAGCGCCTTCTCGGCATCAGATCGCACAGCAATCATGACGCCGACGCTTACCTTCGGCCCCAATGCGGTCGGCACCTACAACATCGAGTTCCGGGTGGATAACGAGAATGGTGAGGTCCAGAAGAACGATATACTCGGTAAAATTACCATCGTGCCCCCTTCGTGTCCGGCTGCCGTCGTTGGGGCACAGATCGATGGTGCCGAGCGCGGATCAGTCGGTACGGACGCTCTCTATACGGCCACTGTTCTGCCCGTCCAGGCGTCGCAACCGATCAGCTTTACCTGGTCACCCGAACCCAAGAGCGGTCAGGGTACGGCCACGGCAACCTACCAGTGGCGCAGCGCCGGCGAGCGGATTCTCGCGGTGAGCGCCGAAAACTGTGGCGGCTTTGGTGATGCGATCAAGACGGTGCAAATTCGCACCACCGAAGCGCCCGATCTCGCGATCCGCAAAGTCGCGCCCAGTGTGGTCAAGGCGGGGGAACGGATCACCTACACGCTGACGGTCAGCAACAGCGGCGCGCTGCCAGCCAACAACTTGACGATCACCGACGTTGTTCCTGCCGGTGCGACCTATATCAGCGGTGGTGTGCTACAGAACGGCATCGTACACTGGGGCGTGAGCCAACTCGACGGGTACGGGGCCGCGATCCAGGTGGAATATGTCGTCACCGCCGCGCAGACCATCACCAATAGCCTGATCAGCGTCAGCGCCGACGGCAATCACCGCGCAGCCAGCAACCAGCCAGTCGTTACGATTGTTGCCGACGACACCGCCAATGTGGACGGCGTGACCGCTGGCGCGCTTGTGGGCGATGGGCTCAATATCCAGGTCGATGCGGGCAGCTTTGCCAACGCGGCCCAATTGGCCTTGACGGAACTGGCTGGGCCGACCTATCCGCTCCCTGCGCCGGTGCAGCCGCTGAAAAGCTTCCGGCTGCGTTCGTTCGGCAGCCTACGGGGCGGACAATTCTATTCAGTGGCGGCCAACATGAACATTGCCTACGTGTTGGCGCCGCTGAGCGCAGCAGAAGGCCGTGCCACGGCTCTTGAGCTGCGCTACTGGACCGGCAGCACGTGGAGTAACGAGGGCATCACCTGCGCCACGGAAGCTACGCTGCTCACCTGTGTGGTCGAGGCGCCCTTTGATACTGAATTTGTGGTACTCGAAACCGCCGCCGTGCGCAAGCTCTTCCTGCCGCTCGTGACCCGCTAGTCACTGCTCAGAGAGTAGGAGCGTAAGAGATTGAGCCGTCGGCTCAATCTCTTACGCTTTCTTATTCATCAATCAGCTGACCCCTATCGTGGCTACTTTACGAGCATAGTTACGATGGCTGAACAGTTACAAATGACTTTTGAATGGTTCTGTTATTCCTATGGACGGAACCACATCCAGACAGAAGCAGACCGACCCATCAAGCGTTCATTTACAAACCGCGACAGCTACGACAACACGAATCGATTCTTTTAGGAGATATTCTGATGAACCAGCAAGAGGCCCATATTGCCGGAGTCGGCACAGCGACCCCCTTTCCCCTCAGTACAGAACGATTTTTGGAGATTGACGCCAAAATGCGGCGTACTCACGGCCAACCTGAGGAGATTATTGGACAGTTCCAGTCGTTCGTAAAGGGTACCGGCATCCATACGCGCCACTTTGTCCATCCTCACTGGCAGAACGGGGAGGAGACGGTGGCGACCACAAAACAGCCGGCGATGCTGCCCCCCGGTGTGTTGGCGCGAGATATCTTTACCCCCAATCGCTTTATCCCCCCTTATCATGAACGGATGCAGATCTTTGGCGAAACTTGTGTACAGCTTGCGATTGCTGCGGCACGCCGGGCGCTGGCCGATTGGGGTGGCGATCCACAGGAAATTACCCATATTGTGACGACCTGTACCAGCGGTTGGAGTGAACCAGGTGTCGCTCTTGGTGTGATCGAAGCGCTTGGGCTGCCGCTCGATTGTGCCAAGGCGGAACTCAACTTCAATGGCTGTTTTTGTGGTGCAACCTGTCTCCGCCTGGGCCGCGATATTATGCGCGCCGGCGACGCTAAAGCAGTTTTGGTCGTTGCGGTGGAAGTCGCCTCAACCCACTATGATGTCAGCGCCACCGACACCTCCTCCCTCGTCGCCCATGCGCTCTTTGCCGACGGTGCAGCCGCAGTGGTGCTGGCACCGACCGGCCGTTGGCGCTACGAAGGGACAGGCATGGCGCTGGTCCCAGAGAGCAGTCGTATGTTGCGCTTAGATCCCCCCCGCTCCGCCGAGCACACCACCTATCGTATGTATCTGGACCGCAATGTGGGGCTGAAGTTGGGGGAATACTTTGGCACCGGGCATGGCAGCACTCTACTTACGCGGCTCGATCTGGATCGTACACAGCCCCGTCCCGCCTTGGCGATCCATCCCGGTGGCCCCAATATTCTGGATAACCTCAACAGTGTCTTTGTCGAACGCGGGTGGTCAGAGACGGCGCTCCAACCTTCGTATACAGTGCTCCACAACTTCGGCAACCTGGGGGCCGCGGCGATGCTCTTTGTCCTCGCCCAGATTTTGGACACGCTGCAAGAAGAGACGTTGCTTACCATGGCCTTTGGCCCGGGGGTGACGGTGGAGTGGGCCAAGTTATCGCGGGTTGGTTAAAGCCAAGCCCAGGGTTGAGCTGGGCTTCCCCCGAATTAGCGTAGGGAAAGATAAATCCCGTATCCTAGATTCTGTTGATTGACTGACGAATTTAATCTTAGCCACAGAGCGGGAACCCTTTGGGTGCAGAGCTCACAGAGGAGTTGCAAGGCGTTTTCTCTGTGCCCTCCGCGGCCTCCGTGGCGGGCAATTCTATTCAGTGACGGCGAACATGAACATCGCCTACGTCTTGTCGCCGCTGAGCGCGGCAGAAGGCAGTGCCACGGCTCTCGAGCTGCGCTACTGGACCGGCAGCAAGTGGAGTAACGAGGGCATCACCTGCGCCACGGAAGCTACGCTGCTCACCTGTGTGGTCGAGGCGCCCTTCGATACTGAATTTGTGGTACTCGAAACCGCCGCCGTGCGCAAGCTCTTCCTGCCGCTCGTAACCCGCTAGGAGGCGTCGGAGTTACTCACTCTATCTGCTGTTATACTGAAGTCAAGTCGAGAACCGGAGTTTGGACAGCAACAGGGATCGCGTGCGTCGCACTGACCAACAATTGTTTCCACTCCGTTAGATGCTGTGGTCAGTGCGACGCACGCTAGACGAAACTACGGTTATCATTCTGCATTCAGTATAACAGTCAAAAGCAATTAGTGGAACGCCTGGTTTCCAGTTAAAATGGTATCTCGTAATCGCCCAATCTCCGCCCAGCGCCTGAGATTGGGCGATTACGAGTTCATCCAGCCATCAGCGAGTTTGTACGTCATATATATTATCGTTGAAGGAATCGGCTCGTATTGGCTACGCTCACACATCGTTTTGCAACAAATATTATCCAACGCCATTTGCTCTTTTTAGGGGCCGCGCTGATTTCGATTGGCGTTATAGGCTACTACTTCGGCACGTTTGACCAAATTTGCCCATGTACCCTTTATGAAATCGTATGCGGACCCCACGCTTTACCCCACTGACCCTTTTATCCTTGTGATGCGCGACCAGAATTACTCGTATTTCTGGCGCATTTTGGCGATGGTCTATTGAAAGGGAAAAAATGACATACAGAAATACGATAGCCCGATTACCCCTGCGCGTCTTTCTGATCCTTGGCTTTACTTTGACCCAACTCGCAACGCTGACGTTCCCGGCCGCGGCGCAAACGCTGCCGGTGGTGATCTTGGACGTACATAACACGCCGCTCACCACCCTGATCGACGGCAATTCCATCAGCGTGAAAATCAGCCTGCCACAGGCAGCGAGCGCCAGCACAGCCGTGGATTTTCAGCTGGAGGGGTTGACCGCGCCTATCGCCAGTTGCACCATCCTCGCCGGACAAGACACTTGCCAAACAGCTGTTTTCCCCGCCCTGGGCTGGGCTTGGGCAGCCAATGGCGTGCGCCAAACCCAACGCATCGTGCAAGCCCAATCCGCCGGGCAGGTGCTTGGGGAGAGTGCGATTTTAGCCATCACCCCGCGCCCAGTGGTGCTGGTGCATGGCTTCAATACCGATTGGAAACTTACCTGGAGCAATTACCTGGGCGCGGATGGCTATCTGGCGGCCAGCGGTTTCGGCCTGCATGGGTATGCCGTGGGCGATGGGCAGGTGCCAGGAGTGATGGAAACTGGCAACAGGCTTGCGCCATTGACACGTACCAACACGATTGCGCAAAATGCCGAGATTATGAGCGAATACATCCGCAACGTGCAGCAGGTCACCGGAGCCGAGCAGGTGGACGTGGTGGTACACAGCATGGGTGGGATCATTGCACGCTATTACTTAGACCGCATGATGCAAACGCGCAATGTGGCCCAACTCATCCTTCTGGGATCGCCGATGGCAGGTTCTGCGTGCGCCGTGTTATCAGCAACGCTGGGTCTGTTCTTGCCGGCCTCGCTTGAACTTCAGCCCAGCTACCTGCAAGCGATCTTCAACCCGCAAATCACTCGGCGACAAGGCGTGCCCTTCCATGCCCTGGCCGGCACCAGTTTGCGCAATCCGGTGCAATCGCCCTGCACCGATGTACCGTCTGATCTGGTCGTGCCGCTCACCAGCGTCAAGGCCATCGCCATGCCAGTGCGAGAGATAGCGATATTGCACATTGACTTGCCCGTCGTGCCGGAAGTGTTCAGCGATTTTGTGCGTCCGCTGTTGCAAACACCGCCCGGTGATGGCTGGCAGGTGGCCGACCCGCCGCTGCCGCCACCACCCGCCGAAGTGCTGCAATTCACCCGCGTCTATACGGGACATTTGCAAGCAGGGGAAACGCACAGCGTGACGATCCAGATTGACCCCGGCGTGACTGTGGCGACCTTTGCCTTGTATGACACCTCGCGTTCGCTGACCACGACCGTCACCGGCGCCAGCGGCAAGAGAGTGGTGCTGGATCCTACAGCCAACGGCGAGATGCGCGTAACCGATCCGGCCTCGCTGGTCTACCTGGGGTATGGCTTTGTCCAGCCCACAGCCGGCCAGTGGATCGTCGCCTTGCAAACCACCGCTGAAACACCCGCAGCAGGTGCCGATTACGCCATTGCCGCGCGGTTTAACGGTGGCGCAACGTTACAAACGACCCTGGATAAGCTGGTTCCCCAAGTCAACGAGCCTGTCACCCTGCAGGCGCAGCTAATCGCTACCGGGCAGTCCATCACCCTGACCAGCGCCCAAGCCCGCGTGCGCCGGCCAGATGGTCAGGTGGAGACCTATCCGCTGGTGACGCAAGGGGAGAGCACCCTGTTCACCCTGACGCCTATCCAGAGTGGACTCTATGGGGTGGAGCTAAACGTCAGTGCCCAAACCGAGGCCGGCCTGACCATTGATCGGGCCGCCTTCGCCGTATTTGAGGCCCAGCCCACCGTCGCGACCGGGCGATTCAATTTGGTCATACTTCTCTTACTCGTCCTCCTACTCTTTCCCATACTCGTACTCCCCATCCTCCTCTTACTCTGATTTAGGGAACCGTATCGCTCCTCCCCTAATCTAGAAGGCTGGGAGGGGGTATTGCAAAAAAGTGGCCGGCGCAATTGCGCCGGCCACTTTTTTGTTGTGGAATAAGCGGTAGGGCAAGCGCAGGTTTTGTGGAGAGGGTAAAATAGATCCAAATTTTTTAGATTGTTAAGTCACTCTGCTAATCCTGACAGAATATCGACAACGGCTCTTTTGAGTGGTTCGATCCCATTCGTTGCGCTCTCCCAAACAACGTCCAGGTCGACCCCAAAATAGTGATGAATGAGCTTGTCCCGCATACGCGCAATCGAACGCCAGGGAATCTGCGAGTGAGCGTCGAGCAAATCTTGCGGGACATTTTTAACAGCCTCGCCGATCACTTCGAGCGAACGCACGGTTGCTTTAACCGTTTTCTTATCGGCAGCAAACTGTTCGAAAGAAAGGCCGGCAACGAACTCTTCTATATCCTGAATATTCTCAAGGATGTCTTCAAGAAAGTCTCTAGGGTTCGGTTTTCTCACAAGAAGATTATCTCCTGATAGACGCGTTCCCTAATCTTTGGCTTCATAGCCGCATCCGGCACAAGGTCAACCTCTACGCCTGTTAACCGGCTTAGGTAATCTTCCAGTTCGATCCAATTCCAGACACAGGGCACTTTGCTATAACGCACAAGAATATCGAGATCACTCTGCTCATCCTGTTCGCCGCGCACATAGGAACCAAAGATGCCCAGCTCGCTAACATTAAATTGCTGCTTGATAAACGCCAAATTTGCCTTCAAAATTTCTGCGTAGTGCGCGTAGTCTGTTTTTTGCATAGCCGCTCCTATTCTGGGCCAGTGCCTCTTTAACATCTCTACGCCTCAATTTTATCACGATCGAGCGCTTACAACAACCAAATACGCTGCAAAGTGTTCGATGCTTCATTAGTTAGCTGGTTTCGCTCCCAGGGGATGTCCGCTCAAGCAACCCACTAACCAAAAAAAACAACCTGCATAGCAAAACGTAGCAGCTTCGCTACGTTCTCGCTACGTTTCGCTGCTACACTGGGGTTGACCTGCTTTGAGGTGGTTGCGGCATCATTATTTCAGCGCCAGCACATCTTCACTTTTTCGCAAGTAAAGCTTCATTGTGTTTATACGAAAGGAAGACATTCCGTATGTTCGAACAATCCTATCGCGACTTGTGCCGGCGTGGCCTGGGGCGATACAGTGGTTTGTTGCTACTCCTCTGTTTTGGCTTTATGCTCTGGCCCACTGGTGTGGCCCAGGCTGCAACCTTCACCGTCACCAACACCAACGACAGTGGTGCCGGTTCGCTACGCCAGGCGATCCTCGACGCCAATGCGCGCAGCGGCGCCGATCTGATCCTCTTCAGCCTGGGCAGTGGGGTCCAGACGATTAAGCCGACGTCAGCCCTGCCCACGATCACCGATGTGGTTGAGATCAATGCATTGGGTGGTAATAGTTGTGGAACGATGCCGCCGCAACCGCGTGTCGAGTTGGATGGGTCGCTGGCCGGCAGTAACGTCAGTGGCTTCAAGATCCAAGCAACTAATTCGCGCATTGTGGGCTTCTATATCAACCGTTTCAAGGCACATGGCATTGAGGTCAACACCAGCAACGCGGTGATCGCCTGTAATGTGATTGGGTTAACGCCCCAAAACACCATAGCCGGCAACACCAGCTATGGCGTCAAACTCAGCGGCGGCAACAATATCGTCGGTAACATCGGCGGGGTGGCCGGCAATGTGGTCTCCGGCAACTTTTATGGCATCGTCATTGAAGACGCGCACAGCGGCAATATTATCCGCGGCAACTATGTCGGCACCAACAGTGACGGCACGCAAGCGCGGCCCAATGCCAATGCTGGGATAGGCATTGCCTTTGGCGCGAGCAATACCACCGTCGGTGGGACAAGCGCCACTGATCGTAATGTGGTTTCCGGCAATGGCACGGATGGCATCTGGTTGACCGAGACCGGTAGCGGCAACCAGGTGATCGGCAACTTCATTGGTCTCAATGCTGCGGGAACAGGTGCCCTTGCCAATAGTGCCAACGGTATCTTAATCGAAAATGCCGACGGCAACACCATCGGCGGCACGAGCAGCGGCACGGGCAATCGCATCGCCTTTAACAGCCAACGCGGGGTGGCCGTTGATGCGGGGAGCCAGCAAAACCGGATCCTGGGCAATCAAATCGTTAGCAACGGTCAACTGGGGATCGATCTGGGCATGGACGGTGTCACCGCGGATGACAATGGTGATAGCGATAGTGGTGCCAATGATCTACAAAATAAGCCCGTCCTCTCCGGTGCCTTCCTCAAGGCAGACGGCCGCACCGAGACCGAAGTTGTCATGATCAGCGCTCCCAACACCACCTTCCGCATCGAATTTTTTGCCAGCCCCACCTGCGATGCATCCGGCTTTGGTGAAGGTGCCACCTTCGTAGGGAGTGCCACCCTGCAAACCGACATCAACGGCACTGCGCTTGTCGGTCTCTTTCTCAATCAAGCAGTGCCGGATGGTCATCAACTGACGGCGACTGCGACCAGCAACGATGGCAATGCGCCGGGCAACAGCTCGGAATTCTCTGAATGTGTCTCGGTGATTGCCGAAGCACCTCCTGCCGCCCCTCAAGCCTTTCCAGACACCGCTACCACCCAGGAAGACACGCCCGTGACGATCAATGTGCTGGGCAATGATTTCCGCGGGGCGAGTGGTCAACCACTGGTCATTGTTGCGGTCGGTGACCCACCTGGCGGGACAGCGACGATTGTCAACAATCAGATTCTCTATACGCCTGATCTCGATTTCAACGGCAGTGATAGCTTCTTCTACAGTGTCAACGACGGTAACGCCGCCAACACCCGGCAAGCGACCGTCCGTGTCCAAGTGGAAGCGGTCAGCGATGGCCCCACCAACATTTCACTGAGCAACAGCACGGTGGCAGAGAACACCCCGTCCGGCACGGTCGTGGGCAACTTCAGCGCAGTCGATGACAGTGGCCGTTCCTTGCTCTTCTCCCTCGTGGGCAGTGACAACGATAATAGCCTCTTTTCCACCTTTCTCGGGATCTTGCGGCTGAATACCGTGCCCGATTTCGAGACGAAGCCAAGTCTTGTGATTGATGTCCAGGCGCGCAATAGCTTTACCCGCCAAACCTTTACCAAGCGCTTAACCATCACTGTCACCAATACCAATGACGCGCCGACGGCAATCAACCTGAGCAACAGCCGCATTGACGAGAATCAACCGGCCGGTGCCACGGTGGGCACGCTGAGTTCGGTCGATCCCGACGCGGGGGACAGCCACACCTATGCCTTGGCAGAAGGTGCCGGCAGCGATGATAACCTTGCTTTCCGCATCGAGGGGAGTACCCTCAAGACGAACGCCGTGCTCGATTTTGAGACTAAGCCGATCTACAGTGCTCGGATCCGCAGCACTGACCGCGCCGGGGCAAGCTTTGAACGGATCGTGACGGTCGAACTCAACAACTTGCCCAGCCCGCCTGATGCCCCGCCCAACACCCTGGCCTTCTGCTCCGGCAACCCCATCACGCTGATCGATAACCAATCAACCAGCGCCGGGCGCCGCGTTTTGGTCAAGATCGATGGCATCACCATCAGCAACAAAACGGCCAACACCTGTACAGTCAACGGCAAACTGAGCGTCACCACCAACGGCAGCACGGTGAGCAACCTCACCTTTAGCGGCGAGGTCAACGACCGCAACCAATTCCGCACCAGCACGATTCCCAACTTTACCATCAGTGTGGCGGGTATCCCACTGCTCGCACGCAGCGTCGTCATTGCCTATAACAACGAGCGCCCGCATCTGCACATCACCAGCCCAGCCTTGCAGATGCCCAGTGAATTTGGCGGGCTGTCGGCGGGGCTGGCTGTGCCGACCCTGATCGACAGCGGTGGCGTGCGTTTTGGCACCGGCAAGATCAACCTGCCCACGATCAGCACCAGCAGCGGTTTTGAGATGAGCCTGACCGGCTCGCTGGTCCCCGTTGGCGATGGCTTCCAGATCATTGCTGATGGCAGCCTTACCATTCCTAATATCGGCAAGAAAAAGGTCCCCGGCTCGACCGGCCAGACCTGTGGCATCACAGCCGGCGTCACCATCTTTGCCAATGCCCAAGGCCAGACCGTGATGGCGATTGCCGCCGGGGAAGATCAGCATCGGCAACTCATGGGGCCCTACCTGGCCAACAGTGCGCCGGCCACCCTCTTTGCCCCGGATGCGCTGGAAGCTTTCCGGCTGGATGCGGTGCGCGCCGGTGTCAATTGTAGTCCCGGCTTGCCCATCGGCCAAACCGGCCTCTTCCTCACCGGCCTCAGCGGTGAGATCACCCTGATCCCCGGCAATGAGCGGGTTGATGTTACCGTGACGATTGAAGCGGGCAAGAGCCTACCGGTGATTGGCCCGATTCTCGCCATGGAAGGGGATATGGGCTTTCAACCGCGCCCCTTCCAACTTGATCTGGGTGTGGCGCTCTCCCTGCTCTCGGTTGAGATTGCCAGGGCTGAGGCGACAGTGACGACGCGCAGCTTCCGCGCCAGCGTGCGCATCGAAGCGCTCTTCTACAACGGCACCGCCACGATCAACGCCTTTACGCGCAACGGCAAAGCCACCTTCACCGGCTCAGGTCGTCTCGCCATCGAAGTCAAAGAGGGGTCGATTGTCGAAGCTGGGGAGTGCTTCTTGGGCATCTTTGCCTGTCCGCCCGCCATCCCGCCCTTTGACAGCGGTGAACTTGCCGCCGTCGGGGCCGATGTCGGCGAATTTACCAATGGCAAATTTGGCTTCAAAGGTTTTGTCGAGGTCTTGATCTTTGGCACCTATGGCTTCTATATCGACGAAACCGGCGACTTCAGCTTTAGCGATGTGGACAACTTTAAGCTGGTGTCACCGCCGCAAGTGGCTGCCGCTCGCGCGGCGTGGCAGGCTGCCTTAGCCAAGGGCGAACTGGTCAACGCGGCGGCAGCAGATCGTGAATACACCTTCTTCGACGCCGGCAATGGCCAAACGGGGGTGATTATCCGCACCCCGTTAACAAAACCAACCCTTGATCTGAGCCAGGTCCAAGCGGCCAGCGCGACCGATGTGATCACCACTGTCAACCTGATCAAACATGGCGATGTGATCTTCAACATGGTCGCCGATGCCCCGCTCGCCTTCACCCTGATCACGCCCCAGGGCAAAGAGGTGACACCGGCCAACTATACGGATAGCGCCAACCTGGGCTATACCATCGAGTATTTGCAGAAAAATGGCTATGAGCCGGCGAATGAGAGTGCGCAGGACTATGTCAACGATGCCGATGCCACCCAGCCCCGTTTGCTCTTTACCCCGCTGGCTTCGGACCCAGCTGTCAATGGGGTTGATCTGCGCATTGATGGCGTCACGGTCTACTTCGACCTTGACTTCCAGAATGATCTGAAATGGCTGACACCGATTGGGTTGACGCCCGGTGACCATACGGTGGAACTGGTGAAACGGGGGACGAATACCGTTGTGCGCAGCGAAACTGTGACCCTAGCGGCAGATACAAGCTACAGCCTCATCCATGTTGGTGGGCCGGCGGCCGGCTTTGTCAAGGTTGTTGATGTCAATGCGGCCCCTGCCACGCTTGGTAAGGCGAAGGTGAGCCTCTTCAATGGCGCAAACACCACGCTCAATCTGCTGGTGAATGGGACGCCGATCTTGACCAATGTCACCTACAAAGAAGCGACTGAATATGTCGAGATCGACGCCGGTGCCAAGTCGATTGAATTGCGCACAACGGCCGGCAATGTGCTGGTCGCCCAAGCGTTGAGCACCGAGTTGGCCAATGGTGGCGTCTACACCTTCCTGAGTACCGATTACAGCGCCGGCGGCTTCAACATCGCCCTGTTACAACGGCAGGATGCCCTCTATAGCCCCGCCTACCTGACCTACTATAGCGTTGATCAGGCCGTCATGAACGAGGCGTGGCAGATGAAGTTGACCGGTGATACGGATAACAGCTTTTACAATCTCGCCGTCTTTGGACCCGATAGCCCGCCGGTGCTGGGTAGTGTGACCGTCGATGGGGCCAACCCCGCCGCGACGCAAGTCAGTTGGCAGTTGACCTCGGACAACCGTCCGACCCGCATTTCGATCTACGCCAACGCTGGGGCGATCAGCGCTTCGTTCCCCGTCACCCGTGAGAATGGCACGGTCGATACGCAGGCAATCCCGCTCTTTGAAGGGACGCTGCTCGCTGAGTATGAGATCACCGATTTGTCTGAGCTGGGCGGGCAACTGGTCACCAAAGTACTCGACCTAAACACCCTACCCTCCGGTAGCTATCACCTCTGGGTGCGCGCCGATGATGGCGTCAACCCACCGGTCAACACCTATGCCGAAGCACCTATAATTATGGCCGCCGGGGTGCAGAGTGTCTACGGGGTCAACGCGGTGCGCGTGACGCAGAATGACTTCGACCCGTTGGCCCGGTTAGCCGCGGCAGCGCCGATTGTCATCAACCATGCCAACGACTTCCCCACGACGTGGGCGGCGACGATCAACCAGACCTTTGACGCCGCCACCCGTTCGCTCTATGTCGAGTGGCAGAACAATTCCCATCCCGACGCCGACCTCTATCGGCTGCTCTTTGGTAATAGCCCGCTCAACCCGACGCAGGTGATCACCGTTGGTAACGCCATCGAAGAGTTTGGCGAAAATGGCCAAGCCACCGGCAACAAAGTTGGCTTTGTCACCTTGCAGGATATCCAACCGGATGTACCCTATTACATCTCGGTTGAAGCAGTTGACACCAAACGCAATCGTAGCGTGCGGTCGCAAGAGCTGCTCTTCACGGTGGCCTCTACCCCCTTCACCCTGGCCTCGGCTCAGCCAAGTGTGAACATCGCCGCCGGTGGCAAGGCGACGGTACCGGTGACGCTCAATGCGAGCGGCGCACTCTTCTTCCCCAACGTCTGGCTCTCGACTGACTTGGGCAGCGCAGCGGCGGGCATCACCGCCAGCTTTGTCGGCGATGTCGAAGGCTTCAACGAGTTGAACGCCGGCCTGCCGACCCGCCAACTGGCGATCAGCGTCGACGCCAGTGTGCCGAACGGAGTCTATCCGATTGTCATCTCCGGTTACAATGGCGATGACAAAGAGTTGCTGACCATCCAGGTGGTGGTGGGTGAAGGGGCGGGTAAGATCTACTTGCCGCTGATTAACCGGTAAGGTCAATCGATCGTCAATCGGTTGAGCCGTAAAAAGCAAAAAGTGGCCGATGCAATTGCGTCGGCCACTTTTTGCTTTTTACGGTAGCTGCCCCCTTTCCTGGGACGCGCCCAGGATTTCTAGGTAAGTTTGGTTCTGTAACTGGTTGTGGTATAATCTACTGCAATCATGAGGATGTTGGAAAGGCTTCAAAACGATTATGCGCCATTACGAAGTGCAAACCACCGCTACCCATTACCGAGTTGAAGTTGAACAAAAGTTACTTACCCAAGAACCAGCTTTCCTCGAACAGAATGGTGAGCCGTTGGCCGTTCTGCTGCCAATTTCTGCGTATGAAGCATTCCAAGCGTGGCAATTGGCCGCCGCTGACTCGAGTGAAGGCAAACCCGATCCCGCCTTTGCCCGCGAAGTCGCAGCTTTTGAGCGCCTGAAGCCGCAGCTGCACCAACAATATCCGGGCCGTGTCGTAGGGATCTATCAAGGCGAGGTTGTCGCCGTTGGTGATAACCGGCTGGATGTGCTAGATCAGGTTTGGGATCAATTTGGCGAAGTATCCTGCTACATTGAGACTGTAGAACCCGTAACACCGCGTCGCGCCCGTATGCCTTCTGTACGAATCCGCAAATGATCAACTACGACCTCGCACAGAATCCGCCGGCACCCACGCTCCAGGTAACGATCTCTGGCGCTCGCCGCACTTTTCCGCATCGCACCATGCCTGCACTGCTTGATACGGGTGGCGACGTTACAGCTATACCGCGTGCTTTGGTCAATATATTAAGCCTTTATACGGTTGGCCGCATCCAAATCGAAGGGGTTGAAGGTGCGCTGAATATCTTTCATCTCTACCCTGTGAAGCTCAAGCTAAATGGCATTACAATTCCACGGGTAGAAGTGATTGCTACAGATCTCGATATTGTTGTCGTCGGTCGGGATGTCCTTAATCAGTTCTACTTTTTACTGAATGGACCGGAGCAAACCTTTGATCTACGACAAATGCCGTTTTTGTGAGATGCCAGTTACTGCGGAACATTGATTGTCCCACCTACGCTAGTTTATTCCGATTTAATTTTGCCAGTGAATGAATGCGCGCGGCGGCACTCAAGGGGTAAATCGGCATAATGGCTATTGCTTGATTTAATTCCACTTCCCCGCCTTCGGATTCTTCACCCGGATGCCGGTGATGCGAGCAAAGCGAATTTCGCTGTTTTCATTTCCCATGCTGATCGCCATCATACCGGTCATGATCGCCTCGAAGAAGAAGAGATTGGCAATCAGGCCATTGATAAAACAGGCCCCATGATAGAACTTCTCTCTGGGCAGCCGGAAGAGCCGCAACTCGCGGATCGTAACCTTTGTTTGCAGGGCAGAGGCCGCGGCCTCTTTGATGAGTGTCTCGACTAGGCTACTGTGTTGCGCATGCCCCAACTGCATAAACTTCTCATTTTCAGCAAAGTGATCAAAGAAATAGTTCATCACATCCGCAAAATTATCGGCGCCGATCAGCCGCTCTTGCAGGGTGGGCAGTAGATCTAAATTGTTGCTCATCATGCTCCTTTGCTGGTCAGCCGTTGCTCTGACTGATCGTCTGGGTTGGATGTCGATTCATGCTGTTGCGTGATTGTATCATAGACCCCCACCTTTTGAAGATCCCGAATAAATTTGACAACCTGTCACCACCCCACTACAATACCCCTATGAACACTCCTTTTCCGGGCATGGACCCATACCTAGAACACCCGACTTTGTGGGCAGATGTACATGATCGATTGCTGGCCGCAATTGCTGATGAACTGGTGCCGTTGGTGGCACCCAAGTATTATGTTGCCCTGCAGCGTCATGCCTATCTGCTGCTTGGCGGCGGTGATCGTGTCTATCTGGGCAAGCCGGATGTGGCCGTGGGCATGCCGACGCTGCCACTGGGCGCTTGGTCGACCGCACCGCTGGCAGGGGGCGCGGGGGTGTTGGAAGTGGAAGTGCCGATGAAAGAAGAGGTAGATGAAAATTACCTGGAAGTGCGCGAGGTAAAAACCGGGAAATTAATTACGGTCATCGAGCTACTTTCGCCCGTTAACAAATCCCACCCAGAAGGCCGTGAAGAGTATATTGAAAAGCGCAACCAGATTTTAGGCACGCGCACAAATCTGGTGGAAATCGACCTGTTGCGCAGCGGCCAGCCGATGATGGTCTTTGGCGCGGAGAGCACCTCGCATTACCGCATCCTCGTCAGTCCGGGGTGGCGACGTCCACGGGCCCAACTCTATCCCTTTACCCTCCGTGAGCCGATTCCCGCCTTTCCCCTGCCCTTGTTGCCCAAAGAAGAACAACCACTGGTGCCGCTGAACGAGCTTTTGCACAAACTCTACCAACGCGCCCGCTTTGATCTACGCCTGGATTACAGCGCACCGCCTACCCCACCGCTTGCGCCGGAAGATGCCCAGTGGGCACAGTCGTTGTTGGCGACATAACCCAGGTCGTCATGCTCATCAATCACCAATCACGAATCACCAATCACCCTTCATAATTTTCTTGTTTTAAGGAGCCACCATGAGCCAGGAAAAGATCCGCGTTCTCGTCGCCAAGCCCGGCCTCGATGGCCATGATCGCGGGGCCAAAGTGGTGGCGCGCGCCCTGCGCGACGCCGGCTTTGAAGTAATCTACACCGGCATTCGCCAGACGCCGCAGATGATCGCCGAGGCCGCGCTACAAGAAGATGTCGATGTGGTCGGCCTGAGCATTCTCAGCGGCGCGCATATGACCCTCTGCCCCAAGGTGGTTGACCTGTTGCGCGCCCAGGGCCAGGGCGATGTGCTGGTGGTGATCGGCGGCATTGTGCCGGATGAGGACATTGAGCCGCTCAAGCAGAAGGGCATTGCCGCGATCTTTGGCCCCGGCACCTCAACCGAGGCGATTGGCGACTTTATTCGCGCCCACGCCGGCCAGAAAGCGACCGCCTAAATGGAGGTCAACGCCATCGCAGCTGATATTCTGGCCGGCAATCGCTTGCGGTTGGCACGGGCAATCAGCACCGTTGAAAACGAGCGCAGCGAAGCGCACCCCCTGCTCAGTTTCCTCTATCCCCACACTGGCAAAGCGCATATCATCGGCGTCACTGGCGCGCCGGGAACGGGCAAGTCCACCCTGGTGACCGTGTTGGCCCAGGCCTACCGCGCTGCCGGGTTAACCGTCGCCATCGTCGCCATTGACCCGACCAGCCCCTTCACTGGCGGTGCCATTCTCGGGGATCGCGTGCGCATGCGTGCGCTTAGCGGCGATAGCGGCGTCTTTGTGCGCAGCATGGCCACCCGTGGCAGCCTCGGCGGCCTGAGTAAGACGACCGATGATGTCGTCACCTTATTGGATGCCGCCGGTTTTGAACGGATTATTGTCGAGACCGTAGGGGTAGGCCAGGCCGAAGTGGCGATTGCGAGCACCGCGCACACCACCCTGGTCGTTGAAGCGCCGGGCATGGGCGACGAAGTGCAAGCGATCAAGGCCGGTATCTTGGAAATCGCCGATATCCTCGTGGTCAACAAAGCGGACCGCCCCGGTGCGGACCGCACGGTACAGGCGCTAGAGATGATGTTGGAGTTGGATGGCGGCGGCCCACGTCAGATTCGTCATCACGGGCAACTGTTACAAATGGAACTGCCGGTGCGCGAAAATACTGAGGCCGCGCGCTGGCAAGTCACCGTCATGCGCACGGTCGCGACGGGTGGGGATGGGGTCGAAGCGCTGCGCAACCAGATTGAGGCGCACCGCACCTGGCTCGACCAATCCGGCGAACGGGTGCAGCGCGATCAGGCGCGCATTGCCCACACATTGGAAAATATTTTACGTGCCGAACTTAACCGGCGCATTCTGGCTGCGTTGCCCAAGCAGGGGATTCAGGCACTGGTGGAACAGGTGCAAGCACGGCGGTTGGATCCATACGCGGCGGCGGAACAGTTGCTGCGCCAGAATGTAGCCTCATGATTGCTGCGCTTGCCGTTACAGTAAAAACGCTGCCCCGCAGCGTAACGTCAGTTACTTTACGGATGGATAGCTTGCCAACTCAGTGGTAGAATCAGCGCGCGATGGTCAACACCATGAATTGCAACAGACAGTGAGTAGGCATGACACTTAAGATCCGCGCGCTAGGGGATTTTCAACTGACGATCAATGGTGAAGATGTCACCAGCCGGCTCGACGCAACGCGCATCTATTTGCTGACCTACTTGGCGGATACCGGTCAACCGCAGCAACGCACCTACCTGGCTGAAATGCTCTGGCCGGAACGTCCCCCAGGCCAGGCGCGCGCCAATCTGCGCACGTTGCTAACGCGGCTGCGCCCCCTCCTCGGTGACTACTTGCACATTACGCCGGCGACGGTCGCCTTGCCGATAACAGAACGGGTGTGGTTTGATGTCCAGGCGTTTACGGCTTTGGCCGCGCCGGCGCAAGCGCTAGAGGATGAACAGGCGCGTCATCAAGCCCTCGCCGCGGCGGTTGCACTCTTTCAGGGCGATTTTCTGGCGACGCTGACCTGCTCAGGCAGCGATGTACTCGAAAGTTGGTTCATGACGCGGCGCCTCCAACTGCACGGACAGGCAGTGCAGGCGCTGCGGCCGTTGGTGCAAGCCCCCTACTTTGCGCGGGACGAACGCATTGCCTTTGCGCGCAAGCGTTTAACATTGGAACCGCTGGATGAAGCGGCCTGTCGCAGCCTGATGGCGCTACTGGCCGAAAACGGGCAGCGCGATGAAGCGCTCTGGCACTTCCAACGCTACCAGCGCGAGCTGGCTGAGGTGTGGAGCAGTGCCACGCCCAGTGAAGGACTCATCATGCTGGCGGCCAAGATCCGATTGGGGATGGCCATCCACGCCGCTGACGAAGTGGCGCATGAGCAAGCAGTAACACGTCAATCGATGGGACAATTGCCCCCGCCGCCGACCAAGGGCTCGTCGAACGCCGTCGCGACGCCACAGTCTACCCCAACGGCGAACCACACCGCGACAACAGAGGAAACGCAGCAAGTCCTGTTCCGCCCGTTTCCGACACCGCTCAAACCACTCATTGGGCGCAGGCAAGAGTGGGAGCAGTTGATCCAGTGGTTGAACTTGGGTTACCGGCTCATTGCTGTTACCGGATTGGGGGGGATCGGCAAAAGTCACTTTGTGCAAACGGTGGTTGCGGCCGAGCAACCGCGTTGGCGCGCCGGTGCGCTCTATGTCGCGCTGCCGGAATTGGGGGGCGTTGCCGAAGCCGGCCGGCGCGTGCCAAATGAACAACAACAAGCACAAACTGCGATTCTGTTGCTCTGCCAGGCCTTGGCAATGGCGCTCGAACTCCCGTTACAGAGTAGCCTGGGGTACACCGACCAGATTACGCAGACGCTTGCGCCTTATGTCGGTTGCCTTGTCCTCGACAACTTTGAACGCGTGTTGCCGGCGGCCCCTTTCCTGCAGACGTTGCTGGCCAGGGCTGGTGGATTGACGGTCATTGTCTGCTCGCGCCAACCCCTGCGCTTAACGGCACAAGCCCAGATCGCGCTCAGCGGTTTGCCCCTGCAGGCGGCAGCACAAAAGGGCGCGCCGGCTAATGTCGCGCAGCGCGCCGCGGCGGCACAAGGGGAGGGCATGGCAGAGGAGCTCCTTGCGCTAAACCTAATCCGCCAGTACCCGGGGTTTCAGTTGCGCCAAGCGGACCAACCGCTCCTACGTGACATCTGTCAGGCTGTGCATGGGTTGCCCTTGGCGCTAGAGATGGTGCCGGCCCTCGTGCGCCACCTGCCGTTGCACGAAGTCGCCACCCAACTGCGCACCGCGCCGCTCACCTTAACGGCTAATTTTGCCGACTTGCCGGCGCAACACCGCTCGCTTTATACCCTCATGGATGCCACCTTTATGGCGACGGCACAGCCGATGCAGGAAGCGCTGCTCTGTCTGGTTGTCTTTGCTGGACCATTCTCGGCAGAAGCGGCACGTTGTGTGATCAACCCCAATCAATTAGAGGCGTTACGCGCGCAAGGGTGGCTGGAAACCGTTGACGGGATACTCTTTACACTCCATCCCCTGGTGGCGGCCTTTGCACGTAGTCTTTGTGTGGATCAACAGTGGGCGATGATCTACGCCCAAGCCCGCCGCGCTCATGCCGACTACTATGCCAAATTGGTTGACGGCCACCACTTTTTCCAAAACCCACACTATACAGCAGGTACGATCTGGTTGCGCCAACATTTTGCGGAGATTACCACGGCCTGTCAGACCTTCTTAGCGGAAACCCCAGCAGCGGCCGTGCCACTGTTACATGTAATTGCAATGTATGGCCATCACTTTGGGGATCAACAGACCGTGCATCACTGGCTGCGCCAAGGCTTAGATAAACTGCCTACGACTTTGCCGGCCCGTTTTCGTTTGTTATTAGACTATGTTGCCTGCACCACCGAATTGCGCGATGTGGCTGCCGCCAACACTGCGTTATTAGAAGCGCGCACCTATGCGGCTGATCAAGATGACCAAGCGGCGTTGCTTGCGCTCTATGAACGGCTGGCGTGGGCCGCCCATACCGATTACGCCGCCGACAGCCCACAACGGCGTCTAGAGGGGCGACATTACTTTTCACAAGGGCTGGCGCTGGCGAAAACAATGGGGGATCAGCCACAGGTTGTGAATATGTTGGCGCACCGGGCCTTTTTTGCCTGTTGGGATCCGGCTGGTTATCCGCAGGCGCAGGCCGATCTGCAACAGGCCCTGACCATTGCCCATCAGCTTGGGCAACCGGGGGTACTGGGGATTGTCTATAAAATCTTGACCTACGTCGAGTTCGCCGCCGGCCACTTGGCGCTAGCCCAGCGCTATGGTGAACGGGCGATGCAACTACTCGCCGCGGAAGGAGGTATGCTGATGACCCTCGGTTGGCTCTATATGGAGCGTAGCCAGATCGCATTGGCACAACGCGATACGCCGGTCGCGCTGCACTATCTCACCCTGGCCGGCGAAATCTTTCGTCCGGTCGCGTACGAAGCAGGGTTGACCCAATGCCACACCCTGCTGGGCATTGTGGCCCTGTTAGCGGGGGATCTCGCCACGGCCGAGAGTTACTGGTTACGCGCCTATCGGGCAGTCCAACAGATGACACAACAGGATAAACTCACGGTGACCCTAACGCTAGGGATTGGGGTGACCCAGTTGCTCAACGGTGATCCACTGCTTGGTACACAACTCGTGGCAGTGGCCCGATCGCAATATGATGAGAAAGCCTTTCACTGGGTCGCACCGGAGCAAAAGCTGATGGCCTATCTGTTGGAGCGGGCGGTGGCTGAGATCGAACTGCTTGCGCTGCCGCCCGTTTTTGTTGATGTGAAAGTCGCGACACAGTCGCTCCTGTTATTGGCGGGGGCAAACATGTCCTAGTACAGTGTCAACGAAATTTTGCTGGTTTAGAACCCCACCCTAACCCTCCCCAGTTTGGGGAGGGAACAGTCACGCCACCACCGGAGATCACGGCTCCTCCCCCAATCTGGGGGAGGCTGGGAGGGGGTAAATCTAAACTAGCATAACTTACCTGACACTGTCCTAGTGCATCATCCAGGCTTAAATTTCGGTACAGGCGGCTCCATTCGCCCGAATTTTTAGTGTAGATGAGGTACTAGATGCATCAGTTGCGGGTAGACCATTTTACTACCTGCAATGGCCTACCCGCAACCTGATCAACAATCTAGGGCGCGTCCAAAGAAAAGGGGGACGTTAGCCCCCAAATCTGGGACGCACCCAACAATCTACCGCAACGGTCGGATCCGCCACTGCTGGTGCGTGCCACGGCTACAGGTGTATTGACTAACGTTGGCGCCATTTTCCGTACTGACATAGGCCACATCCAGACATTTGCCACTGTTGACGTTGACCATTTGGACGACACCGCCCCCCAAGGGTTCCAACCGCCACTGTTGGGCCGGGCCGCCATGACAGGCCCACTGTTGGACATTGGCCATCTCTGCTGTACTCCCGCCACTCACATCCAGGCACTTGCCACTGTGTACGGCAACTAACTGATAGCCGCCACCGGTGAGCGGTTCAATTCGCCACCGTTGATTGGTGCCGCCGTTGTAATTCCACTGTTGTACATTGCCACCATTGCTGGCCGAGCGCCCCGCGACATCCAACGCTTTGTTGCTATGAACAGCGATGAGACTAACCGACCCGTTATAGTACACCTCGGCCAGTTGCAAATCATCAACGTAGAGAACGCCGGTTCCTTGGCCCATACGCCAGATGCCGATTTCGGCAGAGGTAGCCGTCGGTCCCGTGACAAAGAAGAGGCTCACTTCGGTATAGCCAGTGGCGTTGACCCTGGCCGCTTGATTCAGGGTGGTTACTTCCACACCGCCATGATTTTTGACATAGAGATAGCCGCTATTATTCGTACTCCCCGCTTTGAGAAACGCACGGGCGCGGTAAGTTGTATTCGGCTTTAGCCCATAGACCCCCTGCCAGAGGATACGGTTATCCCCAATCATCTGCATGGCGTAGCTCCCGCCACGAACATTGGTACTCTGCACAGCAACGCCGGTGCTGCGGCCCCAATTGTTGTTGCTCCCCGTTTCAAAACCCCCATCCAGCACGCGGTTCTTCACCAGATTATCATTGGTGATCTTCACCACCGATTCCATACCGGGATCGGACACGAGGTGGAGACAACTGTTATCCCAATCTCTGGCGATCAACCAGGGGTGGGTAACATAGGTGATCATATTGAACTTATGTCCCGGCGCCAACGTGCCATAACTTTGGCGTTGGCCATTGTAATTCAGCCAAAAGAGTTCCAGCCACTCATTTGACTCATTCTGCAATTGGAAACGCATGGGCGTCGTTGCACTGATCGAGCGCGCGGTTCCTTCCAGCTCACAGCGGTTGTTACCAGAGACGTTGAACTGAAGGGTTAAGGCCGCCCCCAATGCCCCGCCGGCGTTATCGGTGCCGTAGGTGGTCATCGCCAGCGTATGGAGACCATCGGCAAAGGCATAGGGTGCATAGTCGCCGTTGGCGACCCCAGCCAACGCATAGTTGACATTGTTGTCAATATGCGTCCAACTGCCCCCATTGAGATCAAATTTTACACTTTCCACTGCGCCCACGGTGTTAACACGGACGGAAAGATTGCGGGTGCCGATTTCGTCGATGTTGATCACAGCCCCGTCAAAGAGCGGTTGCAGATCGCGGTCGGTGTCGGCATCGACCAGCGTCACCTGGTTGATCGCGGCGGTGCAGCTGCCGTTACCGTTGCTGCTGCCGAAGTCGCTGCTGTTCCAGCTCACCGAGTTCCAGCTGACACTATTCCAGCTCACCGAGTTCCAACTAACCGAATTCCAACTGACACTGTTCCAACTGACCGAGTTCCAGCTCACACTGTTCCAACTGACACTGCCCCAGGTCACCGGATTGTTGCCCGTCCAGAGCAGTTGGCTGGCCTGCAAATTCGTGTTGGCACTTTGCGTGCTGCTGCCGTTGACGGCATTGTAGATGTCGAGATAGCCGGCCCCAGTCGAACAGCTTTCACCCCGGCTGAAGGGTTGCGCCGTTGCTTGTAGCCGATACTTGACCTGATCCGGCGTTAGATTCGGCTCATCTTCCAGCAGCAGCGCCACCGCACCGGAGACAACCCCCGCGGCCATCGAAGTGCCGGACATCTTGTAATAATTGTAGGTGTCGGGCGCGGGCAGGCGGTTGTCGGGATGGGCCCAGGTGAGATTGTTGTCGTCACCGGAGAGGGGCGCGACAATGTTGGTCCCTGGGGCTACGATGTCAGGCTTAAAGAAGCCGTCCGCCGTCATGCCATAGGCAGAGAAAGCGGGCAGGGTATCATCGCTGATGGCGGTGGTGCCTTTGTCATCCGCCGCGCCCACGGTGATCACAAAGGGATCATTGGCCGGGGGATAGAGACGCTGTTTGCCGCCGTTGCCCGCCGAGACGACCACGACAATCTTGTTGAACCAGAGCACTTCCAGCGCCGCGCTGAGGGCGCTCTCATGATAGGACTCGTTGATGCGGCTATTGAGCGACAGGTTGACGACTTTGATGTTATAGAGGGCGTGGTTCTCATAGATCCACTGCAAGCCGGCCAATACCCCCGAAGTCGTGCCATAGCCCCAGTCATCCATCACCTTGACATCGACCAGCTTTGCTTCCGGCGCCACCCCGACATAGCGTTGGCTGGAAGCCTGCCCCAAACCGGCGATTGTCCCTGCGACATGGGTGCCGTGGCCATAGAAATCATCGGGGCTGAGGGTATCCGGGGTGAAGTTGACACGTGTGATGACGCGGCTATTGCTATTGTAATCATTCAGGTCAGAATGGGGTGAGATGCCGCTATCAACCACCGCCACGGTCACACCGTTGCCGCGACGATAGGGGGCGACATTCCAAAGGGCATCGGCCCGAATCGCTTTGGCATAGGTGCTTTGCAACGCCCCCAGGTTGATACAACGGTAGGCGCAATCCACTGCCGCGGCATCGACCTGATTCAACAGCTCCTCTTTGGAAGGTACGGTGGCGTTCGCAGTGGCGGCACCCTCTAAATTTGCCACCAGGGGCAGATAGAGTTGATGGTTACGGCCCGTCTGCTCGATGGTAGGCACAAACGCGATGGTGATGAGATCAAGATAGAAGCGGGCATCCATGCTCATGCCGGCAGCGGTGACCAGCCGTAGCGTCGTCTGCGCCGCACGGTAGGCGGCCAAGTCATAGGTCGCGTGCTGGATCTGATCATCAGTGGCGGGGCCGGCCCAACGGGTGAGTTCGCCCCAGGTCGCGCCCCCATCCGTCGAGAGTTCCAACGCCACATAATCGGTTTCCGTGGTGAAACTCTTGCGGCGATAGGAAACACTCAGTTGGGCCGCCTCGGCCTGGGCCAAGTCCACCTGGCGCATCACCCCTTTACCGGCACCTTGGAGGCGCAAGCCTTGTAACGCCCCACCCCAAAACGGGGTAACCGCGACGTCGCCTTGGTCGGCCCCATCGGCCTCCCCTAATTCGGACCAATCCCCGTGCCAGGTGGCCGTGCCGTCACTCCCCGCATAGGTAACAGCCGCAAAGTCATCTTGGATCACCAGCGCGCCCGGCAAGCTGCTCTGCTGGCTTACCACTGGTGCATCGAGGGCTACCCAGCGCACAGCTGGGCTTTGGGCCAGTGGCGGGATCGCCTTCGCCGCCAGCGTCGCCGCAAAGGCATTGATCAGCGGCAGTTGCCGCGTGATCCGGCCACCGTTGGCGAGGACAAGTTGCTCAGCCCTGTCATCAATGTGCTGCTTCTGAACCACGACAGCGACGACTTCATCCGGTGCCTCAGCGGCAAGTTGCAGCAAATAGGACTGTGCATGCACCTGCCCCAGCGGACGCGCCGCCGTACCCAGGGGGAGTAACAATGAAGCAATTAGGACAAAGAGACAAAGTTGCTGCAAGCGGCCCCTTGTTTCATTAGAGCGTGGAAACCAGTTTCTCATATTAACCCCTCTCTAGCGAATCTGTTCTCCCGCGCCTGCGACCTTGTGGTGCGTTGGCCTGCTGCCAATCGGGGATCAAGGTGTGGCGTAGTATGATCTGGTTGGCACCGTCTGGTCGGCATCGTCGTGTGAGAACATAAATGACAAAATTTATCTGTAGAACTGGAAAGCAGTCTAACAAAGCAGGGGCTTCTTCTGCGCTTCTATCCGGGCTTCTGCCCAGTTGGCCTAACGGCGAATTAATGGAATTTGTGATAGGCGCATTGATGGAGGCAGATGGAACAATTGGCGATCAAGCAACCAAATTATGCAAGGCTTGACCGTTGTTACCGCTGGTAGAGAGCTGCCTGCCGGGGCGTAAGGACTGTCCATATGGCGTCAGCCAGACCTTACTTTGCCGTTTGGCAGCAAGAGGTCAATAGTTTATGGAGTATTATTTAACAGATATATTGCTCTCATTAGAATTTCATTTTTGTAATCTTTGCTAATAAAACGTACTTATGTTGATTTTCTGACTTGGGAAGAAATAAAGATTAGTTTTTCTTGCTTGTACACCTGTAGATTAGGCGAAGGTGGCAGCGTCGCGCTGGTGCATTTGTGCATACTTGTTTCATTTGCTTGTGATTCGTTTTTATAACCTGACACGCTAGAAGCGCCAATAGAAGCGCTAGCGAAGCGTTATCTCTGCTAAACTCTCTGTGCATGGCGCGCCTGGTGCCTTGGCCACTACACATAAAGGGATGATCGACGCAAGCGCGATATAAAGGGGAAGCACATGAGTATGTACACCAACGGGGAACATCGAGGAAACAACGAACAGACAGGCGCGTTTCTATGGCAACGCAATACGCTGCGGAAACCACAAGTGATCTGTGCTTGGTGTCAGCAGTTGTGCAACGATAGTGGGCAATGGCATCACCGCGCCGTGGATCAGCATGAGCTTGCCGCCAGTGATTACAGCCACGGTATCTGCCCGACGTGTGTGAAGCAGTTTTTTGGCGACGTCGGCAGCCGGCGCGGTTAGGGCTTACACAACCTCATCCCCTAGCCCCTTCACCACATTGGTGAAAGGGCTAGGGAATGAGGCCAAAGCGATGTAACGCGTAAATAGTTCTGCGTTGTTCACTGCCGCTTTGGCCAAATATGTTGCAATGATGATGGGTTGCAGTTGACATAAAGGAGGAGAATAGAAGAAAGGGCACTTCAGGTGCTAGTGGCACAGGTGCAAGCGCGGCTGTTGGATCCCTGCGCGGTGGTGGAGCAGTTGCTGCATCAGAAGTAGATCCATGATTATTTATCGTGCCGTCACTTTGAAAACGCTGCGGTTAATCGGCTGCAACGAAGCTGTAATTCTTCTCCGACCACCTGCGCTTCCAGTTTCACCGTTTGGGGTGTCGCATCAAGCGCGTAGATCGACGCAAGCGCCTCGTAAAAGAGTGGCGCTTCCAGTTCGCCCATCTCTTTGGTTTCGCGGTCGATAAAGTCATTAATGAGCTGGCCAAAATCCTCGGCATTCATCTCGGTCAGGCGTTGTTCTTTCATTGCCTCTCCTATCTATAGGTTAATAAGTTCACCACCAATCAGAGCACATAGTCGATATCGTTTGCTATCTGCGTAAAATTTGCAATTTGGCTATACCTAGCTCCAACCTGAAGATCTACTTCTGAATTATGCTTCCAAAAACTGATCGTGATACACTAGCCATGAGCAGAGGAGTTTGTGAACTAGAGGCAGCCAAGATCTAATAAAAGTAATTGTTTCGAATAGCAATTGCTGGTGAAGTTTCATCTATTCATTTTCTACAACGTTAGGTGGAATTACCCGAAATTGCAGTATACCTTGATCGTTGACAGCACTAAAAGTCAGATCGATATGAAATCCCATTTTAAGAATATCCTCAACGTCAGACTGATCGCAACTTTTTATGAATCCAGCGATATGTTCATTATCTTTAATTTTGATTTCAAATCGAGAAAATGTTGTACTATCCCTTCGGGACAGAATCACGGTCACTTCTGGGAAACTAGGGTATAGAGATTGAACTATAAGTGACGCATTCCCTGTATTTATCAGTGTTGCGCCTAAATTGCCTTGCCTATCTCTTGCATAGCTAAGCAGATTTCTCAAATCAATTGGAGATGCGTCGAACCTATCCTGCCATTCCGATAATGACATCTGCCGTATCCATTCATACGGTTCTTGTACTGTTCCACTATTACGCCATTCTGTAGTCATTTTTCGAGCTAAGCTACGCGAGTCAATCCCATCCATCATTAAACGAAGTGCTACAGGATCATCGATTCCATAACGTACATGTGCTGGTATTGTTGTTGGTAATGATGTTGACATGCCTTGTTCTGCAAGATCCTGATTCACCCAACGGATAATCGTTCCCAAAACCCAAGGAAAGTAAATTTCAAAATATTGGTTAATAACATCCCCTAACTGTTCGTAGCGATAATTCAGATCATTAACTTGGTGTAGATATTTGTTTGCCAAATCAATCAATGTACTGCCAAGTAGCCATTCCTGGAGAAATGTATCTACAGGGATGATTATTTCCTGTCTGTTTCTGCCTCCTCGTGCATTGTGAATTCTAGTTTTTTTGCGTGGCGATTCTGGCAACGCTAACAATCTCTCCAAACGATTGTCCTCGAAGAATATGCTGATTAGCTCGAATACTTGCGCGGATATGTCGACATTGATGAAACGAGCTGTGATCTCATGTGCGATTGCTTCTAGCTGATGTGCTGAAGATAGGGTCGTGCCAGACGTTGCCCATCGCTGCCGCAAGCGGAGATCGGTACGTTCATAACGCTCAAGCATCAAACTTACGAGAGCCATCCAGCGCTGCTGATTGGTGTCATCAAGCTGCTGCCACCCTAAAGTATGTGTTAGAACCATCTCAATCTTCTCGAACGAAACAGTGGCACCCACTTTTTCCAGATTAGCAGCAACAAACCAAACAAATTTCAAAAAATCAGCGACCGACGCCTCCTGCACTTCCAATACAGCATCTTCCAGATTATTGCGATCCTGTTCAAACTGTGCTAACTCATCTAATGCGACTTCCATTGCAAGCATTGATTCAACATGCATTTCATCATCGGATGGTGTAAGACGCTGAAAATCTTCATTCGTAGGTGCCCCACGGTCTAGAGCCAAAACCACAATACCTTCAGTTTCTTTGGTTGCTCTTCCCGCCCTGCCAATTGCATTAACTAATTTCGACCCCGTAATATATTCATGATAATGATTACCCGCGGTATGAGAGCCTTGACTTGCAATGACAACGGAACGAACAGGTAGATTAATACCTTCTGTCATCGTAGTTGTCGCTATTAAAAACCGAATCTCTTCACGGGCTACTGCATCCTCAATTGCGGCCCGAATTTCTGCCGGTAATGACCCGTGATGATAGGAAACACCTTTTTCCAATACCGCATGCAATGGATGTTCTGAACCTAGACGGGCGGTTACAAGATCGATAAGCGGTCGAATTCGTGTTGAATCAAACACTTTTTGAGTTTCAGCGAGTGCTTTAGCCATAAGTACGGTAGCCGGACGGGTTGACTCAATCACAAGCACAGGCCCAGAATTTGCCAGGAAGTTGATTAGTGGTATCAAAGAGCGATAAAAAGGAGTGCTAGCGGCATCATTTTTCTTCAAATTCTGTGGATTTTTACCGTGGCGTACAAGCGTTCCAACAGCTTCTTCGGTAGTTAGTGAAGTGATACTGCCATTATGAGAAACGCGTACATGGAGTTGTCCCCGCTGTGGAACGTCTTGTCGATGTCGATTTTTTGTGGCTCGGGTATTTTCAATGTCTACTGCATTATTCCAATCAGCCGATGTCGTCCAAATAGCGTGTAACCTTCTCGGTCCCCGCCAATCCGTATGGCGATGATAAGGAGGCTGACCATCAATATTCATCCATTGCACGAAATGGTTACGGTTGCCTACTGCCGCTGAGACAAGAATGATCCGATGCTTTGATTCTTTTGTTTTGTAATGTAAGAAGCTCAGATCCTCTTCGAGCGTCCAACCTCGTCCTTGTTCTCCGACTGAGTGAACTTCATCAAAGACAAACATTCCGAAGCGCTGCAGTAGCGCAGAGCTATCAGCACGGATCAAGAATGAAAGCCGTTCCGGTGTCATGACTTCTACATCAAGTGGTTGGTTTAGATCAAACACCGTCAGATCGATTTCCGGTAGGCCATGTACAATTGTTTTGCGAAGAAAACGTAAACGACTTTCTAATGACGATCGAACTTCCCGACATAAACTTCGTGTCGGTGCAATGTAACAAACCGCTGTACCCTCAGTTACGAGATGCGAAACGATCAGTAACTGTGCTAACATCGTTTTGCCACCACTGGTTGGGGTAGATAAAAATACACGACGGGCAGCAGATGTAAGTGGATTGACCATATCGGCCTCATCACTTTCGGCATTGTCGTTTGACAACAATTGCAGTTGTGGCGGCCACAGCGTTAACATGCGGGGGCTACTATGGGCAAAAACTTTCTGTGTGATGGGAGGAATGTTAGGCGGCAGCACAGTCCACACCGATGATTTTTCAAAATCATCCGCAATGGTCAGGAGATGCGCAGCCACCCAGCGTGAAATGGTATCGTGTGCAGATGCCTGACCATCAATGGCGGACTGCAATGTGCCTCGTGCTCGATTTAGTAGATCAAGGTTTCCATAAACCAAGAAACTCATGATGTCCCTGGCGGCTGAGGATACATATGCCGATGCACCAAATGGCGAGAGCAAAATATCATCAAGCCCCCATTCTGCCAACAGATTGTCTGTTTCCGCGCGTGCCTTATCGGTCAGGTCATAGAGATTGCTGACATCAAATCCTAACAGACGTATGGCTGCTAATAGCGCAATTTCAGAAAAGTTATCGACCAAAGATAAATTGATGTCAGTAGCGAAGTTAGAACGGCGATAAATGGCCAGAGAATTAGGCGTAAATTCGCTACGTAAATAGGCAATTTGGGCCGCAAAACAAAATTTCATTCTGTCAATTGGATTTACTTCTGATTGCTGTAACGCAAGATCAAAGATGTGAGCTGACACTTGAAATGCCGACCGCTGTCTTGGCAGGCCATAAATTTCCAAGGCATATGCAGACGAGCCAATTGCATGCAGATACCAACCAATCGCCCATAACTGTTCTTCTTGTTGTGGATCCCCCAAAAGAATCTGCAACTCAGCCTCTGCCAATAGCGACGACAACTCTTCCGGTGTCGGGAGGCTATCATGCTGCCCCAAAGCAAGGCTGAGTAACTCAGGGTTTAAAGCCCTTTCCATATATACTCCCGGACTTTGTTTGCAAATTCAGCAAAATCTTCCGTAGCTGTGATCATGCCACGCAAACGCACTGGAACTGTAAAGTCGGGAAATTGTTTTCCAAAGGTCGAAAAGGCAGTCTGTGGTACATGCGCGGCAGATGTTACAACTGACACCCCGACAGCAGCCTGTGGGCTGGCATTGATCCATAACTCGGCCAACTGACCGCAAAATGCTACTATCTCAGGGTTACCTAGAAAATGCTGTCCGATCATGGTATATCTTGCCAAATAATCAAGGGACCTAGCGTTCAGTTGTGAATAAGCGTTACCAATTGTTTGACTTATTTTCGCAGTTGAATTGTTTGGTCCAGGTACAAACTTTTTCATTTCCCACAGTCGAAAAAAAAGATCTTGCGATTTTATACGATGGATAATGAACCCGTCACCGCCCTGCTCAGTTACTGTGAAGCTTGGTGGATCGATATGAACAATTGCTTCTGTTGAGTTTTCTTTACACAAAAAGAACCACAGCATTTCCCCGACATACCCTTCAAGATGAGCAGCAGGTATTGATTTCGAAGCATTAGGTTCGCCAAATACTGGTTTCAAGAATGCCAATAGGGCTTTCCTTGAATTGGGAGCAACGGCAACATTCTCATAAAATTTTTTCTGCCAAGCTTCATAATATTGAGGTGCGCATATACATCGTTGTTCAACGATCTTCTCCGCCAAGCACGCCGCCAGATCTTCCACAGGCGATTTTGACGGATCGTGGGTCGTTAGCGTCCATGTATGTGTAGCCTCATGGTTTTCGGTCAGACAAAAACAATCGCTGATACATTTTTTCATGGTTCCAACTCTCACAACATAGATAGATGGTAATGTCTATCGCTAATATGTCTTTCGACCTGCAGTGATTTAATTATAGGGTAAAGGACACTGTAAGTATACTAGCTTTGCTGACAAATTCGCAAGGAAAAAGTCACTGCATAATTGACGTGGCACCTCACACTGCAACTTGTTTCCACGGCAATGATCATTGGACGATCCAACCGGTTCTAAGGCCAACGAAAAATATTAAGTATACGATATAGTGCCTGATGGATGCTGTCACCCAGGTGGTTCACATCGAATAGCCTCCACGACGTATCGTTATTTTCTTTCGCTGGCCTAAGCGGTGTCCAAGAGAATGCTAGTGTGGATGGCAGTCCGGCTCTTTCCCCATAACATCTCTCTCACGATGGAGCGGCGCAAAGGTTGTTGGAGAGAGCAGTTGAGCAATAATTTCAAAGATCCAATCGATGCCCATTGTGATATAATGACGTGTAAGTTGGCCAATAGACAGGAGGTGACGTCATGCAACGGGCAGAAGCGATTCACTATCTTACGGAACACCGCAAAGAATTGCTGGATCAATACCGCGTTGCCTTTTTTGGGCAATTTTCGGTTCTACAGAGAGCGATGAAGCAACTGAAACCAGCGACATTGATTTGCTGCTTGAATTTAGGGTCTGTTCAGGATCAAAGTATATAATTTTAGACCGATTTATTCTGGTAGCACTACAAAAATTAGATACTTTATTTCTGGACAGACCCTTGATCGTCCCACCGACCTGTTTGAACCGGTAAAGGAAATGTCCGAAGGTGTTCTTGTATCGACTGCCAAGCCGACAATTGCCGTACCAACTGGGAATCCAGTAGAAATTCTCCGCACGGTCAATTAGTGAAGTAGCTCATTAACAAAATTGTTTAAAGCCTCAATACATTCCCCACTATCTGCAAAGGAGCAGACCATGTTAACCCACAAGGTGCGCTGGACCGCGAGCAAGATCGCCCAGCGTCTGCAACTCGTCGAGGCGGCAGTCTACCGCTGCCGCAGTGAACTCCCTCCCTTTTCCTTCACCGTGTTACCGGACCCACAGACCCCACCACCCATCGGCGCGGCACCAGGGCATGGATCGATGATTGCGCCCAACACGCAATGGGGGCACCGTGATCTCAACTTTTTCCTGCAAACGACTTTTCAAGTGCCGCCCGAATGGCCGGCGGATCGGCCGGTTGCGCTCTTTCTGCCCTTGGGCGAGAGTGGCGATTTCAGCCATCCAGAGGCGCTGGCCTATGTTGACGGTCAACCCTACGCCGCTTGTGATCGCCACCATCAGGAGATCATGTTACCGGCTGCGTGGCGCGATGGCCAGCCTCACCAGTTGGAACTGCACGGGTGGACGGGATCGCTCGGCTTTGGGGCGTCGGCACCCAGTGGTACTTTATTGATGCGTCCCTGCGCCGTAGTCGAGATCGACCAGCCCAGCCGTGATTTCCTGGCACGGGCACGCGTGGCGCTGGGCATTGCCACCACGATCGACGAACAAGAACCGGCGCGCGGCCACCTGCTCAACGCGCTGGATGGGGCCTTTCAGTTGCTTGATCTGCGCGAGCCAATCGGGGATGCGTTCTATGTCTCGGTGCTGCCGGCGCTGCAACGCTTGCGCGAGGGCATTGCCAAAGCCGGCGCACCGCTCGACGTGTCGATTGTCACCAGTGGCCACGCGCACATCGACGTGGCCTGGCTCTGGACCTTAGCGCAGACGCGGCGCAAGGCCGGGCGCACCTTCCACACCGTGCTGCGGCTGATGGAGCAATTCCCCGATTATCACTTTACCCAGAGCCAACCCCAGCTCTATGACTATGTGCGTCAGGATTATCCCGCACTTTTTACGGCGATCAAGGCGCAGATTGCGGCGGGACGGTGGGAGCCGATTGGTGGTATGTGGGTCGAGGCTGATTGTAACTTGAGTGGCTCCGAATCGCTGGCCCGCCAGTTCTTGTTGGGGCGCAGCTTTTTCCGGGAACATTTTGGCGCGGATGTCGAGTCGCCCGTGCTCTGGTTGCCCGATGTCTTTGGGTATGCCTGGAATCTGCCGCAGCTGATCAAAGAGGCGGGGCTCGACTATTTCTTCACGATCAAGATCGGCTGGAGCCAATACAACCGCCTGCCCTTTGACAGCTTCTGGTGGCAGGGGCTTGATGGCACCAAGGTGCTCACTCACTTTAGCACCACGCCGGAAGGGGGCAGCGCCTATGCCAGCACCTACAACGCCAACGCCTCGCCGACCCAAACCATCGGCACCTGGACCAACTTCCAGCAGAAAGAGCACCAACAAGAGCTGTTGATGGCCTATGGTTATGGCGACGGCGGTGGTGGTCCCACCCGCGAGATGCTCGAAAATATTCGCGAGATGGCCAGTTTTCCAGCCACCCCACAGATGCGTCAGGACTCGGTTGGTAATTTCTTCCGCAACCTCGAAGCGCAATCAGGGGATCGCCTGCCCACCTGGAATGGTGAGCTCTATCTGGAACTGCACCGCGGCACTTACACCACCCAAAGTCGCAACAAGCGCGCCAATCGCAAGAGCGAATTCCTGCTGCATGACACCGAATTCCTGGCCACCTTGGCTGCGCAACTTGATCGGGGCTACCGCTATCCGGCCACAACGCTGCGTAAAGCGTGGGAATTGGTCTGTCTCAACCAATTCCACGACATTATCCCCGGCAGTAGCATCAACCAAGTTTATGTCGATTCGCAGGCGCAATATGCCGAGATCGGCGAGATGACCGAAAGCGTGCGTTATGACGCGCTGCAAACAGTGGCGCAACAATTTGGCGGCGATCTGCTGCTGGTCAATCCCACCAGCTTTGTGCGCGACGATGTGGCTTTCTGGCCCGGCGCGTTGCCGGCCGGCCGGCAACTGCGCCGGGCCGACGGGGTGCGGGTCCAGACACAGCAGAGCACCAACGGCACGTGGATCGCTGCCGGCCCGATGGCACCGTACAGTGTCGTGGCGTTGGCCATCCTGCCAGGCAGCGAGCGACCACCCGTCGGCCTGTTGCAGGTCGACGCCAGTCAGCTGGAAAACGACTTTGTGCGTGTGGAACTGAATGGGGCCGGTGACATCACCCGCATCTATGACAAGGTGCAAGGCCGCGAAGTGTTGCCGCCAGGGCAGATCGCCAATCAATTCCAGGCATTTGAAGATCGGCCGCTCTTCTGGGATGCGTGGGATGTGGACATCTTCTTTGAGGACAAACAATGGCTGGCTGAGCCGGCCACCAGTGTGACGGTACTTGAAGCGGGGCCGCTGCGCGCCACGCTGGAAATTCGCCGGCGCATCCTCAACAGCGACTATGTCCAGCGCATCTCCCTGTGCCACAACCGTGCCCAAATCGATTTCGACACAACCATCGACTGGCGCGAAAAACATGTGCTGCTCAAGGTTGCCTTCCCGGTCGATGTGCTTACGCCGACCGCCACCTATGAGATCCAGTGGGGCAATGTCTCCCGCCCCACCCATCGTAACACCAGTTGGGATTGGGCGCGTTTTGAGACTTGCGCGCAGAAGTGGGTTGACCTAAGCGAAGGCGACTACGGCGTCAGCCTGCTCAACGACTGCAAATATGGCCATGACATCCACCACAACGTCATGCGCATCAGCCTCCTGCGCAGCCCGACCATGCCCGATCCAGTGGCCGATCAGGGTGAACACCACTTCGCCTACAGCCTGCTGCCCCATAAGGGCGACTGGCGTAATGGCACAATTGCGGCGGCGTATGCACTCAACGATCCGCTGTTGGTCCATGTCCCAGCCCAACCGATGGCGCTCACCGCAGCGCGCTTGCCCATGCCGTTCCTCCTGATCGATTCGCCCAACGTGGTGATTGAAACCGTGAAACAGGCTGAGGATGGCAACGGCGTGATTGTGCGGCTCTACGAATGTGGCCGGACGCGTGGCGAGGTGACGTTGCAAGTCGGTACGACCGTTGCCGCGGCATGGCGCACGAATCTGCTGGAGGAGAACCAAGTACCATTAGCGGTCGATGGCAACGCCGCGATCATTCCGATTCGCCCCTATGCGATTGTAACGGTGCGGCTGATATTGCAGTCAATCCCGTCCCGTAGGGACGCCTGAACTTAGGGGCAGATCATGATATAAGATCATTCGTCCCGTAGGGACGGTTGAGTTTTGGGCATATGGGTGTTCTAAATTCAACCATCCCTACGGGATGAACAATGCTCATGTCTCCAAAAGCTGCCGCGCCAACCCATCCAGATCAACACCCAGATCCTGCAACAGTGTCACTGCCATGCCACCCCCTTCCCGCAGAATGCTCAGTAGCAGATGTTCCGTAGCGATCTGCGTGGCCTTGGCATTCTCTCTAAGCGTATCCGCTATTTTGAGCACATCGATCACCCTTGGCATAAGTGGTGGCATTGCCGTTGCCGGTTCATCGCCACTGGTGATCAACTCACCCTGCTCATCAATTTGGGGGAGAGGACCGGTGCGGGCCAGGATCGCCTGCGTGAGCGTTACCTTGGTCACATTGGCATTGTACAGCAGCGCAGCTGCGCCACTATTTTGGCCGGCTACCAGACCCCAAAGCAGGTGCTCGGTGCCAAGGTAGTTGAGGCGAAAATGTTGTACCAGTGCCATTGCCTTTTGCAGGACAGCCTGGGCCTGTGGCGTAAAGCGGCTGCCGATAGTGTTGTAGAATTCGGCCTGCCAGGCCGCGATGATTTGCCGTTCCTCCTGAACGCGCGCCACCTCTGCGGCGAACCAAGCATCAACATCGAGTGGATCGGGCAATGGTTCGCCGCTCTGCGCCATCAGTTCATCATCGACAAAGATCGGGCTGCCGGTGTGGAGTGCTAATCCAATCGCATCGCTGGGGCGGGCATCTAACTCCTTGACCAGCTCGCCGTTGCGAAATTGGGAAATGGCATAAAAGGTATTCTCGTGCAGCCGCGCCACCCGCACCGCTTCCAACTGAATCGCCATCGCCGCCAAGAAATCAGCAAAGTAGCGATAGGTTAATGGGCGCGCACTCGCTTTGCCGGCTAGCTGCAGCCTGATTTGCTCTGCTTCATGGGGTCCAATCCACAAGCGGAGATAGCGCAGCCCCGCCGTGTCGAGCAGGTAGAGAATCTGATTATCACTGGCATTTTGCAGGATTTTTACGGTCGAAATTTTGGTCATCTTCTGCTCCCTTTGATCAATAACCGATTGCCCGTTCGTTGCCCCCAACAGCGGGGCAAAAAAGGGCTTGAGCTGGGTATGCAACTGCTTGCGGGCCTGAAACAAACGCCCCTTCACCGCATTGGGTGAGGCCGCCAATGTCTGCGCGATCTCCTCGACACTCAGCGCTTCCATGTAAAAAAGCCAGGTCGCCGCCTGATTCTTGGGTGAGAGCGCCCCAATCGCCGCCTGCACTAGCTGATCCTCTTCCCACCGTTCGACGAGCAGCGCCGGATCCGCTTCATCATTAGCAACAAAGGTATCAACCGCCTCCAGATCGAGCGTATGCCAACCGCTGCGTTGGCTGCGTAGATAGGTGCGGCAGAGGTTGCGCACAATGCCCAAGAGCCAAGGGGTAAAGCTCGCTGGTTCACGCAACGTAGAAAGGCCAAGATACGCTTGCAGCAGCGCTTCTTGAACCAATTCGCCCGCAACCTCGGCGTTACCAACCATGCGCATGGCAAGCCGTCGCGCCTGGTCGGTGTGCCGATCGGCAAGTGCGCCAAAGGCTTGTTTGTTGTCGGTGCCGGCGGCGAGGACGAGTTCCGCATCACTTGCTGTGCGCATCCATACGGCCTTTCTGGTGCAGACAAACGCATCAGCCTAGGTTCTGACCGTGTTTATCTGCGTGATTATTCAATCAGTGAGATAGAAGATCTTCAGTATACAATGAATATGTAGCAGAAAAGGGTAGTTTGGTTAGATTTTTGGGATGTAGCGAAGCAATGTCTGAATTGCGCTCCACGACCTTCAACCTTGATGCGGGACACTACGCCATCGGCGTCTTCCGCATCAGCCTGGTGGAGCCAGTGTAGGTCGAGCCAGCCCTCTTTCAGTTACAGGGGCGTTTGACGGTGGCCGAATAAGAAAATCTGTTTGTCACTGAATGTGCTATAATGCACCAAGTAAGCGGAACGATGGTAAAGACCAGGCCGTGTGGAGAAAGGTTAACTGCTGTGACAGAACGAATTGAGATCAATGTTGATGTCATGCTGGGCAAACCGGTGATCAAGGGCACCCGGATTCCGGTTGAGTTGCTGATCCGTAAATTGAGTGAAGGAGCAACGGTTGAAGATTTGCTTGATGCCTATCCGCGATTAGTCGGCGCAGACATTCAAGCGGCACTGGCCTATGCTGCGGCAACATTAGCGCATGAGACGATTATTCTGGAGCCGGCATAGTGACGCTCGATGCCAACAAAATATTGTACTTTATGGCCGATGAGTGCTGTGACTTTGCCGTTGTGCGGGCGTTGCGCGCAGAAGGGTACGATGTCTTTGCGGTCGGTGAAGTCATGCAGCATTCGGTAGATCGTTCGCTGCTTGAATTAGCCATTGAAAGCGACCGTATCTTGCTGACTGAAGATAAAGATTTTGGCTGGTTGGTCTATGCTGGTACTGCTCGTTCTGCGGGGGTGATTCTCATCCGCTATTCGGGCAATGCACGCAAGCAATTAGCCGATGCGGTTGTTCGGCTGATCAAAACACAAGGGGACCAACTACGCGGCAATTTTATTGTTCTATAGCCAGGTCAAGTACGAATTAATCGTATCAGTTAACTGATTTGTACAGTTGGCAATGGCTGTCTGGCCAATGGCTTTAAGCACTTCTTGCTGAAATGGGGTCAGAATTTCCATAACGTTGTTGAATTTCCGGCAAGTTGAGATACCAATGCCAAAATTGATGGACTGGTTTTGGTAACTGTAATGTTGGCCAATAGTGATAAATGAGCGGTAAGCCTATTGTCTCTAGATCAGCGATGCGACCGCGCGCTAACACTCTTGCGATGTACCACCGGCGAAAGGCGTCGGTCTGCTCCTGTAAAGGGGGAATTTCATAATCCCAAACGAGTTCTGGGTTCACCTTGATCAGAAAATTCGGTTCACTCATATTTTTTCTTCTCGTGCTACGGTCGATTCGCTGATCGATAATTTTATCACAGCATATTCTACCGGCCAATCCTCGCAGTGGACCCATCGCCCCGGCGCATTGCTTGCCCACCTTCACCCAGCCCGAAGCGAGCGAATACACCATCGGCGTCTTCTGCATCAGCCAGATCGAGCTGGAAGCGGTAGCATTGACCGACTTTCCGTTGCGAAAAACTTGCTTGGCGAAGGGTACATGATTAGAATCTCCCATTTACCACCAACTATGCTATAATGGTGTAAGTAAGACTGTTTGCGATAAAAATTAACCGATAATGGTGTTACTTGGGAGGGTATCAATGTCCGTGGCGCTGCTCCTCGAACAAATGACTTTGCCGTCTACAGGTGTGGTAAAGTTACAACTTGATTATACCTTTAACCTCAAGATTTCTGCCGAGGCGGCGCGGCGCCAGGTCCATACCTGGTTAGTGGGCGAGGTTAGTTACATGATACGCGCCGGCGAGCCGGCGCTTGTGATTGGCGAATCGCCTACCAGCGAATCGATTGCACGATGGCGCGTACCGGCGATTTTGACAGCTACCCATTTAGGTGATGTCGGGGTAGCAGGATCTGTTGATGTGGCGGTTGAAACCGGAGAGATGTTCGACCTAGCGCAATGTACTGTGCAAATTTTGCAGCGTGCCGCAAGCTTGGCAGCAAATATGCCACCTTATACCCCAAGGACTGACACCCCAACTGATTTTCTGGCAACGCAGTTGCCGTCGACAATTACGAAGGCAACCGGAAACCCGTTGGACATTCTACGCCAAACAACTAATTAGCATACTTCTTTACGCCCTATGCTTTTCCGCCCGCCCACTACCCATTTGCTGGCTGTTCCACATCTCCAACAGCGTAATACCGGTGACTGTTTGGCTGCCTGTGCAGCCATGATCTGCGCCTATCTAAAAATATCTGTACGCTATGACCGGTTGGTCAAACAGCTCGCAATTAAATCAGGCATAGGCACGGCATTTTCCAACGTCGAGAAGCTGAGTAGCTTGCCAATTGGCGTAATACACAGGACCGGCGGTCAACTCCCGCAACTATATGAGCTGCTTGGCCAAGGTTGGCCTCTAATTGCTAGTGTGCAAACTGGCGAACTGCCCCACTGGTCTAATCACAATACACTTCATGCCGTTGTGATCGTTGGTATGGGACCGGCGTCCGTCTATCTAAATGATCCTGGTTTTCCTACGGCACCAATTCAGGTTTCAATCGGCGATTTTGATCTGGCTTGGCTTGCACAGGATGAACGTTATGCTGTTCTATTTCCAGCTTAATGCCTAAATATACTTACACGCGCCCGCGTAAGCTCCTAAATTTCGCAAAAAGTGGCCCTTCGCTCTTATAATAGAACCTACCCCATTAACCAACAACGCGCCCTGACGCGTGGTTGCTCCCATCCAACTAAAACGTGATACATAAAACGTAAACGGTGCCTACCCATCACGTTTTACGTTTCACGCATCACCACCCATAGAATTGCAGGCGCTTTTGTCGACGGCACTCCTAATCGATTCGCTGGTGCGCACCATTCAGGTGGGCAGCCTCTATGCCCTGATGGCGGTGGGGTTGACTTTGACCCTGGCGGTGATCCGGCTGCCCAACTTTGCCCATGCCGAACTGATCACGGTGGGGGCCTATGCGGCGCTGGTGGCTTCGCTGTGGCTGTCGAGTAACCCGCTGGTGGTCTGTACAGTGGCATTGGTAGCGGCGGCGCTGGTTGCCTGGTTGGGCCACCGGCTGGTCTTTCGGCCCCTTGCCGCGCGCAAACTTTCCCCCTATGCGATGATTCTGGCCTCCTTTGCGCTGGGGCTGATCCTGCGCTATCTGATTTTCCTACTCGCCGAACGCTTCGACCTCTTCGACAAACGCATCGGCGTGACCCAAACGATCTGGGTGCAGACCGAGTGGGTTACGCTCACCAACATCTTTTTCTGGGTGGTGCCAACGAGTATCGTCTTTGTGTTGGCGCTGACCTTGTTGCTCAATTTTACCGACTTGGGCCGCGAAATGCGCGCCCTGGCCGATAACCTGACCCTCGCCCGCATTATCGGCATTCCGGTTGATCAAGTTCACGACTTGACGTGGCTGATTGTGGGTGGGCTGGCCGGGGTGGCCGGCGCGCTGTGGGGGATCTACACCTTTGTCGATCCGCTGGTCGGCTGGCTGGCAATCCTCTCGGTCTTTGCCGCCACCGTGCTTGGCGGCATGACCAGCTTCACCGGTGCGATCCTGGGGGCCTATATGGTTGCCTTCTCGGAAAACACGATCATGCAATTGCTGAATCAGAGTATCGGGCTGGACTTTAGCTTTAAGCCGGCGATTCCCTTCCTGATCATCGTGTTGGTACTCTTACTGCGACCGGGTGGACTGAAGGCCAGTTGAGCTTGTTGCGGACGCTGGACGCGGCGTGTCCCCACTGCATCACGCCGCAGCGCGGCGTGACGAGCATTAACCATTCACAATTGTCAATTCTCAATTAATTATTATAACCCTATGCAATTCGACCTCCTCTCCACCACCATCACCCTCCTGACCCTCTTTGGCATTGCCGCGATTATGGCACTGAGCCTCAACCTGCAATATGGGCTGGCGGGGATTCCCAACTATGGGCTGGCGCTCTTTGTTTCGCTTGGTGCCTATACCGCGGGGATGACTTATACGCGTCTGCTGCCACTGCTGGCGGGGCGAGAAGGAATCTATCCTTGTGGCTCTGGCTTGGGCCAGGCGCTGCAACTGCGCGGCGAGATCATGCGCACCCTGCCGCTGGTGGGGTGGAGTAACTTTCTGATCACCCTGCTGCTGGCAATGGTGATCGGCGGCGTGGTTGGTTACCTGGCTTCCTACCCGGCGCTGCGGCTGAAGGATGAGTGGTATCTGGCCCTGGTGTTGCTGGTGGGCAGTGAGATTGTGCGCATTATCGTGCGTGGCTACGAGCCGATCATCTGCGCACATAATGGGCTATCCGGCTTGGCGCAGCCCTTTCAATTTCTGGGTCCCAGGCTGGCGGCACCGGCCTTTGCGGCGCTTGTCCTCGTCGTCGCCGGCCTCTGTTATTGGTATTGCGAACGGCTGGTGCGTTCCCCCTATGGGCGGCTGCTCAAGGCGTTGCGCGAAAATGAGACGGTCGCAGCCAGCCTGGGCAAGGATGCCGCCCGTGTACGCGGGCAGATTATGTTTATCGGCTCGGCGTTGGCGGCGCTGGCCGGGGTCTTTTTTGTCGTCAACGTGGGTTATGCCAGTGCCAACGACTATGTAGTCGGCTTGACGCTGGATGTCTGGGTGATGGTGGTGCTCGGCGGGCTGGGCAACAATCGGGGTGCCCTGCTTGGCGCACTGTTAGTGACCATCCTCGACCGGGTGACGGCGATCAGCGCGATTCAGCTCAACATGCTGGGCCTTCAGTGGGAGTTCAACTATGTGCGCTACATCCTCTTTGGCCTGATCCTGCTGGCGATGTTGCGCTATCGGCCTCAGGGATTATTGCCAGAACCGCGGCGGACGACGCGGGCACATGGGGTCTTTGCGGGCGACTAAAAAGAAGTTACGGGTTACGCATTACGCTTTACAAACTAACGGGATAACTTATGCTGCGATTACAAGGGGTAAGTAAAAACTTTGAGCGGTTGCGCGCAGTGGACGAGGTGTCGTTGACGGTCGCACCCCGACAGATTGTTGGGTTAATCGGGCCGAATGGCAGTGGCAAGAGCACGTTGCTCAATGTGACGGCGGGGTCGCTGCGCGCCGATGGCGGGTCGATCCACTTTGATGGGGCAGAAATTACCAACCAGCCAGCAGCAGCGATCTTTCAGAGCGGATTGGCACGTAGCTTTCAAGAGCCGGCCCTCTTTGAGCGGATGAGTGTGCTTGATAACATGTTGTTACCCGTGCGTGACCAGCGCGGCGAAGCGCCAACCCAGGCCCCTTGGCATCAGCGCTGGTGGGCCCAGGAAAAAGCTGGGGTGGATCGGTCACGTACGCTGTTGAGTGGGGTCAACCTGCAAGGCCATTATGATCACTCTGCCGCTGATCTCTCGGGTGGGCAGATGAAGTTGCTGGCGCTCAGTCGTATGTCGATGGGGGAGCCGAAGATGTTGCTACTTGACGAGCCAACTGCTGGCGTGGCCCCTGCTTTGGCCTATACCATCTTCGAGCGCATTGCCGAATGGCGACAGCAGGCTGGTCTCACCTTTTTGATCGTCGAACACCGGCTGGAGATCCTCTTTGCCTTTGTCGATTATCTCTATGTCATGCATCTGGGACGTATCATCGCCGCAGGGACACCAGCTGAGATTGAACGCAATGACCAGGTGCGTGAAGTTTATTTTGGGGAATGATGGAACGCGGATTTTACGGATTTGGCAGATTTACACTGATTTTATCCGCCTAATCCGTAAAATCCGCGTTCGATTGTAAGACTAATCTGAGCAGCAATCTATGTTAACCATCAATAATCTGACTGCCGGCTACGGCAAGTTACACATTCTGCATGAATTATCAATGACGGTAGCCGCCGGCCAATTTGTTGCGATTCTCGGCCCCAATGGCAGTGGCAAGAGTACCTTACTCAAAAGCATCTTTGGCTTGACCCAGATCTTTGGTGGTGATGTGCAACTGGCGGGAAATTCGTTATTGTCCTTGCCCACCGAGCAGATCGGGGCGCAAGGCATTGCCTATGTGCCACAGCGGGCCAACCTCTTTACGGCATTGACCGTGCGCGAAAATCTGCAAATGGCGGTGCGGCGGTTGGGGCGTACTGAGGCAACCACGCGGCTGCAAGAGGCCTATACGCTTTTCCCCATCCTCGCCGAAAAGCAAGGTCAGCGTGCCGGCCAGTTGAGCGGTGGCCAACGCCAGATGGTGGCAATTGCCCTTGGCTGGCTGGGCCAACCACGCATGATGTTACTCGACGAACCGAGTGCCGGGCTAGCGCCGATTGTGGTCACCGAAGTCTTCAAAACCCTGCGCACCCTCTGTGACAGTGGTATTACCTTGGCCGTGGTCGAGCAGAACGCGCGCAGCCTCTTACGCTGGTGTGATTACGCCTATGTCTTACGCGAAGGGCGCATCGCCTTTACCGGTACTGCCGCCGATCTGCTGGCCGATGAAGCGACGGCAAAGGGTTATCTGGGTGTTGGGCAGCAGCGCGTAAGCTCAGCAGCAGCACAATAAAGCAGCCACGCATAACGGGAACTGGCAGCAGGATGGCCACGTTTGCACGCACAGGCAACGTGGGCGCGGGAATGGTGCGCGGCTGCCGCAGTGCGGCGCGGCGTTACCACCCTGGCCAGTCGCTATTCCGCTATCCCCTTTTGGGCGGTATCCTGTGTATGGCGCAGCAAGGGTTGGAGCAGGTTGGTAAACTCGAGCGGAATCACAAATTTGGTCGCGGCACTCTGGCCCAACCCTTTGAGTGTGTCCAGATATTGCAAGCTCATGGTATTGCTTTCGATCGTTTGGGCGGTGTCATTAATCCGCTCCAATCCCAGGGCATAGCCTTCCGCTTGCAGGAAGGCCGCCTGCCGATTGCCTTCCGCCTCCAGGATCGAGGACTCGCGTTGGCCCTGCGCTTGCAGAATACGCGCCTGCTTATCGCCCTCGGCCACAATCACCGCGGCCTCGCGCTGGCCATCGGCCTCGGTCACCACCGCGCGGCGATGACGCTCAGCCGACATCTGGCGACTCATGGCGTCTTGAATTTCGCGCGGCGGGATGATTTCGCGGATCTCCACGGCTGTCACCTTGATGCCCCAGCGGTTGGTCACATCATCCAGCTTGCCTTGTAGCAACTCGTTAAGCTGATCGCGCCGCGCCAACACATCATCGAGATTCATATCACCGACGAGTGCGCGCAAGGTGGTCATGGCAATGCCGCGTGATGCCCCCTTAAAATCTTCCACTTCCAGCACCGTGCGTAAGGCATTGACGACCTTCATATAGACCAGAAAATCAATTGACAGCGGCGCATTGTCTTTGGTAATACAGGTCTGCGGCTCCACATCAAAGAAGATTTCGCGCAGATCGACGCTGACCCCCCGGTCGACAAAGGGAATCAGAAAAATCAGCCCCGGCCCCCGTGCATCTAGCGAACGGCCCAGCCGAAAGACAACCATGCGTTGATATTCCGGCACGATCCGAATCGCCAGTGCGGCCACGATCAGCACCAAAAACAGCACGGCGCCAATCACAACGATATTTCCCAAGTTTTCCATTACACTTCCTTTCTCATTATGAAAAGCGGTCGCGTGGTCTAGATGTCGCGTGGTCGCAGGTACCTGACGACGCGATCACGCGACATCTAGACCACGCGACTATGCGACAATTTTCAGGTCAGGCGGCACGGTGCTGGGCGCAGGCTCGACGATCAGTGTCAGCCCATCAATGTCAACGATGCGCATGGGCTGTTGCACGGGCACGTTTTGCCCAGAACGTTCGGTCGCGTGCCAGAGTTGCCCTTCAAACCAGACACTCCCACGCGGCGTCAACGCTCGATGGACCGTGGCGATCTGGCCAATGTAATGCTCGTAACCAGTGCGCAACGGTGCCCGGCGCGTGCGCGCCAATTGGCCGACCACCAACAGAATAAACCCGGCAAAAAGCGCCGTCGATATCCCCAAGATCCAAGGATCGACCGCGATTTGGGGCAGCGTGGGAGAGACGACCCCCAGGGGACGGAAGAGCAGTAACCCACCTAATAAAAAAGCAACGGTCGCGCCGGTGCCCAGCACGCCAGTCGCATCGGTGTTCAATTCCGCCACCAGTAGCACAATCGCCAAAATGATCAGCGCAACGCCGGCCCAGTTGGTGGGCAGATTGCCTAATAGAGAAAACATGTAGAGTTGGCACAACTGTGTACTGCGCATCAGGGGATGCGCAGTACACAGTTGTGCCATGTTTCTCTGCTTTCTCTATAAGGCGAAAAAGGCGAAGATTAAGGAGATCACCCCGGCGATGCCAGGGATAAAGGTGCCGGGGTTATAGAGCTCGGCAATCAGGCCAATCGTGCCGATGCTCAATAGGATAAAGGCGATATCGGGGGTGCTGATCACATGCAGGAGTTGTTCGGCAAAGTTCATCGGGGCTGCATAGCGCGGGGCGTCGCCCACATCCAGCGTCACTGCGCCGGTGGCGGTCTGCAGGGTACGCCCCTGTAACTGCGCCAGCAGATGGTCCAGATCGCGCGCCGTGAGGTCGGCAATGTTGAGGTCTACGGCTTCATTTTCGGTGATGGAGACATTTTCGCGCACCGCCTGTTCGGCCCACTCGGCATTGCGCCCGCGCACGGTGGCCAGCGAACGAATCGTGGCCGCAGCGTCATTCACTACCTTGTCGGCCATCACCGGGTCAATTTCGCCACCCCCGGCATTCACCGGATGGGCCGCGCCGGTGTTGGTGCTCGGTGCCATCGCGGCCACATGGCCGGCGACCAATAGGAAGAGACCGGCTGACGCCGCGCGAGCACCGGAGGGTGTCACATAGATCACCACCGGGACAGGGGATGCGAGCAGCGCTTGGGTCATTTCACGCGTGGAAGATTCCAGACCACCTGGTGTGTCGAGCTGGATCACGACTAGCCGCGCATTTTGCGCTGCCGCATCGGCCAACGCGCGTTGGAGATAGTTGGCCACCGGTGGGTTGATCACACCGCGAATTTCTAGCAGATGAACCGCATTCTCGCCGGTGGTCGCCGGTTGGGCCAAGAGCGTACCGTGAACGCCCAGCAGCAAACAGAGCTGCCAAAGGGGGAGGAGTAGACGTTTATACCATTGCGTGGTGCGTTTGAAGAGGATCAGCTGCGCTCGCCTTCTGGGGGAGCATGCGCGCTGACACCCAAAGTCCAGCGCGCGTTGCAAACCTAGCGCGGTCTGCATCGACGAGACACAATTATAGCTAGCCTTTGGTTGAAAAAACGCAGGCCTGATTCCCTTTGCGGTTGGATGAAAAAATGCGCTTGGCGAAAGCAGTACCGCCTAGCGCATGGTGCCCCACTTTTTGCGAAAGAGCGCGCTGGCGTTTTTGACAAGCGCCTCACCATGCCCAAAACAGACAACCCCAAAGTCGCGCTGGGCCAGGGCCGCTAACGTGCGTTTGGCCTGAGGCAGGTCATCATACACAATACTATAATCGAGGAAGGGCATGTTGCTACAGGTGTCACCCGCGATGAGCACCCCGCCTTGCTGCGGCCAATAGTAGGCAACGTGGCCGGCACTGTGACCAGGGGTGTGGATCACCTGAATGCCGCCGGCAAAGGGCAAGTTGTCACCATCCTTGATTTCATGGGCAATCGGCGCGGCCGGGTAGTTGGGCGATGAATTGCGGATAAAGATCCAGAAGAGGATCCGTTGTAATAAGCGAGGCGTGGGAATTGGCGGATGGGAAACGTGGCCGGCACGGATATCCGGCGCATCCAGCCCATGCGCATAGGCCGGCGCGCCGGTCGCCTGTTGCAGCGCCGCCAAACTGCCCGCATGGTCGGGATGGCAGTGGGTCAGCAGGATCTGGCGGATGTCGCTCGGCTGTTTGCCCAGTTCGTGGACGGCTTGGAGAATCTTCCCTTCGCTGCCGGCAAAGCCGGTGTCGATCAGAGTGAGGCCATCGCCATCAAGCAGGAATGCGTTGACATTGCCCAGGTTGATGGCATAGAGGCCGGGTAGGAGTTGTTTGGTGGGCATCGGTGGGTTTCCTTTATCGTGCGACCGGTAGCAGTTGCGCCGGTCTATTGGCCGCCGGTGATGCGGTAGGGCTTCGCAGAGGATGTCGGCGAGTGTAGCACTTGGTAGAGATCCCAGTCAAGTTGCAAATTCAACCAGAACTAGGGGCAGCCATGCCAAAGAGGGGATCCAGGCACAAAACCTATAATGGCAATGACCAATCAACAACAGTTACACTAGGCACCTGACCAAAGTCACGTATATTGCGCGTGACGATAATCGCGCCATTGCACAACGCAATCGCCGCAATCCGCAAATCTTGTGTGCCAATGCGGATTTTCCGGCGGCGTAACCGCGCAAATTCAGCGATAGCAAAATGATCATAGGGAAGTATTTGAAGTGTGCGGTAAAACTCGACGGTCTGTAGCAGAAGCCCCAAAGCACGACCAGCTTCCGCTTCAGTTTTCCCCCGCCGAAACGCAGTTAGACGCCCCTGTAGCTGTTCGGCGAGAGTGACTGCAGTGACAGCACGTTGGTCCAAAGGAAGCTGCTTTAGACGGTGCGTAACAGTCGCGTTTTGGCGCTGAAGCAGGGAAATATGATCGGTGTCCAGAATATAAAGCATGACGGCTACTGTTCATGAGGAGTTTGGGGTTGACTATCGATCTCCTGGCGAAAAGCGTCAATGTCAGTCTGAAATTGCGCCCACTCCGCTTCATCGCCCCATTCACCGGCAAAGCGTAACCAAGGATCAGCAGTTGCGACATCGGGTATCGGTACATCAATGCGGACAACGCGGCTTTGTGCATACTTGTCAACAATTGCAGCACGGACACGCGTCAAGGCATCCGCCTCGTCAACGCCAGTGACCACGATTTCCGGCAACTGAATTGGGCGAGCCAGATAGCCATCATTTGGTTGTCTGGTCAATAGAATATCATATTGCATAACGAAATATCTTTCCAGCGAGCCAATCTTATCCTTGCACCTATCAATAAGATTATACCATTCGTTGAACGTTACCTGCCAATCCTGGTTTGATGTAGCCAATCTGCACATGGCGTGTGGTTTGTATCATTGGGCCGGCGCAACCAACCCCAGCGCCTGACTCATCATCACCGCGGCGGCAGCGCGGCGGAGGGGGTCGTTGGGACAGAAGCGGGGGTAGTCAGTCTAATGGGTTGTCACGGGTATTTCTCTTGGTTGCGATGTCAGATAATCGGGATCGTCCGTGTGTACTTAGACAGGCACAGCCATGTGTCTCTCTATCGACATGGTGGGTGCGGCGGTGAGTACATCTAGATACCACCACCATTGTTCCGGCGACCGGTTATCGCGCTCACGCCACTGTTGCAGATTGGCAATTTGTTGAATGGCGGCATAAAACAGGGGCGCATCGCGGAGCAAGCGCCGATCCGCTTGGCCCAAACGTGCTTTTTGTGCGGCTGAGAGCGAGTCTTCAATTACCGCAATTTCGCTACGGTTATAGAGCATCTCGATATATTCCATACCGCTGATATCCAGAAAATCGGTATCAACTTCATAGGCAAAGATACGTTCTTCATTCGTCATGATCAGACATCACCTTCGACAATCGGTCTACGTATTCAAATTCCGGTTTGTTCAGATAGCGGTCCGGTCTTTCCACAATATAGGCGCTTTCCAAAAGGCCGCTCAATGCGAACATAACCAGCCAGGATCGCCCATCCACATCTGCAACCAGTGTAATATAAGGAACGTGGTTGTGCCAAAAAAGATAGACTTGGGCCATTTCATGATGGGTAATCGTTTGGATGATCGTTTCGTAATCATCGAGCGTGGCTGTGGCGGGCAAATGTCGCCGGCGAATCCGCTGTTGCAAATGCCGCTCCGCACTACCCGGTTTCCACATCAAGCCGCTCTGTACACGGCGAATGGTTGATATCAATTCATTTTGAGGAAGCGAACCGTGTATGTTCATCAATTGATTGTAGCATAGACCTGGTATAGAAACAAGCAATTGCTTGTTTCGGATGCGTCCCAGAAAAGGGGTTAAGTGAAAGGGTGTAACTCATCCCAGCGGTCGCTGAGGAGGAGGCAACGCAAGGCGATCATGGATTGAGCGCCGTGGCGGCTCCAACGCATACCAGCTTGCTTCATGCGTGCTTGGACAACGGTCTTACAAGCAGACTCAATGGTACCACTGCCAATCGGCAGCCCGCGTTGGCGAAAGGTGGCATAATCGAGGCGTCGTCGATTGTGGAAAAGATAGGCAATGGCTTGGCGAACCGGTTCGGGCAGCGGTGTGCCGCGGGGATAAAGAAGGCGAGTCTGCCGAAACAGGTAGCGTAATTGACTGCGTGACAACCAGCCTTTGGCTTGTTGCACCCAGATGGCCGCATTAATGGGTGACAAGGTGCCCTGTGCAATCACCCAGAGCCGTTGCACCGCATGCCACCAGTCGAGAATTTCGATACGCCGACTAAAACAAAGAAAGACCATGGCCCAAATCCAAGGGGCACCATCGCTGATACAGACAACCGTTTTGGCCTTTTCGAGGCCGCGCCGGCAGGCTTCGGCCCAGTGGTGATTCGTAAACGTTGCGGCATCCCAGAGGCCGGCGCGATAGCTGTGATGTGCAAGGTTGACGGTGACTTCCCCGCTTTCGGCATCAACGCCGCGTTCGACCGCAGAGATACTAACGACTTTGACTTCTTTCCAGCCCTCAGCAATGAGGTTGACCATCACTCCATCCGAAGAAACTGCCATCACCTCACTGTCTGGCGCGGGGATCGCACGCCAGACGACTTCGGCTTCCGCTTTCGGCACTTGTACCAGCGCGTTCGCCTCTGCTTCGGCAGCATTGACCACCGCATTGCCCGCGCTCTGCACCAGTCGTTGTAACGCGCTTTTGGAGATCGGTACCCCCGTCAACGCCGCAAAGGTCTTGGCCGCCCGCTCATACGAGGCGATCTCCACGCCTAGCCGCACTGCTTGCCGCATTGTCTCAGGACTCCAGCTTTGTTTCGCCAGTTGCAGTTTCCGGTCGAGGGGGGAAAAAGCCACTGCCACATTTTGCGCAGTAGCGATATTCGCGTTGCAAGCGTGCTTCTCCCTCGCGGTGGTTGACCCAGCGCTCCTTTGCGCCTTTCCCTTCCGTTTCCCCTTCACATTTCGGACATTGCGTTTCCAGCGCTTCCACTTCCCGCTTCGGTTGCACGGCCAATTCGGTCACCAACTCGCTCATCAAGCGCCGCCGTTCACGACCCACTTCCTCCGCTATCTCATCAAAACTCGCTTCGTGATTCTGCTTGCGCCATTCCACCAGCCGCTCATACATTGCCACCGCTGACTCTTTAAACCCTTCTTCCTTTTGTGCCATCTGCTTCCCCCTTTTGCTCGCCTTTTTTCCGATTTCCTTTATTCTACCTCACTTAACCCCTTTTCTGGGACGCACCCCTTGTTTCTATACCAGGTCTATGCTAACCAACGCGGTCGAGAGGTAATCGCCTCACCGCCAGCGATCTATTGGGCAGGCGCAACCAATCCCAGCGCCCGACTCATCATCACCGCGGCGGCAGCGCGGCGCAGGGGTGCGTCGGGACAGAAACGGGGCAACCCAGCATCAGCCGGGCAGTCGCTATCGTCTTGCGGCAGATAGCCTTGTTGGGCCATCTGTTCGGCGATGCGGGCCTCCTCGCTGCCGGCAGTCATGTCGGCAAAGAGGGTGCCTGCGACCGGGGTGAGATCCCAGCGCTGTAACTCGGCTAAGGCACGGGCAAAATCGACGCGGCGGATGGGATCATTGGGGCAGAAGCGACGATGTTCACCGCGTGGCGGACAGGCTTCACTCATTAAGTCAACCCGTTTGGTCGTCAATGCTTCAATGCGGAGCGCGCTCTTATGACTGTCAAAATCTTCAGGAACATCTTCAAACAATCCCTGATAGCCATTCGTGGGTTGATAATCCTTACCTTCTAACCGCCGGAACAAGAAGAGCGCCATCATCCAGCGCTGCACTAGCGCATCGGGGCAGAAGGGGCGATTGAGGAAGGGCTCGGTACCGCTGCGACAGCCCTGGCTAATGCCCGCATCATACCAGGCTTGGATCTCAGCCGCGGCCCAGTGATCAGTCGGGACATCGCAGTAGAGCGTGCCTTGCGAGCAGGGGGTGACGGTGAAAGGGTGGGAGGCGCGATCAAAGCCACGGCGAAAATCGTGCGCGTCGTTGTCAGGACCAACATCAACAACTACAAAATAGGGTTGTTCCGTTGGCTGATCGGGGGGCAGGTTGATTGGTAGGTAGAGATCGAGATGGGGAAGCGTCAGCCGCTCGCCCGCCGCCAAGGGGGGAACGGTCATCAGACGACTGGCACCGGGATCAAGGGGCTCACCATCGGCTGTTTCCGCAATCCAATAGCGCAAAAAGCTTTCCTGCGGCAGATCGGTTGGGCTCGTATTTTGGACGACGGCCGCCACGCCCACGGTGGCTCCCGCATAGATCAGCCCCGATGGTTGGACCACTTGCAGATCGGCCATCGCTAATGTCGGTGCTGGGCAGAGCGTTGCTGTCCCTTGCCCCAACGCGGCGCTGTCGACATGATAGGCAAGGCCGTCATGCGAATCGAGGTAAAGTTCCAGGCGCAGTTGTTCATGCCCCGCTTCTTGGATCGTGAGCACGGTCTCCACACAAGTCCATGCCCCATTGGCAACCGCAAAATGCCGTTCAGCCTTTTCTTTCTGATCACTGAGTGCCCAAAGCGTCAGCCGACCACGCCGCGTATCCCCCGCCGGCGCACGCAACCAGATCGCCGCACGCACGGTTGTGCCCACGGCTGGGGAACCAAAGAGGTCTTGATAGAAGGAGTAACAACCGGGTTGTTGATTACGGATTGTGAGATATCTTGCTCCTTGATGGGCACCGGCAGCATCGTCTTGAACGGCGTAGGCACATTCCTGATGGAGCGCCCACCCCGCAAAGCCGGTACCTTCTTCAAAACTACCATTGCGTAACGTAAGCGGTTGATCCGGCATCGGCTTGAAAAGAGGTGCGGCCACCGTGTCGCTGATTGGGGCAGTGGTGGAGATGGGATTGGTTGCCACTGTCGCCGACGCTTGCAGAGCAAGGCTGGTGTCCACCGCCGCTTCGACGACGTCTACGGTAGAGACTTCCCCCTGTGCCGGCCACAGATACGGCCAACCAAACCAAGCCAACAAAAGCAGTGCTACCCCAGCCAGCAGCCAACGACGATCCGGCAGGAAGATGAATCGTCGTTGGTGCCGGTCTACGATTGGGGGAGCCGCTTCATGATCTGCGAGGACCCCTTCAGCGACAGAAGGTGGCGTTGGCGTAGATGATGACGGCACGATCACAGATTCGGCTTGTTGCGGCGCAGCAGCCATAACAGACTCCTGCGCATCCGGCGCGGCGATCAACCCTGCGACCGCCCCTGCCCCCGGCCCTGCGGTTGTCACCACCGGGACAAGCAGTTGCGCCCGTTCCTCCGGAGACAGTGGCTCCCAGCCCCACTCTTCGACGAGCATCGACCAGAGTTCATCGAAGGTGGCAGGCTCTTTGTAAAGCTGAAGATCCTGCCAGAGATACCGCACAAAGGGGAGACGCCGATTGGCGCGCGGCACCGAGGTGCCGGCTTCCCAAGCGCTGACAGCCTTACGACTCTGATTGCCCCGTAAGCCACAACATTCGGCCATATCGGCCAGGGTAAGGCTGGCTTGCTCACGCAACTCAGTCAAACGATAGAGACGGATTGGATTAGCCATAGGACAAATGATGGGTGGTGGGTTTGGTCGGTTCTCACCTGATTGGTGGGTTTGGTGGGTGCGAAGTGGCCGCTTTGGTTGGTGACAGCAATAACTTACACTTTTATAATCTTGACAACCATTTCATTAATTCTACACATGAATCACTTTACAGAACAGGCAGATCCCTTGGCTTCTGTTCTGATTGCATCGATAGCCCACTGCATCCACGCTTGACCCAACGCCGCCACCGCACTCGATTCATGTACACCCTGCATTTTTCCAGTATACCATATACCCGTCAGCAAGCAGAAACGATTCTGTTTGGTATTCGATTATTTTGTAAGGAGAGATGGCGATGGCGACCTATCCGCAGTGCCCCAATTGCAACAAACGCCCCGGCATGTGGACGACAAACGTATATGAATGCCGAGAGTGTAATCGCACCTATTGTAGTTCCTGTGCCAATGGCAGTGGGAAGAACTGCCCCCATTGTGGTTCGGCGAAGCAGTCAAAGCGAGGGATTTTGTTGAAGAAGTGACCCCACTTTGTCTCCACTATTGAAATCTGACTAGAACTGCGGCAATTTCAATAGGAGATAGATTATAGATATTTGTTGCTCTTACACGCGCAGGGTGGTTGAGCAACAATGTTTATGATAACCCTGCAAATAGAGATAAGCCTAGGCACTTCATGAATTTCAAGGATCAATGAAGTGCCTAATTCAATTTATTATCGAGAGGTCCTATGACGAATCACAAAGTAATCTTTGCCCTAATCCTATTAACTATTTTTAATTGGATACCACAAACTGCCCTGCTGGCGCAAGATGATGCCACCAACATCTTTTTGCCTATCATTACAAATAGCCAAAATCAACTTGAGGCGACGCAGCGTAATCCTGACATAGCATCCATCCAGGGGGTGGATCCAGAAAGCCAATCGATCGAAGTTATAACACCCGAATTTGCGTTACTACCTAACGAAGCGAAATCAGTTCTACTTGCTGAATTGACGGATTGGCAACAGTCGTCATCGTCTGGTAGTGATATGTGGATCACAGCCGTCATGTGGCATGAGACATGGGGTGTTATCATATTCACTGTTACTAACATTGACGAGATATTTCATAGTGATGCCAATGAGGAGTTTCAGACAGCGCTGCTGATTCTTGACACAGACCAATGGCGAATGGCTGTTGAAAACACTCCAGAATTTGAATCATTACTTTTAGTAGTTCCTGAAACCGAATCTGGGTCAAGTTTCGTACGTCACAGTAGGGAAAACATATCTAAGTTTCGCGCTCTTGCTGCTACGCAGTCTGAACAGGAATATACCTACAAACTACCGTGGGCTAATGATAAAAGTTATGTACTTACACGTTACTGGCCGCACTGGCATGGTGGAGACGGCTTTGGGCAGGTAACTGGACACGGATTGGATTTTAACGTTTCCACAGAAGTTCTTAGTGCAGCATCGGGATACGCGACAAAGGTGTGTGATGATGGAACCGTTACTGTACTTCGAGTTCGTACCAGTAATTCTACAGATACGCTTATCTATTGGCATTTAGAGAATACTTCTGTTATTAGTGGTTTACCAAAAGATATTAAACAAGGGGCCGAGCTAGGTACACCCTATAATTCAAAAAATTATGAGACTCCAGCAGATGAAAATAAGCATAAGCATTGTTGGCAAATAATTCAAGGACAACACTTACACCTCTCCATACCCCGAACCCCTTTTACGTTTGAAGGTAATTTAGTATTTGATAAGCCTAAATTAATCTTTACGCTTGCTGCACAATTCAAAACCACTTTAGATCAAAAAGCTATTTCTGATGAATTGAGAACCATATTTAGTAATAACGGATACTCATTGCCCAATAATGCAACAGTAAAATTTTTTCAGAAGACAAAGGTTACGAAAGGTTGGCACATTGGCAATTCTGTTTACGAGGATACTTATACAATTTACCCTAATGGTAGCATACTGGAAGTGCAAACTTATGCGTTTCCAGTACTAAATCTAACGTCTTCTCAAACCACATCACCCTCTGACTCATCTTCAGATGATCCATTTCGTCGAATGACTAGTTTTTCAGATGTGCCTGCAACTCATCCAAACTATGAACCAATCGAAACACTCTCCTATATCGGCGCGCTCACCGGAGAAAATGGAACCTACCGACCCAACGATACTGTCCTGCGATCTGTGGCCGCGACGGCAGTCATCCGGGCGATCGGTATCAACTATATGGAAGATGAGTTGGATGCCGATCCCCTGCCAGTAATAGCCTTCACAGATGTGATTTCAACCCATGCGCACTATGCCGACATTATGCGGCTGCGAGATCTGGAAATTGACGATGGTGCCAACAATCAGTTCTATCCAGCTTTAGCCCTGACGCGTGAACTGGCCGCCAAATGGATTATTCTATCCGTATCAGCAAAAGATAACAACATTATCGAACATCCTCAGTATGGAGCGGACTGCACAGTGGTCTTCACAGATGTTCCTTGTGAACATCCATACTATTCTTATATCCGCAAACTCAAAGAGATACTAGTAACGGCCGGACAGCCAATTGTCGATACTACATTCCGTCCAGGCGATTCAATCAAACGTGGGGAGATGGCTCACCTCACTGCGTTTGCAACTGGTTGGAACAATGTGTTTCCCGATGTACCTTTTAGTCACAAATTTTACCGCTATATCGCCTCTATGAAATCGCGCGGTTATGTCAGTGGTTACAGCGATGGCACATTTCGGCCAGATGAATCTATCTCACGCGGTCAGTTCGCCAAGATTGTTGCGCGCGGCATTGGTTTTACGCCCATTAAGGAAGATTATCCAACACCTACATATCCAGATGTAGGATCTGAAAATATCTTCTATCCATATATAGAGTATCTAACTGACTTTGAGGTTTTATCGGGATATACAGATGGCAACTTTAAGCCCGATGAGCCAATCTCGCGCAGTCAGGTAGCAAAAGTTCTGATTCAGACCCTTCGCAAGTGGGGTGGAACCGCAGTTGCGCCCGAACTAACCGCCAAGTGTCTGCCTACTGCGCCGCAAGCCTTTCCTGATGTCAACACCAGCAATGTATTCTATGCTGACATTCAGTGCCTTAAGGCACTTGGCATTTCAAATGGATACAGCGACACTACCTTCCGTTCAGACAATCCAATTACCCGTGGTGAAGCTTCAAAGTTTATCCATCTTGCCTTTGTCGCACGTACGCCGTTAATCGGTCCCGAACCAGCGGAACAGGCCAACAATGAAAATTCAGGCGCTATACCGATAGCCAACGGGGGCCGGAGAGAGCGTTTAGTGCTACCTTATGGCGATATTGACCATATGGTCACTACCACGCCTGCCCATCCGGTTGGTGGTGCTGCAGCATATATTCTATCGACGGCAGCAAACAATGGAATCAATGCCGATATCAAGATAGAGGTTTTCGACGCTACGGCTGTGCTGCAGCGTGGCACTAACGCTGCCCAGGCTGTCTGTGCTGGTCAAGGCTATGGAACACAAGGTGGAACAACGGTGAGTTGTAGCCTTCAAGGTAATACCACATACTACATCAAGCTCACCAACACTAAGCCTCGTGCAACAGAAGGCGTGTATGTTGATTTTGGGGTAAAACTTGACACCACCAACGTCCAAGCTTGCGAAGTTATCGGTTTCATAGACCAAACCACGACCTGGAGTCCAGCCTCCTGCAATCCCTACATCGTCGGTGGTAGCCTGATTGTCAACCAGGGTGTTACTCTCAACATCCAACCCGGCACCCGTATACAATTTAGTGACAAGAAGTCACTTACTGTCAACGGTGTCTTGAATGCGGTGGGTGTGGCGGGGAATCCGATTGTCTTCACCTCGAACAGCGTGAGTCCGGCGGCTGGGAATTGGGGGTACATCCACTTTACGCCACTGAGCAGCGGAGGGCTGCAACATGCGGTTGTTGAATATGGGGGTGGTGCCACCGTCTCAAACAACGGTGCCATTCGCATCGAAGGGACATCACCAAGCATTGACCATGTCATTGTGCGTAACAGCAATGCCAACGGCATCATGGTGTGGAACAAAGGCAAAGCTGCCCTCACCAACAACACCATCAGCAACAGCAACGGCCACGGCATTGAGTACAACCACACCGATGGCAGCGCCACCATCACTGGCAACACCATCAATAATAACACCAACAGTGGCATCTACTATGATGCCGATTCTACTGCCCGTACCGTCACCATTAGTAACAACACCGTCACCAACAACAGTCAGTCCGGAATCACTGCACGCGATGGTACCATGACCCTCACCGGCAACAACAGCACCGGCAACCAACGCGAAGGAATTTACACCACTGGTGGCAGCAGCACTATCGTCAATAACACCGTCACCGACAATCACAACAGCGGCATCAGTTCCAACTCGACTGCCACCATCAGCAATAACATCGTCCGCAACAATACCGCTCATAGTGGTGGCGGCATCTATGCACAGTACCCCCAAGCCATCGATGGCAACACCGTTACCGGCAACACTGCCACCCAAGAAGGGGGTGGCATCTACGCTCGCTACGGCAACAACGTGCAAGTCGTCAACAACACCGTCAGCGGCAACACTGCACCCAAAGGCGGCGGCATCTCTCTCGGTGGCAACGGTATCACGGTTATTGAGTACAACTACATCACCAACAACACCGGCGGTGGTATCTATCTCTGTGATGGCTGCTTGCCGCGCATCAACCTCAATGACATTCACAGTAACACCGGTAGCCAGGGCAATAACCTCTACAATGCCAACGCTGCCACCCGCGCCACTATCAACGTCGAAAATAACTTCTGGGGGACAGTCAATGCGCTTGCCGTGGAAAATTCCATCTGGCACTTTATCGATGACTCATCCTATAGCATTGTTGATTATGGTTCCATCCGCGCAGTGCCCGCCACGGCCAATCCAGCACCAGTCGAACCACCGCCTCCACAACCGTATCCGGCTTGTTCGATACTTGGGTCCATTACGACCAATACAACATGGAATACAGCGGCCTGCAATCCCTATATCATTGTGGGCAGTATCTATATCGATGACGGTGCCATATTAACGATTGAACCGGGTACGCAAGTAAAGTTTACCACGAAGAGGGGGCTAACTGTTGTAAACGGGGTGTTGAATGTAGTGGGTGTGGTGGGGAATCCGATTGTCTTCACGTCGAACAGTGTGAGTCCGGCGGCGGGAGACTGGGGATACATCCACTTTACGCCACTAAGCAGCGGGGTGCTGCAACATGCTGTGGTCGAATACGGTGGTGGTGCCACCGTCTCAAACAACGGTGCCATTCGGATTGAGACAGCATCACCGACGATTGACCATGTCATCGTGCGCAACAGCAATGCCAACGGCATCATGGTGTGGAACAAAGGCAAAGCTGCCCTCACCAACAACACCATCAGCAACAGCAACGGCCACGGCATTGAGTACAACCATACCGATGGCAGAGCCACCATCACCGGCAACACCATCAATAATAACACCAACAGTGGCATCTACTACGATGCCGATTCTACTGCCCGTACCGTCACCATTAGCAACAACACCGTCACCAACAACAGTCAGTCCGGCATCACTGCACGCGATGGTACCATGACCCTCACCGGCAACAACAGCACCGGCAACCAACGCGAAGGAATTTACACCACTGGTGGCAGCAGCACTATCGTCAATAACACCGTCACCGACAA